>NZ_CP086063.1:0-1200000 GCF_020783315.1 Ferruginibacter lapsinanis | reverse complement strand
ATCAAGAAAACTTTGTTTGATCGTTTTGATCAAAGGCGGTGTTTGCTCTAAGTATAGCAAGATCATCTCCATCATCAATGACGGATTTGATTTTGTACGAAGATTTAAATATGACAGATCAATACACTTCTCTTTTTCGGCTTGAGTATTGTCTTTATCTTTTTCTGGAACCATGGAAGTATTTTTTTTAACTAACCCCACTATTTTGCTATATAATAATCTTTCGTCGACTGGTTTAGCTATGTAATCATTCATCCCAACAGCTTTGCATTTTGCCAGATCAACCGTAGTTACATCTGCCGTCAGTGCGATGATCGGAACAGCGGACTTCAGTGTTTTCCTTATATATTCTGTGGCCTCAAAACCATTCATTTCAGGCATTTGCAGATCCATTAAAATAACATCGTACGATTTGTCTTTCAATTTTTCAATCGCCATCTTCCCATTGGATGCGATGTCTCTTTCAAAACCAAAATCATCCAGCAATGTTTTCATGAGTAATTGATTCAATGCAATATCTTCAACAACCAGCACACTTATATTTTTGATTTCCGTATCTATTTCAAGAATATCGTTATCCGGTATTATATTTTCTTTTGTTTTTAAAAAACTCAACGTAAAGCTAAACGTAGACCCTTTATCAACTTCACTTTTTACATCAATATTGCCTCCCTGCGGCTCAACCAATTGTTTCACTATTGCCAGGCCTAACCCCGTACCTCCAAATATCCTTGACGTACCACTAGAGGCCTGCTGAAAATTTTCAAATATTGTTTCAATCTTACTTTCTACTATTCCTATCCCTGTATCCGAAACCGAAAACCCTATTGTAACTTTTTCAGCATCTTCGCTAAGCAATTTTACGCCTACTGTAATATTTCCTGCAGGTGTAAACTTAACAGCATTGCTTACCAGATTTAAAATGATCTGATGTAACCGCACCGGATCTCCAATCAACACTTCAGGGATATTCTCGTCATATATTTTAACCAGCTCTAAATTTTTTTCCTGAATTTTTGTCTCAAACAAGTGAAGCATAGCAGAAATAGATAACGATAACTTGAACGGCACCTGCTCAAAGACCATTTTGCCTGCATCTACTTTAGCCAGGTCGAGAATATCGTTGATCAATACGATCAATGCATCTCCACTCATTTTGATCGCCATTAAATATTCTTTTTGCTTTGCAGACAACTCTGTTTTCAGCATCACTTTTGTAAACCCAATGATTGCATTCATCGGCGTACGTATTTCATGGCTCATGTTAGACAAAAACTGTTGTTTTGCTTTTACCGCATCCTCTGCTTTCAACGTTGAACTTTCTGCTTTAAGTTTTGCTTCTTCTGCAATTAAAGTTGCTAACTCTGCAAAAACCCTGGCTTCAATCAGTTCCTTTTCAACTTTTTTCAAATCGGTGATATCTCTGGCTACCAATACTGCTCCAATTACTTTCCCATGATCATCTTTGTAAACCGAGCCACTTAACAATACATCTGTTAATACACCGTCGATAATTGTCAGCGGATAGTTCATTACATATCCGTCACCAAATACCTGTTCATACACTTCTTTTACTTTTTTTGTTTCAACAAAATAATCCGCAAAATATGTCCCTATAATGTTTTTTCGAGGTTTGCCCGTCGCCTTTATCATCGCCTCGTTTATATCAGTGATCAATCCTTTAGAATTGATTGTAACTAACGGGTCAAGACTGGCTTCAATTAAACTTCTTGAGTATTGTGATGTCATTATAGCAGAATTGCTGGTTGCTTCTAGTTTCTTATTCTTAATTTCTCTTTTCTTTTTTTCTTTATTTTGAAAATCAAGCTCTTTATCTGCTATCAATAACTCTGCTGCTCGTTTTTTCTTTTCTCCTGTCTGAAATATCAATTCAAGATTTGCAATTCCTAATTCAGCGGCTCTCTTCTTTTTTTCCTGTGTTTGAAATTCAAGTTCCTTATCTGCAATCACCAACTCTGCTGCTCGTTTTTTCTTTTCTCCCGTTTGAAAGATCAATTCTTTATTTGCTATACCCAACTCTGCTGCTCGTTTTTCCTTTTCGCCTCCTTGAAACTCCAACTCTTTATTGGCTATCCCTAACTCTGTTGCCCGTTTACCCTTTTCCTTATTTTGAAAAAGCAATTCCTTTCTGGCAGTAACCAACTCCTTTACCAGTTTATTTGTTTCAACTTTTCTAAGAACAAGCTCTTTCCGCAGCTGGGTTAACTCATCTCTATCAGATATTATTTTTTTCGCCATAGTCACTGCATTTTTTTATTGTTTTCAAATATCCTCAATCGGGCTTCTTCTTTTATTTTTTAATTGTTTAAAATGAGATGGGGACAGCCCTGTAACTTTTTTGAACTGGTTGGATAAATGTGCTACACTGCTGTAGTTCATTTTCCAGGCTATTTCAGTTATATTCAACTCATCATAAATAATTAATTCTTTAATTCTTTCCACTTTATTAGCGATAGTATATTGTTCAATGGTTGTTCCTTGAACTTCTGAAAACAGATTTGCCAGGTATGTGTAATCGTGATTTAATTTTTCACTCAAAAAATGGGAGAGGTTTGTTTTTATGACCTCATCAGACTGATGAACCATTTCAATAATCACATTTTTTATTTTTTCCACCAATACAGCTTTCTTATCGTCCATTAATTCTAGTCCGGAGACAAACAAAGCCGCTTTTAATTCCTCCCTTTTAGACAAAGAAATGTTTTCCATAATGTCTACTTCGCCGAGATCGACAATAACAAAATGCAAACCGAGTTTTTTCAACTCTTCCTTCACAACCATTTTGCAACGATTGCTTACCATATATTTAATGAATAACTTCAATAGTGTAACTTGTTAGGAACAAAGGTCTTCTCTTTGAAAGTGGAAACATTACATAACTTTAGAAATAAGTTACATAATTCACAGATTATCGAGTGGGCTTCTTTTTTTCTTTTTGAGAGATTTAAAATAGGAAGGCGTTAAGCCGGTTACCTTTTTAAACTGATGAGAGAGATGTGCTACACTGCTGTAATGCAGTTTCCAGGCAATTTCCGTAAGATTCAGTTCATCGTAAATGATCAACTCCTTTACTTTTTCTATTTTATGAATAATGATAAAATGCTCTATAGTAATAGCTTCTGTTTCTGAAAAGAGGTTGGATAAGTAAGTATAGTCGTAATTTAATTTTTCGCTTAAGTAATCAGAAAAATTTGTTCTGGGCAATTCGTCTGTATAATGGATCATTTCAATGATCACATTTTTTATTTTTTCTATCAATACAGCTTTCTTATCATCCATCAGGTCAAGGCCTGATCTATTCAATGCAACTTTTAATTGTTCTCTTTGCTCTGGTGTGATATTTTCCATTATCTCTACCTCCCCCAATTCCACTTTGGTGAAATGAAGTCCGAGCTTTTTCAATTGCTCTTTCACCATCATTTTGCACCGAACACTCACCATGTATTTAATAAAAAGCTTCAAGGTTGTTTATTATTAAAAGTACCAGCATTTTATTTCTGCCACATTTCACTAATACTTCCTTTAAAGATACAATTCTTGCGTATCACCTGGTAGTAAAAAAAATAGCCTGCCTGAAAGTCAGGCAGACTATAGCTATAGCTGATCTATGAGCTATTGCTTAGGGATAATATCGATAACTACTGTTCTGTTATAAAAACGTTCTTCCGGAAATTTATTTTCAAATGGCGACACTCTTTCATCTTCACCTAATCCGAATACTTCAAATTTAACATCGCTTCTTCCGGCCCTTGCAAGGCTGTTCTCAAGAATTCCTTTTACATCATTCGCTCTTGCCAATGATAAATTTCTATTATATATTTCGTCTCCGATGATATCAGTATACCCGTGTATCACTACCGTTGCGCCTGCAGAAATTTTAGGAGTAACCACATCGGTAAGGTATTTTTCATAAATAGAGATCGCTTTAGATTCATTGAATTCATAAATAACACTGTACCTAAGCGTTTCGCCGGTAGCCGCTGGAGTCCAAAGCACCAAATGTACCAATGTGTCTTTGGTAATTATTTTACCATCATTAGTAACTCCTTTCATCGTAATTCTATAATTGCCTTGTGGTGTATTACCTAAAATAGATTTGCCAGGTATGCTCACTTTTTCTTGTGTGTAAGGCCCGAAGCTTTGCCTTTTGCCATTTTCATCTTTAGCTTCTACAGACCATGAAGACAATGTTTTCTTTTTATCTTCATTCATAAATACAACATAACTGTTTTTCGGTGCAGTTACAATTTCTACAGGTTTCAATGGCGCACTTGGTCCACTTTGGAATTCCATTAATAATAGAGGCGAACTACTTTCAATAGAAACCCTGCGATCTCCTTCACGTAATAATATAAGCTCTGTGGTACGGCCTGGTTGTTCAGAAGGAATTTTAGGTTTGTAGTTTCCTTCAATAGCGATCCGATTTGCATTAATTCCAAAAATATTTACGAGATAATCTTTAATTGACATCGCCATAGCTTGGCCATCTTCGGGACCACTTTCAGAAGACCCTACCAACTTAATGGTTGCAGAAGGGGTTTTACCCATCCTGTCGCCAAGTATATTCAATACATTGTAATAAACGGTCATCTGTCTTTCTGAACGGCCTGATAAATTTTTAGGAACAAACTGATCCAGATTGTCTTCTTTGAAATTTTTCACCTGATCTTTCTTCAACAATTCGTATCGATCCGGTATAGCACTCGATCCAAGATCAAAGAACACATAATTGCGAATCGGAAATGTTTCTTTTATATTGTTAGTTTTTGTTGGATCATTTTCAGGTACGTACACTGTAAATTTCACCGATGGATCAAGTGTTTGAATCGTGTTCATAGGTCCGACTGTTTCCGGATTTCTGGAAATTTTCTTCCCCATTCCAAATTTTAATGCAGCTCCAACTCTTAAAGTGGTTACATTCCAGGTTTCTGTTGTACGTGGAGACTGACCAAAATAAGGCTGAAAAGAAACAAAAGGAGAAAGTACAAATTGTGTTTGCATTGTTTGAGATGAAATCGGAATATCATATCCTGCTCCTACCTGCATGGAGATAAGAGAATTTTTAATATTACTAAGATCTCCTTTCACATCGGCATTAGGCGCCTGCCCCGGATATGCCGGGTTAATGCCCAACTTATAGGTAAAAGATTTTTTTACATTGAATGCAAAACGAGGACCGGCATATAAATAAAAATTAGATTTCGCCGGCGCCAAACGCAAACTTGGTTCTATCGTTACATAACTCAGATCAGTTGACAGATCTGCCGGACAGTTGCAAGGAGTATTGACTGTTTTGAATGATCCTTTACGGCTATCATAGCCTGCCTGCAGCATCACTCCTAGCATTGATGCTGGGTTATGATACTCAATGAGTGGTGCAACATACAAGCCTACACCTGTTCCATTATGAAAAGCTACCGGAGGAGTAAAGTCTGCATTCAGTTCCTGTGTAGACCCACGATAGAAATTTATATTTGCACCCGCTGCTGCCCCAAACCACCATGAAGGCTTTGTGTATGTCGCTTCCTGGGCCTGAACGGGTGTTTGAAAGGCTGTTACGATTAAAGCACCAGCAATAAGGTTTTTAAAATTCAGCCTATTTCCAGAAAAAATTTTTCCTGCAGCTGTTTTATAATTATTATTTGATTTCATGTTATTTTATTTAAGGCTTAGTGATAATATTTGTACTGGTTAGAACTACTGACCCGTTTCTTGCAAGCATTCTTCCCACCGCTGTTGCATTCGAATTCATTGTTATAGATGTTAAAGCCAATACATTTCCTTTGAACGAAGTATTATCTCCGATGGTAGCAGAACTACCAGTTTGCCAGAAAATATTTTTTGCCTGAGCTCCTCCACTAAGAATAATATTTCCACCAGCTCCTCCAACAGTTGTAAAAGCTGCTGCTACCTGAAATATCCAAACAGCATTGGCATCTCCTTGTGCATCTAATGTCAGATCTCCATTTTGTACTAACAGAGTTGATGTTGATTTATAAATACCCGGTGCTAATGTTTTCCCTCCCTGATCGCCGGCTACTGTAACCGGTGCAGGAGAAGTTGCTCCTTCGGCAAAAAGATATGCGTTGGTTAAATCTATTTTAGCTTGTGATAACATAGCAGCAACACCCGGAGGCGCAACATCATCTGAGGCATAGATCGCCCCGTTTACAACTATAGCCGGAGGAAACCCTGTTATGGAAGAACGAACACCCGGACTTATACCTACATCCATGTTACGTATCTGACTAAATCCTGCATTGTTCATCACACCTACGCCGGCGATAATTCCAAAACGAGCTACCGAATTAAGATTTACAAATGGCGCTCCGGCCGATGGCTTAGTTGAAAAACTCCAGGTATAATTATTTGCCATAGCAACTCCTGACATATTCATTGCTCCTGTTGTAATGGTAGCAGTGTAAGTTGTATTTGATAAAAGATTACTGTTAGGAGTAAACGAAGCTGTTGAACCTGAATATGACACTGTCCCTGCTACAGATGCTGATCCTTGTTTCACAATAAATGTTGCACTGTTTATTGTTAACGGATTCATTGGCATACTGAAAGTTGCTGTTATAATTTTATTTAGTGTAACTCCGGTAGCATTGTTTGCCGGATCAGTAGAAATAACTGTAGGTGCTATTGTTACTCCAGTTGTAAAGGTCCATACATAATTATTTACAAGACCGGTACCAGATGTATTCTTAGCTCCAGTAGTAATAGTAGCGGTATAGGTTGTACCTGCAGAAAGATTTATCGAAGGTTTAAAAGAAGCTGTTGTACCTGAGTATGAAACAACTCCCGGAATCAACGTAGTCCCTTTCTTTAATGTAAAAGTTGTTGTGTTAATGGTCAATGGATCCATTGCTGTGTTGAAAGTAGCGGTAACAATTTTATTGACTACAACACCTGTTGCATTGTTTACCGGATCGGTAGAAATAACCGTAGGTGCACCAGTAGATATAGTTGTAAAGGTCCAGCTATAATTATTTGCCAACGGCGTACCTGATATATTCTTTGCTCCTGTAGTAATAGTAGCGGTATACACAGTATTTGCCGTTAAAGGATTGGTAGGCGTAAAGGACAGAGTTGTTCCTGTGTATGAAACTATTCCTGCCACTGATGTAGCGCCTTGCTTTAAACTAAAAGTTGAATTATTAATTGTAGAAGCATCCATCAACATACTAAATGATGCTGTAACAACTTTATTCAATGGTACTCCTGTAGCATTATTCACAGGATCGGTAGTAATCACTGTAGGCGCTGTAATTGTTCCGGTTGTGAATGACCATGTATAGTTATTTGTCAACGAAGTGCCAATAGTATTTTTAGCTCCGGTTGTAATCGTAGCCGTATATACTTTATCGGGACTCAGATCAACATCAGGATTAAAAAATACAGTTGATCCTGAATTTGAAAATGTTCCTGATATATTTATTGACCCTTGCTTTAAAGTAAAGGTTGAAGCATTGATCGTAGAAAAATTCATCGGCATGCTAAACGTTGCACTAACAATTTTATTCAGAAATACGCCGGTAGCATTGTCTTCCGGATCAGTAGAAATTACTGTAGGAGCCATCGTTGCGCCAGTACTGAAGGTCCAGATATGATCAACCTGTAAGGCATTTCCTTTCAGATCTTTAACTTCCGTTGTAATTTTTCCTGTATACGTAGTATTAGGCAAAAGAGAAGCAGATGGCCTGAAGTAAGCAGTAGTTCCACTATATGAAAGAGAACCCGACACTGCTGTAGGTCCCTCTACTGTAAATGACGTTTCGGTAATTGTTGCCGGATTGATCTCTTCATTGAATGTTGCAGAAATCAGCTCGTCTACAGGAACACCTATGGCGGCATTCGCAGGATTTGTAGATACTACAACCGGACAAAGTCCAACTGTTTCAACAAATGTATCTTTCTTACAGCCAACAATAAACGCAACTGATGCTATTGCAACCAATGTTAAATAATGTATTAGTTTCATGTTTTTTCTTTTACTGGGTGACTATATTGTCACTTCGCAAAGGTCCGTTCATTAATTACGGTAAGTATTACACAATTGTTTGAACATCTTACATGATTACCACATTTTGGATGCAGTAAAAAACATCTAGAAATAAGTAAAGCCCCGAATTCCTTCAGGGCTTTGCTTATTTTACCACTATAATAATTTTTTAAATACGGAAAAAAATCAAACCTTAGATCAATCAATATTTTTTTAGAATTGCTGTATAATTCTTTCCAAAATTATTATCCCAATATTCTGTTCCATTTACTTTGTATGAAACCGCATATTGTATTTGTTGTACGGATGGATCTACGGCTATAGACGAAGTCCATCTTTCTATACCGAATCTGTTTGGATTGACCAACGTTACGCCATTTCCTATTGCATAATATTGTGCAAATGCCAATGGAAGAGTTTTAACAGATTTCCAGCCATCGGTTGTATAAACCACATTCACATTTTTATTGTAAGCAATATTTCTAACATCAGTTACAATATTAAAAACTGATGCTCCGGTATTATTGGCGGTGTAATTATTAAAATATGACATCATTGTATCAACACTAACATTCAATCCTTCCTGTAAATACATTCCATCCGATCCGCTAACAGTATAATTTGCTCCTTTGTTATTGTCCCAATAGGTTTGTTGATTTACTTCGTACTTCATCGCAAACTCATTTCCTAAGGTGGCAGAAGTGATATAAGTAGAATAATCATATTCCGTTCCCCATATCTCAGTATTATAGGGTGTAGACGAAATATATTTTAATGGAATATCAAGCCAGACTCCATCTGCCATTTTATGATGTGCCGATACTTTTTTATTATAAGCAAGATTAGCTACCTCCGCATAAAAGCTTTTCCTTTTTGTATAAAAACCGGCATATACCCAGGCATTTACCGACCATGATTTATACAACTTTATTGGTTCCAGTGCTGAAGGCCTTGCAGCAACATTTTTTTGTGGTTGCACTGTTTCATTAGCAGTGTCATTTAAAACGTCATTTTTTGAACATGAAAATAAAACCATCGAAGACAAAAGGAGAGATACAAGTATTTTTTGCATAGTTATATTTTTTGCAAATATACATATTTAATGTGTATTAATTACACATTAAATTATTTCAGACAATACATATCGCTTATGTCTTTGCATAAGCTATGATTGAAAAGTCCTTTATATGAAGAAGTGGGGCCGTCTAGTTATGGAAAACAACAAAGCCCTGAATCACTTCAAGGCTTTATTACTTTTTTCTGCTCCCCCTTCAGGACTTGAACCTGAGACCCTCTGATTAACAGTCATAAATTTACCCCAAAATAAAGAAATAATAAACTACCAAAAAGAATAGTAACCCCCCGTAAATACAGCAATAATAAGCCTTTTAACAATATCTGTTTATTTATGGTTATTTCGTGTTAATTTGTATTTTTGTGTCGGAATTGTGTCGGAGTTACCACACAGTTAAAAATACAACGTTATGAATACTGCAACCGTTTCCGCATTTATAGACAAATACCACCCCCAAAAAGACGGCAATTGTTCCGTTACAATCAAGATTACAAGCCAAAGAAAAAAGAAGTATTACCCCACAGGAATAAGTATAAAAGCAACCGATTTTGAAAGGGTTATGACTGCAAAAAGACGGAATGAAGCAGACAAAGCGCTTTACAATAAAATTCATTCATTTGAAAGTAAAGCCATTGAAGCAGTTGAAGCCTTGCCGGTTTTTACTTTTGGAATGTTTGAAGATATTTATTTAGAAAATAGAGATGCGGCGGATAGCATAGCATTTGGATTTGATAAATACATAAAGGAATTAAAAGAGGAAAAAAGGATTGGTACGGCTGTAAGTTATGAAGTTGCTAAAAAAAGTATTGAAAGTTTTAAAAAGGGTTTGAAGTATGCAGATATTACAAAGCCCCTATTAATGCAATATGAAAATTGGATGTTGGAAAAAGAGAAAAGTAAAACTACTGTTGGAATTTATTTAAGAAGTTTAAGAGCAATATTTAATAGGGCAAGTATTGACAAAAGCCTTTACCCCTTTGGCGAAGGCAAGGGTAAATATTCAATACCTACAAGTAAGAACATTAAAAAAGCTTTAACCCTTCAGGAAATTGCTCAAATATTCCATTATGAAACTAAACCCGGAACTACTGAAGCAATGGCAAAAGATTACTGGATTTTCATTTACCTATGCAATGGGTTAAATGTAAAAGACCTTTGTTTATTAAAACGGAAAAATATTGAAGGCGACATATTGAAATATGAAAGGGCAAAGACTAAGCGAAACAAAAAAGACAGCGAAAAAATAGTAGTATCATTAAAGCCTGAAGCAAAGGCAGTAATACAAAGCTGGGGCGTTCCTTCAATCAACCCTGAAAGCTATGTTTTTCCTCACCTTCAAAAAGGAATGACAGCCGAAAGAGAAAGAAAGGTAATACAGCAACTTACCAAAACGATCAACAAGTACATGAAACTAATTGCGAAAGATCTTAAAATAAATAAAGAAGTAACTACCTATTTTGCCCGACATAGTTTTGCAACCGTTTTAAGAAATTCAGGGGTAAGCATGGAATTTATTAGCGAAGCTTTAGGACATAGCGACATGAAAACAACTAAAAGCTATCTTGCCGGATTTGAGGTTGAAAAAATACATGAAACTACAAATGCTTTAACTGCATTTGCAAAATAGTTTAGTAAATTTAGAAAAGCTTAAAAGACAATGATTGAAAAATTAACTATTGGCAAATTAAAGGAAACTGGATTTAATGAACGCCAAATTAAAAACTTCAAAACAAACCCACAATATGAAGCATACCACTACAACAAAAGCGGTTGTTTTTTTGCTTCAAATAAAGAGAAAAAAATTTATTCCGGTTCAGATGCCACCCTATTGATATTTGATAAGAGTGAAAATAATATTCCTTTCCCTTATTGGGATAAAGATTTAATACCAGTTTATTTTGAAAGAAAAAAACAATTATTCATTAAAGAATTAAAAAGAAGTACTGGAAATATTTTTATTGAGAAAGCCGCCAACGAAAATTTCAAAGCGAATGAAATTCAAATAACAAAAAACACAGTCAAAAGCTTAGAACTTACAGCTTCATTTAAAATCAATTCTGAAAGGGCGGTATTACTTAATATGTACCTGAATTGGCTTTATGACTTAGATAGCAATTTGAAGCCAAAGCCGATAAGGATTTATTACGCTATAAAGCTGGGTAACATTGTAAACAATTATGGTTCAGGTGAAATAGGTTTAAGGCAATACACAATGTTTTTTAAGAGTCTTAACGATTTTAGTTTTCAGACTGAAATTAAAAGTTTACCTCCTGAAAAAATACCCGAACAGTTGGAATTTCATTTGCGAAATTTTGAAAGAAACGGGGGCGAAAAAATGGACTGGCTTTCACATACAAGGGATTTATTGCCGATAAATATTACACCTCAACAAAAAGACAGTTTTTTAAGTTGGTGCGAAAAAGCTGAAGCAAAACAATCCAAAATATCTAATAATAATGAAAGTATAATAAGTTTAAAAAACTACCCCAAACTTAACAGCATAATAGATTACTTTAATAAATCAACACCTTATAGTGAATTACAAAAATATTGGAAAAAACAATATGACAGTGAAGCAAGAAAAGATGCGGTTTCATTAGAAGAGGCAAAAAAAGACATTAGCAGGATTATTGGTGTAATAAAAAGTAAATTCATTCGCCGTGAAATAAATTCTGATCAATTATTTATAAAGGAATTAATTGCTGAAAGAGAAGAGCAAGCCTTAAATATTCCAGGAACTGACCAAAGAGAATATTTTAAAACAACTTATAATATTAAGGTTTTAAGCGATGTTGAAAAATATTTCAATGTTATTTTAACAAGGTTAGGTGTGATCTTTAACCCTCATTTTCAGAAACCGGACATTGATAAACTGAATATCAAAAACCTATTTCAATTTTGGTATAAAGAGTTTTCAACAAAGGAACACCGAAGTATTAAAACACCTGAACAAGAAAAAGATTTAAGTAATTCAAATGATTCTGTAAATGTATTTTGCAATGCAATGCCAATAAGTGTACCAAAAGAGCACTTTGCAAAATTTACAGAAACAAATAGTAAGAATAATAAACCTTTCCTGACAAATGAACAACTAAATTCTTTTATTGAAAAGGCTTTTTATGGAAAAACTGATATTAAAAAACAAACCATTAATTACGGCAAAAGAGAAAGGCTTTTTATTGTTAAGCGTTTTTATGAATTTTATTTAATGTGTAGTACTGAATATGAAAATACAACACAATGCCAACCCAAATACATAAGATTACTTACAGATAATTTTATCAACTGGGAATTTGATAATATTAAAAACAACTTTGGAAACAAAGTAAAAAGAGAGTGGTAATTACTTTTGTTTTTACTTTCTTACTTTCTTTTTTACCACACTTACTGAACCCTTAAAAAAGCTTTAATATCCTGATAGTTTGCATTGCCTGTATAAAACAGCAGGCAATGTAAAATGGAAATTACTTTTGAAAATTTACCCAAAGCCCTTAGTTTACTTTCAAATGAAGTAAGCGAAATAAAAAGACTACTATTATCCAAGAGCAACGAAAGCGTGCCTGAAACTGACCAGCTTTTAACTGTTCAGGATGCTGCAAAATTCCTGACCCTTTCCGTTCCTACGGTGTACTCTCTTATTTCCAAAAACGCACTCCCTTGCATGAAGCGAAGTAAACGGGTTTACTTTTCAAAAATTGAATTAATTAATTATTTAAAACAAGGAAAGAAAAAAACGGTTTCTGAATTGGCAGTGGAAACCGATAATTTTTTGAGCAAAAAAAAGGAGGTTAGAAATGCGTAAACATTCAACTAACCCCCAGCATAAAAGACTAAGCAAAGATAACGAATTGCAGCAAGTTTATACTTACCTGCAAAAGAATTGTGCAACCGCTACAATGACAGCAACGGCATTGAATATTTACAGACCTAATCTTTGTAGGTACAAAATGAAATTGCAGAAAGCCGGGCAATTAGCCGAAGTAAAAAAAGGGTATTGTAAAATAACAAAACATCTTGCAAATTTCCTCACTACCAATCCCGATTTGTTTCCTATCACTTCACAATTAAACCTTTTCTAAAATGGAAGCTATAAAGATTAACCCAGCATTTAGCGATCTTAATAATTCAGCAACTTTATTAAACCACCTTCAGGTATTAGTAAAGAAAAATGAACCGACACCACACACGGAAATTTTAAACCAATTAGTTGAACAGTTTGAACCGTTGGACTTTGAAGCCTTAGCCTTTCCAGAAGTTGAGAAATTAAGAAAGCAACTTGAAACACTTAACCCTGAAAGTGAGCAAAAAAAAGAAGTAGTAAAGCAATTGGATAAATTAAAAATAAATGCAAAACACTACTTAGTATTATCGATTGAAAACACAATAGCAATTGCAGAAAGAAACCATTGGGGCTTATGTAAGAACATGGAATTTATTTACCTATACAATGGGGCTTACTGGACATACATTGAAAAAGAAGTTTTCCAAAAGTTTTTAGGTGAAGCAGCCGAAAAAATGAATGTAGCAAAATTCACAGCACGGTTTTATGAATTTCGTGAAAAGTTAATTAAACAATTTATTTCAACTGCGTACTTGCCAACACCCGAAACAACTAAAGAAGCGGTTTATATCAATTTGAAAAATGGAACTTTTGAAGTAACACACAAAGGAACTAAACTAAGGCAATTTGATCGGGGCGACTTTCTTACATATCAATTGCCATTTGATTACAACCCTGAAGCTAAAGCCCCCTTGTTTATATCTTACTTGAACAAAGTATTACCCGATATTGAAAGGCAAAAAGTACTTGCCGAATTTTTGGGCTTTGTATTTATTAAGAACGGCAACAATTCAGTAAAAGAGGAAAAGGCTTTAATACTTTACGGAACTGGAGCAAATGGCAAGTCTGTATTTTTTGAAATTGTAAATGCTTTGTTGGGGGTTGAAAACGTTTGCAGTTATTCTTTACAAAGCCTTACTGATGCAACCGGATATTTTAGAGCAATGATTGCAAACAAACTTGTAAACTATGCAAGTGAAATAAACGGTAATCTTGAAACTTCAATTTTCAAACAATTGGTTTCAGGTGAACCGGTTGAAGCCCGTTTGCCTTATGGCAAACCAATGCAGATAAAACAGTATGCAAAACTAATTTTCAACTGTAACGAATTACCGAAAGAAGTTGAACACACAAACGCTTATTTCAGACGGTTTTTAATTATTCCATTTGATGTTACAATACCTGAAGCGGAGCAAGATAAACAACTACATACAAAGATTATTGAAAGTGAACTTTCGGGAGTTTTCAACTGGGTGTTAGAAGGGCTTAACAGGCTATTATTACAAAAGAAATTTTCAGATTGCGAAGCAGCAAAAAAAGCGGTTGAACAATACAAAACCCTTTCAGATAGTGTAAAGCTTTTTATTGAGGAAAACAATTTCAAACCTAGCCCCAGCGACTACAAGGTTATAAAAGACCTTTATACAGCTTACCGTTCCTTTTGTATAGATGACGGGTTTAAGCCGGTAAACAAAACCAATTTTATTAAAAGGCTGCAAAGTTTTGGGGTAACGGTTGAGAAAAGGAATATTGGAAATGTAGCTTTTCTTACCCTTGAAAATGAAGCTTTTTAGAAAAAAATAAGTTTGTTTTAGACGTTCACCTTTTTCACTTTTTTCACCAATGACAAAAGAATACAGATATAAATTACAGAAAGGCAGCAAAAAAAGCCTTTGCCCTGAATGTAATAACAAAACCTTTGTACAATACATAGACACCAATACAAGCGACTTATTGCCGGAACAATACGGACGCTGCGACCGTGAAAGTAAATGTTCTTACCACCTCAACCCATACAAAGACGGTTATTCAAAAATGATATTTGAAAAGGAACGGGGCGAATATTCGGGCAACTGGAAACCACAGGCAAGAAAAATAAAGCACATTTCAAAGCCCCTTTCCTTTATACCGATTGAAGTATTTAAGAAAACATTAAAGCCTGAAGGTTATGAAATGAATGTTTTTATTCAAAACATTTTAAGCCGTGTTCCTTACCCATTTGAAATGGTTGAAGTTGAAAAGATAATTTCTCAATATTACTTAGGTACTGTTTGCAATGGTTACAGGGCTGGGGCAATTACTTTTCCTTTCATTGATAAAGGCGGAAACGTCCGGGCAATTCAAGTAAAGCAATTTGACGAAACAAACCACACCACCGGAACAGATTTTTTACATTCAATAATTGAGAAACACCAACAAAGGAAAAATGAAGCTTTGCCACTTTGGTTGAACGATTATAAAAACAATGAAAAAATTGTTTCGTGCTTGTTTGGTGAACACCTTTTAAATAAGCACTCACTAAACCCGATTGCTTTGGTTGAAGCCCCTAAAACAGCCGTTTATTGTTCTTTGTATTTTGGTTTACCTGAAAGCCCCGAAAATTTACTTTGGTTAGCAGTTTACAATTTGTCAAGTCTGAATTTAGATAAATGCAAAGCCCTACAAGGCAAAGATGTTTATTTGTTTCCTGATCTTTCCAAAGACGGCAAATCATTTGAACTTTGGAGCAATAAGGCAAAAGAACTTACTAACCTTTTACCGGGTACACGGTTTATTGTTTCCGATCTATTAGAAACATTTGCACCAACTGAACTAAAAGAAAAGGGGGCGGATATTGCAGACGTACTTATAAAAATGGATTGGCGAAAATTTAAACCCGGTAAAGTTGAAGCATTGCCCTCCATTGAACAGCCTAAACTTAAACCAATACCCAAAAGTGAAAAAGGTGAAAATAGTGAAGCCCCTAAACAAACTTATTTTTTTAATAAACAAGATGCTGAACCACTTAAAAAAGAAAGTTGGGGGTATGATATTGCAGCCCTTGAAAATTACTTTGCCGGAATAGTATTACCAAAGAAGCCTGTCAAATTTAAGCAGGGCGAAACAATTAAAAATATTTCTCTTTTCATTGAAACCCACTTTTTAACAATCAAAAGATATGAAGGCAATGAAACGTTTTTACCTTATCTCAACCGGTTACAGGAACTAAAACATTATCTAATTATAAATGCTAATTAACATGAAAATACAAAAACAAGGTTTACAAAAGTTGACGAAAAAAAATCCTATTGATATTTTATTCAGTAAGAATAAAATAAGCAAAGTTGATCTTGATATACTTAACAAAAATGAAAGGGTTGAATTTTATAAAATCCTAACCGATCGAATTAATAATTTTACTGGGGAGCAAAAAGATGAACTATTAGAAAAGATTGATGAGATTTTACCCACTACTACAAAAAACCAACTTTGGGAAAACAATCACTACTTAATTACCCTATCTATGACAAAGCTAATTGAGGAAACCGGTAAGATGCCTACAAAAAACCAACTTTCAACTGATACCGGATTAAGTAGGCAGACCATTCATAAACATTTGAAAGATTATGCGGATAACCCTCTTTATGCCGCACAATTAAAGCAATTCAAATTTATGGCTGACAGGGTTTTAGCAAAAGTTATAAAGATAGCAGTACAGGATGGAGGCAATGTAAAAGCTGCGAGACTTTACTTTGAGGTAATGGGTTATTTTGGAAATCAATCGGGAATTAATATAAATACTCAAAACAATTACATTCAGATTAACCAAACAAAACTTAGTCAAGAAACAATTAAACAGCTTACACCGGAACAGCTAAACCAAATTGAAGCAGTTTTACAAACAGTATCAAATAATATTCCTAAAACAAATGAGTAAAATTGAGTAAATTGAGTAAATTCAAATACTATTTTTAAAGGGTAAAAAAGTTTTTTAATATGTGTAATTACATGGGGCATAGGGTCACTAAACAACAGTACATAAGGTTAAAACAAATTGAAAAACAATTTGGCATTGCTGCAGCTTTAGAAGTTTTAAAGAGTGGGTTTGAATATGGGGATTGGGCTGTTATTGTTCCAAATGAAGATAAAACCAATTTCGATATTAAAATGATGCATTGGGAGTTTATACCTAACTACATTAATTCAATTGAGGATTTAAAACTTGTAAGGAAAGGGATTAATCCAAGGACAAAAGAAAGACAGGCAGCAATACCGTGGTTAAATGCTAAATCAGAAAACTTACTTATAAATTCATCGGGAAAAAAAGCAATGTGGGCAGATGCAGCCCGTAAAAAAAGATGTTTAGTCCTGGCTACTCATTTTTTTGAATGGAGGCACTATAAACCTCATGACTCAAAAAAGGAATTTACATACCCATACTTGATAGATTTTTACAATGAAGATGAGCCTATGTACATGGCGGGGATTTATAATACATGGACTGACAAAGTAACCGGGGAAACAATGGATACATTTGCTATAGTTACAACTGAGGCTAATGAGTTAATGTCTATTATTCATAATTCAAAAAAAAGACAGCCTACAATATTGACCGAAGATTTAGCCTATGAATGGTTAATGAATGATTTAACAGACGAAAGAATTTTAGAAATAGCTAAGTATCAGTTACCATCTGATTTTATGATTGCTCATACAATTGATCGGGATTTCAGAACAAACCCAGACCCCCTTCAACCTTTTGATTATTACGAATTACCTGATTTAGATTTAGCAACATGATGGAAAACGGAATCACAGGAAAATTGGATTTTTCAGTTGGCAGTAAAAGATTTAAACTGTCATTTGAACGCTATTACCTTAGTGAGCAAATAGAAAGAATAAGAGTATCGGGAAAAGAAAAAACAATGGAGTTACAAAGTAACCGACCCGAAATAAAACTAAACAATAAAAGAAAGGCTGTAAATTGGAAAATAATTTCTCAACTCAATCCTGAAATATACAAACACCCTCTATTTATTACAGAACTAACAATTGTATTAGAATATACCTTAGATGAAATTGATTTCCCAAAGCGACCTTACATTAACCCCAAAAATGCGAAGTAATATTTGAGGTTTGGCAATGTAAAAAAAGACCTTATTTATACCTTGTGTCGGAATTGTGTCGGAATGACTGCATGAAAAAAGGGCTTCATTTACTGAAACCCTTTACCCTATCTGCTCCCCCTTCAGGACTTGAACCTGAGACCCTCTGATTAACAGTCAGATGCTCTAACCAACTGAGCTAAGGAGGAATATGTTTTTTTCTCCCCCTTCAGGACTTGAACCTCAAGACCTTTAAAAGGGAGTGCAAAAATAAGGGGTTTTTAGTTTTTTATCGCAAAATTTTTAATGTTTTTAGCGATTTTTAATAAAAAAACTCCGCTTTATACGGGTACCTGATGCGGTACATCTCCCTTACCTTGTTTAAAATCGTTTGGCGGAGGTTATCAATGTTAGTTTTGGCCAGTGCCGATACAAATACACAATTATCTTTTGTCTCATTTTGCCAGCGTTGTTTCAGATCTGCCAATATCTCTTTTTTTACGCCTTCTTCCAACCATTCATCGAATACCTGGTCTTCATACTTATCCATTTTATTGAAAATAGTAACGGTTGGCTTTTCAGCGGCTCCTAACTCGGCGAGGGTTTTATTTACCACTGCCAATTGTTCTTCATATTGTGGATGAGAAATATCAACTACATGCAATAAAATATCAGCCTCTCTTACCTCATCCAATGTGCTTTTAAAACTTTCTACCAGATGATGCGGCAGCTTTCGGATAAACCCTACTGTATCACTCAATAAAAAAGGGGTTTGTTCAAACACTACTTTTCTGGTGGTAGTATCTAATGTTGCAAATAATTTATTTTCTGCAAACACTTCGCTCTTGCTTAACAGATTCATTATGGTTGATTTACCCACATTAGTATATCCCACTAATGACACTCGTATAAATTCACCTCTTTCTTTTCTTTGAGTAAAAGATTGTTTGTCAATTTCGAGTAGACGTTTACGTAATAAACTGATCTTATCTTTTACAATACGTCTATCCGTTTCTATCTCTGTTTCACCTGGCCCCCTTGTTCCTACGCCCCCCCCCTGTCTTTCCAGATGCTTCCACATACCTTTTAGTCGGGGTAAAATATATTGGTATTGCGCCAGTTCTACCTGCGTTTTGGCTTGCGCCGTTTTTGCCCTGCTGGCAAAGATGTCCAATATCAAATCACTGCGATCGATGGTTTTTACTCCCAACGCTTTCTCAATATGCTGGATCTGAGAGCCCGTCAGTTCATCATCAAAGATCACCAGTTCAACCTCTCTATTCATACTCACGTATTTCCTGATCTCTTCCAGTTTACCCTTTCCTACAAATGTTTTACTATCCGGATGTGCTAATTTTTGTGTGAACCTCTTTACTGCGATCACACCTGCTGTTTCAGCCAAAAAAGCCAACTCATCCAGGTATTCTGTCAACTGTTGCTCAGTCTGATCGGATGTAATAACACCAACCAGCACCGTTTTATCCTCCCGTTTTATCTGTTGTTTTTTTTCTATCAAAATATTTTATTTTATTTCTTCATTTCAGAAATGAAAGAATCATTTATTTACCTGTATTACTGCAAAAATAAAGCGTATAGCTTTTGGCTATACGCTTACAAGCAGATTTTATTTTGTATTAATTTACATTAACGGCAGAAGCTTTTACCCATTTTGATATTTCAGGGCAACTTTTATACTGTTCATCTACCTTAATATAATAACCTAATATTTTTTTGTTGAACCAATTATCCAGGGCTTCGCCTTTCTTGTCTTCCAATGCTCTTGCAGCCAGCTTACCATAATCATCTTTCAGATTTTCTCTGTGTGGTTCTGTTTTTGAGATCAGATAAACGATACGGATTCCTTTTTTCCCTCTTTCATCAGTGAACTCTGTTGGTTTTGAGTATTGCCCCGGAACCAGATTTTTAATTGCCGGTATCATATCCTTATCCAGTTGATCGATCGTTAAATAGGTACTGCCTTCAGCATTTTGTTTTCTACCTCCCGTAAACTTACTACTTTCATCATCACTGTATTTAGAAACCGCTTCGCCGAATTGAATTTTACCAGTCACCAATTTATCTCTTACACTATCTAATTTTTGAACGGCTGTTTTTAATTCTACCGCCGTTACTTGTGGTATTTTAAGGATATGCCTTACTACTGCATCATCTCCGGAACGGCTTACCAATTGTATAATATGATAACCGAAACGGGTTTTAAACGGAGCTGATATTTGCCCTTCTTTCAACGAAAACGCTTTTGCCATAAAAAGAGGGTCCCATTGCTTTTCACTCCTATTGATCTCATACTCGCCACATTTGTCTTTACTTCCCGGATCCTCAGAATACAATGCAGCTAACCTGCAAAAATCTTTTTTTCCGCTTTCTATTTGTTGCTTGAACTCTTTCAATTGTTCCACTGCGTATTCTTCTGCATCCCTGCTTGCTTTTGGATAAACAGCTATTTGTCCTATTTCCAATTCGCTTTCGTAAAACGCCAAACTGTCTTTAGGTAATTTATCGAAATAAATTTTTACTTCATTAGGAGTAATGCGTATGCCATCAACAATTTTATTACGCATAGCCGCTGCTAATTTTCTATCTCTAAACCCTTCTTTAAAATCTTCTTTTATCTGATAGATCGATTTGCCTGAGATTTTTTCTAGCTCTTCTTTAGAGCCATAAGCATTTATAAAATATCTTATTTGATTATCAATATCTGCTGCGACTTCTTCATCTGATACCGGGATGGAATCCTTTTCTGCCTGTAATACCAATGCTTTTACACCCATTGCCTGTTCAAGTGTTAAACACTCTGCATTATCAGGTACTTCCACTCCCTGACGTTTCATGTCTGAAATCGTATTGTCGATCTCACTTTTTAAAACAATTTTATTACCTACCACGGCAATAATTTTATCTGCCACTACTTTTTGCTGCTGTGCCTGAGAAACAAGGAATAAGGAATGAGAAATAAAGAATAAGAAAATGTGCTTCATTAGAAAAAAATATTTTTCAAAAGTAAAGAGCTATTTCTGCAATAGCTCTTTACTTTAGTTTATTTAACAAATGTTTTTGCCTGCGAAGGAGCTCAATAAAGCGTTACTGTACAAGAGTGCGACGCCACTACTGTTGAACAAAGTCACAATGCCCGGTTCAAAAAAATTACAACGTACGTTTAACTTCTACTTCTTCAAATGCTTCTACGATATCTCCAGGTTGTATATCATTATAGTTTCTGATGGTCAATCCGCACTCCATATTAGTGGTCACTTCTTTTGCATCATCTTTATAACGTTTCAAACTTGCTAATTCTCCGGTGTACTTAACAATACCATCTCTAATCAAACGGATGCGATTGTTTCTTGCGATCTTACCATCCAACACGATACAACCTGCAACGGTAGCCTTATCAAATTTGTATGTTTCTTTAATTTCGACGTTAGCCAGTATTTTTTCTTCAACACCCGGCTCAAGCATACCTTCCATCGCACTCTTAATTTCTTCAATTGCATTGTAGATAATTGAGTACAACTTGATCTGTATAGATTCGTTCTCTGCCAAACGTGCCGCTTGCATTGAAGGACGAACGTTGAATCCAATGATGATCGCATCCGATGCATTTGCCAAGGTAACATCACTTTCTGTAATAGCACCTACGGCTTTATGGATCACTTTCACCACAATTTCTTCGGTACTTAATTTTTGTAATGAATCACTCAACGCTTCTACCGAACCATCCACATCACCTTTAATGATAACGTTCAGTTCTTTAAAGTTTCCTAAAGCTAATCTACGTCCGATCTCATCCAACGTGATATGTTTCTTAGCTCTCATTCCTTGTTCTCTCAATATCTGTCCACGTGAGTATGCTTTTTCTCTTGCTTCACTTTCGTCGCTGTATACTTTGAAAGTTTCACCTGCCTGTGGCGCACCATTCAACCCTAATATTAATACCGGGGTAGATGGAGGAGCTATTTCACTGCGTTGGTTACGTTCGTTGTACATAGCTTTTGCCTTACCAAAGTATTGACCTGATACAATCATATCGCCTTGTCTCAATGTACCGTTTTGTACAAGAATAGTAGCCACATATCCACGGCCTTTATCCAGCGATGCTTCAATCACTGTTCCGTTAGCAGGCTTATCAGGATTAGCTTTTAATTCAAGTATATCAGCTTCCAACAAGATCTTTTCCATCAACAGATCGATGTTCAATCCTTGTTTTGCACTTATCTCCTGACTTTGATATTTACCACCCCAGCTTTCAACCAGGATATTCATACCAGCCAATTGTTCTTTAATTTTTTCAGGATTAGCACCGTCTCTATCTATTTTATTAATAGCAAAGATCATCGGTACGTTTGCTGCTTGTGCATGGGAGATAGCCTCTTTTGTTTGTGGCATCACCGCATCATCCGCTGCAACTACTATCACTGCAATATCCGTAACTTTTGCACCACGGGCCCTCATCGCCGTAAAGGCTTCGTGACCAGGTGTATCCAGGAAGGTGATATTTCGTCCATCCTTTAACGTTACTTCGTATGCTCCTATATGCTGAGTGATACCGCCGGCCTCACCTGCAATTACATTGGTGTTCCTGATATAATCCAGCAAAGATGTTTTACCATGATCTACGTGCCCCATGATAGTAACTATCGGCGCTCTTGGTTGTTGATTTTCTTCACTGTCATCTTCGTCTTCTTCTTCCATTTCAGCAACATCTTCAACTCCGATAAATTCTACTTCATAATTAAACTCACTTGCAACCAGTTCAATTACATCGGCTTCCAAACGCTGATTGATAGATACCATGATACCTAACGCCATACATTTGCTGATGATGTCTGCAAAACTTACATCCATCAAACCAGCCAATTCACTTACAGAAATAAATTCTGTTACCTGAAGTTTATTGCTACCTTCTCCGTCTGCACCTCTTTGTTCTGCCAGTTCATCTCTCTTTGCTTTACGGTATTTAGCTTTAAGGCTTTTGCCTCTGCCGCCACCGCCAGAAAGTTTAGCTTGTGTTTCCTTTATCTTATCCTGAATTTCTTTTGCATCAATTTCTCTGTCGCCACGTGGTGCAGGAGCTGCATTTCTATTATTGTTGAATCGGTTGCCACCTTGATGCTGGCCACCACCTTGTGGACGGTTACCACCACCCTGGAATGGAGGACGATTTCCCTGTCCTTGTTGAGGTTGACCCTGACCACCTTGAGGCGGAGGAGTTCCTCCTTTTTTCTCGATAGGAATTCTTTTGCGTTTGCGTTGAGCTTCCGATTCTCCTCTTTTCGGACGAGTATCATTATCAACCGGCAGTTCAATTTTTCCTAAAATTTTAGGACCGGTTAATTTGGCTGCCTGAATGTTTTCAATCACCGCAGGCGCATCCGGTTCCGGAGCTGCTGGTGGTGTTGGTGTAACAGGAGTTGGAGCAACTGCTTCGGCAGGCTTTATTTCTTCTTTTTTCTTGGTAGATTTTTTAGGCTCTTCTTCGGCAGGTTTCTCTTCTGCTTTTTTGGTAGATTTTTTAGGTCTTGTTGAAGAATCTATAGCATCCAGATCTATCTTATCAATAATTTTCGGACCATCAATTTCAGGAGCCGCTACCTTAGTAATTCCCGAAGGCTGTTCCTCTTCTTTAGGGGCTGCTACTGCAGGCTCTGCTGCTACCACCGGAGCTGCCGGCGCTACCGGTTCTTCAACCACTGCAGGTTGTGGAGTTGGCGGAGGCGGAGGAGTTGCTGCTTCTTTTTTCTTGAAAGAAAGATCCTCTTCGTCTCTTTTCTTTTTAGGTTCATTAGCTCCTGCTCCTTTTGGCAGATCTACCTGTTGAGCTTTTTGCTTGGCGGCTTTATCCTGTTGAAACTCTGCCTGTAACACACGGTACATATCTTCGGTGAGTTTGGCCGTGGGTTTCAGGTCATCATTATTGAATCCTTTGGACACAAGGAAGTCTACCAAGGTATCTTTACCTATGTTAAACTCCTTGGCCGCAGCCATCAATCTGGGTGTATTTGTTGCTAATTCTGACATTCTTTGTTTTTAGTTCTTAATTTTTAGTTCGCAGTTTGTAGTTTGTAGTTAAAGAGCTCCTAACTACGAACTATAAACTATAAACTAGTTTTATTCTTTCTCAAATTCTTCCGACAACACTCTTCTTACATCTGCTATAGTTTCTTTTTCAAGATCTGTTCTTCTCTCTAATTCTTCTGCTGTTAATGCTAATACTGATCTACCTGTATCACAACCAACTCTTTTCAGTTCGTCGATGATCCATGGTTCGATCTCATCTGTAAATTCATCCAGATCAATATCAAATTCATCTACTTCATCTTCAGCATCACGGAAAACATCAATTTCGTAGCCAGTCAATTCACAAGCCAGTTTAATGTTCACGCCTCTTCTGCCGATTGCCAGAGAAACCTGATCAGGTTTTAAATATACTGTTGCTCTTTTTGTTTCTTCGTTGATATCGATGCTGGTAATTTTAGCAGGAGTCAATGAACGTTGTATCAGTAACTGTACGTTGCTTGTCCAGTTGATCACATCAATGTTCTCATTTTTTAACTCTCTAACGATGCCATGTATACGACTACCTTTCATACCCACACAAGCTCCCACCGGATCGATCCTGTCATCAAAACTTTCTACTGCAATTTTCGCTCTTTCTCCTGGGTCTCTAACGATCTTTTTCACTACAATCAAACCATCAAATATTTCCGGCACTTCAATTTCCAATAATTTCTCTAAGAAAGCAGGACTTGTTCTTGAAACAATGATCACCGCCTGATTGTTTTTCAATTCTACCTTTTTAACCACACCTCTTACAGTTTCGCCTTTTTTAAAGTAGTCTGAAGGAATTTGTTCAGATTTAGGAAGGATCATTTCATTTCCTTCTTCATCTAACAATAACACTTCTTTTTTCCAAACCTGGTATACTTCACCACTAACGATCTCACCTATGCGATCATCGTATTTTTTGATCAATAAATTTTTCTTCAGGTCGTTGATACGGCTTGCCAACGTTTGTTTACCGGCAAGAATCGCTCTACGGCCAAATTCTTTCTGAATATCCACTTCTTCGTACAATTCTTCACCCACCTGGTAATCCGGTTCGATTTTAATAGCATCACTGTATTCAATCTCAGTCAATGTATTATAGATATCGCCATCATCAACGATCGTACGGCGACGGAAGATTTCCAAATCACCTTTCTGGTCATTTACAATTACGTCAAACTGTTCGTCGCTACCATACTTTTTACGGATCAGTGTCTTAAACACATCCTCCATTACTTTCATCAACGTAGGACGATCAATGTTTTCTGCCTCTTTAAATTCCTGAAAGGAATCAATCAAATTAATACGTGCCATAAACCTTTCCGGCCTCTCACTTTGTATCCCCGCCGGTAGGGGAGTTTTGTGGTTAAATTAAAATGCTATCACTATTTTAGTTTGCTTTATATCACTAAAAGCAATCTCTTTGGTAAGCGTTACCGCTTTTTTATTTTTTCCTGTTGTTTGTTCAATTACTACTTTCTCTTCATCTGCTTCTAACAATTTCCCTTCTTCCTTCACTTCATCATTCAATGTGATCTCTACTTTTCTGCCGATATTTTTTTTGTACTGTCTTAATAGCTTAAGTGGCTCTTCCGCACCCGGACTTGACACTTCCAATGAAAAATTCCCATCAGGATACCAGGCATTCTCCTCAATGATTTTATACATAGCCCGGTTGATCTTTACGCATTTTTCAATGCTTAAACCCGAATCTGCATCTAAAAAAACCTTGATATTGTTAGTAGGTTTTATTTTAACCGATACTAAAAACACATCCGTTGCCTCAATATGAGACAATACTTGTAATACTAATTTTTCTATTGCCGCTATGGTGGTGTCTTGAGTCATGAGTCCTGATAATAGAAGAAGGGAACGCTTCCGTTCCCTTCTTTTCTGTCTTTGTCCATTGCAAATATAGTAAAGATTGGTTAAATGGCAAAAACAAGTATTGGTCGAGTCTGGAGGCTTTAAGTGAGATAGTTGGCAAAATGGTTAGGTTCTGATTTTCAGATGAAAGAAGACTGCATTTTTAAAATTGCCGGGGGCAATATTAAAAATCAGGTTTAAAATAAGAATGATTTAATTATAACACGCTGACAATAAGCCAATTGGCATAAATCTGTTTATTTGCGGAATTCAAAACTAGCGTATATATTTGAGTTGGCTGTAACTGCTTCAGAGTTAAAATTATTACAGGAATGAAAATTTCAGCAAGCATAAAAAGTAAATTGAATCAGTTTGAAACAACTGTTCAAACAAACGACTCAATAAAAGAAATATCTATTCCTCCCAAAGCTTCGGGCTATGGCTCATCCATAAATGGCGGGGAACTCTTACTTCTTTCATTGGCAACTTGTTTTTGCAATGACATTTATCGTGAGGCTATTAAAAAAAATATCATTGTCTCCGATGTAGAAGTAATTGTAACTGGAGAGTTTGGCGCAGAGGGGGCCCCTGGTACAAATTTTAAATACAAAGCAAATGTGATTGCAGATGCAACAGCTGAGGAAATTAAAGCCCTCATTGAGCATACAGATAAAGTCGCGGAGATTCACAATACTCTAAGGAAGGGAATTAATTTAACTGTCAGTTAATTGCGAAGTGCTGCCAACAAAAGTATTGGCAAAAGCAGGACTGGACATTGTATCCCCAAGTAGCAATTCAGCACGGGCAACGCTGCGTTAGCGTATCTGTGATGCAGAGAATTAATCATAAAGTAGAGATACATGTACACTTGCGTATACTCCTATCTTTCAATTTTAGTTTTAACTTCAACAAAATATTTTGAAATTACACTGAGTAAAAGACTACATGGTTGACCTCACTAACATAAAAAACTTCACCATCAACAGACCCGAGGGGTGGACCTTATTCGGTAATGGCGCAGCGTTTGATCAACTCCCGGAAACACATCAGGCGCAAATTTTATTTCTAGATACAACTGCCAGCAAATATATCTGGGACTTCTCTTCCGACGCTCACCTCTTAACAGGTGGCGGGTGGGCCCCTTTTGAAAAAGGCAATTTTAAAACAGTAGAAGAGTTTAGTGATTTCAGGCGCAACGATGAGAGTAAACAACTGTTAAAAAAATGGCTGCATAATAGAGGCATCGCTTTTGATACATGGTTATTTGTTTTAGAAGATGGGAATGACCAGGCTATTTTAACCACCTGGAAAATGGTGATCAAATATTCCGCTGATCTTTTTATAATGTCTGATATGATGGTATTTGACAACACACTAAACTGGTGTTTATACTTCTTTCATGAAGACAAACTTTTTTTCGGAAAGGACAATGTATACGATGCTACCGAAGACCAACAACAAATGGAAGCATTGAACGAAAGAAAGAAAAAATTTCCGCAGTTCAAGCATCCTTTTTTATAATAATTATTGTCAACACAAATGGAAACAACTACCGACTGTGTAATAGTAACCAAAAGGAAATTACATGCTCCAATAGCAATCGTATATAAGGCATGGGCAGACCCGATACATCTTGCAAGCTGGTGGGGACCAAAAGGTTTCACCAATACATTCAATGAATTTGATCTTCGTGTGGGCGGGAAATGGAGTTTTATTATGCATGGTCCCGACAAAGGCAATTACCCCAACGAATGTGAGTTTACACAGATCGTTCCTATGGAACTGATATCATGGAAACGTCACTCAAAACCACTATTTAAAATTTTAACCACCTTTCACAAAATTTCTTCAAACAGCACCGAAGTAATATTCAGAATGATATTTGATACACCTGAAGAATGCAATAAATTAAAAGCCTTTGTGGTTGATAAAAATGAAGAAAATTTCGACAAGCTGGAAGATGAATTAAAGAAAATGATGGCTAGCTAATTTGACAGATATAAAAACAGCAAGTGAGTAAATATACACCAGGTCTGAAAAAAATATTACAATGCACAAACCAAGTATACTTCAAGAGTTATTATCGAAATTTCGATCTCTCTACACCAATAAAGCATTACCCAAATGGTTTATCCGATTGAATTTTTTGGGCTTGTCTGCAATCGTTGTATGGCCGCTGGTTTTCTTTGCATCCATCTTTATGTTTGATAACCCTAAAAACTTTGGACTCACTTTTCTTCTATTCTTATTAATAATCGCTTACCCTTTATTGTTCATTGGAAATATGATGCTAAGCATCCGGCTTTTTGCCACACAAAAAACAATTGCAGTATTATTGCCATTGATCTCGTTTGGTGGGTTTATATACTTTATATTTAAGGTTTTCAGCAACTAAACTTACCCTTCCAATTCTACCGATAGTATATGGCTGCTCACCGAAAATTAACCGCTTACTGAAAAATAGCCCTCATTTTAACACAACTATTACTATTTGGGTTTTACCTTTGCTTCATGAGTCTTTTTAGAGTAGTTATAGAACTTTTTGCATTCTATCTTTTATATAAATTGATATTTGATTTTATTATTCCTGTTGCTAAAACAACCAAACAGGTAAAGAAGCAATTTGGCGATATGCATAGTCAGATGCAGGAAAAAATGAATCAGTACAACAGAGAACAGCCATCACAAGCCTCTACTGTAAAAAGCAGTGCTCCTAAGCCTGATAAGGCTGATTATATTGAGTTTGAAGAGATGAAATAATTGGTTGCTGCTCTGCCCTGTTAAATTATAATCCTAAGTTTTCGATTTTTTCTGTAGGCAACAACAAGTGCGTTTGTATACCTAACTCTTTTGCTCCTTCTACATTTTGAATAGAATCTTCAATGAACAATGTTTCGGATGCCAGCATATTCCCATCTTTTAACACAAATTCATACGTTGATGCATATGGTTTACGCATTTGTATGATATGTGAATAGTAGGCCTTGGTAAAATAATCATCTAATAAAGGCTTATCTCCTATTTGTCTGGTAAACAATTGTTGTATTGCAGCCAGATGTATACTATTGGTATTACTGAGCAGGAACAAATTATACCGCTGTTTCAACTCCGTTAAATAAGCCAGGCTTTCTTCCCGGTAATCCAGCAACATTGCATTCCAGGCCAATTCCATTTCTTGCTTTGTTACTCCGGGCCGGCAATATTGTTGTATCGTTTGATAGAAATTATCGGCTGATATTTTTCCGGTTTCAAGGTCTTCGAAAAGCGTATTGGCTTTGAACTGCGTAAACAGGTCGTCAAAATGAGTGATACCGAGTTTTTGAAACTCCACAGAGGTTTTATTGTAATCTAAATTGAGCAGCACTCCGCCCAGATCGAAAATGATATTTTTTATTTGTGACATTATTTTTAAAAAATTGGGTGCAAAATATCTTATTTTACTTACTTTTGCCGTCCGTTATGTAAAAATAACAGGGCCTATAGCTCAGTTGGTTAGAGCACCTGACTCATAATCAGGTGGTCCCTGGTTCGAGCCCAGGTGGGCCCACAAACAAATAGCCCGATTCATTTCGGGCAATTTTTTACACGGGCATTTAACCTTTCATTAACCCTGATGCGGTTATTTTTGCCACTCAAGATTTAAGTATGAAAAAATTTATATTAGTTCTTTTTGTATTTGCAACTGCAACGGTATCTGCACAAAAGAAAAAAGACTGGAGTAAAGTTGAACTGGATAAAGCCGGTGATCATATTATGTTTCAGCTTAGCAGCGATCATTGGGGTGGAATACCGGATAGTATCAGCAGTCATATAAAAGGTTTATCCAGAGGAATGAATCTTTATATCATGATGAACAAACCTTTTAAAACTGATCCACGTTGGAGTGTGGCTTTTGGTATAGGCGTTGGTTCCAGCAGTATCTTATTTAAAAAAATGGGTGTAGATGTAAAAGCAGGTGGGGGCGTTCTTCCTTTTATCAATCAGGATTCTTTGAATCATTTCAAAAAATACAAATTAGTAACCGCATACCTGGAAGCTCCGGTTGAGATCCGTTACACATTTAACCCGGAGAACACAAAGAAAAGCTGGAAAATTGCCGTGGGGGTTAAAGTTGGTACAATGTTGAATGCACATACCAAAGGTAAATTTCTGCAAGACAAATACGGTAACACCATTAATTCTTATACCGCTAAAGAAAGCAGAAAGAATTTCTTCAATACTACCCGTTTGTGCGGAACAGCCCGTGTTGGTGTAGGTAATTTCTCTTTATTTGGATCTTATCAACTTAATTCATTCCTGAAAGATGGCGCAGGACCTGCAATAAAACCTTACCAGATAGGCCTTTGTTTGAGCGGCCTCTAACATTAAAAAATTAAATATGTAAAATCCCGATAGCTTCTATCGGGATTTTTGTTTGACACTGTTTTGGAATGTTATAACTTTGCACCTCACATCACCTCATGAGCGACGAAATAAAACACGAATGTGGCCTTGCTTTCATTCGACTTCGTAAACCTTTTAGTTACTATCAACAACAATATGGCACTGTATTGTATGGCCTTAATAAGCTGTACCTGCTAATGGAAAAGCAGCACAACCGTGGACAAGACGGAGCTGGTATTGCCACTGTAAAGTTGAATGTAGAACCCGGCTATCCATTTCTGCATCGTATCCGTAGTAGTGCCAGTCAGCCAATTGCTGATCTGTTTCAACAAATTGGTAAAGAAATTGATGAAATTGAAAAATTTCAGCCCGATATAAAAAACCATCCCGGTTTAATGAAAGGGCATGTGAATTTTTTGGGCGAGTTATTACTAGGCCATCTCCGATATGGTACACAGGGAAAAAATAATGTAGAATTTTGCCATCCATTTATAAAACGTCATACCATTCCAACAAGAAACCTGGCATTAGCCGGCAATTTCAACCTGGTTAATACAGAAGAATTGTTTGGATTGATCAATGTTGATCCGGGTGTTTTCCAACGTCAGAGTGATCTGGCGGCCATGATGGAAGTATTGCATCATTTTCTGGTGAAAGCGGATGAAGCTTTTCCCGGAAAATTAGATATTGTAAAAGTGTTGAAAAAAGCTGTTCCGCTTTTTGATGGCGGTTTTAATTTCAGCGGATTGATTGGTAACGGTAATGCCTTTGTAGTAAGAGATCCGCATGGTATCCGGCCTTCATATTACTATGTAAACGATGATGTGATTGTTGCTGCCAGCGAACGTGCAGCTATCAGAACAGCTTTTAATGTGGGAGAAAATGAAGTGCAGGAGTTAATGCCGGGACATGCTTTAATTGCTGACCCTGATGGCAATTACAGTATTCAGCAAATTGTTGAACCTAAAGAAAGAAGAGCTTGTAGTTTTGAAAGGATCTATTTTAGTCGTGGTAGTGACGAAAAAATATATAATGAAAGAAAGGCGCTGGGCCGATATTTAAGCGAGCCTGTGTTGAAAGCGATCGATTACGATCTGAGAAATACTATATTTTCTTTTATACCAAATACTGCAGAAACAGCTTTTTACGGATTGGTAAAAGGAGCTGATGATTATCTCAAAAAAATAAAAGTAGAACGTATTTTAAGCTGGGGGAAAGATTTTGATGAAGAGAAACTAACGGAAATGATCAGCCGAAAAGTGCGTTTTGAAAAAATAGCCATTAAGGATGTAAAGCTGCGTACTTTCATTACTGAAGACAGCAGCAGAAACGAGATGGTACAACACGTTTACGATATTACCTACGGCACAGTTCGGAAGAATATCGACACATTGGTGGTGATCGATGATTCAATCGTAAGAGGTACCACATTGAGAGAAAGTATTATTCGGATGCTGGCAAGGCTGGAACCTAAAAGAATTATTATTGTATCTTCTGCTCCGCAGATACGTTATCCTGACTGTTATGGAATTGATATGAGCAAACTGGGTGATTTTATTGCATTCAGAGCTGTTATTGAACTATTGCACGAAACAAAACAAGAAGGATTGCTGGAAGAATTACTGACCAAATGTAAAGAACTTCAACGCAATAATCAGTTACATACAGAGAATGTGGTACGCCAGGTGTACAAACCTTTTACCTTAGAAGAGATCTCTAATAAAATTGCTCAGTTGATCACACCAAAAGAAATAACCATTCCGGTAGATGTGATCTATCAGAAAATTGAAACATTGCATTTAGCATGTCCTACTAATACCGGCGATTGGTACTTTACCGGAAATTACCCCACTCCCGGAGGAAACCGTGTAGTGAACAAGGCGTTTATGAATTATATGGAAGGAAAAAATGTGAGAGGGTACTAAAGAAAGTACAAATTACGGATGTTGGTATGCGAATTGACATTTTTTCATTCATGGGTCATTTTTAAATTTTGAATTGCTGATTTTGAGTTTTACTTTTAACAGTAATGAAAACGCTCCTTCTCATACGTCATGCTAAAAGTGACCAAAGTTTTTTTGGCAATGACTTTGAGCGCCCCCTGAATGAACGGGGAAAAGCAGATGCGCCAATAATGGCACAACGTTTATTGGATAAACAAATCACTATCGATGCATTCGTAAGCAGTCCTGCAAAAAGAGCAAAAAAAACTGCAGAATTATTTTGTGCAGCATTTAAAAGAGAAGCTAACGAGATATTTTTTCTTTCTAAATTATACCATGCCGCCCCTGAAGTTTTTTATGAAGTAGCCTCCGAATTGGATGACAATCATCATACAGTTGCTGTTTTTTCTCATAACCCCGGCATTACCTATTTTGTAAACGAAGTGGTAAAAACTGAAAGAATGTATGATATGCCCACCTGCGCCATCTTTGCAATAAAGATCGACTCCGATAAATGGAGCGATTTTCACAAGGCAAAAAAAGAGTTCCTGTTTTTTGATTATCCAAAAAACAACTTATAAACTATCTGTAAAATTTTTTACAGCGTCTTTATAGTTGTTCATATCAAATATGTATTTGCTGTAAGAAAATTTATCTGATTGAGAAATAGCGTCTGTCAAAATAAACTCATTCTGCCGCAGGCAGAAAAATATTTTCCGCTCATATAAATAATCGGCTAAATACTCCTGCTCTGTTTGTCCGGGGGTGGGAACAAGAATTACTTTTTGTTGCAATTTTACCATATCCATTACCGTGGTATATCCTGATCTGCTTATTACTTTTTGAGATTGCTGTATGGCAATAGAAAGTTCTTTTGCAGATAAATGATTCTTTATTGTAACACTGTTGAATGCTGTTATAACCGGGCTATTGTCTGGCAGGCCTCTTACAAGCAGCACTGTACCCTTATAGTTTTGCAACTGGTGTAATAATAGTTTTTCGAAGATCGTCCTTTGTGGTTCAGGGCCGGAAATAACGATCAGCAGGTCATATTTTTTCTCAATCCCTTCCCGTTTTTCAAATCTTGAAAGCCCCCCTATGTACATTACATTTGATGGTATTGATACCGGATGCGAAAGTGCTCCTGCTAAATTATTGTTACCGGCAAAATCCGGCACCCAACACCTGGTATACTTTTTTATAAAATGATAATGAATTTTTTGAGCAACCCATTCGCTTAGCGTATTCCCGGTTTTAATTAATAATTGATGAGTGATATACACTGTCGGTACAGATGAATGGTATAATCCAAAACGATTGTCTGATATGACCGCATCAATATTATATTTTTTTACTACACCCTTCAGCCACCTGTTTTCAATATACATTGATTTTATAATATGTGGTACCTGTAGCAGCATTTTTAGCGGCATCCAGTATTTAGACCTGCTATACCTGATATTATAATCTACTAATGGCAAGAAATCTACTTCGGGAAATTCAGCTTTTAATAAAGCAACAACTTTATTATCGCCGGCAATAATGGGTTTGCACTTCAACAATATAAGTTCTTTAATGATTGGGATGCAACGGGTAGCATGGCCCAGGCCCCAGCCAAGTGGCGCAACCAGTATGTTGGGTTGTTTATTTAAATTGTTAAATTCTTCAGACCGCATTACAATATGCAATATTTATTTGTGAAAATAGTTTAATTTAGTAACCTGAAAGCATATGAAATTAATTTCCAAAATATCGTTACTATTTCTTTTGGTGTTAGCCATCACTGTTACTAGTTGTAACTCATCCAAAAAAAGCGGATGTGGTTGTCCTAGTAAAAAAGGATTGGTTGGTTACTAATATTGATATAGTATAACAATAAACGTCTTGCTCCAATGAATAACTTTAACCGGGATCTACTGGTTTTATTTAATCAAGAATTAATGAGTCCGCAGGCTATCGAGTTTGAGGTGGAGAAGTTACATGAATTATTAAAAAATGTGGAGCGTTTAAATAATTTGATCATTGCCCACGAAATAATAGATCTGAATAAATACAAGGTTACAAATAAGCATTCAATTGTTCGAAAAGCCTTTCTGAAAGAGGGTTTGAAGCCTTTTGTATTTTTAAACAACTTGAATTAGAAAGTTTACTCCTCCTTTTTCTCAAAATCCAGAATTACAGAATTGATACAATATCGCAAACCTGTTGGTGGAGGACCATCTTCAAAAACATGTCCCAAATGTGCTTTGCACCTGCCACACATTACCTCAGTTCGTTTCATCCCATACGTATTATCCGGAGCATAAATAATACTTCCTTTTGAGATCGGTTCAAAAAAACTTGGCCAGCCACAGCTGCTTTCAAATTTTCCATTACTATTAAATAAAGGATATCCGCAAGCGGCACAATAGTAAGTTCCTCCTTCTTTGGAATTCCAGTATTTGCCTGTAAAAGCCCTTTCAGTTCCTTTTTTTCTCGCTATCTCATATACATCTTCCGGCAAAACCTTTTTCCACTCTTCATTGCTTATTGCCAATTTTGAAGAATCGGTATTTGAGTAAAAGGGATTATCTTTTTTATTGGTATCCATATTTCTATTGTTTAGATCTTTTTTATTTTGAAAACAGCTTGCAATCGTTGCCACAAAAACTAATGAGATGCAAAATAATCTGTTTATCATTGACAATTGTGTTATAATTAAACAATTACAACTTACGAAAGGTCCGGGGTAAAAGTTTTTTGCATAAATGAGCGAATTGTTAAAGCATTTCTAAAATTCGTATATTATATTTGCCACTCAATTTACAATCAGCCGAAAATCATGTTCAATCTAATACTTTTTGGCCCTCCGGGCAGTGGAAAAGGAACGCAAAGTGAGAAATTAATCGCAAAATACGGATTAAAACACCTTAGCACAGGAGATCTGTTACGTTCAGAAATTGCTAATGCTACTCCTTTAGGACTGGAAGCCAAAAATTTCATGGACAAAGGGCAATTGGTTCCGGATGAAGTGGTAATTGGTATGATCAGTTCAGCGTTAGACAATAACCCACAGGCAAAAGGTTTTTTATTTGACGGTTTTCCAAGAACCGCAGCCCAGGCAGAAGCGTTGGATAAATTATTGGAATTAAAAAACACTTCAATAGCCGTAATGCTGGCTTTAGATGTTAGTGAAGAAGAATTAGTAAACCGTTTGCTTAAACGTGGCGAAACAAGTGGCCGCTCAGATGATACCAACGAAACTATTATCAGAGCAAGGATCACCGAATACCAAAACAAAACTACTGCTGTAGCCGATTATTATAAACAATTTGATAAAGTGGTATTGATAAAAGGCGAAGGTGGTATTGATGATATCTTTGACAGGTTATGTAAAGAGATCGACGCCCTGGCTTAACATTTTTTCTTATAAAGTAAAAGCATCTGTAACCCAACAGGTGCTTTTTTCATTTCATAAAATTAGGAAAAGAGTTCTTCTTTTTATACTGTTTTTTTAGAATAAGTATTGTTAGATTTGATACAGGAAATAATACTAGTCATATGAAACAGGAAACACAAAAGGGCCATGTACATACGGAGACTCATAAAGGAATTACTACCATAGAGTTTTCTCATCCAAAAGGCAATTCTCTCCCTAAAAAAACATTGGAAGAACTGGCAAAAGAAATTCATTTTGCCGGCAACCATAGTGAAACAAAAGTTATCATACTTAAAAGTGCCGGGGAAAAGGTTTTTTGTTCAGGCGCAAGTTTTGATGAATTAAGTGCCATTCATACAGAAGCGGAAGGACAGACTTTTTTTAATGGCTTTGCCGATGTCATTAATGCCATGCGTAAATGCCCGAAATTTATTATTGGAAGAATACAAGGAAAGTGTGTTGGCGGAGGTGTTGGTTTGATCAGTGCTGTTGATTACGCCATTGCTACTACCAATGCTGATATAAAATTAAGTGAATTGGCTATCGGCATTGGACCATTTGTAATTGGCCCTGCGGTAGAAAGAAAAATAGGGGTTGCTGCATTCTCTGCTTTAGCTATTGATGCTACCATGTGGCGTAATAGCGACTGGGCAAAAAGAAAAGGTTTGTTTGCTGAGTTACATGAAAATATAGAAAATATGGACGAGTCAATCAGTCGTTTAGCAAATACATTAGCTCATTCGTCTCCTTCAGCCATGGCTGAAATGAAAAAAATATTCTGGAGAGGCACAGAGCATTGGGATGAATTATTAAAACAAAGAGCAGAGATCAGTGGCAGACTGGTATTAAGTGAATTTGCAAAAAAAGCAATTGAAAAAAATAAACCTCAATAAAAAAACGGTCCGCAAATGCGGACCGTTTTTTTATTACAAATTGTCATACTCATACAGAGGATCTATCTTATCTCCGGGTTGTACTTCTAAAACTGGTTTAATAATACCATCTTTTAAACCATACACCCAGCCATGCAAATGAGGGCGGCGGTCATTCTTCCAGGCTCGTTGAATGATAGAAGTTTGTGCCAGATGCATTACCTGCTCCTTCACATTTAACTCTACCAAACGGTCTGTTTTATCATCTTCATTTTTAATGTCATTTAACTCCTGCATATATTGATGATACACATCTTTTATATTACGAAGCCACATGTTTAAAACCGGCTTAAAATCCTGGTTTGTCATTGCTGCTTTAATACCGCCGCAACCATAATGTCCACAAACGATCACATGTTTTACCTCTAAATGATTAACAGCATAATCCAGCACACTTAAGAGATTCACATCAGTATGCACCACCATATTCGCAATATTTCTATGCACAAATATTTCTCCGGGTTGTGTTCCCGTTATTTTATCTGCCGGCACACGGCTATCGCTGCAACCTATCCACAAAAATTCTGGCGTTTGCAAAGAAGATAAACGATTAAAAAAATCCGGATCTTCTTCTTTTTGTTCCTGTGCCCAGGCTTTATTTTCTAATAATAATTTTTCGTATGTTGTCATAATTCTTTGTTTATTAAAATTGGTTCATTGAATAATAAATGTACTTGTTTATACTGGCTCTTTTTTATTTCTACAACAATATTTTTAAGATGGGCATGTGTCATAAAGTTATTGATCTCTTCTATCACATCCTTATCTATAAAATCGGCTCTTGTTGCATCAATCAATACGAAAGCATTTTCCGTTACTTCTTCCAGCTTCTTTTTAATGATAGGTTTATTCAAAAAAGAAACATCCTTTCTTAATCTGAATAAAAATTTATTCTGATCATTCACTACTAAAACAGATGACCTGAAATTACTTCTTATCATATAAAACAAACCCACTGCAATACCTATAAGTATGCCCTTTAACAGATCTGTCATTAAAATAGCTGAGATGGTAATTACAAATGGCATGAATTGGTCCCAGCCTTTTTGGTAAAACTCCTTGAATAAAGAAACCTTTGCTAATTTATACCCGGTAAAAATAAGTATTGCTGCAAGCGCTGCCAAAGGAATCTTATTTAAAATAAAGGGGATAAAAAACACACAAAGCAACATAAATGCCCCATGTAAAATAGTTGAAAGTTTTGTTTTAGCTCCCGAGTTTACATTAGCTGAACTTCTTACTACAACTGATGTCAACGGTAATCCTCCTAATAAGCCGGACACAATATTGCCAACCCCTTGGGCTTTCAATTCTCTGTTTGGAGGAGACACTCTTTTCAAAGGATCAAGCTTGTCCACCGCCTCGATACCTAATAAGGTTTCAAGACTTGCAACTATCGCCAGTGTAACTGCAGTTACCCACACATCCGGATTGTTGAGATATTTAAGTTGAGGGAATGTAAAGAAGGATAAAAACTCTTTCATGCTGGATGCTTCGGGCAATGCCACCATATGTTTTGCTTCCAATGCATAATCAGGTTGATACAATTTAAAACATTCATTGATTATCGTTCCTGCCAATACAACAACCAGTGGGCCGGGAATTAATTGGAGCCACTTTTTTGATTTCACGAATTTTTGTTCCCAAAACATTAAGATCAATAGAGATACCCCGCCAATAACCAACGCTGATGGCGTTATATAATTGATCGCATTAAAAATGCCGGAGAAAGTATTTTCTTTATTTCCTTGATCAAAACTTTCGTCTCCGGCAAAATCTGCATCATAGCCTACCAGATGCGGAAATTGTTTTAGTATCAATATAAGGCCGATAGCTGCTAGCATTCCTTTAATTACAGAATTAGGAATATAATCTCCTATCACACCGGCTTTAATAAAGCCAAGTATAATTTGTAATACACCGGCTATTACTACCGCCAACAAAAAAGCCTCAAATACCTGCAACTTTAAAATAGCTGTAGCTACAATAACGGTTAAGCCGGCTGCCGGACCTGACACACTTAATTGAGACCCGCTTAAAGCGCCAACAATAATCCCACCGACAACACCAGCAATAATTCCTGAAAACAAAGGAGCCCCGGACCCTAACGCAATGCCCAAACACAAAGGCAATGCTACTAATAACACCACAATCGACGCTGAAAGGTCTGCAGCGCCGGTTTGAAAAAATTTCTTGATCATAAATTGATTTTATACTACAACGATGCAGGAGACGACAGGTCGACACCTCTGAAAAGCATACATACCATGACTACCATAGCACCATCAGGTGAATGAAATAACACTAATTGAATTGAAATAAAAAAGAGAGATTATGCCCGGTTGGGAGGAGGGGTTTGAACATCTGCCGGATAAGAGGCCGGAAGCATTTCATCAAAATGAAATAAAATTGTGTTGACTGTTGCAGATAATTGAGGAGTAAGATACCAATCAGAAGGAAGGCATTTGTGATCTTCATCGATAAACCTGAAATTTTTTGTTGCTCCTTTATCTGCGTGTAAAATTTCTTCTGTAATAACATTATCGATGAAAAAATACTTTACGACACTTCGTATTGGAAGTATCTGTATCAACATTACAAGTATTAAAAATACCGATATGATTTTTTTCATCCTCATGCAGACTGCAAATATAAAAGCAAAACCCCTTTTAACAGGGGCTTTAACAATGTTTAACAATTTTATGACACAACTATTTAGATATTTAATCCACCGCATGCACTGATCGTTTGTCCTGTAACATAACTACTTAGGTCTGATGCCAAGAACAAAGTAACATTAGCAATATCTTCTGCACTTGCAAATCTTCCTAATGGAATGCTTGCTTTATATTTATCTGCCGCATCACCTTCTTTTAAATAACTGGTCATATCTGTTTCAACAAAACCCGGCGCAATTGCATTGCAACGAATATTGCGGCTACCTAATTCTTTTGCCACACTTTTTGTAAACCCAATAACCCCGGCTTTACTGGCAGCATAACTGCTTTGTCCGGCATTACCCATTTCACCTATCACGCTACTCATATTGATAATACTTCCGCTTTTGGCTTTCATCATTGGTCTGATAACCTGCTTGGTCATATTGAAAACACTTTTCAAATTTACCGTCATTACTTCATCCCATTGTTCAGGTGTCATGCGAAGCAGTAAATTATCTTTTGAGATACCGGCATTATTCACACAAATATCTATCGCCCCAAATTCTTTTAAAACATCATTTACAAAAGTTTCACTGGCAGCAAAATCTCCTGCATTGGTTTTATATCCTTTGGCCTTAACGCCAAGGCCTGTCAATTTTTCTTCTAATGATCTTGCTCTTTCTGCACTTCCATCACTTACATAAGTGAACGCTACATTGCAGCCATTTTCTGCAAATTTTATTGCAATCGCTTCGCCAATACCACGGGCAGCTCCGGTAATAATGGCTGTTTTACCTTCCAAAAGTTTCATTTGTCTGTTTTTGTTTTAACGATCAAAAGTAATTAATCCTCTTTATACTTTATTGCCGGTTTTTCACAGCAAGTATTTCTTCTAAAAAAATTCTTTCGTTGCTCAATCTGGGCACTTTATGCTGACCACCAACTTTTCCCTTCGAACGCAGCCATTCTGTAAATGTACCCTTGGGCAGAGAATGCACCAAAGGTAATCGAAGAGCAATATCTTTATATCGTTTAGCCTCATAATCGCTGTTTATTTCTTTTAACGCATTATCCAGTTCATAAATGAACGCTGTTTTATCAGACGGTTCTTTATCAAACTCTATCAGCCACTCATGCCCTCCATTATTTTTATCAGAGAAATAAACTGGAGCAGCTGTATAATCATTGATGACAGCGCCGGTTTTTTCTGCAGCAATCGCAATAGCACGATCGCTATTATCAACTATCAACTCTTCTCCAAATGCGTTGATATAGTGCTTCAGCCTTCCTGTTACTTTTATTTTATAAGGATTGATAGAAGTAAACTGTACCGTATCTCCTATCAAATATCTCCATAACCCGCCATTGTTGCTGATGATCAGTGCATAATTTTTTCCGACAACAATATCATCCAATCCCATTGTTTGAGGATTAGGCTTTCCGTATTCCTCCACTGGCATGAACTCGTAAAAAATACCATGTTCTGTAAACAATAACAAGCCGTCATCATCGGGTTTCTCCTGGCCTGCAATAAAGCCTTCGCTGGCATTATATATTTCCAGATAGTTTATTTTTTCTCCGATAATTTTATCAAACTGCTCTTTATAGGGAACAAATGAGACGCCTCCGTTGATATATAACTCCAGATTTGGCCACACTTCTTTAATGGTAGATTTTCCTTTGATCTCTAATATACGTTTGAGTAGCAATAAGGTCCAGGTGGGCACGCCGGCCAGTGAGGTCACATTTTCTTCTGCAGTAATTTGTGCCAGCTTTTCAATTTTGTTTTCCCATTCATCCAGTAAGGCCACACTTAGCTCAGGCGTACGTAACCATTGCCCCCAAAAGGGTGAGTTCTGCATCAATATAGCACTCAGGTCGCCATATTGTATATCTTCATTTACCTTACTGATCTGATGACTACCTCCAACAACCAATCCTTTTCCGGTTAATAGATCGCTTGAGGGGAAATTTTTATAGTAATTACTCAATACATCTTTGCTTGCCTGAAAATGATTATCAGTTAAGCTCTCGTCGCTTACGGGAATGAATTTACTTTTATCAGAAGTAGTACCGCTACTTTTGGCAAACCAGTACACAGGCGTATTCCACAAAATATTTTCCTCTCCGTTCATCATACGTTGTATATAAGGTTTTATATCATCGTATTCATGAATAGGAACTCTCTTTTTAAAATCCCGGATGGTAAATAATTTGCTGAAAGAATATTTTTTGCCGATCTCTGTATATTGTGCGGATGTTACCAAATGCTGCAATACCTCACGCTGAGCTGCCACCGGATGATTGCTCCAGTTCTCGATACGCCATAAACGCATCCTTGCTAGTCGGGATATGGCAGAGGATAGGAATTTCATTTGTATGACAAGATAAAAAAATTACTGAGCAGCTTTTTCATGTAAATAATCTTTTCGTTTCAGTTCAAAATTTCTACCCAGATATAATCTTCGTACATGCTCATCTGCCGCCAACTCTTCTGCTGTACCATCTGTAAAAATTTTACCATCAATTAAAAGATATGCCCTGTCACAAATAGAAAGGGTTTCATTTACATTATGATCGGTAATTAAGATACCGATATTTTTATATTTAAGTTTGGCAATAATTTCCTGAATATCTTCTACAGCAATAGGATCAACACCGGCAAAAGGTTCATCTAGTAAAATAAATTTAGGGTCAACCGCTAACGCTCTTGCGATCTCTGTTCTACGGCGTTCGCCCCCACTTAAAGTATCTCCGTTATTTTTTCTTACCTGTTGCAACCTGAATTCATCTAATAATGATTCCAGCTTTTCTTTCTGTTGGTGTTTGTTGAGGTCGGTCATTTCTAATACTGCAGCTATATTGTCTTCTACACTTAATTTCCTGAATACACTTGCCTCCTGCGGCAAATACCCGATACCCATTTGCGCCCTTTTATACATAGGTAATTTGGTGATATTGAGCTCATCTAAAAAAACCTCGCCGCTATCGGGTCTTACCAGCCCTACTACCTGATAAAACGAAGTGGTTTTTCCGGCACCATTTGGCCCCAGTAACCCTACAATTTCTCCTTGTTTTACCGAAAAAGAGACATTATTCACTACAGTACGACTGCCGTAAACTTTTACTAAATTTTTTGTTTGTATTGTAAGACTCAATGATTGAATATTTTAAACAAATGTAGCACAAAGAAATTATAGCAATATACAACAACAATATAAACCACAGATTTGTATTTAGCTGCTATTGCCTACTTTTGCAGATATTTTAGTGTATATGAAAGTTACAGATCACATAGCCCAGGCAAAAGACACATTGGTCTCTTTTGAGATCTTACCTCCATTAAAGGGTAAGACGATCACTTCTATTTATGATCACTTAAATCCTTTAATGGAATTTAAGCCATCGTTTATAAATGTCACCTACCATCGCAGCGAAACCATGTTTAAGAAAAAAATGGATGGCACATTTGAAAAAGTAGAAGTAAGAAAACGCCCCGGGACGGTTGCAATTTGTGCGGCCATTAAAAATCATTATAATGTAGATGCTGTTCCGCATCTTATTTGCGGAGGGTTCAGCAAAAGAGAAACAGAAGATGCCCTGATAGACCTGAATTTTTTAGGTATTGATAATGTGTTGGCTTTAAGAGGCGATGCCGCCAAAAATGAAAGTCATTTTGAACCGGAAGCAGATGGACATGCTTATGCTATCGACCTGATCAAACAGGTACAGAATTTAAAGAACGGCATATACCTGGAAGAAGATATTAAAAACGGGGGTAAGCCTGATTTTTGTATTGGCACAGCAGGATATCCGGAAAAACATTTTGAAGCCCCTAATTTAGAAACAGACTTAATAAGACTGAAAGAAAAAGTAGATGCAGGTGCCGATTATATTATGACTCAAATGTTCTTTAACAATCAAAAGTTTTTTGATTTTGTAAAAGAGTGCAGGGCTATTGGTATTGATGTTCCAATCATTCCAGGACTGAAACCTATTACCAACAAAAAACAATTGAGCATGTTACCAAAGGTGTTCCATGTAGATATTCCTACAGACTTATCCAATGCTATCATGAAAGCTAAAACGGATGAGGATGTAGAACAAATAGGAACGGAATGGTTAACGCAGCAATCTAAAGAATTGAAAACTTTTGGTGTACCAGTATTGCATTATTATACTTTGGGCAAACCCAAAGTAATTTACAATGTGGTAAAACAAATAAGATAACAGCATAACTTCTTAATAAAAAAGCGTCCTGTTGCAACAGGACGCTTTTTTATTTCAACAAATGAATTTTTATTTTAATAAAGTTTTAAAGACGGACTCATTTATTTTAATAGGATATTTCTTTTTAAGCGATTCAATCCAATGTTCTTCCAGATAGTTTTGATAATCGTTTATAACCAGCCCTCTTGCTTCTTCGAAATTACGTTGCTGATTAGCCGGATATAATTTTATAACCTGCACAAAACTTGCTGTTCCGTCTGTAACACTAACAATAGGCTTTGTGACCAAGCCCTCAGTTAGTACTTTAGTAACAGGTATTTGTGTAAGTTCATATCTTCCGGAGTCAGCCTGAATAGTTGCATTGCTTTCTTCCGCAATCGTTTTCCAACTCTTTCCTTTTTTTACCTCTACGGCGGCTATTTCTGCAACTTCAGAGTCACTGCAGTTATAGATCACCACGTCCGCACTTGCCTCCCAAAGATATTTTGACTGATGAGCTGTATAATATTTTTTTAATCCCACGCTATCATTTGCAGCCTTACTCCACACGTTCCGTTCCATTACCTCAAACAACATATTACCTTCTTTAAACTCCTGCATCTGGTATTTAAAATCTACACTGTATTTTTCCAGGTTTTCTCTATAATACTCAAAGGCTTTCGCATTGACATATTTTTCGAACAGACCTTTAGCGGAGTCATCTGTTGATGTATTATTTTGTGCATACTCTTTTACATAGCCCAACCAATCTGCTCCTTTAATAGTTTTATCCGAAAAAGAAAAGACTGGAAGTTTGTCGATACTTGTTTTTACCAACTCTTTATTTTTAAGGACACTGTCAGCTAATCCAAACAGATCTTTATCTTTTACTGCCTCATTTCTTTTATAATTTATTTTTACCAAAACATCTTTCAAGAATTTTGCTTTAGCAATATTTATTCTTGTATCCTGCTGCACCTTCTGTTTCAGATCGTACATAGCCGCCTCATCACTCTTATCAAATATTGAAGGTGTATGCTTAAGTCTTTTTACAATATGATAGCCATAAGAGGTCAATATTGGTTTCGATAAATCACCATCATTTTTTAATGCAAAAACAGCTTTTTCAAAATTCAACGAATATTTGCCTGTTGAAAATTCCGGTAATTCACCTCCGGCATTAAGGGTAACTTTATCTTCACTGAATTTTTTCACCATTCCAATAAATTCGGCACCGCCTTCTAATAACTTATAAACAGAGTCAGCTTTTTGCTTTACATGCTCTCTTTGTTCTGCTGTTGCATCAGGAGGAAAAAGTAAAAGTATCTGAGCAACCTTCCATTTACCGGAGTTTTTTCTTTCATCAATGTTTTTAAAAAGATGCCAGGCTTTTTTTGTCCGGTATGGATTACTGATCTCATTTGGCTTTAATCCATAAACAATATTCTCATACTCATAAGGAACAGAAAATGCTGTAACATATCCAAGGTCAGAAGCCGTCAGTATCATTTTATATTGAGCGCTCAATTCTGCGGCTATACCGGCATAATCTTCTCTCCCTTTACTTAATTCATCATGAGCCTGCTCAATCAATTTGATTGCTTTTAATGAATCCGCCGTAGTCATAGACGTATTTACAGGCACATAAAAATGCATCACATGAATTTCTTTTTGACTACGGTTAAATGCTTCATTAACCAGGTCTTCAACTCCTTTATCATCGTTCATATACCCTTCTTCCACCTGAGTACGAAACCCGTCAATATCCGATTGCAGTTGTTGTAACGTATCCAATCTTAATTCCTTTGCCGCTTTTACTTTCAACTTAAACTTAGCATATAGATCGAGATACTCTCTATATGATCTTTCTTTTTCGCTATCGGGTGTTTTATTTTTATTATATGCTCTTAAAAACTCATCTTTACTTACAGCTTCTGCGCCATAAGTAAAAAGTGTTTGAGAAAAAATTTGTGAAGCAGACAATAGCATTATGCATAGAAAAGACATTTTCTTCATAAACAATTGTATTTTATTAGTTAGTTTTTTGAGTAGCTAATTTTGCTTCCAGCAAATCATTGATTTGATCCCAGGTGAGCTTTTTTCCAATGATCCTCTTTTCTTTATCCAGCAAATATAAGGTAGGTGTCGTTGTAACGTCAAATAGTTGATGATAACCCCATTGTCCGGCAGCCTCTTCCGCATCTTTCATTTCCTTGGTTTGATATACGTTTATCCAGTCTCCTATTTTATGCTCTTCTATATATTTGATCCAGGCTGATTTTACATCATCTTTAGAATCTGCTGAAAGCACAGCATACATTTTTACATTATGCTGCTTCCAGTTGGCTCGATATATTGAGTCTACCCTTGGTATCTCCTCTTTACAATGCCCACAGTTGGGATCCCAAAAAACTACAACGGTAAAATCTGCCTCAACAGTATGTAAAGGAGTCAACTTTCCTGATGTATCAATCATTTGAAGATTGGCTGCCTGCTCTCCGATCAAATTGGCCATCAACATATAAGCCCGTCTGCTAATCGTTTCATGTTGCTTTTCATTTAACCATGGTGTTAACCCTTTACTATGATACTTATTAAACAAATGCACAAATACTGCATCCTGACCCATATATTTTGGAGAAATATACTCATCAGTTAACCAGTTCAATAGAAATTTGTACATCTCCGGACAACTACGTGCCAGTAAAAGTTGATAATCTGCTTCTTTGATGATACTATCCGGCACCTGGGCCACTATCTCACGATAATACCTTTCAAATCTTGGTAAAAAGAATGGAGTACGCAGCACCCGTTCATCCATAAAAGTGATACCATCCCAATAATGTGTTTTGTAATAGTGATAATTCTGCAATGAATCTTCGTGTGTGACCGGCTTATAGTTTAGCACCTTAGGATCTCTCATTCCCTGCAAAATGACGGTCATCATCGAATTCGGATGATTTTTTATGATCCCTTCTCTATACTCGTTTAATTGTTTGTTGTAGTCCAGGTATTTTTGCTCATGCATAACCGAATCAGCCTTGGTGGTAGATTTATTATATGCGTCTTTTTCTTTATTTAATAAAGAGATCTTTGCTGTTGCGAATTTTTGGTGTTGTTGAAACAGCAGATTCTCTTTTGACCCAACTACTACCGTCTTATTCAACAGATCGGTAGTATCAGCAGTAATGGTGATTATTTGTTCTTTATCTATAAAAAAATCAACCGATTTATTTTGCTTTGGAAATACGATAGAATAGATCCCTCCGGGCAATTTTCGCTTTCCCTGAAACACAGCCACCCCATTACTGTTTATAGCTGCCGAATCTTCTACATTCAGGCTTTTACCCCAATGATAGGTTAAATAAGCTATCCCTTTCTTGTAGTTGGGGGTTTTTAGCGTTACTTTAAAACTTTGTGCATTTGCTGAACTAAAATAAACAGATGCCAATAAAATAGCAAGTAATTTTTTCATTTTCTTAAATAGAGTAAGACAAAAGTATTTAAAATGGATGGTTATTGTATGCTTTCGGCAAGATGGAGCCGCTAACAATTACATTTCATTAACATATTTTTTAGAGTAGATATAGATTACTTTTGCTGCTGTGAAAAGAAAAAAATATTTACTGGAAAAAATTGAAGTTACCGGGTACGCTGCAGAAGGAAAATCTCTTGCTAAACAAGATGGCAAGGTTATTTTCATTGAAGGGGCTGTTCCGGGAGACATTGCCGATGTTTTTGTTTCCAAAAACAAAAAGGACTGGGCCGAAGGAAAAGCTACTCACATTCATCATTATTCGAAAGAAAGGGTGGAACCTTTTTGCCAGCATTTTGGAATTTGTGGTGGTTGCAAATGGCAAATGTTGCCTTATCAAAAGCAACTGGAATATAAACAGCAGGAGGTTGCCCAGAATTTCAGACGAATCGGTAAAGTTGAATTACCTGAAATGTTGCCGATCGTTGGTGCCGATAGCACCCAGCACTACCGCAATAAACTGGAATTCACTTTCAGCAACAAAAGATATCTGACAGAAAAGGAAATTAAAGGTGATGGTATTTTACCTCAGGAAAATGCACTTGGTTTTCATGTACCCAGAATTTTTGATAAGATCATCGATATACAGGAATGTTATTTAATGGATGATGTAAATAACACTATCCGTAACAGTGTAAGAGATTTTGCCAAAGAAAATAATTACACTTATTACGATATCAGGCAACATACCGGCTGGCTTCGCAATATTATTATCAGGTTATGCTCCACCGGCGAACTGATGGTAAATATTTGTTTGGGTTATGAAGATGAAATAGAAACAAAAAAATTACTGGATCACCTTTTACTGAAAGTTCCATCTATTACAACTTTGTTGTATACCATCAACACCAAATGGAATGATAGTATTTACGACCTAACGCCACAGGTGTATTTCGGGAAGGGGTATGCCGCAGAAAAACTTGAAGAGTTCACTTTTAAAATAGGACCAAAATCTTTTTTTCAAACAAATACAAAACAGGCTGAAAAACTATATACCATCACAAGAGATTTCGCTGGATTAACGGGTTCAGAAACAGTATACGATCTCTATTGCGGCACAGGCAGTATCGGTATTTTTGTAAGTAAATATGCAAAGAAAGTAATTGGCGTAGAAGTAATTGCTGAAGCAATTGAAGATGCTAAAGAAAATGCGGCCCTAAATAACATTACCCATGCAGATTTTTTTGCCGGTGATGTGATAAAGATCTGTGACGATACTTTTTTTGCTAAACATGGTAGGCCTGATGTGATCATAACCGACCCCCCACGGGCAGGTATGCACGAAAAACTTACCGCCAAACTGCTGGAGATTGCAGCCCCAAAAATTGTGTATGTAAGCTGCAATACAGCCACACAGGCAAGGGATATCGGCCTGTTAAGTGAAAAATACACAGTAGAAAAAATTCAACCGGTAGATATGTTTCCGCATACACACCATATTGAGTGTGTGGTGCTGCTTACTTTAAAATAAATCTTATTATAAACAACACTTATGGCTTATCGTAGTCCAGGCAATTCATTTCAAAAGACAACACCTATTGTCTTGAATTTAATTATTATTAATGTACTGGTTTTTCTATTGCAATTATTTCTCGATGGTGATGATTACAGAATAACAGAAAACCTGGTATTGTTTCCTTACAACTCGGGCTTATTCAAGCCTTACCAACTGGTAACCTGTATGTTTGCCCACGGCAGTATCATGCATATTCTTTTTAATATGTTTACCCTGTATACTTTTGGCGTTTGGCTCGAAAGAGTTTGGGGACCAAAAAAATTCCTGATCTTTTACCTGGTATGCGGATTGGCTGCCGGCATTGCACAAATGCTTTTGGTAAAAGATGCTCCGTCTCTTGGAGCATCAGGTGCTATTATGGGTGTATTTGCTGCATTTGCCTACCTGTTTCCCAATACAGAATTGATGATGTTTTTTATTCCGGTTCCAATCAAAGCAAAGTATATGGTTTTTATAATGGCCGGCATTGATTTGTTTGGAGGATTTCATCCTGGTGGTACTGATAATATCGGCCACTTTGCGCATTTAGGTGGTTTGGTTATGGGTTTTATTTTAGTGTTGATCTGGAACAAAACAAACCGAAAAACGTTTTACTAAATTCTTAACAGCTATTATCATAGTGTATTTGTAGATTTGTATATACATGGGAGAATCAGATAGATATTCAGATTATAAAAAACCAAGAACCAGACTAACGCTTGGACAGGATGGGAATGCATTGGTTGGTGCATTAACCCTTAACATTATTTTTTTTCTGCTATTACTTACCATTAAGGTTATTTATTTTGTTTTTGAATCTCCTGAATTAGTTTTTCAAACACAGGTATTACAATATTTTGAAATGCCGGCACAGCTCACCAAATTGAGCGGAAGACCCTGGACCATTTTAACATACATGTTCAGCCATACACAAATAATGCATATCTTAAGTAATATGCTTTGGCTGTGGGCATTTGGTTTTATTTTACAGGAATTGACAGGAAACAGAAAGTTAATTCCGATCTATATTTATGGCGGACTTGCAGGAGCCATTGTTTTTGTTTTGTCGAATTATTTATTACCTCCTTTGAGACCGCTTATTAACGAATCTTCACTTTTGGGAGGTAATGCTGCTGTAATGGCCGTAGCTGTAGCAACTACAACACTTGTTCCCGGCTATCGTTTTTTCAGAAATTTGAATGGCGGCATTCCTATCTGGGTGTTAACATTAGTATATGTTTTGATAGACTTTGCCGGAGTTGCCAGCATGAGCGCCGCATACAGTTTGTCTCATTTAGGTGGAGGCCTTGCCGGGTTTTTATTCATCTATTTTATGCGTAAAGGAAAGGACGGAAGCACCTGGATGAATAATTTATATAACTGGTTCATGAATTTATTCAATCCGAATAAAAATGAGATGTCGGCAAAAGAAAAAATATTTTACAATTCTCAAGGACGAACTCCGTATAAAAAAACAGCCAATCTTACCCAACAAAGAGTAGACGAAATTCTGGACAAGATCAATCAAAAAGGATATCATTTTCTTACCGATGAAGAAAAGAATATTTTAAAAAGAGCTGCTGAAGAAGATATATAGTGTACATCGCCTGTTGAAATATTTTCAGCAGTAAACTTTATCTTTACAATATGTCTAAAAGTCTTTTCCGCAGACTAACCAAAAGTTTTTTTATTGTCACCAATATTATTGTGGCGTTATTCTTTATGGCAGGCTGTTATTCTAAATGGCTGAACGCAGATCGTTGGTGGGTTTTTGGATTTTTAAATGTAGCGGCATTTTACTTTTTTGCTTTGTTGGTCTTATTCATTCTTTTCTGGTTATTTGTGAAACCGAGATGGATCATCATCTCTGTAGTCACTATCGCAATATCCTGGCAATTTGTTACAAATATTATTCCTTTTCGCTTACCGGTAAGTTTTTCCAAACAAAAAGAAAAAGGTGCGATACGCATTATGAGTTGGAATGTGGCACAATTCGATGTGCTTAATTTTAAAAAAACGCACAAGGTATTTTATCAAATGACCGACCTGATCAACGAAAACATGCCCGATATTGCCTGCTTTCAGGAAGTGGTTTGTAGTGATAGTACCGGTAAAAGTTTTTTACAATTAGATACTATACTCGGAAGACTGGGATTTCCATATCACCATTACGCTTATGATAATACAGAGAACTGGTTTGGTTTAAACATGCATTTTGGCACATTAATACTATCCAGATATCCTATCATCAAAAAGAAACTCATTTCACACAATCCCTACAATTATAATTCTACCTTTCAATATTCGGATATCGTAAAAGGAAACGACACTTTCCGTATTTTTAATATACACCTGCAATCTTTACGCTTTTCTAAAGAAAACTTCCGCTACATAGATGAATCTTTACAGGAGCAAGCCAAGAATATCGAAAAATCAAGAACCATCATCAGTAAAATGAAAAATGGTTTTATCAATAGAAAAAAACAAGCCGACTGGATACGTGAAGAAATGGACAAAAGCCCTTATCCAATGATAGTATGCGGCGATTTTAATGATGTTCCCAACTCATACGCTTATGAAACTATTGGGAAAAACCTCCAAAATGCCTTCGTAGAAAAAGGAAGTGGCATTGGCAGAACCTTTAGTGGTATAGCTCCCAACCTGCGTATTGATAATATTTTTGTTGATGAAAAATTTGACGTGCTGCAGTTTACTCGTATTGCCAGAAAACTGAGTGACCATTTCCCTATTATAGCTGATATTGCGGTAGAAAAAGAGTAAACACATATTTACTTTATCTCCATTGTTTCGCCTGCAATTTGTAATTTGCAACCAATTATTTGTAACAAAAAGTTTATGCCGCTAAAAATATATAACTCGTATACTCGTCAGAAAGAAGAATTTGTTTCTATAACCCCCGGGCATGTAGGTATGTATGTATGTGGCCCTACCGTAAGTGGCGAAAGTCATTTAGGCCATGCAAGACCATATATCACTTTTGATGTTGTATATCGTTACCTCACATATAAAGGCAATAAGGTTAGATATGTTCGCAACATTACAGATGCCGGGCATTTTGAAGAAGAGGGCAGAGAAGCTGAAGATAAAGTAGGCAAAAAAGCAATCTTAGAAAAATTGGAACCAATGGAGTTGGTGCAAAAATATACCAACCTGTTTCATTGGGCTATGAAGGAATTTAACTGTATTGAACCAAGCATAGAACCAACTGCAACCGGGCATATTGTTGAGCAATTGAACATGATCGAAGAAATTATTAAAGCCGGGTATGCGTACGAAGTAAATGGATCTGTATATTTTGATGTGAAAAAATATGCCGCTACACATGATTACGGAAAACTAAGCGGAAGGGTTATAGAAGATCTGCTCGAAACTACCAGAGAGTTGGACGGACAGGAAGAAAAAAGAGATCGTGCCGATTTTGCTCTATGGAAAAATGCAGCACCTGAACATATCATGCGCTGGAAAAGCCCATGGGGAGATGGTTTCCCGGGATGGCATATTGAATGTTCTGCAATGGCCACTAAATATTTAGGTGCAGAGTTTGATATACACGGAGGTGGAATGGATCTGCAATTCCCCCATCATGAAAGTGAAATTGCACAAAGCACTATCTGCAACCATCATACCCCGGCCAAATACTGGATGCATAATAACATGATTACCATCAATGGTAAGAAGATGGGAAAAAGTTATAATAACGTGATCAAACTAACAGAATTATTTAGTGGCAATCATCCATTGTTAACCCAGGCTTTCAGTCCGATGACAGTGAGGTTCTTTATTTTACAAAGTCATTACCGCAGCACACTAGACTTCAGTAGTACTGCATTGGAGGGAAGCGAAAAGGCTTTCAAACGACTATGGGAAGCATACGAGGTATTAAATAAATTGCCAATAACCGGCAATGCAGAAGCTGCCGACAAAGAACTGGATGCTAAGATCATTGTATCTGTAAATGAGTTACAGGAATTTATGGACGACGATATGAATACAGCAAAAGTTATTGCGAATCTATTTGATCTGGCTCCTGTTATCAATTCTCTGAAAGATGGACATATTGCTGCTGATGCTATTTCCGCATCAACATTAACACTGCTTAAAAATTCTTTCGCAACCTATTTAGAAGATATCCTGGGATTGCATAATCCTGCATCTGATAATAATGAAAAACTGGATGGCATTATGCAATTGTTGGTTGATATCAGAAAAGAAGCTAAAGCAAAAAAGGATTATGCTACTTCTGATAAAATAAGAATTCAATTAGGCAGTTTAGGTATTGATCTGAAAGATGATAAAAGCGGTGAAACAAGTTGGACAATAAAATAATCATTTTATGCAACATATCATCCATCTTAGCAAAGACAAAAAATTAAAAAAAATAATCGACTTACAAAAGCCGCATGTTGTTGCAAAGAAAAAGAATGTGTACCTGGAATTGTGTGCATCCATCATCAGCCAGCAACTAAGTACTAAAGTAGCTGCCGTTATTTGTAAAAGATTTTTAGATCTGTATGGAGGGAAAAAACCAACGCCACAGCAGGTTATTGACACCCCCTTTGATACTCTTCGTGGCATTGGTTTGAGTAACGCAAAAACCAATTATGTAAAAAATGTTTGCCAGTTTTTTATTGATGAAAAAATAACTGACGCCCGATTATATAAGATGGGCAATGAAGAATTGATACAATATCTATCTCGAATCAAAGGCGTTGGGCAGTGGACCGTAGAAATGATCTTAATGTTTACTTTAGGAAGAGAAGATGTTTTTGCCCTGGACGATCTGGGTATTCAACAAAGCATTGCCAAATTATATAAACTGGATACAATCGACAAAAAAGCTTTCAGAGAAAAGATGATACAGGTTTCTGCCAAATGGAGTCCTTACAGAACCTACGCCTGCAGGTATTTATGGGGGTGGAAGGATAACACTCCTAAAATCTAATCTCTGCTACGACCTTTTCCAAATACATTTTATCTACCTCATCAAACTGATCCAATAACTCACTATCAACATCTAATACGCCAACTACTTTGTTATTTCTGACGATTGGCACAACAATTTCTGATCGGGATAAACTGCTGCAGGCTATATGTCCGGGAAATTTTTCTACATCAGGCACTATCAATGTTTCTGCTTTTTGCCAGCTGGTGCCGCAAACGCCTTTACCATAACGTATACGGGTACATGCAATCGGACCCTGAAATGGCCCCAGCACCAGCTCATCATCTTTCACTAAATAAAACCCAATCCACAGCCATTTAAACTGCTCTTTCAATGCCGCAGTTATATTGGCTAAGTTAGCAACCAGGTCAGGCTCTCCTTCTATCAAAGCCTTTATTTGTGGCAAAATAGACTGATACGCTTCTTCTTTATTTCCGTTTATGATTGACAATTCTTCTGACATTTTGCAAATTTACATTGTTAACAATTGCTGACCTTTAAATATCTCCCATCCTATTGCTCATTGAATTATTGTAAATTTACTTATAATTTAAAGCAATGTCTTCATTAGCTGTTACTACCATACAAACAAATTTATATTGGCAAGACAAAGTGTCTAACCTGCAAATGTTGGAACAAAAGATCAATTCAATTTCTGACAAAACCAATATTGTTGTTTTACCTGAAATGTTTACCACCGGGTTCAGCATGCAACCGGAATTATTTGCAGAAACGATGGAAGGCTCAACAATAGAATGGATGAAGATGGTCAGTCGAAAAAAAAACAGCATTCTTACCGGGAGTTTAATTATAAAAGAAGGAGAACAATTTTTTAACCGCCTGATATGGATGCTCCCCAACGGACAATACGGACAGTATGATAAACGGCATTTATTTGCCTTCGGAAAAGAAGACAACCATTATACAGCAGGAAATAAAAGATTGATCGCTTCTGTGAACGGCTGGAAAATAAATTTACAGGTTTGTTATGATCTGCGTTTCCCCGTATGGGGCCGCCAGCAATCCGAAGCCGAATATGATGTGTTGATATATGTTGCTAATTGGCCTAATATAAGGAGCCATGCCTGGAAAAGTTTATTAATAGCAAGGGCCATTGAAAACCAATGTTATGTTATTGGTGTGAACAGAGTTGGTAATGACGGCAATGATATTTATCATAGTGGCGACAGCATGATAATTGATCCATTAGGAGAAACAATATACCACAAAGCTGATGAAGAAGATATTTTTACGGCTCTCTTACAAAAAGAAAAACTTGAGCAGGTAAGAAATAAATTCCCTTTTGGAAAAGATGCAGACAGTTTTAAGTTGTTATAGTAAATATCTTTACTGATTAAAAAAATTATTGCCTATTGCCTATTGCCTATTGCCTATTGCCTATTGCCTATTGCCTATTGCCTATTGCCTGTTCCTAATCAGCTCTTTCACCACTTCCATTTTCTTATCAACCCCTTTAATGATTGCCTCTCTGCTGGTTGGTATATAAATATCTGGCGGTATTCCCGTTCCTTTTTGTGAAACATGATTGAATTGCACTAGTTTAAACAATGGCAATCGTACCCGAAGTTTTGTGTTAGGTAGTTTTATATCCGGAATCATTACACCACTATTACCATACCATCCTCCACCTGTTTCTTCTCCTACGAGTTTTATATTGTCTTGCCCTTTTAATGCACTGCACACAAGTGTCGAAGCCGAAAACGTAGGGCCGTTTATCAGCACATATGCATTCCCGTTAAAATGATTTTTTCTTTTAGGAGCAAACCACTTTCTTTCGTAGTAGCCAAAATGATATTTCCCGTCACGATGTTTCTTTGTTAAAAAAAACATACCAATGTTCGAAATAAGGCCATGTTTTATATACCTTGTATAAGGACTAAGGTATTTCGAAGGCATGTATACAGTATCAGCGACTTTAAACGCTGTTTTTCTTAAATAACTGGTTAGCAGAATATACATCCCAATATCGCCGCCGCCATTGTTCCTCAAATCCAGTACAAAGTTTCTGATCTTTTCTTTCCTCATTTTTTTAAAAGAACGTTTCATAAAAGACCGAAGATGTCTCCCTCCTCCTGTACTAAAAGTATTCAACGTCATGATGGCTGTATTGATTGAAGTGTCAATGATCATTGACCGATCACTTTCTCTTCGCTCTTTTCGAACTACCCACCTCGGTGTTTTTGCTAAAGCATTTCTTTTTATTTTTTTTGAACTATCTGCTACCACAAAATACATGGGCAATAGAACCGATCTTTCATTCCCCACACTATCAATATAGCCTACCCGATAATTTTTAAATATTCCGAAAATATTTCTATGGTAATAGGGAAAGTTGCTGCTAAGTCTCACATAGTTTGCGCTATTTGCATAACCATCCACCGGAAAATATTGAAACATCTGCTGTATAAGTTCATGATTACGCACTCCGTTGATTGAAGTAACCAATGTTCCTCTTTTTAAGATCGAATCTTTTTTGTTCAGGTTCACCGTTAATGCCATGGTGTCTCCCCAAACTTTAAGATGCAGAGGAAAAGAGGGAATCTGTTTATCCTTGATGTATTTATACCAACCTTTGCTCATTCCAAAACTAGTATGCCCACATCTTAATTTTTGTGTAAGCGGAGCAATCACATTCCAACCAAATTGAAGCTCTGTCATAGAATCCTTAATATTTTGATAAAGGCTATCAAAATAAAAGTTCATGCTATCCTTAGGCGTATACCAGTAAATGGCAGGATGTTTTTTTTCGAGTATGTTTCTAAGCAGGCTATAATCCTGCTGTAATTCCTGAGGAGAAAACTTTTTATTGGGATTGTAATTTTTGCTTACAGAACAGCTTGCAAAAAAAACTACTAGCGGTAAAAAAAGATAACAAACTTTTCTGCTCATGTATTTAATCAACTATTTTGCATGATTCCACCCTTGTGCAACCAGGTTGTGAGTATTGCCACTCCTGGTAATGATCTTTGTGCCTTCTGATGCATCTGTCATATATCCTATCACACTGATCTGTTCATTCAATACCAGTTTTTCGTATTCACTTTGTGGAATGGTAAATAATAATTCATAATCTTCTCCACCGCTCAACGCACAGGCAGTGGGATCCAACTCCAGCTTGTATGCAAAATTTCTTGAATCATCGTGAATAGGTATTTTATCTTCATAGATAACACACCCCAATTCACTTTGCTTGCAAATGTGCAATGCTTCGCTACTCAGGCCATCACTCACATCTATCATTGATGTAGGTGTAATTTCTTTTTCAACAAAAAATTCTATAATATCTTTTCTTGCTTCGGGTTTCAATAATCTGCCTACTATATAAGCCTGGTTCTCCAGGTCTGGTTGTGACCCTGTTTCCGCAAATATTCTTTTTTCTCTTTCTAAAATTGTCAACCCCAAAAATGAGCCGCCTAAAAATCCACTCACACAAAGCAGGTCGCCTTTTTGAGCAGTACTTCTTTTTACAAATTTATCCGGTGCTACTTCACCGATTGCCGTAACAGAGATCACAAATCCTTTTTGCGAAGAGGTTGTATCTCCGCCAATCAGATCAACTCCATATTTTTCACAGGCGGCATATACTCCTTCATAAAATTCATTTAATGCCTCTACACTAAACCGATTGCTAAAAGCAATACTTAGTGTAATGTGCGTAGGGGTTGCATTCATGGCATAGATATCACTGATGTTTACCACTACACTTTTATATCCCAAATGTTTTAATGGTGTGTACATCAGATCAAAGTGAATACCCTCTACCAACATATCGGTACTAATAACCGTCTGCTTTCCAAAATGATCAATTACGGCAGCATCATCTCCCACACTCAAAATCGTAGATGCGTTTGTTGTCTCATTGTTTTGAGTAAGATGATCAATTAAACCAAATTCTCCGAGGGATGATATTTCTGTTCTGCTCATGTTAACTACAATTTACGATTTGAGATTTTCGATCTACGATTTTGTTTAATTCGGAACCTTCTTTATTTGCTTTTAGTCGTCTTTATTGATGCCACGATAATTTTTAGTATTTCTTCTCCTTCTTTATAAATATTTACAAAATCGCTTCTCTTGCTTTTATTAAATTCTACCAGTAACTCCAGCCACAACAAACTTTCATCCTGCTCTTCTTCAACAATTTTTAATTTATTAATAAAATCTGAAGTAGATTTTGCTCTGCTCACTGCTCTGTAATTTGCAGCTACTGAACCGCTGGACCTTATCAACTGATTTGAGTAATTCTTATTTATGTCGTTTTTTGGTAAAGAGTTTATCAAATGTCCACAATCTATTGCAAATTGTTTCGTTCGTCTCTTCATTATTTCCTTATCCATACTATCAAATAATCTTTTTAGTGATTCTTGATCTATGGTTTTATCAAATTCAAAGGTTTTTTATTATAAAAATTCATGCTGACTTGTTAATCCCAGATGCTTCCGATAAAAGAAATCGTAAATCCGACATCTCAAATCGTATATCAAATACTTCCTCCATTTATCACCGCCAACAACTCATCATGTACTTTACCATTAGAAGCAACAATCTTTTTCTGATAAGGAGAATAGGGGTTGCCTTCCATATCTGTTACTTTTCCTCCGGCTTCTTTCACCATTAAAAATCCGGCAGCACTGTCCCATGCATTCAAGCTATGTTCAAAGAAAGCGTCGAATCTGCCCGCAGCCACCCAACACAGATCTATTGCGGCACTTCCTAATCGACGAACGGGTACTCCTTTCCTGATGAACTTCTCAAACACCTCTAACGGACCGTTCGGCATATCTAAGTATGAATATGGAAATCCTGTAACCATGCAGCATTTCACTAATTCTGTTTTATTGCTAACCGATATCTTTTTATCATTCAGTGATGCCCCAAAACCTTTTTGGGCAAAATAAAATTCATTCATCAATGGATTATATACAGCTCCCATCACCACTTTGCCATTATGCTCCAATCCTATGCTTACACAGCAAATAGGTATCCCATTTGCAAAATTCACCGTACCATCAATAGGATCTATGATCCATTTGTATTCGCTATCCATCTTGATCTCTCCTGCTTCTTCGCTTAAAATAAAATGACTGGGGTAATCTTCCTTAATTACATCTATAATTGCTTTTTCTGCTGCATGATCTGCTTCAGTAACCAGATTATTCATTCCTTCTTTATTCGAAACCTTAAATTCTCCGTTAAAAAATCTTTGTAATTCTCTGGCACCAGCTTCTGTTGCTTTTAATAGTGTAGATTTTATCATGGCGCAAAGATACAGAAACGAAAAATGTGATAAATAAAGACCAGTATGTATTAAAGATAATTTTTACATTTTACCATTTTCTTATGGCTAGCCGTAGTATATTTAGTATTATAATTTTTATGTCAAAAAAATATCATCGTAAAGATTTTCTGAAACTGGCATTACTTACTAATGCTGCCATCTACGCAAAACCAATACAGTCTTTTGCTGAAAATTTTTTGCCCAAGGATATATTGCTTTCGGATAAAAATGTCGATTATTTTAAAAAAGGAGATCCGCAATATGAAATATTAAGAAGTGGGTTCAACAAAAGAATCGACAAGTACCCTGCTATCATTGCACTATGCAAAAATACACAAGGAGTTGTAGAAGCGATGGCGTATGCGGTAAAAGCCAATTTAGCGGTTACGGTAAAAAGTGGCGGCCACTGCATGGAAGGATTTAGTTGTAACAATGGCGGTATGGTGATCAATCTCTCTCTTTTAAGCACTGTTGAATGGGTCAACAATGAAACCATTAAAGTAGGGCCGGGTTGCACTCTTTCAAAATTATACGATAGTATTTTACCAAAAGGAAAAATCATTCCCGGAGGATCCTGTGGTGGCGTGGGTATAGGTGGATTAACCCTGGGCGGCGGGTATGGCTTGTTGAGTCGTCAGTTTGGATTAGCCTGTGATAGCTTGGTGGGTGTTACAATGGTAGATGGAAAGGGTGTTGTACGATATTCTTCCAACGACAAAGAGTTATTGTGGGCCTGCAGGGGTGGTGGTAATGGTAATTTTGGTGTGATCACTGAAATGACATTCAGGGTACATAAAGCTCCGGCTACCTTACAGAGTATGCGTTTTAAAGCATTCAACGTAAATGCAGAAAGGGCCAACAAAATTCTGGAAACCTGGTTTACCCTTAGCGCTAAACTACCTAAATCCTGTTTCTCCGCTTATGTGTTAAATGGCAAGACTGTATATATCTTATTAACCAATACAGAGAAATACAGCGGAGACGCTTTGAATTTTATACAATCAATTACTACTATAACCGATAAGGTTACAAGAAATTTACCTCAACCTATTGCTAAAGCCTTGAAAGTTTTCTATGGACAAAAGGGACCCGTTGCTTTTAAAAATGCTTCGGCGGGTTTGTATAAAGATTTTACCGAGATCAAAAATTTTATTCCAAAAGTATTGGCGAAAGTAATTGCCACTCCTCGTATGATCTACCAGGTAAATACCTTGGGAGGAAATATTCAATTGCCTGAACTAGCAACTACTGCTGCATTTCCGCACAGAGCCAGCACTTATTTTTCAGAATTGCAAACGTATTGGGAAGATCCGAAAAAGGCAGCTCAATTAATGGAGAGCTTTGAAACCGTACAAAAAATATTTCAGGATAATGGCATTACTACGCAGTACCGCAACTATCCCGACATTAATTTCAAGCACTGGGATAAATTATATTATGGCGATAATTATCGCAGATTACAAACTATAAAAAATATATACGATCCTCAAAATATTATCAGAAGTGAACAAAGCATACAACCAGCATAGAAGTGTATCAGTTTGAAAATATAACATAATGTAGAATTACTAAAATTGAGTTTACAGTACTATCCTCAACAGATTAGGAACTAATCAGGGAACTTACCGACAAAGGGTCTGTAATCCTTTGTCGACGGCTTTTTTGGTTGCTTTTTTTCCGCAAATAAAGTAACAAGAGCTTTTTTGAATCTGTTAGGACATTTTCGTAGATCTTAAACTGATACAACATCTTATACAATTCTATTTTGAATACTGCTATAAAAATTCGTATTTCGTGTGTAAATAATACTACTTGCAATTATCCATCATCATAGTAAATTATAATGTAAAGCTATTGCTGGCGCAATGCCTCGATGCTGTATTAAAAGCATGCGCCAATATAAACGCAGAGATATTTGTAGTAGATAATAATTCTACTGATGGCAGTAAAGATTTTTTTACCGGTAAATTCCCATCAGTACAATTTATCTGGAACAATTCGAATGTCGGCTTTGCTAAAGCAAATAATATTGCTTTAAAAAGAGCCACCGGCGAATACATCTTATTTTTAAACCCTGATACCATTATCCCGGAAGATAGTCTGCATAAATGCATTGCTTTCAGCAAAACAAAACCAACACTTGGTGGACTCGGCGTACATATGGTTGATGGTAATGGAAATTTTTTAAAAGAAAGTAAAAGAGCTTTCCCTTCACCGCTTACTTCATTTTTTAAGTTAATGGGATTAGCTAATTTATTCCCGCATTCAAAAATATTTGCAAAATATCATCTGGGTTATTTAGATGAACACAGTAACCATGAAGTAGATGTATTGTGTGGCGCATTCATGTTTCATCCTAAAAAAGTACTGGATAAAGTGGGCAGTTTTGATGAGCAGTTTTTTATGTATGGCGAAGATGTAGACCTTAGCTATCGCATTCAAAAGGCTGGATACAAAAATTATTATTTTGCTGAAACATCTATCATTCACTTTAAAGGTGAGAGTACAAAAAGAGGCGACCTAAATTATGTAAAACATTTTTACGGCGCCATGAGCATTTTTGTAAAAAAACATTACGGCGGCGGAAAGTACAGGCTGTTCAGTATTTTTATTCACGTGGCAATTTGGCTAAGAGCTGTGCCAACGGCAATAAATAGTTTCTTTAAAAAGTTATCCTTCTCAAAAAGCAAATAAAAAAGCCACTCCTCCCGAAGTGGCTCTATATAGTAGTTACTAACCCAACTATAATTTTTTTATACCGCAGCCATCTCTGCAATTTTGGCTCTTATCTTTCCTTCTATTTCTTTTGCCATTTCAGGATTGTCTAACAATAATTGTTTTACTGAATCTCTACCCTGACCTAACTTGTTGGCATCATAACTAAACCAGCTACCACTTTTTTGTACAATACCTAATTCAACACCCATATCAATTATTTCTCCGGTTTTAGAAATACCTTCTCCAAAAATGATATCGAACTCTGCATTACGGAAAGGTGGTGCTACTTTATTTTTTACCACTTTCACTTTTACTCTGTTTCCGATTGCTTCGTCGCCGTCTTTGATCTGTGCCATTCTACGAATATCCAATCTTACAGAAGCATAGAATTTTAATGCATTACCACCGGTGGTTGTTTCGGGGTTGCCAAACATTACACCAATTTTTTCTCTCAACTGATTAATGAATATGCAACAACAATTTGTTTTTGAAATAGTAGCTGTCAGCTTACGCAATGCCTGGCTCATCAGTCTTGCCTGTAAGCCCATTTTGCTATCTCCCATTTCACCTTCCAGTTCGCTTTTTGGAACCAATGCCGCTACTGAATCTATTACTACCACATCCAATGCGCCTGATAAAATCAATCTATCGGCAATTTCCAAAGCCTGTTCTCCATAATCCGGCTGAGAGATCAATAGATTATCAATATCTACTCCCAGTTTTTGTGCATATGCACTATCAAAAGCATGCTCTGCATCTATAAATGCACACATACCACCTTTCTTTTGTGCTTCAGCAATTACATGTGTTGCAATAGTTGTTTTACCACTACTTTCCGGACCATAAATTTCTACTACCCTTCCTTTTGGCAAACCGCCTATGCCCAATGCCACATCTAATCCCAATGATCCTGTTGATATTACTTCCTGTTCTAAATGGGGTTTATCTCCCATCATCATTACCGATCCTTTACCAAAGTCTTTATCAATTTTATCAATTGTTAACTTCAGTGCTTTGAATTTTTCTGATTTCTCTAAATTTTCTGTGTTTGCCATGTCTTTGTTTTTTAAAGTGATGTATCTGGTTTTGCGTTGTAAATTTAAACTCGACTTCAAAGATAATAGTTTTTTTTATACACACTAATTTTTTTAGTATTTTTTTAGTAAAATTTTTAGTTTTTGATAAATTATTGATTTTCTGCTTGAAATAACTGGCAAAAAGCCGCAAGTGCAATCTTTGCAGACATACAAAATAAAAAGTTATTCATGTTTCTATATTAAATAATTGTTACCCCCTTTAGGAGCGTTGTATTTTCCGAAAAAACATTCTACCTTATGGCTATAAATTGATGCTTATGAAATGGGTTTTAGTCAACAACCACCATTCCCCCTTACAGGAATATCACCTGATGGACGAAGAAACCTGCAGAGTAGTCATTAAGTACAATCCCCGACAACATTCAGCACGTATTACCTGTGGTATTCATCAACGGCTTTTCTTTATTGAAACTACCGGTTCATTAAAACAAAAAACGGTCTTTACCAATGAATACGGCCTGGAAATAGGAAGTCTTACACCTGATAGTTTTACAGGAGGTAACGGATTGGTTACAATAAATGAAAAGAAATACAATTATTCGTTGAATAATAATCCGTTGGCAGAATTGATCATATATGATAAAGACATGTCTGAACCGCTGGTGAGTTGCGGATTGGAAACATCTAATAGCATTACAAAAATTGCATTATCAAATAATACTGACAGCTCTGATAACAGTTGCCTTTTGCTAGGCTTATGCTGGTATTTATTTTTACCCGTTGTAAAAGAAAATGTAGCAGAGTATGCTGCCTAAATGTTACAGGCATTTACATTATTGAATTGTAAGATCTCCGATTATTCTGAATTTTTTATTGGGCCTTATTTCCAGTGTGGCACCAGAAGAAATTATTTGAGTAGTCCCTGTGTCCAACACACATTCCCCGTTTGCAAGAGGATCAATGGTAATTTTTGACCCTGCCGGTAAGCTTAAAGGAGGTATTTTATTATTACTCCAGTTGGCGGCGTTTGTCCAGCTTCCGCTTCCGGTAAAAACGTAATTAACAGCACCGCTTGCGGTTATCCTGTATACGCTGTTTGCAAATAACGATACTGCATACAATTCGCCGTTTTCTGTTTCACCAAAATCTACAATACCGTTTGGGAGCAACACTTGTTTTGTTGTTGTTGCTGTACGGGTAAGTGAATTATACTTTATCAAATAAAAAGTATCAGAAAAAAAATCGGCTGCTACATAGTAGCCATAAAGATCCAGGTATGTTGCACCTCTGTATACGGTACCTCCCGTAACGGCCGCACTGGGGTCTTGCGTAGGATAGGTATACACAGGAAAAGTATAATTGGAAATATTACCACAACCCGATGTATTGTAAACACTATTCCCTTCATAACAACGCCAGCCATAGTTTATCCCTCTTATGGAGTCTGCCGGACGATAATCAATTTCTTCAAATGAACCTTGCCCTACATCGCCTATCCACATATCATACGTTAATCTGTCAAAACTCCATCTGAACGGGTTTCTTAATCCATAAGCAACCACTTCATTTGCAAAAGGGTTTTCTGCATTTGCAGTAGTATCATAGTAAGGGGCAATGTTGGTAGTATCAACTTTAAAACGCAAAATTTTTCCTAGCAAAACGGATGTATTCTGTGCATTGTTAGGTTGATCGCCTCCTCCACCGCCATCACCCGTAGATAGATACAAAGAACCATCTTTACCAAAATGAAGTTCTCCGCCATTGTGGTTTTGATTAACAGGATGTGGGATCGTTTTTAAAATAACTTTAGAAGCAGCATTAGCAATATTTGGGTTATTGCTTACCCTATATCGTGCCAACTCAAGATCGCCAATACTATTGGTATAATAAACATAGAAGAATCCATTATGCTCGTAATCAGGATGAAAAGCCATGCTTAACAACCCTCGTTCATCATTGCTTGTGATATTTGTTACCGTAACAAAAACCCCAATAGAATCATAATCCTTTGTGTATACTTGTATTTTTCCTGCTTTTTGTACAATGTAGATCTTGCCGCTACCATCGCTTGCATTTACCAATTGCATGGGGCTGCTTAGATTCTTTATTACCTGCGTAAGAGATAAAATGGGTTGGGCTACTGCTGAAAAGGCAATGCACAAGAGAAGAGATAGTATTGATGCCGGTTTCATTTTATCGCAGTTACTTTTTTACTTCTTATTGAAGCTATTATTCCAGCAGCTAAAATGATACCAACTAACCAATCGGTCAGTTTTTTAATGCATTCTTTATTATAGGCGCCAACCAAACAGCCCATTTAGCATACTCTTTTCCAGAAGGATGCAATCCGTCATCAGCAATTAAACTTCTATCTGTAGATGCCATTCTTGTAGATGTAGTCACATCAAGATAAGCAACCCCTTTAGCCAGGGAGATCTCTTTATTGATGGCATTGAATGCATCTATTTCCATTGCAATTTTCATTTTATCAGCCCTTTCTGCATAAGGTGTTACGCTGTAATCCGGGATAGATAACACTATTACATGTTTGCTATTGTTATTGGCAAATTGTATGGCTTTATTGAGTAAGGTGGTAAACTCTCTTTGATATTGGCTCTGACTAAGCCCCTGGTACTGATTGTTTACTCCTATCAATAAAGTAACTATATCATAGGTGCTTTTTAAAGGAGGGCTGGTGTTGATCCTGCTCAAAAGATTGGAGGTAGTCCATCCCGTTTGTGCTATTATTTCCGGAGCATACAATTGTATGCTGTCATTAAATAATAATTGCGTTGCTTGAACCGGATACCGTTCTGCTACCTGCACAGCTTGTCCGATCGTATACGAATCTCCTAAAGCTAAATAAGAGAAGATCGTATCCTTTTTAGCAGGCGTTGTTATCGTAGTATCGTTGGTAATATCCATAGGGGGCGCTACAACATTTTGCTTCTCACAGGAGAAAAAAACATTCATTAACAGCAAAGATAATATGCGGAGCATAAATACATTAACGAAAATAACATGTAAAAGGTTTGGTTGCATGGCGCTGATATTTTGCAAAATATTTCTTCACAGTCTTCAACCTCCGTTGCTCTATTCGTAACTTCGCCCCATGTTGAGTTATTTAGATGAATTGAATGAACCGCAAAAAGAAGCGGTATTACATAAAGACGGCCCTATCATCATCATTGCCGGCGCCGGTAGCGGAAAAACAAAGGTACTGACCACTCGTATTGCTCATCTGATGGGGTATCATGGAATAGATGCATTTAATATTCTGGCACTTACATTTACCAACAAAGCGGCAAAAGAAATGAAGGAAAGGGTAGAAAGAGTATTGGGTAACAGCGAAGCAAGAAACTTATACATTGGTACTTTTCACAGCGTATTTGCAAGAATATTAAGAGCTGAAGCCAATAAGCTTGGATATCCAAACAATTTTACCATCTATGATACAGATGATGCCAAAAGTGTAATAAAAACTGTTATCAACGAATTAGAACTTGACGACAAGCAATACAAACCGAATACAGTTTACAACAGGATATCTTCAGCTAAAAACAGTTTGATCAGTCCCGAAGAGTATGCCAAAGACTATTCCATTCAACAAGAGGATGCCAGGGCCAACCGACCTGCTACCGCACGTATTTACGATGCCTATGCAAAACGTTGTTTTAAGAATGGTGCCATGGATTTTGATGACTTGTTGATGAAAATGTACGTGTTACTGAAGAATTTTCCTGAAGCATTGAGTAAATATCAACGCAAGTTCAAGTATATTATGGTAGATGAGTACCAGGATACCAACACTTCCCAGTATGAGATAATGAAATTATTGGGAGCCATGCATGAAAATGTTTGTGTAGTGGGTGATGATGCTCAGAGTATTTACAGTTTCAGAGGTGCTACCATCGAAAACATTTTACAGTTTGAAAGAGATTATGATAATGTAAAAGTGGTCAAGCTGGAACAAAATTACCGCAGCACCAAAAGCATATTGAATGTAGCCAATGAAATTATCGGCAATAATAAAAATCAATTACCTAAAAAATTATGGACCGATAAAACAGATGGCGATAAAATTAAATTGGTACGCACCGCCACCGATAATGAAGAAGGGAAATTTGTAGCAGATACGATACAGGAAGAAAAATTACGCAATCATTTTTTTAATAATGAGTTCGCTATCTTATATCGTACCAATGCTCAAAGCCGGGCTTATGAAGAAAGCCTTCGGAGGATGAATATCCCTTACCGTATTTATGGCGGCTTATCTTTTTACCAACGCAAAGAGGTAAAAGATCTGATCGCTTACCTAAGAATAGTTGTAAACCCAAATGATGAAGAAGCTTTAAAACGTATCATCAATTATCCTACAAGAGGTATTGGTAAAACAACGATCGAACGGGCTGTACTGGCAGCCAATACAAATGGAGTAACGCTTTGGGAAGTGCTGGAAAAAGCTGCTATGTATGGATATAAAGCAGGGACACTGGAGGCCATTAACGACTTTGTTACAATGATCAAAATGTTTCAGAGCGAATTAGAGAAAAAGAATGCATACGACCTGGCTTTTTTAGTAGGTAAGAATTCCGGTGTGGTGAAAGAATTGTTTAACGACAAAACTACAGAAGGGTTAGCAAGATATGAGAATACGCAGGAGTTGTTAAACTCTATTAAAGAGTTCACTGAAACTCCAATGAATGAAGAAGACGGCGAAGTGGGAGATAAAAGTCTTGGTTCGTATTTGCAACAAATCACTTTACTAACGGACACAGATAACGATAAAGACGATGCCGATAGTGTAAAACTAATGACCATACATGCGGCAAAAGGGTTGGAGTTTAGCTGTGTGTTTGTTGGTGGATTGGAAGAAACGCTATTCCCAAGCGGTATGAGCATTAATACAAGAGAAGAACTGGAAGAAGAACGCCGGTTATTTTATGTAGCTATCACAAGGGCTAAGAAAAAATTATGGCTAACCTACGCCAATGCCCGTTATCGTTTTGGCCAGCTGCAACAAAATGAGCCCAGCCGTTTTATTGACGAAATGCCAGAGGAATACGTTGACAGAAGCTTTGCCGGCGGGGGTATCAGAAACCAATCATCTAATGGAGCAAGGCAGTGGGGCAACGCCACAGCTAATAATTATTGGGCAGCAAAAAAACCGGAAACACAAAGAACAGAAGACAAAAGCAAACCTGCTTATCTTGTTCCTACACGTCCACAAACAAAAGAACATACGCCTTCGGCAGATTTTACCGCCAGTGATACCAGTAATTTACAAGCAGGCCAAAAAGTAGAACATCAGAAATTTGGTTTTGGAGAAGTGTTGAAAATGGAAGGTGCTGCACATAATCCAATTGCAACAGTGAAGTTTGAATTGAATGGAGAAAAGAAGATCATGTTAAATTATGCAAAATTGAGGATTGTGGACTAGGGTTATTTCACAGAGAAATCTCATATATACAAAAGGGTTCAATTATTTTTGAACCCTTTTGTATATATAGCCTTTTAAAAAATTCAGCTTCGATCAATGATCATACTCTCTCTGTGAATCTCCGTCTTTTCTCTGCCCCCTTTTGTGATAATATATTATAGCGGTTTGCAATAATTCAACATCAACTCTATATTACCAAAAACCAACTCTTTACCATCTGCTTTATAGATCGGTAAATACCAACTATAGGTGCCCGCTACAACCTGCATTCCGGTTTTATAAATAGTAATGGTACAAGGCAACTCTTCCGTTTTTTCTTTTTGATAAACGGTGATCTCTCCTGTAAGGGTTGTTTCGTTTACCTTATTTTTTATTTTAAGATACTTGATAAGTATTGCCGGGGGTTTTACTTCGCCTGGTTTTGCCTGTCTTCTGTATACCATCCATTCTCCCATTAAATTTGCCGGATCATATTCGGTAACAGTTTTAAAAGTATCAATAGCGACTGCCAGGTTTCCTACTTTTTCAAACCAAAAATTATCTACCTTTTTAAATGTATGAATGAATTTTTCCTGATCATCCAATACTATTTCTGATTCTCCCACCGCTTTAATGGTGTATACATCTGCGGCAGCAAGTAAGGTATTGTCAACATCTATATCAGCATCCCCTTTAACATTTGGTTTGTTTCCTTCTCTTGTATCAACTTTATCCCCTTCGGTAAAATTCAGGTAAATGGTATCTTTTATGGATGCAGTTTTCCCTTTTAAAGTCTTTCGGGCCACTTCCTGCCATTTTCCCTGAAACTGCTCTAAAGTATAATCAGCTTTTTGGTCTCCCGGCTTTTGACCCCTCATTAAAGGAGTTGCTCCTTTTCGGATAACCTTTTGTGCATCAGCGTTAAATAGAGTAAACAACGGTACTGCTATGAGTGGTATATATTTTATTTTCATGATTGTAAGTTTTAGTACAAAATACGGCTTATAGTCGAAAAAACTAAGGATTTGGTTGTATAAATGCCGGTTAAAGAAATGTGAAAAGCAGTACCGGGGGTGTTTTCGTTTTTCGTAAACGTAATTCTCCTAATTGTTGTTAATTTTGCAATACAAACGTGAGTTATGATAAAAACAGGCAATACAATCATCAGCATTTATACAGAAATGACCCCAAACCCCGAAACAATGAAGTTTGTTGCAAACAAACTATTGTACCCGGGCAAGAGCATTGATTTTGCAGATGAAGCAAGTTCAGCACCATCGCCGTTGGCGCAGGAGTTATTTACATTCCCTTTCATCAGATCGGTTTTTATAGCAAGTAATTTTATTACACTTACTAAAACCAATGAAAGTGATAATTGGGATGATGTAATCCCTACCATTAAACAGTTTTTGAAAGAATACTTGGAAGATGGTAAACCTGTAGTAAACGAAGAAGCGGTTGCAGCAATGAAAACTGAAAGCAGTAATGAAGTTTCTGCAGATGATGATGATGTAGTAAAACGTATTAAAGAATTGTTGGAAAATTATGTAAAACCTGCAGTTGAAATGGATGGCGGTGCTATTCAGTTTAAAAGCTATGAAGCAGGCAGAGTAAATTTAATGTTACAAGGAAGTTGCAGTGGCTGCCCTTCTTCAATGATCACATTAAAAGCAGGTATTGAAGGTATGATGAAAAGAATGATACCTGAAGTAACAGAAGTTGTTGCAGAAGCAGAATAAGACTCTCTAATCCGCCGTGGCGGAGAATTAGAAAATACATACTTAAAACATCTCCGACAGAGATGTTTTTTTGTTTAATTTAGACAGATGAAAAATTCACTATTTGCTGTTTTGTGTTTACTCTTTTTTTCTGCAGCAGCACAAAAAAACAAATTCTATACAGCAAATGCCGATAGCACGAATTTTTCTCTGACACCTGAAGGCGGCGAACATTGGTTGGCAAGCTTTGCCGTTTATGCACTTTCAAATTAATTCATGACAATTACCGAGATATACCATCAGCTTATTGAAGGCATAAAAAATACAACCTGGGTAGAATTTCTGGCAGTTGTATTCGGCATAATCAGTGTCATATTTTCCAGAAGTGAAAATATCCTGGTTTATCCAACGGGCCTTGTTAACACGATCTTATACACTTACATGTGTTATGCCTGGTGGAATTTAAAAGGTGAGGCCAGCCTCAATTTATATTATACAGTAATGAGTATTTATGGTTGGTGGATGTGGAGTCGGCATAAAAAAAATTCTACCGAAAAGGAAATTCATATTACTGCATCCGATAAAAAAGAATGGTTGATCACCATTTTATTTTTTGCCGTTTGTTGGGCAGTGTTGTTTATTGTGTTGAAAAAATATACCGCTAGTAATGTGCCTATCGCCGATTCTTTTGCATCGGCATCTGCGTATACAGCCATGTGGTTGATGGCAAAAAAGAAAATAGAGAACTGGACATGGTGGACCATTACCAATACTGCTTCTATTCCTTTGTATTTTTACAAACATGCCGTATTTACAAGTTTTCAATACATTATATTTTTAATACTGGGAGTGATGGGATATATTGCCTGGAAAAAGAAAATAAAAGAGAATAGTTTATCTAATATGTAAAAAATAAATCGATGAGTTACTGCGATGCGATGAAATATATGAAAGCAGAAGACCTTGCTGTTCATAAAAAATATCATGACACACAATACGGTTTTCCAATTGAAGACGATAATGAGTTATTCTGCCGATTGATATTGGAGATCAATCAGGCGGGCTTAAGCTGGAGCACTATTTTGAAAAAAGAAGCAACTTTCAGAAAAGCATATCATCAATTCAACATTAAAAAAGTAGCTGCATATAAAGAAAAGGATATCGAACGCTTATTGAATGACGCCGGCATCATCCGTAATAAATTAAAAGTAAATGCAGCAATAGAAAATGCTAAAACCATTTTAGTATTGCAAAAGGAATTTGGATCATTTAAGAACTGGTTGGCGCATCATCACCCAAAATCAAAAGCAGAGTGGACCTTGCTATTTAAAAAAACTTTTCGTTTTACCGGAGGTGAAATTGTAAATGAATTTTTAATGAGTGCTGGTTATTTACCAGGAGCACATGATGAAAGTTGCCCAATACACAAGAAAGTATTGAAAGCAAAACCACATTGGAATAAGAAAAAATAATCATGATCAAAAAGATAGTTGTTATCGGCCCGGAGAGTACAGGTAAAAGTACATTGTGTGAGCAACTTGCAGCACATTACAAAACTGTGTGGGTAAGGGAATATGCAAGGGAATACTTGTTGGCTAATGGCACCAATTATACTTTTGAAAATTTACTAGATATCGCTAAGGGACAGGTTGCCGGAGAAGAAAGTGCAATGAGCAACGAGCAAGAGGCAATGGGCAATGGGCAATGGACAATGAACCATCAACTACTCTTCATCGATACAGATATGTATGTGATGAAAGTATGGTGTGAATTTGTTTTTGGAAAATGTCATAACTGGATACTTGATCAGATCACCGAAAGAAAATATGACCTCTACCTGCTTTGTAATGTAGATCTGCCATGGGTAAAAGATGAACTGAGAGAGTACCCTGATCTGGAAAGCAGAGAAAAACTGTATCATTTTTATAAAGACCTGATGGTAAATCAGGAAACGCCCTGGGTTGATATCAGTGGTAATTATGAAGAAAGATTGCAAAAAGCAATAAATGCAGTTGATACCATTTTGTGAGGAAGAGCTTTGAATCTGTGTTCTCCTAAAACCATCCTCTTCTTCTGAATGCCCTTATCATCACTATCGGAATAAAAAGCATCAAGGCTACAGAAATAAAGAATCCCCATTTGTTGTGCAATAAAGGTATCTGTTCAAAGTTCATCCCGAAAATACCTCCTATCACAGTAGCTGGTGCCAGCAAACACGTAACCACCGCCATCACTTTCATCACTTCATTCATCTTTAAATTTACATTATTCAGGTACAGATCATGTAAGTTCATCATCATATCACGATAGTTTTCACACAGATCATTTGCCTGAACTATATGATCATATACATCTTTAAAATATTTTTCTGTTCTTTCTTCTATCAATTCATTCTCACTTCTCAAAATACCATTCACCAGTTCTCTTACCGGGGCAATGCTTCTTTTAAGTACGATCATTTCTTTGCGTAAAATATTTATTTTGGCCAAACTCCTGGTATCTGCATTGCGTAAAATATCTTCTTCCAGTAATTCTATTTTCTCTCCAAACTTTTCCATCACTACAAAGTAATTATCTACGATCAGATCTATTAAAGAGTAAAATAAAAAATCAGCTTTATTCGCTCTTACTTTACTAAGATTGATCTTTAGTTTTTCTCTTAGCGGATTAAACACATCCCTCTGTGCATCTTCCTGAAAACTGATTACAAAATTTTTTCCTAATACAATACTGATCTGCTCACTTTCTATGGAAGAATCCTTTTCATTAAAATAAAGCATGTTCAACACACAAAATACCAGCCCTTCCATGTCATCCATTTTAGGCCTTTGCCCAATACTCAGAATATCTTCTATGATCAAATAATGTATGCCGTAATGATTGCAGATAGACTCTACATCCACTTTCCGCAATCCATCTACATTGATCCAAGTAACTTTTGGAGAGTCGATAAATGAAAAACAATCTGAAACTTTATCTAATTCCCTTACAGCAATATCATGTGCATCAAAATCGTACACAAAAATTTTGATCGCTTCCGGCTCTTCCCTGGATGGTACAACGGTAGGATTTACCTGTAATACTTTTTTAGTACGCAGTAACTCCAATGGATTTAGTAAATACGAAAGATATTTGTTACTTGGCATTTGTAAATAGAAGATAAATATAATATTAAGTTAAGCGTAAAAAATGAAAAGAAGGCCAATTTGTTTCCACTCATTCAACCGCTATTATATTTTAGCTGAACAGATATTCTACATCCGCCTTACTTAGCGCCTTCACAAAGCTGGTATCATCCGCAATTAACTCGCTAGCCAACTTACGCTTACGTTCCTGCAGTTGCAAAATTTTATCTTCGATCGTATCGATACAGATCATGCGATAAGCGAAAATATTTTTTGTTTGCCCGATACGATGCGTACGATCGATCGCCTGTTGCTCAACCGCCGGATTCCACCATGGGTCTACAATATATACGTAATCAGCGGCAGTAAGGTTAAGCCCAACACCACCAGCTTTTAATGAGATGAGGAATACCCTGCACTCATCATTATTCTGGAAATTCTCAATGGCTTTTTGTCTGTCGGTACTGCTGGTGCTACCATCAAAATATTCGAACGGTATATTTTGCTCTTTCAGTTTTTCTTTTATCAATGCAAGCATTCCTAAAAACTGAGAGAAGATTAAAGCTTTATGTTCTCCTATATTTTCAGATATCTCTCTGGCCAATTCATCTAATTTAATAGAATGGTTTGGATACTTTTCTTCTTCATTTAATATAGCCGGACTATCACATATCTGTCTCAACTTCATTAAGCCTTGTAAAATAGTGAGCTGTGATTTATCAATCCCTTGTTCATCAATTGTTCCCAATATCTTATCTCTATAACTATTTCGATAAGCATCATAAATTTTACGTTGCTCTTTCTCCATTTCACAGAATAAAATAGTTTCTGTTTTATCCGGCAAGTCTTTAGCCACTTGCTCTTTGGTACGTCTTAAAATAAATGGATATAATAATTTACGCAGATGTTCTTTCTGGTCTTTTTCTCCAAACTTATCAATAGGTGTAGCAAATTCATTTCTGAAAAACTCCATGGTTCCTAATAAACCCGGGTTAAGGAAATTCATCTGGGCAAAAATATCAAAAGTATTATTTTGTAGCGGCGTACCACTCATACACAACCTGTTCTTAGATACGATCAAACATGCAGCCTTGGTTACTTTAGATGCCGGGTTTTTAATTGCCTGACTTTCATCCAGTACCACATAATCATATAAAATTTTCATCAGCACCTGTATGTCACTGCGAAGCGTTCCGTAAGTAGTGATCACTACATTTACTTTTTGCAATTCTTCCACACTCCTTGTACGCATGCTGCCATGATGGATCTTGTATGTAAGCGAAGGGGTAAATTTCTTTATCTCGTTTTCCCAGTTGTAAATAAGTGTTGTAGGACAAACCACAATTGCTCTCAGATCTCCTTCCTGGGTTTTATAATGCTGCAACATGGTCAATGCCTGCACTGTTTTACCCAACCCCATGTCATCTGCTAAAATACCACCCCAACCCACGTCATTCAAATAATTAAGCCACTGGTATCCGGAAATCTGATACGGTCTTAATATCGGCTCTAAATTAGCAGGAGCAGGTATTTCAGGAATATTTTTAAACTCTCTTAAGCGTTCAAATTTTTCATCCAGTGCAAAACTCAATTCATTGGCAATCCGGTTATCATACAATTCGTCGATAACACTCATGTGGTATTTAGATAAACGCAGTTTATCATTTTTACCATCACCAACTTTAAATAATAAAGAATACCGTTGTAGCCACTCATCAGGTAATATCCCTAAAGTACCATCTCCCAATTGAACAAAAGATTGCTTGGCCGTCAACGCCTTTTTAATATCGTTTATACCTACACGTTGTCCTTCAAAATCTATTTCAACTTTCGCATCAAACCAATCCAACCCACTGCTTACATGAATATGTGTAGATGGACGGGCTGTATTGAATCTGAAATTTTTCAATGCCTCAAAACCAAATACAGGAACTTTCATTTCCTTCATCGCATCCACAAAAAGGAAGAACCAGTTATTGCGGAGAATATCTACTCCCTTTAATATTAAACCATTCCCATCCTGTGGCTGTATGAACTGAGAATGTAATGAAGATAACTTTTCAATGAATTGTTGCTCCGCTTCTTTATTTCTATGTACAATTAATATTTTATCGCCATCGGGAATAGTGATCGTTTCTTTATCATTCGCTCTTGTTTCAAATCCTTTGTAAGTAAATATCGGCTGAAACACCAGGTAGTCGCCCTTTTCCTGCAACATCAGCTTTATCTCAGGTTCTCCGCTTTTAATTTCTTTTACTAAAGATTTATCAAACTCTACCTTGTAATCTTTTGTCAATGGCATTATCAGCTTTTGCATCTGCGTTGCCCAGTTTTCTTTGCTGAGCTTCAGATTGCCATTTTTTAAAAACTTCTCTGCCTGCAAAACATCTTCTGCTTTTTGCCACAAATAAAAAGTATGATTATATAAAAACAGGATGCTGTTATTACATTCGTTATCGGTTATAGGTTGCGTTGCGCCGTTGATATTAAAGCGGCCCTGCAATTCAAAGTGTCCATTCTTAGCTGCAATTTTAAATTGCGGTGCAATGAATTTTTCATCAACAGCAGCCTCTACCAAATTTTCTGTAGTAAATGATTTCTTCTCTGGTAGGTAAAAAATAAATGGATTTCCGGCTTGCTCTTCAAATATTTTTTTCAATTTCGGATGCAGGTATTCTGCGATCAGCGATTTTGTTTCTTCCGGCAATTCATCTCCTTCAGTATGAATTATGTTTTCCCAAATACCACTGAAAGGCGAATTCCTGTTAAGGTATTTATTGATCTCAGAAGATTGCAGTTTGCGGATTTGTTGTAACAACATTTTATCCTCTTCGCTGTAAGATTCTGTATCTACATATTTTGTGAGATCAAGTTTTTCAACTTTCCCAACATAACTCTTTCCTTCATCATTCGTATCTCCCTGTATCGCATCTACGGTAAAATTTGGATAGACAGTAGCGTTGAAATTAAATACCAATCCAAGTTTTTTTGTAGCAACATTAACCTTGGGAGCCTCTGCCACAGCGGCTTCTGCTTTGCTCTGCATGTAAGCAGGTTTTTCTACAGGTGTCGGAGCTGTAACTCTTTTAATGGAAGTATCTAACACTTTTAAAAAGGGTTTCCCCTCTTTATAAATAAATTCAAACTTATTAGTAAGATCATCATCCAAGCTATACCCGTATATCTGCAGTAGTTTGTTTTTTTCTTTATCCCAATTGCGAATAGTATCAAAATAATAAGATCCGTAAGTATTCAACAACTGCAAAAACAAAACAGTTTTATGAATACACAATGGATGATCTTCTTCTGTGCATTTACAGGAAGTGTCAAAATTTCTTTCGTCATTTTTTTGAATCACTAAAGGAAAAACATCTCCATTCAATGTTAATTCTCCTTCTACTCTTTCATTAGCAGCTGATAATATTTTAACCTTGGTGGTTTCCAATATTTTTTCTGCTTCATCAAAAACTGCTACAGATGCCAGCAACCGCATTACTTTTACGTCGATGAATTTCATCTTGGCAACAGTATGGCGCTGGTTGTATTCAATGCGGTTCCCATTGAGCATATTTTTATCAATCAACTCCTGTAACTGCAAAAGAGCTGCTGCTTCATGCCTGCAGATATCGCCTAAATTATACGGACAGGTACACCTGATCGATAAAGATTTTGAATCGGTATATTTTTGAATATTTACTTTGTAATAAGTATTGTAGGTGTCGTCTTTAACACGAAAAGTTACTGCATTCAGCAACTCATCATGATCTGCCATTTCAACATATCCGGAGCCGAGAATCTTTTTACCTCTGCGAATTACTTCATCAGAGCCGGTATTATAAACGTATTTAATAAGGTGCGATAGAGCCAAGCGATGTACAATTTAAGCGTTACGATCTACGATTTATTGCCAATGTTCATCAATTTGTCAATTCCGACAAAGGCAATTTGCAAAAGTAACGTAAAATAACTGAGGGTTGAACAGAAAATGGAAACTTTGTGGAAAAAGTGATACCCCCTCCGCCCCTAAAGGGGGAACTGTTAAGAGAATGCGGATTACATCATTCTTTTACATTTAAAAAGGCTAAACAAAAGTAATAATCTAACGAAGGAAAGCCCCTTTAGGGGGCGGAGGGTGTTACCAGCTTTCCGTCTTCATACACCACCAACACATCGGCTGAATCCGGGGTTAAACAAAAACGGATATCTTCTATCAAACCAAACCTGTCTACCAGGCGATGATAGTGGGTAAGATTTGGAGCAAAGCCTATCAGGTCATTTTTATTTTGTTCGTAGAGAATATTTGCCATTAAAGAACTGTCGCAGTGAATGGTAAAGTTTTCTTTAATTCTGCTGATAACTGCCCCGGCAAATAAAGTATCTTCAATGTTGAAGCGATCTTTCCACCCGGCACAACCAAGCAAAACATTCTTATTTTTTCTCAGCAAATAATTACATACTGATGATAAATTAGGAAAAGAGCCTGTGATAATGGTATCAGCCTGTTTATCCAAAGCCATGTGTAATAGCTTGGTGCCATTGGTTGTTGTCAATACCAATGTTTTTCCTCCGATAAAATCAGGCGTATATTCTAATGGAGAGTTTCCGTGTTGCAGTCCTTCGGCTATTTGCCCATCTCTTTCACCGGCAGCAATACCACCTATTTTTTTACTGATGTCGATAGCTTTGGCCACTTCATCTACTGGTATTATACATTTTGCCCCATTACGCAATGCAGATGCGATGGTGGAGGTAGCCCTGAATACATCAATGATCACCACTATGCTATTACTCACATCGTATTGACTTAATAAAGCTGGTGAAAGACAGGTGTGTAATGTTGGTTTTTGCAAATTGTACTTTTTTGTAAAAATATTAATTTAATATGGCTTTCCACTTTTGAGTTTCGGCATATTCTTTAATGATATTATTGCGATTTATCAACAGCGTTTTTAAATAGTCGGTAAGATATAATTGGTTAAACAATTTGCCTATTTTACCATATGGGCTCTCAAATTCAAGTATATCAATCATTATAGTGCCATTATCGATGGCTTTAAAATGATGTTCGTGCTTATAGTTTTTAAAATCTCCCTTTATCATCTCATCACAAAAAAATTCATTGGAAGTCATTTTCGTTATTTGTGAAGTAAACAATCTTATTTTTAAAAGATGTTTTGCCCTCCAGGTAACGGTCTCTCCTTCATTGATCAACCCATTGGTAGTTCCGCCAACAGCTTCTTCGTGTGTGCCTGCTGTAGAAATTTTATGCAAATTGATGCTTCTGCTCAAATCAAATACTCTTTCTATAGGTGCGGCGATAAATGTTGTAAGATGAATGGTAGACATACAATTTTGCTGCTTTACACAAAAGGAACTTTTACCACTTTTGCCTTTAACAAAGTATTACGGATAGGAATATAGATCTCACTGTCAATGGCAGCATACTTAACATCTACATATCCCAACCCTATTGGCTTTCCGAGGGTAGGAGACTGTGTACCAGAGGTCACTTTTCCTATGGTATTTCCTTCAAAGTCTTTTATCATGTGATCATGACGGGCAATACCTCTCTCCAACAATTCAAAGCCAACGAGCTTTTTTGTAACACCTGCTGCTTTTTGTTTTTCAAAAAACGCTTTATTGGTAAACTCTTTATTGAATTTGGTGATCCATCCCAGGTCCGCTTCTAACGGTGATGTGGTATCATCGATATCATTGCCATATAAACAAAACCCTTTTTCTAAACGAAGAGTATCTCTTGCTCCTAAACCGATGGGCTTAATTCCATCTGCCGCCCCTGCTGCAAAAATGGCATCCCAAATTTTAGCTGCGTCATCTCCTTTATCTTCAAAATAAATTTCTACGCCTCCTGCTCCTGTATATCCTGTGGCGCTTATCAATACATTTTCTACTCCGGCAAATGTTCCTTTCGTAAATGTGTAATACGTTAAATTAAGGATATCCTTATCTGTTAGTGATTGCAAAATTTTACAGGCATTGGGACCTTGCACTGCCAGCAAACAAGTCTTGTCGCTGATATTATGCATTTCTACATTCCTATCATTATGCTTAGTGATCCAGTTCCAATCCTTTTCAATATTACTGGCATTTACCACCAACATATATGCCTTATTTTCTTCCAAACAATACACTAAAAGATCATCTACAATACCTCCTACATCATTAGGCAAACAACTATATTGAATTTTTCCGGCTGTTAATTTAGCCGCATCATTACTGGTTACTCTTTGGATCAGATCCAATGCATTTTCTCCTTTTAAAACAAATTCTCCCATATGGCTCACATCAAATACGCCGGCATTGTTCCGTACGGCAGCATGTTCATCATTAATGCCCGAATAACTGATAGGCATATTATATCCGGCAAACTCGGCCATTTTAGCGCCAAGGGCTATATGTTTTTCTGTAAAGGGAGTGTTTTTCATTATGTGTTTTTAAACGATGGAGGTGCAAAAGTAAATTAAAAATCACTGGTTTCTTTCCGGTCAGTAAAGTTAGTTTGTGAAAACAATCATTTCCGCACAACTGATTCAAAACCGATTGATTAAATTACAAGATGATTCCTTTTTTGCTTTTTATCGCCATTATTATAGGGACAATCTATTTTTTTCAACCAAAAAAGAAAATAGACCTCAACACTATTTCAATAAATACCGATGACCTTGAAAAGCAGGTGTTATTTTTTTCAAGATTATCAGTAGAAGAAAAAACTCGTTTTATAGAAGAAGTTAAATATTTTTTAGCCTCTGTAAAAATTACAGGTGTTGATACGGGTATAACAGAAACTGATAAACTGCTGGTTGCTTCAAGTGCTGTCATTCCTGTATTTCATTTTAAAGGTTGGCGATATTATAATTTACAGGAAGTGTTATTATACTCCGATGCAATTGATATGAATTTTTCCAGTACCGGACAAGGGCGTGACATTTTAGGCATGGTAGGCACAGGATACCTGGAAGGAAAAATGTTACTTTCCAAACCGGCTCTTGAATTGGGTTTTGATAACAGAACAGATAAGAATAACACTGCTATTCATGAGTTTGTACATTTGATCGACAAGATGGATGGAGAAACGGATGGGGTCCCGAAATTATTGATGAATCAACAATATGTAATACCATGGCTGGATATGATCCACCAGGAAATGAAAAAAATTGCTGCCAATCGCTCAGATATTAATGTATATGCTTACACCAATCAAACAGAATTTTTTGCTGTAGTAGCTGAATATTTTTTTGAACGACCAGACCTGTTGCAGCAAAAGCATCCGGATCTGTACAAAATGTTGTTGATGATGTTTAAGCAGGCTTAATATATATTGCCTGCATACAACTATCACATATATTTTTCATTCGGATCCGAATTATGTATATAATAAGGTTTATAGGCCGGATCTAAGGATTCGCATTTTACAATAATTGAAGTGCAGGTTGTCTCTCCGAAAATTGTTGCCACTGAGGCATCGGCAGCATCTCTTCCATTAGATATTTTTATTATCCCGTTTGCAGGAACCAATTTGGTAGGATCGAAAAACACCCATTGTCCACCAATATAAGCTTCGAAGCAGGCATGAAAATCCGGCGGAAACAAATTATATGCATATGCTGTAAAATAGCGTGCAGGAATAGAAATTGCCCTGCATAAAGCTATGGCCAGATGAGCGAAATCTCTGCATACACCCACACGTTCTGTTAGTGTATCATGTGCAGAGGTTCCAGAGTTGGTGGACCCTCCTATATATTCAACATTGTTATATATCCATTCGTTGATAGCCAGCACTTTTTCATATTCATTTTCCAGATGATCAAATTCTTTTCGGGCCAATCTTTCTAATTTGTCTGACTGGCAATACCGGCTTGGATAGAGGTATTGTATTACATCCAGATCTAAATCCATAACAGAAACTGCAGGCGATAATTGTTGAGGATCTATTTTATTATAGTGAAGGTCTACAATAGCACTATAGGTTATTTTGAAATTTATCTTATCATTTACGCAGAGTTGTGTAAACCTCGACTCCCTATTAGCCGAAGAAAATTCTTTACACTGATAAACCGGGTCAATGGTTAATGTTTCTTCAATAACCGTTTGATGGGAGGTTCGGGCTGCATGCAGGTTGAAAATAAAAGTGGTTGGAACCGGCACTATATATTCTAACTCACTAAACACCTGAAATTTCATACTTCTTTTATTTTCTATTATTAGATCCGATTCGTTTGTAATTTACAAACTTAACCTCAAAGTATTTTTTATACCTTTTACCAATAAAAAAAGAACCCCGTCATTTACGACAGGATTCCTTTTTGGTTTCAACTTCAACATAACTATTGAAACAACTTTACATCATTGAATTCATTATAGGTAGCCCGATAGGAGACGTGTATGCACTTGGGCTTTCTTTTAATATCTTTTCTTTCTCTTTTAATTGTTTTTGTTCTAAGGCTCGGTTCACAGAATCTTTTTCTCTTTCTTGTTTCGCCTCTAACGAATCAAAGCGTCTTTGTTTTATTTCATCTTTATCATCTGTGATAATATTCACTCCATTCGCATCAATCTTTATATGATTGTTACCATCTCTTATTTCTACCCCATGCTCATCAATTTTCAATTTATGATTCCCGTGCCGTCCTTCTTTAACAGAGTTGCCATCCAACGTATATAAGCCATCAGCTTTCATGATATACTCTACATTAGTTGTCCAGCCTCTTTCTTCATTTCCCCAATAATCATCCCAGCTACCTTCGCTATCGATACCAATGCTGATCTTTTCAGGCTCTGATTCCCAGATATTCTGATTGATCTTTATCTTTTTTCCAACCGGCACATATACATTGATCACTACATGTTGATTACGAAACTTTGATTTTGTTGTAATTGCAATACCTGAAGGCATTTGTACAATTGAATCTTTCTGAACAGGTACATAGTCAATCAGTGAAGCCAGGCTATCCGCATTCTGACGACTATAGCCATTGGCCAGTTTAATGATCGTTAGTTGAAAACTATCATTAGGTGATTTTAAGATCCTGAAGTGAACATTATTCACAAACACGGTGTCTTCATCAGTTACACCGGCAAAAGGCGAAATTTTCAACCATCTGTTCTTTTTGTTTTGTAGTATTAAATCATCAGGGCCAACGAATTCCAAACCACTTACCGAAGGATTCGACAATGCTATTTCATGTTCGGCTATATCATTACTTGTTCTAAAATCTTTGCTTACCAATGCCAGTAAAAAGATAAAGCAAACCCATCCTACGATCCAAAGACTGATAAAAGAAAAACGTATTATTTTACGATTGCCTTTTGCTTTAGCTAATCTGCGTATGATCCATGTAATTACACCAATAACCGGTACAGCCACAAAGAATAGTAATGTACCCCATGCCAATACACTTTGCCATCCATCTCTCAGTAAAAAATCTTTTAATGGAAATACTCCAATTGCGGCTATCGCAAAAGCAAATAACGCAGCCACCAATGCAAACCCAACACATCCTATTACAAAATAGGCAAACGCTTTTACTAAAAATACGATCACATCTCCTAATGAACGACTACTCCTTCTTGCTACGCTTCCCATTTCTGAGCCAACGGTTTTTCCTTTTTCTTCAGCAAATTTTGCTGCTTCGGTTCCAAATTTTTCGGCACGTCCCTGTACTCCTTTCATTTCTTCCATCACAGAATTTTTGATAGAATTCAGATCCACCTTTTCTCCTTTCATCTCTAATTTTTCGGCAGTTGTTACAGCTTCGGGTAAAACCAACCATAAAATAATGTATACGATCAATGCACCCGGGCTAAAGCTGAATCTTAAAAAATCGGGAAAATTTAAAAAACCAAAATGCCCCCATTTGAAAACAAAAGATAAAAATGGCAGTAGAAATAATACACGAGGGATCCATGCACTAACACCAAAGTAGTTTCCGATACCACTACCTACACCTGCTATTATCTTATCATCGGAGTCTCTGTATAGTTTTTTCCTTGTGCCTCCAATTTCTGCGGTAGCTGTACTTGGCACCGCTACCCACATAATAAAGTAAGCCAATATTCCTGTACCAAAAGCAAGACTTATCACCACAAAAATTATTCTTACCAAGATAGGATCAAGACCGAAATAATTTGCCAGCCCTGAACATACACCACCTATTACTTTATCATTTTCATTTCTATATAAGCGTTTAGGCGTAGCTGTTGCATTACCTGCATTTGGATTAGATTGTTCAGAAGGACCGGCAGATGCAGAAGAAGTATTCTCTTCAACTGTTTCAAAATCTTCCGGTCTGCCCATACTTTTAATGATCGCATTTACATCGTCATCAGTAATACAGGTAGCTCCTTTTTTAAGACGTTCCTGAAAAAGTTCGCCAATACGGCTTTCTATATCATTAATGATCTCTTCCTTGCCTTCCTCATTAGCAAAATAACGACCGAGACTTTCGGTATATTTTTTAAGTATATCAAACGCAGATACTTCTATAGGAACTACTTGTCCGTGGAAGTTTATGTTTATTACTTGTTTCATGATTATTAAATTTGTGTTTCGTTAGTTGGTTGCCTCCCAAAAAAACTGAATGTTTTAATCGGGGTTGTTGAAGTTGTTATTAAAATGGGTTTGTTCAGCATCCGAAAGCGCTTTCACCGCATTTGCCAATTCATTCCAGGTTGCTTCAAGCTCTTTATAAAATGTGGCTCCTTTTTCGGTTAATGAAAAATATTTACGTGGGGGACCACTATTACTTTCTACCCAACGGTAGGTTAAGAACTCTGCGTTTTTTAATCTGGTAAGGAGCGGATATAGGGTACCTTCAAATATATTGAGGTTGGCTGCTTTCATCTTATCAATAATATCTGAGGGATAAGCTTCTCCCTGTTTTATTACCGAAAGAATACAAAACTCCAAAACTCCCTTACGCATCTGGCTTGCTGTGTTATCAATATTCATAGCTATATATTTTAAAGCCTTTTTCTGATTGTGAATACCTGATAGTTGATATCTGATTTCCTATCGGGTTTCTGTACAGTTAATCAGCTTGACAATACAAATATACAAACATTTTAGTACTATGCAACACATAATACCATTTATTTTCTAGTAGTGGATGATGAATATTTGACATTTTTGGCTGTAATCCTTTACAGCACTGGTTTATATTTAATTTTTGATATATGAAGAAATAAAAATAGTTTTGACAAAAGGCAAATTTTTAGGGACAAACGGCATAAGATAGAGGAGGCAAAAACTATTTTCAGCATCACAACGTATATTTAAACATGGAAAAGGCCTATCAATACTCATTTGAAACAATCTGGCAAGTAAAAGCGCCACTTCAAAAAGTGTGGAAAGCTATTTATGAACAGGAAAAATGGCCTGATTGGTGGCGAGGAGTTATTAGTGTAGAAACTCTTCAGGAAGGAGATGAAACAGATCTGGGTAAAAAAGTAAGATATACCTGGAGAAGTATTTTACCGTATACATTAACGTTTGACATGGAATCCTGCAATATCCAGGAGCCCTTTATTTTAGAGGGAATAGCTTATGGTGAATTGGAAGGAGAAGGGAAATGGCGTTTCCTGGAAGAAAATGGTGTTACTACTCTCCAATATAACTGGGATGTAAACACTACAAAAAAATGGATGAATAATTTAAGACCCGTTTTAAAACCTTTATTCAAATGGAATCATGATGTGGTAATGAAACGTGGAGCAAGAGGATTAGCCAAAAAGTTAAACGCAGAATTGGTGAGGTATTAACCAGTTTAATTAGTCTAATAAACTCATCATTTAAAAATAATATATACCAACCAACTCAGCAGGTAAGCCAAGCCTGTCATATACACTAACTGAATCGCAGGCCATTTCCAACTACGAGTTTCTCTTTTTACAACAGCAAGTGTGCTCATACATTGCATAGCTAAGGCATAAAACACCAATAGGGATAATCCGGTTGCAAGATCATATACTTTAGTTCCATCCGCTCTTACCGCCGCCTGCATTTTTTGTCTTAGGGTACTGTTATTTTCATCAGCATTATCTCCCACACTATACAGTGTAGCCATCGTACCAACAAAAACTTCTCTTGCCGCAAAGGATGTAATTATCGCAATTCCAATTTTCCAATCATAGCCTAACGGACGAATACTCGGTTCTATTGATTTTCCGAGAATACCTGCAAATGAATTTTGCAACAACTCTGTTTTTCTGTGCTTGTTTATTTCGTCAGCTTTTTGCGGATCGGACACTACCATTCGGTCGTACTTAGCCGTTACTTTAGCCATTCTTTCTTTCGGACCATAGGTACTCAATGTCCACAACAGTAAACTGATTACCATAATTATTTTACCTGCATCAAAAACAAAGATCTTTGCTTTTTCGATCATGGTCGTTAATGCATTTTTCCATCTGGGTGCTCTGTACACAGGTAATTCTAAAATAAAAAAGCTTTTCTCTTTTATGTTAATGAAAAATTTCATGATGTATGACACGATGAGTGCCATAACAACACCGAGTAAATAAAGTCCCATCATCACCAACCCTTGCAGGCTTAAAAAACCAAAATATAATTTTGAAGGAATGACCAATGCGATCAAAATAGTATACACTGGCAGCCTGGCACTGCAACTCATAAATGGCGTAACCATTATCGTTAGTAACCGCTCTTTTCTATTCTCAATATTTCTTGCACTCATGATAGCCGGCACTGCACAGGCAAAACCACTGATCATCGGCATAACACTTTTTCCGTTCAGGCCCACTTTACGCATCAGTTTATCAGTTAAAAAACTGATCCTTGCCATATAGCCGGTATCCTCCAATAAAGTTATCAAGGCAAACAATATCATTATCTGAGGCACAAAAACCAATATACCACTCAACCCTGCCACCACTCCGTTAATCAACAGATCACTCCACCAAACCTGCGGCAATACTGTTGTTAAAAATCCACTTAGTTTACCAAAGATCCATTCTATGGCATCCATCGGGTATTGTGCAATCCAAAATACGCTTTGGAACAAGAGAAACAACACCACTATTAAAATAAGATAGCCCAATCTTTTGTGCAGAAAAATATCATCCAGTTTTTCGGTTAACAACGCCTTCTTTAAAGGGTCTGCTTCTACCACAGTTTGTTGCATGATATGTTTAATGCGGCCATAGCGCTGCATTATTTCTTCTGCCTGTGTTTTAGTTGGATTGAATTTATTTTTTTCTTCAACTGCTTCAATACTATTTTGTAATGCAGTATCGAGAATAAAGTTTTCGTGATTGATCAGATAGTGTAGGGCTGTATAAGCACTTAATCCTGGCACTAATTTCTTTACATCATCTATGGCGTCTTCTGCCAATGCATAACTATTGATAAAGTCTTTTGCCGGCACCCCAATATTTAAAGCCGTTTGTTCAATGATCTTTTTCAGTTGAGGAACCCCTTTGTTCTTTCTTGGATTGATCATTACAACCGGCACTCCCAACTCTCTTTCCAGTCCATTAATATCGATCTGCGTTCCTTTACTGTTTGCCAGATCCATCATGGACAAGGCCACCACTACAGGAATTTTTAAATCAATGATCTGGGAACAGAACAATAAATTTCTTTTAAGGTTGCTGGCATCGGCCACCAATACCACCATATCTGGCTTAATATCTGAATCTTGTTGTAACAGTACTTTGTAAGCCACCCACTCATCTGCCCGTTTTGGGTAAAGGCTATAGGTTCCGGGCAGATCAATAATGGTAGCAGACAGGTTTTCGCCAATGGCACACTTTCCGGTCTTTTTATCTACCGTTACTCCCGGAAAATTACCTACCTGCTGATTTAAGCCGGTAAGCACATTAAATAGCGAACTTTTCCCGCTGTTGGGGTTACCTACTAATGCTATGTTGATATGCTTTGTCAAAATTTATGCTGCAAAATTAAATGTAATTAGTGGTTTGTTCTTACGAATTAAGAAAGAAGGAGTTATTACCTTTACACCTGACACAATTTCATCTTTATTAATGAGACTTAAAATAGATAATGAGGCACTAGCAGAAGAATTTTTCGAGGAATCTGTTTTATTGGGTATTGTTGCGCCGGTTAAAGATTATTTGTTGTGCTGGAACCTGAACCAGATACTGGGCTTTAACTTTAGAATAAACACCGATCTGGAGATACAACTCACCAAAAGAAAGCGCACCTATTTTTTTTCTGTGTATGAATATATGGTTCCATCCATTGCCTTGACACACTATTTGTATAATAATCAGTTTGACGGAGAATATTTATTGCCGGAATTCAAACACCTGGACTTTTTATGGTTGATAAAAGGCGATTTTTATGCAGGTGAATTATCTCCACTGATACAATCTATCAAATCTTTACCAGGTGTACAATTGGTGGTAGAAATGACCAATGAGCAGATCAAAAACAAACAGCATCTTATATTATAATCAGCACACTAAATCGTTTACTTATGTGGGAAGAAAAAAATAATACGCTGTACAAAAAGTTTATGTTCAGAAATTTTTCTGAAGCATTTGCTTTCATGACCAGGGTAGCCATTGAAGCAGAAAAAGCCAATCATCATCCACTCTGGACAAACGTTTACAATAAAGTGGAGATATGGCTAAATACACATGATGCCGGAGATATTGTTACAGATAAAGACAGGGCTTTGGCAAAAGCTATTGACGGTTTGTAACCTAAAGTTATTTCTTTCGTCTCAACAATATTGCGGCATTGGTTTGCAGATCGGCGCTGAACCTCACTTCATACGTTGCATCACCATCGTTTACTACCAATAGGCCTGTATTAGGAGGAATACTTCCCAGGTTCTCCGCATACATTACTAATTGTAAAGAATCCGAACCTGCTGCTTTATCTATGTAAATTGTTTTTCGGTTGGGCTTGGTTGTTAGTGCTGCTTTTTCGAAAATAACTTTTCCATTTAACAACACACTTACCACATCTCCATCTACTTCGCCATTGTCATATAAAGTAAGCGTAAGGCTGTCTGCTGTAAAAAACACTTCCTGTGTATTCACTATCTTTCTTTTAGCCACATCAGCCGCAGCTGCAGGAATAACAACAACAGGAGATGGCACCACTACAGGTTTTTTAACCGCTATTGTATCTTGTTTGACCGTTTTTTTTGCAACAACTTTTGGTTTTTCTACTTTTACTACAGCCGCCACAATCGGTTCCGGCTTTTTCTCCTGCGGAACAAAGGAAAGCGTATTGGTAGCATTTAATGAATCAAGTTTTTTAAATAATTCTGCCGACTTATAATCTGACTTGCGTTGTAAACGGACAGTGCCCGAAAACGGCAGATACTTTATTGTTCTGTTTGTGCTCCACTTACCCGACAACACCATTATTGTATCCTCAACACTCAATGACACTGCAGTTAATTGATGAACCCCTTTTGGAGGCCTGGCACTGTAAGTATCAAAGAAAAGCCCTGCGTCTTCAATAAATAGCTGATCTCCCTTTTTCCTGATCTTTAATTTTTTAATCCCCAATTCTTTTTTCCCATCTATTTCAAATATAGTAGAGGAGTAACCAGAAAGTTTTCCGTTTTCTTCGCTCAAAGCCAATTCGTAGGGATGGTATCTTTTGGTTGTATCATTATACAATGCTCCTACCCATAACCCTGTTATGTCCTGCGAAAAGACTTTACCAAAGGGTGATAACAGTAAAATAAAAAGGACGGCAGCAGAATATTTTTTCATGTTTTTATTTGTAGTATTACTGAGAACAAATCTACCCACAAATATCCTGATGGTAAAAAATATTGCATTGTTTATCTTTCGGCATTGTTAAAATAATACTTTGGTCTAGCCTTCGGCCTTATCTGCATAGATAACCATTACAGAAGGGAATATAAAAAGCCATCCTAAAAAGGATGGCTTTAAAAAATATTTATTAATAGGATTATCCGTTCATTGAAGTAAGAAACTCAATATTATCTTTAGTGCCTTTCATGTTTTTCAATAAAGTATTGATCGCTTCCTCTGTATTCATATCCGCCATATGCTTACGCAATACCCACATACGTTGGAAGGTGTCTTTATCCAATAACAAATCATCCCTACGGGTAGATGAGGCAACGATATCAATTGCAGGATAGATACGACGATTAGATAATTTTCTATCTAACTGTAATTCCATATTACCCGTTCCTTTAAATTCTTCAAAGATCACCTCATCCATTTTACTACCGGTATCAACCAATGCTGTTGCAATAATGGTAAGCGATCCACCATTTTCTATTTTACGAGCCGCCCCAAAAAATTGTTTTGGTTTTTGCATCGCATTTGCTTCCACACCACCTGATAATACTTTACCACTTGATGGAGCAACCGTATTATGTGCTCTTGCCAAACGAGTGATACTATCTAACAGGATCACCACATCATGCCCGCACTCAACTAAGCGTTTTGCTTTTTGCAATGCGATGGTACTTACTTTAACATGCTTTTCAGCAGGTTCATCAAAAGTACTTGCAATCACTTCAGCTTTTACGCTACGTTCCATATCAGTTACCTCTTCCGGTCTTTCATCTACCAATACGATCATCAAATAACATTCGGGATGGTTTTCTGCGATTGCATTTGCCAGTTCTTTCAACAGCATTGTTTTACCTGTCTTAGGCTGTGCAACGATCAATCCACGTTGTCCTTTACCAATAGGAGTAAACAGATCCATTATCCTTGTGCTGTAGTTGCTGGCACTTGTAGATAAATTTAATTTTTCGAAAGGAAATAACGGAGTCAGGTAATCGAAAGGAACCCTGTCTCTTACTTCATCCGGGCTTTTACCGTTAATGGTTTCAACCTTTAATAAAGCGAAGTATTTTTCACCTTCTTTAGGAGGACGAACACTTCCGTAAACGGTATCGCCGGTTTTTAAACCAAATAATTTTATTTGAGAAGGAGATACATAAATATCATCCGGAGAAGATAAATAATTGTAATCGCTACTGCGTAAAAAACCATATCCATCAGGCATCATTTCCAACACCCCTTCACCTAAAATAATACCATCAAATTCAATATTGAAAACTGATTGGTCTCTTCTTTGTTGCGGTTGTTTGGGCGTGTATTGACGACCATTGTCATCGATTGGCAATGCTTCCGGTTGTTGGATATCTTCTTCCTGTAAAAGTGAAGCAATGGCAGGAGGTATGGTACTGTTTTCGCTGGTAATAGGCTGTAATTCTTCTTCGTCCTCTTCTTCCTGCTTCGGTTCTTCTTTTTTGATTGGCTTTTTTACAGGTTCTGCTTTTCTGGCCAACTTTGGTTCAGGTTTAGGTTTTTCCTGCATAACCTCTGCATCTTCGGTACTATTAGCTGTCGACGTTTTTACAATACGTTTCCGTTTTGGTTTATCGTCGTCTTCGTTTTTAACGGCTGCATTCATAATTGCTTGTTTATCCAGGATCTTATAGATAAGCTCCTGTTTGTCTAATTTTTTTGCGTTTGGAATTTTTTGTTGCTCCGCTATATCGAGCAACTCGGGAACAACCATGTCGTTCAGTTGTAAAATATCGTACATAAAGTTGAAAATGATTTCTTCAAAAATCCGCTCTTAAAATCTGAAATGTAAATTTGGAATTATTATTGATGGAATGTGACTATCTGATGGCAGTGAATGAAATGGAAAACCGTTATCAGTATTATTCCAATGCAATATTACAACGTTTTTGTATAAAAAAACAATTTTTTATTTTTTCCTTTTGTCGGACTATTCCCTTTAGTATACTGGAGAAAAGCCAATCGCTTCGGCTTTTATGAGGTTTTTGCACAGTTATGCCAGGCCCGATATAACTTATACTACAATATTTTTTAATGTTTTACCCTCTACAAATCCATCTACATTACTCAAGGTTGTTTCTGCGATCTGGGTTAATGCTTCCTCTGTAAAAAAGCCCTGGTGTGAGGTGATCAGTACATTAGGGAAACTGAGCAATCGCATGATGATATCATCCTGAATGACATTTTCTGACAGATCCTTAAAGAATAATGTCTCTTCCTGTTCATAAACATCTAATCCCAAATAACCTATTTTACCATTTTTAAGCGCTTCAATGGTATCGGCTGTTTCTATTAAAGCCCCTCTGCTAGTATTAATGAGCATTACACCATGTTTCATCATAGCAATTGTTTGGGCATTGATAATATGCCTTGTTTGCTCTGTTAGCGGGCAATGCAATGAAATGATATCAGCCTGATCCAAGATATCCATCAAAGGCAGGTATTCTACCCCTTTAGCTTCTAATTCTTTATTGGCCATAATATCAAAGGCAAGTACTTTACAGCCGAAGCCTGTCATGATATCACAAAAAGCCTGTCCGATCTTTCCGGTGCCGATCACCCCTACCTTTTTCCCATACAGATCAAAGCCAAGCAATCTCTCAAGAGAAAAGTTCGTTTCCCTTACCCTGTTATATGCCTTATGTGTTTTACGATTCAATGTCAAAATCAGTGCTGCAGCATGTTCTGCTACCGCATGTGGAGAATATGCCGGAACCCTCACAACAGTGATATTGTTTTCTTTTGCCGCCTGCAGATCTACATTATTAAACCCTGCACAACGCAAAGCGATCAATTGCACACCCGATCTTTTCAGTTCGCTGATAACGACCGCATTAAGGGTATCATTTACAAATACGCAAACAGCCTGACAGCCAGCCGTTAAATTGACCGTGTGTTCATTTAACGGAGATTCAAAATAAACAATGGTATGACCGACATTATGCCTGTCAAAGAATTGTTTGTCATAAGCTTTAGCCGAAAAGAATGCAATTTTCATATTTGTAAAGGTATTGTTACTGTGCTATTTTCGAAGATATAAAAACTTCCAAACTCATAAAGCAGGATAAATTATCTTTGCTCTCCAAAATACAGGACTATGTTCAATAAGAGGATTAAAATTAAGGAGCTTTTATCAAGCGATAAAACCAATTACCAGGCAACAGTAATGGGTTGGGTACGCACATTCCGTAACAACCAGTTTATAGCATTGAATGATGGGAGCACTAATAATAATATACAGGTAGTAGCAGAGTTAGGAAAATTTGACGATGCCGTTTTAAAACGCCTGACCACAGGCGCTTGTATCAAAGCCACCGGCCAAGTGATCGCATCTTTAGGGAAAGGACAAAAAGTAGAATTGAAAGCAACAGAAATAGAAATTTTAGGTGACAGTGATGCAGAAAAATTTCCTTTACAACCTAAAAAACACAGCCTTGAATTTTTGAGAGAGATCGCTCATTTGCGTTTCAGAACAAATACATTCAGTGCTGTTTTTCGTGTACGCCATGCGTTAGCATTTGCTATTCATAAATTTTTCAACGATAAAGGATTTGTTTATTTGCATACGCCGATCATCACTGCAAGTGACGCAGAAGGTGCCGGTGAAATGTTCAGAGTAACCACTTTACCTATTGATGGCACTGCTCCAAAAAATGAAGATGGGTCGATAAATTTTAAAGAAGATTTTTTTGGCAAGAGCACCAACCTTACTGTTAGCGGGCAACTGGAAGGCGAACTGGCAGCAATGGCATTTAGTGATATCTATACATTCGGACCAACATTCAGAGCTGAAAATAGTAATACTACCAGGCATTTGGCGGAATTCTGGATGATAGAACCTGAAGTTGCATTTAACGATCTTGAAGATAATATGAACCTTGCTGAAGAGTTTATCAAGTACGTGATAAAGCATGCAATGGAAAATAATAAAGAAGATCTGGAGTTTTTAGGACAGCGTTTGGAAGAAGAAGAAAAACAAAAACCACAGGCAGACAGAAGCGAAATGAGCTTGTTAGATAAATTGAATTTTGTAGTAAATAATGATTTTGAAAGACTAACTTATACAGAAGCCATTGATATTTTAAGGGAAAGCAATCACAATAAGAAAAAGAAATTTCAATACCTAATCGATGGATGGGGTGTTGATCTGCAAAGTGAACATGAAAGGTATTTGGTAGAAAAACATTTTAAAAAACCGGTGATCCTTACTGATTATCCAAAAGACATCAAAGCTTTTTACATGCGTCAGAATGACGATGGAAAAACAGTAGCGGCTATGGATATATTAGCTCCGGGCATTGGCGAAATTGTAGGCGGTTCACAAAGAGAAGAAAGGCTGGACCTATTATTACAACGGATGAAGGAAATGCATATTCCCGCTGAAGAAATGAGCTTCTATCTCGATACCCGTAGGTTTGGTAGTTGTCCGCATGCCGGCTTCGGACTTGGATTTGAGCGTTTGGTACAATTTGTTACCGGTATGGGAAATATCAGAGATGTTATTCCTTTCCCAAGGTATCCGAAAAGTGCAGAATTTTAATTTCTTTACTACCCATATAAAGTGGTTAAAAAAATTAAAGAGCGATCATAGAATTTATGATCGCTCTTTTTATTTACTGCTTTCTCTGGTAGAAACTGTATTTACTTTGTTAAAGGCTGCTTAAATGCGCTCAAACCGCTCTTATAAAACATAATTGGTATATTTTTACAGACCTAATAATGTGTTGTTGAAAAATTTATATAAACGCTTATTCCTTATTTGTGCTGCTATGATCGTGGTTATATGGGCTGATGCACAGTGCGGTAGTACTATAAACACTTTTCCCTATACACAAGATCTTGAATCGAATGATGGTGGTTGGGTTACGGGTGGCGTCAATAGTGACTGGGGATATGGCATTCCCCGAAAACCGATCATCAATACCGCTTATTCAGGAACCAAATGCTGGATAATCGGCGATCCTACGGCAAGCAATTACAATGGAAGTCAATCTTCCTGGCTGCAAAGTCCTTGTTTTGATCTTTCTTCCATGCAATACCCGGTAATATCATTTGCATTTTGGGGAGAATCAGAAAGAAATTTTGATGGCACCGGCTTTCAGTATTCTTTAGACAAAGGAGCCACATGGCTAAATGCAGGATCAGCCAATACTGCTACGGATTGCCTGAATCAAAACTGGTTTAATACAAGCACAGTAAGGTATTTGCCATTAATGCAATCCGGCACTGGTTGGTCGGGAAGTACAGGTGGATGGGTCATTGCCAAAAAAGCGCTTCCTGCCACCGGTAGAAAAAACAATGTGATCTTTCGCTTTGTGTTCGGATCCGGTTCTATCAATAATAATTTTGACGGAGTAGCAATAGACGATTTTTCTATAAGCGAAGCTCCTCCCAACAGTGCCGATTTTACCTATGCCTGTTCGGCTAATGGTGCGGTAAAATTTACAAACACCTCTGCTTTATGTCCGAAGAGTTTTATTTGGGATTTTGGCGATCCTGCATCGGGAGCAAATAATACATCTTCATTGTCTAATCCTGAACATACTTTTTCGGCTGCCGGCACTTATACCATAACCTTTACCGTTAGTAGTCCGGACAATGCTCCTTCTACCATCTCCAAAACGATCAGTGTATTAGGGGTATCAACAACTATCACCAAACCAATAAATTGCTTTGGTGATAGTAACGGAGAAATACAGGCAATAGCCAGTGGTAACCCCGGGCCATTTACTTATACCTGGAACACCACACCGCCACAATCCGGTAATATTATCGCCAATCTTTCTTCAGGAACTTATACCGTAACCGTAAATGCTGCCAATGTTTGCACTACAGCCGCTACCGTGATCTTAGATGAACCCGATGCATTGCAACATACTGTCAATCTTATACCACCGGGTTGTGTTGCACCAACAGGTACAGCAACTATTACCGAAACCGGAGGAACAGCTCCTTACACTTATTCATGGTTTCCTTTTGGCGGAACGAATGCAAAAGCTACCGGATTAACACAAGGAAAATATACTGTAACGGTTACGGACAGCCGATCATGTACTGATGTATTTGATATTGATGTTGTAAATGTTTTCCCTCCAACTGTAAACATAAGTAACATCACAGATGTAAAATGCAATGGTGGTAATAATGGCGCTGCAACAGCAACCATCACCGGAGGATTAGACCCTATAACATACAGCTGGAATACAAACCCGGTTCAAACTGATCTTACAGCCATTAACCTTAAAGCCGGTGATTATCTTTTTACAGTAAAAGACGCCAACAATTGTACTGTAGCTACACCTGTTACTATAAACGAACCTGCTCCTATTACCGCAGTGGCGCAAACAACCAATACCACCTGTGGTTTAAAAAATGGTTCGATTACTATTACACCTTCAGGCAATGTCAGCGACTATCAATATTTATGGACACCGGATATCAGTACAAACAACAATGCATTTAGCATTTCGTCGGGAAGATATTCGGTTCAGTTAGTAAATGCTAATGGTTGCAGCAAAGACATCAACAATATTATTGTCCCAAACATTGGTAGTTCGAGTAAAATATTTTTAGGAAAAGACACTACTATTTGCAGCGGCGAAACAACCATTTTATCTCCTGGCACTTTTGATACTTATTTATGGCAAAATAATTCTACCAATGCAACTTTCTCCGTTGCTCAATCAGGAAAATATTGGGTACGTGTAACTAACGCTGATGGCTGTGTATCTTCTGATACTATCAATGTGAAATATGTAGATGACTGTATTGATATTTATTTCCCAAATTCCTTTTCACCAAATGGAGATGGATTGAATGACCAATTTGGTCCGGTTGGAAATTTTAATGCCGTGAGTAATTATACCCTGACCGTTTACAACCGCTGGGGGCAACAGGTTTTCTTCAGTGCCGACCCTAGAAAAAAATGGAGCGGAGAAAACAACGGGCAAATATCCGCTACTGCTAATTATATTTGGTTCTCCACATATACATTCAGGGGACAAGGAACAAAATTTAAAAAAGGTTCCGTTATTATTGTAAGATAAACAACAAGTCAACAATCACCATACATCAAATTCAATTTATGTCCGAAGAGCTGCAACCCAATGGCGAACTCCTTCTGCAACTGGTTTCAATGAAAATGCCATTCGGAAAATATAAAGACAGGTTGCTTTGCGACCTTCCCGTTTCTTACCTGGAATGGTTTCAGCGAAACGGATTCCCGACAGGAAAACTAGGCATGTTATTACAAACTATTTACGAAATAAAACTGAACGGACTAGAAGACCTTTTGAGGCCTTTAAAAAACAATCAACAAAAAATGTGATCTCGTCAAACCCTTTCGGAACACGGCAACAATCATATTTTTTAGTGATGCCCATCATCTTTTTTACAGGTATTTGAAGGTAGATTAGCTATCTAAACAGCTTGCCATGAATACCAGTAACTCCTCCCAAATAAAGTACATAAAACGATTTAACGAGATCAGCATTGCTGACACTCCGATCGTGGGTGGGAAAAATTCTTCCCTGGGTGAAATGTTCTCAAAACTTTCTTCAACCGGCATACCGGTACCCGATGGATTTGCCACTACAGCAGATGCTTTTGAAGAGTTTCTTACACAGAATGCCTTGCACTTTCCGCTGAAAAACCTGATGCTGCAGTTAGATAAAAAAAATTATACAAACCTGAAAGAGATCGGCGCTAAAGCGAGAAAATTATTATCAGAAGCGTTGCTTCCTGAAAATCTGCAGCAGGCAATTATCCTATATTATAAAGAGTTATGCAAAGGCCCTTATTTTGAAGTGGCGGTAAGAAGCAGTGCCACCGCTGAAGACCTGCCACAAGCAAGTTTTGCAGGACAACACGAATCTTATCTAAACATCAAAGGCGAGGCGGCATTACTGAAAGCTGTTAAAAAATGTTTCGCTTCCTTATATACCGACAGAGCCATCAAATATCGTGAAGACAATGGCTTTGCTCATGAAAAAGTTGCGTTGTCTGTTGGTGTACAAAAAATGGTCCGTTCTGATAAAGCATCTTCCGGTGTTGTATTCACCCTCGAACCAGAATCAGGTTTCAGAGATATCATTCATATCAGTGGCGTATGGGGATTAGGAGAAAATATTGTACAAGGTGCTGTTACGCCTGATGAATTTTTTGTTTTCAAGCCTACGCTGATTCAGGGGAAAAATGCGATCATTCAAAAAAATTTAGGAGAAAAAGCGAAGACAATGATATACAGTGATGATGAAAATAATCCGATCATCAACACCCATACCACAAAAGTTAAACAGGAAACATTTGTATTAACTGATGAAGAAATAACAAAGATCGCCAATTGGGCCCTGATCATAGAAGAACACTATCAAAAATCAATGGACATAGAATGGGCAAAAGATGGAATTACCAATGAGTTGTTCATCATCCAGGCAAGACCCGAAACTGTTCACTCTCAAAAAAATCCTTTACTCGTAAAAGAATACAAGTTATTAAACAAGGGAGTGTTGCTTTCTAAAGGCGATGCCGTTGGGTCAAAATTAGCAACCGGTATTGCAAGAATATTACAATCACCGAAAGATGCTGATAAATTAAAACCGGGAGAAATTGTAGTGACCGATCTGACCAGTCCTGATTGGGACCCGATACTAAAAAACGCCGGCGCTATTATTACAAATAAAGGAGGAAGAACAAGCCATGCTTCTATCGTTGCCAGGGAGATCGGTGTTCCTGCCATTGTTGGCAGTGGTGATGCAACCTCTACGATCACAGATGGAGAAATGATCACCGTTTCCTGTTGTGAAGGAAAGACCGGATTTATTTACAAAGGAAAAGCTGATGTTAAAATAACAGAAATCGATTTTTCAAATATCAGAAAACCAGAAACCACTGAAGTGATGTTGATCGCAGGTGATCCCGACAAAGCATTCCAGTTATCCTTTTATCCAAATGATGGCGTTGGTTTAATGCGTATTGAATTTATCATTACCCACGCCATACAAATTCATCCGATGGCGCTGGTAAAATTCAATGAGCTAAAAGATACTGCGGCGAAACAAAAGATCGAAGAACTGACTCATCATTATCCTGATAAAGAAAAATATTTTGTCGATAAACTATCGCAAGGTGTGGCCACTATTGCAGCTGCGTTTTACCCAAAAGATGTTATTGTAAGAATGAGTGATTTCAAAACAAATGAATACGCTAATCTTATCGGCGGAAAAGATTTTGAGCCAGAGGAAGAAAATCCGATGATCGGTTTCAGAGGAGCATCCAGATATTACAATGATCTATACAAGGAAGGTTTCCGTTTGGAATGTGAAGCCATTCGTAAGGTAAGAGATGAAATGGGTTTAGTGAATGTAAAAGTGATGATCCCGTTCTGCAGAACATTGGAAGAAGGTAATAAAGTGATTGCCGTAATGAAAAGATACGGATTAGAACAAGGCGTTAATAATCTAGAAATATATGTAATGGCAGAGATACCCAGCAATGTAGTGCTGGCAGATAAATTTGCACAGATCTTCGATGGTTTCTCTATTGGTTCAAATGACCTTACACAACTAACATTGGGAATTGACAGAGACTCTGCAATCATCAGCAATTTGTTCAGCGAACAAAATGAAGCAGCAAAAGAAATGATCGCTACCATGATCCACAAAGCAAAAGAAGCCGGTGTAAAGATCGGATTATGTGGTCAGGCTCCCAGCGATTTTCCTGAGTTTGCACAATTTTTAGTACACCAGGGAATTGACAGTATTTCTTTTAATGCAGATGCATTATTGAAAGGCATCGAAAACATCAACAAAGCTGAAGAGGCTGAAATCATTAACAATTACAAAAACGAAACAGTATGGAACGATTAAGAAATAAGATTGCCATTGTTACCGGTGCTGCCGGTGGCATGGGGGCAGCAGAAGCACATTTATTTGCACAGCATGGAGCCAGGGTAATTGCAACTGATATACAATGTGCAAAATTAAAAGCATGGGTAACCGAAGCAAAGAAAGATGGATTGCTGATAGAAGATATCAAGCATGATGTAACCAGCGAAGCAGATTGGAATAAAGTAGTGGACATGACCCTGGCCATTTACGGACGCATAGATATCCTGATAAATAATGCCGGTATATTCCCTGGTTTTTTTGATTGTGAACAAACATCAAAAGAATTGTGGGATAAAGTAATAGCCATCAATTTAACAGGCCCTTTTTTAGGATGTAAAGCATGTATTCCTCAAATGAAAAAAACAGGCGGAGGCTCCATCGTAAATATCGGTTCTATCGCAGGACTGGTTGGCGGAAATGGTGTTGCATACAGTGCTTCAAAAGGCGGACTAAGTTTATTGACAAAAGATCTTGCAGTAACATTTGCCAAGGATAAGATACGGGTGAATAACATTTGCCCCGGCGGTGTGTTAACTCCTATGACAGAAGACTTATTGAAGCAACCCGGAATGGAAGAAATGATCAAAAACTTGTCGCCGCAGGGACGTGTTGCAGACCCGATAGAAATTGCATGGGGCGCTTTATTTTTAGCTTCTGATGAATCTTCTTTTTTAACGGGGGCAGATATCCCTATTGATGGCGGGGCGGTAGCAAGATAAAGAGGTATATCATTTCACAGCTTCCCTATATTTGCATAAGAGATGACGCTATTTTCATCTGATCTTTTATGCTTACCGCAGAAGAATATATACAACATTATCAATTATATCCACACCCCGAAGGGGGTTGGTATAAAGAAGTGTATAGAAGTCATGAGGCTATTGCACAAAATGCATTACCTGAAAGATTCACCGGCAGCAGGGCCTTTGCCACAGCCATCTATTTCTTATTAGAGCAGGGAAACTTTTCCACCTTTCACAAAATAAAAAGTGATGAATGCTGGCATTTTTATGCAGGTGATCCGTTACTGATATATGTGATACAACAAAACGGCACACTGGATATTATACACTTAGGAAACGATATCAGTAAAGGGCAGGTCTTTCAATATGTAGTACCGGCCAATTGCTGGTTTGCCAGCAGACCAGCACCTGGCAGCAGATATTGTTTTGTCGGCTGTACCGTTTCTCCAGGTTTTGATTTTGCTGATTTTGATATGACTGATTTCAAAACACTGTCTGCCCAATATCCCCAACATAAAAATATTATCAAAGAATTGTGCAGATAAGCAACCTGTTCATTCCGGATTTTTTGTGTGATCGAAATACCCTTTACTTTCTACTTTGTTAGAAAAAAAATTAAGGAACATCACCACCACAATAAAGAATATCATCACCTGAAAGCATACCAATAGTTTCCCCATTCCTGTTATAGGATAATACTCTCCAAAGCCAACAGTAGATGAAGTGACAAAACTGAAGTAAATAGAATCGAACCAGTGTTCAAAAGGTTTGTTCAAATAATTTCCGTTTGCATATAGTGCCGCAAAACTAAATACGATCTGCAGGTAATTTAGAAACATCAATAACATCGACCGTCTGTAAGAACGAGGCCGGGTGAATATATCCGAAGCAAAAACCAATGTGGCCAGGTACAGGATCGTTTCTACAAGAAACCATATCATTAAGCCACGCATTAAAATATTATGCTCCAGGTGCAGGTATAACATCGCCACAGGAAAAATTACTTTTATCAACACAAACCCATCCACAGAAAGCTCCTGATAACCTACCCCTTTCTTCCCAAAAAAATGTTTAATATAGATACCTAAAAAAACAAATTGAGATGCTGCTAAAAATAAGCGAAGCATTTTCTCTACCCCCACATCATCCTGATGTTCGTTGTGCCAAATCGCTTTGATATTTTTAACTCTTTTTTGAAGCCCTCCTTTTGAAGGCACACAATCAACCTCTGGTCTTGCCAGAAAAATTTTTTTGATCAGTTGTTTCATTGGTAAGTATGCTTACTCTAAAGTACTTAAGGTTTGGCAGACAATCAAATGAGAGAAATCAGCATTTAGTATGATTTATGATCACCATTTTTTTTGACGCCAGATGAAAAATTATGTCGTAATTTTCAGTATGCCATCTATTGTTACAATCACGTTTAATCCTGCTATTGATAAAAGCACATCAGTAACCGCCATGGTTTCAGAAAAAAAACTTACTTGCACACCTCCGTTATTTGAACCGGGTGGAGGGGGCATCAATGTAGCCAGGGCCATAAAAAAATTAGGCGGCGAAGCCACCGCATTATACCTGGCAGGCGGATACACCGGAAAATTTTTTACACAACTGCTCGATAAAGAAAATATTACTTCGGAAGTAACAGAGATATCAGCACATACCAGGGAAAATTTAATTGTATTGGATAGTACGGCCAATCAGCAATATCGCTTTGGTATGCCTGGCCCGGCTGTTGAACCGGATGAATGGAAAAAATTATTGACCACGCTGGAGCAAATGAATGAAGTGCAATATATTGTTGCCAGTGGCAGTTTACCACAAGGCGTACCTATAGATGTTTTTGCTCAGATAGCAGTTATTGCCAAACAAAAAAAAGCGCATTACATTGTTGATACTAACGGTGAAGCATTGAAACTGGCCGTGGCCAAAGGTGTATACCTGATAAAACCTAATCTTGGAGAGTTAAGTGCATTGGTAGGTGAAGATGAATTACAGCCTGATATGATCGCTGTTGCTGCAAGAAAAGTTATTGCAAAAGGGCAATGTAAATATGTGATGGTTTCGATGGGTGCTGCTGGTGCCATGCTTGTAACGAATGATATGGCAACCACTATTTCCACTCCTCCGGTAAAGCGCCGCAGTACAGTAGGTGCTGGAGATAGTATGGTGGCGGGTATTGTGTTCAGTTTATCTAAAGGGAATGAAATAACAGCAGCGGCTCATTACGGCGTGGCCTGCGGAACGGCCGCAACCATGAATCCGGGCACAGAGTTATGCAAGGCGGCAGATGCGGATAGATTATATAAATTGATCTATACAGGATAGGATTTTTTTATTTTGATTTTTTCATTATTAAAAACAGTCAATTGTTTTTTTCAACTCATTTATATGAAACATCTTTTTCTACTGCTGGCACTCATTGCCAACGTTCATTACAGTAACGCACAAATGAAAAACGAATCATTTCCAACATATACGGGTAAAGATCTTGGACTGACATACACTCCGGTGCAATCCAAATTTCGTATCTGGGCACCAACAGCCGATCGTGTGCAATTAAAATTGTATCGGCAGGCGCAGGGCGGTAAGGCCATACAAAGCATCTATCTTACAAAAGCACAAATGGGCACATGGACCACAGTACTTACCGGTGATCATTTAGGCACTTATTACACTTTCAGTATTGAATACGATGGTAAATGGTTAGACGAAGTTCCGGACCCTTATGCCAAAGCTGTTGGCATCAATGGTAAAAGAGCCATGGTGGTTGACCTAAAAAAAACAAACCCTATCGGTTGGCAAAGAGATCGATCGCCTGTTTTAAAAAGCGCTACAGATGCTGTTATATATGAGTTGCATGTACGTGATGCAAGCATTGCTGCCAACTCAGGCATTAAACACAAAGGAAAATTTATTGGTCTTGCTGAAACCGGTACAAAAAATGAGGAGGGCTTATCTACGGGGCTGGACCATTTAACTGCGTTGGGTGTAACACATGTTCATCTGTTGCCTTGTTTTGATTTTTATTCTGATGAAGATGCAAAGAATTACAAAGAAAATTATAACTGGGGATACAATCCTCAAAACTATAATGTTCCTGAAGGAATGTACGCTACTGATGCTACTGATGGCAATGTACGCATCAGAGAATTCAAGCAACTCATCAAAGCATTTCACCAAAAAGGATTGGGTGTGGTGATGGATGTGGTGTATAATCACACAGGACAAACAGATCATTCTAATTTTAACCAGTTGGTGCCGGGATATTATTATCGTCATACCGGCACAGGAAAATTCAGCGATGCCACTGCTTGTGGAAATGAAACAGCCAGTGAAAAATCAATGATGCAAAAATTTATGATCGAGTCTGTAGTGTATTGGGCAAAAGAATATCATGTAGATGGGTTTCGTTTTGACCTGATGGGAGTACATGATATTGAAACAATGAATTTAATATCTGCAGCATTGCACAAGATCAATCCGGGTATATTATTGTATGGCGAAGGTTGGACCGCAGGCTCTTCTCCGCTGCCTGATAGTCTTCGTGCATTAAAGAAAAATGTTTCTTCACTTAATGGCATTGCTGTATTCAGCGATGATATACGGGATGGAATAAAAGGCAGCTGGTCCGACCATACCGAAAAAGGTTTTGTAAGTAGTAAGGCTGGAACAGAAGCAAGTATACAATTTGGTATTGCTGCCAGTTGTAAACATCCGCAGATCGATTACAGCAAAGTAAATTATTCCAGCGCACCATACGCCAAGGCCCCTGGTGATATTATCAGTTATGCCGAATGTCACGACAATCACACTTTATGGGATAAGCTTGCCATCAGTGCACCTGACGCATCAGTTGATGAAAGAAAAGAAATGCATAAGCTGGCACTCTCTATTGTATTAACCTCTCAGGGTATTTCTTTTTTACATGCAGGTACAGAATTTTTACGTAGCAAAAAAGGTGTAGAAAATTCTTACAACTCACCCGATAGCATCAACGAAATTGACTGGTCGCTCAAAACAAAAAACAAAGATGTATTTACTTATGTGCAACAGTTGATACAAATGCGAAAAGCTCACCCTGCATTTCGTATGCAGACAACAGAACAACTGCAAAAAAATCTGACCTTCTTAGAAACAGATAATAAACCCGGTATAGTAGGCTATCAATTAGATGGAGCCGACGTTAATGATAGCTGGAGAAATATACAGGTATGGTTCAACGGAGGCAATACAAAAAGGATCATCCCGGTTACCAATGGCTCAGGCTGGAAAACAGCCATCATTAACAATCAGTTCGTTACAGAAACCAGGACTGATATACTTACCCTATTGCCGCATAGTTGTTCAGTGATATATAAGGATTAAATATCATTAACAATTTTTGGTAAGAAAATTGACCTATTGCTTCAAAAAAAATGCAATGCATGTAAAATTCCTTATCCCTGTTTTTGTTCTCTTGTCTTTTATTCTTTTCAGCTGCAGCAAAAGGCATATACCCGAAACGGCTGAAAAGCCGGTTGAAAAAAAGCCGCTGATCATAATAACAAAACCCACCCCTGTACCTAAAGTAATTACTGTTAATGATGCATTGGCAAAACAGGCTCCTGATGGCAGATTATTTTACGATCTGCAAGGCCGTCGTTACTGGCGCAATTACGATGATGGCAAATATTATCTTTTCAGTAAAATGATGTCGGGCAACAAAGCGTTTAAGCCACATTAAATCTTATTCTTTTACAACACCAACATTTCCTGTAAAACTAATGGGAGACCTGTTTAATAAAGTTACATTCAGGTCAGCACTCCCATTACTGAACAACGTAAAATTCATCGTTTGCACCGCACTTCGATCAATTGGTTTGATGATAATATTCCACTCGCCTTCTTTTACCAATCGCTTATCAACAGTAAAATTGGTGGAGATAAAATCCAGCGGACTCTCATTCGACAATATATCTGCACCGGCATAAGCCCTGCCGTAATAAGGCAGGTATACATTGAATTTTCCTTTGCTGTAAATAACTTCGTAATTACCAAATATTTGTCTGGAGTTACCAAACTGAGGTATCATACGTATTGGTGTAAACTTCCAGTTACTGCTGTCAATTGCTTTAATGATCGCTTCGTTATTGTTATTTATAATGGTTTGCTTTGAGGAACTACAGGCCGTAAACATGATCACAATAACCGAAAGCACCATTACTGCACCGGCTTTCCATCTCTTCAGTGTCTTTTTCATACGATCAATTTTATTACAAATTTATTGCACAATAAATAAGCCACACTGTTAAAATGATCGATTGTTTCTTTTTGGTTATCACAAAAACTATTTGTTGTTTCATTTGCATAATCGTTAACTTTTCTATTACTTTATAGATACATTGATCGTTAGAAAACTGTTTTATGAGGGCATTTTTGCTTTTTTCTCTCCTGTTTTGTTCTTATTCACTTTCTGCCCAGTATTATGGTGGGTTTCAGGATGGCTATGCCCTTGCATTCTCTGCACAGGAAAATCCTACAGGAAATATTTATACCGGTGGTAGCAATGATGGACTTTATACTTCGCTCAGCACCGCACAAAATCAAACATCAGCTATTTATACGGGAGGTATCAATGATGGTTTTCATGCAATAACCATTACCCAACAAAATTCTGTGCCGGGTATTTATACCGGAGGTATTAATGATGGCTTTGCTGTCGTAAATGTTTCTGCTCAAAACAGTATTCCCGGAATTTATACAGGAGGCGTTGGAGATGGCTTTGCTTTAACCGTTCAGAATTTACAAAATGCTACTCCCAATATTTTTACCGGGGGAATAAATGATGGCCATGACATGATCTTATCTCCCGGGCAAAATCAAACAATAAATATTTATGTTGGTGGTACAGAAGATGGATGGTCAACAGCATCGCATTCTACGTACGCTATCGTGTATGAGTTTACCGGTGTTGGAAATTGGGATGTTCCGTCTAACTGGAAGAACAATGTTGTTCCTCCTTCGCCGTTGCCAACCAATTATGAGATCATCATTAATCCAACGGGAGGTAGTTGTATTTTAAATGTACAGCAGATACTTAGTCCGGGCTCTAAACTTACAGTGGTCAGTGGTAAAACTTTTGTTATACCCGGAAACATTCAATAGAAAAAATATGAACTAATTACAAAAACACTAAAAAACAAAATATGAAAAAGGTAATTTATTTATTGGCCAGCCTCCTGTTCTCAACAGGTATTTGCATTGCCAATAATGTGCAGATAACCAATATGTCGATCGTTAATGGAGGCCCCGGTGCCATACAAGTAAAGTTTGACCTTACCTGGGATAACAGTTGGCGTACCAATGTAGGGCCGGCCAATTATGATGGCGTGTGGGTATTCTTTAAATATAAAAATCTGGCTGGCGACTGGGTGCATATGAATCTTACCGGAAGCAACAATGTGGCGCCTGCAGGTTTTGATATTTTTCAGAATTCTGGTTTCACTAAAGTAGGCGCTATGATCTATCGTGAAGACACTAATTTAGGAACGGGTAGTGCATCTGCACTAAATGTAAAGCTAGGCGTCATCAGTTCACTTCCGTACGATATTGATGTAAAAGGCTTTGCAATAGAGATGGTATATGTACCTGCTCCAACTTCAAGACCTTTTTTTGGTGATGGTAATGGTATTACAGAGTCTGTAAATGCACTTCATTATACCGATAACACAGCAACAACCACCTCTGTTGTTCCGATGCTATGTGATGTAAATGGTTTTGATGACGCAGAATTAGATGCCGATGGTATTTATATCTACAGCAACGACACCATTCAAACCACCAACCCTCTTGGTGCGCTGGACCCTTTCCCTACTATGAAAGCGCTTTGGTGCATGAAGTATGAAATCAACCAGGCGAGCTATCGTGATTTCCTTAATACTCTAGACTCTCAGCAACAGGCAAGCAGGGTAGCAATACCTATTACAAATCCTACAGGCAGTTCTGCTTTATCAGGTGGTATTTCCAGAAATTATATTGAGATAGCTACCCCTGGTGCAATTAATACCCCGGCTGTTTTTGGGTGTGATGCCAATGGAAATAATATTTATAATGAAGCAGGTGATGGCGAATGGATAGCCTGCAACTTTTTAGCCTGGGTTGATGTGGCAGCCTATCTCGACTGGAGCGGCCTGGCTCCTATGAGTGAGTTGCAGTATGAGCGGATATGCCGGGGTAGTTCGTCGGCTGGTGGCAATGCGGCAGCACTGGGTGAGTATGCTTGGGGATCTGATAAGATCTTTGCTTCCAATTATTCACTTACCAATCCGGCAACAGCCTCCGAAATTGCTTCCAACGCATCTGTAACATTGGGTAATGCTGCATATACAAGCACCGCTTCGGGTGGACCTTTAAGAAGCGGCATCTTTGCAACTGCTACCTCTAATCGGGTAATTAGTGGTGCAACCTATTACGGTGTGATGGAAATGAGCGGTAATATGCCTGAATACTGTATCTCATTGGGTAGCCAGGCAGGCAGATCCTGTCGCTATGTTCCCAATGGTAACGGAACAATTTCTGCTCTCGGTAATGCACAACTTTCGGTAGGCGGTGCAGGATTTTGGCCGGGCATGGAAGGTAACCTGAATTTAGCTGCAACTACTACATGTAGTGGTACCTGTGAGGTAACCAGTTCAGGTGGTATTAGATTTCGTGGAGGGTCTATTGGTGATGCTGTTTCCGCTCTTGCAATATCAGACCGAAGTGCCGTTTTTACACCAACTGCCCGTGCTTCTAACAGAGGCGGCAGAGGTGTGTTGTATATAAGATAATGTTGTATTTCACTATTGAAGCCCTTTGAGATTTCGAAGGGCTTTTTTGTTACTACTTTTTTATCAGGCTGTAATGAGTTTATTGGAGTGCTGTTGAAAAAGGTGTGATTTTGTTATTTTCTTTTTTGTATCAAACAAAAAAATAAATGAGCTGGTTAATACGCTACCTTATCACACAAAAAAACCGCATCTTTAATACACTAAAAATTTAACGATATGCAAGTAGGCGTTCCAAAAGAAATAAAAAATAATGAAGACCGTGTTGCTATGACTCCATCAGGTGTTGTACACCTGGTACGTTCGGGCCACGAAGTGTTCATACAAAAAGATGCAGGTATGGGTTCCGGATTTACTGATGAAGAATATATCACCGCCGGTGCAAGCATTGTTACTACAGCAGCAGAAGCCTGGTCGAAAGATATGGTGATGAAAGTAAAAGAACCCATCGCATCGGAATATCAATATTTCCGTAAGGGATTAATATTATTTACTTACCTGCACTTAGCTCCTGAACATGAGCTAACACAGGAGCTTATACGAAAAGAAGTGGTAGGTATTGCGTATGAAACCGTTCAATTAAAAAATGGTTCTCTTCCCTTACTTACTCCCATGAGTGAGGTTGCCGGAAGGATGGCCACACAAATTGGTGCACAATTCTTAGAAAAACCACATGGTGGTAAAGGGATCATACTAGGTGGCACCCCCGGTGTTAAAAGAGGTAAGGTAACTATCATTGGTGGCGGAGTGGCGGGTGTGAATGCAGCTAAAATTGCAACAGGCATCGGTGCTGAGGTAACCATCTTAGACCTGAGTCATCAACGACTGGGACAATTGGATGATATTTTCGGCAGCATGATCACTACATTAATGTCTAACCCTCATAACATTGCACGTACTGTAAAAGAATCTGACCTGGTGATCGGCGCTGTATTGATACCGGGAGCCAAAGCGCCTAAATTAATTACTGAAGAGATGATCAAATCAATGGAGCCCGGTTCTGTGGTTGTTGATATTGCTATTGACCAGGGTGGTATCATTGAAACCACCGACCGTATCACTACACATGATGATCCTGTTTATGTAAAACATGGTGTATTACATTATGCAGTGGCGAATATGCCGGGTGCTGTTCCCCGTACTTCTACATTGGCGCTTACGAATGTAACGGTGCCGTATGCTGTAGAGATCGCAAACAAGGGATATAAAAATGCCTGTTTGGAAAATGAAGCATTGTTAAAAGGTATCAATACGCTCAATGGATATGTAACGTATAAGGCTGTTGCGGATGCACAGGGATTGGAGTATAGGGATGCACTTTCTTTGTTGAAATAAATTTATTCTTTGGAGACTCTTCGATTTGTTATTTTCTTTTTTGCTTGTCCAAAAAAGAAACAAAAAAAGACCCCGACAAACGATTACATCCCGTTTGTCGGTTGCAGCTATGTGCATCATTTGTACTACTGTGGCTTCGACATTAGTTCTTTTCTCTTAGAATTGAAGAGTACACTCTTTCAGGAAAATATTTGTAATGAAAAGTGATATTCAATAATTGGAATACCCTCCGGTCTTATAAAGCCTTGACTTTTTTGTATCAAGACAAAAAGTAAATACGCTACTCCCTCAATATCTTCTCCATCTTTTTTCCTTTTGCCAATTCATCTATCAACTTATCCAGGTATCTCATCTTTTGAATGATTTCATCTTCAATTTCTTCTACACGGTAACCGCATATTACCCCTGTAATTTTAGAGGCATTGGGATTGAATGTTGGCGCTTCTGCAAAAAAAGTTTCAAAATCACTTTTCTTGTCTATTTGTTTTTGTAGTGTTTTTTTATTGTAACCGGTCAGCCAAAAAATTATGGTGTCTACTTCTTCTTTTGTACGTCCTTTTCTTTCTGCCTTTTGTATGTACAGCGGATACACTGTGGAAAATAAGAGTTTATAGATTCTTTCTTTATCCATGTTTATAAAATATTATGTAGTTTAATGTACTGCAGCAATATGATTGTTTTTGCATCTTTTATTTCTCCGTTATCCATCATTGTCACCGCTTGTTCAATGGGTATTTCCAGCACTTCAATATCTTCCTGCTCATGTGCAATCCCGCCGCCTTCATGCACTTTCATCGATCGGGAATATTCAGCTACAAAAAAGTGCAGAATCTCTGTGACTGATCCCGGAGACATATAGGCTTCAAATATTTTACGCACATCTGTAATTCTATACCCTGTCTCTTCTTCTGTTTCCCGTCGGATACAATCTTCTGGATTGTCTTTATCGAGTAATCCGGCACAGGCTTCTATCAGCATACCGCTTTCATTGCCATTGATAAAAGTGGGCAAACGAAATTGCCGGGTAAGGATCACCGTGTGTTGCTCTTTATTGTAGAGTAGTATCGCTGCTCCATTACCTCTATCATAAGCTTCCCTGTTTTGTGTTTCGACAGTACCGTTCTTTTTAGCATATTCAAAAGTTATTTTTCTTAAGGTGTACCAGTTGTCGGATAATATTTCTGTCTGCAGGATCTTTACTTGTGGCGTCATTTGAAAATTTTATTTGTACCAACAAAGTAAAGGAAATTAGTTAGTGTTTTAAATTCGGGTACAAGCGGATGCTCGGGAAAGTACTTATCTGCAATTATAAATGTTGTCAGTCTGTACTGAGTTTATCGAAGTGTTGTCGAAGGTGGGCTGATTTGTTATTTTTCTTTTTTGCCCCGAAATAATCGGGATTTACAACTTGTCTAAAAAAGAAACAAAAAAAGACCCCGACAAACGAGATTACGGCCCGTTTGTCGGTTGGTTCTTTGATTTGGCTTTTGTACTACTGTGACTTCGACATTGGTAATTCTACTCTTAGGATTGTTACAGTTTACTTTTTCGGGTTGAATTATTAAGGATTGGAAAGTGCTTTAGTTACGAATTTTCTTCAGTTTGTTTGGCAATGATGTTATCAAATTCCTTTAATTGTTTTAAAGGAATGGTGGCAAGGGTTTGTTTGAGGTTGTAAGATATGTTGGTTTGTTTGAGATTATTTAGTGGATGAGTGGTGGAATTGGTCTGGCCTGAGGGTTTCCATTGAAGGAGGTCGTTTGGTTCGCAGTGGAGGATGGTGCAAATGATCTCGATGTGATCTAAACGGAAAACACGGGTGGTGCCATTGAGGATTTTTCCGGCAGACATTCTTGAGATGCCGGCTTTTACTAAGGTGCTGTATGGTCTATCTATTCCTCTTGCTTTAAATATGGGGGCCAGGTTGAGTGTTAGCATAACAACTATGATTATAATGATGATTACGTTGTGAGTATTAAAAACTTAGTCGCTAAAAGTGAGGTGGCGGTTGCTTGTAATGAAAAATATTTTTGGAGTAATGAAATGGACGGGGATAGAAGTGATGTTGTCATTGATAGTAATGAAAATGATGATGTGAGTAGTGAGGTTGATGATGATCAAAGTGAAAAGGAAGGTGATCAAAGTGAAAACTACTTTGATTAAAGTGAAATGGCTTGTTCGGGATAATAGTTAGCAATTTAAATTCGGGCACAAGCGGATGCTTGCGCCAAGAGATTTTATTTTCGTTGCATGCTTGGTCTAATAGAATAAAAAATACAATTACTGTTTGCCCATTACATTTAAATTAAACCCCGACTTAATAGTTATTGTTGCCCCGGGAGTTATGTTTATGGTTTTACAAAATGCATTTGAACTTATTGTAGGATAGTTTGGTACTCCAAAATTGATATTTACAACAGTTGTTGAATCAGGTATTATACCACAAGCCCAATTCGACGGATTTTCCCATGCAGTATCTGCTACACCGATCCATGCATTGGTATCCGGACAAAGCACAGGTTGACTAATAAGGAACAATGCATTCAGTTCCGGAACAACCACATGTGATGGGGTGGCAATTGTTGCGCCGCTATTTAGTTCAAGTGTTTGTTGGTATTGTTGCTGCCATTGAGGTGACACTGTTACTGTTGGCGAACTTAATCTTTTGTAAGTATTATTTGTTCCAAAAAGCCGGTGCAGGTCAAATGCCATCTCCTCCATACCGGGGTTTACTAATACTACTCCATGTTCGAATGAACGTGCCATTGCATCGGGAACTTCATGGACACTTAAAGAACGAAATCGTATCGGATCTGTTCCTTTAAAATTAAAACTAATGGTGCAGTTGTTAGAAGAAGAATCGAGCCCACGCCAGTAAAATTCTTTTGCTGTATACCCTTTGTTTGAATAATAAGTAGTTGCATCAGCTCCTGTTTGATAGGATAATGACAAGGTAGCATTGTTGATGATATTTATCATTTGATTACCTCCTGATCTTACATCAAATAACACAGTCAGATCTTTATGCTGTGTAAGATTCACCGACATAGACAAGGTATGGTTTACATTGTTATTAGGCGTTAATACCAATTCATTTCCTTCTATTGCCATTGTTCCATTTTTAAAATTCAATTTCTGCAGCATATGACTCCAGTCGTTTACAGAATCTCCTAAAAGATTGGTGGTAGTAGACGCTACATGAATAGGCGGAGATGTTGGTTTGCCCAACCAATGTTCTACATCTTCTGTGCCTTTGAATAACTCTGCCCATGTAAGTTTAACTACATTGGTATCTGTAGTAGCATTGGTAAATATCTTATCTTTTAGTGCAGCGCATGAGCCGAGGCAGGTAGCATAACCATTGCCCATACGTGTTAACTGTACCCATTTTGCTGCGTTGCTTACATTGGCAAAACTATCATCTTGTATCCTTAAAGTTTCTTCTATAATACGAGGAGAGTCTGCATTGTTAAGCCAGTATATATCTTCATTCAACGCATTGGTTATCCTTCTCCACGGATCATCCGGCTGTACAAGCCCTTCATTGTTCAACCCATTAAAACCATTTATATAATTGATATTATTATTGCCGGTAAGAAAGAGAAAATTATTGCCAAACAAATTCCTTGCATTGGATAAAAAAGTATTGGTGCCGGTAATATATTCACCTGGTGCATCCACGATTCCATCCCAATTATAATCAACACTATCGGGAGGATCTGTAAAAGGACCAGAAGCATAATCTACTCCAGAAAAGTTATTCAGAGGACCGCCGGGTCCGAATCTTGCATACAGATCATCCTGCAAAACCTGCGATGCTGTTTTACCATTTGCATCTTGCGGACAAGTTGGAGACATATTGATATACCAAACGGGTGGAGAGTTCCAGGTATAATCAACAAGTATAGGGGCTACTTCAGCAAAACCACTTGTGAAAGCGGTGGGTAAAGGGCTGTCTCTGTAGGCTCGGGTAACCGTTAGTTTATTTCCATTTACCGCGGTTACCCATACATACTCATAATGATTCCAGTTTTTATTACCTATAGCATCTGTTTCAACGATCAATGCAGGACAACCATCGGGCCAAGCAGGCATATAATTACCAATTGTAAAACCTTTTATTGATTGAACTGTAATCAGGGTATCGGTTAACGTTATGTTGGATGTAAGCATGGTATAAGGCTTTACTATCCAATGGCCGGGAAAGGAAACAGGAAGTCCGCAGATCCTGTCAATTGAAGAAGGCCAAGGCTCGTACAAACGAGGTATACCGCCATTGGCTTGCCTTACTTGTAAAAACAACCTGTCGGGATAATCATGTGCCATTTGATTTGCCCAGCCGATATTTAACGTGTCGTAAAAAATATTCAGATCAATAAGGTCGGGAATATGTCTGCCGGCTTTTGTAATCGTTTTTACAAAGTCTGCGTAAGAAGTTTCTGTATTATGATTGCCTCGGAAATTACTTGTAAGGGGATATTCTCCCTTAAAAACAGTTTTGTTTGATAGATCTGATGTTTGTCCTTTTACAAAACCGGTTGATACAACTATATTGATCAGTATACAAATGATGATACGTTGCAGGATCAAGATATAGTTTGCAGTTAATAACAATGGTAAAACAATTAATAAATATAAGGTATAAAAGAATACTCAGATAGCAATAGTCTAGAGAAGTTTAATAGGTATTGAGTGTTATATCTATTCCTTGGTTGTGCTTTAAATTCGGCACAAGCGGATGCTTGTACCAAGAGATTTTAATTTTGTTGCATGCTTGGACCAATGAGGGGAAGAAAGTCTACTTAATTTGTTATTTAGAAATATTGACTCCCTCAATATCAAAGTTCACAATAATTTCCTTAATGCTTTCTACTGCCCGACCATTTTGATTTGCAGGTATCCACGGTGGCATTCTTTTTATTGCAGTTATCACAGCATTAGAAGAATGAGTTGAATCAATAACCAAAATTTCGGTTTGATCATTTGCATCCAATAAGCAATTTATCTTGTCTCCATACTTTTCAAAAAAGCTGTTAAATATTTCAAGATTCTGTAAATTTTTAAAAGTCATAATTTATAAAAAGTATTTATTATACAATTTTTCAAGAAAATCTCTTTCAGGTTTATTATGCCTCCAGCTAAAGCCGCGACTTTTGAATAACTGTAATTTATCATAATTAATGCGATATATTTTTGAAAAATTACCTGTATTATTTTCTGAAGAAGTAGCTAATATTGTTTCATCATGTTTATGATAAAAATCCCACCAATCTTTAGAGTTTTCAAATTTTGCCGACAACATTTGAGCATATATTTTATTTCTTTCATAGACATGAGATCTATTAATTCCGATTCTAACTTCTCTTTTATACTTGTGATTGTGAAATACTTTTAGAGCGTTTGCTGTTATACCAACTACCCGCCAACGATGTTCGTCCATTCTAAAAAGTTGTGTTAGCATTCCAGATTTTATCTTTAATGGAGATTTCATTTTACAAATGCTGTTATAATCATGAAACATTTCCTCTATAGTCATATCTAAATATTTTTAGTAGAATAGTTAGTGCTTTAAATTCGGGCACAAGCTGATGCTTGCGCCAAGAAATTTTAAGTTTGAGAAGCTTGGGCCAATAAGGAGGAAATTTTATTTTTCTAACTTTTGCATTCTTTGCCATTCGTAATAAGATAACTCAGTCCCTAATTCGATAACTTTGTTTGTTCTCTCCATAAAGTCAAGATTGTCAAAATTGTCTATTTTTTGTTTACTATTGAGTAAATGAGCATCGAGAATTTTTAGTAGCTCACCTATTGCAATAAGTAGCGGTTTATGTTCATTTTTATTCGGATTTAGAAGAAGAACCAATTTGGTTCTGTTGAAAGTAATTTTTTCATGCATTGGCTTTTTCTTGCCTTCAACTGATTGTTTATCCTGAAATTCTATATTTATCATTTTGCATTGAGTTGTGAATTCTGTGATGCAATTTCGCAGTTCATTAATCCACTCTTGTCTATTTTTTGATTTGAGTGTTACTCTTAATTGAGCTATTTGTTGTTTTCGATTTATTATGACGTTTGCTAATATTGTCAGAAGGCCAACAACCAATGCAATAAGCCAAGGACCATTTTTTTCAATCCATGGCTTTCGTTTATCCTGCTTATCTTGATCTTGCAGAACTAATTCGAGCTTATGAGTTTTAATTTCTGATTGCACTGCATCAATTTTTGAATTGAGGGTATTCAAAAGGCTATCAGTATTTTTTTGAGCAAATAATGAATTTACAATCAAAAAAAATGAGATTATTAAGAGTATTCTTTTCATAAAAAATTGCTGCTAACAGTTAAGCATTTCTGCTTGTTAAGCACATAGTTAGTTCGAAAATAGTTTTCGTATTTTATCTGTAACGTCGGTCAGTATTTTATTGTTTTTCTGAAACATATCGTCTCTGTAAAAAATGAATTTATTTGTCCTCTGGACCAAAGTCTGATCTAAATTTGGCTGAAAAAATATCAAGGACATTTCCTGATTAATATCTAAGATGTTCTCTAAAATTAATTCAAACAAGTCATGGTCATTTTTTTCGAAATAAAGCTTTAATTCAATCACCGATGTCTTTAGTGAGTTTATTGAAGGCCAAATATATTTGTCGATTTCTTCTGCTGAGAGTTTATTTTGAACAATAGCCCAAATATGAATTTGTTTCCACATAAGCTCCACTGCTGCATAATTACGAAAGAAGTTTGTCAGCGCTGATATTCTATTTTGTTGATATACCGAGTGGTTTATTTCTGCTTTTTTTGACCTATCGTCAAAAATTCGTTTAATTAAGTAGCCAATAGCTAATAAAAGCAAAGTCACTTGGCTCCAATAAGTAGTAAGTATTTCTTTCCACATTGAATGTTGGCTGTTTTTAGTTGCGCCAAAAATATAAATATATGATATTATGTACTGGAGTTAAAAAATATATTTACTTAAAAAACTGCCTTTTAGTATTATACATTTTGTATTGTTTATAGCATCAATAAAAACTTTGGTGCGTTATCATACTATATAATAAAAGTTGAAAAACGTTTTATTGCTCATCGGCTGCCCGATAGAGCGGATACCCCACAGTGCCGCCAACAGCCCCGCTAACTAAAACTGAAAATAAATAAACGAGCTGCTGCTTTCCTGGCTTAGTATCAATAGCATCAACAACACCGACCATACAATGCCCAATAACCACCAGGGCATTTTTTCTACTCTAGTTCCACCTAAAATATTCTCAATCGTTCTACTTTCCTTCGCCTCTGTAGGTGTTCCTTTGCTGTTGTAGCTTTTCTTACTTCTTCCAAATATAAACCATTCCCCATTCAGACCGCCCCCGTCTGGTCTCCTGACCAACGGGAACCAGTAGCCCATTCTTCATTTATAAAATACTATTAGTTATACTTGCGCTGTTGGTCGGAGACCAGACAGCGGCGTATTCGAATTGTTAGTGTTGGCTTATCAATAATTCAACAACCGCTCCACCGTTTCTTCCAACCTGCTATACGCCATAAAATTCTTTTCCAATTCTATATTAAAAGGGATGGGTGTGTCGAGAGAGGCGCAACGCATCACGGGTGCGTCGAGGTGAGCAAAACAATTTTCGGAGATCCATGCGGCTATTTCTCCACCGATGCCACCGATGAGGGTGTCTTCGTGGAGGATGAGTACTTTGCCGGTTTTACATACTGCTTTTTTAATGGCATCGTAATCGAGCGGTAATAAAGTGCGGAGGTCGAGTATCTCTATGCTGGTGTTGGGGCGCCTGGCAGAATAATCCATTGCCCAATGCACACCGGCGCCATAGGTGATGATGGTGAGGTCGTCGCCTTCGTCTACTGTACGGGCTTTGCCAATTTCGGTTTCGTAATAATCGGTGGGTACCTGGCCACTAACGCTGCGGTACAACGCTTTGTGCTCAAAGTACAACACGGGGTTGGGATCGTTGATAGCGGCTATCAATAATCCTTTGGCATCTTCGGGGGTGCTGGGGTACACCACTTTTAACCCGGGTGTATGCACAAACCATGCTTCGTTGCTCTGGCTGTGAAAAGGCCCTGCGCCTACGCCGCCGCCTGTTGGCATGCGGATGACCACATCGGCATTTTGTCCCCAGCGGTAATATATTTTTGCAAGATTATTGATGATCTGGTTGAAGCCTACCGTTACAAAATCTGCAAACTGCATTTCCATGACGGCTTTATAGCCTTCCAGGCTTAAGCCGAGTGCGGCTCCTACAATGGCGCTTTCGCAGATGGGTGTGTTGCGTACTCTTTCTTTGCCAAACTGCTGCAAAAAACCTTCTGTGATCTTAAAGGCACCGCCGTATTCTGCAATATCCTGCCCCATAAGAATGAGGTTGGGGTGGAGTTGCATGGATTGTTTTAATGCGTCGGATATTGCATCGACAAAACGTTTTTCATTTACGATTTTGTTTAGGTCGTGACTTTCTGCAATTGAAGTTGGGTGTTGCGGTTCTGCAAACCGCCCCACTTTCTTATTCTTTATTGCTGATTCCTTATTGCTGATTTCAACCGGAGCATAAATATCATTGAGCTCTTCTTCGGTATCGGGAGTGATGGGTGCCGACAGTTCGCCGAGCCTTATCTCTTCATCAATGTATTCTTTTAACTCATTGCGTATATCGGTTGCCGATTGTTGTGTTAAGAGACCTTGCCCTATTAAATAGTTTTCGTAATTGTTGATAGGGTCTTTCTTTTCCCAAAGAGTGAACAACTCCTGCGGTATGTATTTGGTGCCGCTGGCTTCTTCGTGCCCACGCATACGAAAGGTCATGCACTCTATTAAATATGGTTTTTGATTTTTGATGCAGTACTCTCTTACACCTTTGATGGTGTCGTACACTTCTAAAATATTATTGCCATCAATGCGGATGCCTTCCATACCATAACCCTTGGCTTTGTCGGCCAGACTGAAACAACGGAATTGTTCATCTACAGGTGTGCTTAATCCGTAACCGTTATTTTCTATAATAAATATTACGGGGAGATCCCACACAGCTGCTACATTCAATGCTTCGTGAAAATCGCCTTCACTGGTGCCGCCCTCGCCGGTGAAGGCTACGGATACTTTGTTCTGATGTTTTAATTTATATGCCAGCGCTACACCATCTGCTATGGCTAACTGTGGACCGAGATGTGATATCATTCCACACACACAATGTTCTTTACTGCCAAAGTGAAAACTTCTTTCTCTGCCTTTGCTATAGCCGTCTTTGTGGCCCTGCCATTGTTTGAATAATTTATGGAGCGGCATTTTTCTTCCGGTGAATACCCCGAGGTTTCTATGCATGGGGAAGATCCATTCGTCTTGCTGCAATGCTGCTGTTACGCCAACGGCGATGGCTTCCTGCCCGATGCCGCTGAACCATTTGGATATCTTTCCTTGTCTTAACAGCACGAGCATTTTTTCTTCGATCATTCTGGGGAGAAGAAGATCTTGATACAAACTAATAAGTTCCTGATCGGAAAGATTTTTTTTATCGAAAAGCATGGCAATTGATTTCTACTATAAAGTTAGGCTTCATTTACTTTTTTGTCTTGAAACAAAAAAGTAACAAAAAAATTCAAGCCTGCATTTTAAAAGCTAAAATTTGAGCTGAATGTCTAAAATGAAATTAGTTCAATCTTTTGAATAAAACTGAACAATTGTGCGACTTACCAGCTAAGAATATTACCGGACATCGGTAACATTAATTTCATTTCTTAACGACATTCAGCTCAAATTTCTTAACGCTTTTAAAATGAGGGCGGAGAGAATACAGGTTGAACGGGTTTTTGTAATATTTTACATTTTTGGCTGTATTCGTTGCTACCTTGCCCCCTGGGGATTATTACTTTTTTGTATCAATACAAAAAAGTAAACAGATAGTTCTTTTAATGGCATACTATTCGCCTCCACACCTGGCAGGGGTGCGTAACTGCAACGGCGCTACTTTTGCTTCTTTCAAAAAATTTGCTTCGCATTTTTTGAATACGCCTGCGGCGCACCGAACCAAAAGAGGCGCCTAACGCAGTTACTGGTGAAAACTCTAAAGAATGGAGTGTTTAGATTAAAGGTATTGTTTGAAGTTAAGAGTAGAATTACTGGTGCTGAAGCTACAGTAGTACAAAAGATGCACATAGCTATATGGCAGGAACGGGCTGTATTCGTTCCTGCCTTGATTTTTTTTGTTACTTTTTTGTATCAAGACAAAAAAGTAAATAAAAGACTAATGAAAATTAAGATCATTCATCCCCCTTACCAACGGTTATCTTCACTCTTCCATTTACCAATCCATTAAAGAATGATAACAGTACACTGAATAACATCGCATGCCAGAAGCTATCTATTTTAAAGCCATCAACCAGGTGTGCGCCTAATAAAATAACACAGGCATTGATAACAAACAGAAATAAGCCAAGGGTGAGGATCGTTGCAGGTAATGTGAGCAGGATCAATAAGGGTTTTACCACGGCATCTAACACAGACAACACTAATGCCACTACAAATGCAGTGAACATATTTTTTGTTTCTACTCCGGGAAGTATGTACGCCAATACGAATACATTCACCGAACAAACTATTATTTTAAGCAACCACTTTTGCATACTTTAAATTACAACTATTTCGTAAAAGTTTTCAGGATGTAAGTATTTATTTGCCAACGCTCTTATCTCTTCTGCCGAAAGCGTTTTGATGACCCTGATGGATTCATAAAAATATTGTTCGTCTAACCCATTCAAGATTAAGTTCTTCCAGCGGGCAATGATCTGGAAAGGGCCATCGAGGTCTCCTAATAATGTGCCGATCAAATAATTTCTTACCAATAACAATTCTTCTTCATCTATCAACTCTTCTCTCAATATCTTCATTTCTTTATACACTTCTGCAATGGTTGCTTCGCAAACATCTTTACCTGCTTCGGTACTGATCACCCAGGCACTTTGTTGTATATTGTTTTGCAGGAAGCTGTGTATACCATAGGTGTAGCCTTTATCTTCCCTGATATTAGCCATTAACCTCGACCCGAAGAAACCGCCAAGCACTGTATTCAGTAACATCGCTTTCATAAAATCGGGGTGATGCCTGTTAGGAAAAGGCTGTGCAATTCTGATAGCCCCCTGCAATCCTTCAGGATCATTTTGAATGCGGTATTTTTTTTCACTTGCCGGAGTCATCGGCAGGTTACTTGAAAAAGATGTGGGAGATGTAACTGTAAGATCTCCGAAATTATTATTCAGCTGTGCTTCTATATCTGCCGGTAATTTTCCTGCAACAAATAATATCAATTCTCCATTGACATAATATTGTTTAAAAAATTCTTTTAGCTTATCGGCGGTGATGGCTTCGTAATCTTCGGCCACTAAATATTTTCCATAAGGATGCTCTTTGCCAAACAAAGATTCATCCATCAATCTGCTGGCAACAAAATCACATTTCTTTAAACGCACGGACAATTGCTGCAAAGAGTTTTGTTTGAATATTGCCAGTTCATTGTCTGAAAAAACAGAATCAGTCACCATTTCTTTCATCACCGGCAATAACTCCGGCAAATGTTTGGTAAGTGTATGCAAGGTCAATACGGCACTGTCGCTATAACATTCTCTGTTACAATGTGCGCCGTAAAATTCAAATTGTTCGTTGATCTGAAAAGCTGTTTTGGTAGACGTACCGTTCTTCAACAAGGCATTGGTGGCAGCAGCAATACCATTCTGTTTTTCAAACGCATTGCCTGCAAAAAACACCATTTGAAATAACAATACTTCTTGTGCACCTCCATCTATCGCATACACCTGTACCCCATTCTTTAATGTATATTTTGTATAAGGTTTCAGTTTCAGGTCAAATTCTATGGCATCTTTTATCGGTGGTGCTATCGTTCTATTGAGCATTTTGTAGACTTAACTTTTATAGTACAGAAAATTGATTCGTAATGACGAACTGTAAAAATAAATTATTCTCTACCAAAAAAGGCAATTCGCTAAAATTATGATTACTAAAGGCTTTTGCTTTGCATGCTGACATCAGCAATATTTAACATATCAGCGCTAAAATAGCCTCCTGAATGCTTGCAAATTGTGTAATAAAGAAGTAAATTACTTATTATAACAACTAATTTAATGCCGGAGTTCTTGCGGAAATTTGAAGAAAAACCAACCGAGATCATCTTCGAGTGGAACGATTCAAAAACAGATGCTCAGGGTTGGTTGGTAATTAATTCGCTACGTGGTGGTGCAGCGGGTGGGGGAACCCGTATGCGGAAAGGACTTACAAAAAATGAAGTGATCTCCCTGGCCAAAACAATGGAGATAAAATTTTCCGTTTCCGGACCGGCCATTGGTGGTGCAAAATCCGGTATCAATTTCGATCCTGCTGATCCTCGTAAAAAAGAAGTATTGGAACGATGGTTCAAAGTGGTGGCACCGCTATTAAAAAGTTATTACGGTACCGGCGGCGATATGAATGTGGATGAAATTGACGAGGTCATTCCCATTACAGAAGAATATGGTATCTGGCATCCGCAGGAAGGTATTGTGAACGGACATTACAGATCCAGGGAACGTGATAAGATCAATAAGATAGGACAGTTACGCATTGGCGTTTCCAAGCTGATAGAAGATGAAGAATTTACTCCTTCTAAAAAAGATGGTTACCTGGTGGCCGATATGATAACGGGTTATGGCGTGGCCGAATCTGTGAGACATTATTACCGCTTATTCAAACAGGAATTCATGGATGGCAAAAAAGCCATCATTCAGGGTTTTGGAAATGTGGGAGCATCCGCTGCTTATTATCTTTCTCAGCAAGGTGTGCTGATCACCGGCATCATTGATATTACCGGTGCATTGATCAATGAAAAAGGAATGGATTACAACACCATTAAACATTTATTCTTAACCAGAAAAAACAATAAACTGTATCACCCCGATCTGATTTCGTTTGAACAGGCAAATATTGAGTTCTGGAAAACCAAAGCAGATATTTTTATTCCTGCAGCAGGCTCAAGATTTATCACAGAGCATCACCTGGATGATATGATGCAATCGGGAGTGGAAGTGATTGCTTCGGGAGCAAATGTTCCTTTCAATGATACAGAGATCTTTTATGGTAAGATATTGAATAAGGCAGATGAAAGCCTGGCTGTTATTCCGGATTTTATTGCCAGCTGCGGTATGGCAAGAGTATTTGCTTACCTGATGCATAAAAATGTAACGATCTCCGACGAAGCGATCTTTAAGGATGTGTCAAAAACAATTTACAATGCACTGGAAAAAATTTATGAAAAAGATAAGCGAAACAGATTCATTACACGAAATGCACTGGAGATCGCTATTGAAGAATTGAGTTAGGATAGGAATATGGACAGGACAGACTTGTACAGATGAAAACAGATATCTATTTTTTAAATAAAAAATGATGAACTATGCCAATCTATCACCATCTCGGAAAGATCCCTCCTAAAAGGCACACCATATTTACATCTGAAAACGATCGCTATTATTACGAACAGTTATTCGGTACAGAAGGGTTTCATGGTCATTCATCTTTATTATATCATGTACACCGGCCTACGCAGGTGAAAGAAATATTAGGCTCTACAAATGTTGCACCCAAAATTGCTATTGAAAAAAATATCAAAGCGCTGCTGTTGCAGGGATTTAGCGTTACTCCTGAAAATGATTACCTGGATAGCCGTAAACCGATGCTGGTAAATAGTGATTGCACTATTGGTCTTGCTGCTCCCAAACAATCGCTGACCAATTATTTTTATAAGAATGCTGATGCGGATGAAATGCTGTTCATACATAAAGGTTCGGGTACACTCAGAACTTTTATGGGTAATATCCCTTTTGAGTATGGTGATTACCTGGTTATCCCGAGAGGAATGATCTATCAGATCGAATTTAATTCTGCAGACAACCGTTTGTTGTACCTCGAGTCACATGCACCCATCTACACACCCAAGCGATATAAAAACGCATCAGGACAATTATTGGAAAATGCTCCTTACTGCGAACGTGATCTTAAACTTCCGCAAACAATAGAAACGCATGATGAAAAGGGTGACTTCTTGCTAAAAATAAAAAAACAAGATACGCTGCATGATTTTATTTATGCCACACATCCATTTGATGTGGTTGGTTGGGATGGTTATAATTTTCCTTTCGGTTTCAGCATTCACAACTTTGAACCGATAACGGGCAAGGTGCATCAGCCTCCGCCGGTGCATCAAACTTTTGAGACCACCGCTTTGGTGGTTTGCTCTTTCTGTCCTCGTTTGTATGATTATCATCCGCAGGCCATTCCTGCTCCATATAATCACAGCAATATAGATAGTGATGAGATACTGTATTATGTAGACGGCGATTTTATGAGCCGAAATGATATACAGCAAGGATATATCACTGTGCACCCTAAAGGCATTCCTCACGGACCAGCACCGGGTGCAATGGAACGCAGCATCGGACAAAAAGCAACAAAAGAGCTGGCGGTTATGATTGATACATTCAAACCATTAGTGATCACTGAGGAAGCAATGAAAATTGATGATGGTAAATATTATAAAAGCTGGGTAGAATAAAAACATTTTTAATTGAATAAATATTTCTGTTATGAAAACAGCCACAATAAAACAAGCACCTGAAAAAATTTTTGATAATGCTCCGGATTTTTTACCGCTGTTAGGCACCGATTATGTAGAGCTTTATGTTGGCAACGCCAAACAGTCGGCACATTTTTATAAAACAGCTTTTGGCTTTCAATCGCTGGCATACGCCGGATTGGAAACGGGAATAAAAGACAGGGCATCTTATGTACTGGCACAGGGTAAGATACGATTGGTGTTGACAAGTCCGTTGAACTCTGATTCTCCTATTAATGAACACCTGATAAAACATGGCGATGGTGTAAAAGTTATTGCTTTGTGGGTAGATGATGCCCGAAAAGCTTTTGAAGAAACAACCAAACGTGGGGCTCGGCCTTTTATGCAGCCCATTGTTGAAAAGGATGAGTTTGGAGAAGTGGTTCGTTCGGGCATATATACCTATGGCGATACCGCACATGTTTTTGTAGAAAGAAAAAAATATAATGGCCTGTTTCTTCCGGGCTACCAGGTATGGAAAACAGAATATAATCCGGGAACGATCGGATTAAAATATATTGATCATATGGTGGGCAATGTTGGCTGGGGAGAAATGAACAAATGGGTGAAATGGTATGAAGAGGTAATGGGATTTGTAAATTTTCTTTCGTTTGACGACAAACAAATTCACACCGAATATTCTGCATTGATGAGTAAGGTAATGAGTAATGGTAATGGCAGAATTAAATTTCCTATTAATGAACCGGCAGAAGGAAAAAAGAGATCGCAAATAGAAGAGTACTTAGATTTTTATGAAGGCCCCGGCGTACAGCATATTGCTGTTGCTACTGATGATATCATTTCTACCGTTACACAATTAAGAGAAACGGGTGTTGAATTTTTGAGTGCACCTCCACATAATTATTACGAAGAAATACCCGGACGCCTGGGTAAACATATGAGTGATATGAAAGAAGATATTGGTGTGTTGGAAAAATTGGGTATCCTGGTAGATGCAGATGAAGAAGGGTATTTATTACAGGTATTTACCAAACCGGTACAAGACAGGCCAACCATGTTTTTTGAGGTAATACAACGAATGGGGGCAAAGGGTTTTGGTGCCGGCAATTTTAAAGCGTTGTTCGAATCAATTGAAAGAGAACAGGCAATACGTGGTACGCTTTGACGGATGATGGAGAAATTATTAATCAGCAATAGCAAAGACTTATGAGTTTTTATTACGGATTCATATTTGAATCGACCGCAAAAAAAATTAAAGTGGCATTGCAACAGCAGTTCAATGAACATAAAATAGCTATTACGGTGGATCAATGGGTGGTTTTATTGGAGCTGCATGATTATGGAGTGCTGAACCAGGTTACGCTCTCTAAGCTTTGCAGTAAAGATGCGCCTACCACCACACATATTATTAAACTGTTGTTGAAAAAAGAATTGATCATCCGTGAATTATCTGAAGATGATAAGCGATGTTATAATATTTCTTTAAGTAAAAAAGGAAGAGCACTTATACAAAAATTATTACCAATCGTAATTGAATTTCGACGGAAGGGCTGGCATGAATTGGATAAGAAAGATGAACAGCATTTAGTTAGAATAGCTAATAAAATTTCTCAAAACCTGTATTAAATTTTTAATAGAAATGACGCTGGAACAAACGATAAAAGATCATCCGCATTTTACGATACATAATTTACCGTATGGAGTTTATTCTACGCAAGTAAAATCCAAACGGGTTGGTGTAGCAATAGGCGATCATATTCTTGATCTATCTGCTTTATTTGATTGGGGTATTTTTCAGCCGGAAATAAATGATAATGTTTTTGCAAAAGAGCAATTGAATGATTTCATTGCTTTGGGTAGTACAGTGTGGGCTGAAACGAGAAAGAAACTTAAAGAACTTGTTACAAACAAACTTTCTTTCATTGAGGAGAATGAAGCGATGCTGCTGGATAAACAATCTGAAGCAACCATGTATGTTCCGGTGCATGTAGGAGATTACACAGATTTTTATTCATCTGAAGAACATGCATCAAATGTTGGCAAAATGTTTCGTCCTGCGGCAGATCCTTTATTGCCTAACTGGAAACATATGCCTATCGCTTATCATGGCAGAAGTTCCTCCATCATCACCACTAATACTCCTGTAAAAAGGCCACACGGACAAATATTAAAAGGCGATGAAGTGATCTATGCTCCTTCGCAAACACTGGACATTGAAATTGAATTAGGTTTTATCATCGGAAAAGAAAATACATTGGGAGTACCTGTAAACATAAAAGAAGCAACTGAATATATTTTTGGTTGTGTTTTATTAAACGATTTTTCGGCACGTGATATACAGCGTTGGGAATATCAGCCACTTGGTCCCTTCTTAGGAAAAAATTTTGCGACTGCTATTTCTCCCTGGATCATTACTTATGACGCTTTAAAAGAATTTTTAACCGAGGCGCCGGTTCAAAAACCTGCTGTGCTTGCTTACCTAGATCAAACCGATAGAAAGAATTTTGACATCGACATTCATTTTAATATCAAAACCAAAAATCATCAAGCTAACATTGCTGTTACCAATGCTAAATTTTTATATTGGACAGCAGAACAACAGATTGCTCATCATACAGTGAATGGGTGCAACCTTCGTATTGGTGACTTATTGGGAACAGGAACCATCTCGGGCAAAGAGAAAAAAAGTTTTGGCAGCTTATTGGAAATAACCTGGAATGGAAAAGAAAAAATAATGATCGGCAACGAAGAACGGACCTTTTTAGAAAATGGTGACACGGCTATATTAACCGCATTTTGCCAAAGAGAAGAAAAGCGAATAGGCTTTGGTGAATTATCAAATTTGATAACAGGATAAATTAACAGATATGTATAACCTGCAACAAGATTACAGTAAATACACTCAAGAAGATCTATTGGTCTGGAAATTACTTTTTCAGCGCCAGAAAGTGCTGTTGCAAAACATGGCATCAAAAGAATTTTTTAAAGGTTTGGATGAAATGAATTTCAGTGAAGACAAGATCGCTGATTTCAATTATGTAAACCAGGTATTAGCAAAAACAACGGGCTGGCAGATAGAAGTCGTTCCCGGATTAATTCCCGATAAAGATTTTTTTGAATTACTGGCTGATAAAAAATTCCCTTCTTCTACCTGGTTGAGGAAATTAGAAAACCTGGATTACCTGGAAGAGCCCGATATGTTTCATGATTGCTTTGCACACATGCCGCTGTTGACTGAACAATTTTTTGTAGATTATTTACAGGCTTTATCAAAAATTGCATTGAAACATATCGATGATGCATTAGCCATAGAATTGATTGGCAGGATATATTGGTTTACTGTTGAGTTTGGACTAATTAAAGAAAAGGAAGGTATTCGTATTTATGGCGCAGGAATTTTATCTTCAAGTGGTGAAAGTATATTTTGTTTAAGTGATAAGGCCAATCGACAACCATTTGATATAAAAACGATCATGGGAAAACATTATTATAAAGATCATTTTCAGGACAGGTATTATGTGATCAATTCTTATAAAGACCTGTTTGATGCTATTCCCGAAATTGATAAACTGATTGAAAATGCAGTGGCGAGAATTCCGCATGAAAAAAATATTTATGCAACGCCTTTAGATTTTAATCTATAAAAAAATTCCGCATGAGAACTATTAACCCGAAAGAATTAAGCACAAGAGCGATCTCCAATTTTTTAACCTCTGCAGTGGTGCCCCGGCCTATTGCATTGGTAAGCACTATTGATGAAAGTGGCACGCCTAATTTAAGCCCGTTCTCTTTTTTTAATGCTTTCAGTAATGTTCCTCCTATCCTTGTTTTTTCTCCTGCAAAAAGTTCATTGACAGGAAATATAAAAGACACTTACCAAAATGTAAAAACCATTCCCGAATGTGTGATACATATTGCTAATTATGCAATGGCAGAACAGTTATCGGTTACCAGTGGATTATATCCTTCGGGAGTAAATGAATTTTTGAAAGGTGGTTTCACAGAAGAAAAATCTTTATTAGTACGACCACCTCGTGTAAAAGAAGCGCCTATCGCTTTTGAATGTGTGGTAAAACAAATCATAGAATTGGGAAATGAAGGAGGTGCCGGAAACCTGGTCATCTGTGAAATTGTGATGATACATCACCAGGAAGAACTGGCGGATGAAAATGGTAATATCATTATTGAAAAATTAGACCCGATCGCAAGATTAGGGTATAATTATTATTCAAGAATATTTGCAGAAGATATTTTTGAAACCCCCAAGCCGCTGAACGCATTCGGTGTTGGGGTAGATGCCATTCCTCAATGGATAAAAGATGCCGGATTGCTTACCGGTAATGAATTGGGGAAATTAGCAAGCCTCTCTACCGTCCCGGAAAAAACCGAGATCGAAAATGAACCCGCTCTTGAAGAGATCGTTAAAAATTTCAAAAGCGGCAGCATTCATTTGATCAAGGAATTACTCGACGAAAATAAAATGAGAGAAGCCTGGCTGGTATTATTGAATATACATTAATTGACAGCGTAATAGTAAAGCGTATTACAATTGTTCTCATCAAAGATCACTTTTGTTTCTGCTACTAATTCTTCTGCTGTTACAGATTGATATTTTTCTAATTCTGTATTGATCAGATTTGCATCGCCTAATAATTCATACATGGCTAAACTGGTAGCACGGCTCATCACACTCATATCTTCAAAACACATCATGCTTTCTGTTTTGTTTTTCACCTTCTGTAATTCTTTATCGGTGATCCCTTCTTTTTGCAGTTTAACTAATTCCTCATTGATAGCAGCTTCTGCATCTTTCATGTTCACCCCTTTTACCAGTTTACCTTCTATGGTGATCAGACCGGCATCTGTAGTACCGTGGTGATAACACTCTATATTACTGAAGAGTTGTTTTTCTTTTACCAATGCCTGGTACAATCTTGATGAACCTCCTCCGCTTAATATTTCTGTGATCAGGTCAACGATATAATATCTTTTATCTAACCTTGGATAAATATGCCAGCATTTATACATTGCATCCAATGGCACATTGGCTTTCACTTCCTGCACTCTTGGTGCAGTTTGTTTTGGTTCCTGCGGTAAATTTCTTACATATTTTTCTCCGGAAGGAATGGACCCAAACCATTTTTCTGATAGCTCTTTTACTTTTTCTACTGTTGTATTTCCTGCAACTACTAAAATTGCATTAGAAGGGTTATAGTGTTTGGCAAAGAAAGATTTCACATCTTCCAGTGTCGCATCTTCAATATGTTTCAATTCTTTACCGATGGTCATCCATCGGTATGGATGTGTTGTAAAAGCCAGCGCCATCATTTTGTTCCAGGCATCACCATAAGGTTTGTTGATATAGTTTTCTTTAAACTCTTCGCAAACAACCTTGCGTTGTACCTCTAAGCTTTTTTCGCTGAAAGCAAGACTCAGCATTCTGTCGCTCTCTAACCAAAATGCTGTTTCAATATTTTCTGCAGGCAACTGACAATAATAATTGGTAAGATCAGTGGTAGTGAAGGCGTTATTTTCTCCACCGGCAACCTGCAAGGGTTCGTCATATTCCGGGATGTTTACACTTCCTCCAAACATTAAATGTTCAAATAAATGTGCAAACCCTGTTTTTTCGGGGTGCTCATCTTTGGCACCCACATCGTAAATAACATTAACTACTACCATCGGGGTGCTTTTATCCTCGTGCACAACTACCTTTAAGCCATTCGCAAGCGTAAATCTTTCAAACTGAATCATGCGGCAAAGTTATAGGATGATCGGGTTGTTTTTGGGAATTTTTTATTTTTTATCTATGGGGTTATCGTATGGTGATAGGCTTGATGTAGGCTACTTTTACCTGGTTGTTCCTGCTGAGAATAATTTTTATTTTTTCATTTTCTTTTTGAAGCATGGTCTTGTATTCCTGAATATTATTGCTGAGATTATTCTCTACACCAATAATAATATCTCCCTTTTTGATCCCGGCCTTAGATGCAGGAGATTTTTCAATCACATCATCCACCACGATCAGGTCATCAACATAATATATAGCCATTCCGGTATAAGCATAATCGAAAGGATCATTAAAATAATTATTCGGTATAATATGAATTTCTTTCTTAGGATAATTCAATATCAGGTTAAACCTACGTAACAGATCATTGCCTATCAAGCCACCTATATAGGGATAGGATGTTACGTTATAGGCATCATCATAAATATATGTGGGAACTCTTTTGAATTTATAATGCCCGATTTGCAGTTGCTTTATAAGCGTTAATTGCATCTGCAGTCTGCCTCCCATTCCCTCTGCCTGAGTGGTAACCGGTTTTCTTCTGGATAATAAGATACCGCTGTCTTTAGCAAAATTCTGGCTCATTAAAAAACATAGTCCACCTCCGGTATCAAAATAAAAGTTGAAGTTTTTTTTACGGGCATCTTTAATATTAAGCGATACGATCGGTAATGTAGTAAAAGCTGGTTTAAGCAGATCTCCACCTTTGGGATACTCTATTTCTCCGGGGGTATACACTTCCAGTTCTTTATCATTGAAATTTATTTTAACAATATACCTGCTGAAAAAACTATAGCCAATGATGCCATCAATTTTTTCTCCGTATACTTCTGTCAGTATCTCATAATCATTTACATGAAAGTTCAGTTTATCTAATGTAAGTCCGGGGAGATGTAATTTCTGGTTATAAGCAAACGACACTTTGTGTGTGCCTCCCATTCCAGTAATGGTAGTATCGGAAGCCCTTAATTTTAATCCGATAGAAGCGCAGGTGGTAGAGTCCAGCGATATTCCCCCACTACCCGTATCTAATATGAAATTAAGGCTGTCTTTCCCGTTATTAAGTATTCCCTTTATAGCAATTACTCCTCCACTAAACTGTCGGAATGGGAAACGGGTAACAAGCTCGGCCTTAGGCGGCTTGTTCAATATTTCCTGAGCTACCGGAAATAAGGGCAGTTGCAGGCAAACAGCAATCAATAATATGCTGAAATATCTTTTCATTTAAGCAGATAGATAAATATACAACCTAATGGGTGTATTTTTGTTATAATTTATACAAACGGAATTATGGAATTAAACAACTTATATCAACGGGCTTTGAACTTTGAGTTCTTATCAGTAGAAGAAGGTGTATACCTTTTTGAAAATGCCCCTTTAACGGAATTAATGTATGTGGCGGATGAATTAAGAAAAAAACAAGTACCGCATGGTAAAGTAACCTGGATCATCGACAGGAATATGAATACAACCAATGTTTGTATCGCTAATTGTAAGTTTTGTAATTTTTATCGTATCCCCGGTCATCCAGAAGCATACATAACAGATATAGAAACATACAAAAAGAAAATAGATGAAACTATCCGTTATGGAGGAGAACAATTGTTATTACAAGGCGGCCACCATCCTGATCTTGGATTGAGTTTTTATGTAAATCTTTTTAAAGAAATAAAATCTCTTTACCCGAATATAAAATTACATACACTCGGGCCGCCGGAAGTAGCACATATTACCAAGCTGGAAAAAAGCACACATAGAGAAGTATTAAAAGCGTTGAAAGAAGCCGGGCTTGACAGCTTACCCGGACCTGGTGCAGAAATTCTGGTTGATAGGGTCCGTCGTTTGATCAGCAAAGGAAAATGTGGTAGCCAGGAATGGTTGGATGTAATGCATGAGGCACATGAATTAGATATCACAACATCGGCAACAATGATGTTTGGCCATGTTGAAACTATTACTGAACGTTTTGAACACCTTGTAAAAATAAGAGAAGTGCAAAGCAGAAAACCTGAACATGCAAAAGGTTTTATTGCGTTCATTCCATGGACCTTCCAGGATGTAGATACATTGCTTGCTAAAATACGTGGCGTACATAATTTAACCACTCCCGAAGAATATATCCGCATGATTGCTTTAAGCAGGATCATGTTACCGAACGTTAAAAATATCCAGGCAAGCTGGTTAACTGTTGGTAAAAAAACAGCACAACTTTGTTTAAATGCAGGTGCCAATGATTTTGGTAGTATCATGATCGAGGAGAATGTTGTGAGTGCTGCAGGTGCCCCACATCGCTTTACCAGCAAGGGTATCCAGGAGGCAATCAGAGAAGCTGGATTTGAACCGCAGCTAAGAAATCAACAATATGGTTTCAGAGAAATGCCGGCAATGATGGAAGAGCAGGTGATCGGTTATTAGTTTGTTGCACAAATTTTTTATTGCAGGCTATTTTGCTGGCAATCGATTAATTCTGAAGTTGGCAACATTTTATATAAAAAAAATGGACTGAGTGATCAGTCCAATTTTTTTACATAGCATTCTGTGTTGCCATAAATTGTTTCTTTTGTAAAGCCCATCACTTTAATAAAATCGAGATGCTGCTTGTTATGTATTTTAGTATAAACAATTCTTTTAACTCCCTTCGACAATAGATAAGGTTTTCCTTTTTCAAAAATAAAACGGCCTACTTTATAGTCTCGGTATTTTTGCAAGGTGTAATTAATGATCACTTCTGCATCGCCGTTTTCGTGTACCGTTGCGCTGAAAATATTTGAGATCACCAGGTCTCTTATCACCACAAAATTTAATTTTCCTTTCATCATCTCCGGTGTTACTCCCGGAAAATAAGCTTCAATATCTTTATTATAAAATTGTAAAAATTTCACGATCAATTTTTCCTGTCCTTCAAATTCCAGCAGGTCAAAATTTTCTTTTTTTCTATACACTTTTATCAGGTACACCACATTAATTACCAGCAAAATTGTATTTGTCAACAACACAGGAATGGCACCGATAATAACAGCATAGATCATGAATACCAAACAACCTAATGCGTTGTACCAACGGAATTTTAAATCATTGTTGACTATTAATGCAATTCCTAATAATAAAGAGGCTAAATAGCCGAAGTATGGTGCAAGCGTTTGAAGCATAAGTTTAGTTCACATAGAGTTCACTAAGGAGTTACAAAGATACATAGAGCCTATTATATTATCACATTGTTTAATAAAAAGGGGCAAACGAAATCGTTTGCCCCGTAACATATTTATTTAACAGTATTAGTTTCTAACCAATGTCAATTCGTTGATCAGGTTTTTTGCTCCGCCTAATTTATCAATACACCATAGCACATATCTTATATCTACACAAATAGTACGGTTAAGATCTTTATCAAACGCAATTTTATGACTCAAGGCTTCGTAGTTACCATCAAAAGCCAGGCCGATCAAATTCCCATTTCCATCTATAACCGGGCTACCACTATTGCCTCCGGTAATATCGTTGGTGGTGATAAAATTGATCACCAGGTCTTTTCTTCCTTTATCAATATACTGACCATAATCTTTTTTCTTCATCAATTCAATTTGTTTGGCAGGTAAATCAAACTCATAATCTCCGGCCACATATTTTTCCAGAATACCTTTTCCTGTACACACATAATCATAGTGTACTGCGTCACGAGGGTTATAACTTTTTACATTTCCGTAGCTCACTCTCATACTGAAGTTGGCATCAGGATACATTTTTTTTGCTGCAACTGGATTTTTTTCCATCACTCCTTTTAGATAACTTCTGCCCAACTCTGCATTTTTTATTATGAAAGCGGTGTATAACGGAGCATATTTATCATTGTAATTTTTTACAAATGCCGCAGCATACATAAATGCCGGATCAGCTTGCAATGTTGCTACATCCGGACTTGCCGCAAAAGCATTCCATTTATCATCGTTCAGTATGATCGTTTTGTCGAATACATCTTTTGCCCATTTCTTATATGTCGCCTCTTCGTTCAGGTCTCCATAATTTTCTTTTAGCTTTTCATAAAATCCGGCAGGGTGCTGACTTTTATCGATGTCGTTGTAAAACATCATACAGGTTGCTGCCAATATTTTTTCATCGCTCGGACGATCAGCATCAACTAAATAAGTTTTCCTTGCAGCTGTGGCTGCATCGGCTGCTTTCTTTATTTCACTTGCATCAGACTTGGTTAATGCAGATTCAAGCGCAATTAATGAAGAAGCATATGCCGCCAATGCCGACCCCATGATACCTTCGTTTATATATTGTCTGTGTTTACTATATGGAGTCCATGCTTCGTAATTTTTTTCGTACTCAGTAAAAATATTTTCATACTCCGGCTTTCCTTTAGCCCATTTAGCAAACCCGTTTTCAAATGCTTGTTTTTCTTCGTAAGTATGAAATTTTTTCAGCTGTTTTGTTTCGCCATCAAAAAACTTCCAGTAGTTGGCAACAGTTGCGTAGGTGTCTGCCAATTTTAATTTCACCGCCGGATCTTTGATCATTTGCTCATGCATTAATTTTAAACGCACATCACGTAAGTTCACCAAAGAAGGGTTTTCAATGTCATTCTTAAGTTTTATACCATAGCTTGTTTCATACCTGTTGGTACCTCCCGGATAACCATAGATCATTGCAAAATCGCCGTCTTTTATTCCTTTAATACTTACCGGTAAAAAATGCTTTGGTTTTAATGGCACATTATTTAAGCTATAATCCGCAGGTTTGCCGCTTTTGTCTGCGTATACCCTGAAGATGGAAAAATCGCCGGTATGTCTTGGCCATTCCCAGTTATCAGTATCACCTCCAAACTTACCAACACTTTCAGGTGGAGCACCTACCAGGCGAATATCTCTGTATGTTTTGTATACATACATGATATATTGGTTTCCTTTAAACATGCTATACACTTTGCCTGCCAATCCGTTCTCTTTATCCAACACTTTATCTGTAATTGATTTAAAAACATCCGGAAGTTTAGCTACCCGATCATTCCAGCTAAGGCCTTTAACGCCTGCCTCTACTTCTTTGGTAACATCAACGATCCTGTCAAGAAACTGCACTGTAAGCTGACTTTGTATTTCCTGATCTTTATTATATGCATAAAATCCGTCTCGTAAATAGTTGTGCTCTACACTGCTTGCATTGGTAATTGCTTCATATCCGCAATGGTGATTGGTGAAGATCAACCCTTGATTGCTCACCAATTCTCCCGTGCAACCTCTGCCGAAAATAAGAATTGCATCCTTTAGCGACGACTTATTGATCGAATACAGCTGCTCTTTGGTAAGTTTCAATCCCTTCTTTACCATGTTATCATACACCTGCTGACCTAACAACATAGGTAGCCACATGCCTTCATCGGCACTTGCCCTTAATAAGCTGGTTATCAAAACCAACGTAACAATCATCTTTTTCATATACTATATTTTAATTTTTCAAGATATCAAACGTATTGATTTTTCTTTAAAGTCTGCTAAAATAAGGATTGGCTTTACATTTCATTTACCATTCATAAAATACTACCTTTGTACTACTTAAGAGACTCAACCTTACGAATGGGCTATTTTGATATTAAACTTCCTAAAAGCATTGCCAGGGCACTCAATCTGCCTATAAGCGATCCGAGACGACAGCAGTTAAAAGTGCTGAAGAAGTTGTTGCGTAAAGCCAGGTTCACCCAATTCGGACAGGAATACAAATTTGATGAAATATTGTTGAGTCGCCATTTGGGGAAAAAATTTCAACAATTAGTTCCTTGTTACGATTACAGTAAGCTTTATGCAGACTGGTGGCATAAAGCCAAAGATGGCGTTCCTGATGTTTGCTGGCCGGGTGTAATAAAATATTTTGCCTTAAGTAGCGGTACCAGCGAAGCTGCCAGTAAGTTTATTCCGATTACCAAAGAACTGATACGCAGTAATACCATTACCAGCTTCAAACAATTACTCAGTTTAGCAAAATACGAAGATGTACCCAAAAGTGCAATAGGAAAAGGATGGATGATCCTGGGAGGCAGCACACAACTTCAAAAAGGGCCAACTTATTTTGCCGGAGACCTGAGTGGTATTCAACAAAAGAATATTCCTTTCTGGTTTCAGGGATTAGGTTTATACAAACCCGGTAAGAAAATTGCCAAAGAAAAAGACTGGAGCAAAAAAATCGAAGAGATAGTAGAGAATGCGCCAAGTTGGGATATTGGTTTTATTGTAGGCGTTCCTGCATGGTTACAGATATGCATGGAAAAGATCATCGAGCGTTACCAGTTAGATAATATTCATGACATGTGGCCTAATCTTGCATTTTATGTGCATGGTGGGGTAGCCTTAGAACCATATAAAAAGGGATTTGAAAAACTGTTGGGCAAGCCTATCACCTACATCGAAACTTATTTGGCAAGTGAAGGTTTTTTAGCTTACCAAAACAGGCAGGATGCAGTAGGAATGCACCTTGCATTAAACAATAACATCTTCTTCGAATTTGTTCCTTTTGATGATAATAACTTTGATGCTGATGGAAACATGGTGGATAACCCTGAAGCATACATGATTCATGAGATAGAGGAAAATAAAGATTATTCTATTTTGATCAGTACCAATGCCGGCACATGGCGTTATGCCATAGGCGATACAGTTAGACTGGTTGATAAAGAAAAAAGTGAGATCATTATTACAGGAAGGACCAAACATTTCTTGAGCCTGGTTGGAGAGCATTTAAGTGTAGACAATATGAATAAAGCCATCGAAATGGTGAGTGAAGAACTGAATATTTCTATTCCTGAATTTACTGTTGCCGGTGTTCCTCATGGTTTATTTTTTGCCCATCAGTGGTACATAGCTTCCAACGATGTCATAGATACAGAAGATCTGCGCAGACGTATAGACGAAAAGATAAAAGAACTGAATGACGATTATGAAGTGGAAAGACGTCATGCTTTAAAAGATGTTTACGTTACCGTTCTGCCAGAACAAACCTTTATGGATTTCATGAAATCTAAAGGCAAGATGGGAGGCCAACACAAATTTCCTCGTGTATTAAAAGGTAAGATGCTGGAAGACTGGAAAAAATTCTTACAAAGCCAGATGGTAAGCTAATTAAGCAATTTCGTCGCCCTTTCCAGATCCTCAGGCGTATCGATCTCAACTCCCATATATTCTGTTACGATCATTTTCAGCGGAATACCTTTTTCCAGATAACGAAGGCATTCAATTTTTTCGGCGGCTTCCAAAGGTGTTATCTCCCAGTTGGTAAAATTTAGCAGGGCTTGTTTTCTGAAGCCATATACACCTATATGCTCATAATAAACCGGTGTAACCGTTTTATCTCTATGATAAGGTATCACACTACGGCTGAACATCAATGAGTTCATATTTTTATCTACCGCTACTTTTACATAATTAGGGTCTTCAATAAATTTTTGCTCTTTCAACACCTGCATCAACGATGCCACCTGAACACTGTTATCATCAAAAACCTGTAATAATTTTTCTAATGGCTCCTTTTGTACAAAAGGTTCATCTCCCTGCACATTTACCACAATATCAACATTCATATCAGCCACAGCCTCCGCTATTCTATCGCTGCCACTCTCATGTTCTTTTTTACTCATTATGGCTTTACCTCCGTTGATAGTGATCTCATTATAAATAATATCACTGTCCGTTACTACTACTACATCGTCGAAAAGCCCCGTCGCTACAGTATTATCGTAAGTATGTTGTATTACCGTTTTGCTCCCTAAACGTTGCATTAGTTTGGCGGGAAACCTGGTGGCCGCATACCTAGCCGGTATCATCGCTATTTTTTTCATCAGCAGAAATATTTATATGTAAAGTTAGCCAAGATGTTCAAATACAAGTTTGATTTATTATATTTGGATATATATTACTTTTCGACGATTGCCTGCCATTTAATTTCCAAAACAGTTGATTATGCAAACAAGTGAACTGCTGCAATCTTATTTGGTAGACACCAATACATGGGACGAAATGTACAAGAACGCTACCGTAAGAGAGCAGTACAAAAAGGCCGTCGATTTTTTACAGCAACTTTCTGTGGAGGAATTAAACAAAAAGGAAGAACTGGCCAAACGTTTGTTCATGAGCCAGGGTATTACTTTTACCGTATACAGCAGTGGCGAGGGAATTGAAAAGATATTCCCATTTGACATCATTCCCCGTATCATCACCGCCGCTGAATGGGATTATATCGAAAAAGGTATTAAACAACGCCTTAAAGCACTCAATCTTTTTTTAAAAGATATTTATAGCACACAATTCATTATTAAAGATGGGGTTGTGCCGGCTGAGATGATCTATAGCTGTCCGCACTACCTCAGAGAAATGCATAATTTCCCTGTGCCTTATGATATTTATGTACATATTTCAGGAATCGATCTTATCAGAAACAGTGATGGGAGTTTTTATATTTTAGAAGATAACCTGCGTACCCCTAGTGGCGTTAGTTATATGCTGGAAAACAGGGAGATCACCAAACGTCTTTTCCCTGACCTGCTACCACAGAATAACGTAAGGAGTGTTACGGAGTATCCTAACATATTGCACAGAAACCTTGTTTCACTTTCTCCAAGACAAATTTATAACCCCACAATTGTATTGCTCACTCCGGGTATATACAACTCTGCCTATTTTGAACATACCACATTAGCAAGATTAATGGGTGTTGAATTGGTGGAAGGAAAAGATCTGGTGGTAGATAATCATAAAGTGTTTATGAAAACCACCTCGGGATTGCAGCAAGTGGATGTTATTTATCGCCGTGTTGATGACGAATACCTTGATCCGTTAGCTTTTGATGCCAACAGTTTATTGGGTGTGGCAGGATTAATGAGCGCCTACCGAAAAGGTAATGTAGCTATTGTAAATGCTGTAGGTAATGGCGTTGCAGATGATAAAGCTATTTATACATATGTTCCTTCAATGATCAGGTATTACCTGAACGAGGAACCTATATTAAAAAATGTCCCTACCTATCATTTAGAAAGAGCTGATGAAAGAGAGCTTGTATTTAATGATATCACTAACATGGTTATTAAAAAAACCAATGCAAGCGGAGGATATGGAATGCTGATGGGTAGCGCCGCTAGCGAAAAAGAAATTGTTGAATACAAAGCAGAAGTGCTAAAAAATCCGAGAGAATTTATTGCACAACCAATTATAAGTTTATCAACAGTTCCTTGTTACATGAACGGAAAACTGCAACCTCGTAGAGTAGATCTCCGACCGTATGCATTGTGTGGGCCAGATGGAATTGAAATTGTTCCGGGAGGATTAACAAGGGTAGCACTTAAAGAAGGTTCTATGATCGTGAATTCTTCCCAGGGTGGAGGCAGTAAAGACACATGGGTGTTGGCAACATAATACCCCCTCGCCCCCTAAAGGGGGAACTACGAAGTGGATAATGCTTTGCTATCACATACTAAAAAAGATTATTTAAAAATATTATTAACTACAAATTAAAAGATCCTCGCAGTTCCCCCTTTAGGGGGCGGAGGGGGTGAATATATTTATTATGCTAAGTAGAGTTGCCGATAGTTTGTACTGGATGAGCCGCTATATGGAGCGTACAGACGGAATTTTAAGAACGTTGAAAATTAATTATGCATCCAGCCAGGATGATATACAGGAATTTAGCTGGAAACCTGTATTACAAATATTTACTTTTCTATCAGAAGAAGAGGCCAATGCAATGGCATATGATTCGAGAGGTGTATTAGAATATATGGTAGTGGGTAAAGACAACCCTAACTCTGTATTAAATATTGTTACCCAGGCCAGAGAAAATGGTCGAAGCGTACAAGACCATATCACTAAAGAAATGTGGCAATGCCTTAATGACTTTTATCATGCAGTTAGAGATGAGAAAATGGCGCAGCTTTTACAAAAAGACGATCCGATAACAATATTGGATAATTTACTCCGCTACGGATTATTATACTGCGGAACAACTGACGTTACCATGGCAAGAGGTGAGGGAAATTCTTTTATAAATATTGGAAAATACCTGGAACGTGCTATACAAAGTGCTGATATCTTAGATGTGAAATTTAGTGACGTATATTACGATGTAAATAAAACAACCGACACTACTTATTGGAAATATCTGTTAATGTCGATCTCTGGTTATGAGTTATATCTCAAAACGTACCGTGGCGGATTTGAAGCAAAAAATGTGGTAGAACAGGTAGTGCTAAACGACAAATTTCCTCGTTCACTCGTTTATTCAATCAACAGAGTACATCGTTATTTTGAAAGATTAAAGAGTGAAAGAAATGCATCTGATTTTAATCAGATAGATTTTATGATCGGCAAGTTCAAAAGTAAAGTACAGTTCAGCACCTCTAATTCAATTTTTCAGGAAGGGCTACACAATTTTTTGAATGAATCAAAAACCGGTTTATATGATATCGGTACAGCATTAGGAAAAAGCTATTTTGGATATTCATAGTCTAGAACTCTGATGACACTGATCAAACTGATATTCACATATTTCTCTTACATAGAAAGATAACCGCATTCTAATACTTTTTTGCTAAATACGCTAAACTACTAAACGCTATAAAATATATGCCCCGTTTCATTATTCATCATGTAACAAAATATACATATCCGGAACCGGTTCGTGATAGTGCCAATCAAATAATTTTATTTCCGATAAGAGATGAATATCAGGATGTATTAAGTCACCAGTTGATCATTACCGGCGAACCGGCTGTAGAAAAATACAGAGATTATTATGGTAATGAGATCGGTACTTTTATGAATATAGAGTTGCATAAAGAATTAAGAATAGATTCTACCAAAACTATTGTTACAAAAGAAAGAGCATTACCTAATAATTCTGAACCAATAGATGAACAGTGGAATCATTTACATCAGATCAGAAACGTTGTTCCGTTCATTGATTTTTTAATCCCCGAATTTTTTGCTGCTATTGAGGACGTTAAAAAAATTGCCGATGTTGAAAAATTCAAAAAGAGCAATGTTTTTGACGCGGCGCAGGAACTGAACAAATATGTGTATCAAAATTTTCAATACATAAAAGGTATCACCAACACACAAACCACTTTAGATGAAGTATGGAATTTAAAAGCAGGCGTATGTCAGGATTTTGCACATATTCTTTCTGTAATGCTTCGTTTAATTAATATTCCGGCTCGGTATGTAAGTGGATATGTTTGTCCAAAAGATAAAGATTTGCGTGGTGAAGGAGCCACCCACGCATGGGTAGAGGCGTATATCCCATTCTATGGCTGGATAGGACTTGATCCGACCAATAACTGTGTGGTAAATGACCTGCATGTTCGTTTAGCTATTGGCAGAAACTTTTCTGACTGTTCTCCTGTTAAGGGCACATATAAAGGTTCTGCCAAACAATCTTTAGAGGTAGGCGTTTCCGTTAGTTATGAAGATGGGGCTATTTCGAAAGAAATAAATGCCGTATTGGAACCTCAATATATTACACCAGTAACTGATGCCGACGGTACAAATAATTCTTTCAGAAGGTATACAGATATGATGATACAACAGCAACAACAACAGCAATAATTAATAATAAAAAACCGATCTCCTGTTTTCCGTTATGATGCGGTAGGAATATAATGACGAGAATAAGCATCATAGCTGACACCGGTCATTTCTACCACCCTCTTATATATTTATTTTGTAATATTAAATAAATATATCATGAAAAGAGTTTACCAAAAATCAATGATCATTTTGCTTTATTTTATCGGTATTTTTTTAACCGCATTTTCTCAATCAGACAACACGGCATTTGGTGATAGTGCCCTGATGAGGCTGGTTGGCGGATGGGGTAATTCTGCTTTTGGCTATCACTCGTTATACTCAACTACAGATGGTTATAATAATGTAGCTGTGGGGGAAAACAGTCTTTATTCAAATATTAACGGATACAAAAATATTGCAATAGGCAATAATACCTTATCCGAAAATACAAGCGGATATGAAAATACTGCTGTTGGGCACCGATCTCTTGAATCAAACAAAATTGGCTATGGAAATGTGGCTGTAGGTCATGGCGCTCTGCAAAATAATAATTACGGATTTTACAATACAGCAGTCGGAATTGTTTCGCAAACAAGTATGACTACAGGCAATGGTAATGTGTCATTAGGAACAGCTTCGCTTTTTTCAAATATGGAAGGTGTTTATAATACTGCTATTGGAAATGCTGCTTTATTCAGCAATAAAGGAAATATGAATACTGCTGTTGGAACAGGGGCATTTTTTTCAAATACAGATGGCAATGCCAACACAACTATTGGGTGCAATGCCCTGTACAGTAATATTACCGGAAATGGCAATGTTGCTATTGGAGATTCTGCAGGATATTTTAATCTAGGCAACAACAATATTTTTATAGGATCAATGGCGGGTTTTAATGATGTAAGTAGTAATAAATTATACATTGGCAGTGGTATATCTAAAACCATTATCTATGGCGACATTTCCACTGGGCAAATTTTAATCGGAAACACAAATCCGGCCGGATATAGCTTTAAAGGAAATAGAAAACTGAATGTAATAGGCGGTATAATTGCTGATAGTATAAGAGTTGCGCTGGTCAACACCTGGGCGGATCATGTATTCTACAATAATTATCAATTACGTAGTATTGAAGAATTGAAAGCGTTTATTCTCCAGAATAAACATCTACCAAATATTCCAACAGAAAGTGAAGTAAAGCTAACGGGCATCCACCTATCAGAAATGATAGCTAAACTACTTGAAAAAATAGAAGAGTTAAGCTTATATCTTATCGAACAACAAGAAGACATCAATACATTGAAAAGAGAATTTGAGCAGATAAAAAAATAAAACTTTATGGATATATATTGTATGTAGTTAACAAAAAATCCATTCATAATTTTTATGAATGGATTTTTTTATTCTGTTTATACAAATCTATCTTCCGTATTCGTCTCCATACTCATCAGAATATTTTTCATATTTTTTTATCAGTTCTACATTCTTTTTTTCTACGTCAGTCAACATATCTTTTACATCAACGGTATTGGGCACATACCAGTCCTGGGTTTCAAGTGTTTCCCGGATATTTTTCTTTTTAAAACAATATCCGTGTCTGGCAAAAATTTCATTCCGCATTACCTCCAGCTCCCATTTGGTAAGATTATTTACATCAGATTCTTTCAGTTCTCTTTGAGATGCCTGCGGATATATACCTACATCTTTAGAATAAACGAAAACCTTTCTATTTAATGTAAAGTTTTTTGCTCCACTGTTTTTATTTTCTACAAAAGGTTTCCAATCACCAACAAGAATATTTTTGTTTTTTTCATCAAACGATAAATTAAACATTCCATCATTTTTGTCATCGCCAGGTTCTTTAGCTTCCACTTTAATTATACCCGAATCTTTTTTTACTGTACCTACAAATGGTCTGTCATTTCCTCCAACAACTGTTCTGCCTGCTACGCTGTCTCCCGTAACTTTTGTAATAAGAAGTGTAATTCTGTTTTTACCAAAAGGACCAACATAGGAACCTATAAGATCTGGTGATATTGAAATTGTACTGGAATCAATTTTTGCGATCTTGTCGCTTTTTGCAGATTTGTTTTTGCAGCCTACAAACAATGTTATAACAATAAGTAGGCAAAGTTTAGGTAGTTTCATATAGCTTTGTTTTGTCTAATATAACACATTGAAGCCGACTTTCAAAAACATATTAGCCATCGTTTTAATGGCAGTGCTGGCATTCTTTAGTTTTTTAATGCTGAGGATCATTTTGCCATACCACACCCTCAAAACCGATATCGGTTTTTTACAATTAAAGCAGGCGTATATTCATATTGATGTGTGGCGAATCGCTTTCTTTACTCATGTTTTTACCAGCATGTTAGTGCTGTTTGCTGGTTTTTCTCAGTTCTCCAAACCGTTATTAAAAAGAAATCAGTTGCTCCACCGAAGGCTTGGGTATCTATATGTGATTAATATCATGTTTATAACAGGGCCGGCCGGACTCATTATGAGTTTTTATGCCAATGGTGGGATCAGTAGCATCATTGGCTTTATTTTACTATCCGTTTTATGGATAGGCAGCACTGGCATTGCATTATACCATGCTATAAAGAAAGACTTTGTTGCTCACAGGGCCTATATGATCCGGAGCTACGCCCTCACACTTTCCGCTTTGACATTAAGGGCCTGGAAAGTTTTATTTGCCGAGTTTACCAACATTGGCCCTATGGATCGATATAGGATCATTGCCTGGTTAGGTTGGGGATTAAATTTAATTATTGCAGAAATAATTATTTACAATCAAATTAAAAGAAGGAAACTCAAAGTATCCGTGACATAAAAAAATCTCCACTTTCATGGAGATTAGAAAAAATATTTTGAAAAGAAATATTAACTGTTCAACATCAACGGCATTACCAACATTAATAACTCTTCATTTGGATCCATTTCAGTTGGTTTAATGATACCTGCTTTTGTCGGAGTGCTTAATTCCATATTTATCTCTTCTGTATCTGCAGCTCCCAGCATTTCAATTAAGAATTTTGCATTGAATGCTATTTGCAGATCTTCGCCATCATATTGACAAGACATACGTTCATTTCCTTCGTTGCTAAAATCTACATCCTGTGCAGCCAGCTGCAATTCACTGCCACTGATGTTTAACGCAACCTGATTAGTGCTTTTATTACTAAATACACTTACCCGGCGTAATGCACTTTGAAAATCACTTTTATTAATGGTTAATTTATATGGGTTGTCAAGGGGTATTACCACTTTATAATCAGGAAAACGAGCATCTATCAGTCTACACACTAATTCAGTGCCGCCATGTTTTACAAACAAATGATTGCTGTTATACGATACCGTTAGTTCATCATCATTATCAGGTAAAGCCGCTTTCAATAAATTCAAGGGCTTTTTAGGTGCAATAAAAGTATCTGTTTTAGGACAACTTACATCTGTTCTTCTGTAACGAACCAATCTGTGTGCATCTGTTGCAACACAAGTCAATCCTTTTTTATCCAATTCAAAAAATACGCCTGTCATTGCTGGTCTCAGATCATCGTTGCTAACTGCAAATAGACTTTTATTGATCGCTGTTACCAATGCAGAAGAACTAATGGTGAAAGAATTGGCATCATCCGCTGCCGGTTCCTTTGGAAAATTATCCGGATTTTCTCCCATCACTTTGTATTTACCATTGTCACTGGTAATTTCAATTCCATAATTTTTATCAATAGTAAAAGTCAGCGGTTGCTCTGCTATATTCTTTAAAGAGTCCATTAAAATTTTTGCAGGAATACAAACTTTTCCACTGTCTTTGGCTTCAATATCCAAATGCACTTTCATCACTGTTTCCAAATCTGTGGCAACAACCGTCAATTTATTTTTTTCAATTTCAAATAGAAAATCTTCCAAAATAGGTAATACCGTATTTGTATTAATAACACCGTTGATCTGTTGCAGTTGCTTTAACAATGCCGAAGAGGAAACAATAAACTTCATAATATAGTTGTATTAAAAATCAAAGATAAAATTTTGCATTTAACCGGCTCAAGATACAGAAATATTTGTTTGTCTTAATGACGAATTGTTCAGATAATTTGATTTATCAAAATTTAGCCACAAAATTCGGCTGTCATTGTAACAACCCTGCTATTTTTGTAAACTATGTTTGAACAAAAACTCACACCTAAGCAGGCTTTTCCAAAAATAAAGCAGTTCTGCGCTTATCAGGAGCGATGTCACTCGGAGGTAAAAGAAAAGTTATATGGGTACGGGTTGTTTAAAGATGATGTAGAGGAGCTGATCGGAAGATTGATCGAAGAAAATTACCTGAATGAGGAACGTTTTGCCATTCATTTTGCCGGAGGCAAATTCAGAACCAAAAACTGGGGGAAAGTAAAGATCAAATACGAGCTAAAACACAAAGGGGTAAGCGATTATTGCATAAAAAAGGCGTTGAAGCAAATAGATGAGCAGGATTATATGGATACTCTTTATTCTCTTGCCGAAAAAAAAGCCATCTCATTAAAGAAGGAAAAAAATATTTTTATCAAAAAAAGAAAAATGCAGGATTATCTGTTACAGAAAGGTTTCGAATCGGACCTTATCAGAGAAATTATCCAAAAAAAATAAATAATGCATGCAACCTATTTTCAGTATATCTCTGTCTATCTTTAATTAAATACATAATTCGTTTTGCCTGTGTCTAGTTTACAACATATTGATCGTAACGAAATTTTTGAACTTGCGTACAGGTTTGTTACCGAAACCAGTGAGAATATTTTTCTTACCGGTAAAGCCGGCACAGGCAAAACCACTTTTCTTAAATATTTAAAAGAAAACTGTACAAAAAATATTGTAGTAGCTGCCCCAACCGGCGTTGCCGCTATTAACGCCGGAGGCGTTACTTTGCATAGCCTTTTTCAACTACCTTTTCAACCATTCTTACCTACTTCGGGTAATAAGTCTGAATTACTTTCAAAGATCAGGTACAACAAACAACGCCAACAATTGCTTCGTAAAATGGAGCTATTGGTTATTGACGAAATAAGCATGGTTCGTTGTGATGTAATGGATGCGCTTGATACCATTTTAAAAAGTATTCGTAGAAATTATGATACCCCTTTTGGTGGCGTACAACTTTTATGCATCGGGGATCTGTATCAACTTCCTCCCGTTGCTCAAAATCACGAGTGGAGCATTTTGCAGGAATATTATAGTTCGCCATTCTTCTTCGACAGCCTTGCTGTTAAAGAGCAAATGCCTCTATTGATTGAGCTGGATAAGATCTATCGTCAGAAAGAAGACTCTTTTGTACGCCTGTTAAATAAGGTGCGTAATAATGATATGACAGCTGATGATTTTGAAGATCTGCACATGAGATATGATCCAACATTCAGACCCTCCCGTGAAGAAAAATATATTACACTTACCTCTCACAACAAACAGGCAGATGAGATCAATCAAATGCAACTATACAGATTGTTTGGAGATACATTCACTTATACCGCAACCGTTGATGATGAATTTCCTGAGCATATATATCCTGCAGAATATGAATTGATCCTGAAAGAAGGAGCCCAGGTAATGTTCTTAAAAAATGATCTGATTCAAAAAAGATATTTCAACGGAAAGATCGGCGTAGTTAAATCTTTAGAGAAAGAAAGAATTATTGTAGAAGTAGATGGTTTTGATATTGATGTTGCCAAAGAAACATGGGAGAATACAAGATATACCTTAAACCGAACAGACGGAAAATTAGAACAGGAAACCATTGGAACATTTTCTCAATACCCCTTAAGATTAGCATGGGCCATTACTATTCATAAAAGCCAGGGACTCACATTTGATAAAGTAATGATCGATGCAGGTGCAGCATTTAGCAGCGGCCAGGTATATGTTGCATTAAGCCGGTGTACCAGCCTGGAAGGCATTGTGTTATTATCTAAGATCCCTGTAACCGCCATACAAAGCAATGGTCATGTAAAAAAAGGCCAGCAAACTCTTACCCACAAAGGTTCTTTAGCAGAACGATTTGCCGGCGCAAGGCAATTATATACTTTACAATTGTTAGAAGAAATTTTTTCATTTGCCGATATAGATACCACTATTGGTCAACTGCATTTCCAGGTCAAACAACATATAGATAAATTAAATCCTGAGGCCGCCGTATGGATACAAACATTGCAGGAAAAATTTTTAACCGACAAAAGTGTGGGGTTAAAATTTATCAGCCTTGTTGCTTCATTAATGAAAGATGAAGGAATTATTGAAAACAACCAGGTGCTGCAACAAAGAATCTCTGATGCAGCTAATCATTTCATTCCAAAGTTTTCTTCTTTACAACAGCAGATTCAAAACCAACCGTTAGTAACCGAGCACAAAGAAGCTGTGACAGAAATCAATGAACATTTAGTTTTAGCAGCTCAATCTATATATGCTACCAATTATTTTTTACAATATTGCAGACAACCTTTTTCTGTCACTTCATTTTTGCAACATAAATTAAAATTTGCACAGAGCCGATTTAACATCAATTGTTATGCTAGCGCCAAAAAAGAAACTGTTTCGAATTCAGATATTCCAAATGTTGAATTATACAATACGCTGAAACGCTGGCGGGATATGGTCGTGGAAGAATCAGGTCAACCTATTTATATGGTAGCAAAGCAGGATTCGCTAAGAGAGATTGCGCTCTATCTTCCACTAACAAAAAAGGACCTGATGCAAATAAGTGGTTTCGGTAAAGCAAAAGTTGAAACTTATGGTGCAGATATTATTGAGGCCGTTGAAAGTTATTGTCATCGGCATGGTTTGGAAACCAATATGTTTTCAAAAGCAATAGACCCCAAAAAAGAAAAGAAAGAAAAAAGTACTGAGCCAAAAATTGATACAAAGACTGTTTCTTTTGACCTATATAAAGAAGGAAAAACTGTTGATGAAATTGCAACAATTCGAAATCTTACAAAAAACACAATTGAAGGTCACTTAACTAATTTCATCAGTACTGGAGAAATTGATATTAATGAACTTGTCAATAAAGAAAAGCAACAGCAAATAAAAAATGCAATAAAATTATTTGGCGCTCAAAGTCACAAAACTTTGGTAGAAAATTTACCGGGTATAAGTTATGGCGAAATAAAGATGGTGTTGGCAGTAGAAAAATAAAATACTATCTGCCAAAGTCATCCTGTACTCTTACAATATCATCTTCATCGCTTGGGTTTAACGCATCTGTATGTCTCCATATTTCTGCCACTATTCCCCATTCTCCCAAACCAATAAGGCGGTGGCGTTCTCCTTGTTTTAGTTGTATGATATCTCCGATCTGTAAATAAGTTGTTTCTTTTTCAGTATCATCATCACTTGTTGCTACAGCCGCTTTGCCACCAATGAGTTTCCATATCTCGGCTCGACGATGATGATATTGCCAGCTCAATTTTTTATGTGGTGCTACTACCAGTATTTTAGGACTTAATTTTCCTGAAATAGATAGCTCTTCTTTAGTAAGATGAGAGAAATATAATTGTATAAATTTTTCTGCTTCCGACTCTTCAATTACAAAAAATCCTCCCCATGGTCTGGTGGTGTCTGTTTTATCAATAGAAATATTTAAGCTATTGAGGTATTTTTCTATCTCTGCAAAAACCAATTCTTTGCTGGTGTGCTCTGTAAACTTCATTGGCATTATTTTTATAAAAGTAAGAAAAACAATTATATGAAAATTATCTGCAGATTACCTCTCATCATTTTGAGATCTACAAAAAACATTTCACATACTTACTGAAGTTATTTTGGAGTAAAAAATTTATCTCCCCATAAAAACCATCAATATCTGTACATCGCTGGGATTTACGCCGGATATACGGGAGGCCTGGCCGAGTGTATGTGGGCGTATTTTCTTGAATTTCTGTTTGGCTTCTGTACCTAGAGAAACTAGTTTTTCATAATCAAAATTATCTGGAATGATCAGATCTTCTAGTAAACTCATTTTAGTTACCAACTCCTTTTCTTTCTCAATATATGTGTCGTACTTGAGTTGTATTTCTGCCTGCTCCAACGTTTCTGTACTGAATCCATTCAATACTGCAGCCAGTTTCGGCACGGCTTTTACCATTGCCAACAAACTAAGGTTAGGCCTTAATAATATTTGAGATGCCTTTTGTCTTTTATCTAACGGTGACGAATAAACGCTTTCTAATAACCCGTTTATTTCTTCCGGCTCTAAGCTAATTTGTTGCAACAAATCTTTTATTTGCTGCACACTTTCCCTTTTTCTGATCACCTTATCCATTCGATCCTGATCGGCAAGACCTAAACGATAGCTGATCTCGGTCAAACGGAGGTCTGCGTTATCCTGACGTAGCAAAGTTCTGAACTCAGCACGGCTGGTAAACATTCTGTATGGCTCATCGGTTCCTTTGTTGATAAGGTCGTCTATTAAAACGCCAATGTATGCTTCGCTTCTTTTTAAAACAACCGGCTCAAGATTTCTGGATTTTTGATGAGCATTGATCCCTGCCATTAATCCCTGACAAGCCGCTTCCTCATAGCCGGTGGTCCCGTTTATCTGTCCGGCAAAAAACAGGTTTTCTAATAGCTTAGTCTCAAGACTGAATTTCAATTGGGTTGGTGGAAAATAATCGTACTCTATAGCATAGCCAGGACGAAACATTTTACAGTTCTCAAACCCTGGAACCTTCTTAAGTGCTTGAAACTGAACCTCTTCTGGTAAAGAGGATGAAAATCCATTTACATATACCTCTATTGTATTAAAACCTTCGGGCTCTACAAAAAGTTGATGCCTATCTCTCTCAGCAAACCTGTTTATCTTGTCTTCGATACTTGGACAATACCTTGGACCCGTTCCTTGTATTCTTCCCTGAAACATCGGGCTCTTTTCAAAGCCAGTTTTAAGGATATCATGTACCTCCGGACTAGTGTAAGTAACCCAGCAACTCTTCTGCTGATCCGATGTGATTCGTGGAACATCCTTGTAACTAAATCCAATTATATCATCATCTCCCCTTTGTTCCTCCATTTTTGAGTAGTCCAAGCTTCTTCCATCCAGTCTTGGTGGTGTTCCGGTTTTCAATCTGTCGCTTTCGAAACCAAGACTCACTAATTGCTCAGTGATACCGGTAGCTGCTTTCTCTGCCATCCTTCCTCCCCCCAATTGCTTCTCTCCAATATGTATAATACCATTCAGGAAGGTACCATTGGTCAAAACAACCGACTTGGCTTTGATATCATGTCCCAAACCGGTAGAAACACCATACACTTTGCCATCTTTCACCAATAATCCATTCACCATATCCTGATAAAAGTCAACATTTGGAGTGTTTTCCAGCACTTCTCTCCATTTTGTGGCAAAAACCATCCTATCGCTTTGTACCCGAGGGCTCCACATTGCAGGCCCTTTACTTCTGTTCAACATCCTAAACTGGATCATACTGGCATCACTTACTATACCGCTATATCCTCCCATGGCATCTATCTCTCTCACAATTTGACCTTTAGCTATACCACCCATTGCCGGGTTGCAACTCATTTGACCAATTGTTTGCATATTCATGGTGATCAACAGTACCTTACTACCCATATTGGCGGCAGCGGCAGCGGCTTCACAACCGGCATGGCCGGCGCCTACTACTATTATATCGTAATCTGGAAACATGGGTGCAAAGATACGAAATTGAAAAATGTCGTTTTAAAATTAAGCTAGATGCTTATTGGGTTACGTTATATGTTCCACGTGTAACATTCTACTATACCAAAGTGAAAGAAGCCCAATGTTCCACGTGTAACACTAAGCAAAATAAAGATCCAGGTACTTACCTTCTACCTTTCTCATTAATGCTTCTTCTTTGGACGATTTATCCTTGTAGCCACAAAGATGCAATGCACCATGGAAGATAACCCGATGTAATTCCTCTTTGATCGTTGTACCTAACTGAAGGGCATTATCCCTAACTCTATCAACACTAATATAGATCTCCCCTTCAATAGGCCTGTTGAGTTCGGATAATGAGAAGGTGATTATATCTGTATAATAGTTATGCTTTAAGTAGGCCTTATTTATCTCCAATAGATAATCGTCTGAGCAAAAAATATATAATAGAGAACCGAGCTTCTTTTTCTCTTTGGAGAAAACGGTAGGAATAAATTGTTTAAGCTTGGTCCTGTCTTTCAACACCGACTCATTTTTAATAAAAAAGAATTGCACTTTCATACGTATAATTTCTGAATTCGAAATTATCAATCAAAGTTGAATAAATACCTTTGCAGTAAATAAATCTGCTAGAATGGATAGGCGACTTTCGGAAATTGAAGTAGGAAAAACTGTACTCATTAAATATTTTGAAAAAGATGATATTTTCTTAAAATTGATGGAAATGGGATGTGTACCCGGAGAGACAATCATTATAGATCAAATAGCTCCACTCGGAGACCCTATATCCATTATGGTAGCAGGTTATAATCTAAGTTTGCGACTAAATGAAGCCGAAAACATATGGGTTGAAGAATTAAACAATTGATTATCAATATTTTATGAAAATTGGACTATATTTTGGCTCATTTAACCCAGTGCATATGGGTCATTTAATAATCGCCAATCATATCGTCAATGAAGGATTTGCAGATCAAGTTTGGATGATCGTATCTCCGCAAAACCCCTTTAAAAAATCGAATACCTTACTGAATGAATACCATCGGTTACATTTTATTCAATCATCAGTTGAAGGTGAATCAAAATTAAAAGCTTCCAGTGTAGAATTTAAATTACCAAGGCCTTCTTACACCATCGATACACTTACGTACTTACAAGAAAAACATCCGGAACATGAATTCTCTATTATCATGGGAAGTGACAGTTTCAGCAATTTGTCTAAGTGGAAAAATTTTGAGCTGATCATAAAAAATCATCTTATATATATATATATAAGACCTGGTTTTGATGTTGTTAATACCATAGGCGCAAGAATAGAAATCATAGATGCACCATTGCTAGAAATTTCGAGTACACGTATCCGTGAGTTAATTAAAGAAGGCAAATCAATACGCTACCTGGTTCCTGATCAGGTGAATGAAGAAATATTAAATAATGGCTATTATAAATCAATTTAGAAAAGCCAGCCGATAGCCACACAAACCACAACAATTATTGGGGCCGGAAGTTTGGTAAAATAAAGCGTAAGGAATGTTCCGAGAATAACCCCAATATTCATCATACTGATAAGTCTGAAGGACATGATGGATGTATCTTTCAGTAAATATAAGGATGCAGCCCACATCAATCCGACGACAACTGCATTGATTCCCTCAAGCGCCCTGTTGACCACAACAAATTTCTTCAAATATTGCCACACAGGAAAAAAGAAAAGCACCAGCAAAGCGCTGGGTAAAAATATTGCGACCGACCCAATCACACAACCCAACAGTTGCCGGTCAGATCCTTCATTTTTTAGTGCAATCCCACCGGTGTAGGAAGCTATCGAAAAAACGGGGCCGGGTATAGCCCTCACGATTCCTGCACCTGTAAGTAACTCCTGCTTATCAATTCGAATAATATTTTGCTGAGGGTCTGCAAATTTGGGATCGGTTGGCCTTGCCACATATTGATCCAACATCATTGGTATCAATACGTCGCCTCCACCAAACACAAGGCTTCCGAAGCGATAAAAATTCTCGAAAAGATTATACGCCTTTCTATCATGCCAATCCTGCTTACGTGCTGTTTCACTCAAGAAACCAGCCAAAACAAATATCAAAACAAACAACCAGATATTCGTCCATCGTATGTGTCTGGGTTTAACTTTCTCTTTTTCAGGAAATCGTTTATTACTAAAATTTGTTGCAATACCGCCAAGCACAATCAACAAAGGAAAGACCCAGGGTGCTTTGAATAAAAAATAGGTAAAGCACATCGACAACAACATTATTATCAGTGTAATAAGATTGTTTACAGAAATTTTAAAAGCTTTAAAAGCCGCATATATCAAAAACCCAATAGCCATAGGCTGCACAAACTGAAAAATACTTGTGTGTAAATTATCTGAACCAATTTTTGCTACCAGAAAAGAAAGCGCCCCCATAAGGAAACATGCAGGAAAGATCCAGATAATAAGTGTCATCACAGCTAAAGGAAGCCTCCCTCGTTTGTAACCAATCAGTGTAAGTGTTTGTGTGGACGAGGCTCCGGGTAGCAGTTGACAAAAGGAAACATATTCCATCAGTTCTTCGCTGGTAACATCCCTTCGCTTATCAACAAAAGTTTTCATCATCATACCAAAATGCCCTTGTGGCCCTCCAAAAGCAGTAATACTATGAAGGAGGACAGCTTTTAAAAATGGTATATGCCTTAATAAGTTCAGTGTTTTACAGTTAGTTTTACAGTAGCAATTATAAAGGTACAAATTATATGATTTTCTTTAAGAAACCAAGCTTGCGTAACTCTGTTCGATGTCTCGTTTATTGTATGGCGTTATTGATAGTTTCTTCCTGCAGTAAAAAAAATTATTCGAACAGACCAGAATACAAATTCAGTTCGATTGATGGCAAACCAGATTACAGTAATCTTAGCTATTGGGCTGCCCATCCATGGAAGTGGGATCCCTCAGATAGTATATCCGCTTCGTTACAAAAAAATTATAGTAAAGACTCTGCCGTAGATGTGTTTTTTATTTACCCTACAACACTGGTAGATTATTCAGATACAAGTTGGAATGCATCTATTGATAATGCTGAAATAAACTCAAAAACAGATTATTCAACAATCTTATATCAGGCCAGCGTTTTTAGTGAAAAATGTAGAGTGTTTTCTCCAAGATACAGGCAGGCTCACTTAAAGGCGTTTTTTTCTGATGATACGGCTATGGTAAATAAAGCGTTTGCGTTTGCGTATGAAGATATTAAAAATGCTTTCGATTTTTATATGAAAACCTGGAATAACGGAAGACCAATTATCATCGCATCGCATAGCCAAGGTACAGTTCATGCAGCTAAATTATTAAAAGAATATTTTGAAGGAAAAGAGCTGCAGAAAAATTTGGTATGTGCCTATTTGATCGGCATGCCCATTCATGAAAAATATTTTGAAAGTCTTAACCCTTGCCACGACTCTCTTTCAACAGGTTGCTTTGTAAGTTGGCGAACATTTAAAAATGGATATATAGAACCCAAATATATAGCCAAAGAAAAACTTAAATCTATTGTTGTAAATCCACTTACCTGGAACAGTTCTGAAGAATTTGCTCCACGAAAAATGAACGGTGGAGGGATCTTAAAAAATTACAATAAAATTGTTCCGGGTGTTGTAAATGCTCAAATACACCAAAATATTTTATGGTGTAGTAAACCAAGATTTTTTGGTAATATTTTCTTTACCAAAAAAAATTATCATATTGGTGATATCAATTTATTTTATAACAATATCAGGCAGAATATACAAACAAGAATTCTTTCCTTTCAAAAGCAACACAATTAAAGTTGTTCATACAAAGCTCTTAGCTTTCCTCTGGTAATGATTGATTCCCAGTTTTTTCCTAATGCATTCTCCCATAAAGGCTTCATCCCTAGTGATACATCGATCATTTTATTAAAATCGTCTTCTGATAAATTGGCACAAATATTTTTTGGAATATCTATGTTGTTCTTTTCAACCATATACTTAAACTCCTTTACACCCTCCGGATAATATTCTTCCAGTTTATCAAAAACGATACAATTACCTATACCATGTTTTGTGCCTAATAAAAAACTCAGACCGTAACTAACCGCATGAGCAACCCCAACTTGCGAATAAGCAATACTCATACCACCTGCGTAAGAGGCCATCATTAATTTATCGTCGCTATCTGCATCCCAGCCATTTTTATTTACATACACTTCTCTGCACAGATCAAGTGCTTTTTCTCCATAGCTTTTACTAAATTCATTTAAATAAGTTCCGGTAAGACTTTCGATACAATGTATATAACAATCCATACCGGTATAAAATCTTTGATTGGCTGGTGCATTGGCACACAGCTCCGGATCTAACACAATCTGATCGAAGGGAGTAAAATCAGAATTCATACCTAGTTTTCTGGTTGGTCCGGTAAGAACTGTAGTTCTGCTAACCTCTGCACCTGTTCCACTTAGAGTGGGTATCCCTACTTTATATACACCCGCCTGTTTTACTAAATCCCAACCCTGATAATCAGCGCTACTTCCCGGATTGGTCATCATTAATGAAACAGCTTTAGCAAGATCCATAGCAGAACCTCCACCAATTCCAATAATACCGCTCACTGTTCCAAACTCATCTTTTAATTGTCTGGCCAAAGAATCAACATAAGTTGTTTTAGGTTCATAGGTAACATCCACAAAAATTATTTTATCCTTTCCCTTTGCAGGAACACGATTTACCAGTTCTTTATTTTCAAAAAAATGATCTACCAAAAAAATCATTGGAGCTGTTCCCTTTCTATTAGGCTCCAATATTTCATCCAGTTGATTAAAGGCTCCACGTCCGTAAACGACATAGCCAACCATTTTAAAATTTCTAAAATTCATGAGGTGAAAATTTTTACAAACTTATTTAATTAACTCCTGAATATCGGGATCTCCTTCCAAATTATTCATTTGTCGTATGATATCATCATATCTATTAGATACATATCTGCTCAAAGGTTTAACAGTGTACTTTTTAGGATTGGGTAAAGAAGCGGCTATCATCGCGGCCTCTCCTCTGGTTAAATATTTTGCATCTTTATTAAAATATTTTTTTGCGGCAGCCTGAACCCCAAAAACTCCTCTTCCCATTTCAGCCACATTCAAATAGGTCTCCAAAATACGTTGCTTGCTCCATATTTTTTCAATCATAAAAGTAAAATAAAGTTCAAGTCCTTTTCTAAAATAACTTCTTCCCTGCCATAGAAAAACATTTTTTGCAACCTGTTGACTTATTGTGCTTGCTCCCCTGGTCTTATTCGGATGAACCTTATTATATTTCATTGCTAATTTGATTGCCTTCAGATCAAACCCGTCATGATCGGGAAAAAGCTGGTCTTCACTGGCCATAACAGCCAGTTTCATATTGGGGCCCATCTCATCAAAATCAATATAATCTCTACTCAAGCCATTTCCCTGAAACACACTACCAAGTTGTGTGAGTGTTACAGGAGGATTGATCCATTTACAAAAAAGTATGTAAACAAATTGCAAAATAAACAACCAAAGAAAAGTCTTTTTTAAAATACTCCAGAATTTTTGCATAGAGATCGTTAGGCTTTAACTGCTGAGTAAATAACACCAATCAATAACACTACACCAAAAACAACTAACAGTAAACCGGATAGTTTATTGATCAATGAAATATTTTTATCAGTTAATTTATTACGCAGTTTTCCTGCCATGGTAACTTTCAAAATATCTGCACTCATATTCAATGCAAGACAGGTGGTAAATATGATAATCCGTTCTTTAACGGTATTTGAAATAGCAATAGTGGTGGCAGTAGTGAGCCAGAAAGCAATTACAGCAGGGTTTAATGTATTGATCAAAAAGCCAGAGGCAAATAATTTAGCATGAGTACTTTTGGTGATTTTAATAGCAGCCTCCTCTTCGCTACGTAATTTTAATTTCTTAAAAAAAAGGTAGAACACCCCCATCCCTATCAAAAACATACTACCAACAAAACCTATACTTTTTTTAAAATGAAGTAATTCAACCACAATCTCAGAGAAGGCATTACTTAAGATGACCCATAACAAATCACTTAACCAAACGCCTCCTACAAAACTAAAACCACCGTCTCTTCCATTATTAATACTTTGTTTGATGATGGTAAAAATTACCGGGCCAACAGAGAACACTAACAACAAACTGATCGCAAGGCCTTTTAATAATGCATCTAACATGTATAAAATTTATAGAATAATGAAGATAAAAAATAATGGTGAAGATACCCCATTACTTCTTTTTAAATATAGGCACGGTGCTACAAGGCTCTCCATACATGATACTTTTTACAACCGGCCGCAGTAATTTGGTAGCTTCCAGATAAGCTTGTTCTCCGATCGGTAATTCTCCACAACCTTTTATTACCACACGTTTATCTGTAAACTCACTTACATTGATTGTCCCAATTCTTTGAAATAAAATTTGTCTTTTTACCTCTTCCGCTGTGCCGTAAATGATTTCTGTGGCAACCGGCTGTAAATAAGTAGCCACCAACATATAAGCCCACATAGGAATTACCGCATCGGCACTACATGTTACAGCTACGATTTTATCGGCAAATACTGAAACGTCTAAACTCTTTAATGCCTCCCGAAAATCTTTTTCCTTTAGAATTAATCCCATAAATAAATAGTCCTTAAGATCAAAGACTGCTATTTCTTCTTTTGGATAATATTCTTCCAGATCAAGGGTAACCAAACCGCTTTCGCTTACCTTATTTACAAATACTTCTTCCATAATGCAAAATTACTATTTATACCAATGGTTTAGCCAGACATAATTTTCGAGAACAGAAATAAAAAAGCCGAACCAAACGGTCCGGCTTAATAGTGATTATATCACTTTTTGCTATAATTAGTTAAACTTACTTCTATCGTCTTTAATATCTGCTGTTTTCTTTAAACCTTCGTACCAGCCATAAGAAACTTGTTGACGAATTGATTGTACTCTACTTTTCGCTTGTTCAGCTGCCACTTCAGGCGCATCTGCAGGTTTTACGCCAGTACTATTTACCTTAATAACATACACACCATTGATACCAGCAATCGGGGCAGAAACTTTTGTTTGGTTTTCTTTATTAAATGAAGCTCCAATTAATTTAGGTTCCTGGCCAATGCCATTTATGATCTGTGCTCCAAAAGTTAATGTAGAGTCAGCTCCGGCTACAGCTATCTCTTTACCGTAAGCTGCAGCTGCAGCTTCTAATGTTGGAGTAGCGCCTATTTTTTTAATGATCTCTTCAGATTTTTTGATATTTCTAACCAGGCTTTCCACCATTGGTCTTGCCAGTTTTGCATCTGGTAAACCTTCTGGTTGCACTTTTGTAACAACCGCAACAATAAACTGATCGTTGATACTGAATGGCTCACTTACTTCACCTTCCTTAGCTTCAAAAGCCCATTTTATTAATTGTCTGGCTTCTTGTAAACCGCCTAATTGATAATCGTTTTCTTTAACCAAGGCCGATCCGTCTATTTTCTTCAATCCGTTCTTTGCAACATATGCATCTAAAGCTTTACTATTTCTTGCTTCACCAGAAAGTTTAGTGGCCTGAGCACTTGCTGCATTTACTGTTTCGTCGCTTGGAGAAATTTCTTTAGCCATATAAGCAATCTTATAAGAAATGGTTGGATTTTTCTTTTCCAATATTTCTATATAATGCCATCCGAAATTAGTTTTAACTGTCTTTTTGGTTTCGCCTTTTTCATTCAATAAAAACTCACCAAATTCTGGAGCAAACTGTTCTTTATTTTGAACGGTAGCCAGATCAAAAGTCATTACACCTTTATCTTTATGAGCAGCCTGGTCGGTAGAGAACTGAGCTTCCAACGCATCAAAACTAGCACCGGCTTTAATTGCATCAGCAATACTGTCAATGCGTTTTTTTGCTATGCTATCACTCAAAATTTCAGCACCAGTTTGTCTATCTGTAGTAGCAATTAATATGTGTCTGCATTTGATTGAGTCTGGCATTGATTTAACACCCACCATCTTCGCTAACACAAAATTGCTTCCATCTAGATAAGGGCCAAAAACTCCACCAACCGGCAATGCAGCTATAGAATCTTTTTGAGACATGGTCAATTTTGCTTTTGAAAGATAAGCGTCGTTATATTTAATTGCACTCATATTTCTGCCAACAAATGCTTTTGCATTTGTATCAGCAATAAATAAAGGTTTTAAAGTTTCTAAAGCAGCTACATTAGCAGCAGAATCAGCAGCACTGGGGTTTGCATCAAATGCAACATACGAAATTGATCTGCCAGCCTCTTGTTTATATAGTTTAGGATACTTCTTTACATAGTTCATAATATCCTCGTCCGTAACCTTTACAGCGCTATCGCTTATAACATTATATGGAATTGATACATAAGATATAGTAGCAAAAGTTTTATTTTCTGCTGCTTCTTTTTCTTTCATCCAGGTTGGATAGTAGGCCGACGCACTAATTAATGAGGTATATTTATTTAATAAGGTTTGAAATTTCATTGGCTCTACTATTTCCTGTTCAACAGCAACCATTTGTTCTCCTTTGTATTTTTTTGCCTGCTGCCACCATTGTTGAACTTTGGCAATATCATATTGTCCGGTTGTTTTATCAGTAAAAGCTTGTTTTAAAGCTTGTGGAGCTTCGTCGCTGAACATAATAGCACTCATTTCTTTAGAAGAAAAAACAAGTCCTAATTTTTCAAACTCGTCTCTTAATATTTTTTGGCCAACCATTTGGTCCCAAACGTTCTGACGAATCTGATATACCATATTACCGGTAACCCTGCCACCATACTGCTGATCTTCCAATTGTTTAACTTTAGTATTAAACTCGTCATAGGTAATAGCTTCACCATTGATCTTTCCAATAGCCGAAGAGTTAGATCCAAACATACGGCCTGTGCCTTGTTTAGCATCCATCAATATAAAACCAATTAAACTAAGGGCAATAACTCCAATTACTATGGCAGCGCCTTTATCACGGATATTCTGAATAATTTGCATAAACTATACTATATATATTAAAATGGAGGGCAAAAATAGGATAAATTAAGATATTATAATCTAAAATTTAATGATAGATATTTTATTACAAGTTAGGATAGATAAGCATTTTACAAAAAAAGAGGGACCAAAAACGGGATTATATTCATTTAACTAAATAAATCTATTCACACAAGGGTGTTTATAACATCTAAAACCTGTGCATAAATCAACTTTTAACAATTTCATTTGGTGGGTACTTGGGGTAAAATCAATGGGTAAGATATTCAATCATTGAAACTGTGTTAGTTAAAGGTAGTTTATCAGGTATCCACCTAACATCGAACTTAATCTATAGATCAAAAATATTATACCCACGATTTCTTACTAACCTATGTTAAGAAAATACACATACATTCACTAAAACTCTTATCACTCTACAAAAACATAAAAAATAACAATGTTAATTACTTGTGGATGATAGTTAATAAACTGATTAATTTAATTTTACAAAAAATCTAAAAAATTAGTTTCCACAAATTAACACCCCTAATAGTAGTAAGTTTATTTAAATAAAATAGTATTAATACATATTATGATAGATATTAACACCGTAAAATCAAAAATTGAATCCGTTGGATTTTTAGATGTTGACATTGATGTTTCAATTGATATATTTGCTGAAATAGAAAAATTAAAGAAAGAAAAAAATGCAATCGTACTGGCGCATTATTATCAGGAACCGGATATTCAGGATGTGGCCGATTTTATCGGAGATAGTCTTGGGTTGGCACAACAGGCTGAAAAGACACAAGCAGACATTATTGTTTTTGCCGGTGTGCACTTTATGGCAGAGACAGCTAAAATTCTAAATCCTGGAAAAAAAGTATTACTGCCGGATCTGAAGGCCGGCTGTTCATTAAGCGATAGTGCACCGCCTGAGTTGTTTAAAAAGTTTAAAGAAAAATATCCTGATCATTTGGTTATTACTTATATCAATTGTTCTGCAGGAATGAAAGCTTTGAGTGATATTATCTGCACCAGCAGTAATGCAGAAAAAATAATTGAGAGTTTACCTAAAGAGCAGAAAATAATTTTTGCGCCGGACAAAAATTTAGGAGCTTACCTGAATAAAAAAACCGGAAGAAATATGGTGCTTTGGAACGGCGCCTGTATGGTACATGAAATTTTTAGTTTGGAAAAAATTACCAAATTAAAAATAAGACATCCAAAAGCTAAGATAATTGCTCATCCTGAATGTGAAGAAGCTGTATTGACAGTAGCTGATTATATAGGTAGTACTACAGGTTTGTTAAAATACTCTCAGCAAAGTGATGCCACAGAATTTATTGTGGTAACAGAGACAGGGATACTGCATCAAATGCAGAAAAATAGTCCACATAAGACTTTTATACCGGCACCACCCAATAATAGCTGTGCTTGTAACGATTGTCCGCACATGAAATTAAATACACTTGAAAAACTGTATTTATGTATGAAGTACGAACTGCCTGAAATAATAATGGACGAACAATTACGTCTGGCCGCAAAAAAGCCTATAGATAGAATGCTGGAAATAAGTAAACAATATGGTTTGTAACTAAAATACTTTTTATGAAAAATCTGTTTGACGCAGAAACGTACAATGGAATTATTGATCGTATAAATAAGTTAACTCCTCAAACACAGAGAAAATGGGGAAAGATGGATGTAGCACAAATGTTGGCACATTGTATAGAAGCATTTAAAGTACCGGTTTCTGAAAAAGAATTACCCAGAATGTTTATAGGAAGATTGATAGGATGGATGATGAAAAGTAAGTTATACGATGAGTCGCCGTGGAAAAGAAACTTGCCCACAGCACCAGATTTTATTATTAAAAATAAACGTGACTTTGATATTGAAAAGAAGGATTTATTATCAATAATGGAAATATTTTATAAAAAAAACGCTGCGGGTATTGGAGATAGGGTACATCCTTTTTTCGGAAAATTTACTGCGGAGCAATGGGGAAAGAGTATGTATAAACACCTGAATCATCATTTGGAACAATTTGGAGTGTAATAATGTGATCATAGTATTATATGATTTGATAGACATTTATCAATAACTTTAATCAAAACAATAATTGAAAATAGAAGAGATCAAAACATATAAAGATTACGCAATTGGCGAAAGTTTTTTTAATAGATCAAGGGGTTTATTAAGAAAAGCTGTTTTGTATGCCAAAGCTTTTAATAGTGATATTAATAAAACAAACGATTGGGTAAGGTTTCCATATTATCATCATGTTTTTGATGATGAAAAAAAAGGCTTTGAAAGACAGTTAAAATATCTTAAAAATTATGGAGAATTTATTTCTATTGACAAAGCCTGTGAATTAATAAACGGAAGGGAGCCAATTGATGGTAGATTTTTTTGTGTAAGTTTTGATGATGGTTTTTATAACTGCTATTCAAATATGATGGAAATTACTTCCCATCTTGATATCCCGGTGATTATATATTTACCAACAAATAGCATAGGGTTAGATATAAATAATGAAGCAGATATTGAAGAGTTGAAAAAAAACAACCTAAAGAATCCAAAAATCATATCATTCTTAAATTGGGATAATTGTAAAGAAATGCTTTCTCAAAAAATTTCTTTTGGATCTCATACCTGCAACCATGCTAATTTATCAAAATTAAACTATCAAGAGATAGAGAAAGAATTACGAGAGTCGAAATTGATGATCGAATCCAAATTAAATATTAATTGCGATCATTTTGCTTGTCCATGGGGTAGAACCGGTATTGATTTTAACCCCGAAATAACCACAGAAATTGCTAAAAAAACAGGATATACTTCATTTGCAACAACCAACAGAGGAAAAATGCAAAAGGGAGATAATTTATATCTGATAAAACGTGATCATATAATTGCAAATTGGGAAAACTTTCAACTAAAATATTTTTTTAGCAGATGATAGATATAAATGAAATTAAAATAAGACTGGCAAAACGTGAGGATGCTGTTGCTGTTTCGGATCTATTAAACAGGCTTGGATTAAATTTACCTAACAAGAACGAAATAGAAAAAATAAATACTCATTGGAATAGATTGTGGGATAATAATCCATATTATCAACAATTTGATGAAGATGTTTTGTATGGGTGGGTAATGGAACATAACAATACTATAGTTGGTTTTTTTGGTTGCTTTCCAAGAGTATATTATTACAACAAAAAAATTTTTCCGATAGCCATTGCAAGTCAATGGGGTGTAGAAAAGGAATACAGGACATTTACCCATCTGCTGTGTGATATATTTTTTAATCATCATCCTATTTCTACCAAACTTGTAACAACAGCAATAAAGCCTACCGGTAGGATATTTGAAAAATATAATGGAAAAAGAGTACCAGATCCCGACCTGGAGACAGTTTATATGGTGCCTATTAATTTACTTAAACTAATAACGCATAAGTATAAAGAAAAGCTGGATAATAATAGTATTTTGAAATTTGCTTTTAAAGCGGCAAATTTTTTACTTCCCTGGAAACTGCAGTATAAATTAATTGCAAAAAACAAGCGACTTAAAGAAGTTGACGTGAACACACTTTCAGTTGACTTTGATAAGTTTTGGGAAAGATATCTGCAGTCAAGCAAAGGACTTATAGCATCCCGAAGTTCAAATATTTTAAAATGGTATTATACTGGCGGAAGCAGAGGGCTTACAAAAAAGGTTTTTATATACATGTCAGAAACTGATGAGATAATTGGCTATGCTTCTATAATTGATGAACCGGTGATAGAAAATAAAGAATTAAAGAGATATAAAATAATTGACCTATTAGCAGAAAACGAAAAAGTAAAACAAAAAATCATTAAAGAACTTGTAAGATATTCTTGTGAACAAAAAATGGATATTTTAGAATTTCATCTTCCCGGAACAATCAAAAAAAACGACATACCTGTATTTACGTTAAAACGTAATGTTCCTCAGTTTCCGGTATTTTTTCAAACATCTGATACAGAAATGAATAAGATCCTGCAGGAAAAAAATGTCTGGCAAATTTTACCTTTTGATGGAGATACTTGTTTAGGATAAATTACATGTAAATTTTTCATACGATAGTTAGATAAACAATCCCTTGTAGGTTAATTTTATAGGATGTATATTTATACGTCTTTTCATCAAAAAAACAGAAATTGAAACATACACTTTTACTAGTTGTAGGCTTAATATTTACCACTTCAATTTTTGCTCAAAAAAATGTACCCGATACTGTTAGTACCGGTATTTATATTACCAGTATACATGATATAGACTTTAAACAAAAAGAATACACTATTAAGTTTTGGTTATGGCTGAAGTATAAAAATAAAGACTTTGATTTTTTGCAAAACCTGGAGGTACCACAGGCAAAATCTGTTGATAAATCTTTTTCAACAATCGATACTTCTAACGGAAGGGTGTATATTTTAATGAAATTAGACTGTGTGATGAAAGACTCCTGGAAGATCAATAATTTTCCCTTCGACAGGCAAAAACTGAGACTTTCAATAGAAAATTCGCAGTTTGATTCGAAGTCCCTTGTTTTTGTAGCAGACACTCTTGGTAAGCATTTTGATCCTCGTTTTACATTAAGGGGCTGGACCATAGACAGCTTTGATATTTCCACAGGTATTAAAGCTTATGAGACAACTTTTGGAGACGAGAGTGTTGATACTCCACACACCGAGTATAGCACATTTAAGGTAAAGGTTGGTATCAAACGTGATGCTATGGGATTATTCTGGAAAATGTTCCTGGGTATGTATGTTGCCTTTCTGATTGCCTATGTGTGTTTTTATATACATGCAGATGGTATTGACTCCCGTTTTGGATTAAGTGTAGGAGCCCTGTTTGCTGTAATAGGAAACAAGTATATTATTGACTCTTCATTGCCGGAGTCTGTTTCCTTTACGCTCGTTGATACATTACATGGAATTACGTTACTGTTTATTTTATTAGTGGTGTCTGCAACTGCACTGTCATTAAAAATGGTTAAAAAGAATAAGATCAATCAGGCACATAAGTTTGATATAACTACGGCACAAATTTTATTGTTTATCTATGTTGCATTGAATATGTATTTTATTTTGCAGGCTAATGGCTAATATTTACGGTAAAAAAATTCGAACATTTTTATCTATTGGTCGTTATATGAGATAGATCTCAACATAAAAAAAGGTATATTATGAAACGTATCAATGTTTTACTTATAATTTCCGTTACAATAAGTTTATTATTTATAGCTTGTAATAATCAGCCAAAATCAGCAACACAAAAAGAAGCAGCTGTATTAAAAGAAGAGAATACCACTTATGCCGGAGATAGTATTACCATGAATGCTTTTGTGGTTTATGATGAAAATATTAAAGGCAAACGTCCTGCTGTTTTAGTTGTGCCTGAATGGTGGGGAATGAACGAATATGTAAAAAGAAGAGCCAGAGAGTTGGCAAAACTGGGTTATATAGCCATGGCTATTGATTTGTATGGTAATGGTAAATTATTAGAAACACCAGACAGTGCCGGCGCTTATGCAGGGCAATTATATAAAGCACCCCAAAAAGCAAAGATCAGGATTGAAGCAGCAATCGATAAACTAAAAACATACGAACAGACTGATGCTGCAAATGTAGCAGGTATAGGATATTGTTTTGGTGGAGGTATGCTATTGAATGTAGCAAGACTAGGTACAAACATAAAAGGAATTGTCAGTTTTCATGGAAGTTTAATAGGTACACCGGCAAATAAAGATTTACTGAAAGCTAAAATTCTTGTTTGCCATGGAAGCGCTGATTCCTCTGTGCGTAAGGAGCAGGCGGATCTGTTTAAAAAACAAATGGATTCTATTGGCGCAAATTCTACTTTTAAAGAATATGCCGGGGCAACACACGCCTTCAGTAATCCGGATGCAACGGCCACAGGTGAAAAATTTAAAATGCCGATCAGGTATAATGCAGCAGCAGATACTGCATCATGGAATGATATGAAAATATTTTTTGAGGATCTGTTTAAAAGATGATTATAGCTTAATTAATCTTTCAACCGCTTTATACAGCGTGTCTTCTCTTTTGGCAAAACAAAAGCGAACCACGCTGTTTTCGTTTTCATTTTTATAAAATGCTGATGTAGGAATAGTTGCCACACCATATTCTTTCGTTAATCGGATGGCAAAATCTTTTTCCTTTTCTTCGCTGATATTTTTATAACTATATAATTGAAAATAACTACCATGAGAAACCAGCGGAATGAATTTGGTTTGGCTCATCAGTTGCTGAAAATAATCTCTCTTTTGTTGTAAAAAATTACCCAGTTGCAGATAAGCATCTTTCTGATCAAGATAATTGGCCAGGGCAAATTGCATTGGGCTGTTACAGCTAAAGCAATTGAACTGATGCACTTTCCTGAATTCATTCATTAGGGTTGGAGGTGCGATACAATACCCTAATTTCCATCCGGTGCAATGATATGTTTTACCAAAAGAAAAACAAACAAAACTTCTTTCCAACAGATCAGGATAACGCAAAATACTTTCGTGCAGAAGACCATCAAAAATAAGGTGTTCATACACTTCATCGCTGATAATAAAAATATTAGTGTCCTTAACAATATGCTGTAATTGCAACATATCATTTTTGCTCAACACACTACCGGTAGGGTTATGAGGAGAGTTAATGATAATGGCTTTTGTTCTTTTGGAGATCTTTTGTTTTACCATTTCCCAATCAATACTATAATCAGGATAAACAAGTGGAATTAAAACAGGAACAGCTTTATTTATTTCAATATTGGGAATATAGCTATCATATGCAGGTTCAAAAACAATAACTTCATCACCAGGTTGCAAAATGGTAGTGAGTGCTGTATAAATGGCGTAGGTGCCACCCGGGGTAACTGTAATTGCTGTATCAGGATCAATATTGGCAGTATAAAGACCTGCAACTTTTTCCGCTATTCTTTGTCTCAACAAAGGCAATCCATTCATATGCACATATTGATTATTGCCCTTGTGCATAGCCCTGTTTACCAGTGCGATCAATTCTTCACTCATCATAAAATCCGGAAACCCCTGGCCCAGATTAATAGCGCCGTGTTCAGCTGCCAGAGAACTCATTAACGTAAATATAGTAGTGCCTATATTAGGAAGTTTGCTGTTAATTATCTGCTGTTTCAAATTAAAAATTATTTATTACCAAAAGTACAATTATACAGGTGCTGCAGTAAAATATTTTATATCGATATAAAAAAACCCTTCGTTTTACGAAGGGTTAGCAAACCAATTATAAAAATTTATCGCCTTTATTTCTTTTTACCTCGGCAACATATTCTTTTATCTCCTGTTCTTTATCTTTTTTACAGATGAGTAATACATCTTTTGTATCTACCACAATAAAATCATCTAACCCCTGTATCAGTACAAGCTTTTTATTATCGGCGTGTACCATATTTTTTGTAGCATCTATGATCATTACATTATGGCCGGCAACAGCGTTGTCTAAATAATCTTTTTCTAAATTATCATAAGCACTAGCCCATGTACCCAGGTCGCTCCAACCAAAAGAAGAAGGGATAATATATACATTATCTGCTTTTTCCATTACACCATAATCGATAGAGATATTTACACATTGCGGATAAATACGTTCGATGGCGGCCTTTTCTCCAGATGTACTGAAATTACTTTTTTCTGCGTCAAACACTTCATGCATTTCCGGCAAAAATTTTTCAAAAGCTGCCAGAATATTTTTAACCTGCCAAACAAAAATACCTGCGTTCCATAAAAAATCTCCACTGGCAATAAATGTTTCAGCTAAGGCTTTGTCTGGTTTTTCTGTAAAAGTTTTTACTTTATACACATTATCACTTACAGACTGTTGCTCGTATTGTATATAGCCATATCCGGTATTAGGATGTGTTGGTTTAATACCAAGTGTTACCAGTGCTTTAATATGTGCGGTAAAATGCAAAGCATCGGTACATATTTTTTTAAACCCTTCGGGTTCAAGAATAATATGATCGGCCGGCGCACATATTAAATTAGCTTCCGGATTCATTTGGATGAGTTTATAAGAAATATAAGCAACGCATGGAGCTGTATTTTTTCTAGATGGCTCACATAAAATATTTTCAGCCGGCAATTCGGGTAACTGTTGTGCAACAATGTCTCTGTATTGTTCAGACGTAACTACATAAATATTTTCTACAGGAATAAATAAAGCGAATCGATCGAAGGTTCCCTGTATTAAAGTTCTGCCCGTATTTAAAATATCTAAAAATTGTTTGGGAAAATTTGTTCTGCTCATTGGCCAAAACCTGCTTCCAATACCCCCAGCCATTATGGCTACATAATTATTTTTGTTCATACTCATAAATTATAAAATGCCTTCTCTAACCAGATCCTGTAAATGTATAATACCAAGGTAAGCAGTATTTTCAACTACTATAAGTTGGTTGATGCCTTTTGTTCTCATAATACTCATTGCATCCGAAGCCAATACATCTGCGTCCACTGTTTGTGGATTAACAGTCATAATATCTTTTGCTTTAAGTGTATCAAAGCTATTTGTTTTAGACAACATCCTGCGTAGATCTCCATCAGTAATAATCCCTGCAATAGAATTATCATTTCCCAATACTACTGTTGCCCCTAATCGATTTTTTGTAATTTCAATAATAACCTCACTGATAGAAGCATTTTCAGCAACTACAGGTTTTTCGTTCTGCGAACTCAGGTCGTCAACTCTCAGGTAGAGTTTTTTTCCTAATGCACCACCAGGGTGAAATTTTGCAAAATCGGTTGAATTGAATTCTTTCATTTCCATCAGGCAAACAGCCAGCGTATCACCCATTACCATTTGGGCAGTAGTACTTGTAGTTGGCGCTAAATTATTAGGACATGCCTCCTGTTCAACAGTTGTATTCAACAAAATATCACTTTGCCCCGCCAGAAAAGAATCTGTATTCCCCACCATTCCGATCAATAAATTACCAAAGCTTTTTATCAGCGGTACCAAAGCTTTTATTTCTGGACTGTTACCACTTTTACTGATCAATAGTACAATATCATCCGGTTGTACCATACCCAGATCTCCATGAATGGCATCAGCACCATGCATGAATATGGCCGGCGTTCCGGTGCTATTAAAGGTTGCGGTTATCTTTTGTGCTATAACAGCACTTTTACCTACACCACTTATCACCACCCGGCCCTTAGAAGAAAAAATAGCGGTGAGCGCATTTTCAAAATCTTTATTGATAAATGCCTTTAAACCAAGTATAGAGTCTGCTTCTAACTGAATGGTTGCTAATGCGGTTTTTAATATAGCTGTGTTGTTCATTTTTCAGCCGCAAACCTACTTTAATTACCCGACAACACAAAGCCTGCATTTTTAATTAAATGATAAGCGGTTTTGTACACAAAACCGGTCTTTTCACTCAATCGGCGGTAGTAAAATGGCCAAATGCAGAATTCGCCAAAAGGCTTTGACTTTCAGAAATTAATGATTATCTTAAAGCGTAGTTAAATAAACCAGCAATTTGTAAGTAAGGTCCAGTTAAGTTAACTTTACAACCCTTAAAGAGTTTGTATGAGTTTCAGACTACGTCAGATAACACAAAATCAACTATTTACATTAATAAACTCAGTGTGAAGGAAAAGAAAGCCATGGCGACAGCAAAAACAAAATCCGGTATTGCAAAATCTGCTACCAAAAAACCAGCAAAAAGCATAACAGCTATCAGTAAGACCAAAAATCTCAATTTAACCGCCCAATTACAGGATTATTTTGGATTTAATGCATTTAAAGACCCCCAGGAAGATATTATTAAACATCTTTTAGGCGGCAATGATACATTTGTAATTATGCCCACAGGTGGCGGAAAAAGCTTATGCTATCAATTGCCGGCGATTATTAGTGAAGGTTGTGCCATTATTGTTTCGCCGCTGATCGCTTTAATGAAAAACCAGGTTGATCTGGTAAGAAGTTATAGCAGTAAAGATGATGTAGCTCATTTTTTAAACAGTACATTAAATAAAGGACAGCAAAAGATAGTTAAAGATGACCTTACCTCCGGTAAAACAAAAATGCTGTATGTAGCACCGGAAACATTGACCAAAGAAGAGAATATAGAGTTTTTTAAAGACCTGAATGTTTCTTTTTTTGCAGTAGATGAAGCCCATTGTATCAGTGAGTGGGGGCATGATTTTAGACCAGAGTACAGAAGACTGAGAGAAATGATGGAGCTGATCAGCAAGGATGCTCCCATGATTGCACTAACGGCAACAGCTACCCCAAAAGTGCAAAGCGACATTTTACGTAATCTTGGTTTACGCAATCCTAAAGTATTTATTTCTTCTTTTAACAGAGCTAATTTATACTACGAGATTTTACCAAAAGTAAAAAAGGATCAAACAGCTAAAAGTATTGTTCGCTTTATCTCACAAAACAAAGGCAAGAGTGGGATCATCTATACACTCAACAGAAAAACGACAGAAGAATTAGCGGATATGCTGATGGCCAACGGCATTAAAGCAGTAGCGTATCATGCAGGCCTGGATTCTAAATTAAGAGCAGAAAGACAAGATCTTTTTTTAAATGAAGATGTGCAGGTGATCGTTGCTACCATAGCGTTTGGTATGGGTATAGATAAGCCGGATATTCGTTTTGTAATACATTATAATATACCCAAATCAATAGAAAATTATTACCAGGAAACAGGCCGTGCCGGCAGAGATGGTATGGAAGGAAAATGCATCCTATATTATTCACATAAAGATGTTGCTAAGTTAGAACATCTGATGAGAGATAAGCCTTTAAGCGAAAGAGAAGTAGGCGCTCAATTGATCAATGAAACCGTTGCCTACTCTGAAAGTTCTGTTTGCAGAAGAAAAATTTTATTGAACTATTTTGGTGAAGAGTATGATACCAAACAGTGTAATAAAATGTGCGACAACTGTAATAATCCTAAAGAATTGATAGAAGCAAAAACAGAAGCGAATATCGTTTTAAAAATCATTAAAGGGTTGGATGAACAGTTTACGATGGAATACCTGATGCATATTATAAAAGGTAAACCTAATCCGCAGGTAAAAATGTTCAGGCATGAAGAAAGAGATTTTTTTGGTGCAGGAAAAGATAAAGACGAACATTTCTGGAATTCATTGATGCGACAAATGTTGCTGGAAAGATTATTGCAAAAAGATATTGAGGAGTATGGCGTATTAAAAATTACCCCAAAAGGGCAGGCTTTTTTAAAGAAACCAACATCTTTTAAAATTGCATTGAACAACTTATTTGAAGGAGCAGATGCGGATGATGATGAAGGAAGCCCGGCGGCAACAACCGGAGGAGCTGCCGATGAAAAATTACTGGAAATGTTGAAAGAGCTTCGTAAAAAAGTTGCTAAGGAGAAAAACCTGCCTCCATTTGTTATTTTCCTTGAAGGAAGTTTGGAAGATATGGCAACACTATATCCTACCACTATAGAAGAATTGGAAAAATGCCAGGGTGTAAGTAAAGGAAAAGCAGTACGCTATGGTAAAAAGTTTGTTGATCTGATAGCTACTTATGTAGAAGAGAATGACATTGAACGTCCGGATGATTTTGTAATGAAAGGAGTAGTAAACAGAAACAATAATAAAATTTTCATTATACAAAACGTAGATAAAAAGATACCACTTGAAACCATTGCTAAAACCAAGGACCTGCGTATTGATGAATTGTTGGAAGAAATGGAGACCATTGTAGCCAGTGGCACCAAGCTCAACCTGGATTATGCCATTGATGAATTGGTGGATGAATATGAGCAGGAAGAGATCATAGATTATTTTAAAGCCTGCGAAACCAGCAGTCTGCAATTAGCGCAGGAAGAGCTTGCTGATAGTGGCTTTAACTGGGAGCAACTTAAAATAATGCGTATCAAGTTTTTGTGCGTATATGGTAATTAGCAGAATATTTTCTTACTAAAATTGAATATTTGAGCAATATTCCCTTATTTTTGCAGCCCCGAAAGGGAACGGTGCGGTAGCTCAGTTGGTAGAGCAAAGGACTGAAAATCCTTGTGTCGCCGGTTCAATCCCGGCCCACACCACAAGTAAGAAGCTCAGAATATACGTTTGGCGTAAATTCTGAGCTTTTTTATGCCCGGAGATAACCCCGACTAGGCCTGCTGGCAGGCCGTAGCGTTCGATAAAATAATTTCGATCACCTTCCAATAACCCTCATTGTGGCACTCGTTCAAATTAAAACATGTTAACTTATTTAAGTAGATACAAGTTGATTAAGGTCGATTTTCTTTTTATGCATGTTCAATTATATACTTAAACGATGTGGCATATTCGTTAAATAAATATCAGGCTCTTATCGGATTATAACCTGTGAATGTTGCAACTCTTTTCCCTAATTGTGTAATACTAATCAATGTAAGAGTATACAACTTTACAACAGAAATAGATTTTAATGCTGAGTCATTTAATGCAGAAATAAATAACCCCATTGTATGAACACAGAAAAACAACTTACTGAAACGATCTTAAAAACAACTATGATGATAAATGAAAAATATCCGGAATTATCAAAATACATAACGGAGATGCCAGTAACAGTGCCCGATGAAGAGAGCCCGGAAATTACAATTAAGAATTTACAGGACTACTCCGATTCATTAAATAATTTAATAAAAAAATATTCTGCAACTTAATATGTTACTACAATGACACCCAAAAAATTTTTAGGTATTTGTTTGGATCATGCATTAGCTCATTTAATGGAGTTAACAACAGGCCCGATGGAAACGAAAACTATCGAATCAAAGTTTACAAATGAAGAAAAAGAAATCACGCTAAACAAAAGTGAAAAAGGAATGCATAATAAAGAACAACACCTTAATTCAACCTACTATAAGGAGTTGTGTAACATTATCAAAAACTATACAGATGTTATTCTCTTTGGTCCGACAAACGCCAAAAATGAATTAATGAATATTTTAAAAGAGGATCATTTTTTTGATACGATCAAAATTGAAATAGCACAAGCAGATAAAATGACAGAAAATCAACAACACACTTTTGTTAAAGAATATTTTTCAAAACATTAATATTTAACGGTAACAATTTTTTCTACAATCAATCCAAATAAAACTAATAGTATGAGCCAGGCAGCAAACAATTTTGGAAATGGAATTTATTTAATGGGACACACTCCTATACCATTCAGTGAAGATATTTATGATAAAAGTATCGAACAGACTGAAGTAGATTCCGAAAATATTTCTCAAAAAAAAGCGCCAAATGAAAACAATGAAATTATCACAAACACAGGTGAAGGAGATAACGAAGGTTCGGTCACTGATTTAGATGTACCCGGATCTGAACAGGACGACGAGCAAGAAGCAATTGGAAGTGAGGATGAAGAAAATAATTATTACAGCATAGGAGGAGATAATCATAACGACTTGGAGGAAGAGGCATCAGACGCTGTTATAATTTAATAAATTCTTATGAGGATTGGGCAATAATCTAATTTCTATTAAAGCCAGTAAGTATTACAGATCTAATATTTGTGGTTCTTTTTTATTCCTGCTATAAGGATAGCCGATCAAATATCTACCTCCCAAAAATTAACCACAATCAATCAAAAAACTGACTAATGTCATTCTTGTACTAACAGGTGCTGTATACTTTTATATGCACAATAGCAACTAGCAATGGAACAGGTATTTACGAAGGTTGAAGAGTTGGCTGACCATGTGAAAGAGTATGTGAATAATCATATAACATCGGTAAAACTATCTGTAGCAGAAAAAAGTTCTGCAGTGATAGCCGCAGCCATCACGATAATTGTACTATTAGTGGGATGTATGTTTTTCATTACATTAATAAGCATTGCCCTTGCATTTGCATTTGCAAAACTAACAGGTGAATATTATTGGGGTTTTTTAATTGTAGCCGGAATTTATTTACTCATTGGTGTGTTCATCTGGAAAGCCAGAGAAAAAATCATCCGGTTACCTATCATGAATGCCATGCTGAAAAAATTATTTAAAGAAGAAGAGAACGAAAGTGGAAAAGATCAATAGCATACAAGAATTAAAAAATAAAAAAGAACAATTAGCACAACGAAAAATTGAGCTGGAAAAAGCTATTAAATATGATTGGCGGGATGTAAAAGAAGCAGCGGCGCCTGTAAAAATTGCGGGGCAAATGATTTCGAAGCTATTTAGTAAAAAAGAGAAAGAAGAAAAGAGTACACTCTTTGCAGATGGCGTATCATCCATTCTCTCAGTTTTTGCAGGAAAAATGGTTGATAAAGCTGGAGCCATGATGGGCAAATGGTTTACGAAAACTAAATAAGAGTTCTAATTTTTAAAATCTTAATCATGCAACCTACATTATACTGTCAAAGCTGTACAATGCCCATTGATAATATCGAAGACAGAGGTACAGAAAAAGACGGTTCAAAAAGCAATGATTATTGTAAATATTGTTATCAGAAGGGCGCATTTAAAAAGCCTGATGAAACACTCGAACAAATGCAGTCAACAATTACTTCACAAATGCAAAAGATGAATTTTCCAAAAGACATATTAAAGAGGTCATTGGATATGCTGCCGCATTTAAAGCGCTGGCAAAAAAGCATATAACAAAAAGTATATGAGATCGTAAATGTAGATTTCTGATACCTGTTAGCGAATACAAGTAATAAATAGTTGGTTTACGTTTGTTTATATATGGAGTTGATCAACCATTCGGAAGATCAACTTTTTTTATTACTAGCGTATAATTTCTTAAAATACAGCTTTAACTGAATAAACCAAGTTGCATAGGTTTTGAAGAGATAATATGTTCGGCTTTTTCATTACCGGTAATGGTAATTACATCTGTAGCCTGGTAACGGGATGCAACAATAATATTTGTGTCACCGGCATGTTTTTTAAACAGCTCTTCTGCAAGTTGTGGTGAATTATTGTCTTTCGATAAATGTGATAATAACAAATGCGTCATAAAAGACGGCCGATGTTCTATAAACAGCTCTAACGCTTCTTTGTTAGATAAATGCCCCTGTCCTCCTCTTATCCTGTTTTTTAAATAGATTGGGTAACCTCCATTTTCCAGTAATGTTTCATCATAATTAGCTTCTAAAAAAACAGCATGGCATTGTTTGAAATACCGGATCACTTGTTTGCAAACAGTGCCAATATCGGTAAATACGCCAACAGTTATTTCATTGTGTCGTATAATAAAACTATGTGGGTCGGCGGCATCATGTTGTTTGGTAAAACCGGTGATTTCTAAATTACCAACAGTAACAGGTTGATCAGCAATAAATGGTTTAGAAAGATGTTTGATCAATCGGGGACCATTTTTTGCAGTTGCATCTGTAATGTAAACAGGCACACTGTATTTATGTGCTAAAGTAGAAACACCTTTAATGTGATCTGTATGTTCATGCGATACGAAAATGGCCTTTATTGTTTTTAAGGAAAGCCCTAATTGCTTCATACGGATTTCTGTCTCCCTGCAGGAGATACCAACATCTATCAATACAGCATCTGTTGCATTACCAACGTAATAACAATTACCATTGCTGCCTGAGTTCAATGAGGTGATATGAAGTGCCATTCAGGCAAAGAAAATCAAAAAAAAGCAAACAAAAGCAATTGCCTTTGTTACATACTTTTAAAATACATCAACAAACCGGATCAGGGTTTAATAGAAACATCAACCTTCTTTGTTTCAACCTGCACTCCTTTTTTATCCAAAATTACTGTTGTTGATTTTGCAGGAGGATCTTTTACAATGATGGTTTGTGTTGGTGGAGCCGGCGTGGCAGGAATAACGATCACATCTTTGTTAGTTTCTTTTGGATCATTTGTACAGGCCATTGCTACAACAGCCAGCGACAAAAAAGCAATTACTTTTTTCATAAATAAAATTAAACGGTTAAGTGCTGCATTTTGTTGAAGTACATTTTGTACCATGTAGCTTTCAGTATGAAGTCAAATACCATACCTCAAGCACTTAATTAACGTAACTGCAGGTTTACCGCCGTATTATATGTTATGAAGAAAACAGATAAGCATTTTTCTACCATACTGGTGTGTAAAATATTCCTCATGCATAGTTAACCACCGCAACAGAAATATATAATACAACATGAATTACCGGATCATTATATCTTCCGGCAATTCATGTTATACTTTATTTTACTGCAACAAGGTCATATCCTTTAGATGAAGCCTCATTAACATTAAAAGTATAAGTAACTACTTTGTTAGTAGAAACATTTCTTACTTCAATGGTGATTTGTTCATCTTCGTTATCAGATCCACTTTCATTAATGAACTGATATTTGCGAAGCAGTGTTTTGCTTGTACCTTTTAATTTTTCAAAATAAATGGTGTTTTCTTTGTTTTTGATAGTAATAGCAAATGTTTCAACCTGCTCATTACTAAAAGACAATTGAAATACAGGTGCATTGTTTGCCGTTCCTACGTATTTCACTGCTACGGGAATAAAATCTTTTCCTGCTTCAGCTTTTACGTTGTTAGCTGCCGTTAGCGAAAATATAAGTGCAAAGGCAACTATTAATGTGCGATGTGTGTTTTTTAACGTTTTCATAATCTTAATTTTTAAATGTTAGAAAAAAAGTCCTCTTCATTTTCATAACAACAAGTTCTCGGTAAGTACGTACAAATAATTTTTTTCTAAGCAGGCAATGGTAGGTAAACGCCTTTGTGAGTAATTTATAAACGGGTCACATTGGATTGATAAAGCAAAAGTACAGCGGCTTCAGACGCCCTGCAAATCAAAATAAGAGTCGTTTCATTGCGGTTAAAAAGTTAAAAAAATTTTAAAAGCCTTTATGGATAAGGGTTTTGTGTAATTATAAATATGATGTCCAAACATCGTATTTGATTATATATCCCCTTGTCAGAAGTGTCTTTTAGGGTTAAAAAGAAGATATCCCTTTAATAAATCTTAATTTTAATAATTATTCATACGTCAATATTTTTTATGAGATCAATTGGTTGCGTTATTATTTGCATTTTATTTTTTCAAAATATAAAAGCACAAAATGATCGGGTAAATATTTCGTTACCTGATACAACAAAAAAAATTGAAATAGTAGAAGTTTCTTGTGGGCAATGTCAATTTCATTTGCCTGGCAAGGGATGTAATTTGGCAGTTCGTATAAATAAGAAAGCTTATTTTGTTGACGGAACGAATATCGACGATCATGGAGACGCACATGCAAAAGAAGGTTTTTGTAATGCTATCAGAAAAGCGGCAGTACAGGGAAAGATTGTTAATCACCGATATAAAGTAACCTACTTTAAATTAATAGAATAATAAAAAAGTAAACCTACTTTTATCCTATAAAAAATAATATATGCTAAGCAACAATGATATTCTGAAAAAACTACGTGTGGCGCTGTCTTTAAGAAATGATGATATAATTGAGATCCTGGCATTGGTTGATTTTGAGATCAGTAAAGGAGCGCTCGGAGATATTTTTAGAAATGCTGATCACCCTGGTTATGTAGAAGCAGGAGATCAGATCCTTCGTAATTTTTTAAATGGGTTGATTATTTACAAACGCGGTAGACTTACCGAGCCCAAACCAAATACAGATAGAGATATTGATTAGATCTTTTTCTTACTCACTCAGCTTTTTTATTTCTTTCAAATAATCGTATTGCAGGTCTTCGTGCATTGTGGCTACCGCTTTGTTTATTTTCTTCAATTGATTTTGATAAATATTATTAATGACGGGATTGTTATTGATAGTACTACCTAAATTTTTTACTGACGCACAAAAGTAGATCAGTAATTCAGTTTCTACCGTGGCCGAACTGCTGTACCGAATAAATTTATTGGTGATGCGTAAAATTTTACGCAGTGTTTTTTTTACAAAGTATACATTACTTTTATTGATTATCTCAAATTCTCCGTCCATTTCTTTCTTTACACTTTGGATATAAGCGTCCGTATCATGTGCTTCAAAAAGCAAATATGTAAGCAGCTCTTTATTCTCTTTTTTAAAACGGGCAAGTCGCAGGCAAAGCTCCGTTACCTGTGTAGGCGATATATTCAATAACTCTTGTTTCAGTTCGCTGATAGTGGCTGCTTTCATCCTGCTAAAATACAGATTAGGGATGAGTTGACTCCGGTACTATTATCATCCTTTTAACAAATGTTATTGTTATGTGAAAACAGTCCTTTTGGTAAGATTATTGTACTATTTAATAGTCTATTCTTAAAAGAATTATGAATTTTTTTTACAATTAAAAAAAACCAGATGAAAACAAGTAATTTATTTATAACCTCTGCTATAAGCAGGCGTTATGCAACTGCAGTAACAGTTGCACTTTTGTCGAGTTGGTTGTTTGCCGGCTCTGCAATTGCCCAGAGAGATCGAGGCAGAGAAAGAAATGCAACAGTACGGGAAACTACCCCGAGACAGAACCAGGTAAGGGAAATGCCGCCACGTATCAGACAAAATAATGATGTGGTGATCAATAGGGGTAACAATAATCCTTCTAGAGATTTTAACCGTGGGCAGAACAATGTTAATTTTGATAGAAATAATAATCGTGGAATTAACAATACACCTGCTCCCGAAAGAAATGTTAATAGGGATATAAGTCGTGACAGAAATATCGATCGTAATACAGACAGGATCCCACAAACAAATCGTCCGGCAACAAACAATAACTTTAACAGACCCGGCAACAATAATTATAATAACAGACCTGTTATAGGCACCCGGGACAGGCCGGCTTATCGTCCTGAGTACAGGTATGATCGAAGACCAATATATAGTCCATATAACCCCGGCTGGAGATATGATTATCTGCCAAGGCGTAACAGCTATTTTTACAGTCTGCCTTCAACCTATATCAATATTAATTTTGGCGGCTTTGGCTACCATTATTGGGATGGAGTTTTTTATCGACCATATAACAATTTGTTTATTGTATGTGCTCCACCGATAGGTATTTATATTAATGTATTGCCGGTAGGTTACAGAAGAATATATGTGCGTAATTACCCTTATTATTATTTTAATGGCACTTACTACGATCAAAGAGGGGCTAATTATTTTGTCGTATCACCCCCTTTGGGTGCGATAGTAGAAAGCTTACCGGAAGGATATCAAACAGTAGTAATTGATGGCGAAACATATTATACAATAGATGGAGCCCAATATAAGCCTGTTATACAACAGAACGGAGAGATCTGGTATGAAGTGATCAAAGCAAATTAAAAAAGTTAGCGTATATGTGAATGAACCGGAAAGGGATTACCCTTTCCGGTTTTTTATTACTTGTAAAACAAAAAACCCTCATTACTGAAGGCTTTTTATTGGTAAACAGGGTTTAAGGTAGTTTCTTTTTATCACTACTTGGTCAATTTTCATGGATACGGATCTGGATATTGTTTGGTTTGGATAGTTGGATAATTGACAATACAAAGATCGGTTTGATTCAAAGGATTAAATGTCATTAAAACAATGCGATTGGGGTAGAAATTATACTATTTACCGGCAATTTGTAAAATAAAAAACCCTCATTGCTGAAGGTTTTTCTTAGAACAGGATTTTGGTAGTCTCATTTTCTACTACATCGTCAATTTTCAAGGATTTGGATTATTGCGTTGTTTTCATTTGGATAGTTGGATAATTGACAATACAAATATCGGCTTGGAACAAAAGAAAAAATGTAATAAAAATGATGAGATTGTTGTAGAAATTGTTCGACATTGTTTGAGGAAGAATTTCTGTTTAATGTATTTTCAACCACCCGGTAATACTCAGTCTGGGCTTATTGGTGATCATAACTTCGTGAGGAAGTTCATTGCTTTTGAAGAAAACTATTTTTCCGTTTTCTGGAGATATGTCTTGAAAACTATCACTATGGTGTATACGCAATTTTCCGCCGTCTTCATCCTGCCAGTTATCATTAAGATATAGTATCATTGAATATTGCCTGCTGTCATTATTTCGAAACTGGTCCAGATGTTTTTTATAAAAACTTCCCGGTTCGTACATAGTATAATGAAATTCATATCCTGTAATACCAGTGTAACAGGTACTGTTTAAAAAGGAAACAAAATTATCCATCAACTCAAAAAATTCATTCTCATACTGGTTATTATGCTTACGGTCTAACCAATAAATAATATCACTTCTCATTAATTTATTATGTACTACAGTGGTATCATTCCCGGTTCCGGCTTGCTGCAGTTGTTTTTCATTATAGAGTTTGATCAGGTTCTCTTTTAGATTACCGGCAAGCATGGCAGGTAAAAAATTTTCTGCCACCCCCACTTTATTATCAATAAAACTATCTACGAGTGTATTAAAACTATCTTTCAATAAAAATGATTGGGAAGCTGAATTTGGCAATTTGCCGGTGTTGAGGTGAAGGTAGCTGTTATTGCCGTTTATCTTCTTTTTATTACAATAGATAATAATTTATTTAAATATCTGGTTGATAGTTGTTATCATTGATATGTCAATCGATCGTATGTTATCTGCATTCAATTCACAAAAATTCAGATTTTGGGCTTTTGTATCTATGGTGCTATTGGTTTTTGTACATGGGTACAATCTCGATTTGAATTATTTACAACCCTGGACACTTCCGGGAGAACCGCTATCATTCACCACTTTTACAGAATACTGGCTGGCGAATGGATTATTTCGTTTCCGTATACCCATGCTGTTTATCATCTCTGGTTACTTATTTGCCATGGGAGATAGTAAACCTTATAAAGAAAGAACTGGCAAACGGGTAAAAACATTACTTTATCCTTACCTGATATGGAGTGCCATAGCATTGATACTGACCTATGTATTGGAATTTTTTTATTTCGGTAAAAATATAATCATCGCAACACGTATGATGCAAATAGATAACACCAGAACATTGTTGCATCAATATCACTGGTATGAGGTATTGGCACGATGGATCTTTTTTCCTGCCAGTTATCAGTTGTGGTTTATTCGGGTGTTGTTTTTTTATAACCTGGCGTATCCGGCGTTGCGTTGGTGTGTAACGCATCGTATTGCAAAATGGATATTCTTCTCCTTTGCAGTTTTAGCCTGGTTGGCCACTGTTGGTATTGTGTTTGTGGAAGGAGAAGGACTGTTATTTTTCTCCCTTGGTATCTGGATGCAGAAAACCAATTTTGATATTGATAAACCCGGAAAATGGTTACAACCGGTATATTGGTTTATTGTTTTTGTTGCGCTTTCTGTGGTAAAAACACTGCTAGCTTTTTTGCCGCATTTTAATGGCATAGAACACATTTTATTGCTTTGCCATAAAATAGTTGTTATAAGCGGATTGATCGTTGCCTGGTACGGAGGCAATGCTATGGTGAAATACTGCATGGGCAAGGCCTGGTTTGTACAGCTGACCGCATTCTCATTTATGATATATGTGCTGCATGCGCCGCTTGTTCTATATGCAACCAAAGCCATTTTCTTATATATAGATCATTATCCGGGGTACAGGCTCGTTACTTTCATTGTATTGCCATTATGTATCATAATATTTTCCATAGGTTTCGGGTATCTGTTACGGAGGTACCTTCCTGCAATTTATAGTATTGTAACCGGAGGAAGAGGGCTTTGACTAATAGGCAGAATACCCTGGTAGTGGTATTGTAAAACATATTGATAAGGAGTAACTTTATTACATGAAACAAGTGTTCTCTATCCCTGTCATTTTGCGATGTTTTTGTTGGATGGTGATCTTTGGGAATGGTCAAAATCTTTTTGCACAATCTCCTTCATTGTCTGTTGAACTTACGATGGATTCTATCAAAAGAGATTTTACAAATTATAAGATAGAGATGAAGATATGTGAGCCAAAAGTGAAAACCAATAATACAGACTGGTTCAACCATGATACGTCTAGAATCATTTTTGATTCGTTAAAAGCGGCAGATATTATGTGTGATAATTATTTTGAAAGCGGAGAAGGTATAAAAGAGCTCTCTGATAAGATAGCCTTTCAAAAATACAATAGCTTCAGATACAGTAACCAGCTATTTGCCTGGGAAAAAATACTGATTTATAAGATTGCCAACTACTCATCAAGAGCCTGGTATCCGGAAATGTACATAGTATTGCCAATAAGGTATAAATCCTTCGTTACAAAAATTAACCTTACCAGTCTTGTGTTTGAGTCCGGTAAGGTTATATATCTTGATGGAAAAAATGCGGTGCAAACTTCCGATGCATTGAATATATCCTATTCATTAAAAGATGAAAAGGGTATAGATGCGAATGAATTTTTACAGAAAGAACTATTGAACTAAGTGATATTACTTTAACAGTTTCACATTAGTAGCGCTGGCACCCTTTGGTCCCATCTCTACTTCAAAAGTCACCATATTATTTTCTTTGATAGCTTCTGATAATGCATTTATATGAACAAAAACACTTTCTTGTGTTTCTGTATCTTTTATAAAGCCATATCCTTTAGCATCATTAAAAAATGTAACTACGCCTTTTCTGATAAGGTCTTCGGGGTTAGTTGGTTCGTGTTTAGGTACACCAATCTGAATATCTTCTACATTAACAACTATCTTCTTTCTCGGATCTGGAGGTTTAGAGGTAAAATTGCCATTTTCATCAAGGTACATAAGCATACTCTCCAGACTTGTGTCGCCACTGCTGTTTTCTTTACGCTCTTGTTTCTTTTCAGCTTTTTCTTTGCGTTCTTGCTTTTTTTTCTTTTCTCTTTCCTTTTTATTCCAGGTTTCCGCCATAGTGCTTTTCTCTTTTTGTTTTAAATAGTTCCATTAATCGGAACAATGAAGTTGTTGTAAAAAACCTGTTGAAAAAAGTGCTAATTGTTTCGGCAGATTCGGTTAAAGGTACACTAAAAAATCCCGTTAACCATAACAAGCTTTTGAATGGTGTGTTTTAGCGCATTTTGCTGATGAAAATCATTGATTCAAAATCTTTTTTGCCTGTAATTTGTATTGTGGGGTGTTTTAATAAAATAGCGTCGCTTTTTTTGATAGCCATTTATCTGGTATCAGCAAATCCATGTAAGGAATTGATGAAATTACCTTTGTTGGTAGCGCATTTCTATGACCATAAGGAAGAAGATAATAAAACTAAACTCATCGCTTTTCTAATTCAGCATTACTACACCGAAAACGGAACAGACAACGATGCAAACGAAGACAATAAGTTACCATTCAAGTCAGTGGAAAATATTACTTCAGCACCAGTATACTTATTACCAGCTTTTCAGTCGAGCATTTTTTTTACTGCTATTCAGGTAAAAGATATGGGATTCTTTATACGAAATGATTCATTTATTCATTCACAATATCTGGCTGCTATCTGGCAACCTCCCCGTTATTGTTGATCTTTTATAGAACGATATTTTTTCAACAATAAAATTTTAGCAATGAATACAACACATCTTCATTTGCTGCTCAATCATTTTCCAATTATAGGAACTTTGATTGGCAGCGGCCTTCTGTTATGGGGGCTCATTAAAAATCAAAACAATATCAAAATAATTTCCTCGGTAATATTAGCATTGATGGCCATTATTGCTATACCTGTTTATTTAACCGGAGAACCAGCGGAAGAATCTGTAGAAAAGCTGCCGGGTGTAGTGAAAACCATGATCGAGCTGCACGAAGATGCAGCAACACTCGCTATCTGGTTAATGGGACTTACAGGAGTATCGGCTTTGTTGGCATTATTTCTAGAAAGAAAAAAAACAACAATGGCAAAAACGGCCTTTATGGCCACTTTTCTTTTCTCTGCTGTGTGTTTTGCGGCAATGGCTCGTACGGGTTATTATGGTGGCCAGATTCGCCACACAGAAATAAGCGCAGGTGCCGCAACAGTTACACAACAAAATGCGAATGAAAAAAATATAGAAGGAAAAGAGAATAAAAAAGAAAAAGACGACGATTAAATTGTTTTGATATAAGGTGATGATTTATGCAAATCGTCACCTTTATTATTTAATCTTCTTTACCCCCCTTCTCTCCTACAAACCAATCTTCCTTATCTTTAAATAAAACGTTGAAAGTAGTGAGAGAGCCGTAACAACGGGTAATATATTGCTGAATGTTTACTTTTTCTTCATCGCTCAGTTTTTTATTACTGTTGATATTTTGTTCGAGTACTCTTAGCCTGTCTCTGAGCATTACTATTTTGTGAAAAAAATCTTCAATGGGAATTTCTTTGGGCTTTAAGGTTTTATCCGCAGCTTGCAGCAACATAGTGCCCCCTTTCCATTTATCTCCCAACGGAACCACTTCGCTAACACCATTCCATAAACGCAATATTTTTAATAAAGATCTTTCTACATCGCTGGTAGTTTCTAATTCTACTGTCGCATTTTCAGCAATGATCTCCTCCAAGTGCGTATCCGTTTTGTCAATTTCTTTGATACCATAATTAATGAATGAGATAATGTACGTGGCATATTTTACGCCGATGATCACACCGGGCCCGTGTTGAGTATGTTGTAATCTTGTACCTATACCTAATGTTGTTTGATTCATAAAAATAGTTTCAACAAAAATAGTTCTAATTTGGAGATTTGAAAATTTGGAGATGAGGGGTTGCTCAATAATCTCCAAATTTTCAAATCATCAAATCAAATGTGTATTTTTAAATCTAAACCGAAACCAAATTGAAAAAACTTCTTTTCATCCTCTTTTTTTGCTCATTCAATCTGATTGGGAAATCACAGGTAGATACGCTGTTATTAAAACAAGCAACCGAATTGTTCAGTACCGGAGATTATGAACAATCTTTAACGATCTTTCAAAAAACACTTACTCAAGCATTACAAAACGGCGATAAAAAAAGAGCCATTCGTATTTATTTTAACATCGGTAAAATTTACGGGCAATTAGGCAAACCGTTAGAGTCTTTACAAAATTATCAGTCTTCAGAAAAATTGGCGGAAGAAACCGGTGACCGATCTTCCAAAGCCAAAGCGCTGAATAATATCGGGGCTTTATACAGAGAGCAAAAAAATTTTTCGAAAGCGTTGGTGTATCATGCCAAAGCCGAAGCCATAGCGTTAGAATTAAAAGACTCTCTTACCATTGCAGATTGTGCAAACAATACAGGCATTGTGTATGAGATGCAACAAAAGTTTGACACTGCGGTACACTATTACGAGATAGCATTGGACATTTATAAGAAGATACAAAATGACCAACGAATATCTATCGCCTTGAATAATCTTGGGGTAATGTATAAGAACATGGATAAATATCCCCAGGCAATTGATTATTACAAACAGGCTCTGGTTATTGCAGAAAAATTGGGAGATCAGTTTGTAATAGCAGCTAACAATGTAAATATTGCCAGTGCATTGAATAAAACTAACGGTTATGCTGAAGCGTTAGCGTATAATGTAAAAGGATTTGCTATCGCAGAAAAAATTGGCGCACTGGATATTCTGGTTGCATCTGCAGATAATATGGCAGTAGAATATGCCGGTTTAAAAGATTATCCAAAGGCATATGAATGGCAACATAAATTCTCCCTATATAGCGACAGCCTGATAAACATAGAAAGAAATAAACAAATGGCGGATGCTGAAGCAAAGTATCAAACAGCGCAAAAGGAAAAACAGATACAACAACAAAAATTTGAGCTGACGAAAAAAAACTACTGGCTTTTTGGGTCTATCGGATTGTTTATTTTATTGAGTTTGCTGAGTTATAGTTTTTACCGCAGATATAAATTAAGACAAGAGACCAAATTGAGAGATGCCATCATAAAACAACAGGATCTTTCTACAAAAGCAGTATTAGAAGCAGAAGAGAATGAACGTAAACGAATTGCCCAGGAATTGCATGACGGGGTTGGGCAAATGATGAGTGCGGCGAAAATGAATCTGTCTGCTTTTGAATCTGATCTGCAATTGAAAGACAAAAATCAAAAAATGGCGTATGATAAAATAGTATCGTTGGTAGATGAGAGTTGTAAGGAAGTAAGAAGTGTAAGCCATCAGATGATGCCAAATGCCTTGCTTAAAAAAGGATTGGCAAATGCTATCAGAGAATTTATTGATAAGATCGACAGCAGAATATTAAAAGTAGATCTGTTTAGTGAGGGATTGAATGAAAGGATAGATAGTAATGCAGAAACTGTTTTATATCGGGTGATACAAGAGTGTGTAAATAATGTAATTAAACACAGTGGTGCTAATCAGTTGGATATTTCTCTGATAAAAGATATTGATGGGATCAGCATTACGATAGAAGACAACGGAAAAGGGTTTGATATATCTCAAAAAGAAAATATAGAAGGTATCGGGTTAAAAAATATGCGAACCCGGATAGAGTATTTAAAAGGCACTATTGAATTTGATAGTACACCGGAAAAAGGCACTTTAGTGGCAATCAATGTGCCGGTGTAAAACTGATATGATTACTTGTTTAACAGGAGATCTCTTTTAAATTGATAAGACGAGTTTAATATGTATTGATAAAAATCTACCGTACTACTGGCTATTGTGAATGCATAATCGGGTCGGTATTTTTGCATGAATGTGTCTAATTCTTTCCCATCGAGATGCGTTATTCTTTTTACCATCATTTTATTAAAACGATAGTTGATGTAATTTTCCTGCTCCTGTTCCAGCAACCTGTTTTGCATATTGCGGAGTTGCCTGTTCCTCTTAAATCTGAATATGTTTATAAATTCATCCAGATCCATCCCCGGAACTCCGGAATAAGTAGAGGTTGTGGTACTAATGCCCGGTTTAGTATGATTAAAGATCTTGGCATACCTTTCCCTGTTTTCAATGGAGTCTTGTTTATATGTTTTGCTGAAAACTTTTACTTCTCTTAGCGATTTGTATTTTTCATAAGTACGTATGCGTAAAGAAATATCAAAGCTGCTGATGTTTTCTATCTGTCGGACAGAAAATTTTAGAGAAGGCTTGTTATTATAAATGAAGGTCAGAGAATCGGCATCATCTGTAACAATCTCATAATGGCCGGCAGAGTCTGTAATAGCAGTTCTACCGCTACTGCTTTGTACAATTACATCTTTTACAGGTATAATTTTTGTTGAATCATAGACAGTGCCGCTTACAGTAAGTTGTGCTGCACATATATTTGCGATCAATAAAAAGAAAGCAACGCAGAAGTATTTTTGTACATATTGATGCAATACACTTGAATATTAGCTACAATATTAACCCAAGTATTGTTCTTTTATAAGATAACCTGATTCTTTTAACGCTGATTTTGCATTTGTTGCAAAACCAGGGCAATCACTTTAGGATAATGTTGATGCTCGAGCACATGAATTTTCTGAGCCAATGTATCAGGGGTATCATCATCACTTACGGGGCATTTTGCCTGAAAAATGATGTTCCCATGGTCATATAATTCATCAACATAATGAATTGAAATGCCACTTTCCTTTTCTTTATTAGCAATAACGGCAGCATGTACGAAACCGCCATACATTCCCTTGCCCCCGTAATTGGGTAATAACGCCGGATGGATATTAACGATCTTACCCGGATAGGCACCGGTGAGTTTGGCGGGGATCTTCCATAGAAAGCCTGCCAATATAATGAAGCCGATAGAATGCTTTTTGAGCTCCTCTAAATAGGCATCTCCCCTAAAAAAACGTTCTTTTTCTATTAATAAGACAGGAATATTATTATCTGTTGCTATTTTCAGCACCCCAGCGCCGGGTTTATTGCAAACAACTAGGGCAATCTTTATATATGGATGATCTTTAAATTCTTCTATTATCCTGGCTGCATTGCTGCCTGCTCCGCTGGCATATATTGCCACAGAAATAGAAGCATTATTCTTATTCTTTCCATTCATTCTTTTCCAGATTTTAGACAAATAGCGGGTAAAAAAATTGAACTGCCCCAGGGGGATGCTTATTAATAATACACAGAATGGCCACAAGATGGTGATCAGTATTATATATAGTAATACCCAAAGAAAACCTTTGTCGATGTCAAAAAGGACCAATAATCTTCTGCCGGTATAGCCACAAAGGCTCCCGCCGAGGGCAAAGGTGCAAATTATCAATATCAGGTTTAGTTCGTTTACACCCCAACGTTGTTTTAATTTCTCCAACATTTGGCAAAAGTGACGCAAAAATTTGTGAAATACTAACCAATCTTTATAAATCTAAAGAAGCAAAAAACTGTTTACATAAATATGACAATAGGAGGTTGCTAAAATCAACAATTCGCTGAAACCCACGTCCAATGGGCAAAAATTTTTTTTCGAAATGTTGATATATTGTCAATATCCTGCCTTATTTTTGCAGCCAAAGAAGGAAATTTTTCCACACCAAGACATCCGCTATTATCTGTATGAGTCGTTATAGAAAAAACTTTTACAAAATTCTTGCAAGTTTACTATTCGTTGCACTTGTTTCTTTTAATAATTCAATTTTTGCCCAAGATGGCGAGGCGCTTTTTAAAGCAAATTGTGCCAACTGTCATAAACCCGATGAAGACTACACAGGTCCGGCGTTGAAAGGTGCAAGAAAGAGAGAACCAAGTCCTGATTGGGTATATAAATGGGTATATAATACTACCTCAATGGTAGAAACAGACCCTTACGCAAAGGCTTTGAAAGCCAAATACGGCTCTGTGATGACGGCTCAAAGTGAAGCTAATATCAGTAAAGCTGATATTACTGCTATATTGGATTGGGCAGATAAATATGAGAAAAAAGCACCTGCAGTTAGTGCAACAAACGGAGAAGCACCTAAAGAAGACAATTCGCTTTTATTTGGAATCCTTACCATTATTCTTGCTGTAATTGCATTTATATTATTACAGGTAAACAGCAGCTTACGTAAATTATCAGATGAAAAAGAAGGTATATTAAGAAGTGAGCCGGTGCCATTCTACCGCAATAAAAGCTACCTAATGTTAGGTGTTTTAGCGTTATTTTTTGTAGGAGGTTACATTACAATTAATGCAGCTATTGGTTTGGGTAGAATGAAAAACTATCAACCAGTACAACCTATTTACTATTCACATAAAGTACATGCCGGCACTAACCAGATCAGTTGTTTATACTGTCATGGAGGAGCTCAGGATAGCAAACAAGCAAGTATTCCTTCAGTAAATGTTTGTATGAATTGCCACAAAGCCATTAAAGAGTACAAAGGAGATCCTATTGTAAGAGAAGATGGTACACAGGTAAACGGTACTGCAGAAATTCAAAAACTATATCAATACGCAGGTTGGAATCCTGATTCAAAAACTTACGATAAACCAGGCAGACCAATCGAATGGGTAAAAATTCACAACCTGCCTGACCATGTTTACTTTAACCATAGCCAACACGTAAAAGTAGGTAAACAACAATGTCAGACCTGCCATGGCCCTATACAGGAAATGCCTGAAGTAAAACAATTTGCTGACCTAAGCATGGGCTGGTGTATCAATTGTCACAGAGAATCAAAGGTTAACTTCTATAACAAAGAAACCGGAGAAGGAAACAAATTTTACAGCATTTACGAGAAATTCCACAATGATATCAAAGCTGGTAAAATGGACAGTGTAACAGTTGAAAAGATCGGTGGAACAGAATGTCAAAAATGTCACTATTAATATTGATTTGAAGATTAGCTGATTTGGAGATTTGAAAATGTATGTAAGTTTTTCAATTGCCAAATTATCAAATCGCCAAATTATCAAATCACCAAATTATCGAACTATCATATTATGAGTAATAAGAAGTACTGGCAAAATTTTGGAGAGCTAAATCAAACAGAAGCTTTTGAAAAGTCGGCAAAAAACGAATTTCAGGAAGATTTGTTGCCATTGGAAGAATTGGACAATGGTATGCTGAATTCAAAAACTCCTCGTAGAGATTTTCTTAAATATTTAGGTTTTAGCACTGCTGCGGCAACATTAGCTGCAAGTTGTGAAATGCCTGTACGCAAGGCTGTGCCTTATTTACATCGTCCGGATAATATCATTCCGGGTGTTGCAAATTATTATGCTTCTACTTATGTAAATGAAGGTGATGTTATTCCGGTTGTTGTTAAACAAAGAGACGGAAGACCAATCAAAATTGAAGGGAACGAATTATCTACTATTACAAATGGAGGAACTAGTGCACAAGCACAGGCTTCTGTTTTAGATCTATACGATACCACACGTTTACGTTACCCACAACAGAACGATGGCAAAGGATTTAAAGAAGTAACCAGTTTTGATGCGTTAGATAAATTAGTAGCGACTGCAATGGCAGGCGTTGCCGGAAAACCGGTTATTATTTTATCTTCAACGATCAATTCTCCAAGTACTGAACAGGTTATTACTGAATTCCTTGCTAAACAACCTGCCGGTAGCCGTCACGTGCAATACGATGCGATCAGTTACAGCGGTATGTTATTAGCCAATGAAGCATGTTATGGTAAAAAGGCTATTCCTTCTTATCATTTTGATGCGGCTAAAGTAATTGTAAGTATAGGAGCAGATTTCTTAGGAACCTGGTTAAATCCGGTTGAGTTTAGTACTCAATACGCAAAAAGCAGAAAGATCTCAGGAGAAAAACCTGAAATGAGCCGTCATATACAGTTTGAAAGTACAATGAGTCTTACAGGTAGTAATGCCGATGATCGTTTTGTACATAAGCCATCTCAAAAAGCAGCAGTAGCGTTAGCATTGTTAGCAAAATTGGGTGGCGCTGTAACAGCTCCTGCTATCAATGATGCGGCCTTGGTTAAAGGAATTGAAACCGCCGCTGCTGCATTAACTGCTAGTAAAGGTGCAGCATTAGTTGTTTGCGGAAGCAATGATGTAAATCTTCAGATCATTGTAAACGCAATTAATGAAGCGATTGGAGCTAATGGTAAAACAATTGACTGGTCTGCAACTTCTAACTATCGTAAAGGGATAGATGCAGATATTACCAAATTGGTAGACGAAATGAATGCAGGTGCGATTGGTGCTTTATTGGTGTACGAATCAAACCCTGTATATACTTATTATGACAGCAAAAAATTTGCTGAAGCATTGAAAAAAGTACCTGTTACAATTTCTTTCAATGGCACAATGAATGAAACAACGGAATTGTGTAAATTCTCTATTCCGTCTCACCATTGGTTAGAAAGCTTCGGTGATGCTGAACCAAAAACTGGTTATATCAGTTTGATCCAACCAACGATCAATCCATTATTTAAAACAAGAGCGTTCCAAACCTCTTTATTAAAATGGTCTGGCAGTACAACTGCGGATTACGAAACATATTTTAAAACATATTGGACTGCTAAATTAGCCGGAGAAGATGCTTATAATAAAGCATTACAAGATGGTGTAATTGAACCGGCCACTCCAGCTGCTGCCGGAGGGGCAACTTTTAGTGGAGCTGCACTTGCTGCTGCTGCTGCAAAAGCAACTGAGGCTAAAGGTGGCAAATATGAATTGGTTATTTATCAAAAAGTATCAATTGGTAGCGGTAAACAAGCCAACAACCCATGGTTGCAGGAATTACCTGATCCTATTTCTAAAGTGACTTGGGATAACTACGCAATGATGAGCCCTGCATTGGCCAAAACTATTTTGGGTATCGATGTATTGGGTAATCAACGTCAGGGAGATGGTTATGAAGTACAACCTGAAAAACCAACTGTAAAAATTACAGTTAACGGAAAAAGTATTGAATTGCCGGTATTGATCATACCTGGTGTACAATCAGAAACTGTAGCAGTTGCATTAGGTTATGGTCGTCAAAGTACAGATAAAAATAAAACAGCTGAATACATCGGACTTTCGGCCAATGGGGCAGGTGCAAATGCCTATCCGCTGGTTGGGTTTGATGGAACAGGCTTCAGATATTCTGCTGCTGCAGAAATTACCAAAACAGGTAACACTTACGCTGTAGCACAAACGCAGGTACACGGATCTTCAGAAAGCCGTCCTGTTATTTATGAAACTACTTTAGCAAAATTCATTGCTAATCCTGAAGAAGTATTAGAAGAGCCAAATACAGAAAGAGTTAAACTACTTCCTTTTGGTGGAAAAGATTTTAGAAAAGATGCTACCATTTATCCTGATTACGAAAAACCGGGAATCAAATGGGGAATGAGCATCGACTTAAATACCTGTACCGGTTGTAGTGCCTGCGTAGTTGCATGTACTGCAGAAAACAACGTTGCTGTTGTAGGTAAGACTCAGGTAATGAGAGCCCATGAAATGCATTGGTTACGTATCGACAGATATTTCACCGGTGATATGAACAACCCTGATGTGGTGTTCCAGCCGATGTTATGTCAGCATTGTGATAACGCTCCTTGCGAAAACGTTTGTCCGGTTGCTGCAACTAACCATAGTAGTGAAGGATTGAACCAAATGACATACAACAGGTGTATCGGTACAAGATATTGTGCTAATAACTGTCCGTTTAAAGTGCGTCGTTTCAACTGGTTAGATTACACTGGTGCTGATAGTTTTGGTGATAATCAAAATCCATTGATCGGTGTTGACTTAGATGAGACCACACTACAAATGAATGACGACCTTACAAGAATGGTGTTGAATCCGGATGTAACTGTTCGTTCAAGAGGTGTGATCGAAAAATGTTCTTTCTGCGTACAACGTTTACAGGAAAATAAATTAATTGCTAAAAAAGCAGAAGATCCAAGTTTGGTAAGAAACGTTAAGACTGCTTGTATGCAAGCTTGTCCTACACACTCTATCACTTTTGGTAATGTAAATGATAAAGAAAGTGAAGTGTCTAAATTAAGAGAAGACGAACACCGTACTTTCTATGTATTGGAACAACTGCACGTTTTACCGAATGTTAGCTATCAGGTGAAAATTAAAAACACCGATAGAAATGTAACAAACGAAAAAGAAGCAGAAGGACATGGCGAAGCAAAAGCGGAAGAGAAAGCAGAAGCGGCACATCATTAATTGATTTGAAGATTGTGTTGGTTCAATAGAGAACAAATGTTGAAGAGTGCGACGCCACTGAAGTTGAATAAAGAACAATAGTTCGTAACAAAAGAATAAGTAAAAATTTAAAAATATAAAAGAGAAAGCGACAAAGGTTTCACTTTTCACTTTTCACTTTTCACTTTAAAAGATATGTCATTATTAAAGTACGAGTCACAAATCAGGGAACCACTAGTTGATGGTAATAAAGATTATCACCAGGTAACGGAAGATATTATACGTCCGATTGAGATGAAACCAAGTCGCCTTTGGTATATTGGTTTCTGGATCAGTGTTGGATTGCTGTTATTTGGGGTGTATAGTATTTACAGAGAGGTTACCTATGGTATCGGTCAGTGGAACCTTAATAAGACCATCGGTTGGGGTTGGGATATTACCAACTTCGTATGGTGGGTAGGTATTGGTCACGCCGGAACGTTGATCTCTGCGATTTTATTATTATTCAGACAAGGTTGGAGAACAGGTGTGAACAGAGCTGCGGAAGCGATGACAATTTTTGCGGTAATGTGCGCCGGTCAGTTTCCTATCTGGCATATGGGTCGTGTGTGGATGGCATTCTTTGTATTACCTTATCCAAATACCCGTGGTCCTTTATGGGTTAACTTTAACTCTCCACTACTTTGGGACGTATTTGCGATATCAACTTATTTCACTGTTTCATTATTATTCTGGTACTCTGGTTTGTTACCAGATCTGGCAACAGTAAGAGACAGAGCTAAAACTAAATTGCGTAAATTATTATATGGTGTTGCTTCTTTCGGTTGGACAGGTAGCACTAAGCACTGGCAACGTCACGAAAGCTTGTCGTTGGTATTGGCAGGTTTAAGTACGCCGTTGGTACTTTCTGTACATACGATCGTATCCTTTGACTTTGCAACTTCGGTTGTTCCTGGTTGGCACACCACCATCTTCCCTCCTTACTTTGTGGCGGGTGCGATCTTCTCTGGTTTTGCAATGGTGCAAACGCTGATGATCATCTTAAGAAAAGTATTTGCATTAGAAGATTATATCACATTAGGTCACATCGAAGCAATGAATAAAGTAATTGTATTGACAGGGTCTATCGTGGGTATCGCTTATATCACAGAGTTGTTCATCGCTTGGTACGGACAAAATCCTTACGAGTGGTATGCATTTAAAGAAAACAGAGCTAACCTGTTCAGTCCTTATGGATGGAGCTATTGGTTAATGATGTTCTGTAATGTGGTATCTCCACAAATGTTCTGGGTAAAAAAATTAAGAAGAAACGTTGCGTTTACTTTCTTCATGAGTATTATCGTAAACATAGGTATGTGGTACGAAAGGTTTGTAATTATCGTAACGTCTACTTACAGAGATTATCTTCCATCAAGCTGGAGTACTTACTATAGTCCTTCTGTTTATGAGATCGGGTTTTATCTGGGTACGTTCGGATTGTTCTTTACCTGCTTCTTCTTATTTGCTAAATACTTCCCTGTTATTGCGGTTGCGGAAATTAAGAGTGTGTTGAAAACAACAGGAGAAAGTTATAAACGTAAAATGACCGATATAGAAAAAGCAGATGCTGAAAAATTCTATATCGAAGAAGTTGAGCATGCTCATTAAAACGTTCAAGGTTTAAAACGTTAAGGGTTTAACAGGTTTAAAGAAATCGTAAATCAAAAATCGTAATTCGTAAATATAATTAAGATGGCTGGAGGAATTAAAAAATTTGTAGTTGGGTGTTTCGATGATGAACATGTATTGTTCCCTGCGGTAAAGAATGTACGCAAGGCCGGATACAAAATTCATGATGTGTACACACCATTTCCTGTACATGGTCTAGACCATGCAATGGGATTAAGAGAAACCAGCATACATACTGCAGGGTTTATTTATGGTATTACCGGAACAACAACAGCATTGAGTTGCATCAGTTGGATCTTAACAAAAGACTGGCCATTGAATATTGGTGGTAAACCGCATTTTTCTTTGCCTGCCTGGATACCTATTACATTTGAGTTAACAGTATTATTTGCTGCTGTAGGGATGGTATTGACCTTTTGTTATTTGTGTCAGCTATCTCCGTTTGTGAAAAAGCATCATTTTCATGCAAGAGCAACAGATGATCTTTTTGTGATGGCTATCGAGTGTACAGATAAAACAAACGATGCAGAAGTTCAGGCGTTTTTACAAAATGCCGGAGCTAAAGAAGTAAACGTTCAAAATGCAGAAACAGGTTGGTGGATTGGAAGATATGACAGAGAACAAAAATTATACAGAGACGACGAGAAAGGATACTAAGACACCCCCTCCGCCTCCTAAAGGGGGAACTGGGGAAGAGTAAAATAAAAAATACGAACTTTTAAAATTAAAAGAAGTAAAACAAATTTTATAATCTAACAAAGGGAAGCCCCTTCAGGGGTTTGGGGTAAAATTTAATAAATGAAACGAATTACTTATTTAACCGCCGTATTAATTACAGCAATTATTGTAACCATAACAAGTTGCGATAGCAAGCGTGAGCCAGGAAAAATTTATATGCCTGATATGGCTTACAGCCGTGCAGTAGAAAGTTATGCATTGCTTGACTCTACCATTTTTACGGATGATGTAACTAAAGCAGGAAGTAAAATATTTTACAACCGTGTACCGGTACTTGGTACAGTTGCAAGAGGAGAGATGTTTCCATATACACTTCCGAATGATTCTGCCGGGTATGCACAAAGTGCGTCGGTAAAAAATCCACTTACAACACCATTGGTTGGTGCTGATAGTGCGGAAGCTGCAAGATTGTTCAATATTAATTGTGCAATATGTCATGGCGCTGATGGAAAAGCAACCGGTCCTTTAGCAACCTCAGGTAAAATTGGTGGTGTGGCAAACCTTACTACTGATGCGTATATCAAAATGGCTGATGGTACCATGTTCCATTCTATATATTATGGAAAAAATAACATGGGAAGCTATGCATCTCAGTTAAGCAGAAAACAACGTTGGGAATTAGTTCAATACATCAGAACATTACAACCAAAAGCAACAACTGCTGCAGTTATTCCTGCAGCTGCGGCATCAGATTCAACTAAAAAAGCAAAATAAGCATTCATTCAAAATAATATTTAGATGACGACCACGAACACATTCGAATTACCAGGCAGCTACAAAAAGTGGACAATAGGACTAATTGCCGCAGGGGTAATTGCATTGCTATACGGAGTATTTATGTTTCATCCATGGGAAGTTGGCCACGGAGGCGAGCACATACAAAGCACACGTTTTTGGTCAGTGCTATTGCAAAACAGTGTCTTCTTTTTATTGATTGTAAATGCAAGCATGTTCTTTATAGGTGTAACAACATTGGCACAAGGTGGCTGGCAGGTTGCTTTAAAAAGGGTGCCGGAAGCAATTTCAAGTGTAGTGCCGGTTTTAGGCTTAATCGCATTTGTAATTCTAATGTCTATTGTTTGGGGCGGACATCATGATATCTATCATTGGGTAGATAAAGATGCTGTTGCACATGATCATATATTAAATGGTAAAAAAGGATTTTTAAATCCTGTATTTTTCTCGGTTTGGAGTGCTATCACTGTATTGGTTTGGTGGTTATTGGGTAAAAAATTACGTCAATTAAGTTTAGATAGTGATAAAGGAGGAACAATGGATTATGAAACAGGTAAAAAATGGATCGATAAAAACTTTTTATATTCTTCTCTATTTATCGTCTTCTTTGGGTTAACAGTTGGATCTACTATTCCATGGTTATGGATAATGAGTATCGATGCTCATTGGTATAGCACTATGTTTAGCTGGTATACATTTGCAAGCTCATTTGTATCAGGAATGTCGCTGATCGCAATTTTTGTTATCTTCTTAAAAAACAGGGGTCAATTACCATATGTTACTGACGAACATATTCATGACGTGGGTAAATTCATGTTTGCATTCTCTATATTCTGGACATACCTGTGGTTCTCTCAATATATGTTGATCTGGTATGCAAATATTCCCGAAGAAACAGGGTATTTTAAAATAAGAGTACAAGGACCATTCCGTGGAATATTCTTCTTAAACCTTATTATGAACTTCGTTTTGCCGTTCTTAATCTTAATGAAAAAAAGTACCAAAAGAAACTGGACGATACTTACTGTAACGGCAGTATTGATCATTTTTGGTCACTGGATAGATTTTTGGCAAATGGTAATGCCTGGTACATTAAAAGATCATGCAGAATTAATGCCTTTTGAATTTGGTATAGCTGCACTTTTCATTGGTATTATTATGTGGAGAGTGGGTGCTTTCTTGACCAAACATCCATTAACAGCTAAAAACCATCCTTATTTAAAAGAAAGTATGATACATCATACATAAAGAAGAGCGTGGTACTGAATTTGTGGTAAAATTGAATAAAACAGAGGATTAAATAAAAAAGTTAATTCAAATAAAAACAAAAAACCTTTTGTCAAATCCGGTTCAAACCTTTTAAAGGTAGAGAACGAAAGCGGCGAAAAAATAATTTTATATGACACCGATTTTGTTGATAACTATTGTAGTAATGATTTTCGTAATCATCTTTCAGATTGCGAAAGCCAGTGAGTATGTAAGTGTATTAAAAGGAGAAGAAAAATCCCGTAAACAAAACAATAAGATCAATGCTTTTTTATTGGTCGTGTTTTTAGTATTGGGATTGATTGGTTGTTGGTGGTGTAATGAAATGTTTTATAGCAAAACATTATTCCCTCAGGGAGCAGCATCGGAAATCGGTCAAAAAATTGATTTGATGTTGTACATCACTATTGGCGTAACAGGTGTGGTATTTGTTATCACTCAGGTATTGCTGTTCTGGTTTGCATTTAAATATCAGGAAAATGATGATAGAAAAGCTTTTTACTTTCCACATAATACAAAATTGGAATTATTGTGGACAACAGTTCCTGCTATATTCTTAACTGTTCTGGTAGTATTTGGTTTAAAATATTGGTTTAAGATGACAGGAGAAGCGCCAAAAGAATCTGTGGTAGTAGAAGTTACCGGTCATCAGTTTGGTTGGGAATTCCGCTATCCGGGTGCTGATAATGTATTGGGTAAAAAGAATTATAAATTAACTAAAGGGGCTAATAGTCTTGGTGTTGATTTTGAAGATCAGGCAAGTTTAGATGATATTCACGTAGGAGGTACGATGCATATCCCGGTTGGTAAACCTGTTAAATTAGTGATCAACGCACAAGACGTGATTCATGATGTAGGTTTATCTCATTTCAGATTAAAAATGGATGCAGTACCAGGTATACCAACAACTATGTGGTTTACTCCATTATATACAACAGAAGAAATGAAAGTACGTTCAGGAAATCCAAATTTTGTATACGAACTAAGTTGTGATCAAATGTGTGGTAAAGGTCACTTTTCTATGAGAGGAGTGATAATTGTAGAAAGTGAATCAGATTACAAAAAATGGTTATCTACACAAAAGCCAGAATACTACACAGTTTTTCCTGATAAAGATCCGGCGAAAGCTGTAACTGATAGTGCATCAGCAAAAACACAGATTACTCAGGTATTACCTGCAAAAAATTAATATTATTTAGGGAATAGAAAAATTATCTAGAACAATGAGTACAGTAGCGTTACACGGAGCAGATGTTCATTCAGCACATGATGCACATGGAGAACATCATCACCACGAGACATTTATCACTAAATACGTATTTAGTCAGGATCATAAAATGATTGCCAAACAATTCCTGATTACAGGGATGATATGGGCAATTATTGGAGGTCTGTTTTCGGTGTTATTCCGTTTACAATTAGGTTATCCTGAATCGACTTTCCCTTGGTTGGAAGATATTTTAGGCCACTGGGCTAAAGGTGGTAAAATTCAACCTGAATTTTATTATGCCTTGGTAACTATGCACGGAACTATCCTAGTGTTCTTTGTATTAACTGCAGGTTTGAGTGGAACTTTTGCCAATTTCTTAATTCCTTTACAAATTGGTGCAAGAGATATGGCCTCTCCGATGCTTAACATGTTAAGTTACTGGTTTTTCTTTTTGGCTTCTATTATCATGATGTCTTCTCTGTTTGTTCAAACAGGACCGGCAAGTGGTGGTTGGACAATTTATCCTCCATTAAGTGCATTAGGTGATGCGTCGAGCGGATCTAAGATCGGTATGGATCTTTGGTTAGTGAGTATGGCTATGTTTATTGTGAGTTCATTATTAGGTGGGCTGAATTATATCACTACCATTCTTAACATGCGTACTAAAGGTATGAGTATGACAAGAATGCCATTGACTGTTTGGGCATTGTTCTTTACTGCAGTGTTAGGGGTATTATCTTTCCCTGTATTATTATCAGGTGCTATATTATTATTGTTTGATAGAAACTTAGGTACTAGTTTTTATTTAAGTGATATCGTTGTTAATGGTAAAATTTTACCAAACGAAGGCGGTAGTGCTATTTTATTCCAACATTTATTCTGGTTCCTTGGTCACCCTGAGGTATACATCATCTTATTACCGGCTATGGGTATGTCGTCAGAAATTCTTTCTGTTAACAGTCGTAAACCGATCTTCGGGTACATGGCGATGGTTGGATCAATGTTTGCCATTGCAATTCTTGCCTTCTTGGTTTGGGCGCATCATATGTTTGTAACCGGATTGAATCCTTTCCTTGGAGCATTCTTTGTATTGCTTACATTATTAATTGCGGTGCCTTCAGCTATTAAAGTATTTAACTGGTTAACTACATTGTGGCGTGCAAATATCAGGTTTACTCCTGCAATGATGTTCGCTATCGGGTTTGTAAGTTTATTTATCAGTGGAGGATTGACAGGGATCTTCTTAGGAAACTCTGCATTGGACATTCACTTACATGATACTTATTTCGTAATTGCTCACTTTCATATAGTAATGGGTGTGGCTTCATTCTTTGGAATGTTTGCCGGCGTGTACCATTGGTTCCCTAAAATGTATGGCAGATACTTAAATACTACACTTGGTTATATCCATTTTTGGGTAACTATCATTGGAGCGTATTTGATCTTCTGGCCAATGCACTACGAAGGATTGGCGGGTATGCCTCGTCGTTATTACGATTACAGTGGATGGGAGTCTTTCAAAATGTTTGGTGGCTTAAACGAATTCATCAGCTTTGTTGCGATGGTTGTTTTTGCTGTTCAATTATTATTTGTGTTCAACTTTTTCTATAGCATTTTTAAAGGAAGAAAAGTTACTACTCAAAATCCTTGGGGTGCAAATACTTTGGAATGGACTACACCTATCCGTCCGGGACATGGCAACTGGGTGGGAGAAATTCCTGAAGTACATCGTGGAGCTTATGATTATGGAAAAGACGGAAGAGAATTTATTCCGCAAACAGAACCGATCGGAGAACACGAAAGTAAAGATCATTAATTTCGATTTGAAGATTTGGTGATCTGAAGATTGGAGGAAATTGAATTAAGTTTTTTGAAAATAAAGATTGGTGTTTTTGGAAAGTGGCAAACCATTAACCATTAACCATTAACTAAAATGCAGGAGGATAAAACAACCATAGCCAACTCAACCTCGTTTGGGGTGGCAAGTAAAGTGAAAGATTACTTTCAGTTGATCAAGTTCACTTTAAGCTTTATGGTCGTATTTAGTACAGTGGTGAGTTTTTTAATTGCGCCTAATGAAGATCATTATAGCCGCAATAAAATAATATCAGTTCTTTTACTTTTTGTAGGGGGTATGTTAATTACCGGTTCTGCAAACGCTATTAATCAGGTGTTGGAAAAAAAATCCGATTCTTTGATGAAGCGTACAGCAAAAAGACCGGTGGCCAGTGGCAGAATGAGTACAACAGAAGCTTCAGCTTTTGCAATAATAGCCGGAGCGCTAGGGGTTTTCATTTTGTGGTATTGGTTTAACAGCGCAAGTGCTCTGGTTGGATTATTTAGTTTGTTTTTATACGGGTTCATTTATACACCGTTAAAAAAAGTAAACTCAATCGCAGTACTTGTTGGTGCAATTCCGGGAGCTTTACCTTGCCTTATTGGTTGGGTAGCAGCAACAGGAGGATTTGAAATTGGCGGCTGGGTGCTTTTTGCAATACAGTTCCTTTGGCAGTTTCCGCATTTTTGGGCAATTGCCTGGCTGGCACATCAGGATTATACTACCGCCGGATTCAAATTATTGCCTAGCGATAAAGGACCAACAAAATTTACTGCACTGCAATCTATTATATACAGTGCATTAATGATACCGGTTGGATTGTTGCCATACTTTGTAGGTATTACAGATGTTGGAACAAGAGGGATTATAACTATGGTCGTTTTGTTATTGTGCAATTTGTGGATGGTGTATGTGAGCGTATTGTTGTTTAAAAGAATGGATCTTGGCAGTGCCAAAAAAGTAATGTTCAGTTCTTATTTTTATTTGATGATCGTGTTGTTGGCGTTGTTTGTTGGCAGAGCGTAAGAATCGTTTAAAGATTTAAATAGTTGAATTACGCTGAGATAAAAGTTGAATATAGGTATGCGGTACAAGGGAGTGACACAACGATGTTGAGTAATGGATCTTGGCTGGTTATAAAATAAAAATTTGTGTAATAAAAATAGTAGAATGAATACCGTGGCGATGGAACAAAGGAAAAGAATACATCCGCATAAGTTTACCCTTTGGGTAGGCATTGCAAGTATTGTAATGATGTTTGCCGGATTAACAAGTGCTTATATTGTAAAGCGTAACCAGGTAAATTGGATAACGTTTGAGATACCAACGGTTTTTTGGGTGTCGACAGTAGCGATCGTAGCAAGTAGTGTTACAATCTGGATGGCTCAGAATGCGTTCAAAAAAAGAGCAATGGCTCAATATAGAACGCTTATGATAGCTACATTAGCGCTGGGAGTTCTTTTTCTTGGATTACAGGTAGTTGGATTCAATCAATTATGGGAAAGTGGAATGACGCTTACAAAAAATGTATCGTTTTCCTTTTTATACATAATTGTTGGTTTGCATGGTTTGCATGTAATAGGCGGCTTAATTGCTTTGTTGATTTTATTTGCTAAAGCATTCAGCAGCAAAATGAGGAACTACGATATTGTACCGGTAGAAGTAATGGCTACTTACTGGCATTTTGTAGATCTTTTATGGATTTATTTATTGATTTTTTTAATAATGATAAAATAGAGTTCATAGTTTATAGTTCATAGTTCATAGTTGTTCAAGATTATTACAACACAGAACTAAAAACTAAGAACTGGCAACTCAGAACTTTAAAAAATATGTCTACAGCAGCAGCACAACAAGGAACAAAATGGTGGAGTGGCGGAAGAAGCCCCTTCAATGCCAGCTATGGTAAGGTAATGATGTGGTACTTTTTAATGAGTGATGCATTTACATTTGGTGCATTTCTTATCAGCTATGGTACTATTCGTTTTAGTGTAAATAGTTGGGCAGATCCTAACCATGTGTTTAATTCATTCCCTTTTGCAGGGCATGCAAATTTACCATTGGCATTTGTGAGCTTGATGACATTTATTTTGATCTTCAGTTCGGTTACAATGGTATTGGCGGTACATGAAGGACATAAAATGAATAAGGCCGGCGTTGAAAAATATATGCTCTGGACCATCCTGGGGGGATTAGCGTTTTTGAGCTGTCAGGCTTGGGAGTGGACGCATTTACTAACAGGCGATCATGCAGTTTTGGTAAACGGTCAAATTGAACATTGGAATACAACAGTATCTCACAATCCATTTGGCCCCGAAGTAATGTTTAATGGACAGGAAGTTGCAACACCGGGTCCGATTGCTTTTGGCGGATACTTTTTTGGCATCACAGGGTTCCATGGTTTTCACGTATTCAGCGGTGTGATCATTAATCTTGTAATGTATATTAAAACTAAATTGGGTCATTTTGATCAACGTGGTCATTATGAAATGATAGAAAAAGCTGGACTATACTGGCATTTTGTGGATCTGGTTTGGGTATTTGTATTTCTTTGCTTTTATCTTATATAACAATTTGTTTAGGTATTCCTAAACGTCAAAACTTCTAAACATACTAAACGATATTTAAAATGAGTGCACACGCTTCTTCACCGGAAATTACTTTTCATCCTGAGCATGCTTCAGGTACAGGTAAAATATGGAAAACATTTTGGCTGCTATCTGTTATTACAATTATTGAATTGGCAATAGGGCTGGCTATCTATAATATACACAAAGGAGAACACCCTAATGCAAGTTTAGTGTTAGGATTTAAAGGTGCGGTTTGTATCTTAACGCTGGCAAAAGCCTATTATATCGTTTCTATTTTTATGCATTTAGGAGATGAGATCAGAAACTTTATGATGACTATTATTGTTCCGCTTTGTTTATTTATCTGGTTCATCGCTGCATTTTTGTGGGACGGAACCAGCTGGAGACATTTACGTAACAGGTATAATCGTATCGAAGTAAAAACAGAACATGTTGCTCCTGCTTCAAAAGAAATAATGGAAAAACATTAATCAATAAAAAACGTTTTTTATGCTAAAACCATTGCACCTTTGCAGTGGTTTTTAGTTTTAGGGAAGTCTTCTTTCAGGAGCCTGATTACCTTAAAAAAGCAATATGAACAAAAGAGCAATTTTAGGAGTATTACTGGCAATGGTATTGCCTTTTACAGGATATTTTCTGGTAAAATATTATAGTGAAGCAGCTGTGGATATGCCTCATCGTTATTTTTATGATAGCGTAGCTACAGTAAACAATAACGGGAAGATAAGTGTTGATACTATCTGGCACAAAGCGAAAAATTTAAGTTTTACCAATCAATTAGGAAAGACAGTAGACCTGGACTCTTTAAAAGGAAAAATATTGGTGATCGATTTTTTCTTTAGCAGATGCCCAAGTATTTGTCCGGGGCTTGCTAAGAGCATGCAACGGTTACAAAATTCATTTGGAGACGGTAAAGACAGTATTGTTCAATTTATTTCAATCAGTATTGATCCTGAATACGATTCTGTACCGCAACTGAGAAAGTTTGCAAACAGGTACACCAGTAATCATGATAGCTGGTGGTTTTTAACGGGGAATAAAAAGGAGATATATGATTTTGCTTTTAATGAACTAAAGGCAAGCATTGCAGATACAGAAGTGGATACTGCGTTCATTCATACGGAAAACTTTTTTCTGCTGGACAGAGACAGAGTTGTAAGAGGTTGGTATAACGGTTTTGATACTGTGAAACAAGCCAAACTTGTACGAGATATTCCGCTACTTATGCTGGAAAAAAATAAAAAAAGAACGTTCAAAGATTTTTTAAAAGAACTATTTGAAAGGAGTTAAAAAATGAGATACAAGAAGCAGCCAAATTTGCTTTGATTGTATCTTTAATTAAATTGCGTGTATGTTAGAACCAACAATGATTAAAAATGACAGAGGGGCCAAGTCGGTGATATGGGTATTGTCTGTTGTAGTTTTTGGAGCTGTGGCTATTTTGTCAAAATATCATCTGGATATTGACCTTGGATTCAATCCGCATGTGTTTGCACAGGCAAACGCAATTATAAACTCTATCGTAGCATTTTTATTAATTGCCGGCATTATCGCAGTAAAACAAAAAAGCTATTTGCTGCACAAAAAAATAATGCTTGTTGCCATCGTGCTATCAGTGTTGTTTTTGATATCATACATTTGTCATCATTTATTAGCCGGCGAAACAAAGTTTGGTGATATCAATCATGATGGATTAGTAGACGCCGATGAAAAATTGCAGGTAGGAAGGTTACGTATATTGTATTACATTTTATTGATCACACATATTCCATTAGCGGCCATCATACTTCCTTTTATTTTATTTACAGCTTATCGTGCCTTAATTGGAGAATATGAAAAACATAAAAAACTTACAAGGATCACCTGGCCGGTTTGGTTCTATGTTGCTGTTACAGGAGTGATTATTTATCTGATGATAAGCCCTTACTATTTATAGAACTCAATTAAGCTTTTTCAACTATAATTTTTGTACTTCCAAGATAAGTGATCCTGATTTTTATTGTATCTCCAATATTAACTGCAGCCTCATCTTTATTAACAGGGATCTTTGCCTGAATTTTATCTCCTATTACATTTACAAAAATACCATGTGGCGTTACTTTATAAACAACGGCATCTATTACTGTCTTATTTTTAAAGTGTTGCATCGCTGCCGTATACTCTGGTATATATACACTTTTGTACATAGAGGCAGTTGCTTTATCGGGCTTATCAATATTTTCCAGTTTAAAAAATATGGGCTCGTTTAATTTGTCTTCGTGAGGAACTTTTTCCCAGGGGGATAATATCAGCGGGAACAACACATAGCTTCCTGTTTCTTTTACAAAATAACCGGCATCTACTTTTTTTAAGTATCCTACAAAACGGTTTTCAATTGCAGCTTTATTAATTAAATTATCTAAAGGATTATTGTATTTGAATTGGATATGGTCGGCTATCATTTTGTCCCCACGTGGAGATAGAACAATAATAAAAGTTACGGTGTCGCCGATATGAAATTTATGTTCTTTCTTAATGATCCTGGCAGCTTTTAATTTTGCCTGCGTTTTTTCATCAATATACCCATTGATACTTTTTTTCTTGCCATTGAGTTCGTATTCAATAGTAGCGTACTGTTTATCATGATGGATAAAAGTGATGGTACCCATTATAGTTTTTTCATCCATAGTAATAATTTTACAGACCTAATTCTTCCGAGGGGTCCCAGTATATTTTTTTGAAATCCACAATTGTATCTTCTTTGACGAGGATCTTTTCTTTTTTTAACAATTCTTCCATTAAAGTAGGTGTGGCAAAATGATGTTTGCCGGTGAGCATACCATTTCTGTTCACCACTCTGTGAGCTGGCACTTTTGGGGTAGCACTATGTGCGGCGTTCATTGCCCATCCTACCATACGTGCCGATAATTTTGTGCCGAGGTAATTTGCAATTGCTCCATAGCTGGTTGCTCTTCCTTTGGGTATTTGTCTTACCACATCATATACATCTGCAAAAAAAGAATATTCTTTTACTGTACTTTTTGCTGTTTCTTTAGCGGCAATCTTTTTCACAGCTTTCTTTTTCATACGATAAGTTACAAAAATATACGGAGGTTATTGTGGTTATTTAGAGGCTTGTTGAATGGCCAGCAATTTACTCCTTTTCGGCTCCGGAACATTTTTATATTCGTAAGGGCAGTTTCTGCAGCCATTGCCACAACAATAGCCTCGCTCTAACAAATACTCTGCAGTAAAAACGATCAGGTCATCTTCATTACTGAATCGTTCTTCCTGGTCAGTTTCATTATTGGGCTCTTCTCTTTTCAGTATCTCCTGCAATTGTTCATCCATATCAGCAATTACTTCGGGCAACTGAAATTTAAGGTAGAATATCTTATTGCTTTTTGCTATATCTAAACTTTGATAATGGGTAATTATTTTTAATTCTTCTTTATTACTTTTTGCGTTCACATCATCGCAATCTTCCAGCAAGGTTAATCCATACATATCAATAACCCTTTTGGTAAATGTATACAGATCCGGAGAATCGGTTTTTAAATGAATACATCCTTTTGTTGATAGTACTTTTTGATACAATCTTAAAAATCTTGGATGTGTTAATCTTTTTTTGGCCCGGGACGTTCTTAATTGCGGATCTGGAAAAGTGAGCCATATTTCACTTACTTCATCTTCACTGAAATAATCTGCTAATTTTTCTATTTGAGTACGTAGAAAAGCAGCATTGTGCAGTTGCTCATCCAGGCATTTTTTTGCACCAATAAATATCCTGTTACCTTTTATATCTACCCCGATAAAATTTTTATCGGCAAACATTCTCGATAAACCTACCGTGTACTCCCCTCTTCCGCAAGCCAATTCCAACACGATAGGATTGTTATTTTTGAAAAATGTATTCCATTTACCCTGCATATTTTCCGGATACTCCAGAACGTTGGCAAATGTTTTTATAGCCGCAAAGCGAATTAATTTTTTCTGACCCATTAGCCGGCAAAGATATTGTAAAATAAAAATCCGGATAGAATTGGCTGAAGTAAAATTATTAGGTAACCCGGTCCAGTATATGTGTAAGGACCCTGGAAGCATCAAAATGATCTTCTGCCATCTCTCTGGCAGATCTGCAATGGAGTGCATATTGCTCATTAATGATACGAATAGCTTCTTCTGCTTCTTCCATTGAAGTAAAAATGAGCAATCCCTTTCCGGTTGGTAACACTTTTGAAAATCCTGTATCCTGAACAAGTACTGGTTTTCCGCTGGCAAGATAGCAGGCACTGCGTTCGCTGAACCAACCACTGTTGGAAAGTACATAACCATGTTTAGCAATACTCCATTCTCCTTTGGATGATTGAATATATTCCTGGTAGCTCTGTGCGGTTTTAGTGGGAACCAAAGAACTAATTAAATCCCATCCATTCTTTTTCAATTCTTCTCTTGGAGCAGAAACTCCTCCCAACGCTATTTCAAATACTTCATTAGTAAAACGACCAGGCAATGTCATATAGTCTTTAAAAGATAAAGATTTCATTCCATAGAATCGGCCATCATATTCTTTCGCCTGATAACTATCCCATTGCATGACAGTAGTCCATTTCTCTAAAGGGCTAGGTTCGCAAATTTTCCACGCTGGTATATAGATAGGCTGTCTTGTTGGTATCCAGGTCAGATCTGCTAGAGGGACACTACAATATTGTTGCCCAATATTTTCTGCAAAAGAAAAAAATACAGTGTGTGCATTTGCCAACGCTTTATAAGCAGTGTCGGTTAAAATTTTTATTTGCGTAAATCCGGGGTCCGTATCAATAAATACCCGTGACGGAATATTAACCCACCAGTCTCGTAAAGGATTAACGCCGGAAATATTTAATACGATATCAGCAGATGAACTAAAATCAAATACATATTGTTTGTCTCTTCCATACCATCTGTTGGTATGTGCATCATAATAAGCCCATTGAGATTGGAGATTGTAGTAATTGAAAAGATCGTTAATAAAACGAAGCCCGTAAGCCGGATCTTCTGTAACTAAAGAAGTTTGTGGATCGTAACAGGCGGGGTAATCTTCACTGTCTTCTACAAAAAGAACTTCGTGGCCTAATTGTTTTAGTCCTAATACGTATTGTAAATGATGCCATGCTAATCCGCCCAATGGCCCACGTATGATATATCCCAGCACAAGTATACGCATCAGGAAATTTTTTCAAGGAGTTGATTTAATATTTTATTACTATCAAAATATTCCCGTGCAATTTCTATTGCCGCTTTCGAATGTTTCATATAATTCTCTTTCAGATCATTTACAGATGTAATGATTGACTCTGTATCGGTAAAGGCAAATAAACCATTACCTGTAGGAATGTATTTTGACCATTGCGTGTCTTGTGCGATCACCGGTTTTCCTGCTGCCAGATAACAAGCAGACCTGCAGCTAAACCAGCCACTATTGGATTTTACATAAGTATGTTTCGCTACAGAGAATTCTGCCATAGCAGTAGTAATAAATTCTTTATAACTTAAGGTATCCGTGATCGTTTTTAATGGGTCCAACGTATTCCATCCGTGTGCTTTTATTTCATTTCTTTTTTCATCGGTTAAACCTGTAATGATTATTTCAAAGGATATGTCGGTAAACAATTTTGGGATACCGATGAATTTTTTAAATTCAATATTTTTCTGTCCCCAGTTCTCGTTGTCGAAAATAAGATCCGGTCTTACTGACCAATTCATCACTGTAGAAATGATATTTGATTTTTGCGGATTGATTGTATTCCAACAATCAATGCAGATGGGTTGCCTGGTTGTATGCCAGTTAAATCCTGCAAGAGGAATCCTGCAAGAGGCCTGCCCAATATTTTCTCCAAAGCTGAAATGATAATTGTGGTTATCAAGAATGAATTTCATTCCGGAAGGATCTTTACCACCTGTTTCAGTAAGATAATCAACCTGTGTGAACATTGGGTCCGAATCTATTAAGACTCTTTTTGGAATGGCAAGATATTCATCCCGTAAAAAAGTAGAAGCGGAGATATTGATGAACACATCTGCCGTTCTGCATATTTCTTTTATTTTATCAAGAGACATACCAAAACAATTACCACTGGCCACATCACGGTAAGCCCATCTGTTTTGCAAACCGAATTTTTCCATTGTGTTTTTGAGATACTCAATACTATCCGAAGGATCATTCCATTCTTTGCCTGCAGATTGAAATTTTGGAAATTGACAAGTATCTTCTAAGTAAAAAACATCATGCCCCAGTTGTTGTAACCCGATAACATACTGGATATAATCCCAGGTAACGCCACCGGTAGGATACAGCCCGATAAATCCTCCAACCACTATCCTTAACTTTTTCATTTAGTTTTTTAAGTGTTGATACTTATATAAATTGGCGTATACCTTATCCAATTTTAATAATGATTCATGTGTTCCGGTTTCTACAATTTCTCCGTCTTGAATAGTAATGATCATATCCGCCTGCCTGATAGTAGATAAGCGGTGAGAGATAATAAAAACAGTTTTACCTTTTGCATATTCCGCAAGTGCATCAAACATTTTTGTTTCTGTTTGTACATCGAGTGAAGATGTTGGTTCATCAAGAATCAATATCGGCGCTTTTTTAAGAAAGGCTCTTGCCAGTGCAATTCGTTGCTTTTCTCCGCCGGATAAAGATACTCCCCCTTCACTGACCAAGGTATGGTATCCATCCGGTAGCTTGCTGATGAATTCATGTGCCTGAGCAACTTTTGCTGCAGCAATAATTTCATCCATCGTTATATCAGGATTTCCGAATGTTATATTTTCTGCAATGGAAACAGGGAACAGAAAACTATCCTGCAATACCATCGAGATATTATTGCGGAGAGATTCCAGTTTAACATCAGCGATATCAACTCCATCTACCATAACTTTTCCATTCCATGGATCATAAAATCTAAGTAAAAGCGAAACAAGAGAAGTTTTACCTGCACCGGTAGAGCCAACAACAGCCACTACTTCTCCGGCGTTTACCCGAAGGTTCATGTTTTGCAGGATGGTTCGTTTGTTACGGTCATACCCAAATGTGATATTATGTAGTACTACATCTCCTTTAACATTTTTCAGTTCTATCGCATGCGGCTTTTCATATACTACTTCATCACTGTCCAATATTTCAAAGATCCTTTTTCCACGGGCAGCAATGGTTACTGCATTTGCGATGGTAGAAGAAAGAGAATTGACCGGTCCGAATAAAGCACCGATATACCCCAGGAAAACAAAAAGATCACCAATAGATATTTTACCTTTTAATCCCAGGTAAGCTCCAATGCCAACTACCAGTGCTCCGGCGATAGCTGTTACTACACCTGTAAGCATCACATAGGATACAGATATTTTGGTAGATCGAATAAAAGCATGACTGTATTGGTTACTATGTTCACTGAATTTTTTATGTGTATACTTTTCTCTTGCATAAGCCTGTACAATTTTGATAGAGCTAAGTGTTTGTTGTGCAAAAGAAGATAATTCTCCTAAAGTTGAATACTGTTGGGTGGTAGATTCTGTAATTGGTTTGTTGTAAAAAAATAATAACAATGCCAAAGCCGGCACTGTTGAAATAGCAATACAGGCCAGAAGCAGATTGATATGCGCCATGATATAAAACATGGCTACCAATGAAGCCATCGCAGTTACAAATGGAATGATGATCTGTGCTACCATTGCATAAACAACATACACATCAGCAGATAGCCGTTGCAACAATTCTCCAATATTATTTTTTGAGTAGAAAGAAAGAGATAGCCGTTGCATCTTATCAAACAGGTCTACCGAAAGATCATGCACTAGCCGTTGACAAAATTTGGTAGTGTAATGCGATACCAACATAGAGATGCAGGCCGAAATGATAATGATCGCAATAAGTGCAAATACCAGCATAAGCAACAAATTGGTTTTGTCTGTGGCACTACTCGTTGGTCCGAAAAAATTTGATATAAAGGGATTGTTGTTATTTGAAAGCACATTATCAATGATGTATTTTACAGGGAGAGGTTTCATCACTTCGAAACCTACGCCGATAAATGACATAGCTAACAGGAAGAATAGTTTTCCTTTATAACGGGTAATGTACCCCAATAGCTTTGTAATTATTTTTACCTGCTGCATTTTCTGGTTCAATAAAATGAAGAAATGATCAATTCTGTGCAATTAGTGCTGATTCAGTTGAGGGCTCAAATATTAATTCAACCTCTTTCGGCAATACTTTCTTGTGTTGTATTATTTTGAATTCAGCGCTTCGCAAAACACTTGTAGATAGCATAGTGAAACCAACATGTAAACTATTTAGAGAACGGGCTGTTTCTACCAGAAAACGTGCTATAAAGAGTATTTCCAAAGATGCGAATACGATACTCGCTACCCATTGCTCTGTGGCTACAGCTATACCTCCTAATGCCAATAGTATTAGCATGATCATCCATACAGTGGATGAATAGCAGGGCCAGCATTTGAATTTGAGGTATTGTTTTTGCGCCCCATGCTCTTCTATAGTTAAGAGTCCGCGGCTTTTTGAAAATAATCCGTTTCTTACCTGTATATCCCAGCGGTCAAATTCACCACCACGTTTACTACATGTTTTCATTGCAGCAAGATTACCTTCAATTGCGGTGAGCCATTCTTCTGTAGATTTCCATTGTTGATCTGACCAGTGTAAAAATGTTTTCGGAAAAAAAGTAAAAAGAAATCCTGATTTAAATGCAGCCCCTCGTTTACGCCATGGCGTAAGTCCGTGTTTGATACGGCCATATAACCTGGCAACAGGCTGAATGATGTGTAAGAAAATGATCATTAAACGATACCTCGGATCTTTTCTTTGTGCAGGAGTAAGCGAAGATTTTTTTGAAGCACTGATGGCGGCTTGTATTATTACGATCAACATTGCTGCTGCAAACGCCAACCAGCACCAAAGTAATTGTGGCCAGATAAAACCAAGGCTTCCTAAAACAGCGAACAGGCCCATTCCTAAATACCATTCCGGCATCAGAGGTAAACAGCTTAGTAAACCATTGGCAGGCTGATAAACAGATTGAAATAATGCAGTTCCCCACGTGCCATGGAATACTTTATCTTTTTTTGTTTTGATAGGAATGGTCAGGCCGTTACCATATATTCTTCCTGCCCAGGCTAAATGACCAAAGGCGTTATACTTTTCGGGCCATTTTGCTTCCAGCAATGCCTCCGCTTTTCCATATCCTTTTTGCTGACGCCAAAATGCTTTTAATGAGTTTCTTCTTTTGTGCCATACCAATGCAGCCGGATGAAAACCTACAGTACGTCCGGATTCCTGTATTCTCCAGCAAACATCTACATCATCACCGGCGGTTCGGTAAACAGGATCAAATCCGTGGATCTGCATCAATGCGTCTCTTCTAAAAGTCATATTACATCCGGGAACATGTTCCGCTATCTCATCATTCAATAATACATGAACAGGACCTCCGGGTGCATTTGCTACGCAGGTGGCTAAAAACCCTGAGCCTTCAGGAGAAATATTAGGACCGCCAATACAGCCATGATCAGATGTTGCGTAGGCATAAGCCAAATAAGTAAGCCATTGTGGATCGGGTGATGCATCATCATCAATATAAGCAAGTATCTCTCCCTTGGCTGCATACATACCCGTATTTCTTGCGTTGCTTAATCCTTTGTTAGGGGTGGTTATTAATTTTACAGGAAATTGTGCTGCAATTGTTGGTACATCATCTGTTGATCCATCATTTACCACAATTACTTCGTAGTTAGGGTAATCCAAACTCAATACACCTTCCAATGTATCTTTTATAGTAGCCCCACCATTGTATGTGCAGATGATCACCGATATCATTGGCATCGGATCTTTTGATGCATACGGTATATTATTCATCGCATTTTTTACTGAATGCATGGCCGGTTTTGGATTACGTTCTCTGTCAACAATACCAAAATCCCAATCATCAATTTCAAATCCTCCTCTCCACCATTCATCTGTCCATGAAAAAATAAATATGCCGGCACAACCTTTTTCGAACACCGTTTTTACCTGCCAGGACAAAACCTCTCCTTGTAATTCGATGCCATTCCGTTTACTGTCTAATCCTATTTCTGCCAATACCAGCGGCCTGTCGCCGGATAAATTGTGCAGGCGTGAAATATAAGCGCCTAATTTTTCAGGAGTTTCGAGATAAACATTAAAACAATCGAAATCTAAAAAACTAAGATCGAGATATTCTGTAGTAGGATAGTTTACATAGGTAACAAGGCCATGCGGATCAACCTCTTTAACGGCGGCATACAGGCGCTTTAAAAAGTTTTCTATTTTTCTTTTTCCGTACCAACGCACAATGCCCGAAGGAATTTCGTTACCGATCGTATAGCATAAGATGGCCGGATGGTTCTTACAGGATTGAACAGCTTCTTTCACCCTTTTTATGATGTCTTTGCTATTGTCGAGAAAGGTGATATGTTGTTCCCATGGCAAACCTACCATTACATGTAAATTCAACGACGCAGCAATATCAAGTAAGTATGTAGGAGGAACAGTGTATGTTCTGATACAATTGAATCCATTGGCAGCCATTAAGGTGATATCCTTTTCCACAATGTCTCTTTCCGGAAACTGAGAGCCGTCGTCCTGGGGCTTAAAAGTACCGTAGGTAACACCTTTCAAATAAATTTTCTCTCCATTTTTATAGATGAATTTACCCTTAACAGTAGGCCTTTCAGAGAGAAGGTGATTGTCTGTTTTTGCAATGAAATTTCCCATATACCGATTTTTTAAGTTAAAAAATTGGATTTCATTGGCCTTCCGTGGGGAAGATTGCAATCATTTAGGAAGTTAATATGGGATTGGGATTTTTAGGAGGTAAACAAATATATGTGATTTGATTAAAATATGCAATAGTCAAATACTTTTAGAGCATATATTTAATTATCTATAGATATTTTAAGTAATGAGGAAGAATACTGTTTTAGTTAAGCTGCTTCAAGACAAATTTGGTGCAGGTAAAAAAATGTCCGCTTAGACAAGCGGACTCTTGGCTGTACATATTACCACGTGTGATTGCAAGGATACCCTTTAAAGCATTGTCACGTAGCAGATCAAAATTTTTCAGCTCTTGTGTAAGAGCGCTGCCGAGGGGTATTTTAAAGAGTGATTCTATTTCCTGTGCTATAGCTATTAATGCAGTTAATTGTGGCTGAACCTGCAGATCAGCAGGGTTATTTTTGTTGACGATTTCGATAACATCCTGTAAGAATTGTGAATATTCACCGTTGCGGAGTTTATAGAGTTCTATACTATTGATCATGGGGTGTTTTTTAATGTAATTCATTGATTATCTGAGTTTAATGTTGATTTTTAACTTTTTTATCTCTGGAGGGAGCCGGTACGATACCGGAAGGTCGCCGGAACTCAGGGGAAGCTTCCGGTATCGTACCGGAAGGCTGCCGGAACTCAGGGGAAGGTTCCGGTATTGTACCGGCAAGCTGCCGGAATGCCAGGGAAGCTTTCGGGGTAAAAAACCGGTTTTGAGTAATAATAGGGCGGCAAGATGCCCGCCACCGGTTTGCAAACGATCAAAAAATGACATGCTGTTATATTTTAATTGTTGTGCAATAAAAATGTAAACAGGATGAGGTTGTAATGGGGCTTTTTAAAAAGAGAAGGTTGAAAACAAACTATGTAAAAGATAGCTGCATGTTGTTGAAATGAAGATAAAATGTTTGTGGAATATGGGTAAAAAAAATTGTTGATTTTTTTATGGAGAATATTTTTCGGGTGTTGGGTACAGTTAGAAATTAAAAATTTATTGAGGAAAATTTTTTTTTGGGGGGAGGGTTTGTTATGTTGTGCAACTACTTAAACACCTAAACCAGATAGAATGCTACTATTACCAAACGAACGTCAGATCGTTACAGCGAATGATGATAAGATCATTTTGACCAATCAGCTAATTCAATTAAATGACAAGTCTTCGGGAAACTCTTACCAGATTACTATGTTTTTAGAGAATATTAGCTCATTTGAAAAAAGATATATAAGCTATCCATTTCTTTTAATTCTTAGTGTATTGGCTATTTTATTTGGAGCAGCTACTTATATAAATGGTGCTGGGGGTGATCGTGAAGAAAGTCCGTTTATTATAGTTGGAGGAATAATTCTTCTTATCATATGGTTCTTTACAAAAAAGCATATAATAAAAATAAAGTCAGACGGAGGATCTTCTTTAGATTTCGTTATTTCTAAAATGTCTGACGAATTGGTGGAGGATTTTCTATATAAAGTTTCTGTCGCTAAATTAAATAGGGTGGCGAATTTAAATATTCTAGCGGAGGTAAGCTAAGATTTGATTGTGTTTTGTTGTTTTTAGTCTCCGCCTTGTTTCGTGTGCCACGAAACAAGGCGAAGATCATGCTGGAACATAATAGTAAAACTTTGGTTGTTGTGCTGATTATTTTTGTCCCGTTATTGTTAAAGTAGTATTAGGAGCTATAGTAACAGCGTGCCCCAGGGCTGATAATGATTTGCAGGTGGCGTTACTATCTATCGTAATATCATATTTCAAAATGATGGTCTGATCAGAATCAGGTATTTGGTTATTCGACCAAACTGAAGGATCGCTCCAGCTGCCTGCCTTAATATTAAACAAAGGGGGTGAGGCGTAGGTAATTTTTCGTACCACATTATTATTACCATCTGCCATATATATGTTGCCATAAATATCTAATGTGATGGAACTTGGATTAATATTTGCATTTAAAACAGAACCGCCATCGCCAGTGCAACCGGGAGTCATAGTGCCTGCAATTAAAGTGATGATATTTGTAACTGGATCGATTCTCCGGATATTCCCATTTATATCAGCAGAGAGATACACATAATCAGAATCATCCACCCAAATATTAAAGGGCTGCATTGTAGCATTAATGGCGAGGCCTCCGTTGCCTGATGTACCTTGCCTACCGTTTCCTGCAATTGGTGTAATAATATTAGTACTTGCTTCAATTTTTCGGATATATACAGAATCGAAAAGTTCAGCAATAAAAATATTGTTATGCTTATCTACAGAAATATCATAGGGATCAATGTTTGCTGCAGTAGCTATTCCTCCATTGCCGCTGTATCCATCAATGCCTGTTCCTGCAATCGTGGAAATAATCTTTGTTGCAGTATCAATTTTTCTAACTCTATACTCACCTGTTATATATAGATTGCCAACTTTATCCATAGTGATACTTCTTGCATTAATATTTGCTGCGGTAGCTATTCCTCCATCGCCGGAATACCCTTTAGTGCCGGTACCTGCAACAGTAGTTATGATATTTGTAGCAGCATCAATTCTTCTAACCATTGCAGAACCGTTATCTATGAAATAAATATTTCCTGAATGATCGCTTAAAATATTATGGCCCATATAGCTTGAAGGAATATTGATCTTGGCTTCAGTGGCTAGTGTACCATCTGCTGAAAAACCTATTGAGCCAACGCCAGCAATAGTAGATATAATGCCAGAGATGGGATCAACCTTACGAATCCGATAGTTGTTGATATCGGTAATATACATATTGTATGCCGGATCTATTGCCAGCCCCATTGGCATATTAAGCAATGTATTGGTGGCAACAACTCCATCGCCGGTATAACCTCCATTTCCTGCGCTTGTGCTAATGATCTGCGTTATCGGATCTATTTTTCTGATTCGTCGGGAGTTGTCATAAAAATAAATAACTCCGCTTTGCGAAGCAGTTAAATGCCGTTGTGCCATGATACTTGCATTTGTTGCTAAGCTGTCATCTCCATAATAAATAAATTTATATGGACCGGGGCCTGCAATGGTAGTAATGGTATTGTCAGATGCATTTATCTTCCTGATGCAAAAATTTCCATCGTCAACCATGTACACATTTGCTGATGAATCGGAAGATAAAAAACCGTTGACAATAGCGAGAGAAGAAAGATTTGCAGGGCCATTGTTACCGGCATACGCATAAGTACCTGCGATACCTGCTACTTTATTAATGATGTGTGTTACCGGATCAATTTTTCTTATGATGAAATAATCGGCATCTGAAAAATAAATAGTTCCGTTCTTATCAACAGTAATGCCGTAAGGAGAACCAACCTGTGCATTGGTGGCAACGCCGCCATCACCTGAATTGCCGCGGATACCCGTTCCTGTAACTGTAGCAACAATGCTTGTTGTATCTATTTTTCTGATTCTCGATTTATGAGGTTCTGTAAAATAGATTGTCCCGAATGAATCTATGGCGATTTGTCGTATCCTGTAAAAATAGCCTGTTTTAGCAGATGCTCCATCTTGGGTAAGAGGTGAAAATGGAGTAGAACCGGCAATGCCAGCCAATGTTGTAATAATATTGGTGATTGCATCAATTTTTCGGATTTGGTCACCTGCATTATTAATATAAATATTATTGTTTTTATCAATCGCCAGACTGATGGGGTTGATCTGGGCATTTACAGCCAAGCCTCCATCTCCCGAAGAGCCGGCAACGCCGGTTCCGGCAATTGTTGTGATAATATTTGTTGTAGCATCTATTTTTCTTATCCAGTCATTACTGGCAATGTACAGATTATTCTTATTGTCCATTGCCATTCCTCCACTTGCATTCAGAGATGCCAATAGAGCATCTCCATTATCACCAAAAAACATAGAGTTTTGAAAATTTCCAGCTTTAGTTGTAATGATCTGCCCGTTTGAAATAGAAAAAGTAATAATAGCAGAGAATAAAAATATTGTAAATTTCATTTATGGGGTTTGATTTTTTTTAATCACGATTGTTGTGCAATATGTTGCAACAATTATAAAGATAGTGTTATTAGCATTAGAACTTTACACCCTCCTCCGCCTTGTTTCGTGGCACACGAAAACAACCTTTCTTATACCCCATCGAATACATCAAATAAGTTATTTAAAAATCCAAATTCATCAATGCCGTATTCATAAAACCGGGCTGAGAATTACAACTGCCGGTTACAAAAAAGATCAAACAAGGCGGTGGTGCTTTTGACTTTGAAAAATGTTAACGCCTATGTTTAATGCTTTTATTAACATAGCTTTACTTTACCAATTCAAGAAGGGGTATACATCACAATCCACGATAGTACCCCTAAATCCCAATATTTTAAGTGAGATCCACATTGTTTAAGCAATAGTACACACTTATAAATAATTTAACCGGGAATGAAAAAAGTTTACAAGAGCAAATTGACCTTCAGGTTGGTATTTACCGCCTTTTTATTTTTAAGTATATCCAACGTATATGCACAGCCGGCTAATCTGCCGCCATTTATCAAATACCTGGTAAACAATTATTCCAGTATTACAAAAGCTGCCTGTGATACCTGCACGCCGGTAATAGGTTCGCCATTAGAACGATTCAAACCTATTCCGTTTCCTGAAGCAGGTGTTATTAAATTGGCCACCGGTATTGATGTGTCAGATGTTCCCGGATTAATGACGCCCAATTTTTGGGGTGGAGGTTCTCCTGAAATAAAAGGATACACTAAACCAATTGCCGGCATGCTCGATGTAACTGCCGAAAATATACGTAACGGAGAGCTGCTTTATTTTAAAGGAGCTAAAGGGGTTGCCATTTCTAAAGAATCGGGAACTATTTATACCAGTGCTCCTACTGTTACACTAGGGGGGAGTCCGCAAAGTGCTAATGGATTTTTTACATTCAAATCAACACCGGCAATAATGCCGAAATTCAATGATGTTTCTGATAAGACTTTTGCGGAAGCTCCGACCACGGTTAAATTATATCATAACGGAGATCTGCAGGATCTAAGCAACGATTGCACACAAACAATCTATTTCGCTATCGACCCTAATCATGAAAAGATCATTTATGCAAGTATGGTAAATCCTGCAGATACGTCCGAGAAAGTGTTGCTCAGGAAAAATGCTGATGGAGATTGGTATTTATTAGATTGGACGGTAGGAGGTGTATTGACAGGGGATGTATGGGGTGCACTAACGGTAGACAATAATGGTAATTTATACATAGCTGATCCCAGAAAAAATATCATTGTAAAAGCTACATTTGATAGTGATGGCCATGCCAGCAGCTGGAAAATTATTGCAGGAAAATCAGGGGTGGCAGGATTTGATAATGGTGGTAATGGTCATGATACCTTGTTTAATCAGCCCAGTGGTATTTGTTTTGATAATACTACGGGGAATATTTATGTAGGCGATGCCGGGAACAACAGGGTGAGAAAGATCGACCATAATGGCGAAGTAACTACCTATGCCGGTAATGGTGATCCGGGTTTTAGAGATGACGACAATGCCAGTAATGCAAAGTTCAGTAGTCCTACAGCTCTGGCATTCAATGAAGACTCTAAATCATTATTTGTTGTTGATTACAATAACAACACCGTTAGGGAGATCGATAAAAACCAGCATGTTACTACACTGGCCGGGAATCCGGGATCTTATAACCCATTGAACCCTGCAGAGTTTGCCATGCAGTTTTATTATTTATTGGCCAAGCTGAACCTTGATCCTGATGAATCAAAATTGGTTAAACCGACTGGTATTGCGATCGACCCTACGGGGCATGGTATATATGTGAGTGATTACAATTATGTTAGGTATATAAGCACTTTTCCGGCACAATTTGTTATAACATCTGCTTTCAGAGAATTGGATCAAACTCAATTGCCCATTCCTATATTACCTCTGGGCATTAGAATGAACGAGAATAATGGTTCTTTTTATGGCATTCCACTGGTGGCATGGCCTCCCACAACGTATGCCATTTCAGCGATCAACAGTCAGGGTGCTTGTATAGTAAACGGGGTTATTACGATCGAAGTGGTGGCTTGTCCGAAAGTGCCCGATACCGCTTATGAGAATATAACCATCTCTACTGATCAACTGCCTTATCGCTGGAATGGACAGACTTTGAACAATTCCGGCACGGCAACGGCTACCCTCCAAAGTTCCGTTGGTTGCGATAGTGTAGTGGTGCTCACCCTAAATGCAAAGCCGGATTTTCATTACAGCAGCGAACCTTATTTGCTTAGCCAGGGAAAGGAAATAACACCTATTGTTCCTACCACAGCAGGCTCAACAGTGGATGCATTTTCCATTAGCCCTCCACTTTCTGCCGGGCTTACTTTCAATGCTCAAACAGGCGTAATTACGGGTACACCAACAACATTGACCAACCAGCTCTTACCTGCCATTGGTCCAAGAACCGCACCTACAACGGTTGCTCCATGGACGCTGAAAGCAGATGAGGGGGCAGATCTTACAGGAGTTAAAATATCGGATGGTAATAAGAATACCATTTTTGAAAACAACTCCGCCTTTAAGAGTTTAGTGGGCAGTGCCGGCACGGGCACGGGTACACCGGGTGCTTATACCGATTTTAGCGGATTGGGGCCGATCAAAATGTTTACGAACAGTCCTTATTCAATCAAATTGTCTAATGCCCTTGGGGTGCCAAGTTTAAATGCATACGGTTCGTTCCTGAATTATATGAATTCCTACGCCGTATATATTGATTTAAACAGAGATGGAGATTTTGATGATGCAGGCGAAAGGGTATATACTTCTGCAGCTCCGCAAAGAGATGCTCATTCCGAAATTGCTAATTTAAAGATTCCCGTTACGGCAAAAGCCGGTGTAACCAAAATGCGTATCTATGCCGTAGAGGCTGCTACCTTAGGTAGATACTACTATTTTTACAATGATGTCGGTCAGCTATATAGTGTGTATAGAACATCAGAGCAAGCGTTATCATTTTATCCCAATTTTAATGCTATAATATCTAATGCTTTTAACTCGGAGAAAACATTTCACGACAATCATTTGGACTATGGTGAATTTGAAGATTATAATATTGATATCGTCAATATGGCCACTCAATCGTACACGGTTACCGGCAGCAATTCACTTGGTAGCGATACAACTAATTTATTTATTGCGATTAATATACCCAGTGCCTCCACCACCAATACAACCATCTGTTCAACTGAGCTTCCTTATCACTGGAACGGACTAACGTTTACGAAGACCGATACGTTAACAGCACATTTGTACAATCAGTATGGTGCAGATAGTGCCGCTACTTTAAATCTTTTTGTTAAGCAGGCTACCACATCGGTAGTAGACACTGCTTACTGTGGCCCTTTTACCTACCGTGGAGTGGTGTACAACAACACAGGCAATTACCCTGTTCATGCAATCAATGCTGCAGGTTGTGACAGCTTGATCACTTTTAAATTTCGTCAAAAAGCTACTGCTTCTACAACCATTGTTGAAGTGATACCGAGTGCGCTTCCATATCACTGGAACAATTTGAATTTTTCACCCGGTGGTACCTATTCAGTTACATTAACTAATGCAGAAGGCTGTGATAGTATCGCTACCTTGGTACTGAAAGTGCAATTCCATGTTAATTATCCGCCTACGAATACTTTAGCAATTAATCAGGCTATACAACCTATCATTCCGCAGTTTGAAGGTAACTATACACCGGGGCCGGACAATCCTAATAACGGCTGTTCTATAACGCCAAACTTACCATCGGGATTGTTATTAGATTTCAATACAGGGGTTATAACGGGAACGCCTACACAGTTAAGTCCTTATACAACGTATACGGTTACCAGGCAGCAGCAGGGTGCAATACCTTCAACGTTTATGCTATCTGTAGGTCAACCAACCTCATCCACTACTACTATAGATAATTGCGGACCTTTTACCTGGAATGGAGTGGAGTATACCACACCCGGAAATAAATCGGCTACTTTAAAAAATCAATATGGTTTTGACAGTACCGCAAACCTGATACTGTCCATCAGAAATCTATCTGTTACAACTTTACCTTTACTGTTAAACCAGTCTGAGATACCTTACGCATGGAATGGAATTACGATAACAAGTGAGGGCGCTAAAACTGTTCACTTTGTAAATGCTGTTGGCTGCGACAGTGCTGTAACAGCGAATGTAATTATCAGCCCTAAAGTATCATATCCATCGCCGAATATTTTGACGCCCAATGTACCAATAGTACCAATTGCTCCGCAACAAACAGGCGGGGCAGTTATCCATTATACCATTCAACCTGCATTGGTCAATGGGTTGTTGTTTGACGCAACAACAGGTATCATCAGTGGTACGCCTGCAGATACGCTGCTGCAACCTGTTACTTATACCATTCGTGCTTTTAACAATGCAGGAGCAGATAGTATCAACATTATCATTGCTGTTTGTAATACAATGGCTACATCATTTACACAAATTGCATGTGATCAATATGTATGGAATGATAGCACGTACACCACCAGCACAACGCATACCCGTACCCTAAAAAACAGAGGAGGTTGTGATAGTGTTGTAACTATGCATCTTACCGTTAAATACAGTACTACAGGCCCTACCACTACCGATACCGCTTGCGGATCTTATGTTTGGTATGGAGTTACGTATGATTCAACAGGTATATACAGTAAAGTGTACACAAATGCGGTTGGTTGCGACAGTACTATTTATCTGAACCTGACCATTAAGAAACTGTCTTATCAAAACCAATATGTAAACCTCAATCAATCAGACCTGCCTTATAAATGGAGAGGATTAACCTTTAACCAGCCCGGTACTCAATCAATCATTCTGACAAATAGTGTCGGATGCGATAGTGTGCTTTCAATGACCGTGAGCATATCCGATCTGTTGCCCGATATCAGTTATGCAACAAAAGATACTATCCTGTATTGGGAGCAAACCATTACACCGCCTATTGCTATGACCAATACAGGCACTGCTGTGCCTGCAATGAAATTGGGAGAGAGAGAGGCGGTGATCAGCTTTACAAATGGTCCCGGTGATCATATCAAAACCATTAAAGGCATTGATGGCGCTTACTATGCCAGGGTATTCGGCAATAATCAAATTTTTAAATTAACCGGCTCAGGGGTATGGACAATTTTTGCCGATGCCGGCGCTGCAGTAACTGCGATGGCGATGGATAAGTTGGGAAATCTGTACGTGGGGACAAACTCAATACCTGGTTATGTGAAAAAAATAACGCCTGATGGGGCTGTAAACAATTTACCCGGTTTGTCTTATTTCTTTAGTATAGATGGTTTGGCAGTTGATCCGGATAACAATTTAATTATTCATAGTCAGCGTACTCAAAATCTGTTTACACTTACGAGGTTCAACCTTTCTACCAATCAGTCTGTGGAACAGCAATTGGATAACACTCCATATTTCGATTTTGGGCCCGAAGACATGAAGGCCGATTCAAAAGGAAACATATATATGTATCGCAATGTGGGCAATGATCTTGTAAAGATCAAACCGAATGGGCACCTATCAGGTATTGGTAAAAGTGGGATATCTTTTGGTACAAATTTTATCCCCGGAAATGGGGTAGATGCAACGATACCTACTATAACCAGTATAGCAATAGATACTACTAACGATAATGTGTATGTGATGGCCAATGGTAATCTACTTAGAGTAGATACAGCCGAAAACGTAACTGCACTTACCGGCGCCCTCGGCGGCGGCCGTACTTTTGACCAATACAAAGACCAGATCTTCAGAGTCGATAATGGAAAAGTATCGATCGTTAACAGTTCTGCCGGAATACTCTACACCGTTAATGTGTATGGTGTTGGTTCTATTCCGTTCATGGATAATTATGGGGTATTCAGTGTCGGTCAGGGAACAGTAAACTTCAAGGATTTTGATAAACGAATACGTTTGGATAGCAGCGGTGCCGTTGTTGGTACACCCAGAGCGAATTACTCTTCCATAGGTACTATTTATGCAAACAATACCTCCACTGCTTATTCAATTATAGCAGCTAATCAATACGGTGTAAGCACTGCCCCTATGACAATAACCACTAAAGCCATTACGTATAAAATGGAGAGTTATATAACCACAACCTTACCTTTTATATGGAAAGGCAGAACCTTTACTGCACCAACAGATACCGCTACATATCTTGCTGTTAATAAAACACTGAATGATGATACCTTGTACATTTTGCATTTAGTGTATGAAGGAACTCCTGAACCCGGCATCACCAGAAGCGATTGTGCGAACGGGCAATTAACGTTGTCTGCAAATAGTGCCGGTAATAATGCCATCAGGTTCGATGGTACTAATTTCGGTCGTATTAAAAATGTAAAAAAAGGAGCCGGTGGCCTCGGGTATTATAATGTGTTATCCATTCCTAATAGTAGCAGATTTAATTTTGTTACCTCCTTTGAAGTATGGATAAAACCAACTTCGGTAACGGGAACACAATACATATTTACGAGGGATACTGTCAAGACCCACGGTTTCTTTGGATTGTCTATTCAAAATGGCAAGTTGGTGTATGAGTTCACGAAAGGGTACACATTACCACTTACAGATTATAAGCTTAGTTCTGCTATTGATATAGTTCCGAATGTGTGGACACATGTGGCTGCGGCTTATTACGATTCTGCCATGCATGTTTACATTAACGGCCAATTGCAGGGAACGCTACCAACCAACGAAAACACTATCAATGTTTTTTACAGCGATTCTTTGGGTGTAGGCATCTTCCCTGATTTTTGTTTGGGCGGATTAGGTAGTCAGTTTGGATTTAAGGGAGAGATGGATGAGTTCCGTGCCTGGGGTGCAAAAAGAGATGCGGCAGCAATACTGAAAACGAAGGACTCAATTGTTGATCCCTGGAGTACAGGATTGGGCTTATATTACCGTTTTGACGAAGACTTAAGTGATAGTGCCAGAGATATTTCTAAATCAAACAGGCCTGCCAATTTCATACAACCCGGCATTAGCGTGTATCCTTCAACTGCACCTATCAATTATGCAGCTTATCAATGGATACCAGGTGGAGCTACGTCAAAGTCTATTGTGATCAATTGTGCAGACAATACATTGTATACTTTAACCGTAACAGACTATAATGGAAGGCAAGGATCCGTTTCGTCTAATAAGGCTGTACCGGTGAGGTTATACGAATTGGCCGCAGTTAAAAAAACAATGGGTATTGCTGTATCATGGAAAGCAGGCTATGAAAACAATATGTTGACATATGTTGTTGAAAGAAGTACCGACGGAATAAACTTTACTAAAATAGGCGTAGTAGTTGCTAAAAATATATCAGGATCGGTCTATTCATTTTTAGATACACATCCTGCTAACGGTACAAATTTTTACAGGCTGAAATTAATTGATGCTGCATCTGCTACCTATAGTACCATTGTAAGGGTAGATCTTACTGGAAATATAATTGCAGTAAATATTTATCCAAACCCTGTTACACAAAAGCAAATTACTTTACAATTAAGCAATGTTGAAAAAGGTAATTATACATTGATTTTCTATAACAGTCTAGGACAGATGGTTTACACAAAAGCAATCAGTCATACAGGAGGATCGTTGAATCAGAATATCAGTTTACCTGTTACACTCAGAGCCGGAGTGTATAGCGTACAGTTTCAAAATAAAAAATTGGTATACAATCAACAGATAATTATTGAATAATTTTTTTTGAATAGATTTCAGATCTTCATAGAAATAAAAAAAGCCTTCGTTGAAAACGAAGGCTTTTGCTGTAGGGGGAGGGATCGAACCTCCACGAAGCAGTTAGTTGTAGCACAAAGTTCAGTGGTCGACCCTGGTCGGGATTGCTCCCGGCTCTATGCTATATTTATCCTGTGATCTTCACCCCCGAGACAAGAGGGCATGTCTGCCAAAAATTTCATCACCCCACAATCTTAAAGAACTTGATAGTGCAAATCTACAATAAACGCCATTATTTTAAAAATATTTTATCATTTATTTTGAAATTATAGAAATTATTCAAATATTTGTTAATTACGATGAATAATATCAAATATAAAATAATAATATGGCGGCAAAATTGAATCTTGACAAATTAGACCTGCAGATCATTCAGGCAATGATGGAAACTGCTGAGATCTCTTATGCAGATCTGGGTAAACAGCTATTTGTTAGTGGGGGTACCATACATGTCCGTATCAAAAAGCTACAGGAATTTGGAATAGTTAAAGGTACAAAACTGAATGTAGATATAAAACAACTGGGGTATGATATCACCGCCTTTGTAGGTATCTATCTGGAAAAAAGTAGTTTGTATGATAATGTTGCAGAGGAGCTAAAGCGTATACCCGAAATTGTTAGATTGAATTACACCACCGGAAATTACAGTATGTTCATAGAAATCGTTTGTAAAGATATTTCTCAATTAAGGTATGTATTGCATGATGAGTTGCAAAAGATAAAAGGTATTGAAAGAACCGAAACGTTGATCTCTTTAGAAGAAGGGTTTAACAGAAATGTACAGGTGGCTACCCCCTAACCCCCTTCGCCCCCTAAAGGGGCTTTCTTTCGTTAAATTAATAATTTTGTTTAACATTTTTAAAGACAAAACTTTCAAAATATTTTACTCTTCGCAGTTCCCCCTTTAGGGGGCGGAGGGGGTGGTCTTTACATCCACAGCATCTCTCAAACCATTACCCAATAAATTGATAGCTAAAACCAGCACTATAATTGCTAATCCCGGAATGATTGCCAGCATCGGATTATGTGTGATGATAAAATTATAATTCTCTTTAATCATCAATCCCCAGCTTGGCTGTGGTGGTTGTACGCCTATTCCTAAAAAACTCAATCCGGCCTCTACAATAATTGCTGTGGCAAAATTACTGGCTCCGATAACCAATATCGGTCCGAGAATATTTGGAAGTAAATGTTTTACAATTATTCTGAGATCAGTAAAACCCAATGCTCTTGCAGCTTGCACATACTCCAATTCTTTAATGGCCATTACCTGCCCACGAACCAGCCTGGCAACATTTACCCACATGGTCAATCCTACTGCAATAAATATTTGCCAGAATCCTTTTCCCAAAGCCATAGTTATAGCAAATACCAATAACAATGTTGGGATGCTCCATACAACATTAATGAGCCACATAATTACTTCGTCTATCCAATTGCGGTAGTATCCGGCAATAGTTCCTAAAATAATACCGATCGTCAGAGAAATAATTACAGCAATCATTCCCACAGCCAGACTCACTCTTGTTCCGATAATCAATCTGCTTAAAATGTCTCTGCCAAATTTATCTGTACCCAGCCAATATTTTTTTGTGATGAGGTTTTGTTGAATAGCAGATGGGTTATTGTTGGTTAGTTGGAAGATAGAATATGACTGACTTATTGAGAGACCTTCATCAATAAATTTGTTGACCACCAATAAGTCATTTTTAATAGTATAATTGGTGATAGGAACCAGCTGGTATTCATTTGGCTTACCGCTTATTAGTGTTGTAAACCAACTTTGGGTGTTGTTTTTTTTATCAGGTATCTTTAAAAATAATTGTGTGTAGCCCGGCTTCTTCGCTTGTATCTCTACTGTTTGCAAGTCTGCGTTGGGTGAGGCATCGGGTGCAATCAAATAACCAAATAGTGATATAAATATTGCAAGCGATAGAATGACCAAACCAAATATCGCTCCCTTATTCTTTTTAAGGCGATGCCATGTTTGCTGCGAAAAAGAAAAACTTTGCGGATGCATGCATGTAATTTACAGATTCATTGGTTTATTTCACTTGTCTTTCTTTCCATTGATAAGAACCAAATTTTCCCAACCATCCGGCGATAACAGTGTATACTATATGAAACGGTTGAGCAACAGGGAACCACCAAAGTAAATTGGTTCGATTGAAAAAAGTTGCAACAGGAAAAAGAAAAAACAATTCCACCAAAGTTTTTAAAGCTAATAATAAAAGCCAGACCCGAATAATTGATAATTGATAATTAATAATTGATAATGTTGACGAGTTAAAGAGAGCAATAACAGGTAATATTAAAAGCATTACATTCAAGAAATATACCAGCATCAGTACAGGTAAAATGCTTTTGTCGTTGTACTTATCTGCTTTGCTTGCCCAGCGTATTCGCTGATTAAAAAATTCTTTAACAGATGATACAGGCTTGGTTTGTACTATAACATCATGTGATTTTAAAAACTTTACTTTGTCCGGGTGGCGTTCAGCAATTTTATGCATCAATAACATATCGTCGCCGCTGGCAATCGTATCAATATTTTTAAAACCATCTACTTCGCCAAAAGCCTGCCTGGTATAAGCAAGGTTGGCACCATTGCACATGCTGTGGAATTTTTTATTCACCGATGCACCGGTAATGCCTTGCAAAGTCATAAAATCAAGTGACTGAAACATTTCGATGAATGTATTACTGCTGGTGATCAAGACAGGCATTGCAATAAATGCAGCTTGTTCTTTTTCATAAAACACCGCAATGGTTTGCAACCAGTTTGGAGGTACAATACAATCGGCGTCTGTTGTAACGATCAGGTCCCCGGAGCTTTGTTGTATAGCAATTTCTATTGCTTTCTTTTTGTAAGAGTTTATTTTTTCTGTTACAAAATTGTTTAGTGATATCAGTCTTACATCCGAAAATGATCGTACTATATCAGCTGTTTTATCGGTAGAAAAATCATCTACAACAATGATGTCAAATAAATTTTTTGGATAAGATTGTTTTGCAATGGAGTTTAGACATGCATTGATATTTTCTTCCTCATTTCTTGCAGGAATAATAACCGTGATCTTAGTGGTAGGTATGATGTCTGAAGTCAGTGATCTATGCTCATGTATCCCCAGCCAGCTTTGCCTGTAATAAATGATCAAAGCAGCATAGCCGATGAGTAAAAATAAAGTGATGTATACTAAAACAGTCAACATAATAAGATTAAAGATAATTACATCCGACCGTTATGCTTTTTTACGTTCGATAAAATCCCAGAGGTTGCCGTACAGGTCTTTAAAGACTGCCACTGTTCCCCACTCTTCTGTAACAGGTTGTCTTACAAATTCAACCCCTTTTTCCTGCATCTGGTTATAGTCTCTCCAAAAATCATCGGTATGCAAAAACAGAAAAACCCTGCCACCCGTTTGATTACCCACCCGGCTTTTTTGTTCGTCATTGGCGGCTTTTGCCAATAATACATTACAACCATTGCTCCCTGGAGGGGAGACAACTACCCATCTTTTGGTTTCGCTGAGAACAGTATCCTCCAATAATGTAAAACCTAGTTTTTGTGTGTAAAACAGAATAGATTCGTCATAATCTGCTACCACCAGAGCAATTTGCGCTATATGTTGAGTCATAGTTGCCCAAAGGTATGTCGTATCCCGATATGAATCGGAACGACGCAACTATCCCCAACGACTTGGGGATGAAAAATTGTTGCCGGCAACAAAATAAAGTATGAGGCGATCGACCATAAAATAAATTTTGCAGGTACAAACTTATTTGTAACTTTATAAGGTTGTCTAAACAACTATATGCCAAACAACCAATTTAAGAAAGGAGAATTATACAGTTTTATTACGGGTAAAGCCAGTACTGCTATCGCAAGACGATTGCAAAAGAATTTTAAACTGGCAAATGTGGACATCACCATTGAACAATGGAGTGTATTGTATCATTTATGGAAAGAGGACGGAATGAGTCAGCAACATTTATGTGAGGCTACCTTCAGAGATAAGCCGAGTATTACAAGATTAGTAGATAACCTGGAAAAATTAAAATTGGTAAAACGAGTGGCATCAAAAGATGATAGAAGGATCAACCTGATTTACCTTACCAAGGAAGCGCAAGACCTGCAGGAGCAAACAATGGAAATTGCCAACCAAACCCTGAACGAAGCATTGGAAAATGTTACCAATGGACAAATAGAAATTGCCAAAGAAGTATTACAGATGGTGTACGACAATTTGAAATAACCCCCCTCCGCCCCCTAAAAGGGGAACAAGGAGGCGCATCTCTTTATAATTTTAAAACGATTGCATATGAAACTGACATTCACCAATCAATTTCTCTTTACCCCCCTTCAGGGGATGGGGGTAACCAATACATCGCTGAAAGGCGGCGAATGGTTAATTAAAGAAAGCAATGCATTTGAAACTTTTACCCCAGAAGATTTTAATGAGGAGCAGGTAATGGTAAAAGAAATGTGTCTGCAATTTTTACAAACAGAGGTCACTCCAATAGTTGACAGGATCGATAAATTAGAGCCGGGGCTCATGCCCTCTTTAATTGAAAAAGCTGGAGAACAAGGCTTGCTGGGAGCTTCTATTCCCGAGGAGTTTGGCGGATTAGGTAAAGATTTTATTACTGCAACTTTAGTGAATGAAGGCCTTGGAGGAGGATTTTCTTTCAGCGTGGCGGTAGCAGCACACACAGGGATTGGAACCTTGCCTATTTTATATTTTGGTACGGAGGAGCAAAAGAAAAAGTACATTCCAAAATTAGCCAGTGGCGAATGGAAAGGATCATACGGACTAACGGAACCGAATAGTGGCAGTGATGCATTGAGTGCAAAAACCTCTGCTGTTTTATCTGCCGATGGCAAACATTATATTTTAAACGGACAAAAATGCTGGATCACTAATGGCGGTTTTGCAGATATATACACCGTGTTTGCAAAAATTGATGGCGATAAATTCAGTTGCTTCATTGTTGAACGTGGCATGGAAGGATTTACACAAGGGCCCGAAGAACATAAAATGGGAATTAAAGGTTCTTCAACCGTACAATTATATTTTCAGGATTGTAAAGTGCCGGTAGAAAATCTGTTAGGCGAAGTTGGCAAAGGACATATCATTGCATTCAATATTTTGAATATCGGCAGATTAAAATTATGTGCAGCAACCGCCGGGGCCAGCAAAATGGCATTGACCGATACGATCGAATATGCTAAAACGAGAGAACAGTTTAAAACGGCGATCGCAAATTTTGGTGCTATAAAATATAAACTGGCAGAAAGTGCAGTAAGGATTTTTGCCTGCGAAAGCGCTTTATACAGAACCGGCAAATGGATAGATGATAAAGAGATCGCTTTGCAGGAAAGTGGCAAACCATTTAACGAAGCATTGCTTGGCGCTGCAGAAGAATATGCTATTGAGTGTGCCATATTAAAAGTGCATGGCAGTGAGTTATTGAATTATGTAGTAGATGAAGGCGTGCAGGTGCATGGTGGTAATGGTTTCAGTGATGAGTATATGATCACGAGAGCGTATCGAGATAGCCGTATCAACAGGATATTTGAAGGAACCAATGAGATCAATCGGTTGTTGATTGTAGATATGATGCTGAAGAGAGCGATGAAAGGGAAATTAGACCTGATGGGTCCTGCTATGGCAGTGTCTAAAGAGTTGCTGAGTATTCCTGAGTTTGGTAATGAAGACGAAACGCCGTTTGCTAACGAAAAGAAAACAATATTGAATTTGAAGAAATCAATACTGATGGTAGCTGGTGCTGCTGTGCAGAAACTGATGATGAAATTAAGCGATGAGCAGGAAATATTGATGAATGTGGCAGATATGGCTATTGAAACTTTTGTGGCAGAAAGTACTTTATTAAGAGTGATCAAATTGTCTGATAAAAATGGCGAAGCTGCTGTACAAAATCAAATTGACCTGATGCGTATATATTTAAATGATGCAGTGGATAAAGTGAACAAAGCGGGCAAAGAAGCCATCAATGCATTTGCAGAAGGCGATGAACAAAGGATGATGTTATTAGGATTAAAACGATTCACTAAAACAGCACCATTTAATAGCAAAGATGCCCGTAGAAGAATTGCAGATAAATTAATTGCAGAAAATAAATACTGCTGGTAAGATTTTTTCTTGTTGATTTGTTGATAGAAAAGCCTCCGTTTTTTTGCGGAGGCTTTTACTATTCATAAATTGATGAAGATTATTTTGCGTTATACGGGAACTTCTTTGAGGCATTTCTCATTAATGAATTTACCAGATTGTCTGTGTTACTGCCAACAGAACCACTGGCAGTATAGTCATACTTCCAAACCAGGTCCCCTTTTATTCCTTCATTGATAGAGATAGATGTTTGCACATTATTGGTATTTCCCCAGGCTCCTACCAAAAGTCCTAAAGCAACAGCAGCGCCTTCACTCATTGGTTTTTTCATGGTTGCTCTAGATGAAATAACCGCATCAACACCTAAAAGTCTTGCCAATTCATCTTTGGTCTTTGTATTAATGGTGGCATAGGTCAGGTTCGCCTGGGCTAACAACGCATTTGTTCTGCTAATATCCTGAAATGTTACAGTGTATTTGAATTTGCCGCTTCTTTTCAAGAACCATGCATACATTTTATCCTGAATATCTTTTCCGGTTTGTTCCTGCATTTGATTCAGTTGTTCAGGGCTAGTTTTTTTCATTTCGTTTGGACGCAGTTGCATACTTACTTCAGTGGGTAATATGGCAACTGTTTTATGTTTAGCGGTTACTTCGCTAAAATCAGCAACTTTGTAAATGGTGGGTCCGCAGCTGATTAAAGTAACGGCAAGTGCGAAAAAGAAGATTAATTTTGATTTCATGACTGGTGTTAATTTAGGTTTGATCAATTGTATTGCAAATATGAAATAAATCATTCATATTTTTTATAACCTTGGTCATATTCTTTACACTGTTATCACTAATACTATAATTATGCGCCTGATTATTTCTATTTTAATTATTTTGTTTTGTGGAAAACTGTTTGGTCAGGCTCCTGTAGTAAATTTAATTCAACCGTTTAAGACAAATAATCCTGTTAACGCTTCCAGGCAGTTTCTTATTGGTAATACCTGTAAAAACTGTGGCCTTACCATAAATGGGAAACCGGCGAAAGTCTATCCCACCGGAGCTTTTGCGTATGAATTAAACCTGAAGCCGGGGGATACAAGTTTTACAATTACAGCTTCGATTGCAGATCGGTCAGCATCTAAAAAGATCAACTATACCTATACGTTACCCAAACCGGCGCAGCCGGTAAAAGAATTAGGTATCGAGAGCATTGAAACATTTCCGGAGGATGATCTTGTTTTAGTTGCAGGAGATAAAATAAGATTTAAAGTAAAGGGATTGCCAAACTGCATTGTCAAGGCATTCAATAATACTGTCTTGTATGAGTTACCCAAAAGTCAAACCAAAGGGATGCCGGGTATTTATCAGGGAGAATATATTGTAAAAGAATCGGATAATTTTTCTGAATTGAAAATTCCTGTGACCATTGAAGACTCTTCAGGCACAAAAATCACTCGAGAGACTAAAAATACTTTTTCTGTTCTTTCGCCATTGGCTTCAAATGTTGCAATCACCAAAGGACGGCTGGCTCATTTAGAATATGGTTTGGGAGATGACAGGCTAGGTGGAGCAAAAGTGGGTTATCTCGATAGCAATATCTTATTAAAGATCACTGGTAAGGTGGGCACACATTACAGGGTGCAGTTATCAAAATCACGTACAGCCTATATTCCGGATGAGCATGTTGCGCTAATGCCTAAAGGAACTTTTGTTCCGGAATCATTAACGGATAAGTGGAATGTTTATGGAGATAGTGTATATGATTATGTAAGAGTTGGTTTGTTTGCAAAGCTTCCGTATCAGTCTTTTCAATTGATCGATCCATCAAAAATTGTAGTGGATGTTTTTGGTGCAACCAATAATACCAACTGGATAACACAACTGCAAACAGCCAGAGAGATCAAAAATATTTATTACGAACAGATAGAAGATGACATTTTCCGTATCACTATTGAATTAAGGCATGCTCAACATTGGGGGCACCAGATCTACTACAGTGGAAATAACCTGATGATCAAAATAAAACAGCAGCCTGAAAATCTATCACTTAAAAATTTAACCATAGCTGTAGATGCCGGACACGGAGGAACTAATAACGGCGCAGTGGGAGCAACGGGCTCTTATGAAAAAGAAATAACATTGGATGTTAGTTTGAAACTTAAGAAGGCGTTAGAAAAAGAAGGTGCAAAAGTTATTATGACAAGAACTAAAGAACAATTCTTTGATAATAAAGAAAGAATACTTTTTTACAGGGATAGTTTACCGGATCTGTTATTAAGTATTCATTTGAACTCTTCAGAAGATCCTATTCGTACCGGAGGCACCAGTACTTATTACAGATACATTGGGTTCAGAAATTTAAGTCTGGATATTTATAAAAGAATGTTGGAGCTGGGATTAAAAGAATATGGCAATACAGGCTCTTTTAATTTTATGTTGAATAGTCCGATCGAATATCCCAATGCATTAATAGAAACCTTGTTTTTGAGTAATCTGGATGAGGAAACGAAAATACTGGATGATGCATTTCAACAAAAAATGGTTGATAAGATCGTGTTAGGGGTTAAAGACTTTTTAAATGATGCCGCAAAATGATAGAACACTGATCTAACTGATTGAACTTATGATCACTTATTTTTATCAGCTTAAATCAGTCAAATAAGTTCAATCAGTGTTCCATCACCCAAAATCGGCAACGTTTGCATAAGTTTTAACACTAAATCAACCTATCAATCTTACTCAAAAACACCAAAATATTGCATACTTGGCGTAACTTTGCGTTCTCTAATAATAAGCCATATGAGTGCAACAGAAACATTAGTACCGGAATCGCCGGTAAAAGCAGCCTTAACAGCAAAAGATTTTGCAACAGACCAAGAGGTTCGTTGGTGTCCGGGTTGCGGAGACTATTCAATTTTAGCGCAAGTACAAAAGGTGATGCCTACTTTAGGAATTCCTAAAGAAAAATTCGCTATCATTTCAGGTATTGGGTGCAGCAGTCGTTTTCCTTATTATATGAATACTTATGGTATGCATAGCATCCATGGTAGAGCAACAGCAGTAGCAAGTGGTTTAAAAGCTGCTCGCCCTGACTTAAGCGTTTGGATCGTTAGTGGCGATGGCGATAGCATGAGTATCGGTGGTAACCATACCATTCATTTATTGCGTAGAAATTTTGATGTAAACCTGTTGATCTTCAATAACCAGATCTATGGTCTTACAAAAGGACAATACTCTCCAACTTCAGAAGAGAATAAAGTAACAAAAAGTACTCCGTTCGGAAGTATCGATCATCCATTCAACCCAGCTGCTTTGGCAATGGGAGCTGATGGAACTTTTGTTGCAAGAAGTATGGACAGAGATCCTAAGCATTTACAAGCAATGTTGCTAAGAGCACATGCCCATAAAGGAACTTCTTTCTTAGAGATCTATCAGAACTGTAACATCTTCAATGATGGTGCGTTTGAAATATTTACAGAAAAAGGAACAAAACAAGAAGAAGTTTTATTCTTAGAGCAAGGTAAACCGTTGATCTTTGGTGCTGCTCAAAACAAAGGAATTAAATTAGATGGCTTCCGTCCTATAGTTGTAGAGATCGGTAAAGATGCAAGTATTGATGATCTTTGGATTCACGACGAAAGAGATTTTTACAAAGCACAGATACTTACCCGTATGTTCGACAATCCGGCAAATGTTGGCCACTTGCCACGTCCGTTTGGTGTGTTCTACGAAACAGACAGACCTTGCTACGAAGATGTGATGGCTCTTCAAATTGAAGATGTGATCGCCAAAAGAGGTAGTGGAGATTTGGATAAATTGTTGAGAGGAAATGAAACCTGGGAGATTAATTAATCGCCCCCTCCGCCCCCTAAAGGGGGAACTAAGAACTCGTTAATTTAAATCTTCGAATATAAGCTCCGTTAAATGCGGAGCTTTTTTATTTGGTTGCCGGCATTTGTTTTTCATGGCATCATCGTTGCGTCGCACTCTTGTACTGAATACCAATATTGAACTTTTATTACGTTTATAAAAAATGGGATACAAATTTTGTATCCCATTTTATTTCTCGAAATAATTAACTCTATACTCCTCCATCATCAGTTCCCCATAAAGGGGGCAGAGGGGGTGTTTTTATAGTAATCCTTTGCCAGAAAGATACTCCGCAATCTGCACCGCATTGGTAGCAGCACCTTTACGTAAGTTATCACTCACTACCCAACAGTTAAGGGTATTCGCTTGTGATTCATCACGACGGATACGACCTACAAAAGTTTCGTCTTTTTCATGAGCTGTTAAAGGCATTGGATAAATAGCATTTGCAATATCATCCTGTAATACCAATCCTGGAGCTTTGCTCAACAATGCTTTTACTTCTTCCACATCAAAATCATTTTCAAATTCAATGTTCAGACTTTCGCTGTGTCCGCCAATTACAGGGATACGAACAGTAGTAGCAGTTACTTTAATGCTGTCATCACCAATGATCTTGTTGGTTTCTTTGATCATTTTCATTTCCTCTTTAGTGTAGCCATTTTCAACAAACACATCAATTTGAGGAATAACGTTCAGGTCGATAGGGTATTTGTAAGCCATTTCACCTTCAACACCTTTTCTTTCGTTGAACAATTGGTCAACCGCTTTAACACCAGTACCGGTAACACTTTGGTAAGTAGATACCACTACTCTTTTGATTTTATATTTATCATGTAATGGTTTCAACACCAATACCATTTGAATAGTAGAGCAGTTTGGATTGGCGATGATCTTATCATCGGCTGTCAACACATCAGCATTTACTTCAGGCACTACTAATTTTTTAGTAGGGTCCATACGCCATGCGCTTGAGTTGTCAATTACTGTAATACCAGCTGCAGCAAATTCAGGAGCAATGGCAAGCGACGTACCACCGCCAGCAGAAAATATCGCAACATTTGGTTTGGCTGCAATAGCATCCTTATAACCAACTACTTTGTATTTCTTGCCTTTGAATTCAACTTCTTTACCAATAGACTTTTCTGAAGCTACCGGTATTAATTCCGTAACCGGAAAATTTCTTTCGGCTAATACTTGCAACATTTTGCTGCCAACCAGGCCAGTGGCCCCTACTACAGCTACTTTCATTTTTTTGTTTTTTTTATTGTTATTAAATATGTGTTCTCTTCATTTTTTTTTACTCTTAACACCCCTTTAGGGGATGGGGTAAAAAAAACCTTCCGTTTTACTGGAAGGCTGTGAATATTGTAAGAACAAACAAAACACTATTAACCCTCCTGCTGAGCAGAACGTTTCTTCGTAGTTGTTGTGTGTTTATGATTCAATTTCATGGCGCAAAAGTAGCAACAAATATATTATCAGCCAAAAAAACAAGGATAATTATTGGTTGTTAAAAGATAACAGAATAAGAGAAAGTCATTATCTTTAAAGACTAAGTTTTCTAATTATGTATATAAAGACGTTTTCCCTTGCTGCAATATTGTTATTAACCAATATGTTAGGATTTTCTCAGGTAGCCGAAAGTTTTACAGATGGTGATTATACAGCTAATCCGGTTTGGACACCAAGTGCGTCAACCGATTTTATTGTAAACGGTTCGGGTCAATTGCAAAGTAACAATACTGTTGCCAACAGTACCTTTTATATTAGTACACCCAGCACATTGGCAACCAGTACTCAATGGGAGTTCTTTGTAAACCTTAAATTTTCCACGTCAGGCGCAAATTATGTTGATGCTTTTTTAATTGCGTCGGCTGCAGATCTTTCAGCATCCACTACCAATGGTTTCTTTGTACGAATAGGGAACACGAGCGACGATATCAGTTTATACAGAAAAGACGGAGCCACATCTACGATACTTATTGATGGGGTTAATTCTTCAGTTGGTTCATCATCTAACAACCTGATAAAAATAAAGGTTATACGAGATGCTGCAAATCAATTTGTTTTGTACAGAGATATGACAGGCACAGGTACATCATATGTAAGTGAAGGAAGTATTACTGATAATGCTTATACCACTTCAACGGCATTTGGGTTTTTAATAAAACAAAGTACGGTGGCCAGTTTTGCTCAAAAACATTTTTTTGATGATATAACTGTGCAAGCATATGTCCCAGATATTATACCACCAACGGTTCAGTCGGCAACAGTAATATCTGTTAATGCTATAGATGTATTATTTAATGAACCCTTAGATGCTACCACAGCTGGTACAACAGCTAACTACTCAGTTAACAATAGTATCGGAGCTCCATCTACTGCAGTACTAGATGGCAGTAATACCTCCCTGGTTCATTTAACCTTTGCTGCTAATTTTGCGGACGCAGTTGCAAATCAACTTACTGTAAATGGAGTAAAAGATATTGCAGGTAATGCGATCAGTGGAGGAACGGCCAACTTTACCTATTTTGCTCCTTATGTAGCTAAACAATACGATGTGGTGATTGATGAGATCATGGCAGATGAGACACCGGCTGTTGGGTTGCCTGCGAGAGAATGGGTTGAATTAAAAAACACAACTACTTCAGCGATTAATTTAAAGGATTGGAAAATTAAAGATGCCACTGGTCAAAGCGGATTGTTTCCAAACTATGTGCTGGCTCCGGGAGCTTATGTAATTCTTTGTGCAAGCACTTCCGTTGCTGATCTGTCAGTTTATGGCAGCACATTGGCTGTAACTTCTTTCCCATCTTTAAATAATACCGGAGAGCCATTAACATTGGTAAATGAAACAGGAGCAGTTATACATTCAGTAAATTATAATTTGGGCTGGTACCATGATGTTACCAAACAGGATGGAGGTTGGACAATAGAAATGATCAATACCAAAAGTCCATGTTCAGGTATCTCTAATTGGAAAGCAAGCACAGACGTGAAAGGTGGAACGCCAGGTGTTATCAATTCTGTTGATGGCGGAACGGCTGATGTAACGGGGCCAGTATTGCAGAGTGTGATTGTTGTAGATAATTTAAATATTAAATTGGTATTTAATGAAAGCTTAGATAGTTTAAAGGGAGCAACAATAGCTAATTATTCTATTAACAATGGGCTTGGTACTCCGGCTGAGGCTGTAACAGTTTCTCCGGGCTTTGATACTGTCAACATAAAATTAGCGTCTGCTGCAGTTTCTGCAACAACCTATACTATTACAGTCAGTAACGTAACAGACTGTTTAGGTAATGTAATTAGTGGTGGAACAGGTACGTTTACTTATTTTGCGATCGTTCCTGCAAATCCATATGATGTTGTGATCGATGAGATAATGGCGGACGAGACACCCGCAGTGGGATTGCCGGAAAGAGAATGGATAGAATTGAAAAATACATCAAATTCCAACTCGTTTAATTTACAGGGATGGAGATTAAAAGATGCAACAGGACAAAGTGGGGCTTTCCCTTCTTATATTCTTCCTCCCAATAGTTATGTGATCCTTTGTTCAAGTACGTCTGCTCCGGATCTTTCTGCATTTGGTCCAACGCTTTCTCCTACAAGTTTTCCATCTTTAAATAATACAGGAGAACCACTGACATTGGTAAATGCTTCCGGATCCGTGATACATGCGGTAAGTTATAATTTGGATTGGTATCATGATGCATCTAAACAAGACGGAGGCTGGACACTGGAAATGATCAATACCAAAAGTCCTTGTTCCGGTATATCCAATTGGAAGGCCAGCACGGATGTAAAAGGGGGAACACCGGGAGCGATAAATTCTGTTAATGGAGGAACGACTGATCTGACCGGTCCTAAACTAGTAAGTGCTTTTGTTACAGACCCTACCCATATTGTTTTACATTTTGATGAAACATTGGATAGCCTGAAAGCCGCAACGATTACAAACTATTCACTAACAGGAGGGATATCTATTATAGATGGCGTAACTGTAGGGCCTTTGTTTGATGCTGTTAACCTTACATTATCAACCCCATTAACAACCGGTGTTGAATATACGATAACCGCAGCTACTGCTATCACCGATTGCTTGGGGAACCAAATAAGTACAGATAATACAGCTAAACTTTTTGTAGCATCTCCGGCTGTTCGTTTTGACCTTGTAGTAAATGAAATATTATTTAATCCACTTCCTTCTATTAATGCAGAACCTCCGGGAGTTGATTATGTAGAGATATATAACCGCAGTAATAAAGTGATCGATCTTAGCAAAATATACATTACCAATCGTAGTAGCACAACAGGGAAAATAGGAACGTTGGTTCCCTTAAGTGTATCCGGTCGTTTATTACAACCCGGTGCCTTTGTGGTAGCAACCGAAGATCCTGCTATTGTACAAAGAGACTTTGTTGTAAAAGACCCGGCCGCTTTTGTAACTGTCAATATGCCTTCTTATAGTGATGACAAAGGATTTGTAATTATTTGCGATGCTGATACAAATATCATTGATGAAATAAGATATACAGAGAAATGGCATTTTAAATTGATCAGTAACAGAGAAAATGTTGCATTGGAAAGAATCAATTACGATGATACATCATTAGTGCAAAGTGAGCAGGAAAGAAACTGGCACTCAGCCGCAACATCAGTGGGCTTTGGTAATGGTACACCAACGTACAAAAATTCTCAATATAGAATAGATCTTCAACCACAGGGGGATGTAACCGTTGATCCGGCAATTTTCTCTCCGGATAATGATGGCATTGATGATATCGCTACACTAAAATATAATTTCCCTGAGCCGGGTTATGTAGCAAATATTACCATTTTTGATGCATCGGGCAGACCGGTACGCTACCTTCAAAAAAATGCATTATGTGGATCAACCGGCATTTTCAGGTGGGATGGATTGGGAGAGAAAAATCAACAGTTAGCAATTGGTATCTATGTAATTTATACGGAAATATTTAACCTGAAAGGAAACAAAAAAACATTTAAAACTCCAATTGTTTTGGCAAGAAGGAATTAAGTTTTTAAAAAACCTCTAAACATTCCAGGAGCAAACATTAAAAATGTAACCTCCAAAACGATTTTTAAAATGGATATTACAATTTATTTTGAAGAGGCAGCCCAGGTTTCATTTGCATTTATCATTGGTGCGGTTATCGGGCTCGAAAGAGAGTTTAGAAGTAAACCGGCGGGGCTTAGGACAATGATCCTCATCTGCGTGGGATCTTGCTTGTACACAATTTTATCTAAAGAAACCGGTAATGGGAGTCCGGATAGGATTGCCAGTAATATTGTTACAGGTATTGGTTTTATTGGCGCCGGTGTGATCTTTAAAGAAGGAATCTCTGTAAACGGACTTACTACCGCAGCATTGATATGGATCACCGCAGCTTTGGGAATGGCGATAGGCTATCATAACTATCCGCTTACAATAGTAGTTTCGGGGATGGTATTGATTGCTTTGTTTGTACTGGAACCGGTACAACGCTTTATCAATAGTTTACATCGGGTAAAAGACTATCGGATCCATACCATTGAAGTAGCTCCGAATTTTAAAAGTGCATTGGAGGCTTTTTTTGCAGAGCATGATATGAAATTCAGGTGTATCAAAGTAATGAAAGTGGATAGCGATGCCATTTATCTATATCGTATCAGCTCCCCCGACAGAAATTATGATGCGATCAATCAGTTTTTATTAAAGAATACTGATGTAAGAAGTTTTGATACGTAGAGATTGTTTAGTTTATCTATTTTTGGTTGAGTGTAGTTTAACACATTTTTTTCACAGTAGCCTTTGTAATGCAGCACAGACAAGGATATTTAGTATTTTTATAGCTAAATGACCTTACCAATGATGCGTATTTTACTAAAACGTTTTTGCCTTTCCTTGATTACGATCGTTTTTGCTGCAGGTACTACTTACGCTCAAACAAGTTTAAAACTAAAATTCAAAAGGTCTGCCGTGTACGCAGGAATAGAAGTGGGCTCAAAAGGGGTGAAGATGAGTTTTATAGAAATTGCCAACAAAGCACAAAATACAGGAACATTTAATTTATTAAAAGACACATCTGTCAATACGGACTTTATTTCTTTTTCACCTTCATCATTTACCGCAACATTGAAAGAACTAACCAGTTTGTATACTGTTGCAAACAAACAAAATGAAATTGCATCCGATAAGATTTTTACTGTTATCAGCAGTGGTGTAAAAATGCAGGCAGAAAAAGACAATAAAACCAGTTGGATAAATGCGCTGATAGATTCATTCAGAATAAGAATAGCAGAGCCCAAACGTCGTGTTGAAGTAATTGATGTAATAGACGAAGCCAGGTTATCGCATTTAGGGATTGTGCCTGAGTCTAAAAGATTCACTACATTTTTAGTTGATATCGGAAGTGGAAATACTAAGGGTGGCTACTTTCCTGATGAGAATACAAAAAACCTCAAACTATTTCAACTTACCTGGGGTACTAAAAGTATTGCCAATGCAGTAGAAAAGAGATGTGAAGGGGATCTGAGCATAGCCAACTTCAACAAGCAATTATACAGGGTATTGGCCGGTAGCCCAAACACTGAAATCACTTACGCAGTGAATGTTAGCGGCGCTTATAGCATGAGTGATAATATTGCTTTCAGCGGTGGTATTGCCTGGTCTGTTGCAACATTGCTTTTCCCGGAAATGATTGACAATCCTGTTGTACCTGTTACTTATAATGAAGTGCAAAAATTCAGCGAAAAATTGGCAAAGAATGCTGCAGAATTTTCTGATGAATTTATTGTAAAGAACATCACTGATGTAACGCTGGATAAAGCGGCAATCGGAACAGAAGTGAAAAAAGTAAATAAAGTGTTTGATCAAAAGGCATTGCTGGCAGGAACAGGTTTATTATTAAAGATCATGCGTCAGTTTGAGGGCATCTACGAAAAGAAACAATTTTATCTGGTAAAGAACGGACAGGTAGGTTGGATATCTGCCTATGTTGATGAAAGCATAATCGGCAAATAAAGATCATTCACCCACAAAAAAATATTTTCAACAATATACATGAAGGATACTAAATTTTATCCGCTGTTGGCTATTTCAATCGTGTTGCTGCTGGCTTCATTTATTTTGTTGTGTATTTTAGGGTATAATTTTTATACCAAATCGCAAGAACAAAAAAGCATAACTGCGATTGCAGCAAAGCATACAAATCTTTTAGTTAATACAACCAGGGATTCATTACAAAAAGTTTATGCCGAAACTGTTAATCAGTTTCAACATAATTCGTCATTAACAAAAGAGGATTCATTAAAATTAAACCTTAATACCAAGCTTACAGATTTTAACACACTTAGAAATGAGATCGCTTCTTTGTTGAAAGATAATAGTTCTCTGGCTGACCTGTCTTTGGCCAAACAAAAGATCGGCGAGTTGCAATTAAAAGTAGATGAACTACGGAACAGAAATATTGACATAGAAAATGAGAATAAACGATTGAATGCAATGCTTGCTGAATATACCGGGAATGCAAATGCAATTGTTCAAAACACAAAACAAACAGATAATTCTGCAAAGGCAATAACAGAAAAAAATAATAGCGAATCTTCTTTTACCGCTTCAGACCTGCGGTTGACAGCCAGTAACAACAATGAAGTAGAAGTGACAGAAGCAGAGCAAACAGAAAAACTGGTAGGTACTTTTGTTGTAAAGAATACAACTACATTGAATAATGCAGAATTAGTGGTAGTGGTTATTCAGCCAGATGGAAAAGTGCTTAAAAATGCCTGGGAGTCCGGCAGTTTTGATACCAACGAAGGGAAGAAAATTTATTCCCGTAAAATAAGATTTGATTACACAAAAGGAGAAGCTAAACAATTAAAATTTTCTTTAGCAGCAGACAGCGGACAAAAAGGAAATTACACCATGTTGTTATATAACAAAGGAAAAGTGATCGGCAGAGCAATAAAAACCATCTCTTAAGCAATCTGCGCTGATAAATATACCTGAATCAGCATTGTTATTCGTACATTCATCATCTTATTATGAAGCATAAGATAAATCCCGATGTAGATATTGTAATGGATATAATAAAAGCTACGCTTGCCATTAACCCAACATCCAAATTTTTAAATAGTGTACATTTTCATTACCAGGAAAGAGGTGGATTAAGCAGAAAGCAATTAGAGGGATTGTATGAGAAGGCAAAAAATTTGCCTGATATTCCCCCGGGTAAATTGGCAACACTGCAGGCGATCATACTAAAAAAACCGGTGAAGGAAAGGGCTCCTGCATCAAAAACTGTAGCTGCAATTGTTACTAAGGATACTGTTACAGAAAAATTAATGACAGATATTTTGGAAAAATATCCACAACATAAAAGAGTGATGTTTTTAAAAATGAAGTTTGATAACAATGAACCTGTGTCAGCTTTAGAAAAAAGCGAGATGGAGAAATTTCATAAGTTATTAATTAAATAAATCTTTTTACAGTGATCACAAAGAATGCACGGAGTTACACAGAGAGGACTTGAAAATTTAAAAAGCTTCATGATACGAATAATCTCTCTATGTGCCTTTGCGATTCTCTGTGAAATTATTACCATCCCATAAACACCATCCCTACTCCGCAAATAAATATCGTTAGTCCTCCGATTGCATGTACATATCGTTCGATCTTTTCTGTTTTTGTGAATGCCAATCCGTAATAGCCCAATACAACCATTACAATCATTGTAGCCAATGTAAAAAAAGTATATACAGCGATCAGCACGATCATCCCATACCAGCTGTTTTTTGCTGCAGGAAAATATAATAACGGTATCATCGGCTCACATGGTCCCAGTAAAAAGATAATGAACATTACCCATGGAGTTACTTTGTGTCTTTCTTTTGTTTGTACCGCCTGACCATGTTTATGTTCATATACATAGATGCTTCCGTCTTCGTACGTATCGAAATGTTTGTGTGCGTTATTTCTGTAAGCTCTGTACAATCCCCATATTCCATAGATCAATCCAAATAACAATAACACCCATCCGGCAATGCCTCCACGGATATTTTCCAGCCAGCTGATCTTTGACAGAGACCATCCTATAGTAGCACCGCCTAAACCCAGCAAAACAGAACTCCATACATGACCACATCCGCAGATGATTGTCCACCATAAAGTTTTACCAAAACTCCATCCTCTAGATTTTGACAAGGCAATAAAAGGTAAATAGTGATCGGGGCCCGTAGCAGTGTGCAGGCAAGCAATTGTAATTGCAGCAGTGATCAATATTTCTAATTCAACTTGCAAGTAATTCTTTTCTTTCTTGTATTAGTGAAGCAATATTTTTTAAATAGGTGTAGAGTTGTTCTGCCTTGTACCCCAGGATTCTTACCAATAAGCCATTGCAATGTGTGATTGAAACGCCAAATGTTATTTCATTTTTTGAAAGAAGAAAATCATACACTTCATCGCACAATGATTGCATATCTGTACCATCGTGTAAAAAAATAAAACTGGCCTGATGTGTATACCCTTCCAGTTGGCCCATTGCCTGTACATCTACTAATATTGGTTGCATCAATAGATTTTCTTTTATCACCAATGTATCATTGATAAACACTTCGGTGATGTTATGGTATTTGGAGAATTGAAAAACTTCACCATTCAATTTTCTGCCACAGGTTAGTATTTCTCCAAAAAGAAAAAAATAATTATCCTTCAGGTAAAATTTATTTTTAGCGGTAAAGATCGAGTTCTCATGCGGTACTGCCGGGTGAGGCAGGTAAACAAACGATGCATTATTTTGTAAGGTCACTTCCATAGATTGAGTAGCTCCCTTTTTCATATTGAACAATCGTTGATAAGATTGAGTATGTAATTGCAGCGAACACTCTTCTTCAATACCGATTTTCATAGTGTACTCATCTTCGTCCAAAATTCCGGGAGAAGAACTCATCACCATTAAATGTAATTGTTCAGATTGCTTGTCTTCGGTTATGTTCATTACTTTAAAGGGCGGTGTAAAATAACACTTACCCAATTTTGTACTACCATCACGTAAAAAGACCGCTATGTTTAGATCTGCTTTCAAATATTTATTACATGAATTTTATTCACTAATTATCTTACCAAGTCCGGTTCACTTCCTTCTTCCAGCAAAGCATATTTTTTTATCCAGCCAATTACATTATCCAGACCTTGTAAACTCATCAGGTTGGTAAAAACAAAAGGATTGCCATTACGCATTTTTCTTGCATCTCTTTCCATTACATTCAGATCAGCATTTACATACGGAGCCAGATCAATTTTATTGATCACCAGCAGATCACTTCTTGTAATACCGGGTCCGCCTTTACGAGGGATCTTATCACCTTCGGCAACATCAATTACAAAAATAGTTACATCTGCCAGGTCTGGACTAAATGTGGCAGAAAGATTATCTCCCCCACTTTCAATAAAAATAATTTCTATGTCAGCAAAACGATTGGCCATTTCTTCCACAGCTTCTAAATTCATGCTGGCATCTTCTCGTATAGCTGTATGCGGACAACCGCCTGTTTCTACCCCAATGATTCTTTCTTTTGGCAATAAACTATTTTTGGTTAAAAATTCTGCATCTTCTTTCGTGTAAATATCATTTGTTATCACACCGATGCTGTAATTGTTGTGCATGGCTCTGCTTAGTCTTTCTATCAATGCTGTTTTTCCTGAGCCGACCGGACCGGCAACACCGATCTTTATATATTTTCTTTCCATATATTTTTTGTTCCTTGGCATAAATGCCAAGGCTATTTATATTTTGTTTCGAACATTGGTAATTCTATTCAACTTCACAGGCGTCGCACACTTGTACATTAGTAACTGTATTCCTCCTCTTCAATTTCATAACAACTCATAATTCATAATGCTTAACTCATATACAATCTCGAATACAATCTTTCGTGCTGCATACATTTAATATCAAATCCGGCACAACATAAACCGATCAATTCTTCATCAGGCTGTAAACTTTTTTCTGCTAATTCATTGATCAACGTATGCAATGAAAATAATATCTCTTGACCACTTTGCTGACTTAACGGAACCAACTTAACACTATTTGTAACAAAGCCAACAGCAGCATTATAATAAAAACCTGTCAATGCTTCTTTTTTTGAAATTTTCATCGCATGTGCGTATAAACCAAACGCAACGCAATAATGTCCCAAAATATTTTGTGACCTGATATTGGCTGCATAAGTTTCCGTAAGCTCATTCTTGCCTAGCGGCTGAAATATTTTTATTAAACGTAATCCAAGTTTATTACTTGCCTGTCGCATTTCCTGCGGCAATTTCACAGCAGTGCATAATTCATCCAGCTCAATTATTTTTTTGATATCATTATTTTCCGCGGCATCAAATGCCAATGAAAGAAAAGCCGCATCAGTATACTGCAGATTTTGCGATAACATCTGGGAAGTAAATGTTTTTGCAGTTGCTGTATCTTTTACAATGCCCTGTTGTACATACGTCTCCAATCCGGCCGAATGAGAATAGCCACCAATCGGCAAAGTAGGGTCAGTTAAATGTAATAAACTCAGCAAAGCATTATTCATTGGTAGTAGTGAGTTTCATTATTTTAGAAAATAGTGTTTCTCTGTCTGCACCATGCGGAGCAACCGTTGTTTTTAATGGTTGTAATAATTTTCTTTTTTCTTGTTTTACCAGATAGCCTTGGGCAGTAAGTAATTTGTATAAAGGCATTTCAAAAGGAACCAACACTTCATCATTTTCAAAAAATAATGGAAGATGTTTATTGCCGATCTCATAACAAACAGAAGCCATTTCAAACATATTCTTAGGAGCTACTACCATGCAATCACAAGCTAATACTTCGATAACGATGATCGTTTTTTCGTCTTCAAATAAAATATCTCCTTGAGTCAATAAAGGGTTATCCTGTAAAAATTTTAATGATACCTCTACACCGGATTGTGTTCGTTTGCGTAGGATTCGCTTGTTTGTCTCGAACCATTCAAGCATTAACCAATCAATAGTTTTACTTGTATTGGTGTGATCAGTAATATTTCCTATCTTTTTTTGTACTAGCATTTAAATAAAATCAGTGTAAATCCATTTAATCAGTGTCATCCCTATTCTATTCCTAAAATAAAAAATACCGTTGTGTCAATGGCAACACTGCCATTGGTTCACATGTAATTACTTCACCATCAACTTTTACTTCATAGTTTTCCGGATTCACATCTATCTGTGGTGTAGCATCATTATGGATGAGATCTTTTTTAGAAATATTTCTGCAATTCTTTACAGGCAATAACATTTTTTGTAAGCCATAGCTTTGAATAACATTTTTTTCTATTGACAACTTTGAAACAAATGTGGCACAGGTTTTAAATAGAGCTTTGCCCGCTGCGCCAAACATATGGCGATAGATAACAGGTTGTGGTGTTGGGATAGAAGCATTAGGGTCTCCCATTCTTGCAGCGATGATCATTCCTCCTTTTATCATCATTTCAGGTTTCACACCAAACATCGATGGTTTCCACAAAACGATGTCTGCCAGTTTGCCCGGCTCTATTGAACCTACATATTCACTGATGCCATGTGATATAGCCGGATTGATCGTATATTTTGAAATGAATCTTTTTACTCTGAAATTGTCATTATTTTTTCCTTCATCTTCGGGTAGGCTTCCTCGTTGCACTTTCATTTTGTGTGCTGTCTGCCAGGTACGGGTAATCACTTCACTTACACGCCCCATTGCCTGACTATCACTACTCATCATGCTGAATACACCCAGATCATGCAGTATATCTTCTGCCGCAATTGTTTCAGGACGTATGCGACTATCTGCAAAAGATATATCTTCCGGAACATTTTTATCTAAATGGTGGCATACCATCAACATATCCAGATGTTCATCTATTGTATTAACAGTATATGGTCTGGTAGGGTTGGTGGAGGATGGTAATACATTAGGGTACATCGCAGCTTTGATGATGTCCGGTGCATGCCCACCACCGGCACCTTCAGTATGGAAGGTGTGTATCACTCTTCCATTGATGGCATTGATGGTATCCTCTAAAAATCCACCTTCGTTTAACGTGTCGGTATGGATAGCAATTTGTATATCGTGTTTATCGGCAATCTTTAATGAAGCGTCAATTACCGCAGCGGTGCTTCCCCAGTCTTCATGAATTTTTAAACCTAATGCGCCGGCTTCAATTTGTTCTTCCAGAGGTTCCAATGCGGCACAGTTTCCTTTTCCAAAAAACCCAAGATTCATTGGGTAAGCTTCAGCGGCCTCCAGCATTTTTTGAATATTCCAGGCACCCGGTGTAACAGTGGTTGCGTTTGTTCCATCTGCCGGACCTGTACCACCACCGATCATAGTAGTGATACCACTGAATAAAGCATGGTCTATCTGCTGCGGACAAATAAAATGTATATGTGTATCGATACCCCCGGCTGTTGCTATTAAACCAGCTCCACCGTGTACTTCCGTGCTTGCACCAATAACCATATTAGGAGTAATACCATCCATGGTATCGGGGTTGCCGGCTTTGCCGATGCCAACGATCTTCCCATCTTTAATACCAATATCAGCTTTCACAATTCCCCAGTGATCAATGATCATAACACTTGTAATGACCAGATCAAGCACACCTTCTTTTCGTGTAGCCGTTGCCGATTGTGCCATACCATCACGTATAGTTTTACCGCCACCGAATTTTGCTTCGTCTCCATAAACGGTGTGATCTTTTTCAATCTCTATAAATAACTCTGTATCTCCCAGACGTACTTTATCTCCTGTAGTTGGGCCGTACATATTGGCGTACTTAATTCTATTGATAGATAAACTCATGTATACTTCGCAATTAAATATTAATAATTCATTATAGTAAAACTGTAGTAGTAATTTAATCTAATTTCGGTCGTGTATTAGCGTTAGCTACTTTCCATCCTGTTCTATACATCCATTCTGTCATCTTTGTTAATTTTTTATAATCGATATGTGATGCTTCATCCAATGGTGTATGGTATTCGTTATGTAATAAAGTAGTATAAAATATTGCCGGCATATTCTCCATTGAATAAGGATAATGATCGCTTCTGAAATAGAATCCTTCAGGGTGGTCTGGCTTATCCCATTCTTTATCCAGTTTAAAATTCGGCCCTTCTTTGTTAGCAGATAAAGCCATATTCACCAGATCTTTTGAATTAAGATGAGGAATTGTTGATCCCAATAATGCAGCGCTGTCGGGGTTATTTCTACCGATCATATCAGCATTCAAAACTGCAACGATAGATTTTTTAGGCACAGTAGGATGAGTAGCATACCATTTTGATCCTAATAAGCCACGTTCTTCAGCACCATGCCAAACAAATAATGCCGAACGTTTACCCGGTTGTTTCTTAAAAGCTCTGCCAATGGCCAGTAGCGCTACACAGGCACTACCATTATCATCAGCACCATTGTAGATAGAGTCTGTTCCTACGGGAGTTCTGATGCCGTCATGATCTATATGAGCACTGAATAGTACATACTCTTTAGATAAACCCGGATTGGTGCCATCTACTTTTGCTACCACATTAATAGATGGATATAAATATGATTCTACATTGATTGAAGCTGTAAGGGTTTGCTCCCCTTTTTTTATAAACGCAAGTTCGGATTGATGCAACCAAATATAAGGAGGCTTATTTTCTGTTTTAGAATATGGACCACCTTCTATATCATACGACCCCATGGTTAAATATGGAATATTTTCTGCCCAGCTGTTTTCAGAAATATCATCTGCAATAAAAATAATAGCAGCCGCACCTTTATTAATAAAAGCGGGGGCATAGTTTCTGGATACATATCCTAAATATTTTCTATGCTCTAAAGGGATGCTCAAATAATTGTCATCTTTTGATACTTTAAATGCGACAGCTTTACCCTTTATATCAATATTTTCCAGATCATTAATATTTTCCAAAAATACGATTGGTGCAGAAACTGTTGCCGGAGCAATCTGGGAGATAAGCATATCTTTTAATAAAGAAAAACTACGTTCTCCTATTTTAACAGTTGTGTTATTGGTTACTCTGTTTCTGTATAAATTGAAATATTGAAAATAGGAACCATCATCTCCTGCCGGCTTTAATCCAGCGGCACGTGCTTTTTCTGCCAGCCAGGCAGCAGCTTTCAACTCATCCAGTGTGCTTGCTTCTCTGCCTTTGAAATGATCATCTGCAAATTCATACAGATCTTTTTTCAGGTCCGGTTCACGGATGGCGGAAAGGCCAGCTGTATTATTTGTCTGGGCAAAACATGCGGAGGTTGTAATAAACACTATTGCAACAACACCCGAAAACTTTATCTTTTTCATAAGCAAGCTATTTAATTATTGCACATCGTTTTTGAAATGATTAGCGGCAGATTTTTCCAATGCTTTAGTAAGATTGGCATCGGATATATTCCCATCCACTAAATTATTAAAGCCAAATATTTTTTTGTTGCCGCCAAATTCAGTCAACTCTACTTCTTTTTCTTCTCCCGGCTCAAAACGAACGGCTGTACCTGCTGCAATATTTAAACGCATCCCAAAAGCGGCAGATCTGTTGAAACTCATTTGTTTGTTCACTTCAAAAAAGTGAAAGTGAGACCCGATCTGTACAGGCCTGTCGCCGCTATTGACTACAACCAATTTTGTAGTTCTTCTTCCTTCGTTAGCGATAATATCGCCTTTAGCTAAAATATATTCTCCGGGAATCATAGTTCTTTGCCCCCATCTCCTAAAGGGGAGTTGGAGTTTGTTTAATAGTTATGTAATAATGTTTTTTCAAGAGTAGTGATTTATATCTAAGTAAAAGCCCCGCCTTTACACCCCTTTAGGGGAAGGGGGCATTTTTTATCTTATAGGGTCATGTACGGTCACCAGTTTGGTTCCGTCTGGAAAGGTTGCTTCAATTTGTACATCATGGATCATTTCGGCAACACCTTCCATTACATCTGCTCTGGTTAGTATAGTGGCACCATATTGCATGAGTTCTGCAACAGACTTGCCATCCCGGGCAGCTTCCTGTAAATGTGAGCTGATAAGTGCAATTGCTTCGGGATAATTTAGTTTTAACCCTCTTTGTTTTCTTTTTAAAGCCAATTCGCCTGCTAAAAAAAGTAATAGCTTTTCCGTTTCTCTCGGTGATAAATGCATTGAATATGTATTAAAAAATTAATAACGGGCAGGCAATCGAGAACAACAAATGTTAAGATAAGAAAAAAAAAGACAGCAATATAATAATGCAATAAAAAATCTACAAATTAATGGCTGCTGCAATAAATTGGCAAACGATCCCCATTAATAATCCAATGTAAATTTCTTTATTGGTATGATTGCTGATGAGTAAACGTGCAGTACAAACAATACCGGTAATTAATAAGGCAACCGTTAGGGGTACGGTCATTAACATAGTATTTTGCTGCATGATAACCAGAAATAACCCTATTACGCCACCCATGCCAATAGCATGCATGCTTATTTTAAAGTAGATATTAGCCATCAGTGCTGCTGAAGAGGAAAGAAAAACAGCAAAAGAAAATGAAGTTAGTATTAATGGTATTTGATGTTGATTTTTAAAGACCTGGTAGCTCCAGAAAAAGAATATACCACATGCGATATAAGGGATTATTCTGTCTTTTTGTGTTTTAAGTAAAATGGAATTGATGAACCCGAGCCCCTTTAAAAGCAGAACTGTAAGCAAAGGGAAGAAGATCATTATATAAGCCACTCTTATTAAAAGCCATGTTTTTTGTTGAGGAGCAAATCCTGCAAAGTACGACGGGTGTACAAATGTTAAAAAATATGTTACATAAAGAGGAATGAACAAAGGATGAAACACATAAGAGAAAAAATGTGCCAATGCCCTTACAATTACCGGAGAGTCAGTATTGGCTGGCCTGTCGTCACTTGCCCATTGTCTGTCGTTTGTTATCATAATTCTTTTCTTAATCTTGCCACCGGTACATTTAATTGTTCTCTGTATTTGGCAACGGTTCTTCTTGCAATGTTATAACCCTTTTCCTGCAGTAACTCCGTTAATCTTTCATCACTTAAAGGATGTTTTTTACTTTCTGCTTCAATAAGGTCGCTTAGTATCTTTTTTACCTCCCTGGTACTCACTTCTTCGCCACTGTCGGTCTGTAAACTTTCACTGAAGAAGAATTTTAGTCTGTAAGTACCAAATTCTGTTTGCACAAATTTACTGTTAGCTACACGGCTTACCGTGCTGATATCCAGGTTGGTTTTTTCCGCAATATCTTTTAAGATCATCGGGCGCATTTCAGTTTCGTCCCCTGTAACAAAAAATTCATACTGATAATCCATAATAGCACCCATTGTGCTTAATAACGTATGTTGCCTTTGCTTGATAGCGTCAATGAACCATTTAGCAGAATCGATCTTTTGCTTGATGAAAAGTACAGCTTCCTTTTGTCGCTTATCTTTTTTGGTGCCCTTGTCATAATCTTTCAGCATATCTCTGTAACCTTCGCTGATGCGCAGGTCTGGAGCGTTTCTGCTGTTTAAGGTAAGTTCTAACTTACCGGCATTATTCAAAATAAAGAAATCCGGAATGATATAACCTTCATTCTTATTGCCTTCACCAATATTACCTGCTGGCTTAGGGCTCAACTTAATTATCTGGTTGATAATGCCTCTTAACTGGTCGTCAGTAATATTTAACCCACGTTGAATTTTTTCGTAGTGCTTTTTTGTAAATTCCTCAAAGTATTTTTCCAATACTTTGATGGCCATTTCTACATGTTCGCCATCGTCTATCTTTCTTTCCAGTTGTAGTAATAAACACTCCTGTAAATTTCTGGCAGCCACACCGGCGGGGTCAAATTGCTGTATCTCTGCTACCAGTTCACCCACTTCTTCTTCAGTGGTTTGTATATTTTGTCTGAATGCCAGGTCATCCACTATAGCACTTATTTCTCTACGTAAATAACCATCATCATCCAGGTTTCCGATAATTTGTTCAGCTACTTTATGACGATGTTCATCCAGATTTAACATGCCCAATTGTTCCAGCATCAATTCATTAAAACCGGTCTCCACTTTATGTGGAATAGTTTTACCATCATCCATTTCAGGATAATTTTCATCCTTCATTCTGTAATCGGCAATATCATCGTCACCATCCTGTACATATTCGCTGATATCTATATTGTCGTATTCATCCGAGCTTCCATCCAGATCAAATTCGTCTTCTCCCTCTGTTTCAAACTCTTCGGTAGTATCATTTTCAAACTCTTCGGTTTCTTCTTCGCCTGTTTCCAGTGCCGGGTTCTCTTCCAGTTCTTCTTTGATCCTTTCTTCCAGCAAGGCAGTAGGTACCTGCAACAATTTCATCAACTGAATTTGTTGCGGAGATAATTTCTGTAATTGTTTTTGATATAATCCCTGACTTAAGGCCATTTTCCTATCCCCAAACGGGGGTTAATAGTATTTTATTAAGCAATATTGTTACGATAACAACGTAAATTTACATACAATGAATCTAGTAAAGTGAATAAAAAAGCTAAAATTTTATTTTTTTGCATGGTTTTTGTGGCAAGCGGTAGCTTTGCTCAAAATATGACATGGGATTCTGCTGGTGTGGCAGAAAAAAAATATTTACAAACCCCAACAGCAACGGGGGTTTCACATTTCTCACTTCAAAAAAATAATACATTGTCAGTTCCTGTATTGGCAGGTAATTTTTATGCCAATCAATTAGGGTTTTTCTGTAAGCAGGAGATAAAATTGGAAAAAATCACAAAAATTCCTTTCAAATTCAGGTTAGGTTCGGTAGAGAGTTGCGACAGGCTGGAGGGTAAATTCAAATACCATTAATTTTCACAAAGAGGATGTGCTAATTGATTGATCTGTTCAAATTCGAATACTTTCTCAGTGTATCTCCATGGTGCTTAGTGAAATATTTCTTCATATTCGTGGCAACTTATCTGCAACAACTACCTTTGCGCCATGAAGAGCATTATATTGAATAAGAATATTAGTCGCAGGGTAGAAAACGGGCATCCGTGGATATTCAGCAATGAAGTAAATACCGGCAAAGAAAAAGATACCGCCGCCAAGCCCGGAGAGATAGTGAATGTATTCACATTCGATAAGATCTTCATCGGCAAAGGATACTACAATCCTCAATCGCAGATATCTGTAAGGTTACTCACAAGAGATAAGAACGTAAATATCGACGATCAATTTTTCTATAATAAAATAAAAGAAGCCTGGGAGTACCGTCAAAAACTGGGCTATATCGAAAACTGCCGGCTTATTTTCGGTGAAGCGGATGATATTCCTCAATTGATCATCGACAAATTCAACGATTACTTTGTGATACAAACCCTGGCATTGGGAATCGATGTATGGAAGCCATCTATTGTAAAAGCATTGAACGAACTATTTGCTCCCAGAGGAATTTACGAACGCAATGATGTGCCGATCCGTGAGCTGGAAGGATTGGAGCAACACAAAGGATTTTTATCAGAACCATTTGATACCAATATCATCATCAATGAAAATGGCATCAAATTCAATGTAGATATTGCCAACGGGCAAAAGACCGGCTACTTTTTAGATCAGCAGGATAACCGTAGAGCCATTCAAAATATTGTAAAAGGTTCGGATGTATTGGGGGCATTTTGTTACACCGGGTCTTTCGAAATTAGTGCCGGATTTTATGGTGCTAAATCTGTGTTGGGATTAGACATCTCACAAAGTGCCATTGATATGTGTAATAAAAATGCAGCATTGAATGGATTGGAAGAGGTCTGCAAATTTGAATGTGTGAATGCATTTGATGTATTAAAAAACTGGACCAAAGAAGAAAAGCGTTGGGATGTGGTGATGCTGGATCCCCCATCTTTTACCAAAAGTCGCAGCACCATTGATAAAGCCAAAGCAGGCTACAAAGAAATTAATTTACGTGGAATGAAACTAGTTAAACCCGGAGGTTTTTTAGTTACATCCAGTTGTACCAACCTGGTGCAGCCCGAAATGTTTTTAGATATCATTGCCGCTGCTGCCAAAGATGCCAAGCGAAAAATACGTCAAGTTGTTTTCAATGCCCAATCTGCCGATCACCCAATTATACGAGGACAGGAGAATACGCATTATTTGAAATTTTTGATTGTGCAGGTGCTGTAATTTTTTGGGGACAAGCATTTTAGCTTTGGTCATCATCGTTTCCGCCGCGGCGGATCACTTGTACAGCATACCATTGTTGAGTTTTCATCGAAGCGGAGGTTGTTGGTCAGCGACCAACAACGGCGGAGTAAACACTGTCTAAATCTTCTCTCCCTTGATCATCAACACTGATCGTATCGACTCCTCTTTCAAATGAAGAAATTTCTTTCTTTCCTCATCCTGTTTAAAATTGTCAAAATCTTTTTCTGTAGCAAAGCTTACCACGTGAATTTCATAAGGAGATTCAATCGAGGCTTCAATCATTGCGGTTGCATCCGGACGCACCCGCAATAAAAGTTGCCCATTGTATTTTTCGATCAATGGAATAGCTACTTCTTCAAACTTATGAAAGACAGTTTCTTTTCCTTCTATAACGTAAATGAGTTGCGTTATGTAGATCATGCGGAAATTATTTTTGCTCACTCAATACCTTGCGGATAGCAGCAGCCATTTGTTCTCCTTTAGTTGTTACTTGTTCTTCGGTCCATGATAAACTGATAGCGGTAGATATACAACGACTCATAATGGCATCGCTTGGTGCAAAATCTTTATTAGCATGATGTATCACAGCAGCTTTATGCTCGGGGCTTAATGCATTAAGTGTAATGCTGTTTTTAAGATGATCCCATTTGCGGATATAATGCCAATTGTTATCAAACCAATAAAAATTACCGGCTAGTATGCTTTGTGCTTTTAATTCAGCAACAACAGCTTGTGTTAATGCAGCTGTTGGTAAGAACCAGCTTAAAAAGGTTTTGCTGTCACCTGCTTCATCTGGTATTCTTCTAAAACTAACTTCAGGAATAGCAGATAAAATATTTTTTAAAATAGTGTGATTTTTTTGTTGAATAGATAAGAAGGTATCCAGTTTTCTTATTTGCGCCAATCCCACAGCTGCATTCAATTCGCTGATACGGAAATTGTATCCTACAAATGGATGCAGGTCTGCACCACGGTCAACACCTAAATGGTCATGCCCATGGTCGGTATAACCATCACATTTCGTGTGTACATCAGCGTTATTGGTCATTACTACACCGCCTTCGGCACAGGTAATTGTTTTTACAAAATCAAAACTGAATGTACCGGCATCTCCGATAGTGCCCAGTTTTTTTCCTTTATAAGAACCGCCAATACTTTGGCAGGCATCTTCCAGTAATAATAAATTATGTTCTTTACATATTGCTTGTAATGCATCTAAGTCTGCCATACTGCCGCACATGTGTACAGGCATGATACATTTTGTTTTTGGCGTGATAGCCTTACGAACCGCCGCCGGGTCTAGCGTAAGCGTATCGTCCACATCAACCAACACAGGAATGGCACCCACACTGATCACGGCTTCAAAACTTGCGACAAAAGTAAAAGAAGGCAGAATAATTTCATCACCATAGCCAATACCCAACGCACTCATAGCTGTTGTTAAAGCTGCCGTACCGCTGCTTAATAAATGAGCATGTTTACTACCGAAGGTTTTGCAAACAGCTTCTTCCATTTCTTTAGCTTTCCAGATTCCTTTGCGTGGGCCATCAAAGCCATACCGCATTAAGATACCTGTTTCTAATACATCATTTACTTCTTTACGTTCTTCGTTACCAAAAAATTCAAAACCTGGCATATGAGATAATTAAAAATGAATAATTAAGAAAGGCAAAGGTAGATAAAATGCGCTTCTATGGAAGTAAAAAACCTCCGCTTTACAGGGAGGGTTTACTTTTTTATTATCAAGGTTACTTATAAATAGCCTCTCTTAATTAACCAAAGGGCTGTTGCTTTTATATTTTCGTATCCTTTATCATAAATACTGCCGGAAAGCTCCTGTAAAGTAACCAGGTTATTGTTTTTGAAAGTAAGCAAGGTGTTATTTCTTGTATTTGCGCTTTCTACATCTAGTTTAGCAGCCCTAGTGCCATTCATTAAATAAAAAGTTACTACAGATTTTGCTATCCCATCGTTGGTGGCTTCGTCGGCGATGATATAAGTGCCAATAACCTGACCGTCTTGTTCAATATTATCTTCATATACAGAAACAGCTTCTGTAAGATTTCTTTCAACAACATTGTAAGTTCCGTTGGCAGAAGTAACCACCACGTCACCATTTTGCTCAGGGTCCTCCGTTTTTTCAAGAAAAAATTCTCTGTTATAGTTATTGATCATACCATCTTCCAATAAATTGGCATCATACATTTTTTTTATAAAATCCTTTTGTCCTGTAAGGGCGGTAGGTGATTTTTTCATTTTCATTCTTCTGCCATCAGAAAGGAATGTTACTGTGATAAAATTATTGCCCGCTTTTTTAACATAGATCAATTCTTCTCCGGCTAATGAAGCGATCGTGAAATCCTGTTCATTACTTAAGGCAGCACTGATACCGGTTTTGCCGATGATCTTACAATAAGGAGAGTCATTTATAAATACATCCTGTTTTTTTATTCTTATATTTTGAGCCGTGATAGTTAGAGATAATAAAATGGAGATAACTGTAGTACAGAGTTTCATTGTTGTTTTTATAGAGTTTTTGTATCAGGGTTAAAATTATTTATTACAAAGATCAATTGTCTGATTTCCTCATTTTATCCAATAACTTACTTAATTGTTTGGCTTCCGCTTCGCTGAGAGAATTAACGATCTCATCCATTTTTTCTTCCTGCTTATCCAGCCTGGCTAATATCTTTCTTCCGTTCTCAGTAATGGTTACATCTACCAGGCGTTTATCTGTTTTACAAACTACCTTCTTTGCAAAACCTTTAATAACAAGCCTGTCAACAATACGGCTGGTGTCACTCATTTTATCGAGCATGCGTTCTCTTATCTGAAGAGTAGATAAGGGGTCTCTGCTACCTCTTAATATTCTCAGGATATTAAATTGTTGCATGGTAAGGTCCTCTTTTTCAAAAATAGGCTTGTGTTGGTTGGCCAGCCAATTGTAGGTAAAGAGAATATTAATGATCACCTTTTGGTATTCGTTTCTGAATTTGGACTGTTTAATATCTGTTTCGATACTCATATGGAAGGAGATTAGGCTTACTATTTATGGCGTGTCATTTTTCAACAACACAAACTCGTTAATATAGATTTTTATCAGGATAATAAAATAACTGATCAGCAAAGGGCCAAATATCACTCCCCAGAAGCCAAACAAACCAATACCAACCAGCACCCCAAAAATAGTTATTAAAGGATGTACGTTGATGAGTTTTTTTAAGATTGTTATTCTGGCAACATAATCAATATTAGTAATTAGTACGATGGCATAGACCAGGAGCCCTATACCCGATGAAATATTATTGACTGCAAAAAAATATACGGTGAGTGGCACCCATATAATACCAGTACCAACTATAGGGATCATGGAACATACTCCGGTTAAAAATCCCCAGAGTACTACATCTTTAACGCCGAAAATGCTATACCCAATGCCGGCTACAATACCTTGTATGATCGCAAGCACTGGAATCCCGATGGCATTGGCCTTTACCATATTCTTTGTCTCAATGCCCAATAGGTCAACATTTTGTTCTTTTAACGGAATGAATTTTTCTAAATATCTTTCTACTTCTTTGCCGTTCATTAATAGAAAGTATAATATAAAAAACATGATAGCAAAATTGCTCAGAATATTTGCCGAGCTATTGAGTATCTGCGGTAAAATAGTAGTTATTTTTTTTTGCAATGCTAACAGATTAGCATCTGTTAGTAATGGAATGCCGATCAGTGCTTCCAGTTTTTTGCCAACCAATTTTGCGTTCATGATAATTTCCGCAGGATTATTGATCAACATAGATATTTTATGCGTAAGTAATACTATTGAAAAATAGATAGGAACAGCAATTAAAATAAGCGATGCAAAAATGAATAGTAGCGCCGTAATTGTTTTTCCCCATCCTTTTTTTATGGTAAGATGAAAATATCTTTCTCTTAATAAAATATATAAAGTAATGGCCCCTAAAAATCCGGGTAAAAAAATGTAAAGTTGTTGTAATAGCAGCCCTGCCAATAAAATAATTATCAGTAATAATGTTATTTGCCTGAGGCGGTTATTAAAGATTGATGGCATAAAGCAAAATTAATCTTTCCATACAGAAACACCTTCACTGCAATTAGCACAGATATCAATGTTTTTGCGACTTTTCATTAACTCTGACCTGAATTGTTTATAATTATCATTGTGCCAGATCTCTTTAAAAGACTGGTTTTTTAAATTGCCCAACTGGTGCATGGCATCTTTATCAAAACAACAAGGTACTACCAGTCCATCCCAGGTGATCACATTGGCATGTTGCATTTTCCAACAGCGGTTGGTCAATTTATTTTTTGCTGTATAAGTGCCGTCAGCATTTTTATTGTAACGGCTGAATTTATCAATGGTAGGAATAAGGTTGTTTGGATCAGTTTCGTAGTCATATACCTGTGCAGTTTTGAAGCGCACTTCATCCACACCAACTTCTTTGGCCAATCTTTTTATATCTTCTATCTGATGTTCGTTGGGTTTTACCACCAGGAACTGGAAGAAGACAAATGGAGTTTTGCTGTTCAGTTCCTTTTTCCATTTTACAATATTTTTAGCCCCGGCAATTACCTTGCTTACATTACCGCCTACACGATATTGTTGATATACATCCTGTGTGGTTCCATCTATTGAAATGATCAATCTGTCCAATCCACTTTCAACGGTTTTTTTAGCAACCTCATCCGTTAAATAATGTGCATTGGTAGAAGTGGCGGTATAAATACCTTTTGCAGAAGCATATTTCACCATTTCCAGGAAATCAGGATTTAAAAAAGGTTCTCCTTGAAAATAAAAGATCAGGTATAATAATTCTTTGTAAATATCATCAATAGTGCTTCTGAAAAAATCCTGCTGCAGCATGCCCGTAGGGCGGGTAAATGCTCTTAATCCGCTTGGGCATTCTGGGCAACGTAAATTGCAGCTCGTGGTTGGTTCAAATGAAATTGAAACCGGATATCCCCATTGTACCGGTTTATTAAGAATGCGGCTTGCATAAAAACTGCCAAGCACTTTTATACCATTCCAAACTCTTCTTACGGTAAGTTTACTTAATAAATTAGTTGTATCTGTCCAGTTCACTTGCGGCATACCGCAAAGTTAATTGTTAATGGCTTTGAAGTTGTAAAACAGCACTTTTCTTATTTCTGACTCATTTCAGACATGATATTTTGCTCAAAATTGTCGATCAGTATTTTTTCGGGAGCAAATGTCAACGCATTTTTTGAAAATTTCTCGTAGTTATGGAAAAGCACATTCAACGTGATAAAGTTCATTACGTATGCCTTGGTTTCTTCGGGAAGAAATTGTTTGATATCCCAAAAAGTAGGATTGGTTTTACCACTTTGTCTGATGGCTTTCCAAACATTGCCTACGCCGCAATTATAACTTGCAGCAACCAATAACCAGTTATTACCTAGATTTTTTACTCTGTCTCTTAAATAACGGGCCGCAGCTGCTGTAGAAGTGTTGAAGTTTTTTCTTTCATCTTTTAATTTGGCTCTTGCTTTTAATACACTGTCTGCAGCTTTCGGATTTTCCTTCATCATTTTCTTTCTTTCTTCCTTGCTCACTTGTGTAACATATTTTAAACCGTATTCATTTGCAACACAATCCATGATCTGCCAGTAACCAACTGCCCCTGCACATGATAATGCATCAGGGTTATAAGCAGATTCAAGCGCTAACAGCACCTTAAATTCTTGTGGTACATTGTATTTTTTTAAAATTGCCGCAGCCTTAGGTAATAGTTTTTTACCCTTATTATACATTCTTATAATATACTCACGACGATTTTTGCTGAAGGTTTGAATATAACTCAGACTTTCTTCTTCATTCCCTTTTAGGATTTCCGGAAACGAAACATTAGCAGGTTTTGTAATGTATACAGGTTCTATTTTTGTGGTCAGGTCTGCCAGCAATTGCTTTTTGGTAGTATCGCCAAGGTTATTGGCCTGCGCTTTTTGGACGCACAGGACTGCTGTAAAAACAAATAGTTTAACAAGTAATTTCATAGCATTGGATGTTAGGTTTCTCTTATTCAAATTGACCAGTAAACTCATTTAAGTACAATCGTTTAAAAATCAACGTTTTAAATTAACGTTGCTTTATGACAAAATATTGCCCTTTTGTGCAAATAATATGCCAAAACAAGCCATATTTATATAAAAATTGAGAAATTCGGTAATAATTTAAAGGGTAGGAATGAGTACAGAAAATAGGTCTATCGATAATAAAAATAGGATTTTAATAAGATGGCCGATCATCATTTTATTGGCATTGATGATACTGGCGTGGATGGCTTTTTATCTTTTCGGAGAAAAAAGAATTGTTAGATATACCTCATTTGGGATCGATCTGCCCGTAAACTATTCAATGCACGGGATTGATATCAGCCATTATCAATCTGATATTGATTGGGAGGAAGTTAAACAAATGCAGATCGATAATATCAAAATTGGTTTTTGCTTTATAAAAGCAACTGAAGGGATAGAAAGAACAGACGATCGTTTTGAGACCAACTGGGGAAAAGCAAAAGCAAACAACATACCAAGAGGAGCATATCATTTTTTTGATTCTGAAAATGATGGCGTTGAACAAGCAAGAAACTTTATAGAAAATGTGCAACTTGCAAAAGGTGATCTGCCTCCGGTTTTGGATGTAGAGCAATTGAATGGAGTGAGCATAGCCGACCTGCAGCGAAGAGTGAGTGATTGGTTGAAAATGGTCGAAATTCATTATAAAGTAAAACCGATCATTTATACCGGAGCAGATTTTTATAAGCGATGTCTGGCAGACAAGTTTAGTGACTATCCATTGTGGGTGGCACATTATTTAGTAAAAGATAAACCAAGAATTGAAAGAAGTTGGTTATTTTGGCAACACAATGATGCAGGACATGTTAACGGAATAGATGCTTATGTAGATTTTAATGTATTCAATGGAGATTCTGCCGCATTTAAACAATTGCTTTTAAAATAAATTACAGCAATGTCGGAAATGGAACCAGATGTAAGAGCATTTTTATTAAGAATAGTGCAAACTATTTCTATGGCGATGTTGTGGTTGCTGGTGAACATGACGATTGGTATTTATTTTGACCTGGCTTTTTTTGAAGGATCGCCAACTATCTGGAATTACATTTTTTATGTTTGGTTTTTAGTAACCTTTGCTTTACTACTCATGTATTTCAGAAATAAATGGAAGCAAACCTTGAACAAAAAGCAGTGATATTTTTTCAACAATAATAGAGAGATAAATACCCATCGGTACGGATTTCTATTTATATATAATAAACTTATCTTGCAAGTACAAACAAACCTTATGTCCCCTAAGCTATTTTGTAAACTTTCTGTTATCTCCGGTACGTTAATTATCTGGATAATTAAATGGGGGTTGAGGCCATATTTTAATTTTCCGCAACCTTTAAAATATATATTAGGAGTTGCACCTAATTTGCTCGGTGCATTTTTATTGCCCTTGGGATGTTTTTGGCTGTTGTCAAAATATTTTAACCTGCTGAATAACTACGTGCTGAAAATGTTTTGTTTTACTTCTTTTGCTTTGCTTGTTATTAATGAATATCTGCAATTGATCCCTATTTTTGGGAGAACATTTGATCTAGGAGATATAGCCGCATCAGCACTGGGTTTAACTGTATCGTATTTTTTCTGCAGTAAATATTTATTTACCAAAATGGCTACTTATCCTTAGCTGCTATGATCGGCAACAATTACCCATTTATTTTTTACTTTTTTAAACAGTAAGGTAAAAGCTCCGCCGATATTACCAATACTCCTGGTCAGGTGCCATTTACCTACCACAAAAAAATACATAACAGATAATCGTTTTACTTCCAAGATATCAAAATTTAACTTACCCATTGCTGCCGTATCAGGATAACTTTTTTTATAATTCTCCAATGTTTTTTCCCAGCCATAAGTAACACCACTATTGCCAATAAACATAAGAGAATCATTTTGCCAATACCCACCCATAAAGGAGTCGATATCTCCGTTGTTCCATGCTGCAGTTTGTTGTGTTAAAACATTTCTGACAATCATTTCATCTTTTGATTGTGCTGATAAAAGACTTGTTGAAAATATAAATACGAATAATGGCAATAATATTTTTCTCATTGTATACTATTTTACAACAAGATAATATTTTTTAAGCCCCTTTGGAATTTTTTGTTATTAGTGCTTATGATGCGGAGAGGCGCATTTACTCCTATGACAAAGCGTATAATTGTAATAATGTGCACTGATGATAAAGATGACAGCAACAATCAAAAACCATATCTCATGTTGATGAAAGATTTGTTTTAGTAATAAAAAAACAAATCCCACTGCAAAGATCAATACAGGAGATAATGAATGATGGTGTTTAATATAACCGTGAAATAAGGAGTATGATCCAACTACAAAAGCCAAAGCGATCATTCCCCATTCAAATATCTGATTATGAATAATGTTGATGCCAAATATGGGTAAGCTGGTGGCAATTATGGGCAAAATGGCACAATGTATGGCACAGGCCACAGAAGTAGCAATACCCATCGCATCCCAATTAATTTTTATAGCCATTTTTAGAAATGCAAAGTTAGTATATTTGCAATAATGTTGCAAGTTTTATAATTGCTCCTACTATACGCTTTGAGTGTAGCTTTGCAAAAAAATTACGATGAAGAAAAAGTGGTTGATATATATAGGTTTCTTTGTAGTGTTACTTACCGGGTATTTCATTTATGTATTTAAGGATAATGATTTTTCACAGTCTAATTTGCCAGTGATCAATAATAATATACCTGCTTTCTCATTTATTAATCAGGATGGGAAAAAAGTGACTGAAAGAGATTTTGAAGGGAAAGTATATGTAGCTGAATACTTTTTTACAACCTGTAAAGGCATTTGCCCACGAATGAATGCCAATATGCGTAAAGTATTTGATGTATATAAGAATGAGAAAGAGTTTGCAGTTTTGTCGCATACCTGTATGCCCGAAACAGATTCTATCCCATTACTTAAAGCATATGAGGCAAAAATGCTGAACGGTATTTCATCTCACATAGCTACCTGGGATTTTGTAACTGGAGATAAAACAGCATTGTATAATATGGCCCGCCATGGTTATTTGATAGATAATAATAAGCCGGATTCCGTACAAAATATTTCCGACCAGTTTATACATACACAGTTTTTTGCATTGGTAGATAAACAAACCAGGGTAAGAGGTATATATGATGGGTTGGAGGAAAAGGAGATTGAAAAATTACTAAAGGATATCAAAGGGCTGTTAAATGAAAAATATCTTACCAGAAGTTTAAAAGGGTTCTAAATAAATGATACTGATAGCAACGGTAAACAAAATAAGTGTCCAGTAGTTTTTGTAATTTTATATAAGCAAATGCAAGTAATGGTACTCGAAATATTAAAAAAAAATCAGCTGAGCGTTACGGACGGCCGTAAAAAAATACTGGAACTGTTTTTAAACAGCGAAGGAGCATTGGAGCATGCTGATATTGAAAAGAAGACCGGTGAAAATTTCGATAGGGTAACGGTATACCGTACACTACAAACTTTTGTTGAAAAAGGGATCATCCATCATATACCTACAACTGACAATTCTATCTTGTACGCTTTGTGTAAAGACAATTGCGAAGCAGGCCATCATCATGATAACCATGTACACTTTGTATGTGAGGTTTGCAATAAAACCATTTGTTTAGAGGATGTAACAGTGCCAGAAGTAAAATTACCTAAAGGGTTTACTCCTGAGCAAGCCGAGATGGTTGTAAAAGGTGTTTGTGCTGATTGCAAATAAATGAAATGCAGGAAACAGAAGCCCATCCCTGGAAATGGTTTGCTCCTCCAAACAGCAACGTGTTGGTTGTAGGAACTTTCCCTACAGCCAGGCGTAACTGGAAATACGAATTCTTTTATCCCAATACAGCTAATTTATTCTGGAGGATAATGGCCGCCATTCTTAAAACCGAATTGCAATTTTTTTCCGGGAAGGAGGCCGTAGAGGAGCGTAAGAATATCTTGACAAGATTATGTGCAGCCATTACAGATATGGGACATATAATTGTTCGGAACGATAACAGCTCATTAGATGAAAAATTAATTGCTGTTGAATTCATGGATATTTTCCGGATACTGGAGGAAAATCCATCCATCAATAAAATATTATTTACCAGCAGCAGTGGTATCGTTAGTGCGGCAGGATGGTTCAATAAATTTTTAGAAACAAAAAATATTTCTCATAAATTTCCTAAAGATAAAAGACCGGTAAAGAGCAGTATTGATTATAAAGGAAGATCGATCAAACTTGTTATTTTGTATTCGCCTTCGCCAAGAGCCAGTAACAGAATATCTTTTGATGAATTGGTAGAATTATACAGGAAAGAAATTTTGGAATGATCAGAGCTGCAACAAACCTGCTTTATATAAAGTACTTACAGGTTTATTATCCCAGAATAATTCGAAATCATTTAATCCTGCAGCTTCATAATTTTCCTTTACCTCTTGCAAAGTATATGTTTTACTATTGTCAACAGATAATTTTTCCAGCATAGCTGCCAGCCATATTCCTTCCTCTTTATCTACTTTAATTTCAAGCGTTTCTTTTTTTGTTTCAAAAGATAAAGAACATATTTCCCATTGATTTCCTTTTTTAGATTTAGTAAAGATGTCCATTACAGGTTTATTTCCTAACCAAATAACTTTTGTGTTTGCTTTCGTTGATATATATTCTTCTTCTGATAACAATTTAGCAATATGATCAGGAGCAATCGTTGTTTTAGGTGTTTTAAAATCGAACCACTCACGAAGCGGTGTATCAAAGCAAGCCCCATGCATATAATTGAGCAAAGATTTTTTTAAACCAAAACTAAAACTTTCATGATCTGCGCCGGTTGGATCAATATGCACAATATCGTTGTTGGCAAAACTGCCTATTTCATTCGTAACTTTTTGTACTTTATATTTTTCAGGATTCAATCCAACGGGACTATGTGCTGTCATGGTAAACAAATGCCAGAAAGCAGATTGTAATACACCTGCCTCAAATAATTGTCTCACCATTTCTAACGAATCGATAGTTTCCTGCGCTGTTTGTGTAGGGAAGCCATACATTAGATACGCATGTACCATAATGCCTGCTTCGGTAAAATGTTTATTTACCCTGGCAACCTGTGCAACGGTAATACCTTTATCTATCAATTTTAATAATCTGTCAGAGGCTACTTCCAGTCCACCGGAAACAGCAATACAACCTGCGGCTTTTAATAATAAACAAAGATCTCTGGTAAAACTTTTTTCAAAACGAACATTGGCCCACCAGCTTACCACTAATTTTCTCTTGATGATCTCAATTGATAAAGCCCTCATCAAAGCCGGAGGTGCTGCTTCATCTACAAAGTGAAAACCATTTTGTCCTGTCTGGGCAATGATCTCTTCCATTCGGTTGCAGAGTAATTCTGCTGTGATGGGTTCGTATAGTTTGATGTAATCTAAACTAATATCACAGAAAGTGCATTTGCCCCAGTAGCAACCATGCGCCATTGTTAGTTTGTTCCATCTTCCGTCGCTCCATAAGCTGTGCATAGGGTTAACTACCTCTATGGCGGAAATATATTGGTCCAACAAAAAGTCACTGTAATCAGGTGTTCCTACCTGGCCTTGTTTATAATCTGTGCAAGCAGTATTATTAATATATTTTACTTCTCCATCAACTAAAGTGAATGTTCGTTTTAGTTCATCGATATTTTTTTTCCCTTCTATATGATAGAATAAATTTTCTATCGGGGCTTCTCCATCATCCAGCGTAATAAAATCATAAAACTCAAAAACCCTTTTATCTGTTAAAGAACGGAATTCGGTATTAGCAAAACCACCACCCATACAGACTTTCACACCAGGATAGTTTTTTTTTATCCATTGTCCACATCTTAAAGAAGTATATAAATTTCCGGGAAATGGAACAGAGATACAAACCAATTTCGGTTGTACTGTTTCCATTTTAGTTTGTAAAATATCGATGAGTATGTTATCGAGATAAGTGTATTCTTTTTGTAGCTCTGCATACAACTCGTCAAAACTGTTGGCGCTACGCCCTAATTTTTCTGCATATCTGCTGAACCCAAAATGTTCATCAATACACTCCTTGATGAGGTCAGATAGGTCTTCTAAATAAAGTGTGGCTAAATGCTTTGCTTTATCCTGATTACCCATACTGCCAAATGCCCATACCAGATCATCTGTTTGTGCAAAGCGACTTGCTTCGGGTAAAAAATTTCTTTTGCTGATCAGGGATGATAGTTCGGGGTTTTTCCCTTGAAGAAAATATATTACTGCATCAATGGTATTGATATAGTCTTCTTTTAAAGTAATAATGCGTTTTGCATTAGTAGATAATTCTTTGTTGGAATCTTCGCCGTTGTTGGTCGCCTGACCAACAACTATCGAAGCAAAGAGTTTTTGTAATCCACTTTTGCAAAATAAAGCGATGGTGACTTCTATGCCGAGATCTGCCTGAAATGCTGAAATACCTTTTGTATTTAAAAAGCCTTTTAAATAGGCTGTAGCAGGGTACGGCGTATTTAATTGTGTAAAAGGCGGCGTTAATAAAAATACAGAAGCACTCAAATGGAAATGTTTAGAGAACAAAAATACGCTAATTACTAACTCACCTTTACCAATTCTCCTTCTACAAACTCCATCAGTACTTTAATTTTTTCCGGGCTGAAATCAAATTCGAGTCCGGCGGTTTTATATAATTCAGGTAAAGTTTTGGTGCCGCCTAAAGAAAGTGCATTGCAATAGTTATCCATTGCCTGTTCTTTATTTTGTTTGAATTGCATCCACATACCGATAGCACCTAATTGAGCAATGCCGTATTCTATATAATAGAAAGGCACTTCAAATAAATGTAGTTGACGTTGCCATGCATTGCTGCGGTATTCATCCAAACCGCTGTAGTCTATCACATCATCTTTAAATTCATTGATGATGGATATCCAGGTAGCAGTTCTCTCTTCAGGAGTATGAGAGGGGTTTTCGTATACCCAATGTTGAAACTTGTCGATCACAGCAATCCACGGGAAGATGGTGATCACTCTTTCTAACTGATGTTCCTTTGCTCTTTTCAGATCTTCGGCATTATTAAAGAATGTTTCCCAGTGTTCCATACTGAATAACTCCATCGACATGCTGGCTACTTCAGCAATTTCCATCGGGTACTCTTTAAAGCCATTCAATTCTAAATGGTGTGCCAAGAATGAATGTATTGCATGGCCACCTTCATGTACCATGGTGGTTACATCATGCATTTGTCCGGCAGCATTCATGAAAATGAACGGAGCGCCACTTTCTGCCAAAGGACAGTTGTATCCTCCGGGAGCCTTGCCTTTTCTGCTTTCCAGGTCAAGGTGTTTTAGTTCCTGCATCTTTTTCAAACATTCGCCAAAGAACGGACGAAGCTTGGAAAAACATTCGATTGATTTATTGATCAGCTCATCGCTTGTTGTAAAAGGATGCAAAGGTTCTGTGCCTTCAGGTTGTGCTTCAATATCCCATGGACGTAGAGTTTCTAATCCTAATTTTTCTTTTCTTTTTTTATAGATAAGATTTACTAATGGAAGCACATATTTTTTTACTGCTTCATGAAAATTAGTACAGTCTTGTTTGGTGTAATCAAATCTTCCTAATTCTTTAAAACGATATTCACCATAATTTGCAAAGCCTGCATTGATGGCTATCTGGTTGCGTTTTTGAATAAGGTTGTTATACAGCTCATTCAACGCTTCTTTATCCAATAACCTTCTTTCATTTATCTTCCTGTAAACCTCTTCTCTCAAAGCTCTGTCGTGGCTTTCCAAAAATTTGGTTGCCTGTTGCAGCGTGTATTCATTTCCGTTAACAGTAACGGTCATCTTACCAGAGATAACACCAAACTGCTGCTGCATTACGGCAAGTTCTGCCTGTAAAGGGATGTTTTCTTCCTTAAATAATTCAATATTCTTTTTTATGCTACGTAGATAAGTAAAATACTTTTCCTTGTTCAGCTCTTTAGAGTAAGTATGGTTGATCAGCTTTTTGTTTAGTGCATCCGCAAATGGCTCTATCTTTGGCTGAATCTCCATGCAGAAATACGTGAACGCTTCTTCCAGGGCTTTGTTCTCTGTGTCGCAGGTCATCTTGATCTGGCGCCAGCAGGCATCTTCATTGATAACGGCTTCCAATTCGCTTTGATCTTTTAACCATTGTTCAAGGTTGGCCATAGTATCAATATTACGGGCAAGCAGATCTTTGAAGAATGGTTCTAAATGTTGCCAATCAGTTACCGTAAAATTTTTAGGGACAAAATGACGAGGAGTTTTCTTTATATCTGCGGTGTACATAAGAATATTTTTTGGAATAGAACACAGATAACACTGATTGAACTTATCATCACTAATTACTTATCTGTATAAATCAGTTTAATAAGTTCAATCGGTGTTCTATATTATGCCATTTTACGTGGCGAATTGATCTTTTTTGGCGGTGCAGCTTTAGTCGTTGCAGCTTTGGTGCTGGCAGCAGGTTTTGCTTTTGCAGTAGTTACAACTTCAGGCGCTGCAACTTCTTCTTCAGAATGTTCAGATAATTTTATTTCAATATTATGAGCAACTAATTGCTGATACCATTTTACGATCTTTTTCATATCGCTGTTGTATACTCTTGCAAAATCCATATCGGGGTATACTTTTTCGAAATAAGCTTTTACTGCTTTTGCATCTCCTGCATCAGGTAATTTTTCTTTACTATTTTGGATAGCGGTAAATACTTCAACAAGATTTACATTGTCTTTTGTAGTAAAAATTTCGATGCTTTCCAAATGAGAAAAGCTATGAACACGTGTGCTCACAAACTTTGTAGTTTTATCTTCCAAAGAACGAACGATACCGCCATCGGCTTTCGATGATAATAATTCAAACAAACCGCTTAAGCCGGTTACTGATACTAATTTATTGTATTCCATATGTATTTTTTTCTGCCGCAAATATACTCTTATGGAATCATTTGGGGCTTGATAAATGAAAAAATAAATATGTAATTTTGCATCTTAACTATTTGTTATGCAATTACAAGCTGTAGATACGGTTGAAAATATCAGCCCAGAGGATTTTAAAAAAAATTATTACACTGCGATGAAGCCATTGGTTATTAAAGGAATGGCTAAACAATGGCCAGGCTATAACAAATGGAATTGGGATTATTTTATTGATATAGTTGGAGATAAAGAAGTGGGTGTATATAACAATATAAAAAGCGATGCCTATACGCCGATAAATACTGCTGATGATTACATGAAATTTGGAGATTATTTGAAGCAGGTAAAACAAGGGCCTTTGGGATTGAGAATTTTTCTTTTCAATATTTTTCAGCATGCTCCGCAATTGGTAAAAGATTTTACATGGCCGGATGCCTATGCAAAAGGTTTTGTAAAAGGATATCCTATGCTTTTTGTGGGTGGGGAAGGCTCGATTACACATATGCATTTTGATATTGATATGAGTCATATCTTCCATACTCAGTTTATGGGCAAAAAAAGAGTATTACTATTTCCGTTTGAGGAACAACATAAATTGTATCGTAAGCCATGGGAGGTATTAAGTGTGGCTGATTATACCAATTACTACGATAAGTTCGATTATGAAAACTTTCCGGCTACCAAACTGGCAAAGGGGTACGAAGTAATTCTGGAACATGGCGATACATTATTCATGCCGGCGGGTTATTGGCATCATATGGAGTATATCCAGAGTGGTTTTGCAATGAGTTTACGGGCTATGCAAAGCAGTTTGGGTGGTAAACTTAATGGTGTATGGAATTTATTCGGTATGCGTAGTATTGATACATTAATGAAAAAGACGGCGCCTAAATGGTGGTATAACCGTAAACGAAAAAAAGTATATGCACTTGCTGATGAGGCGCTGAAAAAGGGAGGATAACACTTATCCCATCGCTTTATTCATGAAATCTACCAATGGTTTTATCGCTTCAAAGGTTTTAATGATCGCTTTAAAGTTTTTTTGATCGGTCAATGCTGCATCTGATATAGGGCAACTTACTATAAATCCCTTCATTTTTATAAACTCAATGGCAGGGTTGCTTTCATCGTAACCTTTTGGCGGACGAACCAGGGTACCGGGGCTTTCTATTCCATTGGGGAAATATTTTTTAAAGGTTTTATTATTGATGATCGTCTTCCACTCTTCAAAACCATAGTCTATTTCCTGTCTTATATTGTTCAGGTCCTCGGGTTCGGGCATATAACAGCCGCCGGCAATAAAACTTTGTCCTGGCTCCAGATGGAAATAATATCCGGCATCGCTGACTTTTTTACCTCCTTTATTAATAGATGCCCCCATATTTGTTTTATATGGACTTTTATCTTTACTGAACCTAACGTCTCTGTTTATACGAAAAATACAATTCTTTGCGGTGAGTTCAGAAAGTGAAGAATCAAATGTTGACATATCTTTTATCAATGCATCAACAAACGCAATAAAATCTGCTTTGGCTGCATCATATGTTTTCCTGTTTGCATCAAACCAGGATTTGTCATTATTCTTCTTAAGATCTTTTAAAAATTTTATAGTGGATGGGTGTATCATTTTTTTCTTTAAAATTAATAAAAAAGGAATTGCTTTTCAGCAACTCCTTTACTTATAACTTAATACTAATAACTTATTATTTAACCTTACTCCAGTTTTCACCGCTTTTAATTCTATACAAAGTCATTTCACTCACCTTGTACTTTTCGGCAATTTGTTTGTAAGTCAATTTTCTTTTAGGATTTTTGATGGTTTCCTTAATTGCTTTAACCTGTGTGGCAGTGAGTTTTAGCCCTTTACTTTTACTTGCCTGTATTTTTTTGTAAGCAATTTTAGACGGGCTTTTTTGCTGATGTGAACTTACCTCTTCGAGGGTAGCCCATTTTAAATTTTTAAAACTGTTATCATCTTTTTTATGATTAAGATGAATAACATACTTCTGCTTCGGTGAAGTTTTTTTACAGAAAAGCTTAGCCACTTCTCTATGTACATAAATGGTACCATTACCATCAGCTACATGTAAGTTTAAAGTTCTGTATCCGGATGTAAGTGATCCTTTTAAAAGTTTTCCATCTTCAGATACATTATCTGTATAACTCGCTGTTCTTCCGAGCGAAGAGATTGCATATTTTTTTCGAAGATTTTTGTGGCCGCTGAACAGCAATTGTTTCCACGTTTCTCCGGCATTTTTTTTAATCATAACAAGATGATTTTAGTGAATTTTGTAAAGAAATTTCGTTTTTCTGATTTTTGATGACAAGGTTCGGATATAAATATAATTTTTTTTTTTGCTAATTCGAAAGCATTTTTAAAAAATCTTCTTCAGTAAGGATATTTATAGTGGGAATTTTTTTTGCTTTTTCTAACTTACTGCCTGCGTCTGCACCTACAATAAGGTAATTTAGTTTGCTACTAACGCCACCAAGGATATTGCCACCCTTATCCTCTACCATCGCTTCTGCTTCACTTCTTTTTAATTGAGTTAATGTACCGGTAAATAAAAAACTTTTGCCAGCAAAGGTAGTGGATGCCTCGTGTTCCTTCTTTTTGGTATTGGTTAATGAAATGCCCAGCTGTTCAAGCTTTTCTAGCATTTTTAAATTGTCTTCGTTTCGGAAGAATCGATAAATGCTGGCAGATACTTTTACGCCTACATCGTCTAATGCCTGCAGCTGCTCTTCGGTGTAATCAGCAAAATCTGTGAGTTTGGATACAGCGTTTGCCAGTGTTTTTGCTGTCGTCTCTCCAACATAACGGATACCAAGGGCAAATATCAGACGATGCAACGGCTGGCTTTTTGATGCCTCAACAGCTAGCTGTAAATTGTCTATAGATTTTTTACCAAAGCCTTCCAGTTTGGCTACAGCCTCAAAATCGAGCGTATAGATGCCCGGAATATCTTTCAGTAAACCAAGTTCATAAAACTTTCTTACGTTGGCTTCGCCAAAACTTTTTATGTCCATGGCATCTTTACTTACAAAATGAATGATCCTTTCTACCACCTGTGCCTCACAATTAATGTTAATGCACCTCCATACAGCCTCATCTTCCGGCTTGTATAGCTCGTCGTGGCATACCGGACATTTTTTAGGGAAGATAATAGCCTCTTCGGTTCCGGATCGCAATTCAGTTAATGGCTTTACTATATATGGGATCACATCGCCAGCTCTTTCCACCAAAACAGTATCGCCTATACGCAGATCCTTTTCTCTAACCACATCTTCATTAAAAAGAGAAATTGATGAAACGGTAACACCGCCTATTGGCACCGGCTCAATTTTGGCTACCGGTGTAATACTACCGGTACGGCCAACCTGAAATTCTACTTTCAATAATTTACTTGTGGCTTGCCGTGCTTTAAATTTGTATGCAATGGCCCAACGGGGATGATGTGTTGTCATTCCCATTTTATCTTGTAAGGCCAATTCATTTACTTTGATCACCATGCCATCAATTTCGTAAGGCAAACCATCTCTTTTGGCTTCAAACGCCTGTACATAGTTGATAACTCCATCAATTCCTTTTACCACGGTCATTTCCTTAATAGGACTTTTAAAGCCAAGCTGCCAAAGCATTTCGAGCATGCCATAATGTGTTGTTGGCTGCTTATTGCCAGTTGCCAGTTGCCTATTACCTGTTATATAACTTACATGATATAAGAAGGCCTCTAAATTACGTTTCCCCACTTCCTTCGGGTCCTTCATTCTTAAAGATCCTGCAGCGGCATTGCGGGGGTTGGCCAACGGAGGAAGATTTTGTTCAGTTAACTGATCGTTATATTTCTTAAAGTTATTTTTATTGATCAGCACCTCTCCCCTTATTTCGATCTGATCAATACCATACTCAGAAAATTTAGCAGAAAGCGGTACTGATTTTATTTGTTTGATATTATTGGTGATCTCTTCACCTTCTACACCGTCACCTCTGGTGGCTCCCCTGGAGAGCAGGTCATTTTCATAAATAAGAGAGATGCTTGCACCGTCAAATTTTGGTTCAATGCAATATTCAACTGTTTCTAGCCCGGTTAACTCTTTCGCTTTTCTGTCCCAATCCAACAGATCAGCAACATTATAACTGTTTTCCAAACTCAGCATAGGGACCAAATGCTGAATGGTGACAAACGCATTGTTTAAACTACTGCCGACCCTTTGAGTAGGGCTATCGGGTGTAATTAATGTGGGATCGTTCTTTTCAAATTTTTCAAGCTGTTTATATAAATTATCATATTCTGCATCACTGATAAGCGGATCATTCAATATATAATACCTGTATTCGTGAAATCTTAGTATCTCTTTTAAAATAGTAATAGCAGTATTATCCGGATTTTGAAGTGCTGCGGATGTTAAATGCTGTAATTCTTTGGTTTGTGTAGCTGTATACATAAATTTCTGTGTCTGCAAAGTTAGTCCGATAGATATTTTAAAATGCGGTTTTTGTTAAAAAGGCTCATGGTATCAAAAAATACACAATAATCTTTTGCCATATCAACCAATGTGTGTATTTTACACATTAAATTGCTTTTGCCATGAAGAAATATGTACTTCTGTGTGTTGCTTTATTTGTAGTAACTACGTCTTTTTCACAATTACTTACCTGGTCTCCACAGTTTCCGACGGAAACATCATCAATAACTATAACTGTTGATGCCACAAAAGGTAATCAGGGTTTATTAGGTGTAACAAGCGGAGTGTATATGCACATAGGCGTATTGACCAATCTGAGTACAGGAGCAACTCCCTGGAAATATGTACCAGCATCCTGTGTTTGGGGAACAACAACAGCTCCAGCAGCTACGGCGGCCGGAACCAATAAGTGGAGTTTTACAATTAATAACCCAAGAACCTTTTTTGGTGTTCCTGCAGGCGAAACAATTCAAAAGATAGCTGTTCTTTTCAGAGATGGTCCCGGAGCTAAAAAGCAGGCAAATACTGATGGAACAGATATGTATATTCCGCTTTACACAGGAGCTAATAATATTCGTATTACCACACCCATTTCACAACCAACTTACAACAGACTGTTAGAATCAACTCCACCAGCAATTGGAAGTTCAATGCCCGTAACAGCAGAGGCATCAGTAAGTGGAAATCTAACCTTATCATTAAACGGAAATGTTTTTGCAACTACAACCGGAACTACCATTAGTGGTAATGCTACAGTGGCAGCAGGAAATAACCAGATCATTGCGTCTTTGAATGGGGTGGCTTATGATACTATTAATTTTTTCAAATCCATTGCCACAGTGAATGCGCCCAAACCAGCCACGGCTGTAGAAGGGATCAATTATTATAATTGTACAGATTCACTCACCCTGGTTTTGTATGCGCCTAATAAAACAAGTTGTATGTTATTGGGTGATTTTGCAGGAAGCAACTGGGCTCCTCAGGCACAATATCAAATGTACAAGGATGGGAATTATTTTTGGATAACCCTGCATGGGCTTACTCCCGGTACTGAATATGCATATCAGTATCTTGTAGATAATACAATTTATGTGGCAGATCCGTATTGTGAAAAAATTCTTGATCCCTGGAATGATTCACATATTAATCCAAACTCTTACCCTAACTTAAGGCCATACCCTTCGCAGGCTGCAGGTAACACCAATGGGTATGTAAGTGTGTTACAAATTTGCGAACCTCAATATAACTGGAATGTTACTAATTTCTCCAAGCCGGATAGTAAACAATTGATTGTTTATGAATTATTGGTAAGAGATTTTGTAAAACTAAATCCGCCAGGTTCAGGCTATGATAGTATAGGAAATTTTCAAGCCGTCATCGATTCAATTAACTACTTAAAAAGTCTTGGGATAAATGCGGTAGAACTAATGCCTGTACAGGAATTTAGCGGTAATCAAAGCTGGGGGTATAATCCTACATTTTACTTTGCTCCCGATAAAGTATATGGTTCAAAAAATAAATTAAAAGAGCTGATAGATCTGTTACATCAAAATGGAATGGCCGTTATTTTAGATGTAGTATACAATCAGGAAGATGCATATAACACACCGCATGGCAAATTGTATTGGGATGCGGTAAACAACAGGCCGGCAACTAACAATCCCTGGCTAAACCCTACGGCTCCTCACATGTTTAGTGTGTTCAATGATTTTAATCACAGTTCTGCTGCAACTCAGTATTTTGTAAAAAGAAATTTAGAACATTGGTTGAAAGAATATAAAGTTGATGGTTTCAGATTTGATCTGGTTAAAGGCTTTACACAAAATTCCGGAACAGAAGGTACATACGACGCCAGCAGGGTTGGTTATATGCAAGGCTATAAAGATTATGTAAATAATAAAGGATACTCACCGTATTTCATATTAGAATTTTTAGGTGCATTAAGCGAAGAGCAGGATTATGTAAACAGAGGTATGTTGCCCTGGCGTAAAATGACCGATCCTTATAATGAAAACACAATGGGGCAAACAGGGAATAAAAACATTGGTAATGTAATGTGGAATTACAACAACCAGGTTTCTTCACCCGGATTAGTTGGGTATATGGAAAGTCATGATGAAGAGCGTTTAATGGCTAAGAACTTACTGTATGGAGCTTCTTCCGGTCCTTATAATGTAAAAACATTGGCAACTGCATTGGAAAGAATGGAAGCTGCAGGTGCGGTATTTTTCACTGTTCCGGGGCCAAAAATGATCTGGCAATTTGGTGAAATGGGATACGATTATTCTATCGGTTACGGAGGATCTAATGTATCTAATAAACCACCAAGATGGGATTATCTAACAAATGCAGACCGCAAACATTTGTATGATGCATGGGCTAAAATGATCAAGTTCAGAACGGATAATCCTTCCGTTTTTACGAGTACCCCTTCTGCATATGATTTTGGAGGCGGTTATTTAAAAACACTACAAATTGGTGATGCAACTACTAAAGTGGCAGTTGTCGCTAACTTTGGAATAACTACCCAATCTGTTACATTGAGTTTTCAAAAAACAGGAGGTTGGTATAATTTGATCAGCAATAATACCACTGGAACCGGCTCTACAACAGCAGGTCTTAATGGAATTACCGGCAGCACTTTTACTATTACAAATGCAAGCCAAACAATTAATTTAGCTCCTGGAGAATATCATATTTATGTATCAGTACCTCCTTGTACTTCAGCTAATCCTACAGTAGTAACACCAATATCCTATTGCCAAAATTCAATAGCACAATCACTAACAGCTACGGGTAGCGGACTATTATGGTACACAACGCCAACAAACGGCACTGGTGTAGCTACGCTTACACCATCTACAACCACTGCAGGAGGAACAACATATTATGTTACTCAAACAACCGGAGGATGTAGCGAAAGCCAAAGAGTTTCTTTGGTAGTAAATATTACAGCGGCTCCCGAGCAGCCCACGGCTTCGGTAACAACAGCGCCTACCTGTACAACACCAACAGGAACCATTACCGTAACAGCACCAACCGGGGCAAATATCCGTTATTCAATAAACGGAACAGATTATACAAATACGAATGGTGTGTTTACAGGTTTAACGCCTGGCACCAGCTATAATATTACCGCAAAAGATATCAACTCAACTTGTGTATCTGTAGTAAGGTCTGTAGCAGTTCCTGCAGTTCCGGGAGCACCGGCGACTCCACAGGTGAGTGTGACGCAAGCTACGTGTACAGTTGCCACAGGAACCGTGACAATTACCTCTGATAAAACAGGGTTGACATTTAGCAGTAACGGCGTAGATTACACGAATGCAAGTGGTGTATTCACAATTGCAGCAGGAACAGCATATAGTATTACAGCGAAAAATTCATCCGGCTGTGTTTCAACTCCTGTGACGGGAACATTGAATGCACAACCAATCACGCCAACAGCTCCACAAGTAAGTATAACAGAACCAACCTGTACAACAGCTACAGCAACGATAACAGTTACCTCTGATAAAACAGGACTTGTTTTCAGTAGTAACGGCGTAGATTATACGAATACCAGTGGAGTATTTGCAAATATAAATGCCGGTGCTGCATACAGCATCACAGCAAAAACGATCAACGGAGGTTGTGTTTCACCAGCCAGAACGGGAACGATCACAGCTCAACCGAATGTTCCGGGACAACCGACTGCATCCGTAACAACAGCGCCTACCTGTATAGCTCCAACGGGAACTATAACGGTAACAGCTCCAACAGGTAGCAATATCCGTTACTCAATCAACGGGACAGATTACACAAATACAAATGGCGTATTTACAGGTTTAACACCGGGCACCAGTTATAATATCACGGCGAAGGATATCAACTCAACTTGTGTATCTGTAATAAGATCAGTAACAGTTCCGGCAGTTCCGGGAGCACCGGCAACGCCACAGGTGAGTGTGACACAAGCAACCTGTACAGTTGCTACAGGAACGGTGACAGTTACCTCTGATAAAACAGGGTTAACGTTTAGTAGTAACGGGGTAGATTACACGAATACAAATGGGGTGTTTACGATTGCTGCCGGTGCTGCATATAGCATCACTGCAAAAAATTCAGCCGGCTGCGTTTCATCTCCAGCAACAGGAACATTGAATGCACAACCTGTAACTCCGGCGGCACCGCTGGTGGATGTCACTCAACCAACCTGTACAACAGCCACAGCAACTATAACCATCACATCTGACAAAACCGGATTGGTGTTTAGTAGCGACGGAACGAATTATACAAATACTTCAGGAGTTTTTAGTAATATTCTTGCAGGATCTTCTTATAGTATTACTGCTAAAACAATAAATGGTGGTTGTGTATCTCCTGCCAGAACAGGAACGGTTAATGTACAGCCAAATGTGCCTACCCAACCCACAGCTTCAGTAACAACAGCGCCAACTTGTATTGCACCAACAGGAACAATAACTGTAACAGCACCAACCGGGGCAAATATCCGTTATTCAATAAACGGAACAGATTATACAAATACGAATGGCGCGTTTACAGGTTTAACACCTGGCACCAGCTATAATATTACCGCAAAAGATATCAACTCAACTTGTGTATCAGTAGTAAGGTCTGTAGCAGTTCCTGCAGTTCCGGGAGCACCTGCGGCTCCACAGGTGAGTGTAACGCAAGCTACGTGTACAGTTGCCACAGGAACGGTGACAGTTACCTCTGATAAAACAGGATTAACATTTAGCAGTAACGGGGTAGATTACACGAATACAAGCGGAGTATTTACAATTGCAGCAGGAACAGCATATAGTATTACGGCTAAAAATTCATCCGGCTGTGTTTCAACTCCAGTGACGGGAACATTGAATGCACAACCAATCACGCCAACAGCTCCACAAGTAAGTATAACAGAACCAACCTGTACAACAGCTACAGCAACGATAACAGTTACCTCTGATAAAACAGGACTTGTTTTCAGTAGTAACGGCGTAGATTATACGAATACCAGTGGAGTATTTGCAAATATAAATGCCGGTGCTGCATACAGCATCACAGCAAAAACGATCAACGGAGGTTGTGTTTCACCAGCCAGAACGGGAACGATCACAGCTCAACCGAATGTTCCGGGACAACCGACTGCATCCGTAACAACAGCGCCTACCTGTATAGCTCCAACGGGAACTATAACGGTAACAGCTCCAACAGGTAGCAATATCCGTTACTCAATCAACGGGACAGATTACACAAATACAAATGGCGTATTTACAGGTTTAACACCGGGTACCAGTTATAATATCACGGCGAAGGATATCAACTCAACTTGTGTATCAGCCGTAAGATCAATAGTGGTGCCGGTTATTCCAGGAGCACCGGCAACGCCACAGGTGAGTGTGACTACAATAACCTGTACGATTACTACAGCAACGATAACAGTAACTTCTGATAAAACCGGTTTAACATTCAGTAGTAACGGGGTAGATTACACGAATACAAGTGGAATATTTACAAATATAAATGCCGGAGCTGCTTATAGTATTACAGCAAAAAATTCAGCCGGCTGTGTTTCATCTCCTGCGACAGGGAATGTTGCATCAATTCCGGGGCCGCCAAATCCTCCGGGAGTAATTTCTCCAATCAATTATTGTCAGAATGCAACAGCTTCTGCTTTAACAGCTACCGGTACAGGATTAAAATGGTATACATCTCCAACCGGGCAAAGTAGTACTTCAAGCATAATACCATCTACCAGCTTATCCGGTAGTACTATCTATTACGTTAGTCAAACTACTGATTGTGGAGAAAGCCAAAGAGCACAAATAATTGTGAATGTAAACGAAACACCTTCAGCTCCTACCGGACTGAATACGACCGGAATCACCAACGTTGCGGCCATTGTTTCCTGGTCCAACGTAGTGGGGGCAAGTTCTTACACAGTAGAATACAAATTAACAAGTGCTGTTAATTGGACTGCATTGGCAAATCCTGTAACAGGCCTGTCTATAACGATATCCGGATTAACAGCTACTACAAGTTACGATTGGAGAGTGAGGGCCAACTGTGATGCAAATAACGGGGGGGCTTATTCTTCAGCGCAATTCACCACAAATTCATTTAGCATAAATAATCTTAGAAACGGCTTAGGTATAATGGTCTATCAAAACCCTGTTACCCCGGCCAGTAAACTAGCTTATATAGTTCCGGCAGATGGCAATTGTTCAATTATATTGTATAATTCTTTCGGACAAAAAATAAAAGTAATTTTGAACCAAAATGTATTAAAAGGACAATATGAAATAAGCATGGCAGATCTGGTTCAACAATTATCACATGGAACTTATTTCCTAAAAATCAGACAAGGAAATTTGACAAATTTTACTAAATTCATTAAACCTTAACAACCCATATTACTTTACATGGAACATCAATTGTCACATAAAAAAGCCAGCGCAAAGAACACCAAGACATTACAGATCATTCAATCTGAATTTGAAAACAGTAACCGTATTGCCTTATCAGTTGACTGTGTGATTTTTGGATTTGACGAAAATAAATTAAAGGTATTATTGATCCGAAGTGATCTGACCAATTACAAAGGCAAGTGGTCTCTACTGGGAGATCTGGTAGGTCCAACGGAAGATCTTAGAAATGCGGCTTATCGGGTATTAAAAGAACGTACAGGATTAAACGATCTGTATCTGGAACAAGTGAAAACATTTGGTACAGTAGGAAGGCACCCGGTTGGAAGGGTTGTAACGGTAGCGTATTGCTCATTGATAAATGTTCAACATCATAAATTAAATATTTTAGATAACGAATTACATTGGCACGACATCAAGAATGTAACTGATCTGGCGTTTGACCATCAGGAAATTTTTGACACCTGCTTAAGCCAGTTACAGAAAAGAGTACAAGAGCATCCGCTCGGATTTAGTTTGCTTCCTAAAAAGTTCTCTTTGAGGGAGTTGCAAAATCTGTATGAGGCCATTTTAGACGTCAAAATGGATAGACGAAATTTCCGCAAAAAGTTTTTTGCCATGGACTTTTTAATCGATACCGGAGAAATGGAACAGGATGTTCCACATCGTCCGGGGAAACTCTATAAATTTAATTATGAGAAGTACGAAAAGAAAAAGAAAAAGTGGAGTGGTATTGATTTTTAAGTCAATTTTTTAAATAAAAAGTTGTAGAAATGCAGCAATTTATAGCAAGTTATTGTCATTAAATCGATTAACCTCTGACGTCTGTTTAATACCTTCCTAAGAAAATAAAATAAAAACTTTAACAAATATTTGATTTATCAAAAAAACGCTTAATATTGTGTAAAATTTACACTTCCTACTTAGTGTATTTTTTACACACATCATAATCAAACAACTTTACAAACGATAATGTTTGTTTATGAAATGACGATGAACACGCTTGTATATGAAAAAGGGATCCCGGTGCTTGTTACCACCCTCTCCATCTCAGCTTACGTTCTTAAGCATTTCATCAATCATTAAAAACGAAAAACTATGCAGATGAAAAAGAGCATGAAAAAAATCTCTAAGTTTTTATCGGGAACGTTTGCGTTTTTGTTGCTTTCTATGGCAGCGATGGCGCAAAATGTTGTTTCCGGTAAAGTAACCGACAGCAAAGATGGATCTCCGGCTGTTGGTGTAACTGTTACGGTTAAGGGCACTACTGTTGCTACTAAGACCGATGCTAACGGGGTTTATAGAATAAGCGCCCCTTCGCCAAACCCTGTTTTGGTGTTTACGTCTACTGAATTTGGCAGACAAGAATTACGAACAACAGGACCTTCAGGAGATATAGGACTGGTAAAATCTACGCAGAATCTGGGAGAAGTTGTAGTGGTAGGGTATGGTACTGCGAAAAAGAAAGATTTGACCGGTGCTGTAAATGTGGTTTCACAAAAAGATTTCCAAAAGGGTGCTATCACAACTCCCGAGCAAATGATTGCTGGTAAAGTTGCAGGTGTATCTATCATATCAAATAGTGGTAAACCTGGTTCAGGAAGTACGATCCGTGTGCGGGGAGGTTCTTCTTTGAATGCAAGTAATAACCCGTTAATAGTAATTGATGGAGTACCTCTTCCGGATCTGGGTGATGCAATTAATGGAGCAGCCAATCCGTTAAGTTTGATCAACTCAAATGATATTGAGTCATTCACTATTTTAAAAGATGCATCAGCAGCAGCTATATATGGTACAAGAGCTGCCAATGGTGTAATTCTTATTACTACTAAAAAAGGTAGAGGAGGGAAACTTAAAGTAGCATTCAGCTCTGTTAACTCAATAGCCAGTGTTATTAAAAATGTAGATGTATTAAGTGCGGATGAGATAAGAACAATAGTAAATGCAAATGGTACAGCAGCTCAAAAAGCTTCTTTAGGTACAGCAAATACAAACTGGCAGGATGTAATTTACAGAACTGCAATTTCCACCGATAATAATATTAGTCTTACAGGAGGAATTGAGGGTTTACCATACAGGGTATCGCTTGGTTACCAAAACCAACAAGGGGTGGTAAAAACTGATAATCTCGAAAAGATAAGTTTGGCTTTAGCGCTTAATCCTAGTTTTTTTAATAATCATCTTAAAATTGATGTTAATCTTAAAGCAATTGCGCAAAACACCCGTTTTGCAGCAGATGTAATTGGTTCGGCTATAGGATATGATCCTACTCAACCAATATACTCTGGTAACAACAGGTATGGCGGGTATAAAGAATATACAAACCCTGATGGATCATTGCAGTTGAATGCAGGAAGAAATCCTTTGGGTCTGTTGGAACAAAGATTCGATAACCAACATCCAAAAAGAAGTGTTGGTAATATTCAATTCGATTATAAATTCCATTTCTTACCTGAGTTGAGAGCTAATCTTAATCTTGGATATGATATTTCAAGAAACCACGGGTTAGTAAAGGTTTCAGATAGTGCAGCTCAGGATTATTTTTCCGGAGGAACTATGAGTGTTGGTCAGCAAGATAAAAACAACTCTTTACTTGAGTTTTATCTGAATTATGCTAAAGATTTGAAATCAATAAAAAGCAGGATAGATGTTACTGGTGGTTATTCTTACAATAATTATACTACTACCAATTACAACTTTATTGGTTTAAATGCAAAAGGACAGAAAAAATCGGCTAGCGATTATGTTCTATATGCTTACGATAAACCAGCTAACAGATTAATATCGTTCTTTGGTAGAGCTATTTATACTTTTAATGACAAATATATTCTTACCGGAACATTACGTCGTGATGGTTCTTCAAGATTTGCTCCTGATTACAGATGGGGAACATTCCCTTCTGTGGCATTAGCCTGGAGAATGAAGGATGATTTCTTTAAAAACAGCAGTACAGTATCAGATCTTAAACTTCGTCTTGGATATGGTGTTACAGGTCAACAAGATGGTATTGGTAACTATAACTATTTAGCATATTATTCAACAGCGGGTTTAAATGCATCAGCGCAATTTGGTAATGATTATGTACAAGGTGTTAGACCAGGTGGTGTAACAGGAGATTTGAAATGGGAAGAAACATCTACTTCAAACATCGCCTTAGACTTTGGATTCTTGAACAATCGCATTTCAGGTAGTGTTGATTTTTACTTGAAAAAAACCAAAGACTTGTTGAACAGTGTACCTCAGGCAGTAGGATCTAATTTTTCTGCTTACGCACTTAAAAATGTAGGTAGCATGGAAAATAAAGGGGTTGAGTTTAATTTGAATGTACAACCAATACGTACCAGAGATATGACTTGGGATGCAAACTTCAATATTACTTACAATAAAAATACCATCACTAACCTAACAGTGATACCTAACGATCCTAATTACCTTGGTTTCCCTTCTTATAATTTAGCAGGAACATCAGGCTTCGCCTATATTAATGCTGTAGGATCTCCAAAAAATACTTTCTATCTATACAAACAAGTATATGATCAGGCTACGGGTAAACCAATCGAGGGTTTATTTGAAGATCTGAACAGAGATGGAATCATCAATGATCAGGATAAGTATAAAGGCAAAACTGCAGATCCTAACATTTACATGGGCTTTAGTACAAACTTCTCCTACAAAAAATGGAATGCCGGGTTTGTAATGCGTTCAAGTTTGAACAACTATGTGAATAATAACATTTTCAGTAATATGGGAAGATTGAGTACTATAGTTGGAGGAACAGTTGTAACTAACGGGTCTAAAAATTATTTAGAAACAGGATTTACCGGAAGCGTATCACAATTACAGGGATCAAGTGATTTCTACCTTGAAAATGCTTCTTTCTTGAGAATGGACAACTTTAATGTAGGGTATAATGTAGGAAGTGTATTTAATAACAAAGCTACATTACGTACTTCTCTGACAGTTCAAAATGTATTCGTTATCACTAAATACAGAGGATTAGATCCTGAGATCAGTAGTGGTGTTGATAATAATTTTTATCCAAGACCAAGAGTGTTCTCTTTAGGTTTAAATCTTGACTTTTAATAACTCATTGTACAAATAAATTTATATGAAAAATAATATTTTAAAGTCGGTTGTTGCACTAAGCTTAGTTATTGCGATTTCCAGTGGTTGTACCAAATTGGATCTACGACCTACTAATGACAAACTTGCGGATGATATTTATAAAACCGCATTGGGATACAGATCAGCTTTTGCTAAAGTGTATTCTTCCATGCAAAACACCGGTAATACGGGAGGTAGCGGGAGCAGGGATATTTCTCAGGAAGTAATCAGTGATGAAGGTAACTCTGATTTTCTGCGTATGTTCTGGTATTTGCAATGTCTCTCTACAGACGAAGCCGGTTGGACATATTACAAAGACACCGATCCTTTGGGTATACATCAAATGAGTTGGTCTGCTTCAAATGCAACAGTAGCTGGGTTATTTTACCGTAGTTATTTCCAGATCACTTTATGTAATGATTTTATTCGTCAGTCGTCTGATGCAAAACTTGCTGAAAGAGGGATCACTGGAACTGATGCAGATAATATACGTATGTATAAACAAGAAGCCCGTTTTTTAAGGGCCTATCAATATTGGGTATTGATGGATCTGTTTGGAAGTGTTCCGTTTGCAACAGAAGCTAATGCAATAGGTGCCGGATTGCCATCACAGATCAGTCGTAAAGATCTTTTTGCTTACGTTGTATCAGAATTAAAAGATCTTTCAACGTTATTAAAAGCTCCTAGAACAAATGAATATGGCCGTGTTGACAGAGCTGCTGCCTGGGCTTTATTATCAAGAGCGTATTTGAATGCAGAAGTATATAAAGACACGGTGGATGTTCATCTGTATGACAGTTGTATTGTGTATAGCAAAAAAGTAATAGATGAAGGTGGATACAGTCTGCATAATAACTACAAAGAATTAATGTTGGCAGATAATAACAGACTTACCAATGAGTTCATTTATGCGATTCCTTATGATGGTACATATGGCCAAAACTATGGTGGAACAACATTTTTAGTGCATGGTCCGGCTGGGGTAGAAAAAGAGGTTTCCGGTACTAACGGAAGCTGGAATTGTATAAGGATCACACAACAATTTGTTAGTCTTTTTGATAGTAAAGATATCCGTGGTCAATTCTATGATGGTAAGGTTAAGGAACCAGATCCTTCAACCGGTAAAGTTGATAGCCAATTAATAAATATGACAGTATTGTTGGGAGAATCTAAATACGGTTATTCTTCTTTCAAATTCAGAAACACTACTACTGAAACATTGAATGACCCAACTCCGATTATTGGTACAGGGAAATGGATCAATGTTGGCGGAAAAGCTCCTCATGCAGACCCTGCTGGTAACTTCTCTGACGTAGATTTTCCTTTATTCAGATTAGCTGAAGTGTATCTGAATTTTGCGGAAGCAGTGGTACGTCGTGGATCTTCAGGTCCAGATAATACAGTAGCGCTGGATTATCTGAATCAATTAAGTAAAAGAGCCCGTCCTAGCGATCCTAACGGTAATACTATTTCTGAGTTAACACTACCATATATCTTGGCAGAAAGAGGAAGAGAAATGATGTGGGAATGTTGTAGAAGAACTGACCTGATCAGGTTTAAAAAATTCACTAGTGGTGATTATTTATGGGCATGGAAAGGCGGTGTTGTAAACGGTACAGGTGTAGATAGCAAATACAATCTTTACCCAATTCCGGCTACAGAATTGTCTTCTAATCCAAATATTAAACAAACTGTTCAAGGATATTAATCTCTTACTAAACAAAACATATCAATAATGAAAAATATTTCAAAACTGATTATCGCTCTGCTTTTAGTTTTAGTTGGAGTGTCATCATGTAAAAAAGAAGAAAACAAGATATACTATACGGGAGGCACTGCGCCTGTACTACAATTGGTAAATCTTTATTCAGGGAGTTCCGAGCATCTTATGCTGTTAAAGGCAGATGAGGACAAACCGGCTCTTAATATCAAATGGACCAATCCTGAGTATACATTTACTACGGGGGTAAGTTCACAGGATGTTAACTATGTACTGGAAATGGATTCAAGTGGAGCAGGCTTCACAAATCCCAATGCAAAAATATACGCTCAGGCAATTGACTTAAATGTGGTATACACTGTTAAAGAGTTGAATGCAATGATTGTTAATCTGAATCTCGATACTTCTGTAGAAAAAAAGTTGGATTTCAGGGTAACTTCTACTTTGAAAGAGCCTTCTGCAGCAGGATATTTTCCTTTTGTTTCAGAAATCAAAAGTATCTGGGTTAAAACATATTACATCCCACCTCCACCACCTCCAACTTTATGGATAACAGGAGAGGCTTGTCCTTCAAATTGGACAAATGCACCACCATCAAGTCAACAATTTACTTGGATAAGTGCAAAGAAATTTGAAATAACGATGGATTTACCTTCAAGTAAGTACTATAAATTCTTAACAAAGAATGGTGCTTGGCAACCTCAGTGGGGTATTCCTAAAGGAACTACAGCAGACCCAATGGGAGGTCCATTGGATGTAAATGATGGTACAACAAGTGATCCTGATGCAATTCCATCACCAGCTACCGCAGGAACATATAAAATAGAGGTTAATTTGGCTACAAGAACGTTCAAACTAACAAAATTGTAAAACAGCCTAACTAAAAATTATAAGATACTTTAATTATTAAATTTTTTTTATGAAACATACTTTCAAACTCTTTGCAATTTTAGTAGGCTTAGTTGCAACATTTGCATCTTGCGATAAGGCCGATGATCTGCAATCGTATGCTAAAGGACTAAAACCTGCTTTAGTTAGTTCGGTTACCACAGTAGCCGCAACATCTACGCAGGCAGAAGACACTGTGCTTACTTTTACATGGGAAGATCCTAAGTTGGGAACATCTTTAGCACATCAAAAATTTGTGATAGAAATGGATCCTTCTACACCAGCAACTTTTGCTAACCCAATTAAAAGCGAAGCTATATTCGGTAAATTTTCTAAAGCATACAAAGCAAAAGAACTTAATGCAATGTTATTAGCTTGGGGATTTGCGTTCAATACAGCACATGATATATCAATAAGACTGGTTTCTTCTTATGGTAATAACAATGATCTGTCTTATTCTACTCCAATTACTGTAAGAATGACTCCGTACAAGATTCCTCCAAAATATACAGTACCGTCAAAATTGTTTATCGTTGGAGGTTTTGCAGATCCATATTTCTGGAACAATTCATCCTCTAATGCACCAAGAAGTCAATTTGCACAAATTGATGAAACAACATTCGGAGGTGTTTTCCAATTCGCTTCATCACAGGGGTATTTGTTATTACCTGTAAATGATGGTGTTTGGGATAATAAATATGGTGGAACAGGAACAACGAATGGCAGTAATGATCCGGCAGGAGACACCTTTAAACCACAAGGAAGTGATCTGGTTTCACCTGCAACAGCGGGTTCATATAAAGTTACTTTTGATTTCCAATTCGGAACCTTTACAGTGGTACCTTCTTCTATACCTGAATTTGACGGGTTATATATTACCGGAAGCGCTACAGCAAGTAACTGGACAAATGACCCTCCATCTAATCAAAAATTCACCAGATTAAATGCTGTTGAATATGAATTGACCGTTGCTTTAACTCCGGGAAATCAATATAAGTTCTTAGTTAGACCAACAGCAACTTCTGCACCCGATTGGCATCCGCAATTAGGCAGTACAAGTTCTACCGGTGGTGCATTACAATATGCCACTCCAGGCGATTCTCCTACAATGGACTCACCTGCCGAAGCTGGTAATTATAAAATTCATGTGAACACTTATACAGGACTTTACACTATTACCAAAGTATAGTAATTATTATAGTTTTTATAAAAAGGCTGCTATTTTTAGCAGCCTTTTTGCATATTTGAGGGTATGATATTAAATAGTTGTCAAAAAATTTACTGAAAATCAATTTGTTATAAAGGTTCGGTAAAAAATAATCCCTTGTTTTGTAGGAAATTAATATTCATCATGCTACCTTCGCACTCCTAAAAAAAGAATCGACCTTTTTGTATTGATCTTTTACGGGAGAGCCTTTGGGATAGCAAAAGCTCTTATTTCTAAAATCGCTTCTTTATCGGAGCAAAAAATAAAACAATGAGTAAACTACATTTCACCACCAAACATGCAAACGAGGCTACCGTTACACACAATTGGTATGTAATAGATGGTACTAATCAAACCGTTGGACGTATGTGTTCAAAAATTGCAGCTGTATTGCGTGGCAAAAACAAAGCTTATTACACTCCTCACGTTGATTGCGGAGATAATGTAATTGTAATTAACTGCGAAAAGGTAAAACTTACCGGTAACAAAATGGACGAAAAAATTTATGATCATTTTACTGGATATCCTGGTGGTCGTAAAGAAGAGATCGCCAAAGATCTACAAAAACGCAGACCTGAAGTGCTTATCGAAAGAGCAGTAAAAGGTATGCTACCTAAAAACAGATTAGGTCGCAAAATGTATAAAAAATTATTTGTGTATGCAGGTGCTGAGCATCCGCACACTTCACAAAAACCTGCCGAATTAAAATTTTAAAACATTGCATTAATCTAAAAAATTAATGCGTTAAGCATAATAACATGGAAAAACAAAAAAATGCAGTTGGTCGCCGTAAAGAAGCCGTAACAAGGGTTTTTTTAAGTAAAGGTGATGGTAAAATAACTGTTAACGGAAAGGATTATAAAAATTACTTCCCGTTAGTATACCTGCAAAATCAACTTGAAGCTCCTTTGAAAACAGTAGAGGCTTCAGATAAATTTGATATAGTTGTAAATGCACAAGGTGGCGGTGTTAAAGGCCAGGCAGAAGCAGCTAAATTAGGTATTGCACGTGCTTTATTAGAAGTAAGTGCAGACTATCGTCCTGTATTAAAAGCAGCCGGGTTGCTTAAAAGAGATTCAAGATCAGTTGAACGTAAAAAACCAGGTCGCAAAAAAGCAAGAAGAAGCTTCCAGTTCAGCAAACGTTAATATTATTAGTTTCCAGTTCTTAGTTTTTAGTTCTCAGTCAATAAACTCGGCGAACTAAAAACTAAAAACCAGGAACTAAGAGAACAATTTTTAAAAACTACTTCAATAATATACAATGGAAAATAATACTTCCTTACAACAACAGCTTTTAGAAGCAGGCGTACACTTCGGACATTTAAAGAAAAAGTGGAATCCTAAAATGTTGCCATACATTTTTGCTGAGAAAAAAGGCATTCACATTATCGACTTGAATAAAACCGTAGAAGGTTTACAAGAAACTGCAGCTGCATTGAAATCAATTGCAAAAAGCGGAAAAAAAATAATGTTTGTTGCTACAAAAAAACAAGCAAAAGAAATCGTTTCTGATTGCGCTAAGCGTGTTAATATGCCTTACGTTACTGAACGTTGGTTAGGTGGTATGCTTACTAACTTTAATACTGTTCGTAAGAGTGTTAAAAAAATGCAGAGCATCGAAAAAATGTTGAATGACGGAAGTATTGATAATCTTACTAAAAAAGAAAGATTAACACTTACACGTGATAAAGACAAAATGGAGAAAGTATTGGGTGGTATCGCACAGATCAGTCGTGTACCGGCCGCAATATTTTTAGTTGATATTGGTCACGAACATATCGCTTTGGCTGAAGCAAAACGTTTGAACATTACCACTTTTGGTATGGTTGATACGAATTGTGATCCTAATAAAATTGATTTCGCTATTCCTGCAAATGATGATGCAACAAAATCAATCGCAATAATTGCTAACTATATTACAGCAGCAATTGCCGAAGGTTTATCTGAACGTCAGGCAGAAAAAGACGAGGATGACAGCAGCAGCGATGCAGAAGAATCTGCAGAAGCAAAAGCGGCTCGTTTTGAACAAAAAGTTGATGGTAGCGAAGACAGAAACAGACGTGGTGGCGGTAAAGGAGTAGCAGCTCAACCAAAAAGAAGAGTGCCTGGTCCTGCGGCAGGTGGTAGAAAACCAGCTGGAAAATAGTTGGAGGGTTATGGTTTGAAGTTGGACGTTTGATGTTATCGAACCTCTCCAATTTTTAATTTTTAATTTTTAATTTTTAATTTTCATGAGTGCAACAATAACAGCCGCAGATATTAATAAATTACGTCAAACTACCGGAGCCGGTATGTTAGACTGTCGTAAAGCTTTAACAGAAAGCAATGGTGATTTTGAAGCAGCCATCGACTGGTTGCGTAAACAAGGGCAAAAAGTTGCTGCAAAACGTAGCGACAGAGAAGCTAAAGAAGGTGTAGTATTAGCTAATACTACAGCAGATAACAAAGCAGGTATCGTATTATGCATCAGCTGCGAAACTGATTTCGTAAGCAAGAATGCAGAGTTTGTTGCTTTTGCACAAGGTATTGCTGATGCAGCGATCGCTAATAATGTAAAAACTGCAGAAGAATTGAATGAAGTATCAGTTAACGGCGCTAAAGTTGCTGATCTGATCAATGATAAATTAGCTGCAATTGGCGAAAAAATTGCTATCTCAAGATTCGAAAGAATTGATGCAGAATTTGTAGCTAGTTATATACATGGTGCTAACCGCATGGGTGTTTTAGTAGGATTTAATAAACCAGCTGCCGAAGCAGGAAAAGATGTTGCTATGCAAATTGCGGCAATGAATCCATTAGCAGTTGATGAATCATCTATTGCTCCTGAAACTATAGCAAGAGAAAAAGATATCGCTATCGAACAAATAAAAGCAGAAGGGAAACCAGCTGAGATGGCAGAAAAAATTGCTATCGGTAAAGTAAATAAATTCTTAAAAGAAAATACTTTGTTAGCTCAACCTTTTGTAAAAGATAATGCAAAATCAGTATCAGATTTTCTAAAATCTATCGATGCAGATTTAAAAGTTATCGAATTTAAAAGAGTTGCGTTAGGATAAATTATTCTTACGATAAAATTAAAAGGCCGCTCAAAATGAGCGGCCTTTTAATTTTTTTAATTAATGAAACCTAATGATTTAATTTTCGCAGAAAACTATAAGTACTACAGCCGGTATTTACATCATAAATCAATTTGTAATTGATATTTAAAAAAGAGAAATAGTAGTAATTTAAAAACATAATAATATACAAGCAGGTAAAATTATCTTTGTCACTTTAGTGTGTTTTTTTGCTACTTGATGTTGAACCTGTAAGTATTATATAAAATTGTAGCGGTATCTTTTTTTGTTGTGTCAGTCATTCCACTCATTAAATGATTTTTTCTTTTAAAAAATCTTATCTCTGTATATCCCTTTTGTTTGGCTTTATATATGTGTAATGTGTATGACATTCCTCCGGCCTCATCTGGATCACTGAATGCTTTACTCTCTGTAAATTCAAAGTTTTTTTCATCTATTTCACTCCAATAATCAAATTCTCTAAACCTATTATTTACACCTTGTCTTTCACTTTCTTCTAATGAGATAGTTTCGCCGATTTTAAGTTCGTTGATAATACTGTCTTTTGGTTGAACATGGTTTTTTAATTCTTTTTCCAATTTTTCGTAAGTTGTTAGTTTGCAAGCTGAAAATAAAATGAAACCACATATCAAAAAATATTTCATAAAATGGTATTATTTTATTTTTTCGATTTCTTCTATGTCTGCAGGGTAAACATTGTCTGCCATTTTCCATTTCCCCTTTTCTTTTACAAAAGGTACGATGCTCCACGCCCTGTCATTTTCTGTTGCACCTTCCCAAAGCTCTCCGCCGATTTTTAAAAATGCTTTATCGCCGGAGATCGTTACAATATATTTGTTTTGTGGAGATGTATACCATTTATAGGTGTACGAAATACTTTCCTGTCCTCCCGCCCATCTATCATAATCAAATCCCATAACAATTTCTTCTTCGGGATATTCTTTAAAATTTTTTTCTGCATTTTTGAAGTGCTCTCTTTCTGCTTTGATATAAGCTTCGCCAACATACGGCACATATTTTCGCAGATAAGCGAAATATCTTTCAGCTTCTTTCCATTGTATTTTATATGGAGGCCCGTTTTCTTTACCCTTTCCCTTGTATAATTCAAATGAATTGAATTTTTTTTCATTCTTCTGATAAAATTTAAGAAAGCTGAAAAAGAGCTGTTGTATGTTTTTTTGTTCGGCATTTAATTGTGCAGTACAAAAAAGAGAAGAGAGAATAAAAAAGCAGATCGTAAAAAAACGTTTCATTGTAAGGAAGGAGCAATATTTCAATTGCTCCTTTTATTAATGTTAAACAATTTTATCTTGCATATACTCCGTTGGGTGAAACCACACTTGCTGGTCCGCCGGTGATACCAACGGGAGGGATAATGATATTGATAACTTCTCCGTTAACTTTTAATACAGTTTTACCGCAACTCATTTCAACACCTTGCTGATAAAACGGCGGCATTGCCGAAGGCTCACGATTAATTAAATATGGAGCAGAAAGATCAGTCATCTCAACCTCAAAAGTGAAGCCACCCACTACACATTTTGAGTGTGCTGATTTTCCATCAGTTTTAATGTCAATTTGTGCATTCAGTACCGGAGCTTGTTCAAAAGGAGTTCCTGCAAAAATATTTGGTCCGAAATATGCACCAACAGCCGGGTTAGTACTAACAAAACCCATTACAGCAGGCATAGCATTAGGATCTGGTTGCCAAAGGATCATTCCGCTGGCGGCATTGCCTACAGGTGTATTTACCATGCGGCCCAGGTGTACAATTACATTTGGCATTTGCAGATCGGGGCTGGTTACAGCTACCAGGTCAACACCACCTTCCCAACTCATCCATTTAGAAACATTGCTCATACAATAAGTTTTTATGATAATTAATTTATCTAAAATACATCCAGGATTTCTTAAGTAAAATACCCGTGAGAGGGTATTTTATTTTGGATGTGAATAGGTTGCAAGTGCTAAAGATTATTCAACTTTTCGCTTTATAACTAAAAGAAATGCATTTTACAGAAATGTCATTTGCATTTATGTATGTAAACTGCTTTTTTGTAGTCAAAATTATTCAAGCCATCTAAAAGCTATATCTTCGCAATGAAATTTTTAATTCTTAATTTTTAATTCTTAATTATCCCATGCTTCCTAAATACAAACGAATCCTACTCAAATTATCAGGCGAATCTTTAATGGGTAATAAAAATTTTGGTCTTGACAGTGATGTGATAGCTCAATATGCAAAGGATATCAGATCTATAACAGACTTAGGAGTACAGGTGGCAATTGTGATCGGCGGCGGTAATATTTACAGAGGAATGAATGAGGCTGAAACCGGAATTGAAAGAGCTCAGGGAGATTATATGGGTATGCTGGCTACCGTAATTAATGGTATGGCTTTACAAAGCGGATTAGAAAAAGCCGGGGTTTACACTCGTTTACAAAGTGCTATAAAAATGGAACAAATTGCTGAGCCATATATCAGAAGAAGAGCTATGAGGCATTTGGAAAAAGGCAGAGTGGTTATTTTTGGAGCTGGTACAGGGAATCCTTATTTCACAACAGATACAGCTGGTTCATTAAGAGCCATTGAAATAAAAGCCGATGTTATTTTAAAAGGAACCAGAGTAGATGGTATTTACACTGCAGATCCTGAAAAAGATCCTGCTGCTACAAAATTCGGAAACATATCTTTTGCAGATTGCATCAGCAAAAATCTGAAAGTGATGGATATGACCGCATTTACACTTTGCATGGAAAATGAATTACCTATCATCGTATTCGATATGAATAAACCAGGGAATTTAATGCGTGTAGTAACAGGTGAAAGAGTAGGTACTTTAGTAAGAGGGTAATTCGGCAGTTTAAATCAATTAATTTTTTGAAAACACTATAGATAAAGTGACAAAGTTTACTTGTTTATTTTTTTCTTTTCTGTTGATAAGCGTTTGCGCTTTCTCTGCTGCACCAACTTTATCTGCTAATGCAATACAGCCGGTCTATCCAGGTACTACAAAACCTTATCTGAATATAATTTCGGGAAGTGGAAAAACATCTTATGTCAGTGGGGTGTTAAATGACCCTACAGATCCTGCCTCAGTTTTTGGTATTTATTTCACGATAACAGGCACATTTACTTCTGTATCTCTTACGAGCAGTAATGTCTTGGTAGTACCCAATGCAAATATTACATTTACAGAATCCGGTGGGATATATATATTAAAGATCAATCCTGCGATGGTTGGGCTTGATACTATTTCCATCGTTGCTACTAATGCAGGACAGAATTCATCCACATACAAAATTTCTTATGCTGTTTCAGCAGCATCATCTTTTCCAGATAAAACAATATGGCCAACGATGATGGCAGATGCTTCTGGTGCAGCCTCAATCGATAATGATTATATGTTTGTTTGTGATGACGAAACGAATGTGTTAAGGTTGTATAGCAGAAAATATTCAGGAATAGATCTATACAATATGGATATAACCTCTGCAGTGGGGGCTTCGGCAGAATGTGATCTGGAAGGGGCGTCCACCAGCGTAAAGTATAATACCGGTAAACGGATCTATTGGATAGGCTCATTAGGAAATAATAAAAGCGGTAAGCTGAAACCAGATAGAGATAGGGTAATAGCAACCGATGTTAGCGGAACAGGCGCAACCAGTACTTTAAGTGTGAGAACTTACTCTGCTAAATTCAGATCAGCATTAATTTCATGGGGAGACACCTGCTCGTGGAATTTTTCTGCGTCTTCAGCCGATGGCATCGAACCAAAAAGAATTGACGGATTTAATATAGAAGGGTTGACTGTAACGCATGGCGGTGACACCGGATATATTGGTTTCAGAGCTCCTTGCGTACCTATCAAAGGAACTATACCTAATTCATCAAACAGAAAATATGCTATTGTAGCTCCGGTCGCCAATTTTGAAACGTTGATGAATGGAACGGTAGTGCCTGTGACTACTACTCCTATAATAAAAGCGCCCATATTATTTGATCTGAATGGATTAGGCATAAGAAGCATCGAAAAAGTAGGAACCAATTTATATTTAATAGTTGCTGGCTTATATACGGGTGGCGGCACACCGGCTTTGTATTTGTGGGATGGGAAGATCCCTGCAAATCCAGGAATAAATCCTATAACCATAAATAGCACTTTTTCAAAACTTACAAAACTGGATTTACCCGGATATACGAATCTGGTTCAGGTATCTGTAGATGGAGTGGCAGAAGGGCATCCCGAAGCATTAGTGGCCGAACAGGTTGGCGAAATACTCTACATCCATGTAATTTGCGACAACGGGACAATTGATTATTACGGAAACAATACTGAGGCTAAATCTTTAGCGAATAATCAACACAAAAAATTTCGCTACGATAATTTTGTGTATGATATGACCAATTATGTAGCCAACTGTACCAATGCAAATATTCCGTTTATAACAAATACTACTTATGTTGCCGGTGATACATATCAATGGCAGGTAAATAGTGGTAGCGGATATACGGATGTTACTGATAATGCACTTTATTCCGGAGCCACAAACGACACATTACAATTAGCGAATGCACCAACCTCTATCTATGGGTATACCTACCGTTGCAAAATAACAAACGGAGCATCTGTCACCTATAGTAATGAATTTACATTGCAGTTTAAGGCTTATTGGAAAGGTACCGTAAGCAATGCCTGGGAAACACCTGCAAACTGGGGTTGCAATATTGTGCCGGATATTAATACAGACGTTTATATCAATCAAGGTACGCCGGTGCTAAGTTCCAACCGATCAATAAGGAGCCTGACTGTAAGGCCAACCGCCTCTGTAAAGGTCAATTCAGGCTATACATTAACAATTGTACACTAAAATCGAAAAAAACACACGTAGTTTTACGATAGCTTTTACTGGAAGTATTACGACTCCGGATGTAATTTCAGAAGCAAAAAGAAAGGGCAGTTTTGCTCTATTCTATCATAGTAATCAGATATATCTTTGTGTTAGAAGTTGATTGATACAGTTACAACAATATCAATCATACAATATCCAAAGATCCAGTTAAACCAAAAGTATTAAATCCAATTTTTACGAAAAAACCGTAACGAAATCCAATATCGATCAACTTCTATTTTTTCTTAAAATCCTAAAAACAAAAGCATTCGGCATCCTAACCAGATGCCTTTTTTTATTGCTGTAATCTTACTACAAAGATCCTGCCCGTATATTTCTATCTACTATAAATGTTGTAATGCAACTCATGCTTACGGAATATGATAGGAATCATTTGATTGATTGAATTCCGTCAGCCTCGATATTGAATTCAGTTTATAATTTGCTGAAGTTTAATTTCCTTATTCATAAGTAGGCTTGTTGCCTACTGTATCAAAATAATTATTATGTCTTTAACTGACATTACCAAGCCCGTCGACCTTTTAACGCATGCAGAAGGTACAGGTCCCAAACGTCTTCGTCAACCTGTATATGTTGACTTTATGCCTCCCTGCAATAGCGCTTGTCCTTCGGGTGAAAATATTCAGGGTTGGATGGCGCATGCCCAGGCCGGAGATTATTTCGAAGCTTTTCAAACACTGGTAGAAGATAATCCGTTTCCTGGAATCATGGGGAGGGTTTGTGTGAAACCATGCGAAACAGGTTGTAACAGAAATCATATCGATACAACAGTAAATATTCATGCTGTAGAAAGATATATCGGAGATGAGGCCATACAACAAGGATGGCCTATTCGCTATAAAGCTAAACCAACTGGTAAAAGGGTGTTGGTTGTTGGAGCAGGTCCAGGAGGTTTATCAGCCGCTTATCAATTAGCAAGAATGGGACATACGGTTGAAGTATTTGATGCCAATGATAATCCCGGAGGATTACTGTGGACAGGTGTTCCTGATTATCGGTTGCCTAAAGAAATTTTAGATGCAGAAGTGAATCGTATTGTAAAAATGGGGGTTACCATTCGTGTGAATTATAAAGTGCATGATGTATTGATGGAAAAGCAAGATGGCAACTTTGATGCTGTATATCTTTCTACCGGCGCACAGTTAATTCATCGGGAATCATTTCAAAATGATAACTCATTGTATGTAACGGATGCCTTTTCATTTTTTAAAGAAGTAAAATCTAACCCAACTATTTATGAAAGTAAAAAAGTAGTGGTATATGGAGGAGGTAAACTCTCTTTATACCTGTCTCGTATAATCAAAAGATTGGGTTCACAGGTGGCTGTATATTTTCATGGAGATAAAAAAATGATGCCGGCATATGATTACGAAACAGAAGATGCCTTGGCAGAAGGAGTAGATGTGCAATTGTTCAGACGCATCAGTAAAATAGAAAATAAAAAAGTAGTGCTGGAGCTAACAAAGGTGGAGAAGGGGAAAGTTGCAGGTACAAATGAATTTGAGATCACAGATGCTGATATAGTAATTATAGCAAATCAGCAGGAGTCTGATTCCGGCTACTTGCGTTCTGCCGGTAGCATTGTAACCAATACAGACGGAACTGTAGTTATTGATGCACAAAGGATGACTGGTTATGAAGGAATTTTTGCCGGAGGCGATATGCTACCAGGCGAAAACAGAAGCTCTACCATAGCAATAGGACACGGAAAAAAAGCGGCCAAATATATTAATGGCTATATAATGCAGGATCCCTATTTAAAACCCGAGAAGCATCCTACTGCCGGCTATAGAAAATTGCATATGTGGTATAAGACCGATGCGCCACAAAAAGAACAGGATAAACTTGCTCCTGATGTGGCAGTGCAAAGTTTTGAAGAAGTGATCGGCGGACTGTCAGAATCTGAAACAAGATTTGAAGCACAACGTTGTTTGAGTTGTGGTAATTGTTTTGAGTGTGATGGATGTTTTGGAGCTTGTCCCGAAGATGCAATTATTAAATTAGGTAAAGGCAACCGATACAAATTCAATTTAGATGCCTGCACCGGTTGTGCAGTATGTTATGAACAATGTCCTTGTCACGCTATAGAAATGATTAATGAACCAATTAATTCAACCAACAATGTCTGATAATAAAAATACTATCGCAACGATAGATGGAAATGAAGCTGCTGCCTATGTAGCATATCGTGTTAATGAAGTTTGTGCCATCTATCCCATCACTCCGTCGTCTACCATGGCAGAATTAGTAGATGAATGGTCTGCAAAAGGGATAAAAAATATCTGGGGAAATATACCCGATGTAATGGAAATGCAAAGTGAAGGAGGGGCTGCGGGCACAGTGCATGGTGCTTTGCAAACCGGCGCATTAACAACCACTTTTACGGCATCGCAGGGATTGATGCTGATGTTGCCAAATATGTATAAGATAGCCGGAGAATTAACGGCTACTGTATTTCATGTAGCGGCACGTTCATTAGCTACACAAGGTCTTTCAATTTTTGGAGATCATCAGGATGTAATGGCAGCAAGAACCACAGGCTTTGCATTGTTGAGTTCGGCAAGTGTGCAGGAAGCACATGATTTTGCATTGATAGCACAGGCGGCAACATTAAAATCCAGGATACCGATCGTGCATTTCTTTGATGGATTCCGTACTTCGCATGAAGTAAATAAATTGGAATTATTGACTGATGATCAGATAAGATCAATGGTACCCGATGATCTGGTAATTGCACATCGTAATAGAGGATTGAATCCAGAACATCCTTTTATAAGAGGTACTGCACAAAATCCGGATGTATATTTTCAGGGGAGAGAAACAGCAAATACTTTTTACAATAACATGTCAGGTATTGTAGAAGAAGCAATGATCGATTTTGAAAAGATGACCGGAAGAAAATATGAGCTCTTTCAATATACCGGTGCAGCAGATGCCGAACGTATTACAGTTGTAATGGGGTCCGGAGGAGAAACTGTTTCGGAAACCGTTGAAGCATTGAATGCCGCCGGTGAAAAAGTTGGTGTGATACAGGTTCGTTTATACAGACCATTTTCGCTGGAACATTTATTAAGAGTATTGCCAGAATCTGTGAAATCAATTGCAATACTCGATAGAACGAAAGAATCCGGTGCATCTGGAGAACCAATGTATCAGGACATATTATCCACTTTAGTAGACGCTCTGCAACAAGGAAAAATTAAAAAACTCCCTAAATTGATTGGTGGCAGATACGGACTATCTTCTAAGGAGTTTACCCCGGCGATGGTAAAAGCAGTGTATGATGAATTAAAGAAAGAACATCCTAAAAATAATTTTACAGTAGGGATCAATGATGATGTTACACATTTAAGTTTAACCTATGATCCTTCGTATAAATTAGATGAATCTGAATGGAGACAAGGTCTATTCTTTGGTTTGGGATCAGATGGAACTGTAGGCGCTAATAAAAATACTATTAAGATCATCGGAGAAAACACCAATTTGTATGCACAAGGTTATTTTGTATATGATTCAAAAAAATCCGGAGCAAGAACAGTATCACATTTAAGATTTGGTCCAAAACCTATTCGGGCACCTTATCTCATTACAAAAGCAGATTTCATTGCTTGTCATCAATTTAATTTTACAGAAAAAGTAGAGATGCTGGAATTTGCCGGCGAAGGCGCTACCTTTTTATTAAATAGTCCTTACAGTAAAGATGAAGTGTGGAGTAAACTGACAGGCCAGGTTCAAAAACTTATCATCGATAAGAAAATTAAATTTTATGTGATCGATGCTACAACCGTGGCAAGAGATACCGGAATGAAAGGCCGTATCAATACCATCATGCAAACCTGTTATTTTGCTTTGTCGGGTGTATTACCAAGAGAAGAAGCGATCAAACAGATTAAAAAAGCGATTGAAAAAACCTATTTCAAAAAAGGACAAAAAGTTATCGATCAGAATTTCTTAGCGGTAGATGCCACATTGGCTAATATGTATGAAGTGGATTATCCTGCACATGTTTCTGCAAAAGATCACAATCTGTTGACAGTATCTGATAAGGCTCCTGATTTTGTAAAACAAGTAACAGCCATGATGATGGCTGATCACGGAGATCAATTGGCCGTAAGCCAAATGCCTATTGATGGTACTTATCCAAGTGGTACAACACAGTGGGAAAAAAGAAATGTATCAGATATTGTAGCTCAGTGGGAGCCGGACCTTTGTATACAATGTGGTAACTGTGCGTATGTATGTCCTCATAGTGTGATAAGAGCTAAATTCTATCACAAAGACAATGTGAAAAAAGCGCCGGAAGGATTTAAATCTGCACCTATCAATGCCAGAGGTTTTCCGGAAACACTCTATTCATTACAGGTATATGTAGAAGATTGTACTGGCTGTAATTTGTGTGTGGAAGTTTGTCCTGCATCAGATCCGTCTAACCGTTCCCGTAAGGCGATCAATATGGGAGAAAAAGAACCGATACTAGAACAGGAAAAGACAAATATTGAATTCTTTGAAAATATAACCTGGAACGATCGATCTAAAATTGATTTCTCAACAGTACACGGAGCACAATTCCTTGAACCATTGTTTGAGTTTTCGGGAGCATGCGCCGGCTGTGGAGAAACTCCATATTTAAAATTATTATCCCAATTGTTTGGTGATAGATTACTGATCGCAAATGCTACGGGTTGTTCATCTATTTACGGAGGTAATCTGCCAACCACACCATGGTCGATGAATAAAGAAGGCAGAGGGCCGGCCTGGTCAAACTCATTGTTTGAAGATAATGCAGAGTTTGGATTGGGTATGCGTATTACTGCCGACAAGCAACTAGAAATTGCAAAACAATATTTATTGGAACTGAAAAGTGAGTTGGGAGAAAATGTTGTTAATGAAATATTGACTGCAAAACAAATTCATGAATCTGATCTGGCCGAACAGTTGCAAAGAGTTCAACTCTTGAAAAAGCAATTGGCTTCAATGACCTCATCGCCTGCAGCGCATTTGTTATCTGTAGCAGATCAATTGGTCCGCAGAAGTGTTTGGTTAGTAGGTGGTGATGGATGGGCTTACGATATCGGTTATGGAGGATTGGATCATGCATTGGCGAGTGGAAGAAATATCAATATACTGGTATTGGATACAGAAGTGTATTCAAATACAGGAGGACAAATGTCTAAATCAACACCAACAGCAGCAACAGCAAAATTTGCAGCCGGTGGTAAAACAGTAGGTAAAAAAGATCTGGCAATGCAGGCGATATCCTACGGTAACGTATATGTGGCGAGAGTAGCCTTTGGCGCTAATCCTCAACAAACATTATTGGCAATCAGAGAAGCAGAAGCGTATGATGGACCATCCTTGATATTGGCGTACAGTCATTGTATAGCACACGGATATGATCTGAAGAATGGATTGGATCAACAGCAAAAAGCTGTATCCAGTGGTCACTGGCCTTTATTGCGATACAATCCTATGTTAAGAAAGAAAAATCAAAATCCATTTGTACTAGATTCGCCGAGGCCAAAAATAGGATTGAAAGATTATGCATATAATGAACTTCGGTATAAAGTGTTGACAGTTACAAATCCGCAGGTAGCCGAAGAATTAATGTCGCATGCACAGGACCTGGTAAATCTTAAATGGAAGAATTATGAAGAACTGGCCACTAAAAAAGCAAGTGATTTTGTTCCGATAGCCTGATAAAATAAATGTTATGAAACTACAGACAAACTATATGGGGCTGGAGTTACGCTCCCCGATCGTGGTATCGGCCTGCACACTTTCTGAAAAAACAGAGAATATTGTGCAAATGGAAGATTTTGGTGCAGGTGCAGTTGTACTGTTTTCATTGTTCGAAGAGCAGATACGAAAAGAAGAAGCCTCTTACAGAGGCGTAATGTCGGAAACGAGTTATGCTTTTCCCGAAGCATTGGATTATTTTCCTGATCTGGATGAGTTTGATATTGGAACAGACGAATACCTTGAAAATATTCGTAAAGCAAAGGAAAGAGTTGATATTCCCGTTATTGCAAGTCTGAATGGAATTACCAATGAAGGATGGATTGATTATTCAAAGCAAATGGAACAAGCCGGTGCAGATGGAATAGAAGTGAATATTTTTTTCATTCCTGCGGATATTTCAATGCCATCTGCTGAAGTAGAGCAACGGTATCTCAGTATTATTGAGTCAATCAAACAAACGGTAAAGATTCCCATTGCTGTAAAACTAAATCCGTATTTCAGTGCCATGGGTAATATGTCTTTACAAATGAAGAATGCAGGAGCAGATGCCCTGGTTTTATTCAATCGGTTTTATCAACCGGATTTTGATATTAATGAACTCCTTATTAAAACCGATCTGCATTATAGTGAATCCAGTGAAATAAGGTTGCCATTACTTTGGATCGCATTATTGTATGGAAAAGTAAATTTGTCGTTGGCTGCCACAACTGGTGTGCAGGGATCTGTTGAAATAATTAAATATATTCTTGCCGGTGCCGATGTAGCAATGACCGCCTCTTCGTTGTATAAAAACGGGATACCTTATTTAAAAACAATGAATAGAGAACTGGAAGACTGGATGTACAAAATGAAGTTTGAGAGTATTGATTCGTTTAAGGGCATTATGAGCCAACAGCATATAGCAGACCCTACTGCATATGAAAGAGCTAACTATATAAAAATATTAGAAAGAGTAAAGTAGCATCTTACATTTATACAGCACATTTCTTTAAGTATACCATAACAGCTGTTTATTAAGGAATTTGATATCGAACAAGTGTTACCTGATAATCTGATCCTGAATAGTTACCTGATACAACCAGCGAAGAGCAATCCCATGAGGTTACGGTGGCATCAGTAATATTTACGATATTACCACCGGTGGCAACTGATATTTTATTGGTTGTTAGATTAAGATCCCATGTACCCCCGGAAGTACCTGTGCAAGAAGCACCCGTCTCTTCATAAATAGCAGTTTTGTCATTATATAATTGCAGGTTAGCGCTTTGTCTGCAGGGTGTCATATAAGTTGAGGTAACATCAGCTCCGCCAATCATTACCTTGGTTATTCTATAAAAACCGGTAATATCTTTTATAGAAATATAGCATTTGGTGGATTTGTCTTTTTTGCAAGAACTACTCATTAATGTAATAATGATAACAAGGGATGCCAGGAATATCCTTTTCATAAAGTTTTAATTATAGCGATAAGGTTTATTTGATGGATGAAGGTAATAAAGTTTGTATAGTAAAAAAAATGAACCTTTTTATTGAAGGCCTATAGTAATACTATCAGAGAAAACGTATTTATTTTTTATTTAATATATTTTATTAGGATCGAAGATTTACAGGATAAACCTCCTGTTTTTTAATAAAATCGTTTTAAATACTCAGTAAAGAAAGGATGGATTTGAAAACTGGTAGTCCCGACAAGAATCGAACTTGTATCTAAAGTTTAGGAAACTTCTATTCTATCCATTGAACTACGGGACCAGTTGAAATAAGAAATAAGGAATGAAAAACATTGAATAAGAAAGCGAAACATCCCAATTTCAGATTCAGGGTGCAAAAATAGCCATCCGGCACTAAGTTTCCAATTATAAGACGTTTCTGCCTCTTAAATTCGTAATTCGTAATTCATAAATCATAATTTCTAAGCCCTATCTTTGCACTCCAAATTTAAGTATATGAAGTGGTTGAATGTTTTTATTAAATACCGTTTATGGATAGGAATTGTACTGTTGGCATTGGCAATTTTTACCAATGTACAAGCAGGTTTCTGGCCATCATTTGTCTTATATCTTTTAGCTGTTATATTAATTGTTGGTCATTTTATTTTTGGCCCAATGCGTTTGATACAGTCTTACATGGAAGAAGGTGATCTGGAAGGGTCAAAAAAAGTATTGGCTTCGATATGGTTTCCGGGTTTATTAATAAAACCTATCCGTTCAGTTTATTATACTATTAAAGGTAACTTGGATATGGCTGCTCAAAATTTTGAAGGGGCAGAATCAAACCTTAAAAAAAGCCAGGAGCTGATGGGAAATAGCAGCTTGCTGGGTGCACAAATGAAGCAGGCTGAGGGTGCTAATAAATTACAATTAGGGATGTTAGCGATACAGAAAGGAAATATGAAAGAGGCGGAAACTTATATCCGTGGTGCTATCAGAAGTGGGTTGCCCGATAAAGAAAATGAAGCGGCTGCTTATTTACAATTGTCTTCTATCATGATCAATAAAAGAGAATTCAGAGCGGGAAAAGATTATTTCAGAAAGGCAAAAGGACTAAAACCAACTACGCCTCAAATTGCTGATCAGATCAAACAAATGGAAAAGTACATAAGCAGAATGCCGGGGTAAAATTGAACACCGATTGAACTTATTTTACTTATTATCACTTATTGAGAATCAGTGTCATTAGTGTTCCATCACACCAAATAATTCTTCCACTTTTTTATAGCGGAAGTCAAATATGTTTTTGAGTTGATGTTTTACAAGAATAGCATTGCCAATGTCTCCGATAAACCATAATGGCAACTTGTAATGTACAATATCCATCATCTCCACACCACCTTCAATTGCTTTAAAATGATGTTGATGATGCCATAAGCTATATGGGCCATAACGTTGTTCATCTATAAAAAATTTTTTATCATCTACCTGCGTAATTTCAGTCATCCAGTAAAGCGGAATACCGAGAACAGGCCTCACGGTATATTCGATGATCTGTCCGGCATACATTTTATCTCCATGATGTTTTGAGATGATCTCAAATCCAAGATTATCAGGAGTTATTTTTTTTAAATTATCAGGACTACTGAAAAAATCCCAAGCTGTATCTAAAGAAATGGGAATTTTTTGTATGGTTTTAATACTGTATACTTTGCTCATAATACGAACATAACAAAACATGAAAAGATTTGTTGTAAAATATATTGCTTTAGTTGCGAACGATTAACTTTGATAGATGCAGAATTACCGGGATATTTTATTGAATAAATTCACACAGGAATATGAAAGGCTTAATCCACAGCAACAAAAAGCTGTAGATACAATTGAAGGTCCGGTAATGGTAATTGCTGGTCCGGGTACTGGCAAAACCCAAATCCTGGCAGCACGTATCGGTAAAATATTATTGGAAACAGATGCCTTACCCGAAAATATTCTTTGTCTTACGTATACAGATGCAGGTACCATTGCTATGCGTAAACGTTTGGTGCAATTTATTGGTGCCGATGCATACAAAGTAAATATCTACACCTTTCATGCTTTTTGTAATGATGTGATACAGGATAATTTATCCTTGTTTGAAAAGAACAGTTTAGATGCGATATCAGAATTAGAAAGTATTGAATTATTCAAAACATTAATAGATAATTTTCCAAAAAATCATCCATTAAAACGATATAGGGGAGATGTTTATTTTGAAGTGAAGAATTTGAAGAATTTATTTTCTTCTATGAAAAGAGAAGGTTGGACACCTGAGTACATCAACCAAAAGATAGATGAATATATCAACGAACTGCCTGCAAGAGATGAATATATTGCCAAACGAGCAGTGAAGGAATTTAAAAAAGGAGATGTTCGTACAGATAAGATCGAAGAAGAGAAAGAAAAGATGGAAAAACTCAGAGCCGCTGTCAACGAGTTTGAAAATTATCAAACGCTCATGCGTAAACGAAATCGTTACGACTTTGATGATATGATCAATTGGGTGATACGGGTGTTTGAAGAAAATAAGATTGTATTAGCTAATTATCAGGAAAAATTTCAATACATACTAGTAGATGAATACCAGGATACAAGTGGTACGCAGAACAAGTTGGTTCAACTGCTGATCAACTACTGGGAAAAACCCAATGTGTTTGTGGTGGGAGATGATGATCAGAGTATCTATCGTTTTCAGGGAGCAAATGTAGAGAACATGCTGGAGTTTGCGAATGCCTATATCAAAGACCTGATAACAGTGGTACTTACGTCTAACTATAGAAGCACACAGCCTATCCTGGATGTTTCCAAAACGGTCATCAACAGGAACCAGGAAAGATTGATCAATAAGATCGATGGATTGACAAAGGATCTGCTGGCGGCGAACACTAAGATCAACGGATTAAAACATTTGCCGGTTATTGCAGAATATAATTCTGTAAAAGATGAAATGGCATCTACTACATTCAAGGTAGAAGCATTATTAGATCAACAGGTAGTTCCGGGAAAGATCGCTATCATCTATAAAGAGAATAAATATGGCGAGGAGTTGGCAAAATATTTCAGGCTAAAAAATTTGCCTGTTTACAGTAAGCGAAACATCAATATTTTAGAAAATCCGTTTATAAAAAAGATCATCAACCTGCTTCGGTATTTGAATGCTGAGCATGACATACCTTATGGTGGTGATGAAATGCTCTTTGAAATTTTACATTATGATTTTTATAATATTCCTCCAATTGAAATTGCAAAAATCACAGTAGAGACAAATCAAAAAAAATATAACGGAGAACTTACTTCCATCAGAAAATTGTTGAACGATAAGGCCAATAAGCCACCAACTGATCTATTTGATACCGGAATGAACGTGGGCTTAAAGAATATAAGTTCTATGCTGGAAAAACTGATAGGAGATGTGTCGAATGTTACATTACAACAGTTATTTGAAAATGTTGTTCAACATGCAGCAGTGTTGCCGTACATCATGAAAAGTAACAACAAGATAGAATTGATGCAATTGCTTACGGCGCTGTTTAATTTCATTAAAGAAGAAACCAGCAGGAATGCTGCTTTGGATTTAAAGGAGTTGATCAACATTATTGACCTGATGGAAAAAGAAGGGTTATCATTGCCATTGGTGCAGGTTGCCGGTAATGACAAAGGAGTAAACCTGCTTACAGCACACGGTTCTAAAGGATTAGAATTCGATCATGTTTTCTTTGTAGGTTGCAATGCAACAAGTTGGGAGAAAAAACGCAAGCCAGGTGGCGGGTATAAATTTCCGGACACCATGTTTTCATCACAGCCCAACTCTAGCGATGAAGAAGAATTGCGTCGGCTATTTTATGTAGCACTGACAAGGGCCGAAACAAATTTATACATCTCGTATGCAAAGTATAAAAATGATGGAAAAGAAATGGAGCCATCTATGTTTATCGCCGAAATTCTCGAACAACACCCTTTGCCAATAGAAAAAATAGCATTGTCTCCGGAACAATTAATGGATTTTGATCTGTTGCATTTTACGGCTCAGGCACCTGAGATAGAAAAGGCAGAGGAAGATTTTATCTCCGGCATTCTCGATAAATTCGTGATGAATGTTACTGCATTGAACAGTTATTTAAAATGCCCATTAGGATTTTATTATCAAAACCTTATCAGGATCCCTGCCGGTAAAAATGAAGCTACTGTATTTGGTAGTGCCATACACCATGCATTGGAGTGCCTTTTCAGAAAAATGCAGGATGGCAAAAAGGATACATTTCCTCCGGCAACAGAAGTTATTGCCGATTTTAACTGGTACATGAAAAGACATAGAGAAAATTTCACCAAAGAAGCATTTGAACGCAGAGTGGAATATGGGGACGAGGTGCTAAAAAATTATTACGATAAATATATTAATACATGGAATAAGGTGGTGGCAGTGGAACGTAATATTCGTGGTGTGGTGGTTAATGGAGTGCCAATTAAAGGAAAGCTAGATAAACTGGAATTTGATGGGAAAAATGTGAATGTGGTAGATTACAAGAGTGGAGATATTGATAAGGCTATTCCTAAATTAAAACCTCCGCACGACAAAGATCCCAATGGCGGCGATTATTGGAGGCAGGCGGTGTTTTACAAAATATTGGTAGATAATTATGGTCAAAAGGACTGGAAGGTGATAAGCACAGAATTTGATTTTGTAGAACCCGATAAAAAGAAGGAATACAGAAAAGAAAAGATCGTTATTAACCCCGAGGATATAGAAACCGTAAAACAACAACTTACAGCAGTGTGGGATAAAATTCAAAACAGAGATTTTTATACAGGATGTGGTAAGGAGGATTGCCATTGGTGTAATTTTGTAAAGGATAATAATATGGCAGTAGCTTTACACGAATTAAATGAAGAAGAACCCGAAGATGCATAATTTATATTTTTACAAGACTATGAAATCAGCTGTAAATACTTTTTATTTTTTACTTTTTATTTTTTCTGTTTTTTCTTTTGTAACGCTTGAATCGGGCTGTGCACAAATAGGGGCACCAACGGGTGGCCCAAAAGATTCTATTCCGCCAACACTTGTAAAAGCAATACCGGCACTTAATAGCACTAATGTAACTGATAATAAAATTGTATTGACTTTTGATGAATATGTAGATGTGAAAGATGTGTTGACCAATGTACTTGTATCACCATATCCCAGGATAAATCCGGTAATTGAGTTTAAATTAAAGACCGTAACTGTTAAGCTAAAAGACACATTACAACCTAATACAACTTATTCGATCGATTTTGGTAATGCTATCAGAGACAATAATGAAGGCAACCCCTATAAGAACTTCACCTATGTTTTTTCTACAGGAAGAACCATTGATACATTGCAATTAAGCGGTAAAGTCATCGTCGCTAATACAGGTAAAACAGACAGCACTTTTTTTGCTATGTTGTATAGGTCAATGGATGATTCTGCAGTTCAAAAAAGAAAACCCGATTATTTGGCAAAACTAAATGCAGAGGGTAAATTTTTATTTAAAAATCTTTCCGCAGGTGTATACAAACTGTATGCATTAAAAGATGGAGATGGCAGTAAAACCTATAATTCTACGGTAGAATCGTTTGCTTTTTTAAATGGAGCTGTTACAGTAAGCGGCATGGATAGTGCACAAACACTATATGCATTTGCTTTGGAGAAAGATACTAAACCAAATAATGCCGCTTCGGTTCCGGCAGAAAAGAAATTTAAATATATCACTTCATTAACCGGTAATATGCAAGAGCTTATTACTGATCTCGAATTAGATTTTTCACGACCGATCAAAAATCTCGATGCACAAAAAATTATTTTGACTGATACAAATTATAAACCATTAGTATATACAGTAGCGCCGGATAGCACTAACAAAAAGATTGTGATTAAAACAAAATGGAGTGCCGGCACCCGCTATATTCTGACACTTAATAAAGAGTCAGTTGCTGATTCAATGAATAATACCCTCGCTAAGTCTGATACCATCAAATTCAAAACAAAAGAAGAAGATGATTATGGAAGCTTGGTCCTTAGGTTTAAAAACCTTGTAACTGCCAATCATCCTGTTTTGCAATTTGTACAGGGTGACGAAATCAAAAAGTCACTTCCAATCACAACCGGGCAATGGAGCGATAAATTGTTTCCCCCAGGTGAGTATGAACTGCGTATTTTATACGACACCAATAATGATGGGTTATTTACACCTGGCAATTACACTCAAAAACTTCAGCCTGAAAAGGTGATTACACTTGATAAGAAATTGTCCATCAAGGCCAATTGGGATAACGAAAGAGAAATACAGCTTTAACGGAGAATTGATAAATGATAGTTGATAACGCTTTTAATTCAATTTCTTTTCTGGGTTAAAAAGTATTTTCAATGCGTAGGAATTATCATTAATCAATTCTCAACTATCAATTATATTTGCCCATGGTTTTTTCCTCCACACTTTTAGAAAATGCAGTTAATGAGTTTGCCAAGCTTCCGGGCATTGGAAAAAAAACAGCATTGCGTTTGGTGTTACATTTGATTAAGCAAGATGAGAATGATGTTGATGCTTTCAGTGAAGCCATTAGTCAAATGCGTAAAGAGATAAAATTCTGTCGCCGCTGTCATAATATTTCCGATACCGAATTATGTAATGTCTGCAATAATCCATCCCGTAAACAACAAATGTTGTGTGTGGTAGAAAATATAAGAGATGTGATCGCTATAGAAAGTACCCAACAATTCAACGGAACCTATCATGTATTAGGAGGTATTATTTCACCTTTAGATGGTGTGGGCCCGGAGCAATTAACAATAGATTCGTTGTTACAAAGAATCGAGAAAGAAGGTATCGAAGAAATAATCTTTGCATTGAATGCCAATATACAAGGCGATACAACTATTTATTACATAAGCAAAAAGCTAAAGAACATTCCTGTAAAAATAACTACTATTGCTCGTGGTATCGCTTTTGGCGGAGAACTGGAGTATGCAGATGAAATGACCCTGGCTAAAAGTATCAGCAACAGAATTGCTGTAGAAAATTACATTACATCGCAAAGCTGATCAATTTCAAATAATGAGTAATACTAATAAGATAATGCTATTAACCTTTTTGTTAGTAGTGGTTATAGTATTGATCAGATCAGTGATCTGGACCAAGGGGCTTAAAGATGAAGATGATGCCGGTATCATAAAAACTTCTCCGGATATTTTACTGGGCGAATTTGTAAAGGATGCCATACAGGCAAAACAATATTATATTTCAAAAACATTGCAAGTAAGTGGGGAAGTAGCTGATACATTCGCAGATCATCTATACCGGACGATCATATTACTTACAACAGGCACTCCGGGAGTTTTTATCAATTGTACACTTGATCAAAAAGAAGTCAACGTAAAAAGAGGGGCATCCATCACTGTAAAAGGAGTTTTTGATACATATGATACCGGAAATCCGGAGACGCAGGTGCCCGGAGCTATCAACCTCATAAACTGCTATCTGCTATGATGTAAAGCTCAAAAAGCATCGATAGCATATTTTTGCCAAACCATATACTTATAGTAACTTTGCAGCCGCATTCAGGGCGGATTTGTTTATTGTTCAGCCTGTATCAGAACTAATAAACGACAACACTTCTATCTTTTAGTAAGTCTCCATCGTTTATAAGTTTTTTTATTTTGAAACAAGCATTACCGCCTTGGTCATCATCGTTGTGTCACTCACTTGTACTATTTGTTCTTTTTTGAACTTTTATTATGTTTTGTGATTTCAACAAGTAAAATAAAAATTTAAGGAATGGCTAATATTAAAGACGAACTACAAAGGAGAATCCTGATCATAGATGGTGCAATGGGTACCATGATACAGCGTCATAAATTGACCGAAGCGGATTATCGCGGCGAAAAATTCAAAGACTGGCATACCGATGTTAAAGGAAATAATGACTTGTTGAGTATCACTCAACCTGAAATCATCATAGGCATACACAAAGAATATTTGGAAGCCGGTGCAGATATTATTGAAACGAATACATTTAGCAGTACCGTTATTGCTCAGGCAGATTACGATATGCAGGCTGTGGCGTACGAAATGAATGTAGCCTCTGCAAAATGCGCAAGAATAGCTGCCGATGAATACACTGCAAAAAATCCTTCCAAACCAAGATTTGTTGCTGGTGCTATCGGCCCATTGAATAAAACACTCAGCTTATCGCCGGATGTAAATAACCCGGGTTTCAGAGCAGTAACATTTGATGAAGTGGCCGAAGCGTACACCGAACAAATAAAAGGACTGGTTGAAGGTGGCGTAGATGTTTTATTGATCGAAACAATTTTTGATACACTCAATGCAAAGGCGGCTATTTATGCGGCAAAGAATTTCTTCAGAAAAAATAATTTACCTGAACTGCCGATCATGATCAGCGGCACCATCACTGATGCTAGCGGACGTACATTAAGCGGACAAACATTAGAAGCATTCTACATTTCTGTGTCACATGCCAATCCATTAAGTGTTGGCTTGAACTGTGCATTGGGTGCAAGTGAAATGCGTCCGCATATTGAAGAACTATCACAAATAGCAAGTTGTTACACATCAGCTTATCCAAATGCTGGGTTACCAAATGCATTTGGTGAATACGATGAACAACCGCATCAAACAGCACATATTATTGAAGAGTGGGCTGCAAATGGCTGGTTAAATATTGTAGGCGGTTGTTGCGGTACAACACCGGATCATATCAAACATATTGCAGACGAAGTAGCGAAATTTCAACCAAGGCAAAGGCCTGTGTTGGAAAAAGCTTTATAATATCTATAAACCTTAGCCTGATGATACCGTTTTAATTTTAAAACTATTATCATGACTAAAAAAGAAGTTCTTAAAGAGGCGGACACAATGATTGTAGATAAAATATACATGATTCGTGACCAAAAAGTAATGCTTGATAAAGATCTGGCAGAAATGTATGGTGTTGAAGTAAAAAGGTTAAACGAGGCAGTAAAAAGAAATAGTACTCGTTTCCCTGAAGATTTTATGTTTCAACTGACAATTGAAGAATGGCAAAACTTGAAGTCGCAATTTGCGACTTCAAGTTGGGGCGGCACGAGAAAAATGCCTTACGTTTTTACATAACAAGGGGTGGCAATGCTTTCAAGTGTTTTAAATTCTGAAACGGCCATCCAGGTAAACATCCAGATCATTCGGGTATTTACAAAAATGAAACAGGCGTTGTTGGATAATAAAGAGATCTTATTACGTATTGAAAAACTTGAAAGGAAATTGGTTCAGCATGATGAAGGGTTGGAAACAGTTTTCAAAGTATTAAAAAAATTATTACAACAGCCAGAACCAAAGAAAAAGACAGTATTGGATTTCCATATCCAAATAAAAAATAGAACATGAGTGAACAAACACATATAAAACCTTTTTTACGCCTGAGCGGATTAGAGCCATTGGTCGTTCGTCCCGAAACAAATTTTGTGAACGTTGGTGAACGTACCAATGTTACAGGAAGTAAAAAATTTGCACGCCTGATCAGAGATGGTCAGTATGAAGAAGCTTTGTCTGTTGCAAGACAACAAGTAGAAAGTGGCGCACAGGTCATCGATATCAATATGGATGACGCTATGTTGGAAGGTGTAGAAGCAATGACCACCTTTCTAAACTTAGTACAAGCCGAGCCTGATATTGCCAAAGTGCCGATCATGATCGACTCTTCTAAATTTCAGATCATAGAAGCCGGGTTGAAGTGCGTACAGGGAAAATGTATCGTGAATTCTATCTCCATGAAAGAAGGCGAAGAAAAATTCATTGAGCAGGCATTTATTTGTAAAAGTTATGGTGCATCAGTAATTGTAATGGCTTTTGATGAAGTAGGGCAGGCAGATACAAAAGATCGCAAAATTGAAATTTGTCACAGAGCATACAAGATACTAACTGAACAAGTGGGGTACGATCCTGAAGACATCATTTTTGACCCGAATATTTTTGCAGTAGCAACAGGTATCGAAGAGCATAATAATTATGCAGTAGATTTTATAGAAGCAACTAGGGAAATAAAAAGATTGATGCCGCTTACTAAAGTAAGTGGGGGCGTAAGTAATGTGTCTTTTTCTTTCAGAGGTAATGACCACGTTAGAGAAGCAATACATAGTGTGTTCTTATATCATGCTATCAAAGCCGGTATGGATATGGGTATTGTTAATGCAGGCCAGTTGGTAGTGTATGATGAAATTGAACCTACATTAAGAAATCTTTGCGAAGATGTATTGCTCAACAGAAACAATGATAATAACGAAGCAACAGAAAAATTAATTGCTTTCGCCGATACGGTAAAAGCGAAAGGAAAAGAAACTGTAAAAGACGAAAGTTGGCGTTTAGAACCTGTTGAAAAACGTTTATCACATTCATTGGTAAATGGTATTACAGATTATATCGATGCTGATACTGAAGAAGCAAGACAAAAATATCCGAAGCCATTGGATGTGATCGAAGGTCCTTTGATGGATGGGATGAATGTGGTAGGAGATCTGTTTGGTGCAGGAAAAATGTTCTTACCGCAGGTAGTAAAAAGTGCAAGGGTAATGAAAAAAGCCGTAGCTGTATTAACACCATACATCGAACAGGAAAAAGAAGATAGAAAACAAGCGCATTTGGCTGCAGGTACAACAAATGAAGAAGCTGCAGGAGCCGCAAAGATTTTGTTAGCGACCGTAAAAGGGGATGTGCATGATATCGGTAAAAATATTGTGGGTGTTGTGTTGGGGTGTAATGGGTATGATATCATTGACTTAGGCGTAATGGTGCCAACCGATAAAATTTTAGAAACGGCGATCAAAGAAAATGTTGATATTATTGGCTTAAGCGGATTGATCACACCTTCATTAGATGAAATGGTGCATGTGGCACATGAAATGAAACGTAGAGGGATGAAATTACCTTTGTTGATTGGAGGAGCTACAACAAGCCGTATGCATACCGCTGTTAAAATTGCTCCGCAATACGATGAAGGAGTAGTGCATGTATTAGACGCCAGTCGTAGTGTAACCGTGGCCGGTAGTTTGTTAAGTAAAGAACAAAAGCCTGATTTTTTAAATAGTATCAAAAACGAATACGAAAAATTGGCAGTTGATTTTGGTAATAAAAAATCGACCAAAGCATTTTTGACCTTTGCCGAAGCACAAAAAAATCCGGCAGCAATTAACTGGAACAAATTTAAGCCGGTTGCTCCAACATTTACCGGAACAAAAACATTTAACAACTATGACCTTGCCGAAATAGCTGAATATATTGATTGGCAACCTTTCTTCATTGCATGGGAAATGCATGGCAAGTTTCCTGCAATACTAACGGACAAAGTAATTGGTGAAGCTGCTACCAATTTGTACAATGACGCTCAAAAATTATTGACACAGATCATAGCTGAGAAATGGCTGAATGCAAGAGGAGCAATTGGTTTCTGGCCCGCTAATAAGGTTGCTCCTGATTCTGTAGATGTTTTGGCTGATAAAGAAGTGGTAAAACTGGAATTCCTTCGTCAGCAAATTAAAAAGGCAGACGGACAACCTAATTTGTCACTGGCAGATTTTATTGCCCCTGCAGAGATGAACTATCAAGATCATATCGGAGCTTTTGCAGTAACAATAGAAGGCATTGAACCGCATATCAAAAGATTTGAAGCGGCTCATGATGATTATAATAAAATTATTTTGCAAGCGTTGGCCGATAGGTTGGCAGAGGCATTTGCTGAAGTATTGCATAAAAAAACAAGGCAAGAGTATTGGGGTTATGCTACAGATGAGCATCTTACCAATGAACAATTGATCAGAGAAGAATATTTAGGCATTCGTCCGGCACCTGGCTATCCCGCTTGTCCGGATCATACGGAAAAATATAAACTGTTCGAACTATTAGGTGGTCAAGAAGCGACCGGTATAGAATTGACAGAATCATTAGCTATGTATCCTGCATCATCAGTAGCAGGTTGGTATTTCGCTAATCCTGAAAGTAAATATTTTGGAGTGGGTAAGATCAGTGAAGATCAATTGAATGATTACGCCGGCAGAAAAGGAATGAGTATTGAAGATGCAACAAGATGGTTAAGGCCAATTCTAGAATAATAATTAGTGTAATAAGTTTTAAGTACTAAGTAAATAAAAGGCACAAACTTAAAACTTATTACTTACAACTTATAACTCAAAAAAAATGTCAGTAGCAGATAAACTAAAAGCAATGAGAGACGAAAAAGCAACAGCTAATTTATTAGCGGGAGAAAAATTTTTAACAGAGAATGCAACGAAAGAAAATGTTGTTGTTTTGCCTAGCGGCTTACAATATTTGGTTTTAAAAATGGGCGAAGGTGAAAAACCGACTCTCAGAAATACTGTTACTTGCCATTATCATGGTACAGTGATCGACGGAAGTATCTTTGACAGTTCTGTGCAAAGAGGCACCCCAGCAAGTTTCCCTTTGAATGCTGTAATAAAAGGATGGGTAGAAGGCTTGCAGCTAATGCCTGTAGGCAGCAAATGGCGTTTCTTTATTCCTCCGCATTTAGGTTACGGGGAAAGACAAGTCAGTTCAGTGATTGGTCCAAACAGCACACTTATTTTTGATGTAGAATTAATTTCTTTCCGTTAGACAAATAATAATTTTTCAATGAACATACAAGCGGTCCTATTTAGATCTTTTTTATTTTTCACTTTTTTATTTTTTACTTTTTCTATTCAGGCCCAGAGCAAAAAAAAGGAGCGTAAAAAAGAATTCTATTTTTCCTGGGGATATAACAAGGAGTGGTATACAAAGAGCACAGTAAAAGTCAATCAACCATCATTGGGGAATCATTATAGTTTTGTAAATATAAAAGGACACGACCATCCGGGGTGGGACGAAGCTCTTTTCACAAAAGCTATTAGTATACCGCAATATAATTACAGACTAGGTCTTTTTATCAACAAGAAAAAAGGGCTGGCGGTCGAAATAAATTTTGATCATACTAAATTCATTTTTGCAGATCAGCAAGCAAGAGTAAAAGGTACATTAGGCAATAGAGTGGTTGATACTATTGTGAATTTCAATAAGCCTAATGGATTCAATTATTATTTGAATAATGGAGCAAATTTTTTACTTTTTAATATTGTAAAACGTTGGCATTGGGTACAAAATAAAAAGCAAACCATAAAAGTAGATGCCTTAGGAAAAGCTGGTATTGGGCCGGTAATACCTCATGTGGAGAATACTCTTTTTGGCGACGCTAATAAAGCAGGATTTCAGTTAGGCGGCTGGAATATAGGAGTGGAAGCTGCCGTAAGAGCCACTTTCTTCGATTATATATTTTTAGAATACTCTAACAAGTTGGATTATGCTCGCTATTCAGATCTAAAGGTATATGAAGGTACTGCTAAGCACGCTTTTGGCACTTATGAAATGGTAGCCAGTTTAGGCGTTACATTTCCTGTTGGCGGCAAAGTAAAAAAATAACTGCACAGAAATATTTTCTTCATAGAGGGTTACCTCTTTATTATTTTCTATAGTTATTGTTTCGCATTTTGTATGTTTGTTTTACAAGAAAAAAGAAAATAGTTATGCGTATCATTTCCTATAATGTTAATGGCATTCGTGCCGCTATTAAAAAAGGGTTTATTGATTGGTTGAAAACGAATCCTGCTGATATTATTTGTTTGCAGGAAACAAAAGCTACAAAAGATGATGTGGATGTAAAGCAATTCGAAGCATTGGGATTTCATCATCATTGGTATAGTGCAAAAAAAAAGGGGTATAGTGGCGTAGCTGTTTTCTCTAAGATAAAACCTGATAATGTAGAATTTGGTAACGGGCATGCAGAAAGCGACGATGAAGGACGTGTGATACAATTGGATTTTGGTGATATAAGATTGATCAACGCATACTTTCCTTCCGGTACCAGTGGGGATGAAAGACAATCGTTCAAATATGTATGGTTGGATGAATTTCATGCATACCTGAATAAATTAAAAAAGAAATATCCTAAGATAATTCTGGTAGGCGATTATAATATTGCACATAATGAAATAGACATACATGATCCTAAAGGCAATAAAAATTCCTCCGGTTTTTTACCTGAAGAAAGGGCATGGATGACGAAATTTTTAGCAAGTGGCTGGATCGATACTTTCAGAGAATTTCACACAGAACCTCATCGCTATAGCTGGTGGAGTCAGCGTTTTCCAACAGTAAGACTAAATAATAAAGGCTGGAGAATAGATTATATCACAGTGACGGAACCATTAAAAAAACAGCTAAAAGATGCAGATATTTTCCCTGATGTAAAGCACAGCGATCATTGTCCGGTATATGTAGAAATAAAACCATGATAGTATACAATGTTACTATAAAAGTGCACGAATCAATAAAAAATGAATGGCTAGTCTGGCTAAAGGAAGAGCACATTCCGGAAGTGATTCAAACAGGCTGTTTTACACATGCTACAATTTTGCGGTTGCTGGAAGTTGATGAAAGCGAGGGTCCAACTTATGCAGTCCAGTATCATGCGGAAAGTAAAGCTTTGTATAATAATTATATCGAAAATCATTCTACCCGACTAAGAGAAAAATCTTACCAAAAATGGGGCAATCAATTCATCGCATTCAGGTCGGTTATGCAGGTTGTTAACTAAATGTGCAAAACAAATAAATTTCATTTTGATTACTAAAAAAGGTTTGTATATTACTCCAAATCCGCATGGGTAAAGGATTTCATTAATATTTCGCTGAAATGCAGTGCAGTAAAGGGTTTGGGCCGGTTCTTCTAATTTTTTCATTTTTCATTTTTCATTTTTCATTCTACAAATCCCTTGTTCCTTGCGGTTTGCAGCGATTTTTTGTGAATTTATTTTGATAAAAAAATTTTGTTGCAATTAAAAACCTTCTATATTTGTTGCAGTTAAAAAAATTTTAAAAAAAATATCATGAACAAAGCAGAATTAATTGCAAAACTTGCTGATGATGCAGGTATTACAAAAACTCAGGCAAACGCTACTTTAGATTCTTTTGTAGAAGCTGTAACTAAAACTTTAAAAGGTGGCGGTAAAGTTACTTTAGTAGGTTTTGGTACTTTCTCAGTATCTAAAAGAGCTGCACGTAATGGTCGCAATCCTCAAACAGGAGCTGTTATCAAAATCAAAGCTAAAAAAGTTGCTAAGTTTAAAGCAGGTAAAGAATTATCAGCTAAATTGTAATGCTTACGCAAACTAATTAAAAAGCAAGATATAATTTATTATGTCTTGCTTTTTTCATCTTAATTTGTCAACTACTTAAATTATATAATCATGGGACGTGGAGATATCAAAACTAAAAAAGGAAAAATTACAAAAGGTTCTTTTGGTAAAAGCAGGCCAGCTAAAGTTGTAAAAAAAGCAGCTGCTAAGAAAAAAGATTAATTATAATTTACGAATTACGAGATAAGGGTTACGAATGTATTTTCACTGAGGTTATATTCGTAATTCAACATTCGTAATTCGTATTTTATTACGGAGCCAACCTTTCTATTTTCCAGCTTTCTTCATTCTGTAATGTGTACAAGATCCTGTCGTGTAGCCTGCTCGGGCGGCCTTGCCAAAATTCTACTAACTCAGGGATCACTTTATATCCACCCCAATGAGGAGGTCGGGGAATCGCTTTATCTTTAAATTGCGCTTGGAATTTCAATACGTTATCTTCAATCACTGATCTGTCATGAATGGGTGTGCTTTGAGGAGATGACCAGGCTCCTATCTTACTTCCTTCAGGCCTTGAATTAAAATACTCATCATTTTCTGCATCACTATTTTTTTCAACAGATCCTATAATTTTCACTTGTCTTTCCAATTCTTTCCAGAAAAAGATCAAGCATACTTTCTTATTGTGAAGTAACTCTTTTCCCTTATCACTGTTATAATTAGTGTAAAATGTAAATCCATTTTCATCAAAACCTTTAAGCAACACAATTCGTCCGTTAGGAGTACCATCGCTTTTTACTGTTGCTAAAGTCATTGCATTTACTTCATCGATCTTACTGTGTACGGCGTCATCCCACCAGGTTGCAAATTGTGAAATAGGATTTTGTGAAACATCTGCTTCATCGAGACTGCGTAACTTGTATTCTTTTCGGATGTCGGCTATATTGCTCATTAGAGTATTGGTTTAAGGTTACGCTAAATTACCAAATAAAAAAGCATCTCCCTTAAGGGAAGACGCTTTTTTATAATTTTTTATACTGATATGTTAAAGTGATAAACTGGCGGCAGGTAACCTTGTGCCCAGTAGGCTGCCTAATATCAATCCTAAGATGAGATAAACGACAATAAGGATGACAATAGTAACTACCATATAAATTACTTTTTTGTCCTCTGGCGTTTTTTTCATTGGACCGAGTCCCAGGTATATAAGGTAAATGCCATAAAGCCCAAACAGTCCTCCCAGCCAACCAATGGAGGGTAACACGCCTAATAATGCACCGATAAAGGAGGGAGTGTAACCATATGCTACCAATTGGGCCGATCTATTGATATTCTTTTCAGATCCGAACGAAGGGGCTAGCGCATCCACGATAAATGCAGTAACAATAACGCCAACTATAGATGAGATAAGTTGGATGACAGCCATTTTTACACCCCAGCCGATACCTTTCATTCTAAAAAATCCATAATCGATACCGATGAATGCCCAACCGATAAAAGTAGCGATAGCTCCTGCTACAGCAAGCGGGACAACGTACGTGCTGATCACGGATGAGAGAGATTGTTCTTCAGTTGCTATTTTCTCCCATTCTGTTTTTGGGGTGATGATAATATTTTTTACTCTTTCTATTAAATTCATGGTAGTAAATTTTAGAATAGTAAAATAGAAAAAGGAAATGAGGTTCGCAAGGTTTTATCTCGTTATTTTTGCCCCCTTTGCTCAGATAGACTCATCTTCGTTAAAATCTGTTCGCCCTTCTCTTTCCGCTAAAAGACTTTCCAGCTCAGCAATGCGACTGTTTTTCTGCTGTAATATAAGATTACGGTCGTTGAGATTTTGTATTTGATTTTGCAGATCGGTAAGTTGTGTTTGCAAGTGAGTATATTTTTGTTCCAGATCAGACAGGCTATGTCCGGAACTAACGGCGATGTCTACCTGTTTTTCCAGATCAGAATTTATATATTTAGCCTGGTCAATATTGTATTTTAAAGTATCTATATTACTTTCCAGTTGTTTAACTTCTATCAGATAATTATTCAATTGGCTGTTAGACAGGGTTAATTCATCTATTTTTTTTTCAAGGGAATCGATCTGTCTGTTTCGTTTGGATAATGTATTTTCACAATCCTGCAGTTGTTCCTTAAGGCTTTCATTCAGTGCGGTAGCACGACTTAATGCTTTTATTAACTCTTCTTTGTTATAAGCGGTTTCCATCTGAGGTTTGCAACTTGATGTAAGTGGTTGACTATAAATGTTTTTGTAAAAATCAACAGGCTATAAAGATAGTATTCAAATCAGGTTTTTATGTTAAAATCGCAAAATATTGCCTGATTTTTGTACCTTAATAGTAATAAACTGAGCCGGGCAGCGTATTATATCTGTAAAGTATCATAATATAAACGGCTCGGATAAACAGAAAGGAAATTGACCGAAGAGCAATTGATAAAAGCCTGTATTAAGGAAGATGCCGCTTGCCAAAAAGAGGTATTCAACCGTTTCAGCGGCCGAATGTTGGGCGTGTGTTACCGCTATGCCCGTAATGCAGAGGACGCAGAAGATATTTTGCAGGATGCTTTTATCAAAGTTTTTGATAAAATGCACCAGTTCAAGTTCGAGGGATCGTTTGAAGGATGGATTAGAAGGATTGTAGTAAACACAGCCCTGAAAAAATATACGCTTACCAGATATTCTAAAGAAATATCTGGATATGAAATAAAGGATAAAGATGAAAGTGCTCTCGAGCCGTCAGCTTATTCTCATTTAACACAAAAGGAATTGATGGAACTGGTAAATAATTTACCGGATGGATACCGGATGGTTTTTAACCTGTATGTTATCGAAGGATATCAACATGACGAGATTGCAGAAATGTTGGGCATACAACCGGGTACCAGTAGAAGTCAATTAGTAAAAGCAAGGATAATGTTACAAAAGCAGATTATACAACTTCAAAAAATTGCCGTATGATGAGTGAAGAGAGGAATTTTGATTTTTTTGTGAAATCAGAGTTGGCAGATCTTTCTCCGACAGTATCTCCTCGTATATGGGAAAATATTGTTGCGGAAAGAAGAAAAAGAAAACCTGTAGGTTTTTGGATAAGCTTTTTTACTACCAAAAATGTAATGTTAGTATTGGGTGGATTGGTGATTGTGTCTTCCGCAATATTATTTTTGAATAGGTCTGATTATTCTAAAAAAGCAGAACGAGCAACTAATACAAATGCAATAGCTTCAATAGCGCAAAGTACTACAGTCAATTCACAAAAAAATATTACGGGAGCTGATGCAACGAAAAGCTTGCTATCACCAGATCAACAATTGGTATCAGGGATAGAAAAAAATCAAAATAATAATATTTATCAAACAGGGGAAATAAAGAATAATCAACAACAAAATTCAGTTGCAATTTATCCGCTAACGAGTATACAAAAACCTGATGAAGAAACTGAATTGCTGGATGATGGTAATGCACATACTTATGGAGAAACATTAATGAGCAGATTATTATTTGGCACTATGAATACTGCAGCTGCTGAACAATCATCTGCAATGCTTCAAAATCGAAAATTTCCAAATGTAGCATTACCAGGATGCCCTACTGTAGAAGAAGCTGCTGCAGGAAATAAGAGATATATTGAAATGTACGCCGGCCCAGACTTTACTTTAAGAAACTTTAAAGACACATCAAAATCTGAGTATCTGCAAAAAAGGAAAGCAAGTACAAAAGTATCTTCCGCATATAGTGCTGGTATCAGATATACCAGAGTGTTTAACAACGGCATGAGTATAAAAGCCGGGGTAAATTATAGTCAGGTAAATGAAAAATTCAGTTTTGTACAAAGCAATCTTATACAAACAACTTATATTGTTGATCCTGTTTCCGGCGATACTACCGCCAGTTACACAGTGACAGGAACAAGAACAAAAACTACTTATAATAAATACCGCACATTGGATATTCCTTTATTAGTAGGATATGAATTGGGAAATGGAAGACTGCATGTAAATATCAATGCAGGAGCTATGATAAATATATATAGCTGGCAAAAAGGTGAGGTATTAGATACTACTTATCAGCCAGTGACAATTACCACAGGTAAATCAACAACTTCTCCCTATCAATTTAAAAACAATGTAGGTGTTGGTTTAACGGGTGGGATCGGAGTTTATTATAAAATAACAGATCAACTGCATGTACTGGCAGAGCCATACTTCAGATACAATTTACAACCAATGAGCAAGGCTGGCCTTACGCTCCAACAAAAATACAATACAGTCGGGTTACACGTAGGGGTAAGGCTGGATTTAAAATAACAGGCAACATTCCAACACTTTAAGGAATCTACAAAAAGGACATAGTAATTTAGCAATGAGAAAAATTTTATATTTATCGGTTTTATTATTCGGGGGATTGATTTTCAATGGCTGCACTAAAGATTCGGATATATTCACTCCCGATCCCGGGCAGATCACGGGTCCGGATGATACCTGGTATACTACTGTGACTGCGGCTATGCCGGTAAATCTTTTAAGAAATTCCCTCACATTTACTGCTGATAAAGATAGCTTCGATATTGTAAATACTAATTATACGGTTGCATTTGCATCGGGATTAGAATGTACTTTTCCAGGTAGCCCTTTCGTTGATAACAATGGGATTGTAACAACGGGAAAAGTTCAGCTGGAGTCATATTTGTTAAAGAAAAAAGGTGATCTGATAAGAATGTCTAAACCAACTGTATCTAACAACAGAATGCTTATATCAGGAGGGTCTGTATTTATTCAGGCTAAAAAAGATGGAGTTAAATTGAAATTAGGTACTGATAAAAAAATAAAACTGCACTATACAAATGATGCATATATTTCATCAGCCATGAAATTATTTAATCCGGATGATGTTAATCCGGATCCGCAGTTGTTTAACTGGCTGCAGTGTAGCGATACATTAAATGGGAATAACAAAGTCGTTCCTTTCAGTGGCGGATATGATATTTATACCAATCGCCTGCAATGGTTGAATTGCAATTATTTTTATAATATTGGTGCAAGCGATTCTGTAAAAATTTCTTTAACCTTGCCAACAAATTTCACCAATGCAAATACTGTATCGTATGTGATTTCAAATGATGAAGTATCTGTGTTAGGTATGTCGGCAGATGTAGCGTCCAAAAAATTTATTAGTAGCGCTTTGCCCGGTGGCAAATCTGTGAGAGTAATAAGTATCACAAAAGAAGGGAATTTTTATTATTTAGGTCACAACAGTTTTGTAACCAACAAGCCGTCTGATGGCAGGTATCAAAATGTAAATATTAACCCTACGAGACTATCTTTAGAAGCGATTAAGGATTTTTTAAATAATTTATAATTTTTTGTTCATGATTGCTTGCTGATAATAAACGCTTCGGGTAGAAATACCTGAGGCGTTTTTTATTTAATCCTTGTTTTGATGAATGATCAAATACTCGTCAATCGGGAGGTCTTTTTCTTTTAACACAAAGAAGTTCATAATTCCCTTTATACCAACTTTCCATCTTTTAATAAATGTGTAATTGCTTTTAGTAAGATTATTTGCCGCTCTAATATACGGTATACTGATACAACGTAACTGTTGCTTTGCTATTAAAGAAAGTAAATAGGGTTTAGATCCGGTATAAGCTAACAGTGGGGCGATAGCCGATTGTTTAATTGCAAAAAACATACAGGCATCAGCCGGTAGTCTTTTACGGCTTAACAGGTGCAGGATGAACTTAAAACTTTTTGCGGATATTAATTTTGTTTGCTCTTCGTATCTGCCGCTTCTGCCGCTAAAAACCACGTCCGTACTATCGTTTATTCTTTCAACCAGCAGGGGGATAAAATCAGGGCGGTCTTGTAAATCTGCATCCATTGCAACAGCAATATTTCCTGTAACAAATTTTAACCCCATGAGTACAGCTGTGCTTTGTCCCTTGTTATTTTTTAAATGAATGACTGTTGAATGGTCTTTTAAAGAGGAAAGAATTTGTAATGAATTATCTCTGCTGCAATCATTCACAAAAATTATTTCGTATTCCCAGTTGTTTTTTACACTTAGGCCTGCAAGTTGATCCTTAAGCATCAATATAGTTGCAGCATTATTAAAAATGGGGATCACAAAACTGATTTTCATTCAATATCCTTTGATTGTATCTACAATATTTAACAGAGGCTTTTTATTGATATACCTGCTAAAATTTTCTTCAAATAACTTTTCGAATTGAAAAGGAGGGTTGATTTCTCTGCTTCTTGCCATATGTGGCGAAACAAATAAATTTTTTATGTCCCAGGCCGGATGTGTAGCATCTAATGGCTCATCATTAAATACATCTAATGCTGCACCACGAATTTTTCCTGCAATTAATTGTGTATATAAAGTTTTTTCATCCAATGTACCGGCTCTGCCAATATTTATTATAATAGCATTAGGGGATAATTGTACTATTTCTTTTTCTCCAAAATAGTTAATGGTATCTTTTGTGTAAGGTAGGGCCAATACAACAATTTCTATTGCAGGAAGTAGTTCTTTCCAGTGTTTTTTTGTTGTGTTGGTTTCATCAAAAAAATATTGTGTATTGGTATTTACACCAAAAATTTTCATTCCAAACATTGTTAGCTTTTCTTCTATCGCTTTTCCTAAACTTCCATAGCCGATGATCATTGCCTGCTTGCCGGATAATAAAGGAAGTTGCATTGGTCTTTCCCAACGGTGCTCCTGTTGAGCATCTCTTATTAAATGAAGATTTCTTTGTAAGGTTAATATAAGCCCAATCGTATGTTCACATATTTCATTATTATATACACCTTTTGCATTGGTAACAATTTTTCCTTCAAGATTGCTGCCACATTTTTTTAAAATGAAATCGATGCCCACAGAATTTGTTTGCACCCATTTTAATTGTTGTTTATTAAAAGGAAGACTTTCGCAAAGATGATGATTACCCATAACTACCTCAGCGTTTTCTATCATTTTTTCGGCCACTACTTTTTCGGTAGTATGTAAAATGCTCCAGTCGGGAGCAATCTTTTGCAGATTATTCAGATGCGCTACGCTGGCTTTATATAATAATAATAATGTTTTACTCATTAAGGAGGTTACAATAAAAATGATTTTAACTGCTCATGTGTTTCTGCTATTGCTGTTTGATCAGATCGGTTTAGGTGTGCTCGTATCTCTCCAAGTAATTTTTCAGCACCATACTTATTCAGATCACCCAGGAATGCTCTTCTCAAAAAACTAAAATTTATATTTAAGTTGATGTATTGCTGGATTAATAGCTTTGAGGGGATAGGACTTCCTTCATCAGGATGTGTAATGCCACCAACGCCAACAGGAATATTAATAAACTGTTCTTTAATGTTTTTTACTGTGTTATCTATCAACGGTAAAAACATATTAGAAGATTGCCTGCTGATTTGGAGGTCATTTAAGCCGATATAAATTCTGGAAAGTGGCAATGTTGTGAAATGAGGGGTGTTTTTTACAGCCGTATCAGTTTCAATTAAAATCCCCAATTTGCATCTGTCTTTTATCATATCAATAACTTTGCAAACCTCTTCTTTATTTTCTACCATCGGTAAAAAGATCTCATCAGCACCACAGCTGATCGCTAGGTCAATTTCATCAGCAGAGTATTCCGGATCAAATTTGTTAATGCGGCAAATTATTTTTTCAGAAATATTATTGCGCATATTGATCAGATCATCTGTTGTATCGTAGTTTATTTGAGTAGGGTAGCCGTTTTGTCTTTTATCTTTCCCCTTGTTTTCCCAATCAATAATAATTGCATTTACTCCCGCAGCAAGGCATTCCTTTGCCGTGGACACATTGGTGGTAAATAAAAAAAGTTCAAAAGTATTGCTATTAAATTTCATTCGTACTGTTTAAGGTTTTTTTGCTACCAATAAGCAACTAGTGCCAAAAGGAATAATGCGTTCTGATCCTATCCAATCTGCTTCCCATTGTAGGGTCTTTAATGCCAGCTTATTCAGCCATGTTGTTTTAGATAAATGCTCATTGTTTCTACGTGTTGCACTTTTTCTTTTTCTTACTCCGAATTTATATGGCAGTACTCTGAATAAAAGAAAAGGCAAATAAAGCAAAGAGAAAAAGTATGTTTTGTGACTGACTACAAATCCTGCATTCATTAATTTCTTTGACAGGTCATTGATTCGGTATCTTCTGTAATGACCAATTTCTTTGTCAATATCTGTTGTAAGGTGCTCAAATGCAGGAACTGTAATAATGATAGTTCCTCCGGATATTATTTGTTCATACAGTTGTTTTAATACTGCAGCATCATCTTCTATATGTTCTAAAACGTCTGCTAATACAACTACCGGTAACGAAGTCTGCTTAAAATCCTGAATGGAAGATTGAATAGTTGCTTCAATGTTTCTTTCATTGGCTATTATAATGGCATCTGGCATTGCTTCTACCAATACGCAGGGATATTCCTCATTCATCAAAGCTTTTGTAACAGGGCCATTGCCGCCCCCCAGATCATATATTACAGGCTTACCTGTAACATATTTTTGTAAGGCTTTAATGATCATAGTTGTGCGATGACGATACCAGAATGAAGCGTCTTCCAGCTCCCTAGTAAGTCGGTGTGCTTCTGCCGGGTATGATACTTGTGCTGTACTCATGTTAAATTGCAACAGGCTTTGTCGCAGAAATTAATTGAAATGCCATCACAGGCGAAAGTATAGAAGCCTTGGAAAACGCATGGTCTATTTTTCTTCCAAGATTTGAATTGTACACTGCCGGAGGAAATGCACCAAAACGATGAATATCAACATTGGTGAACTCTGCAAAATTCAATGCTTTGGTAATATTTTTTTGTGTCATGTCTTTTAATCCTTTTTCTCCTTCGTAACTCATGCCTGGTGTAAACCATATCTGCATATGAAATAAGGGATTGTAAGGATTGGGCTCTAAAAAAATAATTTTACCACCCGGTTTTAATAATCTGTACATAGATTGAAAGCAGGTGTGTAAAATATGCAGATGATGTAAAACCATAAATCCAATAACATAATCAAATTGTTCATTTAGTTCTTCAGGCGCTTCAATGATATCAGCTAAATGAAGTTTTACAGGAAAACGATTGTCGTTGTATCTTAAAAATTGTTGCAATAAAAATGCATTTAGATCCAATCCCTCAACCTTATAGCCTTTTGCAAGCATATTAAGTGTGTATTTGCCCATACCACAGCCAACATCCAATATTCTGTCTGTTCTGGTTATTTTACCATAACTAAGGAGTTCATCTACATGCCGGTTTACATATGGAGTATTGGCCGGCACCATAGTCTTTTTTATTTTCTGACTAAAATATTCGAGTTGAATATTATTATAATATTGTATGGGAGATTTTATAATTGACACTTGTACAGATAAGGTTTAAACGAATTTACTATATTTTGTATAAATAAAGTTTGTAAAAATGATTTTCTAATCGATCGATCAATTCAACCTGATTGGTTTTAATTTCAATCGAAGAAATAATGTAGTTGCAACCTAAAGATCTTAATGCTGCAAAATTCCAATGAACCTCCTGCGGAACACTAATTGGATTTAGCTTGTCAATTGGAATTTGCATGTTGCCGTTTTTAATCAGATCAACAGTTTGCAAATAACAAAAATGTCCTCTGGTGTCAAATTCACTAAACTTGAATTGTTTATTGATCAAAGCAAGATCCTCTTGTATGACCTCTCTGAATTGATTTCTATACGTCAGCGGATAATTATTAATATATCCATCAACAGTATATAAGCCATTGTAAGAGGCAACAGCAGGTTGTATTCCAAATGATGCAACTTTATATTTATTTACAGGTAAAGCAATGCGTTGTTTAATCTGCTCAAACAGGTCAGGGGAATAATATCCTTGATATGGCCTGGCTTTTGTTTGCCACTGCAATCCAATGATTGGTTTCCAGAATAATGAAAGTCTTACAACAAAAGGCAGCATCAATAAAATAACCGCAATCCCAGCCCATTTAGTTTTAAATACAGATAACAGGTAAGCCACAATAATAGCATAAGCCATTGCCTGAAAAAAAAGTTCGAAGACAAATAATTTATTAAAATGATACATTCTGAAAAGCAATACTTTTTCCTGTAAATATTTTAAAGCAGCACTATCTAAAATAATAAATTGGCATTGAAAAAAAATCATTGCTACAGTGATAAAAAGGAATAACTTAAAACTTTCATGTTTCGACTTATACATTTTGTAAAGAATGAATCCGCAAAGAACAAAGATCTTTCTGTCGAAGATGAATGTCAGGTAAAAATCTAGATTGTGAGGTTCTTCGGTAGTTAAGATATTTCCCATACGTTGAGCAATACTGTTAACTGCAAATGCTTTTCTGTGGGAGATAAAGTAACTATCAAACAGCAAATTATTTAAAGTTGGATAATTATTTGCATAATACAATAACCCCATACTCATCAGTGCAAGAAAAAATTTAGCAACAGGCAGTTTCTTTGCAATGATAAAATAAACTGATAAAACGAACCAAAGTCCTAAGATGAAAATACCTACAGATTGAAAATTGGATAAGAACGGGTAGATCAATAAAAAGAGCCAATCTTTAGTCGATTGTTTATTGTTAATAAAATTGATGAATACCATTGCCAACAAGGGGAGCAACGCAAGGCTAAGGCCGTAGGCATATATATATTCTCTAAATCCAAAAACGATGGCGGCAACGATGGCAGCAATAATATTTCCTCTGGTCAGATATTTAACTGCAAATGCATACATCGCAAAACAAGCGATCGTATGAATCAATATTATATGAATAGTAGCAGCATAAAAGGCGGAGAAAAAAATGTTCAGAAAAAAGAATAATGAGTAGCTGTTTATCAAAGTGAATCTCGGTAGACCATTCATATATTCAGCAATAATTGCAGAAGGGTTAGCCCAGGCATACTGAGGTTGAGCTGCTATTTTATTCCATACATAATAACAATCCAGATTATCGACGATTGGGAAAATGGTATTTTTTCCGGTGATAAAAAATGGGAAAAAATAAAGTAAAGCACAGAAGCTCAAAAAAAGATATGCTTTAAAATTATTATTGAAAAAGGTCATTTAACAAAGATTGTTGTGCAATATAGAAACTATACGGCTAAGAGCTGTGACAAATTTCATCATCAATGGTTATAAAAAAATGTAAGAAGACGGTAGAAATGTGTTATTTTCAATATTGAAATGAAAGCCGGAGGTTTTAATATAGGCTTTTACAAATAATGTCAGATTAGTGTTTTTAGGAATCACCCAACTGCGTAGTTGATAATATCTTGCAGACAACTGATTTTGTCCGAACGTGTTATGACATTGACATCATATTCAACAAACGATTAATTAATGAGGCCAACAAATATATCTGCAGAGCAGGAGCGTTTGAATGAGAACGCGTTGAAACCAATTCCACTTGAAAAGTGGGGTCCATATCTTAGTGAAAGGCAATGGGGTACGGTACGTGAAGATTATAGCGAAGGAGGAGATGCCTGGAATTATTTTCCACATGACCATGCTAAAAGCAGAGCCTATCGTTGGGGAGAAGATGGTCTGGCAGGTATTTCAGACTATTTTCAAAATTTATGTTTTGCTGTTGCGTTATGGAATGGCAAAGATCCGATATTGAAAGAAAGATTATACGGACTTACAAACGGTGAGGGAAATCATGGAGAAGATGTAAAAGAATTATATTATTATCTGGATAATGTGCCAACACATTATTACATGAAATACTTGTATAAATATCCTCAGGCGGCGTTTCCATATGAAGAACTGAAAAGTAATAACCAGCACAGAAGTAAGCATGATGTCGAGTTCGAGCTGTTAGATACCGATGTTTTTAAAGAGAATAAATATTTTGATGTTTTTGTAGAGTATGCAAAAAACAACAGCGATGATATTTTTATTAAAATAGAGATCGTTAACAGAGGGAAGGTTGCTGCGCCAATAACAGTATTACCAACACTTTGGTTTTATAATCGCTGGCAATATAGCAGTAAGGCAAGACAAAAACCTAATATTGAATTTTTGAATAGTAACGCGGTAAAAACCACCCATGAAAAATTAGGTTCGCAGTATCTGTATTTTCAACAACCGGACGATCTGTTTTTTACAGAAAATGAAACAAATAAAGAAAAGCTTTTCGGTAAACCCAATGATACTCCGTTTGTAAAAGATGCTTTTCATGAGGCAATCATCAATGGTAAACGTGTAAAAGAGGTAAGAGAGAAAAAGCAGGGAACCAAATGTGCACCTGTTTTTAATCGTACGATAAAAGGTGGTCATTCCGAAACGATATACCTTAGATTGGCCAACCAATTATTTGATGCTCCTTTTGCGGAAGGCTTCGAAAATATTTTTGTGCAAAGAAAAAATGAAGCAGACGAATTTTATCATTCTATTTTACCAAAAGAAACTTCGGAAGATCTGTTCAATATTCAACGCCAGGCATTTGCAGGTTTATTGTGGAGTAAACAGTTTTATCATTACGATGTAGAACGCTGGATAAATACCAGTGATGGCATTACTCCATTATCAGATCAACGTCTTAATGGAAGAAATCATAACTGGAAGTATTTAAAAAATCAGGATATCATTATCATGCCCGATAAGTGGGAATATCCATGGTATGCTGCATGGGACTCGGCTTTTCATTGTATAGCTATGAGTATCATTGATCCTTGTTTTGCGAAGAATCAGTTGATCCTGTTAACAAGAGAATGGTATATGAATCCATCGGGACAGATACCTGCTTATGAATGGAATTTTAGTGATGTCAATCCTCCGGTACATGCATTTGCAGCTTTGCAGGTGTATCATCGTGAAAAAGAAATGAAGGGAGTAGGAGATGTACAGTTCTTAAAAAGGATCTTTCAAAAACTGATCATCAATTTTACCTGGTGGATAAACAGAAAAGATGAGAATGGGAATAATATTTTTGGTGGTGGATTTTTAGGCCTTGATAATATTGGTGTTTTTAACAGGAGCATTGATGAACATCATGATGATGTGTCCTTAGAGCAGGCCGATGGCACAAGCTGGATGGGTATGTATGCTTTGAACATGATGGATATTGCATTGGAAATTGCAATGACCGATAATTCTTTTGAAGATGCTGCAACTAAATTCTACGAGCACTTTGTAATCATTGCAGAAGCGCTAAATGAATTAGGATTATGGAATAAAGATGATAATTTCTTTTATGATGTATTGTCTTTAAGAGACCAACACCCGGTTCCGTTAAAAGTGCGATCAATTGTTGGGATAGCACCTCTATTTGCGGTTTCTATCATCGATAGAAAATCATTGGCGACACTGAGTGATTTCAGAAAAAGAACCAACTGGTTTGATAATTACAGAATAAACAATAATTTATTCTTACCAAATGAAGAAACAAGCGATGGGAATGATCAGTTGTTGTCGTTAGTATTAAAAGAAAGATTAGTGGAGATACTGGATAAGCTATTGGATGAAAAAGAATTTTTGTCTAAAGGAGGTATCAGGGCATTATCTAAATTCCATTTGGATAATCCGTATTCAATTTCTTTAAAAGATACCAACTACTCTATTCAATACGATCCCGGGGATTCTACTTCAGATCTGTTTGGAGGGAACAGCAACTGGCGTGGCCCTGTCTGGATGCCTATCAATTACCTGATCATCAAAGCCATAAAAAAATACGGCGAGTTTTATGGTGATACATTAAAAGTTGAATACCCGAAAGGGTCCGGCAATTTCATTAACCTGAAAGAAGTAGCAACCGAACTCACTCAACGTATTCTGCATATTTTTGAAAAAGATAAAAAAGGGAACAGGCCGGTAAATGGTAGTTACAATTGGTTTTATCATCATCCCGAAAACAAGGATCTTATTCTTTTTTATGAATATTTTCATGGAGATACGTCGAGTGGCTTAGGTGCCAGTCACCAAACAGGGTGGACAGCGGTTTTAGTGGATTTGATAAGAAGTATTTAGTACATTCACACAACGATTATGTCATTTACGGTTGATAATACAATTGAAGACGGGTTTGCTAAAATAGTTTTAAAAGATACCATTAGCGATACAGCCGTTGAAGTAATTCCTTCATGCGGAGCGATCCTTCATGCATTTACGATAGTGCATAATGGAGAGAGAATGAATGTGATAGATCATTATGATGACGCAAACGATTTTGCTCAAAATGTTTCTTCGAAAGGGTTTAAAAGTTGCAAACTTTCTCCGTTTGCCTGCAGAATAAAAAATGCCAGCTATGTTTTTGCTGATCAGGGATATAGTATCAAAAAATTTTTATTAGGAAAAAGTGCGTTACATGGTCTGTTATATGATGCCTCTTTTGAAATGATCAATAAACATATTTCTGATGATCATGCCGGAGTGTCTTTATTATACCAATACAAGGGGACAGACGAAGGTTATCCATTTCATTATGACTGTATCATCACTTATTTATTACAAGCCAATAGTTTATTAACAATATCGACAGATATTATTAATAAAGATGAAAATGCAATACCTATTCAGGATGGCTGGCATCCTTATTTTACTTTCAATGGAAAGATAGATGATCTCTTACTGGAATTCCAAAGCAAAGAAAAAATGCTTTTTGATAGTGATATGATTCCGACAGGAGAAAAGAAAGTATATGAAGAATTTGGATCATTAAAAAAAATCGGAGATACAAAATTTGATGATTGCTTTAGTGTGAATTTTGCAGAATGCCAGCCACTGTGTGTATTGCGTGACAAAGAAAAAAAAATACAAATAGAGATTCGTCCGGATAAAACATATCCTTATCTGCAGATATATACACCCGATCATCGCAAGAGTATTGCCATAGAAAACCTGAGCGCTATTCCGGATACGTTCAATAATGGAATAGGATTAAAGATATTACAACCAAAAGAAAAAGCTAATTTCACAACCTCGTATAAAATAACGCCTCTAACTTAATTGCATGAATTCGATTGCCAGCCGAATACAAAAAATATTTTCAGAAAGTTTTTCTGTTCAACCTCAATTGTTTTTTTCACCGGGCCGTATAAACCTTATCGGTGAACATGTTGATTATAACGATGGCTTTGTGATGCCTGCCGCTATTAATAAAGGAGTTTATTATGCTGTAGCACAAAATGGTACAGATGAATGTCATTTTTATGCTATTGATTTTGATGAGTGGTTTTCTATAAATATCCATGAAATTAAAAAGATCAATAGCTGGAAGAATTATGTACTAAGTGTGGTCAATGAATTTTTATTGTTGAAGAAAAGCATCAAGGGATTTAATTGTGTTTTTAGTGGAGATATTCCTCGTGGTAGTGGTATCAGTTCATCAGCTGCAGTTGAAGGCGGACTTGCTTTTGCATTGAATGAATTGTTTAATTGTGGGCTAAGCAGAGTGGAGTTGGCCCGTCTCTGTCAAAGGGCCGAGCATAATTTCCCTAATGTGAAATGTGGCATCATGGATCAGTTTGCCAATATGATGGGCAAAAAAGACAATGTATTATTGCTCGATTGTAAAAACCTCGAACATCAATATTTTCCTTTGCAGTTAGACGGCTATAAAATCGTATTACTAAATACAAAAGTGCATCATTCGTTAGCGAGCGGAGAATACAATGTACGCCGACAAAGATGCGAAGAAGGGTTGGCTATTTTACAATCAAAATTAAATATTCAATCTTTCAGAGATATTTACAGTGCTGAGAGGATAATTTCATGTAAAGATGAAATGAAAAAAGAGGTGTACGACTGCTGTCAATATGTAATAGAAGAAATTTTAAGAACCAAGAAGGCCGCAGAACTATTACAACAACATGACCTGATCGGGTTTGGAAAACTCATGTATGCTACACATGAAGGGTTAAGTAAGTTATATCAGGTCAGTTGTCCTGAGCTTGATTTTTTGGTAGAGCAAACACTCGATAATGTGGCTGTGATTGGCTCAAGAATGATGGGTGGCGGATTTGGAGGCTGTACCATCAATATTATTGCCGCTGATGCAATTGAAGGTTTTATAGAAAAAACCGGCAAAGCATATCTGCAAAAATTTAATCTTGAGTTAGAAGCATATATAACAGAAACAGGAGATGGGACAAGCGAAATATTATTTACCAATTAAATTCTCTCACTTAACTCCAACCACCTCATTTCTTTTTCATCTAGTTGTTGAACAATAATACCTACTCTTTCAGCGGCTTTTTGCAATTCGTCAAAACTTAAATTGCCTTCATTCATTTTTTGTTCCAGTTCAGCTTTTTCTTTTTGCAGTAAAGGCATTTCTTTTTCTATTGTTTCAAATTCAAATTTTTCTTTGAAAGATAATTTAGGCGCACTGGTTTTAGTTGGTTTTGCAACTGTTTCAACGGCTACTTCTTCAGCAGCTGCTTTTGGCGCTTGTTTGATCAATTGTCTTTCATCTGTAAGACTACCATTGGCCACGGCCGCTCTATATTGCGTATAGTTTCCGGGATAATCTCTTATTACTGCATCACCTTCAAAAGCAAATAAATGGTCAACCATTCTATCCATGAAATAACGATCATGGCTAACAATCAAAATACAGCCGGGATAATCCATTAAGAATTCTTCCAGTGTACGTAAAGTTTGCAGATCCAGGTCATTGGTCGGTTCATCCAACACCAAAAAATTGGGGTTTAGGAAGAGAACACTCATTAAATGCAATCTGCGTTTTTCTCCACCACTTAGTTTACTCAGTGGAGTAAATTGCTGCTCTGCAGAAAAACCGAATTTCTCCATGAACATGCTGGCACTGATCTTGGTGCCATCTGCCAACGGGAAATATTCTGCCATATCTTTTACATATTCGATGGCTCTTTTATCTTCTTTATATACCAATCCATCCTGACTGAAATTGCCAAACACTACGGTGTCTCCATGGTTGATCTTACCACTGTCCGGCTCTTCAAGTTGTAACGCAATTTTTAAAAATGTAGATTTACCCACCCCATTTTTACCCACAACACCAATTCTTTCGCCACGTTTAAAAGTATAATCAAAGCCGTTCATTATTTTCAGATCGCCATAGCTTTTATATACTTTCTTCAACTCTAAAATTTTACCACCAAGCCTGGTCATTTTCACCTGCAGACTAACTTCTTCCACATCTTTCTGTTGCTTAACCCTTTCTTCTACTTCAACAAAAGCATCTTGCCTGCTTTTGCTTTTTGTAGTTCGGGCCTTCGGTTGCTTACGCATCCATTCCAGTTCTTTTCTGAAAATATTTTTATCTTTTTGTAACTCACTTTGCTGAACCTCTAATCGTAAACTTTTTTGCTCTAAGAAATTATCATAGTCACCTTTATATACATACACTTTTTCTTCATCAATTTCTACTATCTCATTACATACCGCATCCAAGAAATACCGATCATGCGTTACCAACAACAGGGTAAGTTTTGATGCTGCCAGATAATCTTCCAGCCACTCGATCATACTAACATCCAAATGGTTGGTAGGTTCATCCAATATTAATAAACAACGCCCCTGATGCAGATCTGCTTCTATCAGCGCCTGCGCCAATGCCACTCTCTTTTTTTGTCCGCCACTGAGGTTGCCCACTTTTTCATTTAAGTGATGCAGGTTTAATTTTCCTAAAATTTGTTTGAGGTCACTTTCAAAGCTCCAGGCATTAAGGTCATCTAACCGTGCCATCAGGTCGCCAAGTTTATCCACGTCTTCCTGCCCCTCTTCTAAAAAAAGTTCATACTCTTTCACCAGTTTTACAACAGGATTATCCAAACGGAGCACATTATCCCAAATAGTTTTCTCATTATCAAAATCATTGTCCTGCTGAAGCATCACCACCTTAATGTCTTTATGTACCCAAATAGTACCGGTATCAGGGGTATCGAGCCCCGTGATAATTTTCAATAAAGTGCTTTTTCCGCTACCATTTCGGGCAACAAGCGCTATTTTATCGCCTTCTTCTATGTTTAAAGTGATATTTTTAAAAAGGGTTCTTACCCCGAAAGATTTACTGATATTTTCTATTGAAGCGTAATGCATGGCGGCAAAGGTAACGGAGGAATTTCGGAAACAGTTGATTACTAAACCCCAAATGTGAAATATCTGTAAAATGTTATTAACTTCGCTAACACTTTTCCCCTATGGTTTTCAGAAAGATACCGGGGGTAACAAACAAGAAATTTATGCAAATTACACGACTGATTTTTTTGGTTATTCTCGCTGTTTTTTTCAATATTACAAAGTGTGAAGCTCAAACAATGCTGGATATGAATGACTTGAGCAATGCAAAGATTGACAGCTATAGCGACGATGAGATAAAATCATTCTACGAAAAGGCAATGGAGTCTGGCATGACAGAGGCTCAGTTATATCGTTTGGCAGTTGAAAAAGGTCTTTCAAATGCAGAAATGATAAAACTGCGTAATAGATTACAAACGATCAATATTGTAAAAAAACCTGCAATCAATACCGATGATAATCAATCGGTTACCGATGGTAAAAAGGAAGAGATACAACATGCATATGATACGGCAAAGAAAAGCCTTCCTAAACAAAGTTTCGAAAATGATGCGGAGATCTTTGGTTCCGAATTATTTACATCAAATAGTCTTGTGTTTGAACCCAATTTACGTATTCCAACTCCTGCAGGATATATACTTGGTCCCGATGATGAAATTATTGTAAATGTGTATGGCTTTAGTGAAAAAAGTTATAACCTTAAGGTGAACGAAGAAGGATATATATATATTCAAAATGTGGGCCCTATTTATGTAAGTGGATTAAGTATGGATCAAGCGGGAGAGAAGATAAAAGCTAAAATGGCCTCAAGTATTTATAAGGCTATCGGTTCCGGTCAAACGAAAGTGCAAATTTCATTGGGCAAAATACGCAGTATAAGAGTAACGGTTATCGGCGAGGCAAAAAAGCCCGGAACATTTACTGTTTCTTCTCTTACCACATTGTATAATATCCTGTACTTATGCGGAGGTCCTACAAAAATGGGAACTTACAGAAAAATAGAATTGATAAGAGGAAATGAGGTTAAAAGAAGCGCAGATTTATATAGTTTCTTATTAAAAGGAAATCAAAAAGATAATATTCTTTTGCAGGAAGGTGATGTAATAAGAATACCTTATTATAAAACCAGGGTGTCAATTGAAGGAGAAGTAAAACGTAAAGGCAAGTTCGAAGTTTTGGATAAAGAGAATTTTAATGATCTGCTTGAGTTTTGCGGAGGGTTTACAGATAATGCATTCAAAGGTTCAATAAGTGTGGAAAGGATTGCAGAAAAGGAAAAGACCATGCTCGATCTTGATGCTAAAGATTTTGATACATTTAAACCAAAAGGAAGCGATAAGTATTTTATAGGTAAATTATTAGACAGATTTGAAAACAGAATTATTATATCCGGTTCAGTTTTCAGGCCTGGCCCTTATCAATTGACAGAAGGGTTAACGGTAAAAAATCTTATCGAAAGAGCAGGAGGAATTACCGAAGATGCCTATACTGTAAGGGCTACAATTTTCAGAAATAATATCGACAAAACCCCTACTACCTTATCTGTAAGCATTGACTCTGTTTTAAAGTATAATCAAACTGTGTACCTGCAGAAAGATGATTCAATTTCTGTACACTCCATTTTTGATTTTAGGGACAAATATATGATTACCGTAAAGGGAGAAGTGAAAAAACCGGGAGATTACAGATGGCGTGAAAATCTATCTGTAAAGGATCTGTTGCTTTCTATCGGTGGCCTAACAGATTTCGGCGACTCTTCAAAAATTGAAATTTCAAGAAGGTTAAAAAATGCAGATGTAAGTAAAGTTAACCATACACAAACTGATATATTCATCGTTAACCTTGCAAATAATAAAGATATTTTGCTTCAGCCATATGATATTATCAGTGTGAAAAATTTGCCGGGTTATGCTAACCAACGCAATGTATTAATATTAGGAGAAGTATTGAGCCCGGGACAATATAGCTTGAGTAAGAGTGCTGATAGAATTAGTGATGTATTTAAGAGAGTGGGTGGTTTTAAAGCATCTGCAGATACAACTTCAGTAAAGATTCGCAGATATGTTCAATCAGAATTATCAGCTGAAGAAAGAGAAGCTATTTTTAAAAGGGTATATAATTTAAGACAGGATAGCCTTAGTACTAATGACCGGTTAAAAAAAGATGTGTATAAGACTTCTTTCTTAATTAGTATTAATCTTTCTGAAGCGATGAGACATCCTGATGGTCCTGAAAATATAACGTTAGAAGATGGTGATATCATCACTATTGACAGAAATACCAGCCTGGTAAAAGTGTCGGGAGAGGTATACTTTCCTACTGTAGTTCCATACGATGGGAATGTGAATCTTCGATATTATATCAAAAGAGCCGGCAACTATACAGGGAATGCAAGGAAAGTGGGAACTATGGTGATATATCCGGATGGGAAGGTAAAAATTGTAAAAAGATTTTTATTTTTCAAGAGCTATCCTAAAGTTACGTCCAGATCTGAAATTTTTGTGCCTCAAAAATCGGTTAAAAACAAAGCCAGGATGACCACAGGTGAGTGGGCTTTATTGGTATCAGCTTTAGGAATAGTAGCTAATGTGATAATAACTTCAAGAAAATAAAAAGGTATGACTGAAATTACCGGAGATAAGATCGGGGCTTCATCTGATAAAGGATCTCAACAGATTATGTTGGTAGAACAAATAAAAAGTTGGGTGAATATTATTAAAAAGAAATGGTGGCTATTTGCATTGGTAGGTTTATTGGCGGGAATTGTAGGTTTTTTTTATGCAAAAAGTCAAAAACCTAAATATCAAAGTAGGCTTACATTTGCTTTAGATGATGGAGGTAGCGAAGGAGGCCTTGGTGGTGCGTTAAGTTTAGCCGCACAATTTGGATTGAATTTAGGAGGAGGAAAAGATGTATTTGCCGGTGAGAATATCCTTGAGATATTGAAAAGTCGTCGAATGATTGAAAGAGTATTGCTATCTGTAGATACATTCGAAAATAAACCAACAACCCTTATTGAATTTTTTATTGATCAATCTGATTTGAGAACCCGTACAAAAAATCCTGCGGTTGCTGCTATTCATTTTCCTGTGGGACAGACAAAGGAAACATTTACATATTTACAGGACAGTGTTTTGTATGCCACTTATATTGAGTTTACAAGTAATTTCATTGTAGCACAAAAGCCCGATAGAAAACTAAATATATTCGAAGTAAATGTTACCAACACGAATGAAAAATTTGCCAAAGATTTTACAGACAGGCTGGTAAATGAAACAAATAGTTTTTATATCGAACTCAGTAGTAAAAAATCACGTCAAACTTTAGAGATACTGGAGCAAAGAGTGGCTTCTATGAAAGGGAATTTAAATTCGAGCATCAGCAGTAAAGCTGCTACACAGGATGCTAATTTAAATCCGGCCTTTGCTCAGGCGCAAGTGCCAATACTTCAACAACAGGTAAATATGCAGGTATATGGAGGGGCATACGGAGAGATGTTTAAAAATCTGGAGCTTGCTAGGTTTCAATATTTAAAAGAAGTGCCGTTAATGCAAATCATCGATGCTGCAGATTATCCGATGAAAAAAATTAAAAAAAGCAAACTGGTTACGGCAGTATTGTTTTCTATAATATCAGTTTTAGTAACATTTTTTATTATCTGGGCGCTTCAGTTATTTAATAATGCAAACGGACAAAAAAATCCAATTAACAACTAATGGATTTATTTGAAAGATTTAAAAAAGACTATTTCAATTATCTGGTTAGTTTTATTTTACCGGCATTAGTTACAGGTATATCTATTCCCGTTTTTAAAAGAATATTAGGCTCCGATGGATATGGGAATTTTTCTATTTGGTTTAATCTTTCGTTGATCTGTGTGGCTATTTTAGGTGTGTGGATCACCAACAGCATTCTGCGTTTTTACGCAGGCAGCGAAAATAAAGTATTATTTATTCAGCAGGTCATTACCATCGCATTTATTACGCAGTTATTTTTTTGTATACCGATATCTTTATTAATTGGGGTTAAAAGTGGTGATTTTTTATTAGGGGCATTGATAGCGGTATCCATCTTAAGCACGGCAATTCAATTTACAATTGCAGCGGTTTCTCAATCGGCATTTTTATCACGGAAAATAATTTTTCTGGAGAGTATTCGGGTAGGAACTTACCTGTTGTTGTCATTGCTATTGTTGTTAACAACAAAAATGAATTACCTCTACGCTTTATTCATAGGTACAATAATTTCATACATCGTATCTGCAGGGTATTTGTATCTGCAGATCTCTAAACAAATACCCGGATTAAAAGATGTAGTGTATACAAGCAGCAATATAAAGCCACTTACAAACAAATTTTTGAAGTACGGAGCACCTCTTTCATTTTGGTTTGCCTTTTCATTTTTGCTGGGTTACATTGATAAGATCTTTATGGCTAAAAACATAGGTGCAACAGTGCAAGGAAATTATCAGGCTATATTTGATCTGTTGTCAAGAGGGATCACTATTTTGATCTATCCTGTTGTTACCTCTTTATATCCGATTCTGACTGTGGCATATGAGAAAGGAGAGATCAGGGCTATTAAAAATATTCTTAAAAAGATATTGTTGTATGAACTGGCCGGATTTGTTTTTGCTACAGTACTTTACTGGCTTTTTGGAGCAGATCTTTTATTACTGATATTAAAAACTCCGAATACTTTATCTTATAAAATGATGGGTTTTATTGTTATTGCAGGTACATTTATATGGCAAATGGCAATGGTTATTCAAAAGCATTTTGAGCTTAAGTTGAAGAGTTTTTTAATGTTGAAAATGGTTGTGGTGGCATTTGCGGTACAGTTTTTATTGTATATTATCTGGGGCAATAGCACAAACGAAATGTTATATCCATTGGGCTATTTGTTGTCGGCAATAGTATACCTGGTATTGGTTTCTTATTCAGAGTTTATTGTGCTTTTAAAAAAGCTATAACAAAGTAGTACCGAGAATAACAATTATAAATTTCTACATGGATCAACAAACTATTATATTAACGGATATTGTTTTTATTCTTCTGCACTTGTTTGTTTTTTTATTTAATTACACGATCACTTCCAGAAAGGTCTTTCAACCGGCGGTATTGTTTTCGTTTGTTTGGTTTTCAATCATTTTATTGCACTTTATATTAAGGCATACTATTCTGGATCAGTTGTATCCTGTAGGTGTTGAAACCTATATGATACTCTTTGTTGGAGTGGTTACGTTTAGTCTTGGATCTTTATTGGTAACGGGATACAATCAACTAAAGAATACAGAAGTATTGCCTTCGGATCAATCAGATTTGACATTAAGCCTGACATTAAGGATTATTTTTCTTGGCATAGTGGTAATAGGACTTCCTTTATATATACAGGCATCCATACGGGTTTTTCTGGCTTCTCAAATTGATGATTTCTTTCAGGGATTAAGAAACGAGTTGTCTTATGGCGATGAAGATATCGGTCCTACAAAATACCTGATCTCACTTTCGTTTGTTGTTTTTGCGATCAGTTATTATTCTTTTGTGAAAGAAAAAGGAAAATTGAACAGAGTATTATTTATTACCAGTTTTCTTGTTACAGTTGTGTATGCACTTTTAGCTACAGGGAGAACTTATTTTTTCATTATTCTTTCAATTTATTTGGGCATCAGTTATTTTCACAAAAAAAACTTTTCGCTTAAAAAATATGGGCTTTTGCTTATCGGCTTTTTGCTGGTGTTTATTTTATTTGGGATGTTATATGGTAAGGGAGGAGATCTAAAAGATTCCTTAAAAGATAACTTACAGGCTTCGTCAGAAACAACGGGAGTATATCTTGTTTCATCGATCACCGCACTGGATAATGAAATTGGCCGAAATGTTAAGGCCCGTTATCCGGGAGAATATACATTACGCTTTTTTATTAAAACAGGCCAACAACTGAACTTGGTGTCGGACAAAAAGGTGAGTAGCCTTGTATCAGATTTTGTTTTCGTTCCGTATCCAACCAATGTATTCACATTTTATAGTCCCTACATCCGTGATTTTGGAAAGATGTATGCCTGGCTTATGATAGGGTTGTTTGGGGCGTTACATACCTGGATCTATCACAGGTCTGCAAGAACAAAAAATCTGAGAAACACATTATACTATTCCTTTCTGCTGTTTCCGTTGTTGATGAGTTTTTTTCAGGACCAGTATATGAGTCTTTTTTCTTTCTGGTTACAGATCATGTTTTTTATTGAACTGTTTTTGTTCCTGGATGTTTATTTTAAGGTTAGAAAAGATAAAGTTATCCAGTCTTAATCTGTTTTTACAGATACAATAGTTTCCTTCTTGTCCGAAAATTCATTCTTATCAAAATGAATCTCATTCATCATTTTAGAGGGGAGTGCGATAAATGCTCCAAAAAACTTGCCTTGTTTTTTATTTTGTTGATTGCTTGAAATAGTGGTTATTTTTTTATTGAAAATATTTTGAGTAAAAATAATATTTTTTAACCCCGGAGCTCCAGTTACCTTACTGCTGTAACTATCTGTAATGATCACATATCCTCCCACAGCCTGTATATCGTTATTCCTTTTAAAATAGTTGAATTTGTTATTTCTGATCATAACAGATCTCATACCCCATTTGCTTCCTTCCATTACTATTCCCCCGTAATTCATCCCTGAAATTGTATTGCTTTTAATAGTGGAATTCTGTAGAGAATGTAAGATCATTCCTGAGGTTTTGTCAATTTTATCTTCGGTCAATAATGATGTGATGGTGTTATTAACGATGGTGATATTATTTAACATGGCATTGTTGGCCTGTCTGTCGCTATATTCCATTGCATTACCATTTGGGATCTCAATGCCACTTAGTTTTTGCTTCAGTAAGCGAGGATACGTAATGCTGATATAGTTGTTGGATATAGTAATATCAGTAATAGGATGTTGTATCCAGAATGCAATACCTCTTAAACATTGACGTATCTTATTATTCGCAACCACCACTCCTTTTAACACATGTGCCGTACTGCTTATATACAACCCCGGATTACAACCGATAATAGTATTTTGGCCTGCATAAGAATATGAGCCATGCAATTCTATTCCTCCTGTATAATTACTTAGTGCTATGTCCGGGTTTTGTTGTTCAAGGCGGTTATTGACAATTTTTGTGCTGTCCCATGTGCAATACAAAAATGAAAAGTCAGTCTGATACCTATTCGGAGTGGCGCCTCCAACATAATTACCGCCATTATAAAAAGAACAATTTTTTATTAGTAAGCCATGCCCCGTACCTCTTATTGCAATCATATTTGACCCGGAGCAATTTTTTATAGTGATATTGCTGATACTGATATCACTGCCGTTCTCAACAAACAAGGTCATGTTGTTTTTTATAATTCCAGAAGGCACCAGGTTATTTGCTCCGTTCATATCCACCAGTAACCCGGTAAATTGGACATGTTTAATATTTGTACCATAAAAAATATGTGCATTGGCCATAGTATCTCTGCTATCAAAAATATGGCTGGCTAATTTTATAACAGACTTACTTCCATCTCCTCTAAAACTAATGTTAGAGTGAAGTTTCAGACAATAATTAATAAGATAAACGGATGTTTTTGTATAAGAATCGATCAAATAAATACCGGCAGGGAAATACACAGTAGCATTAGGGTAATTGACAGCCGCATTAATAGCTGCCTGGATGGCCTTGGTGTCATCTGTTTTGCCATTCCCACGGGCTCCAAACTTTGTAACATTCAGCGTTTTTGAAAATGCAGAGAGACCAAAAAAGATAGTTAAGACAAAAAAGCAACATGCTTTCAACATTGTTCGCTTGCATATTTTTATATCAATATTTCGTAGCACAAATTAAAGCTACGATTACTTTTATAAAATAGCTGAAAGGATTTTTTGCATTTCTCGGTTAAATGAAAAGCTATTACTAGTACTTATTTTATATCTGGCTTCTGTAAAATAACACTAAGAATACTATTTCTTTCGGGGTTTTTCTTATCGGTTAAAAATAATATGAATAGAGGTTCGAGGATTAATTTTGCTAATTTTTTTACAGATGCTTTTATTCTTCCTGCCGAACTCATTACGGTCAGATTCAAAGGGGCAATTACTTTTCCGTCTTTATCAAGCGTATGTCCACGGTTCCTCATTCCCTTTTTATAAAAACTTTTGTAATATTTAAACCTGGTTACATCAATATGATTTTTATTAAAGTTTGTAAAGTCAAAGAAAGAAAAGTTAAGCCCTCGCTGTGCAGCAATTACCCTGAAAGAATCTTCTGAGAACCAGGTGAGGTGCACCGGTGGTGATTCTGTGTCCCAGTAATCTTCCCCCGGAGGAGTGGCTGATTTATTGGGAGTGGTAATAATTAGTTTGCCTCCAGGCTTCAATAAACTAACCAGCACATCACAAAAACTATTAGGTTCGGGCAAATGTTCTATTACTTCTGTAAGAATAACAATATCAAATTTCCCTGCATTATCCAATGCATATTTATAAACATCCTGACAGATGAAATGATTACCAAATCTGTCTGTTGCTTTTTTTACAGCATCAGCAGAAATATCTAACCCGGTAATGTCATATCCCTGTTGTTTAATGGCATAGGTAAGATACCCTAATCCGGAACCTACTTCCAGTATCTTCTTTGTTTTATCCTTGTCTGCGGCCAAAGTTTCCCGGATAGAAAAATACATAGCCTCTTTATTGGCCAGATAGTCCAGGGCATTTTTTGTATTCAGGATCTCTTTTGCATACAATGCGTATCTGTTATAACCCGGTACAACATCGCTTTGCGAATAGATATAATCGTAAATTTTATCATTTACCGAATGTGGAGAGGAAAAAGATGTATTACAGGAAGAACAGTAATATATATCAAAATCTTCGCCTTCCTGATACCCTTTATAATTTTCCAAGACTTTTGAGGCGTCTTGGTTACAAACAATACATTTAGTAGCTGCCATACTTGAATTTCTAATCTATGTGTGCGTTACATCCACCTTTTGGTGTCGTTAATGCTTCAAATCGTTACTTAGTAAGCTATAAAGATAAAAGATATTTTATCAATCGTTGATAAAGCAAGGAGTAAAAAATATTGAGCATTAGGGCACACAAAACCAAAACTTTAAAATAATGGTCATAAATTGCGATTCATTTTGCAGTGATACTGAATAATATGAAGCAGATAATTTTTTTCTTACTAAATCATTTGGAAGATAATAAATATTAATTTTTTAAATGGTAGACATAATAATTGTAAACTGGAATAGCGGCGATTATATAAAAGATTGCATCACTTCTGTTTTTATACCTGAAAATGAATCAATACTGGGAAAAGTAATCATCGTTGATAATAATTCTGCGGACGAGTCTTTACAACTGGTTTTACAGCGTCCTCAAATTGAGATAATCAAAAATGCTGAAAATGTTGGATTTGCTAAAGCCTGTAACCAGGGTTTTTTAGCAGGCAACGCAGAATATGTATTGTTCTTAAATCCGGATACGCAGCTTCAGCGCAATACTTTATCAGATTGTTTGGCGTATATGGAAGGGCATAAGGAAACGGATATTGTGGGTTGTCAATTGCTGGATGACGATGGAAAAATAAGTCCCAGCTGTGCAAGATTTCCTACACCTAAAACATTTTTTTATGATGCTTTGGGGTTATCTAAAATAGCACCCAGGCTTTTTACCCCTGCAATTTTAATGACAGATTGGGATCATAAAGAAAGCAGGTTTGTTGATCAACTCACAGGCGCCTTTATGTTTATGCGTCGTAAAGTTTTTGAAAGACTTGGTTATTTTGACGAACGTTTTTTTGTGTATTATGAAGAACTTGATTTTTCACTTCGTTTGCACAAAATGGGAGGAAGGTCTTTTTTTAATGCGGCCATAAAAGCGCACCATACAGGTGGTGGAACTACCAATAAAGTAAAAGCATACAGGTTGTTCCTAACTTTACGTAGCAGGCTTTTATATGCAAAAAAGAATTTTTCTGTGTCTGGGTGTGCTTTTGTTTCTTTTACTACTTTTATTATAGAGCCTTTTTCGAGGCTATTATTTTTAATTGGTAGTGCCAGATTTAAAGAGATTAAAGATCTTGCAAAAGCATATATACTGTTAATTAAGTCACGCAGGATATTTTCGAAATAAAGTACAAGAATACAATGATCCAGAAAGACTGTTACAATAAAATAAAGATATAATAATGATCGAGAGTCTTACAAGACCTTATAATGAGCGGCTTTTTAATACTGATACTTTCAGAGGCAGGATGCATATGGCAAGGTATATTTGGCTGCAGGAAGAAGTAAAAAATCTGGGACTGAATAATATATCTGTTCTGGAATTGGGCTGTTATGATGCAAAAGCCATTTATTTTTTGAATAACCCATCGAAATATAGCGGCTATGATGCAAATTGGGAATATGGGCTTGATATAGCACGAGAAACATGGAAAGAAAAACCAGAATACACTTTTCATGAGTGTAACATGGCAGCTGAATTTAATCCGGCAGGAGAAAAATTTGATATCACTGTTTGTCAGGAGACACTGGAACATCTTAGAAATCCAGACCTGCTTGAGTATATAAAAAGAATGGCAATGGCTACAAAGCAATATTCTTTTATCACTGTGCCAAATGAACAAGGGTTCTTTTTCTTCTTAAAATATATGTTCAAAAAGTTGACCCAGGGTAAAAGCGAGGAGTATAATTTTAAGGAATTGATGCTGACAACTTTCGGAATGCCACACAAGGTTACCAGAAGCCTTACAGATCATAAAGGATTTAGTTATAAAGAGCTGCGAGGGCAGTTGTCGGAATATTTCGACATCGTATATGAAAAAGGAGTTCCGTTCAAGTGGTTACCCAAATCACTTAGTTTTAGCATTTGTATATTGCTAAAACCTAAAAAAATATAAATAGCTTTCTGTACTTTATATTGAAGCGAATAATTCATCCCATTTTTTCAAAATGACTTCTTTGGAATGAAATTTATTAATGTAAGCTAAGCCTTTAGTGATCTCTTCTTTCTTTTCTGCAGCAGATTTTTGTAAAAACTCTTCTATCTTTTTTAAACAAGATACTGTGTCAGTAAAACATGAGTCCAGTCCGGCTTCCTGCATCACTCTTTTGTAAGCAGGGCTGTTGGAAGTCAATACAGGAATGCCTATCTGCCAGAACAACAATAATTTGTTTTCCGGTTTATTCCAGGTAAAATTATCCCGTTCGTTCAACGGTATTATAGCCAGATCCTTGTCAATAATTATTTTAGAAAATGTATCTTTTTGCCATTCGTAAAAAAAAGTTTTACAAGGGATCTTTTCAATGATCTTTTTAGAAGATTTGTTAAAAATTTTAAATGGATATTTAATATACAGGTCCGTTATTATATGCAATTCTATCTTATCGGCAAGTTTTTTAAAAACGTCATTCAATAAAAGAATGTTCTCTAATGTGTAAGCCTGGCCTTCCCATACCAGTTTTAATTTACCGGTCTGTTCATAATTGGTTTTAAAAGAATTGATGTCATCCAAAAAATAATCAAGAGAGATGTGCACATTACTGTTGTACTTTAAAATAAAATCTTTTTGTAAAGAAGTAGAGCAAACTACGGCATCGGCATACTTGAACATTTTATTAATTGCAGATTGGTAATTTAAATACCAACGACTTTCCCTTCTGTTCAAAAACTTAACGGTGCCTCTGATACAATTCAAAAAGGTAAATCCTCCCAGAAAAAAGGCATCTACGGCTTCAAAAATTATTTTTGTATTGGGGTTCTTTTTCTTGTAGTTCAACCATTTGGAAATATTGCATCCCAGGTTAAGATATACTATATCATAATATTTGTCAAAATCGGCAGTTTCAAAATTGATTTTTCTTTCATTAGCATAAAACACAAACCTACGTCTGTCTCCCGGAGCGTTATAATCTTGTTTATATGGGACATAACCTATTTTAACTTCTTTTAATTCCACTTAACTTGATGATTGAAATGATGATGATTGTTCAAAAGTAAGGATTAAATAAAAAATGAATGCATTTTCGCAAACCTCCCTTTCCTTTGAGCATTTTCTGATTTGATGTAAATGTACTATCTGTTGTTAGTATAAATAAAATGGGGTTGAGATAATTGATTTTCAGGATATCCATATAGCCTCACTTATTTTTTATTGGCTGTTGCATTATATATTGCTAATTGATGTACTATTGATTACTTTAAATTCATTTTTTGTTAGGTCATTCGATACTTTTAATACTTTAAAAAAGAGTTTTTGTTTTAATACAAGCATATAATCCGGCAAAATTGCGTTAAAAACATCATTAAAAACGCAAATATCTGTATTTTCAATGGAGCTAGAAAATAAGAATATTTTAGTCTTTTAATAAATTCTATTTCTCCTTACGCTTCAATACATATAATTTTTTGTATATATAAATAGATCGGACACAAAAAAGATGCTGATAAGTTTTTGAATAAAGTTGTTGCGGAGGCCCTTATGCGATTTAGTATAATAATTGGGTTGTCAATACAATATATTTAGATTTGCCAAAGGGTCAATATGTCCTCAATGCCCACAAACAACGTACTTTGTTTTCATTACCAAATGCTGATTAAGAGAATAATGCTTATTTTCGTCCATAAATTTAAAAAATGTCAAAGTCTGTATTAGTGACCGGGGGAGCCGGTTTTATAGGGTCACATCTGGTTCGCTTGTTTGTAACTAAATATCCTGAATATAAGATCGTTAATCTCGATAAACTTACTTATGCCGGCAATCTCGAAAATTTAAAAGATATAGAGGATCGACCTAATTATAAGTTTGTAAAGGGAGATATTACCGATTTAAATCTGTTGAGAAACCTCTTTGCAGAACATAAATTTTTCGGTGTACTGCACTGCGCTGCAGAGAGCCATGTGGATAGATCTATCACAGATCCGTTAGCATTTGTTACTACCAATGTAATAGGAACATCAACATTGCTTATTGCCGCAAAAGAAAGTTGGGCAGGGGCATATGATGATAAGATATTTTATCATATTTCTACAGATGAAGTTTATGGGTCATTAGGTGCTGAAGGCTTTTTTACCGAAGAAACAGCCTACGATCCACGTAGCCCTTACTCTGCCTCCAAAGCATCTTCTGACCATATGGTAAGAGCATTTTACCACACCTATCATTTACCGATAAAAATTTCTAATTGCTCTAATAATTACGGACCGTATCATTTTCCTGAAAAATTAATTCCTCTTTGCATTCACAATATTATTAATAATAAGCCTCTACCTATTTACGGTAAAGGAGAAAATGTAAGAGATTGGCTTTTTGTAGAAGACCATGTAAGAGCTATCGATGTGATTTTTCATAAAGGTAAAGTTGGCGAAACCTATAATATTGGGGGGCATAATGAATGGACGAATATTGACCTGGTAAAAGAATTGTGCAGACAGATGGATGAAAAATTGGGAAGAGAAAAAGGAGCGTCTGAAAAATTGATCACCTATGTAAAAGATAGAGCAGGACACGATCTGCGATATGCTATTGATGCTACTAAGTTGAAAAATGAATTAGGCTGGTTACCATCATTGCAATTTGAGGAAGGGATATCTAAAACCATAGATTGGTATCTTTCAAACGCCGAGTGGCTGAATGATGTAACGAGCGGAAATTACCAGAACTATTACCAACAACAATACGAAAAAAGATAATCATGAAAGGAATAATTCTGGCAGGCGGCTCGGGCACAAGACTATATCCGATCACAATGGGGATCAGTAAACAATTGATGCCTATTTATGATAAACCGATGATCTATTATCCGCTGAGTACATTAATGCTGGCAGGGATAAAAGAAATATTGATCATCACTACTCCTGAAGATCAGGATCAGTTTAAAAGGTTATTGAAAGATGGTAGTCAATGGGGATGTAAAATTGAATACGCCAAACAGGAGGTGCCGAATGGTTTGGCACAGGCATTTGTGATAGGAGAAAAATTTATAGGCAATGATAGTGTTGCACTGGTATTAGGAGATAATATTTTTTATGGTAGCGGCTTTAGTAAATTATTACAGCAAAGTGCTAAAACAGAAGGGGCGGTGATCTTTGCCTACCCTGTAAGTGATCCTGAAAGGTATGGTGTAGTTGAGTTTGATGATAATTTTAACGCACTAAGCATAGAAGAAAAACCAGTGAATCCAAAAAGTAATTATGCAGTTCCCGGCTTGTATTTTTATGATAATGCTGTAGTTGAAATTGCAAAGAATATAGCACCAAGTGCAAGAGGAGAATATGAAATTACTACTGTAAATGAGATCTACCTGAAAAATAAGAATTTGAAAGTTGCTGTTTTAGATCGGGGATTTGCGTGGTTAGATACAGGTACATTCGATTCTTTAAGCGACGCAACAGAATATGTGAGGGTAATTGAAAAAAGACAGGGGCTAAAAATAGGTTGCCCCGAAGAGATCGCTTACAAAATGAATTTTATTGATAGAGACGCTCTTGCAAAATTAGCAGGAGAATTAAAAAAGAGCGGTTATGGAGAATACCTTTCAGGGCTTTTAAAAAAATAAAATTTTCTTACACTTAACTAAATCTGTTAAGACATTAACCAATTTTAATGACTGGATTTAGCAATATATTAAAGAACGTTCAGACAAAAATTTCAAACAGTTTTTTTACCAATACTCACCAAAGAGATAAAAGTGTATTTAAAAATGTAGGGATAGGTTTTGCATCTAAAGGGGTCAGTATTTTTCTGAGTTTTTTACAGATACCCATCACACTAAGTATTTTAAGTAAAACAGAGTATGGTATCTGGCTTACATTGTTTTCTATAACCAGCTGGATGGCTTACTTTGACCTCGGCTTGGGTAATGGCTTAAGAAATAAACTGACAGAAGCCCTGGCAGAAAGGGATCTAAAAAAAGGGAAAGTTATTGTAAGTACAACTTATGTAACACTATCTGCTATTTTTCTTTTTTTTGTGGTACTGTTTACAGTAATTGCTTTGTTTATTCCATGGGCAAAAGTGCTCAATACCACGTCGGTACCAGATAATGAATTACTGATATTGGTATATTGTTGCTTCATTGGTTCTTTGTTGAATTTTGTAGCTAATCTCATCCAAACAGTTTTTGCAGCCAATCATTTAACCGGAAAAGGAAATATTCTCTCCCTCTTTAATCAGATAATCATCCTTGTTACTACACTTGTTATTAAATACATGCATTTGAATAATGCATTTTTATTGATAGGCATTATTCTTTCCGTTACACCATTACTGGTAAATGTTGTTGCATCAATATACTATTACACCAGCAGATTCAAAGAAATATCTCCCAATATCAAATTTTTCAAAAGATCTTATTTAAGAGAGGTAATGTCTGTCGGGCTTAAATTCTTTGTGATACAGGTAGCGGTATTAATAATTTTTTCAACAGATAATTTTTTGATCACGCAGTTATATGCACCTTCCGAGGTGGCTTCTTATAATTTTGTCTACAAATATTTTTCAGTAATAGCTCTCTTCTTCAGTATTATAGCCGCACCGTTATGGACAATGTATACAGATGCGTATAAAAAAAATGATATCAGCTGGATCGAGAATAATATAAAAAGAATGTTGCGTTTGTTCTTTTTTGCAGTAATTGGCGTCTTGTTAATGACAATCTGTTCAAATTTTCTATTGACATTATGGCTTGGAAAAGTATATTCGTCTTCGATGATATTTGTGTTTTTTATCGGCCTGTATACATTGCAAACAGTATGGAACAATATTTTTGTTTTGCCACTTAATGCAATAGGGAAACTGAATTTACAAATGGGCCTTGCTATATGGGCCGCCGTGATAAATATTCCGCTGGCTATTTTTCTGAGTAAGATAATGGGGGATGTGTTGTCTATCGTTATAGCTAATATTTTGTCTTTGCTCGTAGGTTCTGTCGTATCTTATATACAATTCTACAAAGAATTGAAAATGATGAAAATTCAAAAGGTGCATTCTGGTCTTTAAATAAAAATATAAAATGAGTAATAATTGCAAAATTTGTGATGGGGTAGTATCATCTGTTTTTCAAGCTACTGTCTTAGGCAAATATCCTGTTGCTTATTTTCAATGTCAGACCTGTGGATTTATTCAAACTGAAACACCTTTTTGGTTGAATGAATCTTATTCATCAGCTATATCTTTTTTAGATATTGGCCTGATATCAAGAAATCAAAAACTTTCCGAAAAGCTAAGCTACATTATCAATCTGTCTTTTGACCCTAATGGAAAATTTGTAGATTATGCCGGAGGATATGGAATGCTGGTGCGTATTATGAGAGATAAGGGATACGACTTTTATCGGCAGGACAAATATTGTGAAAACTTGTTTGCAAGAACATTTGATATAAGTGATCAGCCTCAAATGCCGAACAACTCATACGAATTGTTAACTGCATTTGAAGTATTTGAGCATCTTGTAGATCCGTTAGACGAGATCAGGAAAATGCTCTGCTATAGCAATGCTATATTGTTTTCTACAGAATTGCAACCACAAAAAGGTATTAAAGATTCGGGTGATTGGTGGTATATTGCACCGGAAACTGGTCAGCATATTGCTTTTTATACAGAGAAGTCTTTACATATAATAGCCGATAAATTACTGCTGAACTATTATAAAATAAATAATGGGCTTCATATATTTTGTAAGAACGAAATCAATATAAAATGGATTCGTAAGATCGATGCAAGTAATAAGTGGAGACTTTTATACAGAAAAATATTTTTAAAAAAACGTACAAGCCTTTTACCGACAGATTATAATAAAATAATTGGCAGAAAGGTGCTTTAGGAACATGAGCAAAATATTAATTACAGGCTTTTCTGGTTTTGTAAGTCAACACTTACTGAAATACTTATCTGAAACGAATAAGGAATATGAAATTATTGGTATATCCAGAACACAAGCTGCACCTGTTAATTTCACAAACCTGCATATAAAATCATATCAGGCAGATCTGAAAGATGCACAAATAACAAAACAGATCATTAATGAAACAAAGCCTGACTATCTGATACATTTGGCGTCAGACAGTAGTGTTGCATATAGCTGGCAAAATCCGGTAGATAGTTTTCAAAATAATACTAACATATTCTTAAATCTGGTAGAAAGTGTTCGTCAAACAGGTTTCAAATGCCGCATATTGTCAGTCGGTTCTTCCGAAGAATATGGTATAGTGAATATGGATGATGTTCCTTTATCAGAAGAAGCGCCATTAAATCCTATCAGCCCGTATGCTGTGGCTAGAGTATCACAGGAAATGCTTAGTAAGGTATATGCAAGCGGCTATGGGTTGGATATTATCAGAACAAGATCTTTTAATCATATAGGGCCCGGTCAAAAAGATAATTTTGTGGTGTCGTCTTTTGCAAAGCAAATTGTTGAAAATAAAAAAGGAAATAAAAAAGGTTTTGAAGTTGGTAATATAGATATCATACGAGACTTCTTAGATGTTAGAGATGTTGTTAAAGCGTATATGGATATTTTGGAAAAGGGAGAACGAGGGGATGTATATAATATTTGCAGTGGTGTGGGGTATAGCCTGAAACAGATATTGGAAAAAATGATGAAAATTGAAAAAGTTGATTTTGGTTATCAGGTAAATCCACGATTAGTAAGACCTTCAGATAACCCCATTATAATTGGCAATAATAAAAAAATACAAGATGTTTGTAATTGGAAGCCGTTGATCAACATTGACGAAAGCCTTATGGATATTATCAATTATTGGAAAGAAAAAATAGTATAACAGATGAAAGTTTTATTTGATCATCAAACGTTTAATTACCAAAAATATGGAGGCATTAGCAGGTATTTTGCTGAGGTAATTGATGGGTTGAGGCAGAATAAAAACTTAGAAGTGGAGTTGCCATTAGTATATTCTCATAATGCACATCTGGCAGAGAAAAAAATGAATCCAACAAAACCTTACCTGGAAAAAAATTTTAAGGGCAATCATAGAATACAGAATCTGATTTCAAAATATCATAGAATTAAAGTTCAAAAGAAATTAAAAAAAGGAGTTGATATTTTTCATCCTACTTACTATGATACATATTATTTAAATAGTTTGGGTAAAGCAAAACTTGTATTAACTATTTATGATATGATTCATGAAAGGAAATTGTTTTCAGAAAAAATAAATTCAAATACTGTCCTTTCGGATAACAAAAAAAAACTGGCACAGCAGGCATCCGGCATCATTGCTATTTCTGAAAGCACTAAAAAGGATATTATAGAATTATATGGAATAAGTGAAGAGAAGATACATGTCATATATCTTTCGAGTTCGCTTTTGCCGGTAAATGACTACAAGCCCTCCATCTCTATTCCACGAGAATATATTTTGTTTGTAGGTAACAGAGACCACTATAAAAATTTCACTTTTTTTTTACAAGCGATCTCTCCTTTGTTATTAGCAAATAAAAATCTGTATTTGATCTGTGCAGGCGGAGGTAAGTTTTCTGAAGTTGAAAAATTAATGATCAATGAACTTCAACTCAATGATCAGATATTACAGATAGGAATAGACGATAAAATACTTTCTTATCTATATCAAAATGCCAAATGTTTTGTATTTCCTTCTTTATATGAAGGCTTTGGGATACCCACTCTTGAGGCATTTGCATGCGGCTGCCCGGTGGTGCTGAGCAACAGCAGTTCTATGCCAGAAGTAGGTGGCGATGCTGCGCTATATATTGATCCCAATGATAGAGCAAGTATTTATAGTACGGTGAAACGTTTGATTGAAGACAAATCGTTGCAACAAAGCTTAAAAGAAAAGGGATTTCAACAGGCTAAGAAGTTTAGCTGGGGAAAGTGTATTGAAGAACATTTTAAGTTGTACACCAATTTGCTTCAATAGTAAATAATATTGGTTGCAAAGATGTAATCATCAATAATTAGTAATTGTATACATTACCAAAGTAAAAGTATGTCTTTTATAAACTCATTAATATTGGATACAGCTAACAACACAGAAAATACAACTATGCCCAAAATATCCGTTATAACACCTAGTTATAATCAAGGACATTATTTGGAAGCAACTATCCTTTCTGTGTTGGGGCAAAACTATCCTAATCTGGAGTATATTATAATGGATGGCGGTAGTACTGATAACTCTGTAGAAGTTATAAAAAAATATGAAAAACATTTACAGTACTGGGTCAGTAAAAAAGATAACGGACAAGCGGCTGCGATCAATGCAGGCTTTAATATGGCAAGCGGAGACATTTTAATGTGGCTCAACAGCGATGATATGTTAATGCCGGACGTATTGGTTACTATTGCCGAAACAGTGAAGAAGGAAGGAGATAAATTGTTTATTGGCAACTGTATACACTTTAATGAACTAAAAACAGGGATGCTAAAAACATGGGGAAGCAATATTCCTTTTAAGAACAATAAATTAAGAATAGATCTTATAGATTATATCATACAACCATCAAGCTTTTGGACAAGAAAGGTGTGGGAAACAACCGGGATGTTGGATGAAAACCTTCATTTTGTATTTGACTGGGAATGGTTTTTACGAGTGCAAAAAAGCGGATTTAAGATACATAGTATCTATAAATGTTTATCTCTTTATCGTTTTACAGAAGTGCATAAATCTTCCAATGGTGGAGAGAATAAATTGGATGAGCTGGCTTTAGTATATCAAAAATATGTACCTGAAAAATTTCCGTTATTTAAGAAACTTAGAAAAATGAAACGAGGGTTTTTCTCAAAATTTTTCGAGAAAATCTATTTCATAATAGGGCAAAAGAATCAGTATGGCATTTTCTTTAAAATATTTTTCCCGTTAAGATTCAAAGGTCATTCGTCAGAAGAAATTAATATGATCTTAGGGATGTTGTAAATTTGTATACAGTCACATAATAAGTAATAAATAAACATGCATCAACCGCTCATTAGTATAATATCCATCAATTATAATAACAAGCCTGGATTGGCCAATACTATTGAGAGTGTTTTGAAACAGTCATTTAAAGACTACGAATATTTAATTATCGACGGATTGTCGGATGATGGCAGTAAAGAGTTGATTCAACAAAATGAGCAGTACTTATCTTATTGGATATCCGAAAAAGATAATGGTGTATACGATGCAATGAATAAAGGCATATTGCAGGCAAAAGGAAGATATTTGTTTTTTTTAAATTCCGGAGATTGCCTGGCATCTTCAGATGTTTTGGAAAGAGTTAGTGTAGGGATGAATCAAGGCGATCATGATATCGTTTACGGAGATTTTATTTATGATAATAAAATTGTTACCTATAAGCCGGTGTTGAGTTTGTATTATGTGTTGACTCAAGGAATGTGTCATCAAACCCAATTTTTAAAAAAGGCACTGTTTGATAAAGCAGGATTGTATAATCCTATATATCGGGTTACAGCCGATCATTGTCAGTTGATATTGTTTCTGGTGAAATACAATGCATCATATATTCATGTAAATGTACCTGTATCTGTCATAGAGTTGGGAGGGATGAGTAGCGTGTCAATAGCGAACAATCAGAAAGAGAGAATGCAGTTCATGCAAACAGAGTTTCCTTTGTTGGTTCAGGATTATATCTCACTGAAAAAATATAAGAAATTGAATATAGTTGAAAGGGCTAAAAACCTTTTTATAAGAAAGTTTTCGTCAAAAGGATAATAAAAGAGAAGAGATTATTGTATGGTAAGAAATTTTTTATTTCATAGAGTTAACCCGGAAAGAGACAAACTGTGGGATCCCATGGATGTTGCTTTATTTGAGCGTTGCATACAATACATTTCAAAGAAATATACAGTTGTTTTAATTGAGGATATTGCTTTTTCGGATGAGCGGTTTACTAAAAACAAATATGCCACAATAATGTTTGATGATGGGTATAAGGATAATATTCAGTATGCCGCCCCCATTTTAAAAAAGTATAATTGTAAGGCATCATTTTATGTAGTTACCGATTGCATTGATAATAATATTCCTACATGGACGCATGTGTTGGATTACTCTTTCCAGCACACTAATGTCAGTGAGATTGATTTGTCATTTGATTTTTTACCTGATGAATTTAAAGTAAATAATATTCCTACAGCAGAAAAGCGGATAGCCTATGGGAGCAGATTGAAACCCTACTTAAAAAAAATTACTCACGAAAAAAGGGGGTTGGTTTTAGATCAGATAGCAAGATCATATAATGATATTAAAGTACCTGAACTAATGATGAACTGGGATGATATAAAAGAGCTATCAGCTGCAGGTCATTATATAGGTTCTCATACAGTAACACACTGTATGCTGGGTACAATGAGTGATGAAACTGAGATTAAACATGAGTTGTTAAATTCTGCCAATAGAATACAGGAAAAATTAGGATATTTTCCACTAACGATTTCTTATCCGATCGGCAGTTACAACGATACAACGAAAAGATTGAGTAAGGAACTGGGGTATAAAATTGGCTTGGCTGTAAATCAAAATATATATGATCCGGCCATTGAAGATTTGTTTGAGATTTCAAGAATTGAACTGTATAATGAACCTTGGTGGAAAACAAGATTAAGGATATCAAATGCGTTGGAAAATATTAAATCGTTAATAAAATATAAATGAAGATAGTTCTATGGATAGGTGATGGAGCTAATCATAAAGCTTTAGCCAATAAAATTAATGTGGCATTTCCAATAGACGGTATCATCGTTGAGACAAAAAAACGCAGCCATAAACTTACCTTAACCAAGCTATTTGACAAAATAACTGAAAAATTGTTTCTTCCTGCGATAGCGAGATCATGGTGGGGAATGCAACAATATTACAGCAATAAATTTCCTGTTTATCCGCCGGCAAAATTGTTACAGGTAGAAAATATTAATGATCAAACAGCCTATGACTTAACACAGGAAATAACACCGGATCTTATTATTGTTTCGGGCACAAGGTTAGTAAAAGAGAAAATGCTATCCTTTAAACCGACGATCGGCATACTTAATTTGCATACGGGCTTGTCTCCATATATCAAAGGAGGTCCCAATTGTACCAATTGGTGTATAGCCACTAAACAATTTCATTTAATAGGAAATACTGTTATGTGGATCGATCAGGGTATCGACACTGGAAATATAGTAACGACTGAGTGTACAAGATTTGACGGTAAAGAAAGTCTTTTGGAGATTCATATTAAAGTGATGGAACATGCACATGATTTGTATACAAGAGCAATTAAAAAAGTCGCTGAAGGTAAGCGTACAGAGGTAGATCAAAAGGGTATAACAGAAGGAATTACTTATTATTCAAAACAATGGGGATTAAAAGAAAAAATTAACCTCATCAGAAATTTAAATCAATTTCGTAAATCAAATATAAATGGGGAGATAGAAAAATTAAGACGGGCAGTCAAAACAATTGGGATATAAAACAATTTCGGGGATCGGTCTTTTATCAAATGATTAAATGAAAAAAATAGTACACATTATTGATAATTTTGGAGAAATTGCTGGAGCAGAACATGTCTTGCTTGGAGTGTTGAACAATCTGAAAGGCTACGATAATTACTTACTCTACTTTAGTAAGCCCGATCGCCTTTTAAGTAAGTTAGATCCGTCTGTTCATGTTACTTACTTTCCCGTTTCAGGAAAATTGAATTTATTAAAGGCATCTTTATTTTTACGCAGGTTTATAAAAGAAAATAAAATCGATATTGTTCATACTCATTTAACTCAATCGATAATCATTACTAAATTAGCACGGATCAAATCAATTCCGGTTTTTATAACATATCATTCTATTCTTTTTCAAAAATATAAATGGGGTCCAATACCAACACTTCCTTACCTGGCCCATTTATTAAGTTATAAGAAAAATCAAATATCAATAGGAGTAAGTAAGTCTGTGTTATTAGAACTTGAACGAAAATTCAACGTATATAAAAACACACATTGCGTTTATAATTTTATTGATAAATTATATTTTCAACAACAGCGCAATAAAAATAAATCGGAAGAAATCTTTAAAATAATTTGTGTTGGTAATATAAGGCCTGAAAAAAATTTTGATTTAATTTTTAAAGCTTTTGGTCAAAAGTTTAAACATGATCGTTCTGTTGAACTGGATATTTGGGGTGCCAATAGAACAACGGTCGATTATCAAAAGCAATTAGAATCCGATGGGGTATATAACCTTCATATTAAGGGCTCTACCACGAATATCATTGAATTAATGCCACACTACGATTTGTTTGTATCTTCAAGCAAATACGAGTCATTCGGACTATCTGTGCTTGAGGCAATGTCGTTAGGCGTGCCGGTTTTATTAAGCGATATACCAGCATTTAAAGAATTGTATGAAGGGTATGCCACTTTTTTTAAGTCAGATTCAGTGGAGGATTTTACTGATAAGTTGACCAATATTTTAGAATACCCGGAAAGTATCATAGAAAAGAAAGAGAGCGCATTTAATTATGCAAAAAAATTCACTGTTCAAAATACCATAGATAATTTACAAATACTATATCAACAGTATAGCTAACAATAATGAGTACATGTAAAAAAATTTTATTTATCTCTTACGATGGCATGACGGATTCACTTGGGCAAAGCCAGGTGCTACCATATGTTATCGGACTAACTGAATATGGTTATGAGTTTGTGATTTTGAGTTGTGAAAAACCGGATAAATATGAAAAGACGAAACAATTGATCCTTAATATTATTAAAGATCATCCAATAACTTGGCATCCGCTGCAATATCACAAAAACCCTCCCATAATTTCTACATTGTATGATTATTATAATTTAAGAACGACAGCGAAGAAATTACATGAGCAGCATAAGTTTGATATGGTGCATCATAGAAACGGGATATTAATGTTGGTAGCATTGTGGCTAAACAAAAATCTTGGACTGCCTTATTTAAATGATATAAGAGGTTTTTGGGCCGACGAAAGAGCAGATGGCGGTCTTTGGAATTTGAAAAACCCTTTGTACAACTTCATTTATAAATTTTTTAAGAAGCAGGAAACTAAATGTATTTTGAATGCCGGGTTTAATGTATGCCTTACCAATGCAGCTAAAAAAGAGATACATAGCTGGAATTTACCGGGGCAACCACTACCGGTTGAAGTAATACCTTGTAGTACCGACCTGAATTTGTTTAACCCTGATAATATTGATCAAACATTAAGAGAAAAGTTGGCGCATGAATTGGCGATCGGTAAAACAGATTACATAATCAGTTACTTGGGATCGATTGGCCTATGGTACATGACAGATGAGATGATGCTTTTTTGTAAACAATTGATAGATAAAATTCCTAATGCAAAATTTTTGTTTATATCACACAATAAAGATGAAGAAATAATTGCGCTGGCAGAAAAGTATCAGTTCCCGTTGAGCAGGCTGATAATAAAGCATGGACAACGAGATGAGATCCCGGCATTATTATCTTTTAGCGATATTTCAATTTTCTTTATTAAACCTTGCTTTTCAAAAAAATCATCCTCTCCTACAAAACACGGAGAAATCATGTCAATGGGCATTCCATTAATTACTAATAGTGGTGTAGGTGATGTGGATGAAATTGTTGTTAAATATGATTCAGGTTATATATTATCAGAGTTAACGAGTAACGAATTCGAAAGTGTTATACAAAAGATCATTTCGAAAAAATCTTTTGATAAACAAAAAATACGTTTAGGAGCAATAGACTATTATTCTTTAACTACTGCAGTAAAAAAGTATAATGAAGTATATAAAAAAATCTTAAAATAAAGTGATTGGCAACTACAACTGTTTTAGCTGTTAAGATGTAAAAATTATTGCTAATATTTAAGCTGTATATTGTTAACTTTACCCAATTTATTACAAATTCAGGTTTACTATAATAACAAAGTATGATCAGTGTTGTCTCTTTTAATGGCGGCAGGGGAGCAAGAAATTTATTGCCTTCTTTAGTAGAAATAGAGGGGGTTAGTTTAACTTCTATTGTAAATGCCTATGATGATGGTAAGTCGACAGGAGTGTTGCGTCAATTTTTTAAAATGTTAGGCCCATCAGATATTCGTAAAGTTCAGGAGAGCCTTTTGCCCAAAAGTTTGCCCGAATATGACAATGTAAAAAGGCTTTTCGATCATAGATACCCTGTGCCGGCAAATAGGGATAAAATACTTGAAGAGATTTATCAATTTGCGACCGGTAATACAAATGTTATTGCCGGAGTGTGTATAAATGATGAACTAATAAAAACAACCCTTAGATTTTATCTGTTAACTTTTTATAAAGGTGTTAATACCATCGAAAAGTGTGAAGCCAAAAAGTTATCATTGGATGATTGCAATATAATGAACCTGGTTTATGCAGGAGCTTTTTTAGCGGCAGGAGGTAATTTTGAACAGGCTACTATTAATATAGGTAAGTTATTTAAATTAAGTGGTAGTGTTTTGCCTACTAATATTGAAGATAAAAAATTAGTGGCCATCAGGGAAGATGGAACAATATTATATAGCGAAGCAGAAATAGTAGAGCTGCGATCCAATGTGAGGATCAAGAAAATTTATCTGCTTGATGAGTATCCTGATAAAGAAATATTATCGCATTTAAGTATAGCCGAAGTAGAAGAGTATTTTGAAGCGATGAACAGGCAGGTAAAAATTACTCCAAGAGTTAAACATAGTGTAGCCAACGCAGATATAATTATTTATTCATCTGGAACACAACATTCTTCTCTTTACCCAAGTTATATTACCGAAGGTCTTACTGATGCCATTATTGCAAACAAAAAAGCACTTAAGATTTTTATTACTAATATTGGAGAAGATTATGAAACTCCTCGTTACAATGCAAATGACTTTATAAAAGGAGCAATACGATACCTGAGGATGGGGAGTCAATTTACAGTAGATGTATCAGATTTGATCAATATAGCCTTTATAAATAATCGCTTCTCCGGAAAATTAGAAGAAAACTATGTTAAATATGATGAAGCAGAACTCAATTCATATGGCTTTAAAGTTATCATCGATGCGTTAGAAGATGTAGAAAATCCGGGTAAGCATAATGGTAAATTTCTTGCCGGGAAAATTATGGAGTTATACAATGAATATTTTATATCAATTAATTCTTGTTAGTGTAGCACAACTTTATTAATGAGAAGTTATAAAGTGCTGCCTTCATTACTGATATATTCTCTTCATTATAACAGGAAGCGCATAAATAGTTTGTATGCAATTAAAGAACAGATCCCTTATTTTTGATTTTGACGGCACTATCGCAGATACCCTAAAACTGCATGAAAAAGCTTTTATTTTAGCATTCCAGGAATTGGATGTTGAGTTTGATTACAACGATTATTTAGGTCAGACAACAGCCAATACAGTAAAAAGCATATTAAAAAAAAACGATTTACATCTCCCGGAAGATGAAGTAAAAGTCATCATAGCTAAAAAAAAAGATATAGCTAATTCGTTAATACACACTGAGATAACCTTTATAGACGGGGCAAATGATTTCATTGAAGCAGCATATAAACTGGGGATTCCTTTATATGTAGCAAGCTCTGGATCAAAAAAAAATGTTACAGCTGGGTTGAAAAAACTCGGAATAATCAACTACTTTAAAGGAATTATTACTGCGGATGATGTAACGCATTCAAAGCCGCATCCGGAAATCTTTGAAACCGTAGTAAAGAATTTTAATTTAAATAAAAGTAGGTCTATTGTTTTTGAAGACTCCGTATCTGGTATCGAAGCGGCCTGTGCGGCAAAAATACCTGTAGTATGTGTTAATAACAAAATAGATGTAGAGCGTTATGTAAGTGTAATATGTATCAACTTTGCAGCGTTATTAAAGCATCTGGTAAACTAGAATAATGAAAACTGTCTTATCCATAATTGTTACATATAATCGATTACCATTATTAAAGCGGTGTATTGATGCGTTAAAAGCTCAATCGTACGGTAATAATTCAATTTTAGTTATAAATAATTCATCAACAGACGGAACCGAAGAATATTTAAAAGCCAATACAATAAATTTTATAACCCAACCTAACGGAGGATCAAGTGCTGGTTGGTATACAGGAATTGAAGCATCGATCAAAGGTAATTATGATTTTGTTTGGTTAATGGATGATGATGGCTACCCCGACCCGGATGCATTAAAGCATTTAGTGAATAGCTTTGATCATGAAACTATTGGGGTTTCATCAGTAGTAGTAAAAGAAAATAATCACGAAGAATTAGTGTTTGGCTTGCCTAAACTAAACACTAAAGGGTATGTAAAATTATTTTCTTTAATAAGAAAATATCATACTATTTCGGAGGTAAGTAAATTTTCTGATAGGTATCCTTACATACATGCTTTTAATGGAACATTGCTTGATGTTAATAAAATAAAGGCAATAGGTAATGTTGATAAGAGATATTTCATGTATGGCGATGAATTGGATTATATGTACAGACTCGAAAAGCTTGGAAAATTGTACACAATAATAGCAGCAAAACATTATCATCCGGATGTATCTGCCAGGGCAATTGATAAGCATCGGGTATATTATTTTATTCGCAACAGCATTATTATAAATCATTTGTATCTGGACAAAGCCTATGTTCGGGATTTTTTTACTGTAGCAGTAGCCTTGTACAGGGTATACAAAAGATGCCCGTTTAAAGAGTTTGTCAGTTATTTGTTTTGGAAAAACACAGTTTTTCTTTATCAGGGAGTTATTGATGGCTATAAGAAAAATATGGTCAATAAATTTGTATGACAAAAAAAATACGATTAGTAATACCGGCAGCAGGCCGTAGCAGCCGTAGCGGTTTAAATTATCCTAAAACTTTGTACAGGCTTTTTGATGTGCCGATCTTGGTAAGAATAATCAGGTCCTTCGAAGAATTTATTAATGAGCCGCCTATAATAATAATCAATCCGGATAACCTGGATCAGTTTACAACAGTTTTAAAGGAATATAACATTCAAGCTCAAATCGCATTTCAGCATGAACCCCTTGGAATGGGAAATGCGTTGCTGTCAATTGATGATTTAATTAATGATCAAGATGATATCATACTCGTTTGGTCTGATATTCCGCTATTATCAAAAAATACAATTAAATCACTTGTCAATTGTCATCTTGTAACAAAAAATGATTTCTCCCTGGTTACAGCTTTATCGGAAAATTGTTACACGATAGTAAAACGTAACGAAGGTAAATTAGAAGCTGTTTTGGAAACAAGGGCATTAGGAATAGCAGCCAATACTAAAGGAGAAAGAGATATAGGATTATTTGTTTTTAATAAAGGAAGTGTATTTTCTATGCTGAAAGAAAATGAAACTTACTTTGTAGTAGGAGATAAAAAAGAACACAGTTTTTTATATATAATTGAAAAATTAGTTCAGGCTAAACTAAAGGTAGAAGGTTATCCCGTAGCACAAGCATCTGATCTGTTAAGTTTCAATAATCCATCAGAACTTGCAGAAATTGAACAATATATGACTCTGCAAAAAGTGTGATCTTTTTATTTTGATCCTGTATCCTTGGTAGATTTTTTATCGTCTTTTAATTTACTCAGCACCATAAATAACAACAGTCCCCAAAAAGGCATACAAGGTAATTTGTATCTTACAAGTGTTCCGAAATTACCGGTAGAAAGTGCTACCAGTCCCGAAAAAATAAGAACATAAATTGCGCTTGAAAAAAGAATGGGGTCAGACAACACGATTCCGAATGGTTTAAAGATCCTCCCCTTTATAAGAACATAAATAAACAGCACCAGGAAAAAGAATCCTTCTAAACCTGAAAGTAACATAGCAGGGTTTTTTGCCTCCCACAACCATGGACGAAATAATGTTGCAACGACAGCCTTCGGGAAAAAAGGGGCTAAGTCCATTAAACCATTTATATTCTCTGCCTTAATGCCAAGGTCATATAATGAGCCGGCAGAAGATTTCATGCTATCTCTGTTCTCTACAATTTTTTCCGCCAGATCATCACCTAAGTATCTTGAAAAATTTGTGCTGGCAAATTGAAGCACTAATAAAATGGCTACTATCATGGAGCCAATACTAACCGGAAACAAAATAACTTTGAAAATAGGATTCTTTATCTTTTTCAATCTGTTTAAAGCCAGGGCTAAAAAGAGAGGAGGTAAAAAAGCAAATGCTATGTATGCTTTAACGATCAGGAGTATACTCCCGAATAAAATGATGGCGATAAGATTTCTGAAGACTCGTTCCTTGAAAACAAAACAATAGTAGGATGCAGTGGTAAGTAAACAGATACTGGCTAAGCAAACACAATCTTTACCTAAGCCCGACCCCCAAAAGACCACTGTGGGTATGAACAAGAACGGGATAGATAAATATTTTTCTTTTCCGGGGTATATGCGACAAAAAGTTTTGAAACATTTCCAGATGCCAATATAGCTTAGTAAACTAAATACAAGCGAGGTGGGAAGATAGGTCCCAAAAGTAAAGATCTGTATGATTGCTGCAAGTCTTACTTGAAATGTATTACTCTCCGATAATACCATCACATAATCGAGCCAGCTATCATCATCTCTCACATCCATACTTTTATCTACAGAATAAAAAGTAAGTTTGATAAATCGCTCAAAATCTGTAAACAAATAGCCCTCTACCTGTTTAGCAGTATGATAGTAAGTAAATGTATCTCCTCCTTTATAAACATAAGCATGGTATACCCCATAGGCAATACAGCCAACTATTTTCAGTAGCAGGCCTTTTTTAAAATAGCCGGTAATTATTTTATCTGAACTGTTTTTTTTAACAAAAGAGGCAGCCCAAATCAGCACGATCACAGTAAGCAGAAAAGTTAGTACCCAATCATACCAAAATATCCATTGCATCTTTCAAAATTAGTAACTTGCATTCACAATAAAAATTATGTGTGGAATCTCGGGCATTTATGCTTTTAATGAAAACGGCAAAAAATATATAAGTCAACTCCCCCTTTCATCACAAGCCATTCAAAGGCGTGGGCCCGATGCGGCGGGTTTCTTTTATCATCAGCATGTAGGGCTTGCTCATCAGCGCCTGTCAATTATAGATACATCTGCTGCAGCCAATCAACCAATGTTTGATATTTCGACCCGGTATACAATAGTTTTTAATGGAGAAATATTCAACTACAAAGAATTAAAAACAGAGAGGTTGCCCGGTTATCAAACTCGAACAAGTTCTGACACTGAGATTTTATTACAATTGTATATACAATATGGCGTAGTGTCGTTGGAATGGTTAAAAGGTTTTTTTGCTTTAGCCATATATGATAAGCAAGAAGATGAATTGTTGATAGCAAGAGACAGGTTTGGTAAAAAGCCGTTGTTATTTTATCAGGATGCAGATAAATTTATTTTTGCTTCAGAAATGAAAGCAATCATGGCTTTTGATATTCCCAGAGATATAGATTACACATCCGTATATCAATATTTTCAATTGAATTATGTGCCATCTCCGGCAAGTATTTTTAAAGGGGTAAATAAAATACCGCAAGGACATTATCTTATTATAAAAAACGGAAAGACTGACCTAAAGCAGTATTACTCAATAGAAAATAAAGGAGATAGTACACTTAGCTATGCAGATGCACAGAAGGAATTTATTAAACTGATGGATCAATCGGTACAACGAAGATTGATAGCAGACGTGCCTTTGGGGGCTTTTTTAAGCGGCGGAATAGATAGTAGTGTTGTAGTGGCATTGGCATCAAAACACACTACACAATTAAATACTTTTTCAATTGGATATAAGGATGAGCCTTTTTTTGATGAGACCAGGTATGCCAATCTGGTGGCCAAAAAATGTAAGACCAACCATACTGTTTTTTCTTTAACCAATAATGATTTTTTACAACACTTATACGAGGTGTTGGATTATATAGATGAACCTTTTGCTGATAGCAGTTGTTTGCCTACTTATATTTTATGCAAACAAACCAGAAGTAAAGTTACTGTAGCATTAAGCGGAGATGGAGGAGATGAGGTTTTTGCAGGATATAATAAACATGCTGCAGAATATAAAATGCGTCGGCATTCATTGGTGAATAGTATTGTAAAAAACAATGACTGGTTGTGGAAGTTATTGCCAAAATCGAGGAATGGAAAACTTACAAACCTGATACGCCAATTGCACCGTTTTGCAGAAGGCAGTAAGTTGAATGAGAAAGACAGGTATTATCGATGGTGCAGTATAAGTACTCCTGATAATGCATTAAAAATGTTCTCTCCGGCTATACAACAAAAAATAGATCAGGATATATTCGCTATAAGAAAAGAACAGGTAACAACTTCTATTGTCAATGATAAAGATTTTAATCAGGTATTGGAGGCTGATATGAATGGGGTGCTGGTAAGCAATATGTTGTTTAAAGTTGATATGATGAGTATGGCCAATAGTCTGGAGGTGCGTAGCCCTTTTTTGGATGCCGATGTGGTTGACTTTGCTTTTTCGTTACCGGCAGAGTATAAAATTGATAATAACCTTAAAAAGAAAATTGTGCAGGATGCTTTCAGAAGTGAACTTCCCGAAGAATTGTACAATCGGCCTAAAAAGGGGTTTGAAATCCCCTTATTGAACTGGTTCAGGAATGAACTTCAATCACTCATTAAAGATGATCTCTTAAACGATAAATTTATTGAAGAGCAAGGTATTTTTGATGTTGAATGCATTCGTACAATTAAGCAACAGTTGTTTTCAGCCGATTCCGGAGATAGTCATGCCATAATATGGCAACTGATTGTTTTTCAATATTGGTGGAAAAAATGGATAAATATTTAGTCTGAAAGTAACCTTTATATAAGAATTAAGCGACTAAAAATGTGGATGAGGTTAATTTTACTTTAATTTATTTACTTTTGGGCAAATTATTAAGCGGCAAGAATCTTTATGGAAGAAAAAAGAGCTGAAATTCTCGTAACAGGAGGAGCTGGTTTTATCGGAAGTCATTTGGTGGAAAAGTTGATTGACAACAATTACTCTGTAACAGTTATTGATAATTTCGACCCTTTTTACGCTAAAGAAATAAAACTCAAGAATACATCGCAATTCATTGATAATCCTTACGTTACTTTTTTAGAAATTGATATTTTGGACGAAAATGAGTTAAATAACAAACTCACGGGTGTGTATGAAGTAATTGTTCATTTGGCAGCTAAGGCTGGCGTTAGACCCTCCATCGAAAACCCCATTGCTTACCAGGATGTAAATGTGAAAGGAACCCAAAATCTGTTGGAATTTGCCAAACGCAGAAATATCAAACAATTTGTATTTGCTTCTTCAAGCAGTGTTTACGGTATAAATAAAAACTTTCCCTGGAAAGAAAATGATGCGGTATTAAATCCTATAAGCCCATATGCCAGCACAAAGATCTCTGGCGAATTATTGGGGCATGTATATAGTCATCTTTTTGGTATCCGTTTTATTGCATTAAGATTTTTTACTGTTTTCGGCCCACGTCAAAGACCTGATCTGGCTATACATTTATTCAGCAAAAAAATATTAAACAACGAAAGGATCACTTTATTTGGCAACGGAAGTACCCGTCGGGATTACACATATGTGGTAGATACCGTACAAGGGATTTTTAACGCTATACACTACACCCGTACGCCGTTTGAAGTATTCAATTTAGGCAATCATCATACTGTTTCTTTATCTGAAATGATAAAGACATTAGAAGATGTTTTGGAGAAAAAGGCCCTTATTCAGCATTTACCCGAGCAAATGGGAGATGTGCCTATTACATTCGCTGATATATCCAAAGCAGAGCAGTTGCTCAATTATATGCCAAAAACCAATTTTAAAGAAGGAATCATTAACTTTAAAAATTGGTTAACCGCACAATGAAAAATATTGCCATAGTTTCCAATACCTCATGGTATGTATATAATTTTCGCAAAGGTTTTCTTAGCGAATTAATACGGCAAGGGTATAATGTATTCGTCATTGCTCCCAAAGATAAATTTGTGGTTGAGATAGAATTGCTTGGCTGTTCTTTCATAGAATTAAAACAAATCCAGAATAAGGGTAAAAATCCTTTTCAGGAAATGTTGCTTACACTGGAATTGAGAAAATATTTCAAAAGCAGAAAAATAGACGTAGCACTTTTTTATACTCCCAAAATAAATATATTCGGCAGTATTGCCACAAAGTTTTCTTCTACTAAAGGAGTAGCTACCATCAACGGGCTTGGCTTCGTATTTAATGAAGGACAGCCCAAATGGCTGCAAACGGTAGTGAAGAACTTATATCGTTTTGCCTTTAGCGGATTACCGGCAGTTTTCTTTCAAAATGAAGAAGACAAAGAGTTTTTTATTAAATCAAAAATTCTCTGTGGTAAAAAGCAATGCATCTGCGTTGTAAGAGGTTCTGGAGTAAATCTTGATGAATTTTATCAGAAGAAAAATAATCCGGGTTCGCCATCTGCGCTTACTTTTTTATTATCTGCCAGATTGATAAGAGAGAAAGGGATCAATGAATATCTTGAAGCCGCAAAAATTGTAAAGCAAAAATATGCCAACGCAAATTTTGCATTGTTGGGTGTGGTAGCTGATAATCCTTCCGCAATACCGGTCGAAGTAATTACTCAATTGTATAAAGAAGGAGTGATTGATTATTGGGGTTCTTCTGATAATATGAGCGAAACCTTTAACAAAGTGGATATAATGGTACTACCTTCCTATTACAGAGAAGGAATTCCTAAAGTGCTTATCGAAGCTTTATCAAAAGGGCTACCGGTAATTACTACTGATAATGTGGGCTGCAGAGAAACCGTGGAAGACGGGAAAAACGGGTATCTCATACCTGTCAAAAATATACATGCATTGAGCGAAGCAATGGAAAAAATGATTCTTCTTACGCCTGAACAAAGGAATGAGATGGGAGAATATAGTCGTAGAAAGGCGGTCAATGAGTTTGATGAGAAAAGCAATCATTTGAAGTATGTTGATCTGATAAAGGCATTACCATAGTCTTGCTGATACAAATCTTTCTCGGCCGTATAAAACTTGTTTCATATTTTTATTGAATATTTAAACAAAATGCCACTCCCGGGTGTATTAAACTGCAAACACTCATATGAACTCGTTTACTATAAAAGATCTCGAGAATTTATCAGGCGTTAAAGCTCATACTATACGTATTTGGGAACAGCGTTATAATTTTTTAAAGCCCGATCGTACAGAAACAAATATCCGCTACTATAGTAATGCAGAATTAAAGCAATTGCTGAATATTGCTTTGCTGAACAAATACGGCTTCAAGATATCTCATATCAATAAGATGAATATCAAAGAGGTAAATGAAAAAATTTTATCTCTTACCAATGCAGAAGCATTGCAGGAAAGAATAGTGAATGAGTTGATACAGCACATGATAGACATGGATATTGAGGGCTTAGGAAATGTATTAGACAAGTATATCATGTCTAAAGGAATTGAAAGAACGATTACTCAAATTGTATTTCCTTTTCTTGAAAAAATAGGGATACTTTGGGTTACGAATCACATAAACCCTGCACAGGAGCATCTTGTATCAAATTTGATCCGTCAAAAATTGATAGTGGGTATTGATGGTATTGTTACTTCAATTAATACCGATAAAAAGGTTTTGCTGTTTTTGCCTGAAGGAGAACATCATGAGTTAGGATTGTTGTTTATCAATTATTTATTAAGGAGAAGAGGGGTGGCTACTATTTATTTAGGTGCTAATATCCCTATGCAAGATGTTGATTATGTAGTGAAATTGAAAAAACCAACACATATTTACAGTCACCTGACGGCAATAAGCCATAGCTTTAATTTTGATAAATTCATATCTACGCTTACAAAATGGTTTGCTGGCACGCCGGTCATTATATCGGGGCAGCTTACAACTACTTACTCTAAAAAAATTCCTGCACCGATCGCATTCAAAAAATCACTTTCTTCTGTGATGGATTTTATAACATCTTTATAGTTTGCAATAAATATTATGTTAATGCTGATTAAAATGTAAATTATTCTGTTTAACTTTACAGTATCAAAAATTAAACAAAATATGTCTACAATAGAATTTGACCAACTGTTGTTAAGCAATACTGAGTTTCTGAAGCCATTTGCTATAACCCTTACAAGAGACAATGAAGTTGCTAAAGATCTGATGCAGGAAACGATGTACAGGGCCTGGGCAAACAAAGAGAAATATAATGTAGGCACTAATATCAAAGCTTGGTTGTATACCATAATGCGTAATATTTTCATCAATAATTATAGAAGAAAGGCAAAACAGAAGACCGTGTTGGACAACTCAGCTACCGGAGATTTTTTGATCAACTACAATCAATATATAACAGAAAATACAGCCGAAAGCATCCTGAAAATGAAAGATATTGAAGCTGTACTGCATAAGTTACCCGAAATTTTTAAAAATCCTTTCATGTTGTATTTTGAAGGATATAAGTATCACGAGATTGCAGATATGTTGCATGAACCCTTAGGCACAGTTAAAAGCAGAATTCATTTTGCCCGTAAATTATTAAAGGAACAGTTGACAAGATTTTGATTATTTTAGAAAAACAGTAAAAGATATTCGGTCGATAGGCAGAAACAAGAATGAAAAAGGTTGTAATTATAGGGAGTGGGTTTGCAGGGTTATCTGCGGCGAGTTTCATGGCTAAGGCTGGATGGGATGTTACAGTAGTAGAAAAAAACAGCATACCCGGTGGTAGGGCAAGACAATTACAAGAGAAAGGATTTGTTTTTGATATGGGCCCCAGTTGGTACTGGATGCCCGAAGTGTTTGAAAGATTTTTTAATTCTTTCGGAAAGAAGGTGGCAGATTATTATCAATTGCAACGCCTCGATCCGTCATATAGGATTTATTGGAAAAATGACAAAATGGATGTGCCGGCTGAGTACAAGTTATTGAAAGAATTGTTTGAAAGTATTGAGCCGGGAAGTAGTGCTATGTTAGATAAAGTGATGAAGGAAGCTGCATATAAATATGAGGTAGGGATAAATAAATTGGTTCATAAACCGGGGCAATCAATCGCAGAATTTTTAGATTGGGATTTGATAAAAGGTGTTTTTAAGTTAGATGTTTTTAATTCTATCAAAAGACATTTTGCCCGACATTTTAAAGATCCTCGTATTAAACAATTGCTCGAGTTTCCTGTTTTATTTTTAGGAGCCCTTCCTCAGGACACGCCGGCGTTATATAGTTTAATGAACTATGCAGATATTAAATTGGGCACGTGGTATCCTAAAGGTGGAATGTATAAAATAGTGGAGGGAATGTATAGTGTGGCAAAAGAACTTGGGGTAAAATTCATATTTGATTGTAATGTAAAAGAAATTAAAGTTGAAAATGGTTTGGCATCGAAGGTTTTAGCGCAGCTTTTTTCAGAAACAGAAATATCTTTTGATGCTGATGTGGTGATAGGCGCAGCAGATTATAATTTTATAGAAACCAAACTATTGCAGAAAAAGTATAGAACATATACAGATAAATATTGGGATACGAGAGTAATGGCCCCCAGCTGCCTGCTGTATTATGTGGGATTAAATAAAAAGTTGACAGATGTTTTACATCATACACTTTTTTTTGATGTAAGTTTTGATGTACACGGCAATGAGATCTACAAAAACCCTCAATGGCCATCCAATCCATTATTCTATGTTTGTGCAGCATCAGTTACAGATGAAACTGTTGCCCCGGATAATTGTGAGAATTTGTTTTTCTTAATACCTGTAGCGACAGGCTTGCAAGGGGATACAGAAATATTGAGAAATGAATATTTTGAAAAAATTGTAAAAAGGTTCGAAGAGAGGATAGGGCAAAATATAACTGATGCTATCATCTATAAAAGGTCATATTCCGTAAGTAATTTTATAGAGGATTATAACTCTTTCAAAGGAAATGCCTATGGCTTGGCAAATACGCTATTGCAAACAGCTATTTTAAAACCTGCTTGCAGAAGCAAAAAGGTTGCAAATCTTTTTTATACAGGGCAACTAACTGTTCCGGGTCCGGGAGTTCCGCCTAGTTTGATCAGTGGAGAAGTAGTAGCAAAACAAGTAATAAAAAATTTCAGTTAATCGTATGATACATTTATTTCACCAAGTAAGTCAGGATTGTAGCAAGACTACCACGGAAATGTATAGCACATCTTTCAGCAGTGCTATCCGATTACTACATAAAAATCTTCAGCAACCGGTTTTTAATATTTATGGTTTTGTTCGATTTGCTGATGAAATAGTTGACTCTTTTCATGGCTATGATAAAGCATCTTTATTATATGAATTTAAAAAGGAAACATATACTGCTATTGAAAGAGGGATAAGTCTTAACCCAATACTGAATAGCTTTCAAATTACGGTTAAGGAATATAAGATATCACATGACCTGATTGAAGCATTTTTTCTGAGCATGGAAATGGATCTGAATAAAACAACTTACGATCAAAAAGGCTATGCTGCTTATATTTACGGCAGTGCTGAAGTAGTGGGCCTGATGTGTTTATATGTTTTTTGCGAAGGGAATAAAGAAAGATATGAGAAATTAAAACCGGCAGCACAGGCGTTGGGTGCAGCTTTTCAAAAAGTAAATTTTTTAAGAGATGTAAAAGCAGATTACGAGCAATTAAGCAGAACTTATTTTCCGGGTATAGATTTTAAAAATTTTACTCCGACAATGAAAAAACAAATTGAGGAGGAAATAGCGCAGGATTTTGATAAAGCGTATAAAGGAATAGCAGAATTGCCTATCAAAGCCAGGTTTGGCGTATATGTGGCCTATAAATATTATCTTTCTTTGTTTAAAAAAATAAAAAAGACCAAGCCGGTAGAAATTCTTGAACAACGTATCAGGATACCGAATTACGGAAAAGCATTTATATTAGCTAAAGCAGGATTGCGGAGACAGCTGAATATTTTATAAAGTAAAAATACATGAATGTAATTTTAGTAGATAAGAATGATGTACAGATAGGTGTCATGGAAAAAATGGAGGCACATCAAAAGGCACTGTTGCATAGAGCTTTCAGTATTTTTATTTTCAATGATAAAGAAGAAATGTTGTTGCATAAACGCTCCGATAAAAAATACCATAGTCCGGGGTTATGGACAAATGCCTGTTGCAGTCATCCACAACCGAATGAGGAAACGCTGGAATCAGCACTCAATCGATTACAAATGGAAATGGGGTTTGTAACTGGCTTAACAGAGATATTCAGTTTCACATATAAAGCAGATTTTGATAATGGGTTGACCGAACATGAATTTGATCATGTTTTTGTTGGTCATTATAACGGAGATATTTTACCCAATACAGATGAAGTAAGTGATTATTGTTTTATGTCAATGGAAAAGATCAGTGCTTCAATTCAATCACATCCTCATAAATATACCGAATGGTTCAAAATTGCTTTTCCAAAAGTAGAAGATTACCTTGCACTTAACTCGGTCGGTAGCTAAAAGGTAAATTACATGAGCAGAAAGAGAGCAATTATCATCGGTAGCGGAATAGGTGGTATGGCTACAGCAATTCGCTTGGCTGTAATGGGCTTTGAAGTGATTGTGTACGAAAAAAATAATTGCCCGGGAGGGAAATTGACCGCATTTGAAAAAGATGGATTTAAGTTTGACGCAGGGCCATCGCTTTTTACTCAACCACAAAACATAGAAGAGCTTTTTGTATTGGCTGGTGAACCGATAGAAAAATATTTTACCTATAAGCCCGTAGATATTGCTTGTAAATATTTTTATGAAAATGGTAAGGTCATTAATGCATATACCAATGCAGATAAGTTTGCTAGAGAATTGCAGGAAAAAATTGATGAAGACCCGGATTCGGTTAAGAATTATCTGAAACAATCAGAGAAGTTATACGATAATGTCGGTACAATTTTCTTGAATCATTCCTTACATAAAATTTCTACCTGGCTGCATAGAAGAGTGTTGAAGGCTTTGAAGGCCGTAAAACTTACTTATCTATTCAACTCTTTAAATACATATAATACCAATCGGTTTTCAACGCCGGAAGCTACTCAACTTTTTAATCGGTTTGCTACATACAATGGGAGCAATCCTTATAAAGCCCCGGCAATGCTGAGTTTGATTCCTCACCTGGAACAAAATCAGGGAGCGTTCTATCCTCATGGCGGAATGATAAGTATTACAAATGCGTTGTTTTCTTTGGCACAAAAAAAGGGAGTACAATTTTATTTTGATACACCGGTAAAAAGAATTATTCATGATAATAAAAAAATAAAAGGAGTCGAAGCAAACGATCTTTTGATACCTGCAGATATTGTTGTTAGCAATGCAGATATTTACTTTACATATAAAAATTTATTGTCTGATATTGCAAGATCACAAAAAGTATTAAAGCAGGAAAGGAGCAGTAGCGCTGTGATCTTTTATTGGGGAATCAAAAAAGAATTTTCTCAATTATTATTACATAATATTTTTTTCAGCAAAAATTATAAAGATGAATTTCAAAAAATTTTTGTTTCAAAAGAATTGAGCGATGATCCGACTGTTTATATCAACGTAACAGCAAAAATGGAACAAGGGCAGGCACCGATAGGAAAAGAAAATTGGTTTGTAATGGTAAATGCTCCGGCTAATACAGGGCAGGATTGGGAACAGGTAAAATTTATTTTACGAAAAAGTATTATTGATAAACTGAATCGGTTGTTGGGTGAAGATATTGAAAAGTTGATCGAAACAGAACGAACATTAGACCCTGTTCAAATTGAGGAACAGACAGCTTCCTATATGGGCTCGTTATATGGAACAAGTTCTAATGCACCACTTGCTGCATTTTTCCGACATGCAAATTTGACCCATGAAATAAAAGACCTATACTTTTGTGGTGGTAGCGTACATCCGGGAGGGGGAATCCCTTTATGTTTAAAAAGTGCTAAAATTGTAAGTGAATTAATTCAATCTCAAATAAAGACCATTGATAAATAATTTTTCTAAATATCAGATAGCCACCACACTGGCGATTTTTTTTCATACAGTTGGGCTAATGGGAATATTGTTTTTCAATAAAGATTTTTTTATACAGGCTACACCATTTAATTTATTATTATCAGCAGTACTGTTATTTTATACGCAAGCAGAAAAGAGTAGACACTTCTTTGTTTTTGCAACGATAGTTTTTTTTGTAGGGTTTACAGTAGAAATGATAGGTGTTAATACCGGAAAACTGTTTGGTCAGTATAATTATGGAACTATGCTTGGATTTAAATGGAAAAATGTTCCTGTAATTATAGGTCTTAATTGGTTTATAATCATTTACTGTTGTGGTGTATGTTTGAATACTTTTTTGATGAAAATCATTAACCGTGTTGCGGCGGATAATAATGAAACGCCTAAGGCATTAAAAGCTATGTCGGTAATCGTAGATGGAGCAACACTTGCGGTCCTTTTTGACTGGTTGATGGAGCCCGTTGCAGTAAAATTAGGGTATTGGCAATGGAACAATGGCGAGATCCCGATCTACAATTATTTATGTTGGTTTATAATTAGCCTGTGTTTATTAGCAGTTTTTCATTTTAGCAAGTTCGATAAACAAAACAAATTCGCAGTAAATTTGTTATTAATACAACTGATGTTCTTCTTAATATTAAGAACATTTCTCAAATAGATCATTATAATGAACTGGTTCATTTTTGTCATAATAATATTAGGTACTTTCTTTATAATGGAAGGCATTACCTGGCTTACCCATCGTTTTGTAATGCACGGATTTCTTTGGTATTTACATGAAGATCATCATAAACCAACCGGCCATGCATTTGAAAAAAACGATGCCTTCTTTTTAATATTCGCTATTCCAAGCTGGTTGTGTATTATGTTGGGATTGCAGAATGAAGTTTATTGGGCAGCTGCAATTGGTTTTGGTATTGCATTGTATGGGCTGGCTTATTTTATTGTACATGAAGTGATCATTCATCAGCGGTTCAAATGGTTTGCCAGAAGTAACAATACCTACATCCGCACCATTCGTTGGGCACATAAAATGCACCACAAACATTTAGATAAACATGAAGGTGAAAGTTTTGGAATGTTATTCGTTGCAAAAAAATATTGGGATAAAGTAAAAAAGGATAAGCTTTCCATTAATATCAAATCCTGATGAATACGCATTATACTTACTTCATCATTTTAGGTGCCTCATTGGTTGGTCCATTAGGTTTAAGCTTCGATAAAAAGGTTGCATTCTATAAAAATTGGAAATATCTTTTTCCGGCAATGCTGTTACCGGCTTTGTTCTACATCGTATGGGATATTTTTTTTACATCAAAAGGTATCTGGAGTTTTAATGAAGAGTATATCTCCGGAATAAAGATCATAAATCTTCCTTTGGAAGAAGTGCTTTTCTTTTTTATTGTTCCGTATTGTTGTGTGTTCATCTATGAATGTATTCATGTTTATTTTCCACAGGTTAATAATAAAAGAGTAGGGGATATTGTTTTAAAGTTGTTGGCTGTCGTTTTACTCATTGTAGGAATCATTTTTTATGATAAATGGTACACATCCTGTACATTCATTTTAAATGCTGTTTTTATTACTGCTATTTATCTCACAAGAAAACATTTTAATATGTTTGACGCAACATTGTTTTTAGTAGCCTACTTAGTAATGTTGATTCCTTTTTTAATAGTAAACGGATTTTTAACATCCATTCCTGTTGTTATTTATAATAATGCTGAAAATGTAGGAATAAGAATTTCTACAATTCCCTTAGAAGATACTTTTTATGGGATGCTGCTAATTTTAATGAATATTGTAATTTATGAAAAACTAAAAAGTAACCATAATGGAATTTGGAAGAGTAGCTGAGGATGAATTAAATAATATAGACTTTTCTTTGCCAGCAGAACCTGTCTTTAATAAAAGTATTTTGAGCGGCGCTATTGCCAAAGATACCCGGGTATATGTTGGTTGTGCCAAATGGGGGCGAACAGAATGGGTCGGCAAGATTTATCCACCCAAAACAAAAGAAAAAGATTTTCTCGAACACTATGTACATCACTACAACAGTATTGAGTTAAATGCTACACACTATAAAATATATGGGGAAGAGGGAATAAAGAAATGGGCTGCTAAAGCTGCCGAAGAGGATTTTAAATTTTGTCCTAAAATGTATAAGGGTGTAACACATTTCGGGAGCCTGAAAGGTAAGAGTTTTATTACCGATGAATTTTTAAAAGGCGTGTTAGCTTTTGGCCAACAGTTAGGCCCAATTTTTATACAAGTCAGCGAAACTTTTTCACCCAAACGAAAAGAGGAATTATTCGATTTCATACAATCACTTCCAACTGATCTGCAATTCTTTTTGGAGGTCCGTCATCCTGATTGGTTTGCCCAACAAAATATTCTGGATGAATTGCTGAATGTCCTTAAGTCTATAAATATGGGGATTGTAATTACAGACACTGCTGGTAGAAGAGATTGTGCCCATATGAATTTAACAGTGCCTAAAGCTTTTATCAGGTATGTTGGTAACAGTTTGCATCCATCCGATTATACAAGATGTGATGCATGGATAAAACGTATGAAACATTGGTTGGATAATGGGTTACAAGAATTATATTTTTTCATGCACATGCATGATGAGGCTACATCGCCGGAGTTGACTGTGTATCTGGTAGAGAAAATGAATAAAGAATTAGGATTGAATTTGATCAAGCCAACATTTATACCCCCTCCGCCCCCTAAAGGGGGAACCTTGGAGCTCTTTTAGATTTTAAGTGTAAAAACTTACTGATGGGTATAAAAAATATTTTTGAAGAATTTATCTCTTCGCAGTAGGGTCCGAGGGGGCTTACTTCACCACAAATAACTCTTCCCATCTGGTTGTATACCTTGGGCTACGCATTTCCATTCTCATTTTCCAATCCCTTTTAGTACCTGATGCTGCAAATTTTATCATATCATTTCTCATAGCAAAGTTTACATTGTCTACCATGCTCATCAATGAGCGGTTATTATTTTTTTGCTCTTCAAATAAATTGCCCTGTATAGTTTCATCCGGAACTAATCCACTCAACATAACACCCGCTTTTTTATACCACGTACCTTTTTTAAATAATTGATCTACCAGTTTGACTGCAGGTTTTATCAGATCATTTGTGGCCGACGTAGCAATTGGCAAAGTAATATAGGAACTACTTGTTACCCCACGATTAAAGCTCACATTATGGTCTTCATTTTTTGCAACCACAAAAACACTGATTGTGCCGGCAGCGCTATTTTGTCTGCGTAATTTTTCTGCTGCCTTCGATGTGTAGGTAGCAACAGCTTCTTTAATATCTTCAATACTATTCACCGCACTACCAAACATTCTTGTTGTAGCAATCATCTTTTTTACGGTCAATTCTTTCTCCATATCTTTAGCTACTTCTCCTTTTAATTCTTTCAGTAGACGCACACCTACTACACCACCTAAATATTTTCGTGCCCACTCTTCTGTTTTTTTTGTGAGATCATAAGCGGTAAATACAGCATTCATTTCTGTTAGTTTCTGTGCAGACTGATGCCCGACACCCCATACTTCTCTTACAGGTGTAGCCATTAAGGCTTCGTTTATTTTCTCTTTTGAATCCAGCACCACCACACAGTTGGTGGCAATTTTATTTTTCTTTGCTAGATGATTGGCAACTTTAGATAATACTTTTGTTGGCGCCACTCCCACAGATACTTTAATGCCGGTCCATTGTTCAACTGTATCTTTTATGTCTACCCCAACTTTGTACAGATCGTGCCCTTCAAATTCATCTAGATTTAAAAACGCCTCATCCACAGAATATACTTCCACGTTTTCTTTGCCCAGTATCACCCGTAATGTTTCCATCACTCTCCAGCTCAGGTCACCATACAAATTATAGTTAGATGAGAATGTAGCCACGCCATATTTTTCAATTAATGGTTTCGCTTTAAAATAGGGTCCCGCCATTTCTACGCCTAATTTTTTTGCTTCATCACTTCGTGAAATAATACAGCCATCGTTATTGCTGAGCACAACAACAGGTTGATCATCTAAATGTGGTTTAAATAATCTTTCGCAACTGCAATAAAAACTGTTACAATCTATAATGGCTTTCATACATTTCTTATAATATAGATCACCACCCCCCAAATTTTAAAATCCATGAATTCACTCACCTCAATTGGCGAGAGGTTATGTGTTTCCGGCACTAACCTTAACTTATTGAAACTCTGTTCATAACGTCGTATCAGCATTTCGCCGTCAATTACAGCAATTACAATTTTGCCGTTCACCGGTTTAATGCTTCTGTCTACAATTACAATATCGCCATCGCCAATACCAGCATTGATCATGCTAGTTCCGCTTACCCTCATAAAAAAAGTAGCCGCCTTATTTTTGATCAATTGCTCATTCAGGTCGATACCCCGTTCCATATAATCGTCAGCCGCAGCCCCGAATCCGGTAGCATTAGCAGTAGGCACCTGGTGCTGCGTAAATTTTTTACTGCCACTATAACTGCTTGTAAAAAAGTTTTCCACTTCCATATAAATAAATTTTGATTAACTAAATTATTTAGTAAATTTATACTAAAATAATTAGCTAACAAATTTAGTAACCATAAATTTTATCACATGAAAAATGTCATCAACTCCATTCCGGGCTATAAGGTCTGCGAATACTTGCTGGTATTAAATCCGCATGAGGAGCTAAGAAATAAAATAACTGCTGTAAAAAAAGATTTTTACGATAGTTACCAGGCCGAAACCGCCAAATGGAGCAAGCCGCATCTTACATTGGTCAATTTTTTACAGTATCAACTAATGGAAGAACGGATCGTCAATCGCCTGCATATCATTGCAATGGGACGAACACCCATAAAGGTAGAGTTGAAAGATTACGGAAGTTTCCCTTCACATACTATTTACATCAATGTCACCAGCAAGCTGCCCATTCAAAATCTTGTAAAACAAATAAGGACAGAAACACAGCGACTCATGAAACTCAACGATGATAATAAACCGCATTTCATCATGGAGCCGCATTTAACCATTGCCCGCCGTTTACTGCCTTGGCAGTACGAAAAAGGCTGGCTCGAATACAGTCACAAACATTTTACAGGAAGATTCATCGCCGACGCTATGTTGCTACTTAAACGACCGGTTGGAGAATTGAAATATGAGATAGTACAACGTTTCGAATTTCAGAATTTACCCGTGAGTACAGTACAGGGAGAATTGTTTGCCCCTGTCCCCTAAAGGGGAACTTAGGATAATTCAGAATTACGAAATAGTAAACATATTAAAATCATTATAGAATGAATTTCTTTTTGTAACCAGCATTTGTATTTCATAGCAGCATCGTTGTGTCACTCACTTGTGCGGCATACCATTATTGAGCTTTTATCTAAGCGAACATTGTCTGCATCAGGATTTACAAGATTATGGAATGAACAGGATTTTCTGGTAATGTAAATGCTTACAATTATAAGAGTAGAATTACCAATGTTGAAGCTACAGTAGTACTAAAGATGCACATAATTGCATGGTAGGAAAGGGATGTAATCTTTCCTGCCTTGACTTTTTTTGTTACTTTTTTTGCGTCATGGCAAAAAAGTAAATAGAAACAAACAAATAATCATGGAAAATAATAATCTCAAACAGGACCATCACAAAGTAAAAGTTAACGATCAAAGCAAAGACATACAATATATCGCAGGCCGTGGCGCACAATTCAACACAAAAAATCGTTTCTTAAAAGACGAAAAAACAAAAGAGCATATAGAAGGCATCGACGATTGGGAAGAAACAAATATCCCTACACAGTACTTAGAGCAGCAATCAAAAACCATTGTTAACAAAGTAGAAAGCAAAGATGTAGGCATGAGCTATAGCATGAATCCGTATGCAGGATGTGAACACGGTTGTATATATTGCTATGCACGCAATGTTCATGAATACTGGGGTTACAGTGCAGGATTAGATTTTGAACAAAAAATAATTGTCAAAAAAAATGCACCGCAATTACTGCGTAAATTTTTGATGCACCCTAAGTGGGATGCTACCCCCATCATGCTCAGCGGTAACACTGATTGCTATCAACCTGCCGAACAAAAGTACAGGTTAACAAGAGGCTTACTCGAAGTATGCAATGAATTCAATCAGCCTGTTGGTATACTTACTAAGAACTCGTGGATACTAAAAGACAAAGATGTATTGCAGGAAATGGGCAAGAAAAATATTGTATCGGCAATGGTATCTATTACCTCATTTAACGAAGAGCTGCGTAGGGCAATGGAACCACGAACCACCACAGCCAAACAAAAACTAAAAGTCATTAACGAACTCAGCAGCGCAGGAGTACGAATGGGTATTATGATGGGGCCCATGATTCCCGGATTGAATGAGCATGAAATGCAACGTATCATGAAAGCCGCAGCAGACAATGGTGCCACATTCACTGCATATACTTTCATCCGTTTAAATGGCGCCATTAAATTTTTATTCCATGATTGGTTGTATAAAAATTTCCCAAACCATGCAGATAAAGTATGGCATTTAATTGAGCAAAGCCACGATGGTAAAGTGAATGACACACGCTGGGGTGTACGAATGAGAGGCGAAGGAAGTATTGCTGATATGGTAGCACAACAATATAAAAAGTATGGTAAGCTCTACAACATGAATGCAGAAGACTGGCATTTAGATAGAACAAAATTTCGTGTACCAGGCGGGCAAGGGAAATTATTTTAAAAAATTAAACCTCTACAATTATGACATCAATAACCGGAGATTATTTAGTAAACATTATTGAACGATGCATTAATACAACTATTTATCTGCGTCGCAATATTTCAATAGAAAGCGTATCGCATGAAACCATTGCTGTTACTGATGAGGAGATAGTTGACTTCATCATTTCTATTCCTTATTTTGATATAAAATTAAAAGACTTTATCGTTGGGAATGAATCCGATCAAACCATTATCAGTCAGACATGGGAAAATGAGTTCATTAAAAAATGTATTGCATGGGCCACAAATGAGGAATGGTTGAAAAATGATATTTCTTTTGTGAAAAGTATTTACAGAAAGGAGAGAGAGGGAAATTGTTTGTCGCTTCCATATTAAAAAATTATTTTCTTTTTGTTTATGTAATTCTTAAAATCTGCTCATCAAGTAGCTAAACTACTTATATGAAAAGATTATTGCTTGCTTTCATAGCTGCTTTTTTATGCATTTCTACACAGGCGCAACAAGGAAGATTGTTTGATCAATCTATGATCATTAAAGAATGTGCTGTAGATATTACCACAAAAGGAATGTTTGCTACAACATGGATAGAACTTGAATTTTACAATGACAGGAACAAAGAAGCCGAAGCATTGTACAATTTTCATTTGGCTCCTGGACAGGCCGTAACGGGCTTTCAGTTGATGCTAGGAGATGCTTACAGAGAAGGAAGTATTGAAGAAAGCTGGAAGGCCAGGCAAGCGTATTCTAATATTGTAGGAAAAAGAATGGATCCTGCATTGCTGCGGATGACCGGACAAAATTATTATACACTTAATATTTATCCTGTACCGGCAAAAGGCAGTCGTAAAGTAAAAATAAAAATAGAAGAACTTTTAAGATGTGCAGGAGATGGGTATAAATTCGACCTGGGATTATTGTCAAATGATAGCATTGGCCATTTATCCGTTAATGTAAATGTTACTAAACATGCGTATGCACCAATTAGCGAATATGGATTATTGAAGGATAAAAAATTTGTGAATTTGTCTGATAAGTATACGCTGACAACTTCTTTCAACGATTGTAAGGGCAAAGGTTCGATCGCATTCTTATTGCCAAAGCAATGTACAGAGATCAGTGCCTGTATGGAATCTGCAACAGGAGCCTTCTTTCTTAAAACTGAAAATAAGCTGGCTGAAAATTATACTATTGATATAAAAAAATTGAGAGTGTATTGGGATTGTTCAGCTTCTATGATTGAAAAGAATAAGAAAGAGTTTACCATATTCCTTAAAAAAGTAATAACGAGGTACAAACCAGATCAGTTAACAATTGTGCCGTTTAATCAACAATTGTATGGAGAAAAAATTTTTACTAAAGAGGAAATTGAGGGCAATGATTGGGAGCAGTTGATAGATCAGATACAATATAAAGGAGCTACGCAATTCGGTATTCTGAACTTTGATACAAAGGATGATCTGATATTGGTTTTTACAGATGGAAGACATACCTGGGGGAAGAAGAAACCATTGGTTATCAAAACTCCGGTAGCTTTTATCACCACCGGATATTATTATAATTACAGGTACTATAGTTATTACGAAGACGACTATTATGATCCTTATGCTTATTACAATCCAATCCTGAATTATAAAAACTATTATCTATACAACAGCAGTTACGATGACAGAGCAATTGAAGATCTGTCAAAAATAAATATTGGTCTGATAGCTGTAGAAGATGAATCGGGTAATCAGGCTGATATGAGATTGCCACAAGCTATTTCTCCTGCAATGCTGCTGGTAGGCACATTAAAAAACTATTCCCGGAAGATCATATTAAAATATGGTTTCGGAGATAGAGTATTGTATACGCAGCAATTTGATCTACAGACCAATTGTTATGGTGAAGATTTTGATAAAGCCAAAGCACTGATAAACTTCGAATATATTTTAGCCGGTAGATACTGGTGCAATACATTGGCTTTTGGTATTGATAATAAAATGGTGACCTGGCAAACATCTTATATTGTTTTAGAAAAGATAGATGACTATGTGAAATATAACATAACACCACCGGCTGATCTGTTGCAATCGTGTTTGGATAGAGGATATGTGCAAACGGATTATAGAAGGCGATATGAGCAAATGAAAAAAACAGATAATGCAGAAATGCTGAAACTGGTAGTTAAAGAATATAATCAAAGGATTGATTTGTGGGGAGCTCATACAGATAAAATCGATATTGAATCTGTTGGGAAAAGTTATGCTAAAATAGAGCAGGATAAAATTGTGGAAACTGAAAAAGCAAAATCGGCAACTCAACAAAATTTAAATACGGTAACAACACCAGTAAATAATGATACCAAAGCAATGGATGAAGTAGTGGTAATAGGGTATGGAACTACCAGCAAATCTGCTTTAACGGGATCTGTTTCTTCGATCACATATAATCAGTTAAAAGATGTTCCTTTTAGTTCTGTTGGCGAAGCTTTAACTGGAAGAGTATCAGGATTACAGGTTACCACAACGGAAGGGGCCCCCGGGGCGGAACTGGAAATAAAAATTCGTGGCGGTAGTTCTATCACACAAAGTAATGCACCGTTATATGTTATTGATGGAATACCCTCTGAATCTGGTCTGAGTGATATTTCTGTGATTGATATAGAACGAATTGATGTTTTAAAAGATGCTGCATCTACGGCCATTTATGGATCGAGAGGAGCCAACGGTGTAATTCTTGTGACCACAAAATCGGGCAACTTTTTTAACCGAAATTATAGCCGTTTCACAAAACTAAAAAACCAAAATGATGTTGGGTATATGGTTATAATAAAAAATAGTTCTGTCAAAAATAAATATCAGACTTACCTGGATCTTGAAAAAGCATACAAGAATAATGCAACTTTTTATCTGGATATGGCTCTACATTTTTATGAACATGGATTAACAGCCTACACAGATGAAATGATACAACATGCTGCGGAAACAGGTTATGGAGATGTAACTTCCCAAACATCCATAGCTTTTATTTACGAGCATATGAAGCAGTACGATAAGGCTATAGAGATCTATCAAAATTTGTCGGAAGACTATCCAAATAATTTACGTTTTGTAAGAGATGCGGCCTGGGCTTATTATCAGAGTGATAGGGAAGATACAGCTATACGGATATTGTATAACGGAATAATAAAATACGGGTATAATTGGGATACACAAACATTGAAATTAAAAGATATCATGTTGGCTGAAATGAATATGATGATTGCATTGCATAAAGGCCCAATTGATATCAGTTATATTCCCAAAGAAATTATAAAGTCAATTCCTGCAGATATTCGTATCATAGTGGAATCATCTACAAGCAATTTATCTGATTTAACGTTTGATACACCACGTGGTTATGATGTTAAAAATTCTAATACTATAAACAGAATTGGTGCAAGGCTGCACAGTGCTGCAACGGATTATATGCTGAGTGAATTTCAGGTGAAAGATGCACCAAAAGGAAAATATCGTATCAGTTTATCATCTAATTCTTATTATGGATCATGGTATTCATCTTATATAAGAATCATTAAGATAAATAATTTTGGCACCGCCGAGCAATCAATAGACACAGATATAATTTCTTTAGATAATCAAAGTGGTACAATTGAGATAGAAAGTTTTAAAATAAAATAAAAAAACAAATCTCTTGAAATGCTTTAGTATAAGGCATTTCAAGAGATGTGAAATTGTGTTGCAAAAAATATTTTATAAATTTATTTGGCAGTATCAAAAAAATAATTTCATCTTTGCATTGCAAAACAAAATTTAAAACAACAAAACATGTTACGCAAACAACTACATATTAAAACGGATTGTTTTAGTTCGCCTATGGTGAATGATAACAATGGCGGAGCATGTTATGCTGATGAATAAGTACAAAACGAATTCTCTATAACCTAAGCCCCGCCTGTAAAGCGGGGTTTTTTATTTACCATCATTTCCTAAAAGGGGGATGCAAAGGTGATAGCGATGTAAAAAAATAAATTGATTTAAATGCAACAACGCAATATCAAACAAAGTAAAAATCACAATCTATCTGCAAATAGATATGGCAGTTTTATGCCCGTAGGAGTGATTGTGTTTACTAATGATAAAAAAAATATTTCAACACGACTGTGCAAACAGCGAACGAGTGAGTAAAATAACTCGTTGAGCAAAAGCCCGGTCGTGAAAAACGATCGGGCTTTTTTTATGCCCGGATAAAAATAGATTGACATGACATTTTTAATATCAATATGGTTGATACAAGCAATAGCAAATGCTTTGTTCAACCGTATAAAACGCAGAATAAAATATTAGTTGCAGAAGGAGGAAAATGCGATCCCTGTTAGTTGCAGCAGGGACGCAACATATAGTAGCATTCCAATTGGTTGGATACTCCGCCTGGACCGGAGAGGCTGCAGGTTCGAATCCTGCCTACTATACAAAAAAGAAAATGCGGCTTGGTGTAACGGCAACACGTTCTTCTTCCTCCCTTTCTGAGAGGTAAACATAAGAGGAATGTTTTCAGTTCAAATCTGAAAGTCGCACATATTGCGGTTTAGTGTAATGGTAACACCTTGGTCTCATAAACCAATCAATACAAGTTCGATTCTTGTAGCCGCTACTGAGATGACTTAACTCAATTGGCAGAGTGCTATCCTGATACGATAGTGGTTAAAGGTTCAAGTCCTTTAGTCATCACAGACTGGTTCGTAGCTCAATTGGTAGATGCACCGGACTTTTAATCCGGGAGTTGTGAGTTCAAGTCTCACCGAGCCAACATAAGGATGAATAGCTCAACGGTAGAGCGTTGCCCTGTTAAGGCAAGTGTTGAAAGTTCGACTCTTTCTTCATCCTCTGGAACAAAAAGGTGCTTTGGCAGAATGGCATATATGCGCCGGAGTGAAATCCCGGAGATCGAGGTTCAATTCCTTGGAGCACCACAAAAAAACTAAAAATTAAAAATATGTTCACTCGTGTAATGAATTAGTTATTCAAAGTGTAAGAAAGAATAATTAATTAAAATTAAAAACAAATAAAATGGACAATTTATTTAACCAGAAAGTTATCAATGCAAACAATGTGTTTGATGATCGTTTTTTGGATACGAAAATATTATACCTGTATTGTTTCAACGAACTGCCGAGTTTAAGTTTTGTAAACAACATTGATGGGGAAAAAGCATTCGACGTATTTAAAGAAAAAAACAGAGAACTTATCTCTCATGTGCATCAGTACAGATGGTATAAAAGAGAAAAGAAAAGATATCAGTTCGATAAAACAGTGATCATTTTAAAAAATAATTGCTTACTGGAATTTGATGATGACTATTGCGAAATATTGCACGATGGCAAGCAAGATGCTTTTGTACAGGAGCTGACAGACCTGGTAAATCAATTTAAAGAAAAACAAAGACGTCAGCCATTGGAGATAAACCTTATTGTACGTAATGGCAGAGGGCTCGATCTGAAGGCAATGGAGATCAAAAGAACGAAACTGGATCTGGATCTTTTTTATGAGGATGATTTTAAAGAAACAGACGAAGTGATACGTAAAAGACTCAATGCTAAAAAAGATAAAGGGATTGTATTGCTACACGGATTACCCGGTACAGGCAAAACAACTTACCTGCGTCATTTGATAGGTAAAATAAAAAAGCGTGTGTTATTCTTATCACCAACGGTAGCTGATAACCTTATGAATCCTGAGTTTGTTGAGTTATTGATAGATAACCCGAATACAGTGTTGATAATTGAAGATGCTGAAAACATCATCATGGATAGAAAACTAAGTAACGGGTCATCCGTATCAAACCTGTTGAATATTTCGGATGGACTATTGGCAGATTTTTTAAATGTACAGTTGATCTGCACATTCAACAATTCGCTAACACTTGTAGATAGTGCATTGATGCGTAAAGGAAGATTGATTGCAAAATATGAATTCGGAAAATTAGGAATTGATAAGGCGCAAAAGTTGAGTGATCATTTTGGGTTTAGTAATGTCATTACAAAGCCGATGACCATAGCAGAAATTGCGAATCCAAATGAAAAGGAATATAAACCAGAAAGAGTGGAAGTAATGGGTTTTAGAAGAAATGAAGTCGCAATGAATTAAAATATTGTTGATGACAATCAACACAAAAGCTTGTTTTACGACAAGAAGGGCATTTGCCTGTTATCAGCAAACCGGATGTGTGTTTTTAATAACACCATAGTGCAGACGTAGTAACCATCTGTATGCTGTTGCGGCAATAGAGCGGTGTCCTCCACAACCTACGGGTCAAGGGTTCGAATCCCTTTCACCTTAAGCGGTGATAGTTCAGCGGTTAGAACAGTAGACAATCAGTGCAGGTTCGATTCCTGCTTCATCGACAGCGATGGATAGTTCAATGGAAGAACGCTACAATTGGTAATGTAGAAAAACACTATTCTAAAAAAATAGGGAAAGAAGTAAAGCAAAGCTTGTTTGCCTTTTGCATTGCAGTTTTTTTAAAGTTGTAATACAAAAATCTGAAAAGAACCAGCAAGCGGATGTAAACAGTGTGAATGTTTTTTCATTTCAACAATAATATTTTATTACACACGTGTAGTAAATGAGGTATTGCCGAAACGGATAAATGAACACCCTTGAAATCAGCTTCCGTAATTAACGGATGGCAAACAAGCCAAGCTTTATTTAAAAAAATTAAAAAATTTTAAAATAGAACAAATGAAAAAAATCATGATCAACGCCTACCAGGTAGCCTTGGTATTTAAAAATAGCGTGTACAAAAAAATGTTGACTGAAGGAAACTATTGGTTGTGGTTTGGAGAAACCGCAATGATATATGATGTAACTAAACCCTTCATTGCACCAATAGAATTAAACATTTTATTGCAAGATGCTGCATTGGCAAATGCTTTGCAGGTGATTGAAGTAAATGACAATGAAATTGCGTTGCGTTATGAAAACGGTTTGTTGAAGCAAGTGTTGACTGCCGGTCGTTATGCTTATTGGAAGAGCGAAGTCAATCAATTCGATTTCATTAAAGCAGATATCGGCAAGATCGAGATCACTGAAAACATCAGTCGTGCTGTGTTGCAGAACCCTTTGGTAGCACCATACGTACGTGTGTTCAATGTGGCAAACTTTGAAAAAGGCGTGGTGTATATTGATGGAAAGTATGTACAAATTTTGCCAGCAGGTATTTACTTCTGGTGGAAGAATAACATCTCTATCGTAATGAGTGTGATCGATATCCGTATGCAGCAAATAGAGATCAATGGTCAGGAGATATTGACCAAAGATAAAGCTGCATTGCGTATCAACGGTTATGCCCAATACAAAGTAGCAGATGTAGAAAAAGCTGTGTTGCAAAACAAAGATTACGAACGTCAGTTGTATATGGCTTTCCAGTTGGCATTGCGTGAGTATGTGGGAGGTTTGGCTTTTGATGAATTGTTGGAGAAAAAAGATTCCATCGTTCCATTCATTTTGGAAGCAGTAAAAACTGCTGCTGACGAATTGGGTGTTAGCGTAAATGGTTTCGGTATCCGTGATATCATTTTGCCAGGCGATGTAAAAGACATCATGAACAAAGTGTTGGTAGCAGAAAAGAACGCACAGGCCAACAGCATTATGCGTAGAGAAGAAACTGCCAGCACCCGTAGCTTGTTGAACACTGCAAAATTGATGGAAGACAATGCCATGTTGTGGAAATTGAAAGAGATGGAATACGTAGAAAAAATTGCCGACAAGATCAGCAACATCAGCGTAAATGGTAATGGCGTTTTGATCGATCAGTTGAAGCAGATCTTTGTGCCGCAGAAATAAAATATACATCCGGTACTATTTTCCGGTGCCGGATGTTTTTTGTTTATATAGGGAGAAAAATGAGAGAGCGACGGTGCTAAAAGTGAGATGTATGATTTGAGAAATGAGGTGTATGGTGTGAGAAATGAAACAGGTGGTAGAAAAAGTGAAATAGATTTTATAAGAAGTAAAAAATACTGTGTCAAAAGTGAAATAGACATTGAAAATAGTGAAATGGCTAGTGCAAAAAGAGAAAACGCCATTGTAAAAAATGAAAAGTAATATGCTCAAAGTGAAAACTATTTTGCTCAAAGTGAAAACACTTGTGCTATAAATAGCGACAACTTAGTTAATTTAAAGCTGTAATAACTTTTGTAACAAGCTCTAGTGCTGCTAATGAACATCGTTGTGTCACTCACTTGTACGGCATACCTTTATTGAGCTTTTAACCGAGCGAATGTTGTTGGTCAGGCGACCAACAACGACGAAGGATTGTCTGCATCAGGATTTACAGGATTAAAGGATTACAAGGATACCCGCATTCATGTTGAGTATATTTTCTAACTATTAATAAAAAAAAATAATCGAACAAGGTTTCGGGTTCGCTCTGTGTATACTTTGTGCACTTTGCGAAATAAAATATAATAAAATGAGCAAATTAAAATTAACCGGTAAACAGATCCGGGCTATCGGCTACGAAGAAGGGCCGGTGGTAAGTGTGGCCATGCATGCCATGTGCACACACTTTAAACATCATACAGAAGTAGAAGCATTGCAAATATTAAAAGATGTATTAGCTACTCCGGAAAATTATCTGGCGGATGAAGTGTTATCTAAAATTGCAGAAAAATTAATTGAACCTGTAATAGAAGAAACTACAGAAATTCCGTTGAATGAAAATAGTGTGGCATACAATGTATTCGGTGCCAAACATATTGAAGAAGGTGCTTTATTGCAAATGCAAACCGCAGCGAAATTGCCAGTGGCAGTGGCCGGTGCGTTAATGCCTGATGCCCACCAGGGCTATGGCTTACCGATTGGTGGTGTGTTGGCAACAGATAATGCCATCATTCCGTATGCAGTGGGTGTAGACATTGGTTGCAGAATGTGTTTGAGCTTTTTTGCGATTGAACCGGATGCTTTGAAAAAGAAAGAAGCCTATTTTCAAAGAGAGTTAGTAGCCAATACATTGTTTGGTGCAGGCAGAGAATTTGCTGAAAGAACTGAACATGAAGTACTGGACAGAAAAGAATTTTCAGAAATAAATTTCTTGCAATCATTACAACATAAAGCGTTGAAGCAGTTAGGCTCTTCCGGTAGTGGTAACCATTTTGTAGAGTTTGGGAAAGTGGAAATTACTGATGCTGACAATCCGATGGGATTGGCAGTTGGTAATTATGTTGGCTTGTTGAGCCATAGTGGTAGCAGAGGGTTGGGCGCAAATATTGCCAACTACTACACACAAATTGCGATGCAAAAAACTGTGTTGCCAAAAGAAGCTAAACATTTAGCATGGCTGGATCTGGATACTGAAGAAGGTATGGAATACTGGCTGGCTATGAATTTGGCGGGAGACTATGCAAGTGCTTGTCATCATACCATACATGCAAAAATTGCAAAAGCGATTGGAGAGAAACCAATTGCAAGAGTAGAGAACCATCACAACTTTGCATGGAAAGAAATGTATGAAGGCAAAGAAGTGATCGTACATCGGAAAGGTGCTACACCGGCAGGCAAGGATGTATTGGGAATTATTCCCGGCTCTATGACTGCACCGGGCTTTATTGTAAAAGGTAAAGGTGAACCAACTTCTTTGAATTCTGCATCTCATGGAGCAGGAAGAAAAATGAGCAGAAGCAAAGCACTGGCTAATATTACTCATGAAGCATTGAAGAATGAATTGAAAGCACATGGTGTAAAACTGATCGGTGGTGGTTTGGATGAAGCGCCTTTTGCTTATAAGGATATTAATGAAGTGATGGCCTGTCAAAATACTTTGGTGGATGTGTTGGGGAGATTTTATCCGGCTATTGTACAGATGGATGGAACGGATCCGAGGAAATTTAAGAAGAGGAGGGATGAGATTAGTGGAGAGTGAGTTCTTCTTATCTTACTTTTTTGCGGAAAAAAAGTAAGCAAAAAAACCGCCCCAAAACGATTACATCCCGTTTTGGGGTTGGTTCCCTGATTGGGCTATTGTACTACTGTAAACTGGACATTGGTAATTCTACATTATGTTTTATTTAGAACAGATGGAGAGAATAAACATTTATTTTTAATAAGCACTTTCTATGAATCTTTATGCCACCTGCAATTGTGCAGATGGATGGAACGGATCCGAAGAAGTTTAGAAAAAGGAGAGATGAGATAAGCGGGGAGTGATGTGTCATTTTTAAACATTCTATTCGCAGATACTCTTATGTTACTTTTTTTGTGAAAAAAAAAGTAACTCCCGAAATAATCGGGACAGGCACCAAAGCCGCCCCAAAACGATTACATCCCGTTTTGGGGTTGGTTCCCTGATTAAACTTTTGTACTACTGTAAACTGAACATTGGTAATTCTACATTATGTTATATTTCGAACCGATGCATTATTCTATTTGCTGTGAATCTCCGTTAAATTTTTTCGTTTTGACTATCTTTGCCCACATAATATGCAACAGATAACAGATAACATTAAAGCCTTATTCAGTCAGTACAGTGATGCGGCTATTACTATCATTGAAAAATTACCTCAGAGCGGTGGCGACAGGATCTATTTCAGGTTGATTACAGATAAAGGGAATTTTATTGCTACTTACAATACCAATATAAAAGAGAACAATACGTTTATTGCTTTTAGCAAACATTTTAAAAATGCCCATTGTCCTGTTCCGGAAATTTATGCCGTGAATGATGACGCTACTATATATATACAACAGGATTTTGGTGATGCATCTTTATTACATGAGTTAGAAACCATCGGGCATACTGATAAAGTATATGCGTTGTATCAAAAAAGCCTGAAGCAATTGGCTAATCTGCAGATCAACGGAGATAAAGGATTGGATTATGATCTGTGTATTACGAGTAAAGAATTTGGTAAGCAGGCTATCATTGCCGACCTGTTATATTTTAAATACTATTTTCTTGATACTTTAAAAATTCCTTACGATAAAGAAAAACTCATTGATGATTTTGATGCGTTGAGTACTTACTTAAGTCATGTTGATCATAAATATTTTATGTTCCGTGATTTTCAGAGCAGGAATGTGATGGTAAAAGATGAAGAAGTTTATTTCATCGATTACCAGGGAGGTATGAAAGGTGCTTTGCAATATGACGTGGCAAGTTTGTTATGGCAAGCCAAAGCAGAGTTAAGCGATGAATGGAAAAATAAGTTATTACAATATTATATTAGCTGCGTTGAAGAAATTGTACAAAAGCCGATAGATAAAAGTCGTTTTGAGGCGCAATACAATGGGTATGTGTTGATACGTTTATTGCAGGTGTTGGGAGCGTATGGCTTTAGAGGATTGTTTGAACGCAAGGCACATTTCTTAACAAGCATTCCATTGGCATTACATAATTTAAAATGGTTCTTATTCAATAAGCATGTGGGTATTGTGCTTCCTGAGTTTGAACGATTACTGCAAATAATCATCCAGGATGATATTGTAAAAAGATTTCAACCAACAAAGGCTACAGCGGCCACTCCACTGGTGGTGAAGATCAATAGTTTTTCTTACCTGAAAACAGGTTATCCCAAAGATGAAACAGAAAATGGCGGAGGATTTGTATTTGATATGAGAGGTATTTTAAATCCCGGGAGAATTGATGAATTTAAAACGCAAAGCGGTTTGGATAAGGGCGTGAAAGATTTTTTAGAACAACAAACAAAAATGCCAGACTTCTTAAACAGCATTTACAATATTGTAGATATTGCTGTGGAAGATTATATCACAAGAGGTTTCGAAAGTTTAATGGTCAATTTCGGTTGTACTGGCGGTCAACATAGAAGTGTGTATGCTGCTGAACAGGTAGCAAGACATTTAAAAAATAAATTCAATGTAAAAATTGAATTGAATCACATGAATAAAGAAAACTGGAGGAGAGAGTTATGATCATAGTTCATGGTTGATAGTTCATAGTAAACTCATTATCTTTAAAAATGGCATTTAGATTCGAAGAATTAAAAGTTTGGCAATTAGCACTGAGATTAAGCAATGAAATTGATTTGTTGGTAAAACCGTTTCCAAAAGAAGAGCTATATAGTTTGTCTTCTCAAATGAAAAGAGCAGCAGACTCTGTTGTTTTAAATATTGCAGAGGGTAGTACGGGGCAATCTAAGCCTGAATTTAAACGCTTTTTAGGAATAGGATTGAGATCAGCAATAGAAGTAGTCTCTTGTTTATTCATTGCTCAATCCAGGAAATATATTAGTGAGGAAAATTTCAAAAAATACTACGATGAGTATGAAGTATTGTGCAAAATGATTACGAAGTTGAGGGACTCTATGTAATTCTATGAACTATGAACTATGAACAATTTTAAAGCAATCATCTTCTCTGCAGGATTAGGTACACGTTTTAAGCCTTGGACAGATTCACATCCAAAGGCGCTTGCTATTGTAAATGGCAAATCTTTATTACAACGTAATATTGAATACTTACAACAATATGGTATTACAGATGTGGTTGTAAATGTTCATCATTTTCCTGATCAGATCATAGATGCGATCAATGCAAATGGAGGATGGGGGAGTAATATTGCTATCAGTGATGAGAGCAAGGAAGTATTGGAAACAGGCGGAGGCTTATTAAAAGCAAGACATTTGTTGGAAAACGATGAATTTTTTATTACGCTAAATGTAGATGTGCTGACAGATCTTGATCTGAATAAATTAATAGCTTTTCATATCGAAAACAATCCGTTGATCTCTTTCGGTATCACTGATAGATTGACCTCACGTAATTTTTTATTTGATAAGAGTAATCGTTTGTGTGGTTGGAGAAATAATATTACTAAAGAAGAAAAAATAGCTATCTCAAAACCCGATCTCCGGGAAAAGGCATATAGCTGCGTAGCGGTGTTTAATTCAGCCGTGTTTTCTCTTATCAAACAAACAGGAAAATTTTCGCTTACTGAAACGTATCTCGATCTGGCAAAGGATAATACCATTTTAGGTTTCAATCATACGGGTGATAAATGGGTAGATGTAGGGAAGCCTGAAAGCGTGGCGATTGCTGAAAAACTATTTCCTTAGTGTTTTACTATTATTCTCTGCGTTTGTGTATTTCCATTACTAAGCAGCTTGATCATATATACTCCTTCGAGTAAGTTGGTAGTATTTATTTTTATCATTCTATCAACTATTATTTGTCTTGATAATTTTCTTCCAACGGCATCGTATAATTCAACACTGGTTTTACCAGAAGAATTATTTGATGAAATGATTTGTATAAAATTGCTGGCAGGGTTTGGATAGATCTGAAAGTCAGTAACTGTGCCGTTATTTAACTTCATTATGGTGCTGTATATCGAAAGCCCATTTTTGTCTATTTCTTTTATACGGTAAAAAACATTACCTGAAAATGAATATGGATAAGTGAATTGATAATTACTTTGATTCGGTTCATCAATCACCACTTCACCGGCATATTGCCATGTAGTACCGTTCTTACTTATCTCGATTATAAATTTATTAGCATTAATTACCGGAGTGGCAACTTTCCATTCAAGAAATGCCATTCTATTTTTTTCAACCGCATAGTTGTACATGAATTTTACCGGAACAAGCCCAAAGCTGAATGGAGTTGGTACATTTTCTCCCAACTCATTGGCGATACCATTTTGGTTAGGATCGACCACGGCCGGTGTTCCGTTATTTGATGAATCAATAATATTGATAGGTCCGCTATCACTGCTGATATTAGCTGTTGCAATGGCTGAGTTATAATAGATCTGGTTAGCGGTTAAGTTGCTTGCCGTAAAAGTCACTTCAAGTTTAGTAAAATAATTCTCCAAAGGGGAGGTGCGGTTGGCTAATTGCTGATTTGGCGCTAACAAATCAGTTATTGTTATTCCGTTATAAGAACTGTTAAGAAGGAGGCCAGGTGTATTGAACCCGGGAATAAAATTTGCTGTTACATTACTTACATTACCAGCTCCGAATACTTTTCCCAGATCTTCTGTAATATTGATATTATTCAAAATAACATTGCCCAGATTTTGTAAATATATTTCATAGGTCAGCTCAAAAGAATTATTTGATAATTTTGTTGCTCCGACTAATCTTTTTGTAGTACCTACTACAGGTGAAATACTTGTATTATCGATTGGAGCTAATCCATTCTGAAAATTTTTTAGACCGCCTAATATATTACTCCCGATATCATAATCAAAATAATAGCAGGAGTCGGTTGAGTTGGTTCCGGTTATTTCCAGTTTGCCATTCAGGTAAGCTATACCAAAACAGTTTTTGGGCATTGTATGTAGAAATGTTCCGGTTGCATTTCCTGAGCCACCATTATAATTGGTGATCTCGTAAAATTTTGAAGAGTCTCTGCCCAGGGTAGTGAATAATCTTCCGTTTGGTAAAATGCACAGGTCTCCATTACCTATATCAGAGGGGAAATTTCCTGCAGAAAACTGAAGTGTTTTTGATGCAAGAATATTACCTGTCATGATATCATATTGATCCATGATACAGGTGCCTTCGGTTTTGTTGTAATTACGTAATGTCCAGAGATTACCACTATTGTCGAACTCAAAATTATTTACAGAATAAGTGGGTGTAAAGTTTGGGTCGACGGGTATCGTTGCCGGACAAATAATATTATTAGGCAGTCCAACGTCTAATACCCATATTCTTGAGTTAGGGCTGAATCGTACATCGTTTACATAAATCTTGTTGTCTTTTGGGTTGTATGCAATGAATGTATTGTTGTAGTCGGGTATTTGGTTTTTTAGATCACAATTGTTCAAAACAGATGAACTTCCAAATGGGTTGCTGACGATTGAAAATGCAGGAGAAAGCGGGTCTGCACAAGTATTACTTCCTAAATTAACTAAAAGTGATTGCTGTGCAAGAGTAACATTGTAAGATATACAACAGAAGAGAATGATCAGTAATAGTCTTATTGTATGTATTCTTTTCATCTGGAAGTAGCAGTGAGTGTAGAGAGTCTGCTTACAAGGTACTACATTTTATGTTTTTGCAGCCTGCCGAAAATGAAAAAAGCTGATCCTATTATTGGGATCAGCTTTTTTTAAAGCGTGTTACTATTTATTTCTTGGCTTCAAAGAGGTCTTTTTTCTCCACTACTTTTACTTTATCTTTTTCTTTGAGTTGCTTGCTGATAACATCGTACGGCCCTGTGATCACTTGCTCTCCTTCTTTTAACCCTTCTGTCACTTCAATATGATTGATGTCTTGTATGTCTGTTTTTACTTTTACTTTCTTTACAAGTCCTTCCTTATCAATAACAAATACCACTACATCTAAATCATCTGAGGCGGCGGCGGCAGCTTCTTTAGGTCTTTCATTTTTGCTACTGTCAGTTTTCTCTCTTGTGGTAACGGCGTTTATAGGCACGCTCAATACATTAGTATGTGTTTTTGTTCTGATATCTGCACTGGCACTCATTCCAGGTCTGAATGGGAATGATCCTTTTCCTAACAGATCGGTGTAGCTTTCGGGTAACAAACGAATGTAAACTTTATAATTAGTTACATCAGAGCTTGTATTGCTTGTAACAGAAGCTGTAGTAGCACCATTATTGCTGCTGGCTATTTGTGTTACAATACCTTTAAATTTTCTATCACTATATGCATCTACATCAACAATAGCACTATCACCCAAATGTACTTTTGGGATATCACTTTCACCCACATCAACTCTTATTTCAATTTTTTGCATATCGGCAATCCGCATCATTTCTGTTCCTACGTTAAAACTGTTGCCTGCAACTTTCTCTCCCTTTTTTACGTTTAATAAACTTACCACACCATCCATTGGTGCTACGATAACCGTTCTTCCGAGGTCTTTGTTGGCCTTTGCTAAATTGGCCTGTGCACTTTGTATGGAAGCATATCCGCCTTTAATATTTTGCAATGCTGCATTGTAATTAGCCTGTGCAGTTTTGAAACTGGCTTCCGCAACATTAAATTCATTACGACTGATCACTTTATCATCAAACAACACTTTTTGCATGTTGTATGTTTTTTGTGCCTGTTCTAACTGTGCTTTAAGTGCATCAACTGCTGCACGAGTGTTAGCCGCCTGTGCTTCAGTTTGTGCAACGCCGCTAGCTGCCTGATTGCGCTGAATGTCATAAATATCTGCATATATACGGGCAAGCACTTGTCCTTTTTTTACCGTATCGCCTTCCTGTACATTTAGCTCTGTAATTTCTCCGCTTATATCGGGGCTAACCTTTACTTCGATTTCGGGATAAATTTTTCCGCTGGCATTCACGATTTCCGTGATGTCTCGTTTTTGAGCTTTCTCGGTTGTTACTTTTATGCCTTCATTTTTTCCAAACACGCCGGTCATTTTTAGACCGATCATTAAAAGGACCAATCCGATTAAACTACCAATTATCCATTTAGCTTTTTTACTCATAAAACTTTAATTTATTTTTTGTAACCAGCATTTGATCTTTATTCAACTTCCAACCTACAACTTCAACCCCTGTCCTTTATAAAACTCCAATACTTTCATTTTAAAAACATAATCAAATTGGTTTTGTACCAATTCTAATTTTGCTCTTAAAAGATTATTCTGATTGGTAACTAACTCTAAAGTGGTCAACATACCAACGTCATATCTTTTTTGTGCGTATGAATAACTGCGTTCAGCCGTCTCAACACTTTTTTTAGAAGCGTTGAATTTTTCCATTGCCACGATAGCTGCATTATATGCCTGATAAATATCCTGTTTGATCTTTTGATTGTCTGCTTCTTTTTGCAGTTCAAGATTTTTTACAGTGAGTTTGCTGCGTTCCCAATTTGTACGCAGATTGCCTCCGTTAAAAATAGGTACACTTAAACTAAGTCCTATTGATTGACGGAAATTTTCATCCAGTTGCCTGAAAAATTTGGTCTTGCTATAATTATAAGACGAGTATGGTTGTGAGGGGTAAACGCTGTAATCAGTACCGCTTATACTTACTTTGCCAATAGGAGCATTGATAAGGGTGACTCCGGTTATTTCCTGTGCTCTGCTATTATATCCACTACCCAAACTTGCGAATGCAGCAATGGTTGGGTACATTTTACTTTTTGCCGAAGCTGAATTTTTTTGAGCAGCTTTCAATTTAAAATCATTTACTCTTTGCTGAGGAAGATTTGCTATCGCTAATGCATATACGTTTTCCGGTTGAAGGTCTGCAATCTTTTCTATCGGTATAAATTCTACCGGAGGAGCTACGATCTCGAAAGGTGTTGCGGCATCCAGCGACATATATGCTTTAAGATTAAGCATAGCTTGTTCTACATTCCCCTTTGCGCTAACAACTGTTGAACTATCTCTGGCTACCTGTGCTTTCAATTCTGCTGCATTTAATTCCGGCAGTGAGCCAGCATTAACTAATTTTCGGGTATTTTTTAATTGCTGCTGCGTTTGCTCTAACTGGACTTTTGCAATTTTTTCCTGCTCCATTGTAAGAAGGATTTGCAGGTATGAATTTGAAACGGCTAAAGCAATGTCATCTTTTAGTTTATCTGTGCTTGCCCTGGCAGCTTCGGCCTCCCATTTATTTGCAGCGATAGTATTTTGTTTACTATACCAGTTAAAAATATCAACACTGCTTTGCAGTTGCATATTGGCAGATAAATAACTTTGAGTGATCAGGCTAAATGAAGTTGGATCCTGATTGCGGCCACTGTTATAACTTGGCGAACCACTGAAATTTAATGTGGGGAATTGTCCTTGTTTGCTTTGATTATATTGTAAGGTTGATATCTTACTTTGAATATATGTTTGCTTAACGGTAATATTATTAGCCAGCGCATAATCAACACATTTTCGCAGATCCCATTTTTGTTGTGCAATGCTTGAATGGCACATTGCTATAATAAATAAAGAAAAGAATAGTTTACGTAGCATATAACAAAAATAATCTATCGGTAAATACTAAACTAATATCAATGGGATAAACGGTATTTAATAATCAGCCATTGGCAGATGATTTTAGTCAGGCAGGGGATAAAAAAAGCACCTCCTTTATAGAGAGGTGCTTTTAATTTAGTAAGATCGAAATATTAATTATTGTGTACCACCGTTTGTGGTATCATTTCTTTTTTTTTTGCATTCCTGCGTTTAATTGCCCATATACCTAAACCTAAACCTACTGCAAGCAAGCCAATACTCATCCACTGAGTCAATGGTACTGCAGGTGGACGGTAATCAGGATTACCTCCCGGGTTGTCATCGGGATTTTGAGCAAATAATACTACCGGCATCATGAATACTATCACCATCACCAACATCGGATACAACCGATTTGCGATACCTGATAATGATGTCTTTAACTGAATTTTCATTTTTTATAATTTTATTTCAAGAGTTCAAAAATAATTGTTTTGACTGTATTTTGGGTTGTTTTTTAGTTCACTACTATTCTTTCGATCAGCTTAGCACCGTTTGGTCTGGTGATCTCCAATTGATACAGTCCTTTACTTACAACTGACGGCAAAGATACAACTTGTGTGCTATTTCCGCCATTATGCGTAAAGTTTGTTGTCATCAGTTCCTGACCAACACTGCTGATCAGACGGATACCATAGCGACCTTTATCCTGGTTGTTCAACTGCAGGCTAACCTGGTTGTTCGTGATAACTGTTGAAGACAATTCGATCGATGATTTAACTGCTCCCATTACCACTCTTACCACTGTAGTGTATTTAACTACTCCTGACAGATCTACTGTCTTGATCCTGTAGTAGTTAGTTCCTGCAACAGGGTTGGCATCAGTAAGGCTGTAAGTAGCTGATCCGCCATTGTTGGCTGAAGCACTTACCATTCCTACCTGTGTAAAGTTAACGCCGTCGGTTGAGTGTTCTACTGCGTATTCTTTAACACCGCTTTCTACCGCTACTTTCCAATCTATCTGCATTGCAGTATTTTTTTGCTGTGCATTTAAGTTGGTAATAGTTACCGGTGTTGGTGTGCTGAACACGATACGGAACCTGTCGGTGAACGATGCTGCCACTGCAGGGTCTGCGTTGAACACTACGGAAGAGGTAGTACTTAAATCAAATGGTGTAGATGTATTGAGGTATTTATCTTCCAGTATTGCACTAGTAGCTCCATTATCCAAACCACTTGGCGTGAACTCTAATTTATACGCCTGTTTCTTAAGGTTTGTCATTCTGTAAGGGATCATATCACCACTTACAATTAATTTACGTTGTTCAGCACTCAATACATAAGAACCTCTTACCATACCGATACCATCACCAAAGCCTTGTACTTTAATATTGTCTTTGTTGTCTACATCATTTGAATAAGAATCATCGAAGCCTACGATATTACCATCTGCCAGGTAGTATGTGTTGCCTGATGCTGCATACAGGTTGGTTTCAAGATATGGTATCGCTGCTGTTGGTGATGCCGGTCTGAAGCCACTGCCACCTACATTGCTGCCTGCTGTTTTACAAGCTTCGGTCAACTGGATCGTTCCGTCTGAACCTGATGCATGTACCATGAAGCCTAAACCTGATTGTATCTTAGAACTTGGGGTGTTGCCATAGCTGCCTCCGCCCGGTACAGGTTTCCAAGGTATTGGGGTATTGGCACTGAAGGTTTGATAACCGCCCAAACCATATGAACCGTATAACTGTGGATCCCACAGGTAGAAGGCATTGTCTGCACCGCCACCTCTGTTGAGTAATGTAAAGTCTATTTCTGATGGTAAGATATTACCTACAAGACCATTGGTGCCTGCAGGAATAGTTACTGTCGGATAAGGGGCAGTGTACAACGGACCTTTCACTCTCAACACTGTTTGTGTCGGTGCCGTGATCACTCCTGCTGTATCAACGCCTCTGTCACCTCTTACATATAACATCCATGCATCCGCCGCTGTACCTCTTGATACCTTGGTGGTTAACAGGCTGCCTGTAAAGCCACTCCAGCTTGATCCTGTATATTGTAACAAGGAGTTACCAAATGTCTGTGCATCAAAACCGTTCGCTACTGCATTAGTAGTGCTGGCTGTGATACGGGTACCAAAGCCCGGGTTAGGATCGGCTGTGTAGGTAGTCGCTCCTTCCTGCCATGACTGACGGATCGTTTGGCCTGCAGTAGTTACCGGCACTGCCAGTAATCTCCAGCCTCTGTACGTATTCTGACGGATATAACGTTCAGCAGTCACATTTGCTGTTCCTGATAAAGTTCCCGTTATCTGACCGATAGAACCTGTTCCGGTTGCGTCTGATTTAATTAACACCGCATTGTCGTGGAAGTTAATGCTTCCTGAACCGCTGGCGGTTAATCTTACACCTGGCCCAATGATGAACGTGTCAACCGTATTGGTGAAGTCCAAGGAACCGGTAACATCTAAGTTAGAGGTTAATCTAACCTTACCTGAACCGTTTGCGATCGTTACTGCTCCGCTTGCAGGAGGAACAATACCACACTGCCAGTTGCCTGGTTTAGTATAGTCGTTATCGATAACTCCGGTGAAAGTATAGCCGGTGCAAGTATTCCATTTAGCATACAATACCACATTGGCTGCGCCTAAAGAGAAAGTAACACTACCGGTTGCGGCATAATCAGTACCGTTACCATCAGCTGCTGTATTCCAACCAGCAAATACATATCCGGTTCTTACCAGGTTACCTGTATTCGCTTTTACTGTTACTGTAGAATTATAATTATAAGGACTACTTGCATCAACAGGTGCTGTTCCACTGGTATTATTATTACCGTCGTAAGTTACAGTATAGGTGTTAATTGCGAAACTTGCACTGATCGCAGAATCGCCTCTTACATTGCTGATAGTGTAAGCAGATACCGCACCAACAGAATTACCGTTTACCAATACATCCGCTATATGATAGCCTGTATTAGGTGTTATCGTGTATGCCTGACTGGTACCATAGTTTTTAACAGTAGCGCCATCAGGAGATATACTTCCTCCTGTTCCGGCAGAAGAAGTGATGGTATAGGTGTTAATTGCGAAGCTTGCACTAATAGAAGAATCACCTCTTACATTGCTGATAGTATAAGAAGATACCGCACCAACAGAAACACCGTTTACCAACACATCAGCTATATGATAACCTGTGTTAGGCGTTATCGTGTATGCCTGACTGGTGCCATAGTTTTTAACGGTAGCACCGTCAGGAGATATACTTCCCCCTGTTCCGGCAGAAGAAGTGATGGTATAGGTATTAATTGCAAAGCTTGCACTAATAGAAGAATCGCCTCTTACATTGCTGATAGTATAAGCAGATACCGCACCAACAGAAACACCGTTTACCAATACGTCATTTACATGATAACCTGTATTAGGTGTTATCGTATATGCCTGACTGGTACCATAGTTTTTCACTGTAGCACCATTAGGAGATATACTTCCGTTAGCTCCTGCAGAAGAAGTGATTGTGTAAGTTATTATTTCTCCAACAGCAAAACTTCCGTCACTAGTTGAACTAACACCGGTTATTTGTGTTGATGTAGCGGTTTTGGTTCCTACTGTAGGGTAAGGAGTTGTCCATCCCGAATTGTATCTGCCAACGACAAAATTATTTGTATTAGTACTACCATCCACATCGCTAGCTGCGAAATTAAAAGTAGCTGAATAAGTACCACCTGAAGTAGTGGCGTTAGTTAATGTCCAGGTACGGTTTACACTTTTAGAAGCATTAATGATAGATGTAGCTATGTTGCTATGTTCGCCTGCTGTTGTACTGGCTGTAAGTGTACCTGCGCCGGTTACAGATGAATGTACGGTGGTTACAGGAGCCCAAGTTGTACCATCGCCAATGTCGAAGATTCTTGTAGTGCTGCCTGTGCCGATTGGGTATTGTTGTTTACCTTTTATATGTGATAAATTAGAGGCTGTTATAGTACTACCGCCACTACCCATGATGACAACTTTATTATTTGTCAACGCATCAAGAATACCTTTTGTTAATCTTAAAGTGTTATTGATTGTAATGTTATTCGCTATGATCACATTGCCTGAAGTAGCTTTATCTATTGTCATGTATGCGAATGTTTCACCGCTGGCATTTGTTATAGTCTGATCTCCTGTTGCACCGGTAAACTTCACAGACCTGCTGTTAGGAGCAAAGGTTCCCGTAGTATGAGTCCAGTTACGACCAACAAAAAGATCACCACCTACATCATCGCCTAGTGAAAGATTTCCGGCAATATTTATATCACGTCCTACGGTAACAGCTCCGCTTGAAATCCCTGCTCCATAATCCATATAGAATGCAGCTCCTGCATCTATTGTCAGATCTCTGGCTAATGATAAATTTGTTTGATTATCAATAATACTATTAGGATAATTCAATGTTGTACTATTTGAAACTTGTACATCATTCGGATAACCTGCGCCGGAATTGCTATTCCACTCTGCAACCCTGCTATATATACCTCCCGAATTATATTTCAATAAAGAGTTACTTCCATAAATTGGGGGATTGGTATTTACAAAGCAACTGGTTGTACTATTGATTGACAATGTTCCATCAAGAGTGGTAATAGCACCATTAGAATTACCGAAATCAAGATTACCATTTGTATTTAAATTGACAGTTACATTCTGACCAATATTCAATCTACCAGTTCCATTATTATTAGCAATTACTTTGTATTGATTGATCTCAATTTTACCACCAGTAAGAGAAGAAGTAATTGAACGATTACCATTCACATAGATGGCCCCGCCGGTATTGTTTAATGTAATTGAACGGCCATTTAAATCTAAACCACCGGTATTGTTTAATTGTAAAACACTACCAATCGTACTGTTAATAACAATGTCTGTAGCCGGCGAATTGTTGATCACAACGTTGCCACTGGTGGCTTTGTCAATAATAAGATAATCAAAGAACACGTTGCCATTAGCTGTTTTAGTTATGGTTTGATCTGTGGCAGCTTTGTTAAAGAATACAGCTTTTGAGTTATTTATTTGGTATCCCGTAAATGGTTGTGTTCCGTTTGTACCTGAAGTAGCGGCAACAGTCCAGTTTCCACTTGTTTTAACATCTCCATTAAGGTTTATACCACCGTTGATTAATACATTACCCAAAACATTCAATATATTACTTGTAGTATTTAATGTTGTAGAGGCATCAATTGTTAAATTGCCCGAACATTGAGCATACGTAGATAACATGTTCAATGTAGTTACTGTGCCAGGATTAGAAATTTGTACATCATTCGGATAACCTGCACCGCTAGTAGCTGTTGTCCATTCAAATCCTCTATTGTAAGAATTTCCTGAGTTGTATAAAAGTTTAGATGAGCTGCCATAAGTTGGCGGCACCGCGTTGGTTGCAGAACTTACGGAACCTCCTGCGTTAATTTTTAAGGTGCCATTTACAGTGAATGCACCAAATAATACTTCGAAACTACGAGCCAATGTAAGTGTTGCACCGGTGTTAGTTAAGGTTGCATTTAAGAAATTACAAAGAGAGCCTGCTCCGGATACGGTTAAGGTTCCTGTTGAATTGGTATATTCAAGATTTATGTCGTTACCGGCAGATCCTGAGTAAGCTCCAGTGATGGAACCAGACACAGATATTGTTGGCGCAGAACCGGTCATAGTAATTTTTTTACCAGAGCCTGATGCATTTTGTATGTTACCAGCGGTAACGGTTAAATCTCCAGCAATGGATATATCAACCCCGGGCTGAAGATTTCCGGAAGCTTTATTCACCACTAAATTATTGAATGATTCAGCAGTTGATTTTTTAATTGTTTGATTTCCTGTGCCATTAAAAGTTACAGTGCCACCTGTGCCGGTGAAAGTACCGCCATTATTTTGCCAGCTATTATTTGAGGCATCTACATCGTTACCAGAGATAGTTAGGCCATTTGCTGATATTGCAGTGGCACCATTTTCGATAATGAATCTACCGCCAACCTGGTAGCCACTTGCATTACTGATTGTTATTGCTCCTGAGCCTCCGATCTTAACATTGAAAGGACGATTTAGCCCCACAGCACCTGTTCCGGTAGACCATTCTGGGCCTACTACATATGAGGCTGTTTTATTGTAATATAAGGTAGAGGCAGCACCATAAATAATATAACCAGCGTTGTTAATTGTACCTGTTTCATCTAACTCTAAGGTTCCATTTACTGTATGTGTATGGCTATTATTATTTTGGAAATTTGATGCGGATATTTTTAATGTACCATCAATAGTTGTATTTGGCCCATCATTGTAAGTAACTGTACCTCCGATCAATGAAATATTATATGGTCTTCTTCCGCCAGGAGTAGGCCAAAAGATCAACCCGCCCGTTCCGTTATTTACGCTATATGATCTGTTTAGTACAAGTGTTGATCCTGTAGCCGCATAAGTCCATGTTCCGGTAGAAGTTCCATCAATATCACCACTTGCATTTACCTGGAATGTGCCATTGATTGTAACATTGCCACTGGTTTTAAGTGTGGCGCCAGTCACAGCGAGTGTACCTCCAGCGTCAACAGTGATAGTGCCTGTTTGCGTAAAGTTTGAAGTTACGGTAACAGTAGCCCCATTTACAATTTGCACATCACTACTTGTGGTTGGAGCATTACCACCAACCCAACTGGTACCCGAGGTCCATGTACCGCCTGTTGAGGTAGAAACGAACAAATTTGTAGGAGTGCCAGATAAAGAATTAGATGCTGTTCCATCTCCTACAACATTAACAGCCTTTATTGTTACAGAGTAGGAAGTTCCATTCGTTAACCCGGTTATTATGATCGGGCTGGAAGTGGATGCAGGGCTAACTGCTGTATAAGCGCCTCCATTAAGGGAGTATTTGTAATTTGTTATAGCCGAACCTCCATTAGATCCCGGAGCAGTGAATGCAACAGAAAGAGATGTATTTGAAGGAGTGATTCCGGTTATGGTTGGTGCACCCGGAGTTGTTGCAGGTGTACCGTTTACAGCAGTAGACGGAGCGCCATCGCCTACAGAATTATGTGCAAGTATTCTTACACTATACGTTTGCGCATTAGTTAATCCGGTAATTACAATGGGATTACTTGTTCCGGCTGAAACGAAAGTTCCTCCGTCTAATGAATATTTGTAATCAGTTATTGTAGCGCCGCCATTAAATACCGGAGCAGTAAAGTTTACAGATAAGGTTTGGTTACCTGGTGTAATGCTATTGATTGTTGGAGCGTCGGGAGCAACAGGTGCAGCCAATGGTGTGCCGTTTACTGCATTTGAAGGTGTTCCATCACCAGCTGAGTTGGTGGCAAGAATTCTTACGCTGTAAGTTTGATTGTTTGTCAAACCTGATATTACGATCGGATTCCCTGTTCCTGCTGAAATAAAAGCACCTCCGTCTAATGAATATTTGTAATTAGTTATTGTTGCACCTCCGTTAGAACTTGGAGCAGTATATGCAACTGATAATGTTTGATCTCCGGGGGTTATAGATGTTATTGATGGTGCCGAAGGTGTAGTAGCAGTAACTGTGTAAGTATATGGAGTTGTACCTGATGCAAACAATGCATTTATTGTATAAAGATCAGCATCTGCATTTGCCATAACTGTACTTCCACTGGTTCCGCTTGATCCGTCAAAATCACCTGAAGTAAATAAATAATAATTAACAGTAGTGCCTGCAGCATAACCCGGAATAGTTGCCGTTACATTTGTTCCGGAACGTGTCATTTTTACAACTGCGCCATGTGTATCATCGATTGTACCTGCATAGTATCTTACGTAAGCAGCTTGCCCTGTTACAAAGGCTCCTGAAAGTGTAGCGTTAATAGTTACACTTTGATTGTCTGTTATACCCGAAACCTGGGTATGGCTACTAACACTTGGAATTGCTGTAGTGCCCTGTGCTTGTAATCTGAATACAGCGATCTTTGTGACGCCGGCATCAGTTTTAAAAATATATCTGTCTGTACTGCTGGATACATTTATTTTCCATGCATTACCTGAACCGCTTGTTATGGCAGTTATTGGAGATGATGTATTAGTTGCCATAACAGTTTGATCAACACTTGGTTGTCGGTCTGTTGTATTTGCGGCGTCTCTAAATCTGAAAAAATTATCTTGAATATTGACATTTGAAACTACAATTTTATAGTTTGAAAAGGCGGGGCCCTCAAATGGATAACCAGGACCATAAGTAGCTGATCCTCCTGTTCCCGATTGGTTGGTATAATTACTATTATAGAATTTTGGTGTTGCAACCGGCGTTGCTGACAAAGAATTGGAGGCTGTCCCATCTCCTGCAGCATTTACAGCTTTTAATGTTACAGAATAGGATGTCCCATTAGTTAATCCTGTAATTGTGATCGGGCTTGTTGTAGCAGAAGGGCTAACTGCTACATACGCTCCTCCATTAAGAGAATATTTATAATTAGTTATGGCAGCTCCTCCATTTGAGGATGGATCGCTAAAGTTTACAACAATTTGTGTATTTCCCGGAGATATACTTGTAATGGTAGGAGCTGAGGCTGTTGTAGCAGGTGTAGCATTTGTTGATGCTGAAGCCGTTCCATCTCCGGCAGAGTTGTGTGCAAGAATTCTCACACCATAAGTTTGTCCGTTATTTAATCCTGAAATTACTATTGGATTGTTTGTGTTACCCGTTGATACAAATGTTCCTCCATCCAAAGAGTATTTGTAAAAATCTATTGCGGCACCTCCATTGGAACCAGCTGTATAGTTTACAGATAACGTTTGATTGCTTGGAGTAATTGAGTTAATTGTTGGGGCCGCAGGGGCTCCTACTGCAACAGTGTACTGATAAGGAGTTGTCCCAGACGCAAATAGTGCATTGATTGTATATAGATCTGCATCAGCATTTGTCATGACAGTACTTCCGCTTGTTCCGCTTGATCCGTCAAAATCTCCAGATGTAAACATGTAATAATTAATAGTAGCACCTCCTGTATTGACACTACTCGGAATAGTGGCTGTCACGGAAGTTCCTGAACGAGTCATTTTCACTATAGTACCATTTCCGCTTGAGATAGCACCGGATGCATATCTTAAATAAGCTGCCTGACCAGTAACAAAAGTGCCCGAAAGTGTTGCTGTAATTGTTACATTTTGATTAGCTGTAACACCTGTTACTACTGTATGGCTACTTACGCTGGGTATTGCTGTAGCTCCCTGTGCCTGTAATCTGAAAACAGCAAGTTTTGTAACACCTGCGTCAGTCTTAAAAATATATCGATCAGTGCTACTGGAAACACTTATTCTCCATGCATTGCTGGCCCCACTGTTTATAGAGGTGTAGGTTGTGGCAGTATTTGTCGGCAATATGTCTCCGTTTGCATTAGGTTGTCTATCTGTGCTATTTGCATTGTCTCTAAATCTAAAATACTGATCACCACTACCGGTATTTTGCAATACCAGTTTATAACTTGAGAAAGCGACTGCTTCAAAGGGATATGGCGAACTTCCGCCTGTTCCCGATTGGTTAACATAACTCCCGAAGTTGTAAAACTTTGGCTGAGCATAAGCTCCATTGATAAAAAGTAACATTATAAAAACAGTTAAAGCCGTTCTCATAATGGAGGCAACAATCTTACTTTGTTCGGGAAAAATAGGTAGTACTCTTTTCATATGCATACAAGTTTATCGTTTTAGATTCAGGTTTAAATTGTCTTAGATATACAAATATCAACTACACATAACCGTTAGTTAATTTGTTGATTTTCTGTATAATTAATTTGTATATTAAAAATTAGAATAATTCTAGCAATAGTCTGTCGTTAAACGCAGGATACAGGATGGCAATCTATTTGGATATATAGCAATCGTTTTTATGGGTAGACGGAAACAAATATAAAACGAAATTCCAATTTAACGTGTATAAAATACACGTTTTTTTTATATTTTTTTTCTTTTTTATATTTAATTGATAATCATTCTTTTAGAGATTTAGTTCGTAACATTACTTAGTGTACTTTTTGGGACAAAAGGCAAAAAAATACCTCCCGATTTGGGAGGTAAACAAATTTTGTTTTTTAAAACAATCTAAATGGCAGAGGTAAATTGTTTCAGAAATCTTACGTCATTTTCACTAAATAATCGCAGGTCTTTGATCTGGTATTTAAGCATTGTAATTCTTTCTACACCCATGCCAAAAGCAAAGCCGGTATATTTTGTACTGTCGATACCACAATTCTCTAATAAATTAGGGTGCACCATGCCGCAGCCTAAAATTTCTACCCAACCAGTTTTTTTACACACGTTGCAACCACTGCCTCCGCAGATCAAACAACTGATATCCATTTCGGCGCTGGGTTCTGTAAAAGGAAAATAGCTAGGACGAAAACGAACCTTTACATCTTTTCCAAACATTTCCTGTACAAAAAAGTAAAGTGTTTGTTTCAGATCGGCGAATGAAACATTTTCAGCAATGTATAGTCCTTCTACCTGGTGAAAAAAACAATGGGCCCTGGCACTGATCGTTTCATTTCTGTATACTCTACCCGGACAAATAATTCTTATTGGTAAATTTCCTTTTTCCATTTCACGTACCTGCACACTGCTGGTGTGTGTACGCAAAAGCCAATCGGGGTTTTGTGAGATATAGAAGGTGTCCTGCATATCACGTGCAGGATGATTTTCGGGTAAATTTAATGCAGTAAAATTGTGCCAGTCATCTTCGATCTCAGGTCCTTCTGCCACGGCAAATCCCAATCTTTGAAAAATAGAAACGATTTGATTTCGAACCAAACTGATCGGATGTCTTGAACCCAGCGGTAGCGGATCGGCCGGAAGTGATAAGTCAATTGAACTATCCATTGCCAGTTGTTCATTGCCTGTTGTTGCTTTTAATTCATCATATTTGGCTTCTGCAAATAATTTAAATTCGTTCAGTAGCTGGCCAAATTCCCGTTTCTTATCAGCAGCTACATTTTTCATTTCACCCATCACTTCTTTCACCAAACCTTTGGTACCTAAATATTTTATTCTGAAACTCTCTACCTCATCTGATTTTTGAGCAACAAAATCTTTGATCTCTGTTTTATATTTCTCTATCTGTTGTAACAATGTTTCCATAACGCAAAAATACGGAAATGTTTATTGCGGATGAGTAACGGCTATCAATACAATTTGCTAAGTTTGCTGCAAATTAATCGACGGATGTACGACCTGCATGATTTCTTACTACCCATTCACATTAGCGCAATTAATGATGACAACGGATATAATGATGGACAACTGGCCAAACACATGGCTATTTATGAGGGTGAATTACCTGATTTGACTGAAATAGATATTGTATTGGTGGGTGTAGGAGAAGCCAGGGGCAGCGGTGGGTTTAATTCCGGTACAGATACCCCGGATGCCATCAGGAAGCAATTGTATCAACTACATTACTGGCATACAGATGTAAAAATTGCTGATCTGGGAAATGTTAAATCGGGGGCATCATTAAATGATAGTTATGCGGCTGTTAAAACAGTGATTGGAGAGTTGCTTCGACTGAATAAAACAATTGTGATTCTTGGCGGATCGCATGATATTACATTGGCGCAATATTTTGCCTATCAGCATTTACAAAAAACAGTAGAGGCAACCTGTATTGATGCCACTATCAATTTAAAGGGAGAGAGTCCGCTCAGGAGCGAAAATTTTTTACTGGAAATGCTTACCGGAGAGCCGAATTGGGTAAAGCATTATAATCATGTAGGATTTCAGAGTTACCTGGTTCATCCACGTATGCTGGAAACAATGGATAAGTTAAGATTTGATTGTTTTAGAGTGGGGATGGCAAAAGAGAATATGGAAGAAATAGAGCCGGTATTGCGTAATACCAATTTATTAAGTTTTGATATTAGTGCTATAAAATATAGTGATGCGCCTGCCAACGATTGCAGTCCGAATGGATTTACAGGTGAAGAAGCTTGTATGCTAGCACGTTATGCAGGAATGAGTAATGTATTGAGCACTTTTGGTATCTACGGATATAATACACAGGCCGATATTGCTGAACTGACGGCTAAACAGATCGCTCAGGTATTATGGTATTTTATTGATGGTAAAAGCCGTTGTAAACAAGAGGCGATGCTGGAAGACAGGGTACACTTTAATGAATTCAATACAGTGTTTGCTGAAGTAGATACCGTTTTTTTACAAAGCCGTAAATCAGGCAGATGGTGGATGCAGTTGCCGGATAAAAAATTCATTCCCTGCAGTTATAACGATTACCTCACTGCCAGTCATAATGAAATGCCCGAACGTTGGTTGAGAGCACAGGAGCGTAATTAAAAATTAATAATGAAAAATTAAAAATTATGAGAGCATTGTTTCCAAAAACATTTTTCATTTTTTGTTTTTCATTTTTTGTTTTTCTCTCTTCTTGTTCTGTTTCACAAAAAATATCAGCAACTACAGACAAAATTTTGTTTCAGGATTCCTTGATCAGTACCGGGCATATTGGTATAAGTATTTACGAACCTGCTACAAACAAGTATTGGTATAATTATAATGCCGAAAAGTATTTTATACCGGCATCTAATACAAAACTGTTTACGCTGTATGCAGGGATGAAATATTTGGGAGATAGTTTGGTAGGCTTGAGAATTACTGGAAATGATACAATTTGCAATGCAATTCCTTCTGGTGATCCAACTTTTCTTCACCCGGATTTTACAAAACAACCCGTACTTGATTTTTTAAAAGCGAATTATAAATCAGTCTGTTTTTTTCAGTATATAATTGATTCGATTTGGAGAGAAGAAAAATATGGCAAAGGCTGGGCTTGGGATGATTATAATGAAGATTATATGATAGAAAAAAACCCTATGCCTGTTTATGGAAATGCGGCTAGATTTTTTTTAGAAGATCAGGTAGTAAATGTTTTGCCGTCACTTTTTAAAAATGACCTTAACCTTAGCAAACCAATTGAGGGAATAAAATTTACATTAAAGCGGAAACCATTACAAAATACTTTTATCCCGACTGCTACAGAATCAAATTTTAAAAAGCAAACAATTCCTTTTATTACAAATTCATTGGCTGGTGGAATAATGCTTTTAAATGATACTCTTTGCAATTATTATTTTTCAAAAACGAAAGAAAGATGTGTAGGTGGTCATAAAAAAGTAAATTATTTTGGTGGAGCTTATAAATTTGAAAACTCTTCAGACATAAAAAAATATACGGTAATTCATTCCCAACCTTCCGACTCTCTCTTCAAACCAATGATGTACAACAGCGATAATTTTTTTGCTGAACAAACTTTGTTAATGGTAAGCAATGAAAAACTTGGGTATATGAGCGATGGTATGATCATTGATACTTTATTGAATAATGATCTGAAAGATATTCCTCAGAAACCAAGATGGGTGGATGGTAGCGGATTAAGTCGATATAATTTATTTACCCCCCAATCATTTGTCTATGTTTTAAATAAGATGAAAAATGAATTTGGGTTGGAGCGTTTAAAAAGAATATTACCAACAGGCGACGAGGGGTCCCTAAAGAATTACTTTACTGCTGACAGTGGCTATATATATGCCAAAACCGGTTCTATGTCTAATCAGTCTTGCCTGAGTGGTTTTTTGATCACAAAAAAGAATAAGTTATTGATATTCTCAGTATTAGCTAATAATTTTCAAGGGAAGGCTTCAATTGTTCGTCGCTCTGTAGAACATTTTTTACAGGATATAAGAAACAAAAATTAAAATATTTTTTCCGTAAGCAACATTCATAACAAATGCGGTATCTCCATTAAGGTGCCAATATCTTGTTTTGCCTATAAAACCAAAAACGATTGTTATGAAAAGAATATTACCACTTATCTTATTTTGTTTTAGTGTATTTGCTTTTTCTGCAGTAGCACAAACTACCGTTATCTGCAATGCAAATTTTACCTGGAATTCATCGGGAAATACGGCTAAGTTCATACCGGATGTAATTGGGGATACTCCCTATGTTCGGCATTACTGGTCTTTTGGCGATGGTCATTACAGTGATGCCATATCGCCGTATAATACTTATCCTGCCGCAGGCGGAACTTTTACGGTAACTCATTACCAGATCAAAAGAAATCCGAACGGGGTTGAACTTTGCAGAGACTCTGTAACTAAAGAGATCACCTTTCAGCAAGATTGTGTAGTACCGCAATTTACTTATGCTGTTGATGCATCTAATTATCTTACAATAAAATTTACGAATACTTCTTATTCAATTAATGCCAACGATTCAATTTCGTGGATGTTTGGTGATGGGACGCATTCGGGAGATATTAATGCGACTCATACCTATACTTCAGCAGGTGTTTATAAAGTTTGTTTGTTAATAAAAAAACGGAGTACAACATCTAATACCACATCATGTGTAAGGGAAGTATGTACTGAGATAACGATCGTTAAACCTTGCGATTTGAAGGTTGATTTCAATTGGCAGAAAGACCCTGCTATTTCCAATAAAGTTTATTTTGCTAATGCTACATTGCCGTTAAATACTTCGGATAGTCTTTATTGGAGTTTTGGTGATGGAACTTATTCTAAGGATTGGAACCCTGCTCATGTGTACAGTCAGTCAGGAACATATACTGTTTGTTTAAAAGTAAAAAGAAAAAAATTATTTTCAACCGACCCTGAATGCAGCCAGACATTCTGTAAAACAATAGAAATAGTAACTCCTGCATGCACGATAGTTCCCGATTTTACATGGGTTGCCAATGCAACATTGAACACAAGAATAAACTTTACGAATGCTACAGCGGGGTTGACCTCAACTGATTCTGTCAGATGGAGTTTTGGCGATGGTACATACTCTACTGAAGTAAATCCGGCACATACATTCAGTCAGGCGGGTAACTACACAGTTTGTTTGCGAATAATAAAACGTAACAGCAGTGCTCAACTAACAGGTTGCATTAAAGATACTTGTAAAACTATAACTGTTGTATCTCCTTGTGATTTTGTGCCATCTTTCACCTGGGTAACAGATAGTAGCAATACTTTAAAAATAAAATTTACAAACACAACACTTGCTGCCGGCACCGGAACCAATGTACTTACAACATGGATTTTTGGTGATACTTCCGCGGCTGTTACAGGATGGAATGTGACGCATGAATATAGTCAGCCGGGTAAATACTATGTGTGCCTTAGAGTTCAATTAAGTGCTACTTGTGTGAAATATAAATGCGATTCAATTACTTTAGCAAATCCTCCTGTACCATGTGATTTCGTGCCCGGATATACATGGAAAAAGGATTCTCTTAATAATAAAAAAATATATTTCACTAATACTACAGTGCCGCCAACAACAGCAAATATCAGTGCAACCTGGAGCTTTGGTGATGGCTCAGCGAATGTTACATCCTGGAGTGCAACGCATGAATATACTCAGCCCGGTAAATATTATGTATGTGTTAGAATTCAGTCAGGCAGTAACTGTGTAAAATATAAATGCGATTCGATCACAGTAACTGTTCCTCCGCCACCATGTGATTTTGTTCCCACATATACATGGAAAAAAGATTCGGTTAATAATAAAAAAATATACTTCACTAACACAACAATATTACCAACAATAACAAATATTAATGGTCTTGCAACCTGGAGTTTTGGTGATGGTTCTGCAAATGTTACATCCTGGAATGCAACACATGAATATGTGCAAACAGGTAAATATTATGTTTGTCTCAGAATTGAATATGGATCAGGATGTGTAAAATATAAATGCGATTCGATCACAATAACTGTTCCACCGCCACCATGTGATTTTGTTCCCACATATAGTTGGGTAAAAGATGCAACCAACAGCAAGAAAATAAATTTCACCAACACCACAGTATTACCAACAACAGGAGTTAGTGCGATCTGGAGTTTTGGCGATGGTTCTGCAAATGCTACATCCTGGAATGCAATACATGAATATGCACAAGCGGGTAAATATTATGTTTGTCTCAGAGTTGAATATGGAATAGGATGTGTAAAATATAAATGCGATTCAGTTACAGTAACGGTTCCGCCTCCTCCTATCAATTGCAGTCAGTTATCTTTGTTCACCTATCAACCATCTTCGGTTAATCAGCTGTATTATTTTATACCGGCTAATCAAAGTAATGATATTCAATATACCTGGACATTTGGCGACGGAATGGGAAGCCATGATGTTATCAGTAGTCATCAATTTGCTGAATATGGAACATATCAGGTTTGTTTGACAGCATACAAAAATACAAACTGTGCATCTACAACCTGTAAGGCAATAAAAATTACGCCACCGGTGAATTGTGATACCGTGAAACTTTCTTACAGTTATCGCAGAGATCAGTATATGTCTAATAAGATCTATTTCTATGCTGTAAGTAATGTACCTGTACAACAACAAACCTGGACGATCTTCAAACCAGGCAGCAGCAATAGTATAACAGTGAATCAAAATAATCCGATGTATAGTTTTACTGATACCGGTTATTATTATGTTTGCCTGAAAGCTGTAACCAATGGTGGATGTGTTAAAGAATATTGTAGTGCTATACAAATTGAAAGTATCTCAACCAGATGTGAGTTGCAGGCAATTCCAAATCCCGTAACCAACCAGGTAAATGTAACGGTTCAAATGGATGCCCCCGAATTGATACATGCATATATATACAACATTCAAAATGTTTTAGTACAGCAAAAAGATCAACAAGGGTTAGCTGGGAATAATGTGGTAAGTATCAACACAGAAACTTTAGTAGCGGGATATTATACAATTAAATTGATTTATGGAAATAAAGTGTGCTTCGCTAAATTCCAGAAATTATAAACTCGGTTTTTGGGTTTCTTAATGTAAGGTAGGTCCCTGTATTTAGGTATGCAGGGACTTTTTTATCTCCCAAACATTTTGTCCAGATCCGCTTTTTTAAACTCTGTGTAGGTTGGTTTACCCGTAGGGGTAATATTAGGAGAAGAACAGGCAAAAAGATCGTTGATCAATGTTGACATCTCTTTTTCTGTTAAAGATGTGCCTGCTTTTATAGCCTGTTGCCATGCCAGTGAACGCATCAGTTTTTCTCTCTTACTATATTTTAGATCTGTACTGAAATGTTTGTATTGTTCCAACATTTTTTCGATAGCATTTTTTTCGCTGCCCTGTTCAATATCGGCCGGTGTACCTTGTATTACAAATGTATTGCTGCCAAATGGTTCCAGTTGATATCCCAATGTTAGCATGTCGGGTAATAACTCATTTAAAACAGCGGCATCAGCAGGTGTTAATTCTACAGTTACAGGAAAGAGGCTTCGTTGTGTGGCAATAGGTTTGCCTTCAACAGCATTGAGAAATCTTTCATATAAAATTCTTTCATGCGCATTTTGCTGATGGATCAACAAATAGCCGCTATTGGTTTGTACTGCAATATAAGTATTGTGTAACTGAATTAATTTATCTGAAGTGTGTTGAGCCTGGTGCGTAAGCGGTAAAAAATTTGTTGCCGCTGTTTTATTATCCACTGCCTGTTGCTCATTGCCAGTTGCTGCAGCTGGTTCATAAAATTCTTTCCAATGTTTTAATTCACTTCTGTTCTCAATAAAATGCGCCTGATTCTTTTTAGTAAATGTGTTATATAAAGAGGAAGAAGCAACGGATGATTTTTTTTCTTCTGTAAAAGGTTTACTTATAGCATCCAGGTGTTGAATATTTGAATCCAGTTCAAAATCCAGCGTTGGTGTAATGCTGAATTGTGCCAATGAATGTTTTACAGCACTCTGAACAAAAGCATAAATTATTTTCTCATCCTCGAATTTTATTTCCTGTTTGGTTGGATGAACATTGATGTCCACTTGTGATGGATCCAGATCGATAAATAATGCATACATCGGAAAGCTGTCTTTCCCGATCATTTCGTCAAAAGCTCCCATCACCGCATGGTTCAGGTAAGCACTTTTAATAAAACGATTGTTCACGAAAAAATATTGATCTCCCCTGGTTTTCTTAGCTGTTTCTGGTTTGCCCACAAAACCATATACATTCATGTAATCGGTTTCTTCATTTACACTTACCATTTTGGCGTTGTAATTATTCCCCAGTATCTGTACAATTCGTTGTTTAAGGCTACCGCTCTCTAAATGAAAAACTTCTTGTCCGTTAGAGGTAAGTGAAAAGAAAATATCCGGGAAAGCCATAGCAACCCTGATAAACTCATCAACAATATGTCTTAGTTCTGACGGATTACTTTTTAAGAAATTTCTTCTGGCAGGTACGTTGAAAAATAAATTTTTCATAGCGATGCTACTACCTGTCTGCATTGCAACCGGCTCCTGTTTTTTTACAACACTATTATCTATTTCTATATAGGTGCCTATCGGTTCATCTGCTTTCTTTGTTTTTAACTCTACCTGCGAAACGGCCGCAATACTTGCCAAAGCTTCTCCTCTGAATCCCATTGTTTTAATGTGGAAGAGATCATCAATATTTTTTATCTTGGAAGTAGCATGACGTTCGAAGCTCATTCTGGCATCAGTTTCACTCATGCCTTTACCATTATCAATTACCTGTATAAGTGATTTTCCTGCATCTGTTACAATCAGCTGTATTTCAGTAGCACCTGCATCTACGGCATTTTCTAACAGTTCTTTAACAGCACTGGCTGGTCGCTGAATTACTTCACCAGCCGCTATCTGATTGGCAATGTTATCCGGTAATAATTGAATGATGTCGGGCAAATCCTTTAATTTAGAAGTTCAAAAATAACACATACTTTTTACTATATAATCTTTTATCGATAATGCGGAGGTGTATTGCAATTTTTTTTATGGTTCTTTCTACAAGATCTTTTTCACAAAACATAGCTGCTCAGCATTGGGCAGACAGCGTTTTTAATACACTTTCTGATGAAGAACGTATTGCTCAACTGATGGTACTGCGACTATCCACCTATGATTTTAAAGCAAAAACGGCTGTTTTTTTCGATAAAGAAGTTGCCGAGGCAGTACAAAAATACAATATCGGAGGCATTTGTCTGTTTCAGGGAAATCCGGTAAAACAAGCAGAGGTGATCAATTATCTGCAGAGTATTGCTAAAACACCCATCATGACCTGTATTGATGCGGAGTGGGGCGTAGGCATGCGTTTGTTTGACAGCGTACAGGCATTGCCTCACCAGATGATGCTGGGAGCTATGCAGGATGCCAATATTGTGTATCAATATGGAAAACTGGTGGGAGAGCAATGTAAGCGTTTAGGCATTAACGTTAATTATGCTCCGGTGGTGGATATTAATAATAATCCTAATAACCCTGTTATTAACGACAGGAGTTTTGGTGAGGATAAATATAAAGTATCACTTTTCGGCATTGAGTACATGAGAGGGATGCAGGATGTTGGAGTGATGGCTTGTGCCAAACATTTCCCCGGCCATGGAGATGTATCAGTAGATTCCCATCTTGATCTGCCCGTCATCAATAAATCTTTAGAACAATTGGACTCTTTAGAGTTATACCCGTTCAAGCAAATTTTTAAAGCAGGCGTTGGGAGTGTGATGATAGCACATTTGTTTATTCCGGCGATTGATAATACAGCTAACAGAGCCACTTCAATCAGTAAAAAAAATGTAACCGATTTATTAAGAAGAGATCTGGAATATAACGGATTGACTTTTACCGATGCATTGGAAATGCAGGGGGTAAAAAAATTCTTCCCTGATGGAGAGGCATCTGTGCAATCAATCATTGCCGGTAATGATATGCTTTGTTTACCCGGGGATGTAACGCTAAGCATTGATAAAATAAAAGATGCCATTAAAAAGAAAAAATTGAGCTGGGATGACATTTATATGCATTGCAAAAAAGTTTTGGTAGCAAAGTATATGTATGGTGGTGGAAAGTTTCAACCAATCAATACTGATAATATCACCCAAGATCTGAATGCAGGTATTCCTGAAATGAAAAAGCTGGTAGCAGAAAATGCGATAACATTATTGGCTAAATCGAATGAGGCTTTCTTTCCGTTAAATATCGATCAAAAACAAAATCCGGACGTGGCTTATGTTGGCATAGGTTTGAGTAGTGATAATGCTTTCGCCAAACGTATGCGTAATGATTATAATGCTGCTGTTTTCTATTTTAATTATAAGCAGGATGAATCGAGGGTTTTATCAACTATAGAGATCATAAAGAAAAAGTATAAAAAGGTCATCATCGGGATACATGCCTATAGCCGAACACCGGCAAATAATTTCGGTATCAGTACACCGGTGATCGATCTGGTAAATCAATTACAGGATCAGACGAATGCAGTTACGATAGTTTTTGGCAATCCTTATGCTATCAAAAATTTTTGTACTGCGAAAAACCTGATTGCCTGTTATGAAGATGATAGTATTGTGCAAAATGCAGCAGCTGATCTGTTGCAGGGGAAATTTGAAGCAAAAGGAAAATTATCTGTAAGTGTTTGCGATCAGTATAAGTTTGGCAGTGGAATAATGGAGAGTAAAAAAATATTACCTGAGGTTAATCCTGATGAAGTAATGCTGGATATTGTAAAACTGAATGAGATCGATTCTATTGGTAATGCCGCAGTTGCAAGTGGAGCAACACCAGGGTGCGTTATACTGGTGGCAAAAAATGGCAAGCTGGCTTATCAGAAAGCATTTGGTTATTATAGTAATGATAAAAAGGAGCCGCTTACAACTGATGCAGTGTATGATGTGGCATCTGTAACCAAGATGTGTGCTACTACGTTGGCGATAATGAAATTGTATGATGATGGCAAGATCGATTTAAAGAAAAAATTAGGTGATTATTTGCCTTGGGTAAAAGGCAGCAACAAGGAAGGATTGACTATTGAGAATATTTTATTGCACCAGGCAGGATTAGTGCCGTTCATTCCTTTTTACAAAGAAACAATAAATGCTAACGGAATACCATATACTAAATATTTTTCTACCAGTAAAAATGACTCATTCAATATTCCTGTGGCAAAAAATCTGTATTTAAGAAAGGACTGGAATGACACGATGTATAAAAGAATATTACAAAGTCCGCTTACGACCTCAGGTAAGTATGTGTATAGTGATAATGATTTTATTTTTCTAGGCAAGATAGTAGAAGCTGTAAGTGGTAAACCGCTTAATGAATACGTAAAAGAAAAATTTTATGCTCCCCTGAAGTTGACGACCACCGGATTCAATCCTGTTAATTTTTTGCCACTGAATAAAATCGTACCTACTGAGCAGGAAAAAGAATTCCGAATCCAGTTAATACGAGGGTATGTGCATGACCCCGGCGCTGCGATGTTTGGTGGTGTGGCGGGTCATTCGGGATTATTCAGTAGTGCGTATGACTTGGCGATCATTATGCAAATGTTATTAAATGGCGGAACGATCGGAGGTAAACAATATTTACGTAAAGCCACTATTGATCTGTTTACGGGCTATCATAGTGAAGTAAGCCGAAGAGGATATGGCTTTGATAAACCTGAAAAAGACAATGATACCAGAGAAGAGCCGTATCCATGTTTATCTGCATCGCCACTAACGTTTGGGCATACAGGTTTTACAGGTACCTGTGCATGGGCAGATCCGAAATATAATTTGGTCTATATCTTTTTAAGTAACAGGGTCAACCCTTCGGCGGATAATAAAAAACTATTGAATGAAAATGTACGACCGAAAATAATGGAGGTTATTTATAAGGCGATGCAATAAACGGCCGGACCTGCCATACATCATGATTATTTATATTTCCTCAGAACTCTCCGGTAACTTATCATACTCTCCTTTTAGTGAATAATAGCCAAATATCATTAGTCCTAAAGCTATCGGTGTAAATATAGCGATGATAATTATCCATGGGATGGGTTTATTAATATCCTTATTGCCGGCGCCAATATTATGAACGGCGCCCATTACTAAAAAATAAATGATCACAGGAGCCAACAGCATCCACAATACACCCATTATTCTTTTAAGCTGATTCATATAAATAATTTAATCGTTAACGTCCTCATCAATTTTATTGTTCAAATACAAAGCACCTACCACAAAACATAATGCAGCAACACCAATCGGATACCATAATCCTACTAATGGATCATTGACAAAGGTAGTAGAGAGCAAAGTCGCAAGAAATGGCACCAGTCCTCCAAATACACCGTTACCAATATGATATGGTAAACTCATAGAAGTATAACGGATCTTAGTTGGAAATAATTCTACAAGGAATGCAGCTATTGGTCCGTACACCATTGTAACAAAAATTACCATTATCCAAACGAGAAAGATAAATTTATAATAGGTAGTGCTGTTTATTTCTTTATTAATAAAAACTGCATTTTTATTTACATTAACGATATGCTGCAATTCATCCCTGTTCTTATATAATGTATCAGTAACTACTCTAGTAAATTTTGATTGATCAGGCGTTTGATATTGAGCCGATATTTGTAAAACAGAATCTTCGCCATGCATAGAAACTTTCATTTCTTCTTTAATAAAACTATATTCTGTTTTTGTCCATTTTTTTATATCGGTGTCTTTCAAGAATGTATCAAATATTGGTCTGTAAAAAAGTACTCCCAGCAACATCCCTGTCAGCATGATCCATTTTCTTCCGATCTTATCACTCAGCCATCCAAAAAATAAAAAGAAAGGAGTTGCCAATGCAATGGCCCAAAGCAGAATTGATCGACTTTGCATGAATTCCAGTTTACAGGTATTCTCTAAAAAAGATTGAGCATAAAATTGTCCGGTGTACCAGATAACACCTTGCCCCATTACTGCCCCAAACAAAGCCAACAACACCATTTTAAAATTCCCCTTGTGTCCGAAACTTTCTTTCAACGGATTAACAGATAATTTCCCTTCTTTTTTTATCGCAGCATACAATGGCGATTCACTCATCTTTAAACGAATATAGATAGATACGCCTACCAATAAGATCGATATCCAGAAAGGATAGCGCCATCCGCCCCATTCGGCAGTAAATGCAGCATCACTCATATTTGATTTCACTACCATGATCACTCCCAATGCAACAAAGAGCCCAAGTGTGGCGGTGGTTTGTATCCATGCTGTAAAATATCCACGTCGGTTAGCAGGAGCATGCTCTGCAACATAGGTTGCAGCGCCACCATATTCTCCACCCAATGCCAATCCTTGTATCAAACGTAATAATAAAACGAGTAAAGGAGCGGCAATGCCAATTGCCTTATAACTGGGAACAAGACCGATCAGGAATGTTGAGCCACCCATTAACACCAGCGTTAATAAGAAAGTAGATTTTCTTCCGATCAGATCACCTAGTCTTCCAAAAAACAATGCTCCAAAAGGACGAACTAAAAAGCCGGCTGCAAAAATGGCCAACGTACTCAGTAATGCAGCTGTTTCATTTCCTTCGGGAAAGAATTGAACGGAAATTGTTTTTGCCAACATGCCAAAGATGTAAAAGTCATACCACTCTATCAATGTACCTAAGGAAGAAGAAAAAATGACTTTACCAATACCTTTCGTGGATGTATCTGCCATAACTATTTTTTATAAAAGCAATCAGTTTAGCATAAATATATTAAATTGGCATCAAAGAAAAATAAGTTTTAGCTATGTCATACCCATATCAGATCAAGTCGCTGGAAGAATATCATGCAGCGTACAAAAAGAGCGTAGAAAATCCCGAGGCGTTTTGGGGTGAAATTGCAGCAAATTTTATCTGGCGAAAAAAATGGGATAAAGTATTGGACTGGAATTTTAAAGAACCAAAAATTGAATGGTTCAAAGGCGGCCAATTGAATATTACAGAGAACTGTATTGATCGATATCTTGAAACAATGGGAGATAAGCCTGCTATTATCTGGGAGCCTAACAATCCTGAAGAAAGAACAAGAGTAGTGACTTATAACAGATTGCACAAAAGAGTTTGTCAGTTTGCACAGGTACTAATTAATAATGGGGTAAAGAAAGGCGATCGTGTATGTATATATATGGGTATGGTGCCTGAGTTGGCGTATGCAGTGTTAGGTTGTGCAAGAATAGGAGCGGTGCATAGTGTGATCTTTGGTGGCTTTAGTGCACAGAGTATTGCAGATAGGCTGGATGATGCTCATGCAGAATTTATTGTTACCTGCGATGGTGCTTATCGTGGCGCAAAAGATATTCCTTTAAAAAGTGTGATCGATGATGCTTTGATCGGAAATAAAACGGTGAAGAGAGTGATCGTTTATACCAGAACAAGAACACCGGTATCAATGATAAAGGGAAGAGATGTGTGGTGGGAAGATGAAATGGAACATGCAGAAACACAAATTGAAAAAGATGGTGTGGTGTCTTTTCCTGCAGAAACAATGGATGCAGAGGATCCTCTTTTTATTTTATATACATCCGGTAGTACGGGCAAACCAAAAGGGGTGGTGCATACAATTGGTGGCTACATGGTATGGACCAATTATACTTTTGTAAATGTGTTTCAATATCAGAGAGAGCAGGTGCATTTTTGTACGGCAGACATCGGCTGGATAACCGGGCACAGTTATATTTTATACGGCCCATTAAGTGCAGGTGCTACTTCTATAATGTTTGAAGGAATTCCTACCTATCCGGACGCAGGAAGATTTTGGGATATCATCGATAAGTACAAGGTAAATATCTTATACACTGCACCTACAGCGATAAGAAGTTTGATGGGCTTTGGATTAGATCCGTTAAAAGGAAAAGATCTTTCTTCTTTAAAAATATTAGGCACTGTTGGTGAGCCTATCAATGAAGAAGCATGGCATTGGTATGATGAACATATTGGTAAAAAGAAATGTCCGATCGTTGATACCTGGTGGCAGACAGAAACTGGCGGAACATTGATCTCTAATATGGCGGGCATCACTCCTTCTAAACCAAGTTGGGCAACCTTGCCTATGCCTGGTGTGCAACCTTTGTTGGTAGATGAAAGTGGCAAAGAAGTGACAGAGAAAGATGAGCATGGTTTGTATAAAGGAAATCTTTGTATCAAAGCTCCATGGCCCGGAATTTTAAGAACAACCTACGGTGATCATGAACGTTGCCGCACTAATTATTTTGCTACTTATCCCGATCTATATTTTACAGGAGATGGTGCATTAAAAGATGATGATGGCAATTATCGAATTACCGGAAGGGTAGATGATGTGTTAAATATTAGTGGTCACCGTATTGGAACGGCAGAGGTAGAGAATGCGATCAATATGCATGCAGGTGTGGTGGAAAGCGCTGTGGTAGGCTATCCGCATGATGTAAAAGGGCAAGGCATTTATGCGTACGTTATTTATAATGGTCATCATGGAGATGATGAAATGAGAAGAAAAGATATTTTGCTTACAGTAACAAGAATGATTGGAGCGATTGCTAAACCTGATAAAATTCAATTTGTCTCGGGCTTGCCTAAAACAAGAAGTGGAAAGATCATGCGCCGCATTTTAAGAAAGATAGCCGAAGGAGAAACAGAAAACTTAGGAGATATTTCAACGCTGTTGGATCCGGGTGTGGTGGAAGAAATTAAAAATGGCAGGGTGTAGTAATTCTTTTCTTTGATTTTTAATATTTGTGATAAAAAACTGTTAGAACTTTATTTCTATTCCTTTCCTTCGATGCACCCTAAAAATATTGCAATAGAAAATTATACTTATTCGTTGCCGGCGGATAAGATCGCTTTACATCCTTTGGCAGACAGGGATGGCTCCAGGTTATTGGTATATAAAGATGGAGGTATTGAAGAAAGTATTTATAAAAATATTCATCAATATATTCCTGAAAAAAGTGTACTCGTATTTAATGATACAAAAGTGATCAATGCAAGGATCATTTTTACCAAACCCACCGGTGGAGCAATTGAAATATTTTTACTGGAACCATGGAGATCAGATTATGTTACGGCATTGTCAGCCACTACCACTACCCAGTGGAAATGTTTTGTAGGGGGAATTAGTAAATGGAAGGATGGAGTTTTACAATTACGGGTTGCGGATTACGAGTTACGAATTGAATTAAAGGAAAAACTTTCCGATGCTTATGTGGTAGAATTTAATTGGGATGGTGGAGCCGGTTTTGCTGAGGTAATTGAAACTGCGGGGAAGATACCCTTACCACCATACATTAAAAGAGTGGCAGATGTAGAGGATGCGGATAGGTATCAAACTGTTTATGCAAAAGATGATGGATCGGTAGCAGCACCAACCGCAGGATTGCATTTTACCGAAGAGGTATTCTCGTCTCTTTCCCAAAAAAATATTGTAACAGAATTTGTAACACTTCATGTTGGAGCAGGAACGTTCAAGCCCGTAAAAGCGGTAACTATGCAGGAGCATGAAATGCATGCAGAGTGGATCGATGTAGATATATCAGTGATAGAACATCTTATCGCTAATTTGGATAATTTGATCGTTGCAGTGGGTACTACTTCGTTGAGAACACTGGAAAGTTTGTATTGGTTGGGAGTGAAGGCACTGAAACATCCTGCTGCTGAATCACTCTCATTGACTCAGTGGGAGGTATATGACGAATTGGATGGAAGTGTTGTTGTTGCAGATGCATTATCTGCATTAATTATTTGGATGAAAACCCAAAAAAAGTCGTCTCTTTTTACACAAACACAGATATTGATTGCTCCGGGTTATATTTTTAAGATCGCAAAAGCGATTGTAACAAATTTCCATCAACCCAATTCCACTTTATTATTGCTGGTAGCTGCTGCTGTTGGCGAAGACTGGAAAAAGATCTATTCCTATGCGTTGGAAAATAATTTTCGTTTTTTAAGTTACGGAGACGGAAGTCTGCTATTTATTCAAAAAAATAGTACAAATTAAATTCACCAATTTTCCTTTCGGGGGGTGTTTAATTATTGTTGAATAGTAACGGGAGTTCCTACAGGAATATAACTGAAAAGGTCTTTCATTTCTGTATATTTTACAGACACACATCCATCAGTCCAGTTGTAAAAATTATCTACGGTCCATTCTTCCTGCGGACGTGTAGCGTGTATAGCAATACCATTACCTATTCTGGCATTTGGCGCAATTAAACCCTGTGCTTTTCTTTGATTGAATTTTTGAATGCTGGTAGGGTTAGGGTAATCCAATAATAATTCCGGTCCCCATTGTTTGTGAATTTTTTTCAGGATCACTTTAAATTGTCCATCAGGAGTTCTTTTATCACCTTCTTTCATTTTATCACCCAGGTCTTTTCCTCCAAATACCACCGGATAGGTAGCATACCAACCTTCGTCATCATATACTTTTAATTCGTAATCACTTTTGTCAACGATGATATAATATGGATTTTCAAGACTATCAGTGTCTGCGGCAGCAGTTTGTTTAACTACTTTGGTAACAGAACTTTTCTTAATGCTGCTACGTTTCTTTTTCTTTGTTGGAGGAACGAAAGCTAAGAGGGAAATACAGATTAAAAAAAATACTAACTTAACAAGGCCGGTGTTTTTCATTTTTTTATCAGATGATTTTTATACCACGAATAATTCAAACTTCGTGCCACCCAAAAATAAGCGATTTTTTTTTTCGATAATGCTATGTTAAAATCTTTTAGAAAAATTAATAGTTAGTAGGGCAGCGATATCCTTTGATATTAAATGAAATACCAATCTCTGCAATGATGTACTGGTCTTTCTGCTTGCTCCATCCTCTTTGACGGCCTTCAACACCAATAGGAATGGCTGTTACTTCAGGACTCCTGTCCTGTAAAAGATTAGCGGTGGGGTCGCTTGTAAATTTATCAGCACCCACATAAGTGGTACTTACATCATCTAAATAATCAGTTAAGGTAAGTCGTTGTCCAATTTGGAAGGACAGGTTCATATTACTACTTACATTGTATTTTAACCCTACACCAAATGGCATGCATACAGCTGTTGTTTTGTATGGTTTGCGTTTTTTTCCGGAAAGATCAGTATACCCTATGTTTTGTCCCTCTGTGCCTAAGTCGCGTAAGTAAATTTTCGATCCATTCAACTCTGTATAGGGGTTAAAACTGAATACCCCCAACCCAAGAGTGATATAAGGGGTAAAAGTATAATTGGGATCTCCGGGGATATATTTAAAAAAATTAAAATCTCCGTGCAAGGCAACTTCCCATAAATTAGTTTGAAAGCTTAGGTTTCTTGCCTGTTGAAAAGATATCTTAGAATCAGCGTCACTAAAACCTAATTGAGTATAATGTGCACTCAGGCGTAAGCCCAAATAAGTAGTGAATTGTTTGCGATAAAATATACCAATTGCCGGCTTGAATTTTTTAATGGCAGCCCGGGGGTTAAGGTCTCCGAAATACTGTGATGCTCCTACCGTGAAACCAATATCGCCTTTCTGAACAATGCTTTCATTTTGTGCTTGTGCAGAAAAAAACAGGAGGCTCGCCACAAGAACCATAAAAAACCTTTCTTTCATGTTTGCAAAGTAAAACATTGTTTGATAAAAACGACACAAAGCGTTTTTTGTTATGCTAAAAAAATTGTAAATATGTTTTTAAATGATATCTGGAAGGAGAGATACTGTAAAATTTAGCCAGATCAATTTTAATTTCTTTTATCAAGACCCCAGGAAAGCTTATTTCGCAGCGTTTGTAAAAAATTATTTTCATTTAAACGAATAAGACTTATTTCAAATGTTTCTTTTTTTACGGCGATCTGTATTTCTTTTGGTACCACCATACGCCTGCTATCGAGTGTACATATAAAAGAGTCTGTTCTTCCCTCTACTTCAAACGAAATAATATTATTGTCTGGCACAACAATAGGGCGGATATTTAAATTGTGTGGTGCTACCGGAGTAATTACAAAACTACCACTATCCGGAAAAACAATGGGGCCATTACAACTAAGTGAGTAACCGGTGGATCCTGTTGGGGTAGCTACAATCAATCCATCTGCCCAGTAGGTATTTAAAAATTCTCCATTCAGATAAGTATGGATCTTTATCATAGATGAAGAATCCTTTTTTTGGAGTGTAAATTCATTTAATGCATAAGGAACATCATCAAAAACCGGGATATTGGCATCCAGATGGATCAATGTTCGTTTATCCAGTACATAGGTTCTTTTTACTAATGCCTCGATAGCTGTATGCAATTCTTCTTTACCAATATTTGCTAAAAAACCCAATCGGCCATAATTGATACCCAGTACCGGAATGCCTTTGTCTTTTACTAAAGTAACAGTATCCAATAGTGTGCCATCACCTCCTAAACTTATGATACAGTCGATTGTTTCGTCCAGATCATCCGAAGAGCTGAATGTAGAATACTTGCCTTTCATTTTTACGGAAGAGTAAAACTGGTTAAAGAAATCCTGAGAAAAAACAGCTTCTACCTTGTAGGCATGTAACTCCTCCAAAAAAGATTCAATATCATGATGTTGATTATTTTCGATACCCCTGCTATAAATGGCGATTCTCATAATAATTTTTTAATGGTTAATATTGAATCAGATCAATATTCAATATCTCCTTCCTTGCGTTAAAAACTGCTACGCATACGTAAAAATAAACCGTTTTGTCCTAATTGGTTAAAACTATATTCTAAACGGAGGGTCGCATCATATGTAGTTAATATGTCTATACCGGCTCCTACAGTATATAAAAATCGGTTACTCAGGTAAGTGTCGTATTGGTTTTGCGTATATACATAGCCAAAATCGGCATATGTTTTAGCAAAGATGGTAACAGGAAGGCTGCTGATCGTTTTAGCCTTAAATGGTAAACGAATGCGGAAGTATAATAATTTCTTTTTTAAAGTAGATTTTGCCAATGCGTAAGCCACCCCGTCTATTACATAGTTTTCGAGTCCACGCAAATATGCTTCACCGTAACCAAAAGACCGTTGATTGATATATGCCTGATCAAACGGCATATTGATTTTTCCCATTGTTTCGAGGCTGGAATACCAGTTTTTCTTCATGTTCGAATATTTCGACCAACGGCCGTCGATCTGAAAAGAATTGATATCTCCTTTCAATTTCAATCCTCGTTTTGACACAGTCCCTGAATATACTTTTCCTACAAGCGGATAAGAGATATTGTCTACATCTGTAAACTGATAGGTGTAAGAGAGGTCAATAATATTTTGGCGGGATGATGTACTGTTAAAATAAGAAGGATTATAAACAGATGTGATAACAGAATCGTTAACAGATAGGCCTGAAAATGAGAGGCTAAAAGTGTGTCTTTCTGTTATTCCTCTGCGTAAGGTATATGCTGTATTTACAAAGAAACGCTGATTAGAAAAATCTTCCGATTTTAAAAACAGCAATTTATTGTCGTAAGAAGTTTTATAAACAATTTCTCTGTTTTGAGTAAACCCTATTCCCACAGAAAATCCTTCGGTAAGTGCCGAGTTACTATAGGGTTGAGAATATGAAAACGAAATATTTCTCGTATATCCATTGAGTGCTGTGATCCTTAGCTGATCTCGTCTGCCTGTAAGATTGTAGTGGGCAAATTTTAAACCGTAGTTTACCCTGGAGAGATCTCCATTATGGTTATTTAGCCAGTCATTTAAATTTCTATCTACCCATTGGAATTGAGGGACAGGGAAAATGTACCACCTCTCTTTTACCTCAACAGATACTACCAGCAGGTTATTTGGCAGCGTATCTGCGGTAACTTTAACTTCATTGAACAAAGTGGTGTTATAAATAAATTGCCTGGATTTTTCGAGGGTTATTGGTAATGCTGCACTATCAATATAATCTCCTTCTCTCATCAGCATTTCTCTTTTGATAATATAACCTTTGGTTTTTTTATTACCGATGATCTTTATTTCTTTTACCTGAAATCTTCTGGCAGCAGTATCCTGATCGTTTGATATTGCAACGGATTGGGATTTTGCTTTTTGTGAAAGAATGGAAAAAGCTCCAGCAAGAAAACAGAAAAATATTTTTTTTATTACATTCATTATACCAACCCTTGATTTGTAGAACCTTGTAAAAATAGCTGATATTAGTGAATTTAAAGGAGATAACAGGAAGCACATTAAAGATCCAGGTAAGTCATTAAATGCTGGTAGTTGCTTTCTATATTAGTGGTATGCGTTTCATTTCCGTAAGAAAAAGTAACTGTATACTCATATCGTTCAAAAGTTGCAATGATAGTTGCAATTTCTTTTTTGTTTAAATGGAGGGTTACTGTCAATAAACCATTTTCAGGGTGAACGGTTGTATTCAAGTGTAATATAGTAGCGTCATTGCTTTCTACAATACGGCTTATTTCAGAAATAATGAATTCTGAACGTTCCATTTCCAATACTATGATACCGCCTATCTCATTGGCTCCCGAAAAATTGCCTAAGGTTTTTAACAGATCGGAAACAGTGATCACTCCTGTTAATTCCATTTCAGTATTAATGATCGGGACAACATTGGTATCGATCTTGATACAAAAATTCACCGCATTAAGGAAATGTTCTTTTTCAAATATAGAGGCTGTGATAAAACTGTCTTGTAATACTTCTATAGTACCTTTTTTATCTTCTGCGTCCGACAGGTCTTCTTCGCTTATAAGCCCCAGGTATTTTTCTTCTGAAACTACTGGTAAATGTGATATTCTGAAGTCCTGAATAAGCTGCAAAGCCTTTCCTATGCTGTCTTGCAGCGTAAGTTGCGGTATATTGTGATTAATTAATTCGGCTGTGAGCATTTTTTACAGTTTTACTGCGTCTATAAGATAAACGCTTCTTTTGATCAAATAGTTTGTAGTTAGATGCAAAAAATCAAAGAAGTGCTGCTGCCAATAGTTATTGTTTTGCTAAAAACTCCCCTAAAATCCGATTAAACTCTTTAGGCACTTCCATCATCGGAGCATGACCACATTTATCTATAAAATGTAACTCACTGTTTGGAATAAGTTTATGGAATTCCTCGCCTACAAATGGTGGAGTAATATTATCATTGGCTCCCCAAATAAGACAAGTAGGTTGTTTTATCTGACTGATTTCTTCTCCTAAATTATTGCGGATGGCACTTTTTGCCAAAGCAATAATTTTTATCGCTTTTAAGCGATTGTTGGTGATCTCAAAAATTTCATCCAGCAATTCTTCAGTTACCATTGCAGGATCATAAAAAGTAAGTTCGGCTTTTTTTCGCATGTATTCTTTGTCGCCACGTTTGGGATAAGAATCTCCCATCCCATTCTCAAATAAGCCGGAGCTACCTGTTAAGATAACAGATTTAATTCGATCAGGGTTCTTTAAAACATGTACCAATGCAACATGGCCTCCTAAAGAATTTCCTAAAAGATGAATATTGTTATAGCTGCGGTGCTCTATGAAATTCTTTACGAATTTTTGTAAGCCACCAACAGATGTATGTAATAAGTCAAGTTCTAATAAAGGGAGCATAGGCACTACAACTTTATGTGTTTGGCTAAAATGCTCGATCAGGTCCTTAAAATTACTTAATGCTCCAAACAGACCATGCAACAGCATCAGCGGTTCGCCATTGCCTTCTTCAATAAACTTGTATTTCCCGTCTTGTTTAATTTCGTAACTCATCAGCAGTAACTAAAAATTGCATTGTGATATTTGTGCACTAAAATAATGAATCGTGTTAAAATTACATTAAATTAAAATAATGCCTCAAACTTAATATTAAATTTTATCGGGTACCCCAGAAAAAAAATTCTCTAAAGCTGTAAACATACCCTTAAATATTGGAATTACCTTGCCAAACTGATCAATTACTTTTGGCGCCCATGGCTGAACATACGGATAAGTTTGTGATGCTTGTGTGACGGAAGAATCCAGTAAATGAATTTTTTCTGCATAGAATAATAATATGCTGAAAATAATTGTATATAACAACGCATACAAAATGATGCCGCCAATTCTGTTTACCCATCCCAACATTGCAAACTGAAAAGTTTTTTCAATCACCTTTGCGCCAAGTCTTACCAATAAAATCACCCCCAAAAAAACCACTGCAAAAGAGATCACCGGCAGCCATTTCCCTGCAATGGATGTGTGATTTTGCAGGTAAGTGGCAACAACTGACGATAATTTTACAGCAGCGACGATGCCAATGATAAAAGCTACTATAGAAAAAAGAGCAATAATTAAACCCTTTTGATAGCCTTTTACAATAGCAATGATAATTAATATGGCGAAAAAAATATCGATCAAAAGACCAAACTATTTACTTGCTTAATAATTCTTTTACAATATTGCTGATAGTTTTACCATCGGCCAATCCAGCTAATTGTTTACTGGCAACACCCATTACTTTACCCATATCAGCGGGTGAAGCAGCACCTGTTTCTGCAATGATTGTAGTAACGGCTTCTTTTATTTCTGCTTCGGATAATTGTTTAGGTAAGAATTTTTCAATAACAGCCATTTCTTCTCTTTCCTTAACTGCCAGGTCTTCTCTGCCTTGCTTCTCAAAGATCTCCAAAGAATCTTTGCGTTGTTTCATCATCTTTTGTAAAAATTTTTGCTCTGTCGCTTCGTCAATTTCTCCGGCAGCACCAGGTTCTGTTTTTGCTTTAATGATCTCTGCTTTAATGGCACGAAGTCCCCTTAATGCGGCTTCATTCTTGCTTTTCATGGCATCTTTCATTTCAGCCATTATTTTTTGCTCTAAACCCATAGTGGAAGTTTTATAAATTGTTAATGATTAAAGTAATTACGAATAACGAATGTAGAATGACGAATGAATGTGGTTGCAGGTTTAAAATATTCGTAATTCTACATTCGTCACTCGTAATTTTTACTGGTTTTCTTTCAACTGAATTGCTCTGAATTTATCAAAAAACTCTTTGGCAAATTTTTTCATATCGTCAGTTAGTTCCTGTTGTTGTGTAGCTCTTTTAAAAGTGTCGGCCATTGTCATCATCATTTGATAATAAAAGTCAGCCATTTCATCCATCATCATATCTTTTGTCCAAAGGTCTATACGCAAAGCTGTCTTATCAGCGCCATCCCACATGGCCAAACACATAGCTTTTGCTTTTTGAGGAACATCAGCAGTGCTGCTGGTTGCATTCCAACTGATCAGTTCCGGAACTTTATTGCTGTCCAGGTGCACATCTATAGTAATGGTAGATTTATCCATAATAATTATAATTAGTGTGCAAAGATAAAGCGTTTGTATTAACCCTTAAGAGCAGAGAAGGAAGATTCTTAAAATACCAGATCGTTAAGGGACCTGAGTACATCAGTATAGCTATATTGTTTAGAAAGGGCCGCCCCCTTGTCTATCAACTCATTTCTGCGCTTTTCATCTTTGTATAACAAGATCATGCTTTTTGCAATCGCATCATGGTCATTAGGGTTGCTATATAGTACAACATCACCACAGATCTCTTTGATCGGTTCATTGCTAACCGTAATTATCGGGATATTGCTCTGCATTACTTGTAAGAGGGCAGTATAGCTGGTGTTTTCATCAGGGTTAATATAGGCATAAGCTGCTCCGGTAATTTTGTGCAGATCGGCGGCGGGAATATCTGTGAGCAAAATCACATCGTTTTTATGTTTGTAGTTTTTGTAATTCGATTTAAATGATGCGGAAAAGGCTTCGGCTGTAATTATCAATTGCATATTACTTTTTTGCCATTTTTTAAAAACGGAAAAAGCTTTCAGCAGGAGAATTAATTTTTCTTCATTACATTTTTCGACATTGTATAAAAAATATTCTTTATCGTCCGCATATTTATTTAAAACAATTTGTTTCTCTTCCCAGGAGATAGGGATGATTTTTTTTTCAGGAGTATGGCAGATCACTTTTATTTTTTCTGTGTCATCGATATACTGGCTAAGCTTTGTTTTTGAAAATACAGCATTCGTTATTATGCCTTTTAAATGACTGAGCGTAGCGCTGATTTTTCTTTTTGATTGATCAAAAAACAATCCGTTTTCAATTACCATCCACTGCGGAAGCTTGGTATTAACAGTTGTTAATGATTTGGTAGTAAAGAGGATATCTGCTTTATGTTTCTTAAGTAAATTGTTCAACTGGTAGTTATGCCATAGGTTTTCTGTAACACTACTTTTCGATATTTTTCTTTTTATAAAAGATAAATTTTCTGAAGAATACTCACCCACAGAAAATGAATCATCAATAAAAAAAATAAATTGATGTTGGGGGGTATTTTTTGCCAATTGTAAAAAAGCAGATTCAATAAAATTTTTCGATTGCTTCTCTTTTGAAAACGACCTGGTATTAACCGCAATGATCATGCTTATTGGATGAAAAGTTTATTTTAAAACTTTCAATTTTACTGTTTCAATTCTGGTGTCGCTTACACTTAAAATATCAAACTGGTAATTACCGATTGTAAAAGTTTCTTTTTGTTTAGGAATTTCATCCCTGTTTTGAATGATAAAGCCGCTGAGTGTTTCAGTGGCTTCACTGTCAGGAAATTCCAATTTATATTTCTCTGTAATAAGGTCCAGTTCTACACGTCCGCTGAAAATAAATTCATTAACTGATAATTGTTTTTCTACAAATTCTTCTGTGTCGTACTCGTCTTTGATATCTCCGAAGATCTCTTCCAATAGATCCTCCATGGTCACAATACCTGCAGTTCCACCAAACTCATCTATTACCCAGGCAATGCTTTTTCTCTCTTTACTGAATTTGTTCATCAGGTCAGTAACATTCATACTTTCGGGGATAGTTGGTATTTGCAGTAAAATATCTTTTACGTTCGCAGGATTTTTAAAAATATCTAACTGGTGTACATATCCTACGATAGAGTCGATATTATTTTCATACACTACCAGTTTACTCAGGTGTGTGTCTATAAATTTATTCTTTAATGTTTCTATCGGGGTATTGATCTCTACACCTTCTATTTCTTTACGTGGGATGAGGCATTCACGTATTTTTATTTCGCTCAATGATAGTGCATTTTCAAAAAGCTCTTTGTTTATTTCAGCAATATCTTCTTCGTCATGATTTTTACTTTGATGAACAAAGTACTCAAGATCGATCTTTGTAAAAGCATCTTTTTTTTCGTTGATCTTTACATTGAAAATATATCTTAAGATCCACTCAGCCATATCCACAAATACATTGGCTATCCATGAAAGCAACGCATAAAAAAAGCTAACCACGTAAGTAATGATGCCGCTTTTTAAAATGCTTTCGTTCTTAGCTCTGAAGAAAGCTTTGAAAATAAATTCAAAGAATAAAAGGCATAATGTAGATAATACTGTTTCTACAACAAGGCGAATGTAAGGGTTTTGAGTATTGAATCTTTTCCAGAAACTCAAATCCCAAAGTGGCCCCATAAAATTGCTCCACAACAATCCATAAATAACAAGAATAATGTTGAAACCGATTAGAGTGGTGCCAATAAAACGAGCAGGATTTTCTGCAAATTCACCCCATACCTTACCGCTATATGTACCTTGTTTTTTTCTAAGTTCAATTGATAATTTGTTGGCAGAAACAAAAGCGATCTCAATACCGGAGAAAAATCCGATAAGAATCAAAGAAAGAAATATTGCAAAAAGTGCTATCCAGTCCATACTATACGAATATACTGAATTATAAATTAATGAATTCTTTTACAATTCCCTCGGCTTCGGCACAAGCCCTTTGCAATTGGTCGTTTACTATTCGTTTGTCGAAATTATTTTTAAAAGATATTTCGTAGGTTGCTTTATTTACTCTTGCGGCTATAGCCTCTTTGGTTTCGGTACCCCGGCTTTCTAACCTGATCTTTAATTCATCTACCGAAGGTGGGTCAATGAAAATAGTTAATGCAGATTCAGGAAATTGTTGTTTTACATGAATGGCACCTTTTACATCAATATCTAAAACAGGTATTTTACCCTCGCCCCATATTTTTTCTAATTCGCTTCTTAATGTTCCGTAGTATTTTCCCTGATACACCATCTCCCACTCTATAAACTCATTATTTTGAATTTTTTCGTTGAATTTTTTTTCACTCATGAAATGATAATCTACACCATCTTTCTCCATTCCTCTGGCTTCCCTGGTAGCAGCAGATACTGAAAATGCCAATTGCGGAAAGGTTTTCATTAAATATCTGGTGATAGAAGTTTTTCCTGCACCCGATGGTGCGGTAATGATGATGATCTTATTTTTTAAAGCCATTTGCAAAGAAAAGGAAAAATCTAATATGCGCTAGTCAATATATAGGAAATAAATATTGTTTACCTGATCAATAATACACTGCCTTTGTAATTGAAAATGTCACCGGCTGCACATTCAATTTGGATAGAGTATATGTAATTTCCGGTAGGAAGCGTTTCGCCATTGAAAGTCCCATCCCAGGTACTATTTAAATCGCCGGCATTTATTTCAGATTTGTTGAAAATAATTCTACCCCATCTATCATAAATAATAAAATGTTTGATGGATTTAATTCCTTCGCCGTGGATACCAAATCTATCATTCAGATTATCCTGATTAGGGCTGAATGCAGTAGGGATATATATCAGTCCGCTTTTGCAAATCAATTGGATCTTTACTTCGTCAGTTGCTTTACATCCGTCTGAATTTGTTGCGGTAAGAACATAATTCACAGATGAAGTTGGTTTACTGATTGGCGAAAGACAATCGCTGCAACTCAGAAAATCTACAGGCTCCCATTTCCATGATACAGCATTACTGCTTACTGTTGCATGTAAAGTTGTTTCTGCCCCACTTATTAGTTGTTGGTCTGGCCCTGCATTTACAGATGGCCGTTTGCTGATGTTGACATTGATAATTGCAGTATCAGTAAAGCAATTATATGTATCGTAGCCAACAACAGTTAATGTGGTATTTGCTTTCGTTGTAAGGAGAGGGGTAGCACTTTGTATATTATCCAGACCGTCGGCTGGCGACCATTTATAGGCATCTGCTCCGCTAACATGCAATTGAACCGGATCACCTTCGCAGGAAAATAAAGTTGGAGCAGATACGATCTCAAAAGGATTGATAACTTTTACCATTACAGAATCTGTAGAACTACATCCTGCTTCATTTTTAACGGTTACATAATAGTGCTGGTCTGACATTGGGTTGATTGTAATTACCGGCGTTGATGCATTCAAAATATTCCCTATTGCGGTCCATTGATAGTCATTTCCACCTGATGCAGTAAGTTGAATTGATCTGTCTTTACAAACAAATGGACTAGCTGGTGTGATTGTTATAACAGGATGCCCGATCACCTGTAAAATATGTCTGGCTGTATCTGGGCAATTTCCATTATCAACGATTAGTTCAACCGCTTTTTGCCCTGCAGTATTAAATAATTGGGCGGATGGATTTTGAGTTTCAGCAGTTGTGCCATTATCAAATTTCCATTTCCAGGTTAAATCACCTGAAGACGGTGTTGCTGTTCCGGTAAAAGTTGCAGTCTCTCCTTCACATATCTTATCAGTTCCACTGATACTTACTTTGATGCCAGATTTTACAGTTACGGATTTAGTCAATTGTTTTTCACATCCATAGGGAGAAGTAACGGTTAGGGATACACTGTGATTGCCTGTTTCTGAAAATGTATGACTGGCTGTTTCTGTATATAGGGTGTCAGAAATATTGTTTTCTTTTATGATCCAGCGATATTGTAATGTTGTTTGCAGCAGAGATTTAGATAAACTGGCAACTTCCGGAATAAAGGTAACCAATGCTGCATCGCATATAGCAGGAACAGAAGAAGAAAAATTGATATGCAGCGAATCGACTACAATTTTATCGGGCAATTCAGAAGTAGAAGAGCATCCTCCAACATCTTTTAAAATCAGTGCCGGAATATAAATGCCCGGAGTTTGATAAGTGTGTGTGGCAAATACATCGGTGGTGGGGATCAACGTTCCATCGCCAAAATCCCATGTGTAGGTGTTAGCATATTTTACTTCTGCATCAACTTTTACATCAAGTGTGGTACATCCTGATAATTTATCGGCTTTCAGCAGGGCATAAGGTCCCCTTACTTCTATAACGTCTTCGGTGCTGTCCACGTTATTAAAAACATCATAACTATAGTGAACGACCCTGTAAATACCAGGTTCTGTATAAGTATGCGAAACCGTTTTTTGATCAGCAGCAATACCACCATCACCAAAGCTCCAGCTTACTCTTACCGAATTGGTAGATAGACTGGTGAATGTTGCTAATACCGGAGGGCAGCTATTATTGTTGATATATGACAGCCTGTAGTTGAATATGCTATTTACTTTTCTAACGGTGATCGTTTTTTTTATGGTGTCTGTACATCCTGTTTGTGAATTCGTTGTTACTAATGTTACAACATGTGAACCAGCATCAGTAAAGGTGAAGGTAGGCGTTGTTCTTGTTGAGGTTGTTCCGTCACTGAATATCCATTTCAAAGAAGAATAATAATCAAAGGAAGCAGAATTGTTATAAAAAGTTACCAGGGTATTGGGCGGAACGGTATAAGAATAATAGGCTACAGATGAATAGACGGTAAAGTCTGCTTTAGGGCCACCTATGATAATATTGTGAGAATATGTATTTGTTTCTGTAATACATCCATCAATATCAGTAACTTTTAATGATACGTAATATGACCCCGGGGCATTATATAAGTGCCTTACAGAGCCGCCGGTCGTTGAAGATGTTGTTGTACCATCACCAAAATTCCATTCCCATTTCACAATGGAGCTATTGCCTGATGGAGTAGAAAGGTCTGTGAAATTGACCGGATCTTTAAAACATCCGGAATGATTTTCTTTTTTAAAATCGGCTATTGGTCCGTGTATCTTAACAGGGATAAAATTGGTGGTATCACGACAGCCAAAATAGCCTGATGTTGTGATTATTCTCAGGTCATTTTTCCCTGGGTTAAAATTTCTGATCGTACCGGAGGTTTCTGTTTGCCAGTTAGAAGTATTAAGATTATAAAATGCATTTGCATTTGTAAGATCTCCATACTGCATTGAAGAAATCGAATATGAATTATAGTATGAATTCAAGTATGTGTAAGGGTTAATATCATAACCGCTCAATTTTATATTTATTACATCACTTCCGCATGCTTCAGTTTTGGTTGCTGTTACAATGGGGTTTTGCTTAAGCAAAACATAGGCATATACAGAGTCTTTCACAGCACAAGCACCATTTGTTGCTGTTAACACAACTTTATATGTACCCGATTTTGTGTAAAGATGTTTTACAGTTTGTTTATATGTAGTATATTCTTCAACAGGAGAGCCGTCACCAAAGTTCCAGCTCCATTTCCCAACTTTTTTAGATTCGTCAGTAAAAGTTACTTCTCCTCTTGTGTCTGCGCAGGTGTTTGTAACAGCTCCAATTTTAGGAAAGGCCGGAAGAACAGTCAGGTAATTTGTTTTAATAATAGTGTCCTGGCATCCTTCACTACTGGAAATCAATCTTACTGTATAGGTAGTATCGTTTGTAAATTTTTTAGTCACGGCACTACCATATGCATCGTTAGTATAATCATTGTTGAATGACCAATGATAACTCCATGAATAAGCTGCAGGTGAAACAGCAAGTATTACAGGAGTGTTGCCGCAAATAGTGGTTCCGGAAGTAGAAGAAAAATCAAATGTGGGAACGTCAACAACCCTGATCTGAGGATAGCTTGATGTTCCTTTACAACCATTGATTGTGGAGTATTCCAGCGTTACGGTATAAGAGCCGGCAACAGAAAAAGTATGTGTAGGATTTCTTTGTGTGCTAATAGCTGAGCCATCACCAAAATTCCATTTAAAATCTTTCATAATAGAATCGGGATTGGCGGAAAAGGTTAAGGTTATATCTCCGCATCCGCTCAATGTATTGCTGGTGCCATTTTCTTTTTTAGCACTAATAGTTACATTCGGTTTTCCATAGTATACATATTTTGTCATGTTACTGCTACAACCTTCGCTATTGGTTACTTTAAGATAGATACTGCTTGAAATACCTGATGTAAAAATGTAAGAAGCATTTTGTGTGGTTGAAAAAGTTGGGGCTGACCAGTAATCTGCTCTCCATTCCCATTTGGTGACATTGCTGCTGGTATCTTTAAAATCTGCCACCACAGGGGTGCCGCAGGAGCTTTGTAAGGTGGCTATAAATCCATTGGATTGTGGCGTTTTTACTATTGTAAAATTCTTTGTAACAGTAGCGCTGCAACTTCCATAATGATTTATTAGTTTTAATGTGTGCTCACCCGTTTGATAAAAAGTTCTTAAAAAATCTCCCGAATAACTTGTCGACGCATATGTATTATTATCTAACCACCATTCGGCTTTATCGAAAGGTTTGGAGCCTTTATTTATAAAACTGATATCAGTATTTTGGCATAATAAAGAAGGGATATCAAAATCTGCAGTAAAGTTTGCCACACTTACAGTAATGGGGTCGGCAGTTGCAGAACAACCATTGCTGCTTTTTGTAGTTAATTTCACAATAAAACTACCCTTACCTGCAAAAGAATGAACAGGTGATTGCTCTGTAGAAGTTTTTCCGTCTCCAAAGTCCCAGGAATATGATAACACACCACTTCCTGTACTATTGTTTGTAAATGTGATATTGTCTCCAACATTACAAACAGTTAAAGCCGATGCAGTAAATGCTGCTTTTACACCACCTGATGCATCAATTAGGTTTGTTTTAGTTAATGTACTATAACAGCCATAGTTGTTAGTTACAGTTAATGTGATGGGGGGCGTTTGTGCTTCTGTGTAAATATGTGAAGTTTTTTGTAAGCCAGCTCCTTGTTCTGTTTTCCCATCTCCATAATCCCAAACATATTCTGCGATAGTACCATCGCCAGCAGTTGCATTGGCTGTAAACGATACATTTAACGGAATACATCCGCTGGAAGGCGACACACTAAAATCAATGGTTGGTTTTTTATATACAAAAATATCCATCGATTTAACTGATGTGTTTGCTCCGTCCTTAGCAGTTAAGGTTACAGTATATTTTTGTTCGGTACGATAAATAGCTCCTGGTTCAAATAATGCAGAAGAATTCCCATTACCCAAATTCCATGTCCATGTTGTTGTAGAAGAAGTTCCAGTTGTTGTGTTGGTAAATTTAACGCTTAACGGAGAGCATCCACTTGCATTGTCAACTGTAAAATTTGCCTTCAATTGAGCAAACGAGTTTAATGAGCTAATGGCAAAACCAAGTAGAAAGTAAATAAAAAGAAATTTGGAACGGATTTTAGTCATTATCAAAAAATAGGATAATTATAATTAGCTTATTTTTTTAGATAAGCAAAGAAACCAAAAATAGCGAAACTGGTAAGGATAGAAAAATATTGATTCAAATGAAAATATGTCCTAATATATTTTTCGCTGAAGCTCTTCCTTTACTCTATTAAACCATTCTTCTTTTAATACACTGAATACGATACTATCACGTCTGCCCCCCTCATTATTAGGTAAATGTTTGCGCAATATGCCTTCGGCTGTACAGCCGATTCCTTTCATGGCGTTGATAGATCTTTCATTTCGTATATCCGCTCTTAACTCAACTCTCTCTAAATCCCATTGTTCAAATGCAAATTGAAAGATCAAAAATTTACAATGTCTGTTCAGACCGGTACGACGAAATTTTTTTCCATACCATGTAAAGCCCAACTGTGTAGTTTTAAAGCCCTGTTGTATGTCATAAAACCTTGTACTGCCTGCATATTCATTTGCTCTTTTATCGAAGATGATAAATGGATATTCTTTTTGTTGCTGTCTGTTTTCTATGGCAGTAGCAATATATTTTTTCATAGAAGCTTCGTCGGTTGGCCCTTGTAAAGAATAAAACCATGTGTCGGGTTCGGAGAACACAAACGGCAGCAAATGGTTGGTATCAGTTAATTCCAGTGGACGCAGTAATACACTGTCATTTTCGAGGATGATATGTTGAGTAAAAATATTTTCGATCATGACTAAAGCTAAATAGTAAATCAAATGATGAACGGAGCGTCGCCAATGTCGCTCTATCAGGGAACAAATGTTTGTTTCAAAAAAATTAAATTCTTTTTATATCTGCTCCTAAAGCTTGCAAGCGGGCATCAATGTTTTGATAGCCTCTGTCTATTTGCTCAATATTTTGAATGACGCTTTTTCCTTGTGCACTTAATGCAGCAATCAGCAATGCAACACCGGCACGTATATCGGGGCTGCTCATGGTAATGCCTCTTAATTGCTTTTCTCTTTCCAGTCCGATTACAACTGCACGGTGTGGATCACAAAGGATAACCTGTGCACCCATGTCGATCAGTTTATCTACAAAGAATAAACGACTCTCAAACATTTTCTGATGGATCAACACACTGCCTTTTGCCTGTATGGCCGTTACTAAAACGATACTCAACAGATCAGGCGTAAAGCCGGGCCATGGATGATCATACATGGTTAATACACCGCCATCCATATATTTTTCTATCTCATATAATTCCTGTGCAGGGATATGAATATCATCTCCCACAAAATTCATTTTAATACCCAGTTGTTGAAATCTTTCGGGGATGATGCCTAAGTGTTCGATACCAGCATTCTTAATGGTGATCTCACTTTGAGTCATGGCTGCTAAACCAATAAAGCTACCAACCTCGATCATATCGGGTAACATTTTGTGTTCTGTACCTCCTAAATAATCTACTCCTTCTATGGTGAGCATATTACTGCCGATGCCGCTGATCTTTGCACCCATACGGTTAAGCATTTTACACAATTGTTGCAGGTAGGGTTCACAGGCGGCATTGTAAATAACTGTTGTGTCCTTTGCCATTACAGCTGCCATTAAGATATTAGCTGTACCTGTAACACTTGGTTCATCCAGCTGCATGGTACAGCCTTTCATTTCCTTTGCATTGAGTTGAAAAAAACCTTCTTCACTTTCGTAATGAAAGGTCACACCTAGTTTTTCAAAGCCTATGATATGGGTATCAAGTCTTCTTCTGCCTATTTTATCACCACCCGGTTTAGGAATGTATGCTTCTTTAAAACGAGCCAACATAGGTCCGGCAAGCATTACAGAGCCTCGTAGTCTACCACTTTTTTTGTGATATTCTTTGCTGTGTAAAAAACCTACATCCACATTATCTGCCTGAAAAATACAAGTGTCTCTGCTTACACGGTCGATCTTTACACTCATTTCTCCTAATAATTCTATCAGCAGATTTACATCTATAATGTCGGGGATATTTGTAATGGTAACCTTTTCAGGTGTAAGCAATACTGCCGAAATGATCTGTAATGCTTCATTCTTTGCACCTTGGGGAGTAATTTCTCCCGATAATTTTTTACCACCTCTTACTTCAAATGAACTCATCGTACCAATTAAAAATTAAGAATTAAAAATTAAGAATTAAAAGTAGGGAAACAATAATAAAAAACCCTGAAATTTTCAGGGTTTAATTAGCTAATTATCAAATCTCCAAATTAGTTTAGTATCTTTTTTTGAAATTACGGTTGTTATTATTTCTGTTGTCGCCGCTGCGTCCGCCACCGCCACCATCTCTTCTTCCACCACTGCCACCATCTCTTCTTCCGCCACCGCCGCCGTTGTTATTGCGTTGTCCGAAATTACGACGATTGTTGTCTCTTCTGCCTCCACTTCCGTAATCGTCAGCAGGTCTGTTGTCAGTTCTGTGTTTTACAAACGGACGGTTGTTGAATTCTAATTCTCCATCGGTAATACTTTGTAATTCCGATTGAATATTATCATCATGCACCAGTTCTTTATGCCAGTTGCTGTAAGTTAGTTTCATGTAATAAGCAATTGAGTTTGCAAAGCCCTGGCGTTTTTCAGGATTTTCTTCTTTCAATGCTTTATCAATAACTACTTCAATATTTTTACCTAGATGGTTGAACTTAGGGTATTTTTTAGGGTATGCTAATCTTTCCGGTTTTGCTTTTAATGTTTCTCTTGTTGGTATCGGGTAAGGACTTTCAACATCTAATTTAAAATCGCTTATTAAGAAAAGATGATCCCATAATTTATGACGAAAATCCTCCACATTTTTTAAGTGCGGATTTAAAAAGCCCATCAATTCAATTAGTGCATACGCATTCTTCTGGCGTTTTTCTTTGTCTTCTAATGACAATAAATACTCCACCATCTTTTGAATATGTCTGCCATATTCTCTCATTGTTAAATGATTTCTGGTTGTATTGTACTCCATATTCTCTGTGTCTATCATATATACAAATGTAATAAAAACCGCCACAAGTGGCAAGTTTGGTTAAAAATCGGCCTTTTTTAAGGTGTTTTTTCTTAAAAAGACGAATGTGATGATTACTCCAACCGTATCTGCAGCCCAATCCAACAGATCAAAACTTCGGTTGGGGATATAATATTTTTGAATGAATTCGATGGTTAGGCCCCAAATAGAAGCCGCCAGTGCGATGCGTAAGAAATATTGTAATTTTTCGCTGGTAGCTAAAGCAGCTCTTTGGAAAGGATACATAAAGAGATAAGCCAGTAAGCCAAATGTGCCAGCATGTATCCATTTATCAATGTATAATTTCTGAAACCAATCGTCAACTTCAGGAAGATCTTTTCCGGGAGTACACATCAATACCAAAACAACAATAAACCAGATGATACCCGGTAAAAATTTTGATATAGGAATTTTTTTCATCGTGAAATTATCCAACCAAAGCAGCATATGCTTCGCTGCTTAGTAAAGCATCAACATCAGCTATGTTATCTACGGTCATCTTTATCATCCATCCTTCGCCGTACGGGTCGGTATTTACCAATTCAGGATTAGCTTCCAACGCTGCGTTCAATTCTGTAATAGTTCCGGTAACAGGTAAAAACAGATCGCTTACTGTTTTTACAGCTTCAACGGTTCCAAATATTTCTTCGGCAGATAATTTTTTACCTACAGTAGCAATATCAATAAAAACGATATCACCTAACTCACTTTGTGCAAAATCAGTGATACCTATTGTTGCCGTATTTCCTTCAATAGAGATCCATTCGTGATCTTTTGTATAATGTAGATTTGCAGGGATGTTCATTATCTGTAAATTGAATAGTGTTGATTGTAAAATTATCTAGGATGCAAAAGTAAAGTTTTTAGTGTATAAAGCCTAACCCTATATACTATTGCAATATCTCCATTTTCATTCGCACATCACCTAATGGCCTGTCATTGCCATCTTTGGCTACTGCAGCAATTTTGTCAATTACTTTTAATCCGCTCTCTACTTCACCAAAAACAGTATAGTTCATATCTAAAAATGGGACACCGCCTGTTTTAACATAAATATTTTTTTGAGCTGCAGTATATTTTACTCCTGTTTGCATTTCCATTTGTGTTAATTCTGCCAAACTGTATTTTCTTCCTTGTACAATATAAAACTGACAGGCGCTGCTGGCTCTTTCCGGATTACCATCTCTGGCAGCGGCCAATGCCCCTTTTTTATGTATCAGGTCTTTTCTGAATTCAGCGGGGATTCTTTGCATATCTCCGCCACCCATGCCCAACTGCATTCCAGCCGGAGCAGTTTTACTCAATGGATCACCACCCTGTATCATGAATTCCTGTATAACCCTGTGAAATAACAAGCTGTCATAAAAACCTTCTTTCACTAATTTTACAAAATTATCTCTGTGCAGTGGAGTACTGTCATATAAACGAACGATTATAACACCAGAGTCGGTAGTGATCTTTATACGAATACCCGGTTCTTTTTTCTTAACAACCACAGTTTTTTTACTCATCGTTTTTTTTATCGCCAAAGACTTTTTAACAGGCTTTTTAATCGTTTGGCTGAAGCCGGTAGTGATTGTAGCACAAAATAATGCAAATAAAAAAGCAGCAATTACGTAAAACCTTTTAGACATTTTATTCGTATTTAAATTACTTAAATAAATAAATTTTTCGAAGAGCAAATGTAGTGAGAATGACTGTTGCTTTCAACATTTTGATTTTTTATTAACACCTATTTTTAAAATATGAGATTTTTTGGGGTTTTGTTTGTTTTAATAGTACAGATATCTTGCAAGAAGGAGCAGATCGTTGTGTCTAATTATAGTGAGGCGTCCTACAAAGTAACGGTAACCCTTAAATGGCAATTGCCGGAATTTTCAGTTCCTGCCAATGCACATGTTACATTGATAGCGGGTATGGTGCATTCTGCTGATACAAGTATGTGGAAACCGGGTACAAAAGCTACACCGGGTTTGGAAGCAGTTGCAGAGATTGGGGCGGTCAATACTATTTTTACAGAGTTTGATGATATTGTAAGTAAACAAAAAGCCCTTTATAAATTTGTAATGTTTGAGCCTCCCGGAGCTACCGGATCAATACAAACTGCATTGATTGCTAACAGCGAATATTCCTATGTGAGTCTTGCTTCTATGGTGGCACCATCTCCTGATTGGTTCATGGGTATACATGATGTTGATCTACACAGAAATAATTCCTGGGTAGTTGACACCACAATAAATATGTTTGTATATGATGCCGGAACAGAAGATGGAGACATATTTGGATATACTAACCCTGCTACTATGCCGCAACAAAACATACAATTGCTTTCACCATCAATGGCAACAGTGTTAGCTAATGGTAATATAACATTAGCGCCATTAGCAACAATAAAGTTTACAAAAAATTAAATGATTTCCTGATTGGCGAAGTATAACAAAACATGATCCTTTAAAAAATTCTCTTGCTCAATTACGTTGAACTCAGGTAAAGGTTTTAGTTGTTTGAAATGTGGCCAGCCGTCTTCATCCCTTCCTTCATTGATATAATATCCGCTTTGTGCCAGCAAGGTGCAGATAGCAATATGCATCAGGTCCTGCTTTTGTTCTTTGGTAAATGTTTGTTTGCCTGCACCCAATTCCTGCACGCCAATTAAAAACAACACACCATCCATGTCGGGCTTTATGCCAAAATTCTCTTTTAGCTTGATTCTCAGCTTAAGCCAGCGTATCTGTAAGTCCTCTTGTAGGTGTTGCATAACACAAATTTACACAATAAGCAATTGAAGTTTATATTTGCCAAAATATTCAATAAAAATGTTACAGATCAGTTATATACGCCAGAACATAAATATAGTAAAAGAAAAGTTGGGAGTAAAAAATTTTGGCGACTTGTCATTAGTGGATAAAGTAGTGAGTTTAGATGAGCAGGTACGTAAGCTAAAAGCAGAGAGCGAAAGCCTGCAGGCAAGTGTAAATGCTGCCAGTAAAGAGATCGGTATGTTGATGGGTAAGGGAGATAAAGCATCTGCAGAGCAAAAAAAGCAGGAAGTAGCGACTCAAAAAACGACCATTCAAAATTTAAATGAGCAACTAAGTGCAGTTGAAAAAGAATTGCATGACGAGTTGGTGAAACTACCTAATCTGCCGCATATATCTGTTCCGAAAGGGAAAACTCCCGAAGAAAACGAAGTGGTAAGAGAAGGCGGGACTAAACCTGATTTACCTGCAACAGCAGTTCCTCATTGGGATCTGATAAAAACATATGACCTGGTTGATTTTGAAACCGGTGCAAAATTGACCGGTAGCGGGTTTCCTTTATATAAAGGGAAAGGGGCAAAATTACAAAGAGCGTTGATCCAATATTTTTTAGATTTTAATACAGCAGCAGGCTATACAGAATATTTACCACCATTGATGGTGAATGAAGCCACAGCATATGGTACAGGACAATTGCCGGATAAAGAAGGGCAGATGTATCATGTAACTGCCGATGGATTTTATCTGATTCCCACGGCCGAAGTGCCGGTTACGAATATTTACAGAGATGAGATCATAAAAGAAAATGAAGTACCTGTAAAGATGACGGCTTATACGCCATGTTTCAGAAGAGAGGCTGGTAGCTTTGGTAGTGATGTTCGTGGATTGAACAGAGTACATCAGTTTGATAAAATTGAGATTGTACAATTGGTTCATCCCGAAAAGAGCTACGATGTGCTGGAAGAAATGGTGCTGCATGTAGAGAAATTATTAAATACTCTTGAGTTGCCATATCGTATTCTTCGTTTATGCGGTGGTGATATGAGTTTTGCCAGTGCCCTCACGTTCGATTTTGAAGTATATAGTGCTGCTCAGCAAAAATGGCTGGAATGTAGCAGTGTTAGTAATTTCGAAACTTTTCAAACCAACAGGATGAAGATCCGTTATAAAGACGCTGCAGGTAAAACACAGTTGCTACACTCTTTGAATGGTTCATCTTTGGCATTACCACGTATTGTTGCTTGTTTATTGGAGAACAATCAAACAGAAAGCGGAATACAACTACCTAAAGTATTGCATAGTTATTTTGGTGCAGAAACAATTGGTTAATTTTTTGTAAACGATACGTTTTGTGCGGTAAAAATTGTATTTTCATTACCTAAACTCGTTACATGAAAAAAGTATTTGTTCTCTCCATATTGGCGTTTACCATTTTTAGTTGTGCTAAAAAAGTAACTCCTGCCACTGCGGCTGAAAAAAAACCTACAGAAGAACAAACAGTTGTGGTTGCTCCTGAGGCCATGGCAACAAATGTTGCATCTGGAAAGGTTACCTACGAAGCCAAATGTGGCAGATGTCATGGACTTAAAGAACCTGGTGAGTTTACTGCTGAAAGATGGGTTGGTCTGGTTAACTGGATGGCACCAAAAGCACATCTTAGCGATACCGAAAAAGCGGATGTGTTGGCATACGTTCAGGCAGGGGCTAAAAAAGGTTAATGAGTTTTTTCTAATTCCTTTATTTTCTTATTCATTACATAAAACCATACTGGCGGAATACAAGCCAACATCATACTGCCGGGGTATCCTGTTGGTAATTGAGGGGCATCATCGTGATGTCGTAAGGTTTGATATTTTTTACTGGCAAGATAATGGTGGTCGCTATGGCGGCTGAGTTCAAACAGCATCAATCTTCCTAAAATATGATCACTGTTCCAGCTATGCCATGGCATTGCTCTCTCATATTTATTATCGGTTATTTGCTTACGCTGCAGGCCATAATGCTCAATATAGTTTACGGTTTCTAAAAGTCCGATGCCAATTCCAGCAGCACATAAATAATAAAGAGTAACTATCGGTCCGAATAATATTAAAATGCTTATCACAAAAGCAGCCTGAATGATATGCGCTGAAAACATTTCATTTCTCCAGTGCAAAACCGGTAATCCTTTTTTTCTCATTTCCTCATTGGCAATTTTCCAGGCAGATAAGTAAGAAAAAATGATTGTTCTAAAATAGAAAGCATAAATAGGTTCATTGTATCTGGCACTACTTGGATCTAACGGAGTTGCTACATTTTTGTGATGGCCTTTATTGTGCTCAATAAAAAAATGCATGTATAACGAGCTAAGTAAAGAGGCTTTTGCTAAGGCCTGTTCAAATTTATTGACCCTATGTCCTAATTCGTGCCCGATATTGATGCCAAATGTGCCGCAAAGTAATCCCATTGTCCATACCCTTCCAATGATTTCCCACCAGTTCAATACATCCTGTTGCATACTTCTAAGAAATACCCAAAGCACCACAAATTGAAGCACCACAAAAAAATAAAGCATGTAATCATACATCTTGTCTTTTTTTGCAAGTTCTTCTTCTGCTGCGTCGAAATTTTTGGGATCTGGTTTGATGAATAATTCCGCTAATGGTAATAATAAAAAGGCATACACCAATGGTGACCAGGTAAGCAATCCCTTGTTAGTAAATGCTAGCCAGGCAAGTATATATACGGTTACAGGAGATAAATACTTAAATGCTTTAATATTCATCGGAAAAATTGAGATATACAAGTTAGTAAAATTAATTTAGATATGTAAAGAACAAACTATTGTTAAACTTTTATGCTTAATCAAAGTCTTATACCAGTTGCATACATTTGAAAGATAAAACACACTTACTCCTATGGCAGTTTCTAACCGCATAAAAAATCAACATCTTTTATGGAGAGCAGGATTTGGTCCAATGGCCGAACTGGCAGCTGATCTGGATACGATGCCGCAAAAAAAATTATGGAACCTGCTTGTTAAAACATCAGAAAAATCACCACAAAAATTAGATGTAGCCAGCGATCTGTTTGGAGGTTTGGTAAAAGGAATGCAGGACTTTTCACAATTTGATCAGCTAGATAAATACCAAAAGAAGGAACTGCAGCAGCAGTCTAGAGAAGATCTAAAAAATCTTAACCTACGCTGGCTGGATGAAATGATCAGTAGTGAAGCGCAGTTGAGAGAACGAATGAGTTTATTCTGGCATGGCCATTTTGCCTGCAGGGTGATCAATATTTTTTATCAGCAGCAATTGCTTGATGTGATCAGGACAAATGCACTCACTAATTTTGGCGACTTGCTAAGAGCAGTAAGCAAGAGTCCGGCGATGTTACAATTCTTAAATAATCAGCAAAATAAAAAGAAACATCCCAATGAAAACTTTGCCCGAGAGGTAATGGAATTGTTTACAATGGGTAGAGGAAATTATACGGAGAATGATATTAAGGAGGCCGCCAGGGCTTTCACAGGATGGGGGTTTAACCTGCAAGGTGAATTTGTTTTCAGAAAAAATCAACATGATGACGGAGTTAAAACTGTTTTAGGTAAAACGGGCAATTTTACCGGAGATGATATAATTGATATCTTATTGGAACAAAAACAAACAGCTAAATATATTACTCAAAAAATGTATAAATATTTTGTAAATGAGAAAGTAGATACTGCAAAAGCTGACTTGTTGGCAACCAGGTTTTATGCAAGTAAATATGATATTAAAAAGCTAATGGAAGATATTTTTACAAGTGATTGGTTTTATGACGAAAAAAATATCGGCACTAAAATAAAGTCTCCGGTTGAATTATTGGCGGGTATCAGGCGTTTACTTCCATTACAGTTACAAAATGATACGGCACAATTATTATTTCAACGGGCTTTAGGACAAATTCTTTTTTATCCGCCCAATGTAGCCGGATGGCCGGGAGGCAAAAGTTGGATAGACAGCAGCACGTTAATGTTACGATTACGGATACCACAGATCATTACGGCCAATGAAACCATTAATATTCGTCCTAAAAGTGATGATGATACAATGATGGGGCAAATGATGGAAGAGAAAATGAAACAACGACAAAATAAAGAGTACGCATCAAAAGGAGGAACAGCAATTGTTGATTGGGAGATGGTTGCAAAGGTTTTTGCTAAAACACCAAGAGAGCAGTTATTGCAGAAAATTTCAGATACAGTTTTACAAACAAAAAGCAGGGTGAGCAATGAGGTGCTGAATAAATATCTGAATAATGAAAGCAGAGAAAATTTTATAAAGAGTGCTATCATTAATTTGATGAGTACACCGGAATATCAACTTTGCTAAAAGAATGTACGATTTGAGATTTGGGATTTACGATTTTTCAAACTTTGAAATGTTTTTGAAAATAATAACATCTTTTAATTTAATGAAATCGTAAATCGTACATTCCAAATCGTACATCCAAACAATCCAACAACCACCATTAAAATTGAAACCATGTTTATCAAACGCAGAGAATTTATACAGATCGGTTCATTAGCTACAGCATCTTTAATGCTGCCTCAATTTTTAAAAGCTTTTGAAAAACCTACTTTGGTTCCAAAAGGGAATAAGGTAGTAGTAGTTATTCAATTTAGTGGAGGCAATGATGGGCTGAATACAGTGATACCTATCCGCAATGATATTTATTATAGAGAACGTCCTAAGTTGGGAATTGTAAAAGAAAATGCATTGCAGCTAACCGACGAAGTGGGATTAAATCCAGCATTGGTTGGCTTTAAGGAATTATTTGATAACGGTGATCTAAGTATTTTAAATAGTGTGGGATATCCCAATCCCGACAGATCGCATTTCAGAAGTATGGATATATGGCAAAGTGCCAGTGAAAGTAATGAATACATCAGCACTGGCTGGCTTGGCCGTTATCTCGATGCACAATGTCATGGTTGTGATAAGCCAACGCAGGCACTTGAAGTAGATGATATTTTAAGTCTGGCGTTGAAAGGAGAAAACAATAATGGGATTGCGGTAAAAGACCCGAGAAGATTGTATAGTAGCAGCAACGAAAAGTTCTTTAAAGATATCTGTGCTGCACATCATACAGAAGAGGAAACTGCTGATTATTTGTATAAAACGATGAGCAGTACGCTTAGTAGTGCTGATTACATTTTTGAGCAAAGCAAATTACATCCTACTAATGAGATATATCCTTCCACAGAGTTAGGGAAAAGCTTAAAAACAATAGCTTCACTCATTCTTTCTGATATCAATACCAAAGTGTATTATGTTTCTTTGGGCAGTTTTGATACCCATGTAAATCAGGATAATCAACAAAAGAGATTATTCACAGAATTGAATGATGCGGTAAAAGCTTTTACCAATGATCTGAAAAAGAATAATCGTTTTGAAGATGTATTGATGATGACCTTCAGTGAGTTTGGAAGAAGGGTAACACAGAATGCAAGTGGAGGTACGGATCACGGCACAGCAAATAATATGTTTTTCATTGGCGGTGCATTAAAAGAAAAAGGAATACTCAATGCAATGCCCGATCTGTCTGATTTGAAAGAAGGTGATTTAAAACATACAATCGATTTTAAAGATGTATATGCTACTGTATTGAACAAATGGTTAGGAGCAGATGATAAAACTATTTTAGGTAAGCAATACGATTATTTGAAATTTATTTAACGTCGTTATTATTTTACTTCCTGCATTAATTTTTTTACTAAAGGGGATATAATTAATAAGATGATTCCTGCAATTAAAGCATAGATGGCCAGTTGCTTATAACCTGTTGTATAAGAGATGAGTTTTTCTGTCAGTGATGCATGTTCATCCGGATTGCTCATTCCTGCGCCTAATATCCCGGCCACATATTGTCCATATGCACTTGCTAAAAACCACATACCCATCATTACACCTTGTAATGGTTTAGGTGATAGTTTTGTCATAATGGAAAGTCCGATAGGTGACAAGCACAACTCTCCAAATGTGATAATTAAATTGGCAAATGTGAACACATTCAAAGAGGTAATACCTTTTTCATTAGCAAAAAAACGAGTAGCATAAAACACATAAAATGCACCTGCTAAAAAAAGAAATCCTATCCCGAATTTAACAACAGTATTCGGTTCTTTTTTTCTATTACTTAACCATAGCCATAGTAATCCAAACAATGGACTACATGCAATGACGAACAATGAATTAGCAGCATTATTTACTCCATTGGGGTCTAAATGAATACCTGCAACAGAATCATTCAGATTAGTAGCAGCAAACAAACTCAGCGAACCGCCACCTTGTTCAAAGAATGCCCAGAAAACGATAGAAAACATTATGAAGATCAATGCCGCAAATAATTTTTTTCTCTCTGGCGCAGAGAACTTAGACATCTCATAAAAAATATAGATCAATGCACATGGACCGATGATGTACATGAACCAATCGGTGTATTCGGTTTTTGCAACCATGGTCATTATAACCGGAATAACTAATAATGAGCCTGCATATACTGCATAGCTATGCCACTTTTTTTGAGTATTCCCATTTTCACTTCTGCCCGGAGGAAGCCCTATCGGTCCCATGCTCTTTTGCGTATACATGAATGTAATAAGACTTAACACCATTACAATGGCGGCAAAACCAAATGCAAGATGCCATGAATAACTTTTACCAATGGCTACACATGCATATCCGCCAATGAGAGCCCCGATATTGATCCCGGAATAAAAAAGAGAGAAGCCGGCATCTCGTCTGTTGTCGCCGTCTTTATACAAACTGCCTACCATGGTAGAAATATTGGGTTTAAAAAAACCGGTACCAATGATCGTAAAACTTACTCCTAAAAAGAAAAACTGTTTTGGGTCTACTGCCAAAATACAACTACCGGTTATCATTAACAACCCACCCCAGAATAAGGATTTTCTAAAGCCGAGGATTTTATCTGCAAACAATCCTCCTATAAATGTAAAGGCATAAACAAAAGCTTGCGTGGCACCATATTGTAAATTAGCAACACCTTCTTTCATCAATAGCTGATCAACCATAAAGAAAGTTAGCATGCCTCTCATTCCATAAAAACAAAAACGCTCCCACATCTCACAAAAAAAAAGATACCATAATTGCTTAGGGTATTTACCTTTAAAATTTTGTATTTCTTCCAATGAGATTTGAGTTGTATTCATATATTGAATGTATGATTTTTTTTGCTGATACACATATCCTATAGAAAATGTTGAGTTTTCGCATAAAAAAAAGCTGCCCGTTAAGGCAGCTTTTTTTGTGTTTATAAATGATGAGTTAACCTAAGCCATGCATCATAGTTTTTAATTTTGCACTAAGTACATATAAGATGCCGGCCGCTGCACCGGTCATTATAATGAAAAGCATAAAGAACTCATAAAGGTTAGTGATTTGAAAACCTAAAAAAGATGGAAATACAATAGGGCCGGTAGCTTTTGCCACATCTTCGGCATTTGGTGGTATCAAAGCACTAAGTGTGCCAGCAAATTTATTAGCTGCAGCATTAGCTAAAAACCAGGTACCCATCATTAATGACGATAATCTTAAAGGTGCTAATTTAGATACCATAGATAAACCGATAGGTGACAAACATAATTCACCCATTGTATGAATAATATACAACGCTACCAACCACCACATACTCACTTTATCTGTAATACCAATACCTTTAACCGCTATTGCAATAATAACATAGCCAATTGCAACAAGTAGTAAGCCTAGAGCCATTTTTTTAGGAGAAGATGGTTCCAGCTTTCTTTTGTATAAATAGCCCCAGATAACAGTAAATAAAGGAGCTAACAAAATTATTGCTAAAGGATTAACTGATTGAAAATAAGAGGCTGAGATTTCGGTTCCTAAAAAGTTTCTGTTAGTTTGTCTGTCAGCAAAAAGTGTTAACGAGGCTCCTGCCTGCTCGAAAGCACCCCAAAAAAAGATAACAAAAAAAGCAAGGATAAAAACTACCCATATTCTTCCTTTTTCTTCTTTGGTTAAACTTTTATCAGAAAGAATAATGATAGGCATTATAATGATTGCACCGTATATAACATAACCGATGATATCGATATCACTTTTAAAAACCTTCTGAAAATTCAACATAAAAAATACGATACCGATCGAACCGATGATCACCAAGATATTTTTCAGATCCAATTTTTTAACTGGCAATCCAATTTCTTTTCCTTCTTCAGAGATCAAATATTTTTTTTGATAGATGATGAAAGTCAATAGTCCAATTAACATACCAATACAAGCGGCAAGAAACCCCCATTTATAATCCATACTTCCGCAAACAAGCGGAGAGAAAAATGCACCCAGATTAATCCCCATGTAAAAAATTGTAAAGGCGCTGTCCACTCTGCGATCTCCTGCAGGATACAATTGTCCCACCATCGTAGAGATATTAGGTTTGAAAAAACCGTTACCAATAATGAGAGAAGTTAACCCTATCCACATTAGCGCTATACCATCAGCACCTGCAGTAGCACTTAAAAACATAAAAAATTGTCCAATGGCCATCAACAAACCTCCAATAATAATACTTCTTCTGTTACCTAGGTAACGATCACAAAGATATCCCCCTAAGAGAGGAGTTAGGTATACAAGACCGGTATAACTTCCATAAATGTTTGATGCGGAGGCGTCACTGAGTAATAAAACTTTGGTCATAAACAGAATAAAAATTGCCCTCATTCCATAATAACTAAATCGCTCCCACATTTCTGTAACAAATAAAAAATATAAACCTTTTGGATGTCCTTTTTGTGTTAATTGCTCACTCATATAATTTGAATTTTATATCAATCAAAAATAAAATATCTCTCAAAGTAGCGAATTTCTCTTTTATTAGTATAAAAAATGCAGCTTAAACAGTTTAAAAAATAAATTTGACCGCTTGTAAAAATATTATTGCTGGAAACGTTGGTAAGATTAATTTTGTGCCCACAACTTATCCTAATAAAAAACTAACTATATAAATGAATATACTTATTATAGGTAACGGCGGCAGAGAGCATGCCCTGGCATGGAAAATAAATCAAAGCGACTTATGCAAACAATTGTATGTGGCTCCTGGTAATGCGGGTACTGCAGCATGTGCTCAAAATATTGATATAAAAGCAACAGATTTTGATGCGTTAGCAAAATTTTGTTTATCTAATAAAATTGATATCATCCTGGTAGGTCCGGAAGAACCTTTGGTAAAAGGGATTTATGATTTTTTTACAACTAATCCCGAAACAGCTCATATATATGTGATCGGTCCTTCACAAGAAGCAGCACAATTAGAAGGTAGTAAGGCTTTTGCCAAAGCATTTATGGATCGAAATAAGATTCCTACTGCAGCATACAGGGAGTTTGACAATACCAATTATGAAGAAGGAGTGGAGTATGTTCGTAATCATGCTTTACCAATTGTTTTAAAGGCAGATGGATTAGCTGCTGGTAAAGGAGTGCTTATCTGTCATAACCATATTGAAGCGCTGGCCGAGTTTGAATTAATGATCCAGCAATCAAAATTCGGCGATGCAGGCCGTCGTGTGGTGGTTGAAGAATTTTTACATGGAATAGAGATGAGTGTGTTTGTGGTAACTGACGGAATAAACTATGTTTTGTTACCTGATGCTAAGGATTACAAGCGTATCGGGGTAGGTGATACAGGCCTGAATACAGGCGGAATGGGTGCTGTAAGCCCTGTTCCATTTGCTGATGCCGCATTTAAGGACAAGATCATCCAACGAATTGTTGAGCCTACTATCGCAGGATTAAAAAATGAAAAACTTGAATACAAAGGGTTTATTTTTATCGGTATCATTAAGGTAGATGATGATCCGTATGTGATTGAATACAACTGTCGCCTTGGCGATCCGGAAACAGAAGTAGTGGTGCCAAGGATAGAGAGTGATTTTGTAGAAATTCTAACAGCAATAGCCGAAAAGCGTGTAAATGAACTCAACATCGCTATCAGTAAAGATGCGGCAGCTACTGTGGTAGCAGTAAGTGGAGGATATCCCAATCAATATGAGGTAGGAAAAGTGATCAGCGGATTAGAAGTGACCAGTTTTAAAGACACGGTAATTTTTCAATCAGGTACAAAAATATCCGGAAACGATATTGTTACAAATGGCGGTCGGGTGCTGGCTGTAACCTCTTTTGGCGACAATATTTCAGAAGCGGTAGAACAATCTGTATATATGCTTGAGCAGATCTATTTTGATGAAATTTATTTCAGGGAAGATATTGGATATGAATTCAAAAAATAGCCTGCAAGTATTGGTAACGGCAATGTATAACCTATATTTTTTTGCTTAAATCAAAAGACAAATACTAATTTGTTTAGTATTTAGTTTTTTCTAATAGATTAGGCAGCTTTTAACAAATTCACAATTTTGCCCCAAATGTTTAAAAATAAAGGGTTTGCCGTTGTTATTTCGAATAATTTCCATCACCTTTGCTCACATTAAATAAAACTTTATTTTCACAAATAATATATGGGTCTCTTTAATTTTTTTACACAAGAAATTGCCATGGATTTGGGTACTGCAAATACCCTTATCATCTTCAATGACGAAGTAGTGGTAAATGAACCTTCCATTGTTGCTTTAGACAGAAACAATCCGAAAAATATTTTAGCTGTGGGTAAGAAGGCATTGATGATGCATGAAAAAACCCACGAAAGCATACGTACGGTTCGTCCGTTAAAAGATGGTGTAATAGCCGATTTTAATGCAGCGGAGTTGATGATCAGAGAGATGATCAAAATGATCTACCCTAAAAAGCCATTGTTTGCGCCAAGCTGGAGAATGATGATCTGTATTCCAAGCAGTATCACAGAAGTTGAAAAACGTGCCGTAAGAGATAGCGCAGAACAAGCTGGTGCTAAAGAAGTTTACCTGATACATGAGCCGATGGCAGCTGCACTAGGTATTGGTATCGACGTAGAAGAGCCAGTGGGTAATATGATCATTGATATCGGAGGTGGCACTACAGGTATTACCGTAATTGCATTGGCAGGTATAGTTTGTGATCAAAGTATACGTATTGCCGGTGATGAGTTTACTGCGGATATTATGGAAGCACTTCGTCGTTATCATAGTTTATTAATTGGAGAACGTACTGCTGAACAGATTAAAATTCAGGTAGGTGCTGCAATGAAAGATCTTGACAATCCGCCGGATGATATTCCTGTGAATGGTCGTGATCTGGTAACCGGTATTCCTAAACAGGTAATGGTTAGCTATCAGGAAGTTGCCGAAGCGTTGGATAAAAGCGTGTTCAAAATTGAAGAAGCTATTCTGAAAGCGTTGGAAACGACTCCGCCTGAATTGGCTGCTGATATTTATCGCAGAGGATTGTACTTAACTGGTGGTGGTGCTTTATTACGTGGGCTGGATAAAAGAATTGCCGCTAAGATCAAATTGCCGGTACATGTTGCCGATGATCCACTTAAGAGTGTGGTAAGAGGTACAGGTATTGCGTTGAAAAATTACGACAGGTATCCGTTTGTAATGAGATAATGGTATATTAAAAATTGAATGCTTTTATATTTAGTTCTTAGTTTATAGTTTTTAGTTGATTAAATACAACAGAGAAAATCAATTCTTTCAGTTAAAAGGTTTAAGCCTTCAATGAACTACAAACTAAGAACTATAAACTAAAAATTTATAACTCCCCGAGGTGCGTAATATATTTCTCTTCATCCGCAGGTATTCAAATTTTATTTTCTTCCTGTTATTGCAGGGGTTTTGCGTTTATTTAATTGTTCACTATAACCGTTATCAAAATGCTGTCACTACTGCTTACATGACAGAACTTACCGGTAAGGTAAATACTCAGTATGATAGAGTCGAAGATTTTTTTCATCTTAAAAATGAAAATAAAAGACTGGCTACTGAAAATGAGCGGTTGAGGAATTTGTTGAGACAGAATTTTGAGAGTCCTGATACCATAAACAAAATCGTTACCGATTCTATTCCTTCTGATACTTTAGGTACTCATCGTAAATGGTTATATAAAATGGCAAAGGTGGTAGCTAATTCAGTTACTTCTCAGGAAAATTACGTTGAATTGGGCAGAGGCTCCAATCAACAGATGAAAAAAAATATTGGGGTAGTGGATGCAAACAATGCAGTGGTAGGAATCATAACAGATGTAAGCGAAAATTTTTCTGTAGCCATGAGTTTATTACACAAGGATAGTCATTTAAGTGGTAAACTTTTAAAAGGCGGTGAAATTGGCACATTGAATTGGGATGGTAAAACACCCAATATTGTTTCTTTAGTGGGCATTCCAAAAAGTGCGAAAGTGGCAAAAGGAGATACTGTTATTACAAGTGGCTACAGTAACGCATTTCCGCAGGGGATGAAGATTGGTTATGTTTATTCAGTGGTCTCTGATAAAACAACCAATAACTATTTGATTGAAATAAAAACTGCTGCAGATTTTTATAATCTGCAATATGTGTATGCGATAGACAATTTGCAAAAGGAAGAACTGAATAATTTGATGGATAAAGTAAAAAAGCAAAATCAATAATTATTACAGTAAGTAATTATGAGTGTATTGGTAAAAAATATATTAAGATTTGTATTGCTGATCCTGGTGCAGGTTTTTGTGCTGGATAAAATACACTTGCATCAGATGGTTACTCCATACATTTATATGTTGTTTATTTTATGGATGCCATTTCAGTTGGGACGTATGTGGCAAATGATATTGGCCTTTGCGCTTGGGTTTGCTCTAGACAGCTTTAGGCATAATCCCGGATTTCATGCATCTGCCTGCGTTTTAATTGCTTACCTGCGACCGTTTTTTATCAATGTACTTATCCCCCAGGAAGGAGCTGATACCAACTACGATGAACCCTCAATTAAAAGTATGGGAGGATTTTTCCCTTACTTAGTATACACCGGCTTACTTATAATAGTGCATCATGGATGGCTGTTTATGTTAGAAGCCTGGCAAATTGGTAATGTTTGGTATTTTATCATCAAAACTTTCTTCTCCGCAATCATTAGTCTATTGTTAATTGTTATTACAGAATTATTGTTTAACCGTAAGCAACAGTTCAAGACAAATACGGTTTAGATATTTACGATTAACGAATGTTGAATTACAAATGCATTTAGTTGAATGCTTTTGCTGTTTCAATGAAAGTATTATTCAGAATAAAATCGTCAATCGTACATCAAAAATCGTAAATTGAGAATCTCATTGCTAAATTTATAATTTCAAGTGCCAGCATTTAATCAGAGTCGTAAAAATATCATTCGAATGATCTTTGTAGTGATGTTCATCATCATCATTGCAAGACTTTTTACATTACAGGTAATTACTTCCAAGTATAGAATAATGGCGGATGATCAAGGGAAATTCCGTAAAGTGATCTACCCCGATAGAGGGATTGTATTTGATAGAAATCGAAAAGCGATTTTAGAAAATACTACTATTTATGACCTGATGGTTGTGCCCAATAAAGTGAGAGGAATAGATACGTTTTCTCTTTGTAAAATATTAAACCTCGATACCGCTCAATTCAATAAAAAAATTGTTGAATTAATTATCAAAAATGGCAGAAGCAGACCCTCGATATTTGATGGTTTATTAAGCGACGAAAAAATGGCCAAGCTGAATGAGGCCATGTATAAATTTTCTCCCGGCTTTTATTTGCAGGAGCGTTCTGTGAGGAGTTATCCATTTGATGCAGCAGGTAATATTCTTGGCTATCTTTCTGAGGTTGACACCAATTTTTTAAAATCACATCCTGATGATGGGTATCAGATAGGTGACTATGCAGGGAAGACAGGCATTGAGCGTACCTATGAAAAAGTGTTGATGGGGCAACGTGGTATTCAGTATTGGAAAAGAGATAATAAAAATCGTTTAACGGAAAGGCTTGAAAAAGGAAGGTATGATACGGCTGCCGTAGCCGGACAAAATATGTATACTTCTTTGGATATAGAGTTACAGGAATTGGGAGAAAAATTAATGGAGAATAAGTTGGGGTCGATAGTAGCGGTTGACCCTAAAACGGGGGGCATCTTATGTATGGTAAGCAGCCCAACCTTTAAACCAAAATTACTCACCGGAGCAGAAAGAAAAAAACATATTGCTGAATTATTGTTGAATCCTGCATTGCCATTGTTGAACAGAACTGTAGGAGCAAGCTATTCTCCGGGTTCTACATTTAAAACACTACAAGCATTGGTGGGGTTACACGAAGGGGTGATCACTACAGATTTCAAAGTGTCTTGCGGCGGGGCATTTTATGGCTGCGGTAGTGGCAAACCTATGCGGTGCCTGGATTTCGGAACATTCGATCTGCGTAATGCGATCCGTATTTCTGATAATACTTATTTTGCTACGGTAATGCAACGGGTGATTAATAATCCTAAATATCCTAATATCGATAGTAGTTTGGCGGTTTGGGACAGGTACATGTATGCCTTTGGGTTAGGCCACAAATTAGGAGTAGATGTTCCATCAGAAAAAAGAGGAAATATACCAACGCCAGCTTACTTCAATAAAGTATATGGTAATGGTAAATGGAATTACTGTAGTTTCCGTTCAGTAAGTATTGGTCAGGGAGAGGTAGATGTTACACCGATACAGGTGGCCAACGAAATGGCTTTTATTGCAAATAAAGGTTGGTATAAGATACCGCATTTGGTAGATTCAATCGAAGGTGGAGATAAATTCGACATGTTGTCAAAATTTAAAGACAAACACAACACCACCGATATACCTGATAGTGTTTTTGAAGCAGTGCATGATGGAATGCAGGGTGTGGTGGATAATGGAACAGGTGTTGCAGCAAAAGTTAAAGGGATTGTCGTTTGTGGTAAAACAGGTACAGTAGAAAACTACTATCGTGGTGTAAAGCAACCCAACCATGCTTTCTTTTGTGGTTTTGCTCCAAGAGACAATCCAAAGATCGCCATCATGTGTGTGGTGGAAAACAGTGGTCGTTTTGGAGGTACATATGCAGCGCCTATTGTGGGGTTGATGATTGAAAAATATTTAAACGATTCTATAACCGATAAAGCAAGGCTGGCGAGAATAGATCAGTTGTCAAAATTGAACCTGATACCTAAAAGGATATTTACAGAAATGCAACGACAGGATTCTCTGATGCATGCCAAAGATTCTGCGTATCTTATTGCTAAAGGCTATATTAAAATAATCAAAGACACACTTGATCTGGATGCGGAAGATGAAGCAGATGCATTAGATAAAATGAAAAAAGATAAAGAGCTGGCCAAAAAAGATCAATCTAAAAAGGACAGCGGTGATAATAAATTAAAAATAAAATCACAAGCAATTTTACCAGACGAAAGAAAAAGAGCAGAGCCAAAGGATACGGTTAGAATATAATGTCTGAAGTAATTGAATTACGAATGTGTTTCTTAATGAGGTCCCTATAAAAACCAGAGGGGTAAATAAATTTATAAAGCAGTGAATCAGAGAAATCCTGAAATAGGAAAAGGAATAGATTGGGTAATAGTATGGTTATACGCCATACTTGTGATCATCGGACTGTTGTGTATTTTTTCAGTAGAGTACAGAAGTGGTGACGGAGTGATACAAAGTTTTTTAGGCTTCAAAAAAAATTACAGTAAACAATTATTTTATTTTGGCGCTTGTATTGTTATAGCCACATTTATTTTATTAACCGACAGTAAATTTTTTACAGCAACGGCCAATTTGTCTTACCTCATCGGTATTGTATTGATATTAGCCACATTTGTAGTAGGTAAAGAGATCAAAGGTTCAAAAAGCTGGATACCATTAGGGTTCATGAATTTGCAACCGGTAGAGTTATGTAAAATATTTGCTTCGCTGGCATTGGCAAAATATCTATCCATGCAGGAAACGGATTTTGAAAAGCCCAGATCACAAATGATCGCTGCGGCCCTTTCATTTACCCCTGCATTATTATCTATTTTGCAGGGAGAAACCGGATTGGCATTGGTGTATTTTTCTTTACTGATACCCATGTATAGAGAAGGATTACCCCCGGGCTATTTGGTGGCTGGTTTTGCTATGGCAATACTACTCATTGTATCGTTATTATTTAGCACTAAAACATTATTGATCGCTTTTGCGGTGGCGGGCATATTGTTTCTTTATATGAATCGCAGACAGATAAGACGAAATCGGCAGTTGTTGGTGTTAGTAGTAAGTGTCTGGGCATTCTGTTCAGTATTTGTAGGAATAGTTGTGCCGTTTACATTTAAGCATGTATTTAAAAAATATCAGGCGGACAGGATCTTCAGCATGGTTGGCGTTGATAATCCTTTTGTAGATGCCAAAACAGCGGGTTTGAGTTCAGAAGAAGAAAAGACCAAACAGAAAAAAAATGATCAACAGAATTACAATGTGAAACAATCTAAAATTGCAATTGGCTCCGGAGGGTTTTTAGGGAAAGGGTTTTTAAAAGGGACACAAACACAAGGAGATTTTGTACCTGAGCAACATACCGATTTTATATTTACTTCTGTAGGAGAGAATTTTGGTTTTTGGGGAAGTACTCTGTTAATGCTCATTTACATGGGCTTATTACTTCGTATTGTGAATATTGCCGAACGGCAACGAAGTACCTTCAGCCGGGTATACGCTTATTGTGTAGCAGGCATTATATTTTTTCACGTTGCAGTGAATATTTGTGTAACCATCGGATTGGCTCCTGTAATTGGTATCACTCTTCCTTTGTTAAGTTACGGAGGATCTTCCCTGGTAACATTTACCATTCTTATTTTTATTTTAGTTAAATTAGATGCTGATAGGCAGATGGTGCTTCGGTAATTATATATAACGACGAGGAAGTATGAGTGTTGAACAGGGGCAGATTACTAAAAATATTTATGAGAATACTGGCAATTATATTGATCATTTCTCTCAGTGCTTGTTCAAGTTATCCAAGACTTGACGGGCTATATTTTTCTAACAGACAAGACTGCCTGATGATCCAGGATGAAAACAATGCAGCCCAAATAGAAAATATTGATGATGTTGTGTTGGATGATCTCCACGTAAAACAAAAGCGGAAAAAAATAACGTTCACTTCAGGAACTACTCCGCTTTATGGAAAAAAATCAAAGAAGGATATAAAAAAATACATTTTTAAGTATGTGTATAACAGAGACGATAGTTTTATGCTAGCACCGGTATCTAAACTGGCTAAGAAATATTTTTCACCTAGAAAATCTATTGTTTTTAAATCTAAGTATTTATATGCTGATCGAAATTTTGCTTTTGATTCGATCATTTATCATTCCAGCAGATGTATGGGAAATTGCTACGGACTTCATTTACAGATTGATAAGGAAGGAAACTTAAAGGTTACAGACAACGGAGATGGCATTACTGATACCACCAGAAATGATAATTATTCAGGTAAGCTTAATGTTTACGAACTGGAAAAGCTCAATAAAATATTGCGTTATGCTCAGATAAAAACGCTACGATGGCCTCCACGTATGTGTTGCGACGGCCCAATGGTTACCCTGATCATTTATCAGAATAAAAAAAGATATTATTTTAAAGCTATGTTCTTACCGTTGATCAGCTATGATCTTCGCCAATTTTTAGACAGGCAATTTTTTAACAAAAGCTTGCAGAAAGTAGAAGAGACATTTATATATGAAGAATAGCTGACTGGCAGCATAGATAACTCCAATTAACAAAAGCGATCTTAAGCTACAAGATCTGTTTCGATTTATGGAGAATACAAATGATGAGTTATAGAATCTCTGCCGTAATTTTGCGGAGAATAATTTATCATTTATAATTTATAACTCTTGAAGATCATTCCACTTAGCGAAGGTGCTTTTACAGTAGATAGAACCAAGCAATTTATTCCTTTTAACAAAGAAAAAGATGATTTACAGCAAAGACCTGTGGGAAGCTTGCTGGTAGAAGTACAGCCATTTTGCGTAGTAACTTCAAAAGATATTATTGTGATAGATGCAGGGTTGGGGTTTACTCAAAACGGTATTTTGCAAATACATAAAAATTTAATGGATAATGGCATCGGTGCATTAGAAGTAACTAAAGTACTGTTGAGTCACTTGCATAAAGACCATACCAATGGGATGGCTATTAAAGATGAACAATTGAATCAGTTTTTTTTAAGTTTTCCCAATGCGACCTATTATGTAAATAAAAATGAATTAGACGCAGCATTAGAAAAAGGAGAGCCCACCTATGTAGTTGAGAAAATACAACTATTGCAACATTCCGATAAGGTTCATTTAATGGGAGATGTTGAAACCATTGATGATTATATACAATTTGAGGTTACTGGCGGACACTCTCCGCATCATGGCGTTTTTTGGATAAAAGAAGAAGGGGAAATTATTTTCTTTGGCGGAGATGTGGCACCTCAATTGCAACAAATGAAAAATAAATTCATTGCTAAATATGATTTTGATGGCAGAAAATGCATGGAGTTAAGACAACAATGGTGGCAACAGGGAGAAACAGAAAACTGGACCTTTTTATTTTACCATGATATAAAAACCCCCTTTCTAAAAAGGGGGTGAATACTTCTTTAACTTTTTTTCATAGTCTCTATTAATTCTTTTAGTCGCTGGATCTCTTCATGCAACTCTTTAATGGAAGCAACCAGGAATGGAGTAAGATTGTTATTGTCTATTGTACTGATCAATGCATTCCTGGTATCATTTTTTCCGTAGCTGTATCGTACATTTTTTTTAGTTACTAATTCGGGTAAGATATGTAGAACGTTTTCGGTCAAAAATCCATACTGTACTCCTTTTGGAAGGTTTAATTGTTTGTATGCATTAACATTATACTCAAATTTTTGAGGTTCTAATTGTATTAAACTGGCGGTTGCATTTTCAATGGGAGTGATATTTTTTTTGATGTCTTTATCAGTTGTGCTTTGTGAAGAAGCTGTAGACCCGGATAAAGAAATAACGACAGAAAATAGTAAAGCTCTTACATACTTTATATGAATTGGTTTCATGATTTTAATATTTAAAAAGTAATAAAATAGTACTACCTGCCATCTTTGATAGCAGATACACGAGTCAATTAAAAACGAAAACTAAGTAACAATCGGTTTTTCGGGAGGAGGGGTTAGGATAGTACGGATAAATAACTGAATACACTTATCAGTATACTCCTGAGGTTTGATCAGTTCAACAAACTTGATATCCGCAGGTAGAATATTATTTGTATGTAAATGATAATATTCTTTACAGGGCTTTTCAATTTCTTTTTCAGTTTCAGCTTTTTCAGCGTCAGTTTTTATATTTTGTATACAGGAAAACTGGCGAGAAAGGATAGGCAGTATAGATGTAAAACCGGCTGTAAGGAATATGCCGACGAGAAATACAGCAATAATGTATGTATAGGTAAGTCGTCTTTTCACAAAATTTAATACTGAAGTATAAAGATACTAAATCAACATACATAGCTCTTTGTTTAAAATTATAAGTAAAGAGGTTTTAACAAAAAATTTCAGATTAATTTGTTTTGTTATACTGATAAAGTTTTTACGCAATAATTAAAAGAGCACAGATTTTATCTGTGCTCTTTTTGTATTCTATTTTCGCTCTCAATCTTAAAAACTTCTCTTTAAATAGGGACGATTAGGTTTATTTTGGTGCATATTCTGTTGTTTACGCATTGCTTTTATCAGCAGCTTATGAAAGCGTCCTTCAGCTCCATACATCTTATTTATCCTGGGTTGACCAAGCACTTTTACAAATTGTTCTTTGTAACGTTTTCTTACATTCAATACTTTTTCATCCCTGTCTAATACATCCGGGTTGTCTTGCGAAGCAACTGCCAACTCTTTGGAATATTGATTATAGATCGGCCAAAATTTTTGTGCTTCTTCTGGAGTAAGGTCTAGCTCTTTGCTGATGAAGGCAACTTTCAACGCTTCAATATTATCCTGTTGTTTTTTTTCATCAACCGGGGGTTGTTGTGCTTTTGCTACATTGAAAAATGTTGCAAAAATGATCAATATAAAGTAGATTTTTTTCATGGTTAATTATTTGTACTGCTTAGATATTTTTCAAGGGTTTTTTCATCTAATAAATAATCATCTTCATTAGGCAGTGAACTTTGATCAATTGAAGACACTAATACGGCAACATCTTTTTCGCTTGCATTCTTCTCTAAATATTTAGCAATGGCTTCTTCAGATAAATTATTAAGTGTTTCATTAAACTGTTTATCATTCATATTTTTTCCCTGTTCAATAATGGGGTCTAATGTTGCAAAAGCTTGCGATTGTTCCACTTGTACAATATTTACAGGCTTATCAAAAAGTTTATAAACTCCCAATGCTACAGCACCGGTAAGCATAGCAGCAACAGCATATTTAGCTATGCGGCTTGACATACGTACCAACTTGCCGGTTTGTTTTGTTTGTGTTTTGCTGCTGATGGTTTCAGGCAGATCAGCAAAATAATTTACAGGTACTTCAAATACATTTTTATGTTGAATGCTATGTAGAACCGGTGATAATTCTCTTATTTCATCTGTAGCATTTATTGGTTGATTTTTTATTTTATCTAAAATAGATGAAGCAAGGTTATCGAAATAACCTTGAGGAACGCTGCCTGTATTAACTGTTGTTGAAATGCCGTGTTCTTCTTTAATGCAGATCAACACCGTATCACTTATGTTATCGAAATAACCTTGCGGAACAGAGAAAATATTTTCCCTTCCGATCTCCGCCAATAAAGGACTGATATCTTTTAACTCATTTAATATGTCGGTGCTTCTTTCCATCACTTTAGTAAGACATTTTTTTGATCCCTAAGTTTAATTATTAAGTATATAGCTTTCTATTTTTTTCACTGCATGATGATAGCTTGCTTTTAAAGCACCCTCACTGGTTTCAAGTACACGGCTCATTTCTTCGTATGGCATTTCATCATAATATCTAAGATTGAATACAACTCTTTGTTTTTCAGGCAATTGCTGCATAGCCAATTGCAGCTTCCATTCTATTTTATTGCTGTCGTAATTTGTATCGGCCTTTAGTTTATTGCTTATGCCATTATCAACATCACTCAATGATATTGAACTCCTTTTTTTCTGCTGTTCCAGGAATGTTAGGCATTCATTAGTGGCGATTCGATACAACCATGTATACAATTGACTATCCTCTCTGAAATTATCTAATCCCTTCCAAACTTTGATGAACATATTCTGCAATACATCATTTGCATCTTCATGGTCTACAACCATCCGGCGGATATGCCAATAGAGCTTCTCCTGATATTTTTTTATAATACCGGTATAGGCTCGTTCTCTTGTAGCAGCTTCTTTAAACTGAAACAACAGCTCTTTGTCATCTAAATGTTTGTCAGCCATAAGTGTTAAGCAAGTATAAAAGTAAAAAAACCAATCGTATGATTGGTTTTTTATCGAAAAGTTTAACGGTGATTTGTATTAAGCATTCTTTCTTGCAATAACTCTCTCCACAGCGTCAACAATATTTGGAGCATCTAAACCATATTTGGTCAATAATTCAGAGGGCTTTCCGCTTTCTCCAAAAGTGTCATTAGTACCAATATATTCAATAGGTATAGGTAGATGTTTAGCTGCAACTTGTGCAATGCTGTCTCCTAATCCGCCAATGATATTATGTTCTTCGCAGGTAACAGCACATTTTGTTTTGCTGATAGAAGCAATAACAGCATCAACATCTAAAGGTTTGATAGTGTGAATATTAATTACTTCAACGCTGATACCTTTTTCTTCTAAAATTCTGCCGGCTTCAACTGCTTTCCAAACCAAGTGACCACAAGCAAAAATGCTCACATCTTTACCATCAGATAATTTTTGTGCTTTACCAATTACAAAATCTTCTTCTTTAGTAAAAATAGGCCATACCGGTCTGCCAAAACGTAGATATACCGGACCTTCATATTCAGCGATCGCTTTAGTAGCAGCTTTTGTTTGGTTGTAATCTGCAGGCACGATCACTGTCATGCCCGGTAACATTTTCATTAATCCAATATCTTCCAATATCTGGTGAGTAGCACCGTCCTCTCCCAATGTTAGTCCGGCATGTGATGCACAGATTTTTACATTTTTTCCGCTGTAAGCAACAGATTGACGGATCTGATCATACACTCTGCCCGTACTGAAGTTGGCAAAAGTAGTGGTATAAGGAATTTTGCCACCAATAGTTAAACCAGCTGCTACACCTATCATGTTAGCTTCTGCAATACCGCACTGTATAAAGCGTTCAGGGAATTCTTTAATGAAGGTGTTTAACTTCATTGAGCCCAATAGATCAGCTGTAAGCGCAATAATATTTTCATTTTTTCTGGCAGCTTCTACAATGCCATCTCCAAAACCGCTACGGGTATCTTTGTTGCCGGTAACCTCTATTTCTTTAAGCATATAAATAATTATTCAATTGTATAGGTAATAAATGGGGTGCAATATACTTGCTTGTTTTTAATTTAACTCGTTTTTTAGCTTTAATTCCCATTGCCATGCTGTGTGCATCATATCTTCCAGGGTATATTGAGGGTTCCAGCCCAATTCTTTGGTTGCTTTATCCCTGTTAGCGTAAATGGCAACTACATCGCCGTTTCTTCTTGGTCCGATGGTATAGTTAAGACGTTGCCCTGTTACTTTTTCAAATGTTTTTATCACTTCCAGCACTGTATAGCCGTTACCTGTTCCTAAATTGAACACAGTACAGTTGGTCTTATTTTTTTTATCAATAAGATAGTTGAGTGCTAATGTATGTGCATGTGCAATATCGCATATATGTATATAATCCCTCAAACAGCTTCCATCTCTTGTAGGATAATCATTACCATGTACCTGCATGGCAGGTAATTTACCTATTGCTGTTTGTGTGATAGCCGGAACCAGGTTAGCTGGTTTCCCTATCGGTGTTTCACCGATCAGGATAGATGGGTGAGCGCCAACCGGGTTGAAATATCTTAGTAAGATCGTTTGGATATTATCTACTTTGATTGTTTCTGTAATTATTTGTTCACCCATTTGTTTGGTGATACCGTAAGGTGATTCTCCTGGCTTTTGCGGAGTACTTTCTGTTACAGGGATTTCGTCGGGATTGCCGTAAACTGTGCAGGAAGATGAAAAAACAAAGTTAGAGATATTAAATTCTTCCGTGCATTTGAGAATATTAACAAGAGAAGCCAGGTTATTATCAAAATACATCAATGGATTACCAACTGATTCTCCAACCGATTTATAAGCTGCAAAATGTATAATACCTACGATGTCAGGATTTTCTTTGAAGACTTGTTTTGTGTCATCATAATTACATAGATCAACTACATAATTTTTTACCTGTGTTCCTGTGATACTTTCTACTCCTGTTAAAATATCCGAGCTACTTCTGGAATTATTATCAATTGAAATAACCTCGTATCCGTTTTCTATCAAGTCTACAATTGTATGAGATCCGATATAGCCACATCCACCGGTCACTAAAATTTTCTTCATGGTGCAAAGAAACTAAAAAAAGCGGTACAGGTAAAGGTTTTGTTGGTCTGTAGGTTAAAAAAGCGATACGATCCAGTAAACGATTGCCGCAAGGATGGCGCTTACCGGAATTGTTAGTACCCAGGCCCACAACAAATTGATAGTAACACCCCAACGTACAGCACTTAATCTTTTAGTGGCTCCTACGCCCATGATAGAACCTGTAATTGTATGTGTTGTTGAAACGGGGATACCCATTTGTCCGGTAAAGAATAGGGTGAATGCCCCTGCAGTTTCTGCTGCTACACCTTCAAGCGGCGTAACTTTTGTGATCTTTGTACCCATGGTCTTTACAATTTTCCAACCCCCACTCATGGTGCCAAGACCAATAGCTAAATAACACGAAATAGGAACCCAATTAGGCAGGTCTGAGAAATTTTGTATCTGGCCGCTTGATATCAGCGCCACGCCAATTACCCCCATTACCTTTTGTGCATCATTACCGCCATGTCCTATACTGAAGGCAGCAGAGCTGAATAACTGCAATTTCTTAAACATATTGGCAACCCTGAAAGCTGTTGGAGTTCTTATTTTTTCTACATATATGTAGATCAAACAGAATAAAAGAGAGGTAAATACAATTCCCCAGGCAATTACTCTGTTGTCGGATTTCTCAATGTCTTTTGTAAACGATTTTTCTATGTTGAAACTAGATATCTTGGTTTCTATCTTAGATTTATTAGGGTCTGCGATAGAATAAATAGTATTCAACAAAATCATTGTACTGTCTAATGAAATGGTCTTATTGCAATATAGCTTCAGCGGTTCTTTATATTTTTCTGTCAGCTCTTTTGCTTTTTTATACGCCTCATTATCAGCCTTACTTTCTACTGCTTTTGCTTCCAGGATCAAAAATCCATTAGCATTTCTAACTTCATCTTTTAGCTTACTGGCTTCAATCTCTTTCAAAGCACCTTCTTCATTGGCTTTTTTAGCGATAAAGGCAGCACCGGTATTATCATAATCACCTAGTAAGGGCTTTATTTTTTCGTAATTAGCAGTAGCTTTTGTTAGTTTGTCCTTTGCTTCAGCCAATGTTTTAATATTAGAAGAATCGGCTGGAGAAAGGGTTAGCTTGGCTTCTGCCGCCTTTACGTCAGCTTTATATTTATCAATTTTTAAAAACTTTTGTGTTCCTTCCTCTATTTTACTGCTCTCAAATTGGTCGAATAAAATAAAAGTAAAGAATGTTGCTATTGCTATGATCCCAATTCTTAACCACACATTTCTCATGATGGTTACAATGGTTATAAATATAGAGATTGCCATCCCGATCAGTGGTGCCAGAAAAATAAATAGTACTGTTTTAATGATGGTGTCAGCTTCGATAATACTTGCCCAGCTTACACCTATTCCTTTCATAGAGATCGCATGTGCAATAGCTGCACCGGCAAGTCCGCCGATCAATGTATGAGAAGAAGAAGAAGGAATACCATACCACCAGGTTAATAAATTCCAGAATATGGCTGCAATTAAACCCGATAAAATTACCGGTAATGTAATAAACTCTTTATGTATGGTTTTGCTGATAGTATTTGCAACGGCATGATCTTGAAAAATGAAATAAGCAGCGCAGTTGAACAGTGCAGCCCATAGCACAGCTTGAAAAGGCGTCAGTACTTTTGTAGAAACTACAGTGGCAATGGAGTTAGCGGCATCGTGAAATCCATTGATGTAATCAAAAATTAAGGCAAGTGCAATGATTATTACTACTAAGGTCATTTCTTTGATTTGATGATTTGGAGATTTGGAAATTTGAAAATTTTAGAATGCTTCATACTCATTACATCTTCAAATCTCCAAATTGAATTAAGCGTATTTTACAATGATGCTTTCGATTACATTAGCAGCATCTTCACATTTATCAGTTACAATTTCCATTACCTGATAGATCTCTCTTTTTTTAATTACCTCTTTAGCATCAGCTTCGGTAGCAAATAAACGTTCAATACTCATATCAAAAATATCATCAGCCTGGTTCTCAATGCTGTTGATAGCAACCAATGCATCAGTGATCTGACGCATGTTTTTCATATTGCGTAATTCAGTAACAGCTTTATGTACATGTACACAACCTACCGAAATTAATTCTGCTAATTTCTGAATGCCAATATCATTCGGATTTACACGATAGAAATTTATCTTTTTTGCAGATGCATAAATATAATCAGCAATATCATCTAAAGCAGATGCCAGATAATGAATATCTTCTCTATCAAAAGGAGTAATAAAATTTTTACCTAATTCAGTAAAGATGTTATGTGTAAAGTCATCGTTTACATGCTCCATATCTTCAATCTCCTGAATCAATTGAGCCCTTTTGTCGAAGTCGGGTTCGTTCACTACTTCTTTCAATTTTTCCCCCATTTTTACCAATTCTTCAGAAACACTTTCAAATAACTGAAAAAACACTCTGTCTTTAGGTAAAAAGATTTTCAAGATTGAATTAAAGCCTGCCATAGTTGTAAATTTTGCGGCAAAAATAAACTTATTGCCTTGTGATTTATGGTCTTTACAATTGTTAATAATTACTTAACATTGGAGTAATATAAAATTATTATTCCTTTGCCGGAAATTTGTTATTGTGCTTAAAAAAATCTCCTTTTTGGTGCTGTTTGTCATGGCATCTATCTTTTGTAATGCTCAGTTTTTAATGGATATGATCGATACCACTAAGGATATCGGTAAAGGGATGTTGTCCATTTATAAAAAATTCGACCGTGTAAAATTCAGCGGTTACCTGCAGCCGCAATTTCAGGTGGCTCAGCAAAAAGGGGCTGCCAGTTATAATGGGGGAGATTTTTTACCGAATGTGAACAATCGCTATATGCTTAGAAGGGGTAGAATGCGTATAGATTATATTCATTTTGCAGAAGGAAAGGGGCCAACTGTACAATTTGTATTTCAATTTGACGGTTCGGAAAAAGGCTTTTTTACCCGTGATTTTTGGGGGAGGGTGATGGAAAACAAATACCAGGTATTTTCTTTAACTGCCGGTTTATTCGCAAGACCCTTCAGCTATGAACTAAATTTAGGGTCGGGGGATAGAGAAAGCCCTGAACGGGGAAGAATGAGCCAGATATTAACGAAAGTGGAACGGGATCTTGGCGCCATGGTTTCTTTTGAACCAAGAAAAAAAGATCACAAACTGAAGTATCTGAAAATTGATGCCGGAGTTTTTAATGGCCCGGGATTAAATGCTACTGCAGATTTTGATAGCCATAAAGATTTTGTTAGTCGTGTTGCATTAAAGCCATATCCTGTAGCAAAGAATGTTACTTTAAGTGCTGCTGTTTCTTATTTTAATGGAGGTTTGTTGCAAAGCACAAAATACATTTATACAACCAAAACCATTGGTGCGGATAAAATAATGAGAGTAGATTCTTCATTAAACAATGCAGGCGCAATAGCTCCCAGGAAATATTATGGTGCAGATGCTCAATTGAAATTCAAGCACAAATATGGCTTTACTGAATTGAGAGCAGAGTTTGTAATGGGGACTCAAACTGGCTCCGAAAATAGTAATGAGCCTCCGGCTACTTTATTGGCAGGGAATAACGGCTATTATATCCGAAAATTTAACGGGGCTTATTTTTATTTGTTGCACAATATTTTTAATCCTCATCATCAACTGGCGGTTAAATATGATTGGTATGATGCGAATACTGATGTAAGCGGCAATGATATAGGGAAGGCTGGAGCTAACTTGAATGCAACCAATATCAAGTACAGTACATTAGGGCTTGGATATATCAATTATGTAACCGAAAATCTCAAACTGGTACTTTGGTATGATATAGTAACAAATGAAAAAACTCAGTTGTCCGGTTATACAAAAGATGTAAAAGATAATGTTTTTACATGCCGCTTACAATTCAGATTCTAATTTACAATTTGATCTTTATCCCTCCGTTTACAACAAATCCTTCTGTATGATTCCAGATATCATCAAAGGTTGGATTGTCATGTGGAGGGTTAGCTACAGATTTGTATTTGCTCTGTCGTTGATCTGTAAAGTTTTCGAAATTTATAAATATTGAAACTTTGCTGAAAGTTTTTTGCGCCATAAAACCAAATTCCCAAAACGATGGCGTTTTGTAGCCATTATATAAATATTGATGATCGGTAAAATATCCTTCCAGTCCCAATTTGAAATTATCTTCCTTTTCATACATCATTGTAAGATTTAATTTATGCTTTGGCAATAATGGTAAAAACTGATTGGCTGGTAAGTATGTAGCTTTTGCGTTTGTATAAGTGTAGCCAACAAATAATTTAAGATCATCTTTAAAAACGAATTTCAAATTTGTTTCAAAACCTTTGCTGATAGTATGTTTTGCGGCATTACTAAAAGAATATGTTCCGAAATTGTCTGATTGTAAGATCAACGGGTTATTGATACTTGTGTAAAAGAACAATTGATTAAGACTAAACGACAGATCTTCATAAATATTTGTTCTGTAATTGATGTCAGCCGTTCCTCCAATACTTTTTTCAGCGTCTACATTATTTAACGGTAATACATGTTGGTATTGCATCGCTTCGGTTTGTTCTGTGAAAACAGTTGGTATTTTATAACCCAAACCTCCGCCAATTCTTGAGCTGATCTTATCCGTAATTTTGAATAGAGAAGAAACTCTTGGTAACACAAACGTTTGGTTCTTATCGTAATTAATATTTTTATAAGAAACATTATCTATTCTTATTCCACTTTCAATTTTTACTTTATCGCTGATATCCCAGGTGTCTTGGAAATAGGTGCCAGCGGTAAATGATCGAGTATTCTGGGTATTAGTGTTCTCCTGTTTAAACTTATCAAAAATAATATTTAACCCACCGATCATTGTATGTTTTTGAGTAGAAAAAACTACCGATAAGTCTGTAAAACTATTAGTACTGATCCCGGAAAAATTATAATCAGGAATACTTATATGTCTGTCAAAAACGCTTAGGCTTTGTTTTAATTTAATACTGGTATTATTTTTAAATTTTTTGTCCAGCTCGAATGTTGACGTATTTCTGATAGTGCTGTTTTTTTCGAAATATGTATGTGTAGGATCAGGTGTTCCTTTTATCGCATGCATGTCTCCACCTATGTTGGTGCCTTTTGTATAACTATTAGAGAGCATTAATGTAAGCGATGCGTTTGGGTAATAAAATATTCCTGGATGAATAGTAAAATTGTTGCTTTTGGGGATTTCAGAAAATTCGTCATTGTCAACGTCATAAGCTTTTTGGATATTTACTGATCCTAAAATTGAGTATCCGAATTTTTTGTTCTTTTCAGAAATATATCCACCCAAATTGCTTTGCCCGATATGTGATTGGTTCAAAATGAAGTCGCCTTCAAATTTTTCTTTCGGCATTTTGCTGATGAAGTTGACCACACCTGCAATAGCCCCACCACCATACAAAGTAGATGCAGGTCCTTTTATTATTTCTACTTGTTTAAGGTCTAAAGGAGGAATCTCCATAATACTCAGTCCGCTTGCAAAATTTCCAAAATTGGGATACCCGTCTTTTAAGAGTTGCGTATATCTACCATCCAATCCTTGTACCCGTATGCTAGGGTTGCCACTGGTAGCAGAGGTTTGTTGTACCTGTAAACCTGTACTTTCATGTAATAACATAGATACATTTGCTGGACGCATGTTGTTTTTTTCATCCAACTCTTCTCCGTCTATTGTTTCTACTCTTGTAGGTGTATTTTTAATTGTTCTGCTGGTCCTGGTGCTTTGCAGAATAATTTCATTCAAATCTTTTTGAAATGTACTATCTATTGCTTGTGCGTTGGCGGTATTATACGAGATTGTAACAGCCAACAGCAATACAATAATTTTTTGCATTGATTAAACTTTGGTTAAATAAATTTTAAATGAATTGTTTATGATCAATTAACCAATTTTTGGCGGTTGCCAGATATTGCCGTAAAAGTCCGAAGAAAGAGAAATGCTTTTATAGAAAGGCTTTCTTTTTTTCGTGGTTAAAAAATGGCCACCTTCAGTTTTATTAAGTAAGATATTTGAAACTGTAATGCTGCCGCAGCAAATGCAGTTGCAAAATGGGTTGCAGGCTTCTTCTTCATGCTGGTGGTTTTGGTGATTGGCAGAAGGTTTAAAAACAGTTGATTGTGTGGTATTGCTGCATTCATTGCTATCCGCACAGGTAATGCATGGCAGCAGGAGAATATAAATTGCAAATATGACGGTTAAAAATTTCACCATTCAAAGATACAATGTTTCAATGTTTTCTGATTTGGTAACATTGGCTTAACACAGGCGTAACCTTTTCGTAACCTTTCATTCATCTTGGCATAACATTCAAGTGTTCTCTTTGCAGTAAATTATAACTGCATGAGATTTTTATCAATAATCATTGTTTTTATTGCCACTTCACTCAGCTCCACCGCACAACAGGGGAAAATAGAAGGTAAAGTTACAGATGCAAAGACAGGCAATAAAATATCCGGCGTTTCAATTTCTCTTACTGATAATAAAGTAGTAGCTGCTACGAATGTGGACGGGAGTTTTGTTATCAATGTAGATGCTGGTAAAAAATACACGATCAAATTATCATCAGTTGGATATCATACTAAAGAAGTGTCCGATATAGAGGTTGTAGCCAACCAGGTAACTAATATAGATATCGTATTAGAAGCGGCTTCTAAACTTGAAAATGAAGTTGTAGTAAAATCTTCATCACGTAAAGAGAGTACCAATGCTTTAATTTCTTATCAAAAAAATGCTTCAGTAGTTGCACAGGTAATAAGTGCTGAAGCGATCAGGAGAAGCCCGGATAAAAATACCGGGGAAGTTTTAAAAAGAGTGCCTGGAGCTTCTGTACAAGATGGTAAGTACTTAGTGATTAGAGGATTGGCAGACAGATACAATCAATCTATGTTGAATGGTATATTGTTGAGTAGCACTGAGCCGGATAGAAAAACTTTCAGCTTTGACATTTTACCTTCTTCAATGATCGATAACATTATTATTAATAAAGCATTCACGCCCGAATTGCCAGGAGAGTGGGCTGGGGGGTTGATTCAAGTGAATACCAAAGATGTACCATCGAAGAATTTTTTCAGCGTGCAGGTCGGTACAGGGTTCAATACCCAAACAATTGGGAAAGACTTTTATACTTATAAAGGAAGTAATACAGATTTTTTAGGTTTTGATAATGGTGCAAGGGCGTTGCCAAAAGATATTCCTACCAAAGCAAATTTTGCTCAGTTAACCAGTGAAGAAAAAATAGTTTTTGGGAAGCAATTTAAAAATATCTGGGCTGCAGAAAAAGTGAATTCAACTATAGCGCCATTGCTTAATGAGAGTTTATTGATCAATGGAGGTTTTACGAAGAAGATTGGAGGTAATAGTAAGTTAGCGGTGATATTAGCTGCAAACTATAGTCGTAGTAATAAAAGAACAGACTTTATTAACCAGATAAATACATTTGATAACAACAATGTACCTAACCTAAGTTTTAATTATAGTAATAAAAAATACAGTCAGGATATTTTGGCAGGAGCATTGGGAAATATTACACTTCAATTGGGTAATAATAGTAAGATATCTTTCAAAAACATGTTGAATGTAAACACCACTAATTACACAACATTAAGAACAGGGAGAGATTACGAATCGAGAGGTGAAAATATCAGGGCTACTGAATTGGCCTTTAAAGCAAACACTTTTTTTAATACGCAGCTTTCAGGAGATCATAATTTAAAGCAGTATAAAGCCAAGTTGCATTGGTTCGGCAGTTTCAATATATTGGATCAATATATACCTGATCAAAGACGTATCCAATATAATCAGGAAGATGAAAATGATGATAATTCAGCTTATCTCTTGCAGATAGGCGCTTCTCCGACCTCTCAAAAATTCGGTAGCAGGTATTATGGTTTTTTAAGTGATTACATCTATACGGCTGGCGGCGATTTGGCAAAGAATTTCACTGTCAAAAATTTACAACAAACGATTAAAGGGGGGTATTTTTTACAGATAAAAGATAGATTGTTTGATTCGAGACCTTTTTCTATTTATCTGCCATCTGATAACCGGGCATTAGTGTTGCTTACTGCGGATAAGGTTTTTGCTGCAGAGAATTTTGGTAATGGATCAGACAATAAATTTTCATTTAATGAATTGTCAGGAGATAGATACAGGTATGTAGCCAATTCGATTTTGAATGCAGGGTTCCTGCAATTTGATAATCAGCTTTCAGATAAATTACGTGCAGTATGGGGCTTACGTGTAGAAGACTTTGATCAGGTGATTGGCAGTATGAAGAAAAGTGATCCTCGTTATGTATACAATAAGGTTACAGATTATTTGCCCGGCATTAATGTTACTTATAAAATAAATGACAAAACAAATTTCAGGGTTTCAGGTTCACAAACAGTTATCCGCCCAGAGTTTAGAGAGTTAAGCACTTTTCAATTTTATGATTTTGATTTAGGCGCTACCGTTGCAGGGTATACGAAATTAGTGAGGACGAAAATAACCAATGCCGATGTTCGTTACGAGTATTATCCTAGAGGCGGAGAGTTGTTTACTGCAGGTATATTCTACAAATATTTCAGAAATCCGATCGAGTCTATTTTTAATCCAGGGTCAGGCGGAGCAAGTAATACATATAATTTCATCAATGCTGATAAAGCGAATAGTTTTGGCGCAGAGATAGAGTTTAGAAAAAAATTAGATTTTAATCCTACCCTTAAAAACTTTACTGTACAAGGAAACTTTTCTTATATCTACAATCGTGTAGTTGATGAGAACTCCTCTACCGACAGACCGATGCAAGGGCAGAGTCCTTACCTGATCAATGCGGCTGTTCAATATGATATTGAAAAATATGGCATCAACACTACATTGTTGTTTAATCAGATCGGCAGAAGAATATCTTATGTAGGCGGATCTGGTCAGCCTCCGATCTGGGAAAACCCTCGTCCGGTTTTAGATTTCCAATTTGCTAAAAAAGTATTCGGAAAGAAAGGAGAGGTTAAGTTAAATGTTTCTGATATTTTAAATACAACGGCGATCTATTATCACGATCCAAAGAATATTGGAAAATATGATGGTTCAAATACGCCATTTGCTATCAAAAGAAAATTCGGAACCAATGTGGGGATTTCATTCGGGTATAATTTCTAATCAAATATTTATAAGTCAGTAAATAAAATATTTAAACCAAAAAACAATCATGAAAAAGATTCTTATTGTAGCTATGGCCGCTAGTTTTATAGTAAACACAGGTTGTAGAAAAATTGAAGTTGATGGTACAACAACTACCATAACAGAAAACCCTGAAAACACCATTTTAGAAGGAAGAATTATAGCAAATCGTACACTAAAGGCTGGCAACACATATAAATTGCGTGGATTGGTATACGTTACCAATGGGGCGATCCTTACCATTGAGCCAGGTACAAAAATTGTTGGAGAATATGGTAAAAATGGAGGGTTGATAATAACCCGTAGCTGTAAAATTATTGCAGACGGTACCGTCGACAAACCGATTGTTTTTACATCTGAAGCAGCTACACCGCAACGTGGTGACTGGGCGGGGCTTGTTATTTTAGGAAATGCACCAACCAATGCATCTTTTAATGGTGTACAAGGGGTAGGAGAAATTGAAGGAGGTATTAACAACAGCGATGGACTTGGCTTGTATGGAACACCTGCAACACAAGGACAAAATCCTGCAGATAATAGCGGTATTTTACGTTATGTACGTATTGAGTATGCCGGCTATGCATTTTTGCCTGATAAAGAGATCAACGGTTTAACGTTTGGTGGTGTTGGTAGTCAAACTATAGTTGACAATGTACAGGTTTCTTATGCAGCAGATGACTCATTCGAATGGTTTGGAGGTACAGTGAATTGTAAGCATTTGATTTCTTACAAAACTTTAGATGATGATTTTGATACTGATAATGGGTACAGCGGTAAGGTTCAATTTGGGATTTCTTTGAGAGATTCTTCTGTAGCAGATGTTTCTAACAGCGAAGCTTTTGAGAGTGACAATGATGCTCAGGGTAGTTCTTTATTACCACAAACAAGTGTTACATTCAGTAATATGACAGTAATGGGGCCTAAAGAAACATTGGCTAATACGGGGCATTCAAGATTTGTATGGGGAGCACAGATCAGAAGAAATTCAAGTATGTCTCTTTTCAATTCTATTATAATGGGTTATCCTAAAGGGTTATACATTGATGCTACTAAAGGGGTGCCAACCGATAATAATATACCGGGATCATTAATAGTACAAAATAATATTATAGCAGGATGTCCTACTCCTGTCTTGTACAGCATTGCAGGCAATACGAATGTTCCGCTTACAGCAAATACGTCAAATGCAATTACAGACTGGTATAATTCTCCCGCTTTTGGTAATAGTATTTTAACCACTAATGCAGAAGTTGGTTTAACCGCGGCATTTAACTATTCAGCGCCTGATTTTAATCCTACAGCGGGGTCAGTAGCAGTTTCCGGTGCAGCATTCACACATGCTAAATTGGCTACAGGTTTTACTCCAGTTAGTTATAAGGGTGCATGTGCAGTAGGAGATACCTGGTGGAAAACATGGACAAAATTCTAATCAATAGCAAGCAATCGTAAAAACAAGTCCTTAAGCAATAACAAATTTTTCTCAACTTGTACCACCCTGTATTCTTACAGGGTGGTTTCTTTTTATGGTTAGATCAACTCATTTTGTATCTTCATTTAATAAATAGATAAAGATGAAAAATTGTTTTTTATTGCTGTTAATTATTTGCTGTTTAGTTGCTTGCAAAAGAACGAATTCAAAACTGAAAGAACAGATCATCGCATCTGATAGTGTGGCGATCAATTATTTTACCGGGGATGGGAAAATGGATACCGTGACAGCAGTAAAAATAATCAGCGATAAAAAAATAATTGCGCAACTAGTAGATATGATCTCGGCTAAAAAACAATCTATTGTCGGTAAATGTGGCTACGACGGATCATTGCATTTTTTTAAAAACAATGTGGTGATACAGGATGTTGATTTTAGAATGAATGAAGCAAATTGTATGCAGTTCTCTTTTATGCAGGAGGGGAAGCTTGCGGCTACAACATTAAGCCCGGAAGCCAGACAGTTGTTGGAAAATATTCGAAAGTAAAATAATTAATCTTTTTTGCTCTCTAGTGTAAAGCCAAATGTAGTGCCAATATCGAGTGAGCTTCTTACATGTATAGTTTGGTTATGAGCCTCTATAATATGTTTGCAGATAGCCAGCCCTAATCCGCTGCCGCCAATTTTCCGGCTTCTTGCTAAGTCTGTTCGGTAGAAGCGTTCAAATATTCTGTCTAAATGTTCTTCGCCAATACCTAAGCCATCATCACTTATCTCGACCAAAATTTGTTTACCATCAATTTTGTATGCGCTGGCCTCGATCTCTCCATTTTGTTTGCCATACTTTATGGCATTGTCAATAAGATTGATCAACACCTGGCGTATTTTTTCCTTATCAGCATAAACGGTCAAAGGGAATTCGCAGCCTTTTTTAATGCCTAATTTTAATTGCTTCTCGTCTGCTTTAATAGCAAGCGATTCAAAAACTTCTTTTATAAGATCTTGAATAATAAAATTGGTTTGATTCAATGTCAGTTGCCCCATTTCCAACTTAGAAATTTCATCCAGATCATCGGCCAGATTTACAAGCCGATCTATATTACGAGATGTGCTGCTTAAAAATTTTCTGTTTACCTCTGGGTTTTCTAAAGCACCATTCAGTAAAGTATCTACATAGCCCTGTATAGCAAAAATGGGTGTTTTAAGCTCGTGACTGAGGTTTTGCAAAAACTCTTTTCGATAGGCTTCGTTTCTTTTCAATAATTCTATCTCTTCTTTTCTTTGAATGGCCCATTCCTCTACATCTTCTCTCACATCATCAATACTTTTTTGCGGTAAAATATTTTTGTAATAAAATTCTTCTCGTTTGCTTGCCTTTGTTTGGTAAATGAGTTTATAAATGAGTTTTATTTTACGATACACAAATTTTTGTACCATAAATAATATGAGTCCAAAGCTTCCCAGAAAAATGACAATGAAAGATAATAATGTAACCCACCATACAGGATAAAAGAAATAAATGCCCAGTGCGATCGGCACAGCAAGTATCAATGCTGTTAAAGCAGATAACTGTTGAGGAGAAAAATTTTTTGCTGAAAACATTGGTTAGTTCTTAGTTTTTAGTTCCTGGTCAGTGAGCAATGCGCTGCTAAAGTAAATAACTATTTGTAACTATTTAAGATTTCGAAACTAAAAAATAAGAACTAAAAACTTGAGAGGTTATAGTTCAAACTTATACCCTACACCTTTTACTGTAGTGATGCAATCGAGATTTAATTTTTGTCTGATCTTTCTGATATGCACATCGATGGTCCTGTCGCCTACAATCACTTCTGTTCCCCACACCTGACTTAATATTTCGTTGCGTAAAAAAACTTTGCCCGGTTTGGAAGCCAGCAAAGCCAGCAATTCGAATTCCTTTCTTGCCAGAATAATTTCTTTTCCTAAATAATTGATAATATACTTTTCTCTGTCAATTTTAAGATCACCGATCTGTAACAAACTGCTATCTTCTTTATTTAATCTTCTGAACAAAGCATTTACTTTACTCAAGAGTACTTTAGGGCTGATAGGTTTGGTAAGATAATCATCAGCGCCTGTTTCCAAGCCTTTTACTTCAGTGGCCTCGTCGCTTAAGGCGGATAAAAATATAATAAGTGTATCTTTAAAATCGGGTTGTAAGCGGAGAATATTACACACATCTATGCCATTTTTGCCAGGCATCATGATATCTAATATGATAAGGTCCGGCAAATGTTTTTTTGCCTGTTCAATAGCCTCATCACCATTTTTTGCTGTAACTACTTCGTATCCTTCAATTTGCAGATTAAATTGAATGATCTCCAAAATATCCGGTTCATCATCAGCAATTAAAATTTTTTTAACAATACTCATACGCTTTTATCATTACAAAAGTAGTCTATACCCTTAATTAAAGGCTTTTTGTATATTATCAAATTGTTAACCCATTTAACTGCTACAAATAACTAAATTAGCACAAAATGAGATGCATGCAACCATTGGTATAATTTTTGGCATCTTTGCATTGAAATTTAATTATGAAGAAACTTGTACTCTATCTTATAGTAATTCTTATCAGTACTGATTCATTTGCATGGGGAGATACCTGCACTATTCCGTTTCAGCGCATTCGTTTTCACGACAGAATAAATGATGAGCAAAAAAAATGCGATAAATCGGATGGGAAATCAGATGGAATAGTTCATGTGTCTAAGAACGAAGAAATTAATTTACAGGTAACCGATGTAATTACGAGAAAAATTGATGCCTTACAATGTTTTGTAGAAAACTCTCCTAAAATTGTAGGCAATAATGAAAAGATCCGCAACCTCAATTATATCGAAGAAGTATTAAGAGCCTTCAGAACAGGATGGAAAAGCAGACAATTAAATCCGGCACTTGCACCCGAATTACTCAGTGTTTTTGAAAGGTCTTTGCACGCTAATATTGATAGCCAGAGCATTGCTCCTTATATTGAAGAATCTCCGTTAGAGATCGGGAATATATTAGTTACGATATTCAGTAAAAATATAGGTTATGCCGAAAGCAAGAAGATATTATTCATAAAATATGCCCAGGCTAATCCTGATAAAATTCTTACAAACATAAAGCCTTACGTAAATGAATCTTTCGCCGATAGCCTGGTAATATTGGCTTGTCAAAAAGATCCGGTACAAATGTACTCTTTTGCCCAGGCGATTAATACGCCTGTTGGAAAATTGATTCATAGAAGTTCAGATCCATTGGTTGTTGCAATATCTAAATTGAGCCAGACACCTAATGCTTTATTTTATTTTCCTTTTTTGGATGATATTTTAAGCGGTAAGCAAACAATAGAAAATATCAAAAAGGTTGTTGGTGACGGTAATATTGGTTACGATAGTGTTGGCTATTTTCAGTTATTGGTAAAGACAGAAATTGATTATTATGCAAGATTGGTAAAAAAAGACACGCCCATTGCGATGTTTGGTACAAATGGGCTGAGAGATGTTTTGCAGCGAAAAGCCATTCAGCATTTTATTACTCCAATCAATGAATTGCATGAACAAAATAATCTGAACATCAGAATGAGGGCAATTGCGCCATTAAGTCCTCAGGAAATTTATTATGTGATGGTAATGGGAGAGAATGATATCTACACTTCAAGCTACAAACATAGTTTTACAAGATTAATTGAGAAATTAGGGCCAAAACCTAAAACCGATGACCTGTTAATGTCGGTCAATATGGATTACTTTAAAAAGTTTATAAAGATGGCGGCTAACTTTAATCAGTTAGATACTTTCTTAAAACTAATGCCTCCTAAAAGTTCCGTTACATTAATGAAGGCTTTCGTTGCTAAGTTGGATAATGCGGATAATTTGGAAGATGCGGTAGATGTTGCGGATAGCTATAGTAGTATCAGGGATAAAGATTTATTAAGAACAATATTGGATAATGTGACATTGAACGAACTGGCTAGCATAGACGAAAACAATGAAAAAGGGATAGTTATTTACGGTCTTTTAAAAACGATTTTTTTATCTCTCAATCCGGCCAATAATATCGATCTGACAACAGAAATTGGTATACCGCCAATCTATTCCGTTGACCCTAAAAACCTAACAGATGATAGTGGAAGAATCATTCAACAGGTTTTCTTTTATGGAGATGATGATGGTAAAACTAATTTCAATGGTTTTATCAATTCTTTTTCTCCTAAAGAATGGCGGATAGAGAAAAATGAAGAGTGGGTAACAATAAAATCACTTAAAGGAAAAAAAGTGTGGATATATGCCAATAGGCCATTAGACAGCGATAAGAATTTGGATGATTCGGCTCAGGTACATTTAAATAATTATCTTAGTAAAAATGACCTGGCGCCATCTGTGGTAATACATCGTGGACATAGTTATTGGCTACCCGGTACGATCAAGCGTATGCCCGGAGATGCGAAAATTATTGTGCTCGGGTCATGTGGGGGATACAAAAATCTGAATCGGATATTATCACTTTGTCCTGATGCACATATCATTTCTACTAAAGAGATCGGCAAAGGAGATATAAATCGACCAATTTTGAATTATCTGAACCAGACATTTCTTTCCGGCAAAACATTGCAATGGAAAGATATGTGGGCTTCTCTTACAAAAACGTTTTCTACCGATCCGAGTGCTGCGGTCAGAGAAAGTTGGGAAGATTACATTCCTCCATATAAAAATTTAGGAGCTATATTCATCATTGCTTATAATAAAAAAATAGAGAGCCAATAGTTTGAAGAAGAATAAAACACCAAAGCAATTACCTTTGCATTATGGGTGCACTAAAAAGGAAAAAAGTTTTTAATTTTTCATTACTTCGAAGAGTATTCAGGTTTGCAGCACCCTACAAACAAAAGTTTTATCTGTCTGTATTCCTGTCGATCTTATTAGCTGTACTTTCTCCAATCAGGCCGTGGCTGATACAACTTACCATTAATAAAGGATTACATCCCGGGGCCAAAGTTGGTTTCTTAGAAGGGGCTATGCAGGTTATCATTGGCATTACCATTATACAATTTGTACTACTTGTAATTGAAAGTATCTGCCGTTTTATTTTTACTTTTTACACGGCTTCATTGGGGCAAAATGTAGTAAAGGATATGCGGATAGCTACCTACAAAAAAATATTGAGTCTTAATTTATCCCAGTTCGATAAAACTCCCATTGGCACCCTTACCACCAGAACAGTGAATGATATAGAATCTATTAATGATATATTCAGCGATGGTCTTATTCCAATCATAGCCGATCTGCTGTCGATCATATCTGTACTCACATATATGTTTTTTGTAGATTGGAAATTAACACTGATATGCTTGGCACCTTTCCCGTTATTGATTTTCGCTACTTATATCTTCAAAGAAAGCGTGAACAAATCATTTATACGTGTACGTAATGCAGTGGCAAATTTGAATGCATTTGTACAGGAGCATATAACAGGCATGGGGATTGTACAGGCTTTTGCAGCAGAAAAAAGGGAGTTCAATAAATTCAATGAGATCAACAAAGAACACAGAAATGCTAATGTGAGGTCAATCATGGCGTATTCAGTTTTCTTTCCGGTAGTGGAGCTGGTGTTGGCAATATCTTTAGGACTGTTGGTATGGCGGGCCGGAGGGCAACAAAGCGCCAATGCGGCCGGCACCATTACCGCATTTATTTTGTGTTTGAACTTACTGTTTCGTCCGTTAAGGGTTTTAGCAGATAAATTTAATGTGTTGCAAATGGGGATGATCGCAGGAGAAAGAGTATTTAAAGTGTTGGATAATGAGGATACGATCCCTCAAACATTTAGCGAAGCAATAACTCCCCATGTTCCGATTGAGGGTAAAATAGCCTTTGAACATGTTTGGTTTGCCTACAATGACGAGAATTATGTGCTGAAAAACCTTTCATTTAGTATAGATGCCGGTAAAACATTAGCGATAGTTGGTAATACCGGAAGTGGCAAAACATCTATCATCAGCTTATTAAATCGCTTGTACCATATTCAAAAAGGACAGATAAAAGTTGATGATATAGATATCGAGTCTTTCGATTTGTTTTATCTACGGAGCAAAATAGCAGTGGTGTTGCAGGATGTGTTTCTATTCAGCGGCTCAGTATACGATAACCTGACCCTCAGAAACCCCGATATAAAAAGAGAGCAGGTAACGGAAGCAGCGAAAATGATCGGAATACATGATTTTATCATGCAATTGCCCGGAGGATACGATTATAATGTAATGGAAAGAGGAGCAACACTTTCACTAGGGCAGCGACAATTATTGTCTTTTGTTAGAGCGTTATTATATAACCCCTCTATATTGATCCTGGATGAGGCTACATCTTCTGTAGATACTGAAAGTGAGCAACTTATACAGCATGCCATTGATAAATTAATAGCCGGACGGACCTCTATAGTAATAGCACACAGACTTAGTACCATACGTAAAGCCAATAAAATAATAGTGCTCGATAAAGGCGAAATAAAAGAGGAAGGTACGCATGAAGAACTCATGGCTTTGCAGGGTAATTATTACCAGTTACATAAAATGCAATTTGAAAAACAAGAGCATGTAGCCTAATATTAAAAATTTATCCGATTTTCTCTCTAAATTCTTCATTTTCATCCACCCAATATTCATTATTTACATATCTTTGCGGCAAATTTCAGGGAAAGTATGGCAGCAAGGAGCATCAAATCATTACTGGTAGCGGTTTTAAGTGTATTTTTTATGCTTTTTTCATTTAATGTAAAAGCACAACATGAAGCACCTGAAACTGCTGAAGGTCATCATACAGAGAAAAAAGAAGGATTTAATGCCAAAGAAGTAATTTTTGGCCACATAATGGATGCTCATGAATTCCACTTTTTGTCTTACAAAGGCAAGGATGGAGAGCATCATGCATTATCTATTCCCCTACCAGTTATTTTGTATTCTCCTCAAAAAGGATTTTCTGTTTTTATGTCTTCAGCGTTTGGCCATCATGGTGAGCATGAAGTGAAGGGATACAAGATCAGTGAAGAGGGTAAAATTACTGCTGTAGATGCCTCGGTAAAAGTGTACGATTTCTCTTTGACTCGTAACGTAGTTCAAATGATCTTAGCATTGGCTATCCTTTGCTGGTTAATGCTTAGTGTTGCAAAAACTTACTCAAAAGGACAAGGGGTAACATCTGCGCCAAAAGGAAAACAAAATCTGGTGGAAGTATTAGTAGCTTTCGTAAGAGACGAGATCGCTAAACCAAATCTTGGGCATAAAGTAAACAAGTATCTACCTTATCTCCTAACAGTATTTTTCTTTATTCTTATCAATAATATATTCGGCTTAATACCCGGAACAGCGAATGTTACAGGAAATATTGCTTTCACTGCCATATTAGGTGTTATCTCTTTCGTAGTAATATTAGCAAGTTCTAATGGTCATTATTGGGGGCATATTTTTAATCCTCCCGGAGTGCCATTAGGAGTTAAATTCATTTTGGTTCCGGTGGAATTTTTGAGTGTATTCATCAAGCCATTTGCGTTGATCATAAGGTTGTTTGCCAACATGGTAGCAGGTCACATTATTATCATTTGTTTGATCTCGATGATATTCATCTTTGCCGAAAAAATTACCATGGGTGCAGGTTGGGGAATATCTCCTGTGTCATTGGCATTTACAATTTTTATTTATTTCATTGAAGTATTAGTAGCGTTTTTACAAGCGTTCATCTTTACAATGCTTACAGCTGTGTTTATCGGTCAGGCATTTGAAGGGGAGCATCATGGTGGCGAACATCATGACGATGCGGTAGTTATTTAAGTAGTTTATTTTTTAACCAACATAAAACAGAAGTATGAGTTTATTAACTGTGTTTTTAGCTGCAGGTCCTATTGCGAGTGCAGGCGGTGCTATTGGTGCCGGTTTAGCAGCAGTAGGTGCTGGTATTGGTATCGGACAGATTGGTAAAGGTGCTGTTGAAGCAATTGCCCGTCAACCGGAAGCCTCTAACGACATTCGTGGTAACATGATTCTTACAGCGGCTCTTGTAGAAGGTGCTGCATTGTTTGCGATCATCGTAGGGTTCCTTGCAATGGTATTGTAAGACCAACCACAAGTCTTTACTGCATCCAAAGTACAGGACGGCGGATGCAGTATTTTAGTTTTTAATTTTTAGTTTTTAATTTTTTTATATGCAATTATTAACACCCGATTTAGGATTATTGATTTGGACGCTTTTAGCCTTTGTGGTTGTATTATTTATCTTAGGAAAATTTGCATGGCCGGCGATCGTAAAAGGTTTGAATGACAGAGAACACAACATCGCTGAATCAATTGCTTCTGCTGAAAAGATAAAACTTGAAATGGCGCAGTTGAAGAATGACAACGAACTGTTGTTAACTAAAGCCCGTGAAGAAAGAGCTCTGATGTTGAAAGAAGCTAAGGAAACAAAAGATAAAATGATCCATGACGCTAAAGATGAAGCAAAAGCAGCGGCTGCAAAAATTATTGCTGATGCACAAGCGTCTATCAACCATCAAAAAATGGCTGCTTTAACTGAAATTAAAAATCAGGTTGGTAAATTAGTAATAGAAGTGAGTGAAAAAGTATTGCGTAAAGAATTGAGCAATAAAACAGAGCAGGAAGGATATATTAAACAATTAGCTGAAGAGGCAAAATTAAATTAGTCGATTTGAAAATTTGAAGATTTGAAAATGCAGGTAGTCTCTCATCTCCAAATCTCCAAATCCCTCAAATCTCCAAATTAGAAAAATGAATAATCCACGTTTAGCAGGCAGATATGCAAAGAGTTTGATTGATTTAGCTACAGAGCAAAATCAAGTGGATGCTATTTGTGCAGATATGAAATTCTTACAGAGAATCTGCAAAAGCAACCCCGATTTTGTAGCAGTATTGCGTAGCCCGATCATTAAACCGGAAACTAAAGGAAAAATAATTGAATCAGTTTTAAGTACTCAGGTAAGTAAACTTACATCTGCTTTTATTACTTTATTGGTTCGTAAAGGGAGAGAAATTAATCTTCCTGAAATTGTAAATGCTTTTGTTGAACAGTTTAACAAGCTTAGAAACATTCATCGTGTAAAGATCACTACTGCAGTACCAATAAGCGATGAATTGCAAAATGCAATTGTTGCAAAGGTTAAATCATCTACATCTTTACAAAACATCGAATTAGAAACAGCAGTAAAAGATGAACTGATTGGTGGTTTTGTGTTGGAAATGGAAGGTAATCTGGTTGACGCAAGTATTCAAAGAGACCTTAAAGACATTAAAAAACAATTTATGGATAATCAATACATCCATAAACTTAGATAAAACAACTTTTTAAATTAAATAGTTATGGTAGAAATTAAACCGGATGAAATTTCAGCGATACTCCGCCAACAACTTAGCAACTTCAATGCAGGTGCTAGTTTGGAAGAAGTAGGAACCGTATTGCAAGTGGGTGATGGTATTGCCCGTGTGTATGGTTTGAACAATGTAAGTAGTGGAGAATTAGTTGAGTTTGATAATGGCGTAAAAGCAATTGCATTGAACCTTGAAGAAGATAACGTGGGTGTGGTATTGATGGGTGATAGCAGCGAAATTAAAGAAGGAGACAAAGTAAAACGTACCAACAAAATTGCTTCTATTAAAGTAGGAGATGGTATGTGTGGTCGTGTTATCAATACGTTGGGAGAACCAATCGATGGTAAAGGTCCTATCGCCGGTGAATTATATGAAATGCCGTTGGAGCGTAAAGCACCTGGGGTAATTTTCCGTGAGCCGGTAAAGGAACCATTACAAACAGGTATCAAAGCGATCGATGCGATGATTCCAATTGGTCGTGGCCAGCGTGAGTTGGTGATTGGTGATCGTCAGACTGGTAAAACTGCCATCTGTGTTGATACCATCATTAATCAAAAAGAATTTTACGATGCAGGCAAACCTGTTTATTGTATATATGTAGCGATCGGACAAAAAGCTTCTACCATTGCAGGTATCATGAAGACTTTAGAAGATAATGGCGCAATGGCATATACAACTATTGTTGCTGCTTCTGCTGCAGATCCAGCTCCTTTGCAATTCTATGCTCCATTTGCCGGTGCTGCAATTGGCGAGTTTTTCCGTGATACCGGTCGTCCAGCGTTGATCATTTATGATGATTTGTCTAAACAAGCGGTGGCTTACCGTGAGGTATCCCTTTTATTACGTCGTCCGCCGGGCCGTGAAGCTTATCCTGGTGACGTATTCTATCTTCATAGTCGTTTATTAGAAAGAGCTGCAAAAGTTATTGCAAAAGATGATATCGCTGCTCAAATGAATGACTTGCCAGAATCTATCAAACATTTAGTAAAAGGTGGAGGATCTTTAACAGCTTTACCTGTTATTGAAACACAAGCCGGTGACGTATCTGCATACATTCCTACAAACGTGATTTCTATTACCGATGGACAGATCTTCTTGGAAGGTAACTTGTTCAATGCCGGTATCCGTCCTGCAATCAACGTAGGTATCTCAGTTAGCCGTGTGGGTGGTAATGCTCAGATCAAATCAATGAAAAAAGTTGCCGGTACACTTAAATTGGATCAGGCACTTTATCGTGAGTTAGAAGCCTTCTCTAAATTTGGTGGTGATTTGGATGCTGCTACTAAAAATGTAATTGATAAAGGTGCTCGTAACGTGGAAATCTTAAAACAACCACAATACACTCCGTTCAGTGTAGAAAAACAAGTTGCGATCATTTACTTAGGTACTCAAGGTTTATTGAAAGAAGTTGCTGTTAAAAATGTGAAAGCATTTGAAGATCACTTCTTACTAGAAATGACAAATAAGCATCCTGAAATTTTAGCTGAATTTAAAAAAGGCGTGCTAAACGATGAAAGCTTGAAAAAAATGACAGAATTATCAAATAGTATATCTGCTCAGTACAAATAAGCTAAGACTCTATATAATGAATTGCCCCGATCTTTAGATCGGGGTTTTTTATTTATTAATACGCCGGCGATATTTCTTTACTCAACTTTGGCCCCGCTATTCACTACTACTACGGCACAAAACCATCGCACAAAACCCTCACCGTGGTATCCGTTCCTATCGGGCGTATGCCCCCATCAATAAAATATACATCAACATTTAATCACATTAAATATAATTGCATATGAATATTTTATACAAATATTTAATAAAATCAGGACGTATTTTATTTATTGATATGTTTTTATAGGTATAAATCATTTTTTTTTTGGCGCATTAACAAATAAAAAACATATTTTTTTAAACAATATCCATTTTTTTAGAAGAAAATTTTTTATTTTCGCATTGTCGAACTTTAAAACGTAAAGGTATTGCCTGAAGCCCTCCAGCAGAGGGTAATGCCTTATTTAAAAGCAAGTGGAGAGTGATTGATTTGACAAAATGCAACTTTTTAACTTAAAATAATCAATATGTCATCCTCAAAATTAGAGTACATCTGGCTTGATGGTTATCAACCTATCCAAAGCTTACGCAGCAAAACAAAAATTGAAAAAGATTTTTCAGGCAAATTAGAAGATTGCCCAATGTGGTGTTTTGACGGCTCTTCTACAGAGCAGGCACCAGGCGGTTCTTCAGATTGTCTATTGAAACCTGTTTACATAGCAAAGGATCCACAACGCAAAAATGGTTACCTGGTAATGTGTGAAGTATTGAATCCTGACGGATCAGCTCACGTAAGTAATGGCAGAGCGTTGATCAATGATGATGACAATGATTTTTGGTTTGGTTTCGAACAGGAATACTTCCTTTGGAATCCAGAAACAAACAAACCAATCGGTTTTCCTGATGGAGGATACCCTCGTCCGCAAGGACCATACTACTGTTCAGTAGGAGCAAAAAATGCTTATGGCCGTGACATGGTGGAAGAACATTTAGATGTTTGTCTGGAAGCTGGTCTGAATGTTGAAGGTATCAATGCAGAGGTAGCTGCAGGCCAATGGGAATTCCAGATCTTCGCTAAAGGTGCAAAAGAAGCCGGCGACCAAATTTGGATAGCACGCTATTTATTAGAAAGAATAGGCGAAAAATATGGTATCTCTATCAATTGGGAATGTAAACCATTAGGTAGCCTTGATTGGAACGGAAGTGGTATGCACGCTAACTTCTCTAATACTACTTTAAGAACTTGCGGAAGCCGTGAAGTATTTGAGCAAATCTGCGAAGCTTTCAGACCTTATGTTAAAGAACATATCGCTGTATATGGCCCGGACAATCATCTTCGTTTAACCGGTAAACACGAAACTGCTGCTATCGACGAATTTAAATTCGGGGTATCAGATAGAGGAGCTTCTATCAGAATTCCTATCGGAAGTGTTGAAAGAGGTTGGAAAGGTTGGTTAGAAGACCGTCGTCCAAACAGCGCTGCAGATCCATATAAAGTGGCTGCACGTATTATTAAAACTGTAAAAACAGCTCCTGTTGCTTCTCTGAACGGAAAAGCTAAAGCTGAGGCAATGGCGTAATAAATTTTGAATAGTTCTAAAAAGGGAAGAAATTTTTCTTCCCTTTTTTTTGTCTTTTTGTCAGCAATAAAAATTGGCGCATAGTTTGTAATTTTAAAGAATAAATAAAAATTGCAACTATGACAATGGGAATTATGGCGATATCAGTAGTATTTATGCTGATTGGTATGTTTGTTCAATTCAGATTAAAAAGTAAGTTTAAACAATACACAGATGTGCCTACTTCATCGAGAATGAGTGGTAAAGAAGTAGCTCAAAAAATGCTGAGAGACAATGGCATTTACGATGTGGATGTTGTATCAGTTCCCGGATTTTTGTCAGATCATTATGATCCGACTAAAAAAACGGTCAATCTTAGTCCGGATGTGTTTGAAGGGAGAAATGTAGCTGCAGCCGCTGTGGCGGCGCATGAATGCGGACATGCAGTACAACATGCAACGGCGTATTCGATGTTGCAATTGAGAAGTAAGTTAGTGCCTGTAACCCAGATTAGCACTAATCTTTCTCAATGGGTAATTCTTGCAGGTATTGGTTTCATGGGTTTTGGCGGTGGCAATCAAACCATACTGTTAATTGGTATTGTACTGTTTGCAGTATCAACTTTATTTACTGTTGTTACTTTACCGGTTGAATTTGATGCATCGGCAAGAGCTTTGAAATGGTTGAATACTGCCAATATAACAACCAGTGATGAAGATGCAAAAGCTAAAGATGCGTTAAAATGGGCTGCGTTGACTTACGTTGTGGCTGCACTTTCCTCTATTGCTATGTTGGTGTATTATATAATGATCTATAATGGACGAAGCAGAGATTAATTTAAGTAATTAGATACAAGAAAGGGTTACAATTGCTGTAACCCTTTCTTATATAATCAATTTTAAAAACTATTTTGTTTTGATCACTTTAGTAACAACACTTCTTTTAAGATCGTTTCCGTAATCGGCTACATTGGTAGCAACAACAGCAACATTAAATCTTCCTGTAGCTACTGCAGCATAGTTATAACTAAAAACACTATCAGTAAAATACATACCACCGCCGAATGTTGTGGTCACATCGTCTTTATATTGATGGCCAAGATCACCTGTATAAATTACCCGGTAATTTGAAGGGGTTCCGCAATATTTAAAGAATACACGTTGCTTGTATACTGGAGTTGAGTCAGCTAAAGTCACTAAAAAATCGGCAGCATTTATTTTTATTACGCTATCTACTCTTACATGATTTATAGAATCCATTTTGCTGAATAAGTATGCACTATCTATCAAATATTGTGATGAATGACTTAATATCTCTCTTACTTTTGCGGTATCAGCATTCTTTACTTTTACAGAGTCTATAATTGCAGCGGTAAAACAAACTTCTGGAGAGGAAGCGGATTCTTTTTTACATGCCCAAAGAAGTAATGTACAGGCAACAATAACCGAAAGGAATATTTTTTTCATTTTATGGCAATTTAATTATTTTACGAAAAACAAATTTAAATGAATTGATTCTTAAAGATGCATAAAATTGCAAGTGAATAGGCCATCTCGTTAAAATTTCTATGCAAACGTTCCCAATAGGAAAGCTGTTTGATAGCTAATTTACATAAAAAGAAACCCTGAAATTTTCAGGGTTTCTTTTTATAGCTTTATCTCATCATAATTATTATCGAAGAAATGAAATTCTGTGAGATGATAATTACTGTTTGCTTTTAGTTTTATAGTTTGTTTGTATTTCCAGCTCCACCTGCGGCGTTTGCTTGGGAAACCTTTTGTGAGGTATGCAAATAAGATGGGATGTACCTCTACTGTTAAACCCTTATGTTTTTGCATGATAAGATAGCTCAGATTTTTTTCTATCTCATCTTCTAATACCAGTGTAGAAGAAATTTTTCCTGTGCCATTGCAACTCGGACAAACTTCGCTGGTATTAATATTCATTTCAGGTTTCATGCGCTGACGTGTAACCTGCATCAAACCAAATTTGCTGATAGGCAATACAGCATGTTTTGCTCTGTCGGTACGCATAAACTCTTCCATTGCATCAGCAAGGCGTTTACGATTGTCCATCAGTTTCATATCGATGAAATCTACAACAATAATGCCGCCCAGATCTCTCAGTCTCATTTGTCTTGCAATTTCTTCGGCCGCTTCCAAATTGGTCTCCAGGGCATTTTGTTCCTGATTATTACTTACACTTTTATATCCACTGTTTACATCTATTACGTGTAATGCTTCAGTATGTTCTATGATAAGGTAAGCACCACTTGGGAGATTGACTGTTTTACCAAAAGAAGACTTTACTTGCTTGGTAATACCAAAACTATCGAAAATGGGAGAGCCGTTATTGTAGTAAGTAACGATGTCAACTTTCTCAGGCGCTATTCGCTGGATATAATTTTTTGTATCATTGAAAATGTTTTTATCATTTACTACAATACGATTAAAATCTTCGTTTAACAGATCACGAAGCATACTGGTAGCTTTGGCCTGCTCACTTAATATTTTTGCTGGAGGCACCGCTCCGTTTAGATTTTTCTGAATTGTTTTCCAGGTGTTTACCAATGACAAAAGATCATCGTGTAATTCGGCTGTGTTTTTTCCTTCCGCTGCTGTACGAACAATTACACCAAAATTCTTTGGTTTGATCGCTTCAATTATTTTATGTAATCTTTTTCTTTCTTCGGCACTATGTATCTTACGGGAAACAGCGATAATGTCATTAAAAGGAGTGATGACAACAAATCTTCCGGGAAGAGATAATTCGCAACTAAGGCGAGGACCTTTTGCGGCAATCGGCTCTTTTAAGATCTGAACCAATACATTAGGCTTGCCGCTTAAAACTTCGGCAATTTTACCTGTCTTAACAATTTCCGGCTCTACTGTAAACTTTCCAAAATCTAAACCACCTTCACTTTTATCGGCAATGGAAAGATTCGTGAATTTTAATATGGATCTTACATATGGACTTAGATCAGTATAATGTAAAAAGGCATCTTTTTCAAAACCTACATCTATAAAGGCCGCATTTAAACCCGGGATCAGTTTTTTTACTTTTCCAAGATATAGGTCTCCCACAGCAAAGTTTGCATCAGCTTTTTCATTGTGCAACTCCACTAATTTCTTGTCCTCCATCAAAGCGATCTCTACGCCCTGAGGTGCAACATTTATAATCAATTCCTTTGTCAAAGCGTAATACTTTTAAGTAGACGTATACATCACGGAAGGATAACATTAACATACAGCATATACGAATGGGTACCAAAAATTGGCAAACAATCGTGTATGCTGATAAATGTGTGCCGGCGTGGGATATGCCGGCACCTGCTATAAAAAGAAATTAATTATTTCTTCTTATGACGGTTCTTTCTTAAACGCTTTTTACGCTTGTGAGTAGCTATTTTATGACGTTTTCTTTTTTTACCACAAGGCATATCCTAGTCTTTTTGTTGTTGAAAAATAATTTTTATAATCAGTTTCTTGATTTCTACTTCAATTGTTTAATCCTTTCATCTACCTCTTTGCTATAATGTGGATTATTTACAATTCTTTTACTTATTTGATACCATTTCAGCGCATTCTGTTTATCTCCTTTTCCGGCATAAGCATCTGCTAACCATGATATAGCTTCGGCATTATCGGGTTGGTTATTAACTACAATATTTAAACGATTGATCGCTTTATCGTATTGAGTAGAAATTACACCGCCGATTCCTAATACTAACTGTGCCTCCATATTGGTACTATCTCTTTTAACCACTTGCAATAACTCTTGTATACCTTTCATGGTTTCCTGAGCTTCGCCTGCCATCCCCTTACCAAATACGTAGCAACTTCCCTTTCCAACTTTTAAATTGTCGTTGTTGGGATTTAGTACTATTGCCTTATCAAATAACTCTATTGCCTGTTCGGCTTTCCAACCTCTTTTAGCTATATCCTGCTCGTTGCGCAAGCTAGCCAACATCAATTGGGCTGCAAAGGTGAGGTTTTTTTCAGAATTTACCAACTTTGCACTCTCTGAAGTATAAAATAAATGTAAGTCATGGTCATGAACGGAATCTTCCCAGAAGCCGGCCAAGGCATCAAGGTTTTTAATTTGCAGCTCTTTTACATCACCCCTGGACACACCATTTTCTATTTTGTCCAGATAATCAACCTGATACAAAGGGAGTTTTTGCTTTGCAGACTTAATTAGGTCGGCAACTGCAAACTTAGGCACGCCAAGATTGGCAGGCATACCTGCAACGGGTTCTTTTTTTGCGACCGTTTTGCCAAAAATGAATAAAATCACCAAAAGGCATAGGCCTCCTGCAGCAAGAAATATTTGTTGTTTTTTCACAAAGAGAAATTGAGCGGCAAAGGTAGGCTAATCCTCACTTATTGGCGTATCTTCTATTTTCTTATTTTTTACTTCCTGAACAAATTCTTTCGCAGGTTTAAAGGCGGGGATATAGTGTTCCGGAATTTCTACTGCAATATTTTTCTTAATATTTCGTCCGATCTTTGCGGCTCTTTTTTTCGTTATAAAGCTGCCAAAGCCACGTATGTATATGTTCTCTCCGGCTATCAGAGATTGCTTTATTTCTTTGAACATTGTTTCAAGGCTTACCAATACATCAACTTTTGGTATGCCGGTTTTTTCTGAAATTTGATTGATTAGGTCTGCTTTTCTCATGGCTAGGAAATTTAAGTATATAATGGTACACGAAAAGTAAAACAAATAAATGAAAAATGCAACACTAATCATTGATAATCAGTACTTAGCAGCAATATTTATATTTTTTGAATATCTTTTTTGCGGTAATAAATTGATAATCAATAACTTGTAGTTTTGATATATTTATTGTGGATGGATATTTAATTTATAAGAAATTTGAAAAATGATGGCTATCAATACTAATAAGCGTTATTTCAGTAAAGCACTGCTAAAGTGGAACGAGGAAGCAAATGATCGGGAAATGCCCTGGAAAGGAGAAAAAGACCCATATAAAATATGGTTAAGTGAAATTATTTTGCAGCAAACAAGGGTAGATCAAGGCTTAAACTATTATAATCGGTTTGTAAAAACATTTCCTACTATCAACCAATTGGCAAAAGCCCCTGAAACAAAAGTTTTTAAGCTTTGGGAAGGATTGGGCTATTATAGCCGTTGTAAAAATTTAATAGCAACCGCAAAATATATTTCTACAGAGCTAAAAGGAAAATTTCCGGATAAATATGAAGATATCTTATCGTTGAAAGGTGTTGGTCCTTATACGGCTGCAGCAATTGGTTCATTTGCATTTAATTTACCTCATGCTGTTGTAGATGGTAATGTGTTTAGGGTATTGTCGAGATATTTTAATATTGATACACCAATAGATTCGAACGATGGTAAAAAAATATTTACACAATTAGCTGATGATTTACTTGATAAAAAACTTCCTGGAATATACAATCAGGCCTTGATGGATTTTGGCGCAACCGTATGTAAGCCGCAGCAACCATTATGTGGTGAATGTGTCTTGAGATCCGCCTGTGAAGCGTATTTGAAGGGGACAGTCAATTTATTACCAATTAAAGAAAAGTCAATTATAAAAAAAGAAAGATGGTTATATTATTTTATTATTGAGCATAAAGGAAAGGTATTTGTTCGTAAAAGACCTGCTAATGACATATGGGAAAATCTATACGAATTTGTATTGCTCGAAAATAATTCAGCATTGTCAGAAGAAGAACTGCAGTCGTCAACTTATCTAAAGAAAAAAATAGGGGAAGCCTTCAAAATAATTCAAATTTCAAAAGAACATAGACAATTACTTACCCATCAAACGATAAAAGGGAGATTTATCCATGTGGAATTAGGGAAGCCGTTACCGTTAGAAGGCTATTATACCGTATCAAAAGCTGAGATCAAAAAGCTCCCATTCCCAAAATTTATCACTTTATATTTAAAAGATAAAAACGTATCTTTAAATTTGTGATACCGCAATAGCAAACAATATTAAACAAAACACTATGAGAGGTGTAAACAGAGTAATGTTGATTGGCAATTTGGGAAAAGATCCTGATATGCAATTTTTAGAAGGCAATATTGGTGTAGCAAAGTTTTCGTTAGCTACTACCGAAACCTATAAAGACAGGAGTGGTAAACTGGTATCACAAACAGAATGGCATACGGTGGTGTTATGGAGAGGGCTTGCAGAGTTGGCGCAAAAATATTTGCATAAAGGGAGTTTGGTGTATATAGAAGGAAGATTAAAAACACGTAGTTGGGAAGATAAAGAGGGGAACAAAAAATTTGCTACAGAAGTTGTTGGCGATAATTTAATCATGTTGGATAAAAGAACAGACGGAAGTATTCCGGGACACGAAGGAATAGAAGGAGAACATGGAGGGGATATTCCTCCTGCAGACGATGCTCCAGAGAGATTACCTTTTTAAATTAATATTGCTCACTAACATTTACAGTTTTGGATTATCATTCGGTCATTAATTTTTCACAGTACTTTACATTTTTAGCAATAACGCCTGCAGCATCAGCGGTGCTTATATTTTTGGCTGTGGTATTATCTACTATCTCATTTTTGATTGCAGGTTCTGAGGTTGCTTTCTTTTCACTTACCTATAAGGATATCAATATGCTTAAAACCAAGCAGCAGCCTTCTTTCAGGCGTATTGTAACCTTGCTTGAGCAACCTAAAATTTTATTGGCCTCGATGTTGATTGCCAATAGTTTTGTAAATATTGGTATTATTCTTATCGCAAATATTTTGATGGATGGTTGGTTAGAAGTATTTCATCTTAGTTTCTGGCTTAGCTTTTTAATAAAAGTTGCTACTGTTACTTTTTTGATTGTGTTATTTGGAGAAGTGTTACCTAAAGTTTGGGCAACACATCATAAAGTTTGGTTTGCATCTACTGCATCATTGATAGTGGAGATTTCAAATAGTTTATTTTATCGTTTCAGTAAACGGATGGTTGGGTATAGTGATAATATTGAAAAGAAATTTACATCTGCTAATTCATCAATGCTGGATAACAGCGAGCTGGATTATGCGATTGATCTGTTGCCCGAACATGAAGCTACAATAGAAGAAAAGCAGATACTGAAAGGGATCAGAAAATTTGGTGACACAACTGTAAAGCAGGTGATGCGGACACGCCTGGACGTAAGCGGAATTGAGCATACATGTACTTTTGAAGATGTGATAAAACAAGTAGAAGAGTTACATTACTCCCGGTTACCGGTATATAAAAATAATTTAGATGAGATACTAGGCGTGCTGCACACGAAAGACCTGTTGCCTTTCATTAATGCTTCCAAGCCCGATAATTACGATTGGCATAGTTTGATGCGGCATCCGTATTTTGTTCATGAACAAAAACTGATCGAAGATCTTTTGCAGGAATTCAGAAACAGAAGAATGCATTTTGCAGTAGTGGTAGATGAATTTGGGGGTACTTCCGGTATTGTTACGCTGGAAGATATCATGGAGGAAATTATCGGTGATATTAAAGATGAGTTTGATGATGAAGAAAGTGTCAATAAAAAAATTGATGAATACAATTATATTTTTGAGGGTAAGACAATGATAAATGATGTATGTAAAGCAATGAATTTGCCGATGGATACATTTGATGTTGTAAGAGGCGATAGCGATTCTCTTGCAGGATTGGTATTAGAGATTGCCGGAGAATTTCCGCAGATAAACGAAGAGGTTGTAAGCGGTGATTTTGTTTTTATTCCTTTAGAAATAAATAAGAATAGAATTGATAAAGTACAAATTACCATACGGGAAAGAACTGCACAATAATTTTATAGATCCAATGAATTCATACACAGAAAATAATCCCGTCAGTAAAAATAGATCTTGCTCATCAATTGCCTATTGTGTATTGACAATTGCTTATTGCTTGTTTTTAATAGCTTGCAATTCTCCATATGTTTCAAAAAAGCGAGGTTATTTTGCTATAGATTTGCCTCAAAGAAGTTATCAGAAATTTGATCGGACTGGGTTTCCTTATACATTTGAATATCCTTCGTATGCACAAATCATCCAGGACAGTACTTACTTTGACGCCACTCCGGAAAATCCCTACTGGATAAATGTTGATTTTCCGCAGTTCAAGGGGCGTGTGTTTTTGAGTTATAAGATAATTGGAGGGAAAGCTTTGTATAAAGTAAAAGATGCCCGTGGTGTTTACAAAGATTCTACTGCCATCAATCAATTTGATAAGATGGTGAATGATGCTTTTAATCTTACCAACAAGAATGATGTAGCTGCTACATCGATCCGGGATAGTCTTATTCATACCTCTAATGGTGTAAGTGGTGTTTTCTTTAAAGTAGGAGGTAATGCAGCTACAGCTAAACAGTTTTTCTTAAGCGATACTACAAAAAATTTCATACGTGGTGCACTCTATTTTGAAGTAACACCAAATGTTGACTCTTTGAAACCTGTGCAGGATTTCTTACAGAAAGACCTGGAACACATCATCAATACCTTTCAATGGAAAAATAACCAGCAATAGGTCATTGCTCAAACAATTCAGTTTCAGTTTTTGTAAGGGTGTCTGTTATCACAGGTAGCTTAGCTCTCGAAAAATTTTCGAGATTTATTTTTCTATTATTTACGGTCTTAGTTGCTCTGGTAGATTTTTTAGCTGCAGGTTCTTTCTTTTTTTCTTTGACTTCAGCTAAAGAAACAGGTTTGCTTACTGAAGAGGTCTCTTCATTTAAAGAAGTCGGCTCTTCAATTTTGCCTCTTGAATACTCTTCTGTGGTAATTGTTCTTTCTGCATTTTTTAATGTAGAAGGCTCAGTTTCTTTATACAGATTTTTGAGTGTTCCTTTCTTTTCAGTTTGATAATAATCTGCAACACCATATACAGATGCTACAGAGAAAAGGCTTATGCCTGCATAGATAATTGCTTTCATATTTTTATTTTAATTTTTATAACACGAATTTTTTATCCTGATTTTTGTGATCCATTTTAATTGGACAAAAGTCAATTCGTATAATTGATTTTAAATGTGTTTAAATAGTTTTTGCTTTTTCTAAAAATAAAATATTCAGCTACCAGCATATTTCCCAGCACACTTATCCATAAGGATATTTCGTAATTGTGTAAATGATCTACTCCGTAATAGTAAAAAAGTATGTGATAAATTCTGAAAGTAACGGCAGTCATTGCCATACTATAACTTCGAATCATCCAATTTTTATGCGCCAGTACATTTTTTTGTTTGATCAGCTGCAATCCTTTTACTGTGCTGTACATCCAGTACATAGCCATAAACATGAATAATGTTCTTTCCCAAAAACTCCCTTTGGCAAAAAAACTCATATATAATCCGGTTGGAGCTCCCAACACGATCACTACAAAGACATAAATCTTCCCCATCCAGATATGGATACTTTTTCTCTTTTTTAAAATATAAGATGAGAATTGTGTAAGTGCGGCGATAATGCAGAACATTCCGGCAAAAATGTGCGTATAAAAACTGTATTTATAAATAGGTTTCAGAAAAAGGATCGCTCTTTCTTCAATAAAGCTGAAATGTTGACTAAAAGAGAAATATGGTATTGTGTTCTTTACCAATAACAAACTAAAAAAAACTACAGGTATCCAGAAAAGAGCGGTAAAAAAATAGCGAACACTGCTTTGAAGGGTTAGTTGGCGTGAGTTGGGCATAAAGGCTGGTTTGTGGGTATATGATTTGAAGGCTGGTTGAATTTCATAAATAATTCCGTTAGAAATTTGTTAAAGGCTTTAATTGAACTTGCTGCCAATGTAATAAGCGAATGTTTTAACTTTGCGTTAATGATCGCAATTGATAATATACTGGTAAGTGATGAAATCGTGGAGGAGCAGTTTGTTTGTGACCTTAATAAATGTAAGGGTGGCTGTTGTGTGGACGGCGATGCCGGAGCTCCTTTAAATAACGACGAGTTGAAAGAAATCGACAGTGTCTACGAGGCTGTATTGCCTTATTTAAGTGAGGAAAATGTACGAGAGCTTAAACGCCAGGGAAAATATGTATATGATAAGGAATTTGGCTGGGTAACTCCTACCATTGAAAGTAAGATTTGTGTTTATGGGATCGTGGATTCAAATGGAGTTGTAAAATGTGGAATAGAGCAAGCATATAATGATGGTAAAGTGCAATGGAAAAAGCCGATCAGTTGTCATCTGTTTCCTATCAGGATCAAACAAAGTAAAAATAAAAAAACTGAGTATGTGAACTACGAGCCCCGGGAAGACCTATGCAGTGCGGCTTGTAGTCTTGGAAAAAAATTAAAAGTCCCGGTGTACGTTTTTTTAAAAGATGCCATCATAAGAAAATACGGAACTGAATTCTACGAAACATTAGAGGCAACGGCTAAACATTTAAAACCATAAACTCAAGCCTTAAAGGCTTTAATACTTTTAGAATGAAACGAATCCTGACTTTCTTATTCCTTATTTCCTGTTCTTTATTGCTTATTACCTCTTGTTCGGTAAACAGAGCAAAAATTGACGATAGTCTTAAAAAATATTTTGATGAAAATAAAGTAGATGGTTGTTTTACCATGTTCAGCAATAGTAGTGGTAAAGTAACGGTGTATAATATGCGGTTAGATACAATGCGTTTTTTACCTGCATCTACTTTCAAAATAGTGAATGCGTTAGTTGGTATTGAAACAGGAAGAATCACGGATGAAAAAATGATCATAAAATGGGATGGCGTAAAACGTCCTGTTGAAGAGTGGAATAAGGACCTGACAATGGAAGAAGCTTTTAAAGTAAGCAGCGTTCCTTATTTTCAGGAAGTAGCAAGAAAAATAGGAAAGGATACCATGCAACATTGGTTGGATACTTTAAATTACGGGACAAGAAAAATCACTACCCAAATTGATAGTTTCTGGCTTGATAATAGTTTGAAAATTTCTCCGGATGAACAATTAGGGTTGGTAAAACGTTTGTATTTTGATCAACTGCCTTTTCAAAAACGTACTCAGCAAATAGTTCGTGATGCCATGGTGCAGGAGGATAATACATTGTATAAATTATCCTACAAAAGCGGCTGGGGAGTTGATGAACAAAAAACAAATATCGGCTGGTTGGTTGGTTGGATAGAAGAAAATAAACATCCTTATTTTTTTGCTTTATTGGTTAAATCACCTGATGCTAATATTGACATGCAAAAAGTAAGAGAGAATATCATAAAGGGAATATTAAAACAGTTGGGCTTTTTAGAAGGCAAGATGTAATATCAATCTATTTTTATTTGTCGTTAAATTATGCAATTTTATACAGAATCATTAACTGAATATAAACGTCTTAAAACACGGGAGGTAAAAATTGGCAATTTACTTTTAGGGAATGGTCATCCTATTCGTGTGCAAACAATGACCACAACAGATACGATGGATACCATTGCCACAGTAGAGCAATCCATACGTTGTATCGAAGCCGGGGCTGAGTTGGTTCGTATTACAGCACCCTCCAAAAAAGAAGCAGAAAATTTATTGAATATAAAAAATGAATTACGCAAGCGAGGATATAATACCCCGCTGGTTGCAGATATTCATTTTACTCCTAATGCTGCAGAGATAGCCGCCACTATTGTAGAGAAGGTGAGAGTAAATCCGGGCAACTATGTTGATAAGAAGAAATTTGAACAAATCGAATATACCGATGCTGAGTACGCTGAAGAAATAGAAAGAATAAGAGAGCGCTTTACTCCATTAGTTAAAATTTGTAAAGAGCATGGTACGGCTATGCGTATTGGCACTAACCATGGAAGCTTGAGCGATAGAATTATGAGCCGCTATGGGGATACTGCTATGGGCATGGTAGAAAGTGCTATGGAATTTTTACGCATTGCCAGAAGCGAAGAGTATCACAATATTATTTTGAGTATGAAAAGCAGTAATCCATTGGTGATGGTACAGGCTTATCGATTGCTCATTAATCATATGATGGAGGAATTTGGAGAATGTTATCCATTACACCTTGGCGTAACCGAGGCCGGAGATGGAGAAGATGGAAGAATAAAAAGTGCGATCGGTATCGGAACATTATTGGAAGATGGTATTGGAGATACAATAAGAGTATCATTAACTGAAGATCCTGAATTTGAAATTCCGGTGTGTAAAGACCTGGTGAAACGATACAATGGCTTTCAACTTGCAACCCCCAACCTCCAACCTCCAACCTCCAACTTGCCTTATTCTCCGTTTGAATACAAAAGAAGAGAAACAACTGTTGTTTCAAATATTGGAGGAAAACATGTGCCGGTGGTGGTGGCAGATTTTATGTTAGCTGAAACGATTGTTCATAAAGACTTACAGGCGATTGGTTATACATATAATGAAATAACAGATAAATGGAATATAGGCGATGCTGCGGCTGATTACATTTATACAGCCAATAAGCTGATAGATTTTGCTTTGCCGGGTACATTGAAAATAATTTGTGATCATGCTACTTGGCTGACTCTTGACGATAAAGAAAAATATTTTCCATTATATCAAGGGGCAGCATTTTTAAAAGCTGATCAAAAATCTTCATTGATAAATTTTGTTGCAATTGATGCTTCAAATTTTGAAGGAGCTGTAACAGATGCAATAAAAAATGATTCAACAGTTGTGTTGTGTATTTATTCTTCAGTTAAAAATGCAATGCAATCTGTAAGAAAGCTGGTTGTGGATTTGATGAAACAAAAAATTAACTGTCCTGTTATATTAACAGTTGAAAGTAATGACACAAGTATTGATGAACAATTGATTCACTTCAGTGCAGAATCGGGTGCATTATTTTTAGATGGGATTGGTGATGGTATCTGGTTAATGAATGACCCGTCTAAACTGGAAGTAAAAAAAGTTTCTGGCAGAACGTATCTGGAAACAAAAAATAATCATCAGTTCATTAACAATACATCTTTCTCAATTCTACAAGCGGTACGTACAAGAATATCCAAAACAGAATATATCAGTTGTCCGAGTTGTGGCAGAACACTATTTGAATTGCAGGAAACAACCGCGAAGATCCGTGCGGTTACCAATCATTTGAAAGGATTGAAAATTGCCATTATGGGGTGTATTGTAAATGGTCCGGGGGAAATGGCAGATGCTGATTTTGGATATGTGGGCAGTGGCGTAGATAAGATCACTTTGTACAGAGGAAAAGAAGTAGTGAAAAGAAATATTGATAGTGCTATTGCGGTGGATGAATTGATAAATTTATTGAAAGAGAGTGGGGTTTGGGTGGAAGCAGGATAAGTTAAAAATCTAAAACAGTCTCTAACACTTTTGTTTTTGAATGTTAACTTTTGACTTTGATGAATAATGGTATACAGTACAAGTGAGTGACACAACGATGCTGAGAAATGGTATTCAGCTGGTAACAAAAAAATTATGAAAACAGACTTTTTAGTAATTGGAAGTGGTATTGCTGGATTGACCTATGCGCTTAAAGTTGCACAGGATTGTCCTGATAAAAAAGTAACCATTCTTACCAAAACACAGAGCGACGAAACTAATACTAAGTATGCTCAAGGTGGAATTGCCGGTGTGATGGATTTTGATAAAGACAGTTTTAATAAACATATTGAAGATACTTTGATTGCAGGCGATGGTTTGTGTAATAGAGAGGTGGTAGAGATCGTTGTTAAAGAAGGTGTAGAAAGAATAAAAGAAATAATAGAATGGGGGGCTCAGTTTGATAAAGAACCAGATGGGGATTTTAAATTAGGTAAAGAAGGAGGGCACAGTGAGTCGAGAATACTGCATCATAAAGATGTGACGGGAAAGGAAATGGAAAGGGCTTTGTTAGCAACGATAGCAAAAAAGAAAAATATAGAACTGATCACACATTGTTTTGTGTTGGATATCATCACTCAGCATCATCTTGGTTATTTGGTTACAAAATCAACTACTGATATAGAATGTTATGGCGTGTATGTATTGAATTTGGTTACCAATAAAATTGAAAAAATACTTTCTTCTACTACATTGTTGGCAACAGGTGGCAACGGCCAGGTTTACAGAACAACCACCAATCCTTCAATTGCTACAGGAGATGGTGTGGCAATGGTTTACAGAGCAAAAGGACGGATCGAGAATATGGAGTTTATTCAATTCCATCCTACAGCATTGTATGAACCGGGCGTGCTTGGACAAAACTTTTTGATCACAGAAGCAGTACGTGGAGATGGAGGGATTTTGCGGAATAATAAAGGTGAAGCTTTTATGGCACGCTATGATGAACGTAAGGATCTGGCTCCTCGTGATATTGTTGCCAGAGCAATCGATAATGAAATGAAAATAAACGGTACCGAATATGTTTATTTGGATTGCCGGCATTTTAGTAAAGAAAAATTTACAGAACACTTTCCTAACATTTATGAAAAATGTTTGAGCCTGGGAATTGATATTACAAAAGATATGATACCAGTAGCGCCGGCAGCTCATTATAGTTGCGGTGGTGTGAAAACAGATGAATGGGCCAGAACTTCCATTAAAAATTTATATGCAGCAGGTGAATGTGCCAGCACCGGATTGCATGGGGCTAATCGCTTAGCCAGCAATAGTTTGCTTGAAGCAATGGTATTTGCACATAGAGCATATCTGGACAGCGTAAAGAATGTTGAAAACAAAAAAACGCTTATAGCAGAAATACCTGACTGGAAAGCTGATGGAACATCTTTTCCAAAGGAGATGATCCTGATCACACAAAGTCTTAAAGAATTGAAGTTACTGATGAGTGATTATGTGGGGATCGTTCGTAATAATGAACGTTTACAAAGAGCAAACAGAAGATTGGATCTGTTGCATGAAGAAACAGAAGCTTTGTATGAAAAAACAGCAGTTTCACCTCAATTATGTGAACTGCGTAATATGATTACAGTTGCATATCTTATTGTAAAATCAGCAGAATTCAGACACGAGAGTGTGGGATTGCATTTTAACACTGATTATCCAGAAAAAAGCGATAAAATACAAAATATTGTATTGTAGTTTTTGTGGCAAATCATTGCTTTGTCGTGTCAGTTTCTGATATATTACTATACAGCATATCTTTGTGCCACAACGCAGCCTTTAATTTCAACGCATCATGTATTATATTGTTTACGGTTTACTTTATTTGATCTCTCTGTTGCCTTTTTTTATCATGTACAAGCTAAGCGACTTTATTGCTTTCTTGTTATACCGTGTTTTTAAATACAGAAAGGCCGTTGTGTTAAATAATTTACTCATAGCATTTCCTGAAAAATCTGATCGGGAAAGAAAAAAAATAGCTAAAGAGTTTTATAGAAATTTCTGCGATACGTTTATTGAAACGATCAAGGTACTGTCTATGAGTGATAAAGTGTATGACGAAAGATGTACAGGCAATTTCGAACTTATAAATGGTATAGTAAAAAAAGGAAAGAATATCCAGATATTTGGAGCACATAAATTTAACTGGGAATATGCCAACCTGGTGATGAGTAAAAATATTTCCATACCTGCTATAGGTATTTATAGCCCCATAGAAAATAAAGCAATGGACAGACTTTTTTTAAAGATCCGTTCAAAATATAATACAATATTGGTACCCACTGTTACTTTTAGAAGACAGATGCCTGAATTGATGAAAGGCCAATATTTGATGTATTTGTTGGCAGATCAGAGTCCATCCAGAATACAGCATGCCTATTGGCTTGATTTTTTTGGAAGAGAGACACCATTTGTAGCAGGTCCCTACAAATCAGCATCAAGGAGCAATACAACAATTATTTTTCTAGACTTCAGAAAAATAAAAAGAGGATACTACAGCTTTGATACCAAACTGGTGGTAGAAGATGCAGGAAATTATTCGCCAGAGCAATTAGCTATTATGTACAGAAATTTTGTACAAGATATCATACGTGAGCAGCCTGATAATTATTTATGGAGCCATCGCAGATGGAAACACACGTATAATGAAGAGTTTAAAAATAACAGAATCGAAGGTTAGTTTAATGCACTGGCTTCCTTTTCAGTTTTGATATTTTTTTCTTCGGATATGGCTTTCCAACCACCCAGAACATTTCTGAGATTGTGTACACCTTGTCTTTTTAACAAAGAGCAGGCAACAACACTTCTGTAGCCCCCGCCACAATGCAGATATAGATTTTGATTATCTTCAAAAGCTGCTATGGTGGCAAGATCCGTTAAATCATTCAACGGCAGATTAAGTGCATCTTTAACGTGGCCTACAGCATATTCTGTTTCTCTTCGTACATCTATTACCTGTAAATTCTTGTCATGTTTGATATCCATAGCTAATTCATCAGGTTCGATGTCGATGATCAGGTCAATTGTTTCTCCTGCATTTAGCCATGTATCAAATCCTCCATCAAGATATCCTTCTACTTTACTAAAACCAACTCTTGCTAATCTGACAACAGTTTCTTCTTCTTTTCCTTTTTCAGTAACAAGGATCATTGTTTTGTCAAATGGCAATAGGCTGCCGGCCCATTCTGCAAATCTTTCTTCAAGACCTATAAAAATGCTTCCGGGGATAAAGCCTTGTGTAAAAACAGCGGCCGGCCTTGTGTCTAAAATAATTGCGTCGCTATTGAATCTATTTTTAAATGTATTGATATCTAATGGTTGCAAAGCTTTATTTTTTATTGATTCAAGGGCTTCGTATCCTTCTTTATTTAATTGTGCGTTCACTGAAAAATATTTTGGTGCAGCTTCCAGGTCTGCTGTTATGGTTTGAATAAATGTTTCTTTGGTTTGTTGTTGTAAAGCGTAGTTTGATTGTTTTTCTTCGCCAATTGTACTGTATTTTTCAACGCCTAAATTTTTACCGCAACTACTTCCTGCCCCATGAGCCGGGTATACCAAAATATCATCAGCCAATGGCATGATCTTATTTTGTAAGGTGTCGTACATAATTCCTGCAAGTTCTTCTTTACTTAGATCTCCGCTGCTCAGATCAGGTCTGCCTACATCTCCTACAAATAGTGTATCTCCTGTAAAAATTGCATGAGCTTTTTTGTTTTCGTCCCGTAATAAATAACAACAACTTTCAATTGTATGGCCCGGGGTATGTAATACTTCTAATGAAATTTTACCCAGTGTAAAAGTTTCACCATCAGTAGCAATATGTACCGAAAATTTTGTTACTGTATTTGGACCGTAAATAATTGGAGCACCTGTTTTTTGATGAAGATCTAAATGTCCACTGACAAAATCTGCATGAAAATGTGTTTCAAAAATATATTTGATCGTGGCATTCCTTTCTTTAGCTAATTCAATATACTGCTCTGTATCTCTTAACGGATCAATGATAGCGGCCTCTCCATCACTTTCAATATAATATGCCGCTTCACTTATACAGCCTGTATATAATTGTTTTATAAACATATAAATTAATTAATCCATCAAAGATAAAAAACAAAAAGCGGATGTCATTATAACATCCGCTTTCAATTTTTTCCTTGCTTTAACACTAGGTAATCAGTTGATTCACAAATTCGTTAATTTCTTCAATACGTTTGTGGTTGATAACGTAGTGAATGAATTTACCCTCTCTTTGTGTATTCACAATACCGGCTTTTCGTAAAATAGCCAAATGTTGTGATGCAACAGATTGTTCCAATCTAAGACGAACATAAATTTCAGTTACGGTAAGTTTTTGTTCTTCATCAATCAATTTGATTAACTGTTGGCGTAACTTGTGGTTAAGTGCTCTCAGCGTTAAAGCTGCTTTTTTGACGTTGTAATAGTCAATTTTGTTAGCGATCATGTACAGATGTTTTAAACTACAACTCCGGTCAAGAGTTACAGTGGTTATAGGAATAAGGTTCTGCAAATATATTAATCATTTAATATCCTACATACTTTTTGTTGCATAAGTTTTGCCCTTTTTATTATATGCATCAAATTATCAAGCATTTGGAGAGAAAAATTCTTTTATATATAAAGGCTCAGAATAAGCAATATCTGCAAATTCTTTTGCTAAATATTTTTTAAAAGACAAATTACTCAATATTTTACTTTGTATTTCAATTTTATGAAATCCAACTGCTTTTGGATTAGCACATAGCCTACCCCATTTTTCGGCACCAGAACCAAAAAATAAAATTGGGTGCCTGTTAAAAAAATCTTCGAATGATAAGGGATTAAGTATTAAGGCACTAGGGTTTAATATAATTTGCAGATTTGAACCATAAATTGCAGTATATACCTCCATGCGTCTTGCATCGATCATCGGACATAGCAATAATTCAGGAATATCTGTTTGTAATTCATTGAGTGCTGATGCTGTTAATGCCTCAAGGGAATTAATAGTTATAAGTGGTTTATTAATAGCGTAGCAAAGTCCTTTTGCGGCAGCCATACCAACTCTAAGTCCGGTATAAGATCCCGGCCCTTCAATGACCGTAACAGCATCAATCTGTTGTATATCAATCTGTAAACTACTCAAAAGCTGTTTAATGGCCACTTGTAAAAAACTACTATGGTCTTTTGGTTCCCTATTTGTAAGTTCTTGCAACAAAGCACCATCCCTAGCAATGCTTACGCAGGCTGTTTCTAATGCAGTGCTAATATTTAATATAAGTGGCATATACTATCTTATGTAAATTTTTACAAAAATACGTCGTAGCAAAAAGATATATTTGTGTTTTATAAATAAAAAATGAGTAAAGAAATTATCAATACAGAAAGAGCTCCGGCACCTATTGGTCCGTACAGCCAGGCTGTAAAAGTGGGAGATCTATTGTTTCTGTCCGGACAAGTAGCCTTGATACCAGGCACTAATGATCTGGCAAATAAAGATATTGAGGAAGAAACGCATCAGGTAATGCAAAATCTGAAGAATGTGTTGGCAGAAGCCGGGATGGATTTGAGCAATGTAGTTAAAACAACGATATTATTAAGTGATATGGATTTGTTTGGCAGTGTAAATACCATCTATGCTCAATATTTTTCCGGCAATTTCCCGGCAAGGGAAACTTATGCTGTAAAGGGTTTACCCAAAAATGCGAATCTTGAAATTAGTATGATAGCCGCACTATAGAGATGAATACAAAAAAAGCAAGGGTGATTATTACAGCCAGTGCACATCAGTATTTGATGGATACGCTGGAACAAAAAGGGTATGAAGTGATGTACCTACCTCAAATCAATTACGAAGAATTGGCTGGATTAATTGCTGAAGCCGAAGGTCTGATCGTAACCACAAGATTACGTATTGATAAAAACATTTTAGATAAAGCAATAAAACTGAAGTGGATAGGTCGTTTGGGAAGTGGTATGGAATTGATTGATACAAATTATGCAGAAAGCAGAGGTGTAATATGTATGAGCAGCCCCGAAGGTAATCGTAATGCAGTAGCAGAGCATGTTTTGGGATTATTGTTGAATCTTACCAATAATATCTCAAAAAGTTTTTTAGAAGTGAAGAATCAGCAATGGCTCAGAGATGTGAACAGAGGCACAGAACTTTTTGGAAAAACGATCGGTATTGTTGGTTATGGTAATACCGGGAGTTCTTTTGCAAAATTACTGGCACCATTTAATGTTACTGTTTTGGCGTATGATAAATACAAGTTTGGTTTTGGAAAGGAGTACATTAAAGAAGCTAATCTGGAAAAAATATGCAAATATGCTGATGTGATCAGTTTTCATGTGCCATTAACAGATGAAACAAGACATATGGCCAATGATGCGTTCTTCACTTCACTACAAAAAAAGCCCTATTTTATCAATGCATGTAGAGGGAAAGTGGTTGATACTGCAGCCCTGATCAAGGCTTTGGAGGCAAAATTCATTGCTGGAGCGGCATTAGATGTTCTGGAAAATGAAAAACTGGAGACCTTAACCTCTATTCAAAAAGAACAAGTAGAATTTTTGATATCGCAGCCAAATGTGGTAATTACTCCACACATAGCCGGTTACAGCCATGAGGCATTTTATAAAATGAGTGCAGTAATTCTGGAAAAGTTGGGAGTTTAAAAAAAATATTATATTTGTGATAATATACAACGCCTTAGGCATTCCTGAGGCGTTGTATTTTTTTTTCTATTTACTATAAACGATTTGTTATGAGTGATACTAATTATGTAAAGAAAGACACTTTTGAAAAAATGAAAGAGGAGTTGCAACATATGAAAGGTGTTGAACGACCTGCAGCCAGCAGAGCTATTGCCGAAGCCAGAGAAAAAGGTGATCTAAAAGAAAATGCTGAGTATGACGCGGCAAAAGAAGCGCAAGGTATGTTGGAGGCCAAGATCAAATATCTGGAAGGTGTAATTGCTACGGCCCGTATTTTGGATGAAACAAATATTGATACCAGCAAAGTGTCTATTCTCACCAAGGTTACGGTAACCAATATGGGAACAAAAAAACAAGTTACCTATCAGATAGTTTCAGAAAAAGAAGCAGACCTGAAATTGGGTAAGATCTCTGTAACCTCTCCAATTGGAAAAGGATTGCTGGGTAAAGTAATTGGCGATATTGCTGAAGTGCAGGTGCCAGCCGGGCAACTTAAATTTAAAGTGGAAAATATTACCATTTAATTGTTATCAAATTTTTAAAAGGCCCTGTTCATTTTGAGTAGGGCTTTTTTGTTTGTAATTTTATAAAAAATATTTGTATGACAATCTTCTCTAAAATAATCGCCGGTCAGATCCCGTCTTATAAGATCGCTGAAGATGAAAATTTCTTTGCCTTTCTGGATATTTTTCCATTGGTACAAGGCCATGTATTGGTAGTGCCTAAAACAGAAACAGATAAATTTTTTGATCTGTCAGATAATTATTTGAGTAAGATGCTGGTATTTGCAAAACCCATTGCACATGCTATAGAAAAAGCATTTGATTGTAATCGTTGCGGAGTAAGTGTTGTAGGGTTAGAGGTGCCACATGCTCATTTGCATTTAATGCCTATCAATTCTGCGGATGATCTGAATTTCACCAATGAAAAACTGGAGTTGTCAGCCGAAAAGTTAAAAGAAGTACAACAGGCTATTCTGGCACATTTAGTCTAAAGCCAACACCATGAATTGTTTCTAAAATAATAGATGGGTCTGCTTTAAGATGCTTACGAAGTTTGGTAATAAATACATCCATACTTCTACCTAAAAAATAATCATCTTTACCCCAAACATTCAGCAATACTTCTTCTCTTTTTAATATCTTGTTGATATGCTTTGCAAAAAAATTCAACAGATCAGCTTCTTTTTGAGTTAAAGAAATTACTTCTTTGTCAATATATATTTTAAGTTCGGCGGTAACAAATCTTAGTTTACCGATAGTGTATTCCAATTGTGTGTCTGAGGACAATTTTTTTGATCGACGTAAAAAAACATCCATACGCATCAACAGTTCCTGCATACTGAAAGGCTTGGTGATATAATCATCGGCACCGGTTTTAAATCCTGTTATTTTATCACTTTCCATACTCTTGGCTGTAATAAATAAGATAGGGACAACATCACTTAACTGCCGGATCTTTTTTGCCAATGAAAAGCCATCTCTCACAGGCATGTTTACATCTAATAAACAAATATCAAATTCTTTTTTTTGAAATTGCTGCCATGCTATTTCTCCGTCCGGGCAATGAGTAACTTCATAGCCGGCGTCTTGTAAATTATCTTTTATTACAAAACTTAATGCCAGATCATCTTCTGCTAAAAGTACTTTTCCTTTACTCATGAAACGATATTTAGGTTGTTGGTAATTTTATAATAAAACAACTTCCTTTGCCCTGCTCACTGATTATTGTAATCTTGCCATTGTGTGCATCTACTACTTTTTTAACAAAATTCAAGCCAAGTCCGAAACCTTTAGTAGTATGCAATTCCCCCTCAGTAACCCGGTAAAAACGATCAAATATTTTTTTATGTTCTTCTTTGCTGATACCTACTCCATTATCTTTTATTGAAATACTGGCAGTATGTTCTTCTATAGATGCTATGATATCTATAGAAGGCTGCCTGGAAAATTTAATGGCATTTTCAATGAGATTTACGAAAGTCAGCAGTAAATAGGATTTATCCGCCGAAATAATACATTCTCCTGTAGGGAAACTAGTATTAATGATTGCCCTTTTTTCTTCTATCAGTGGTTGCAGGTCATTAATTGATTGTGCGATCAGTTCATTGATATTGACTTTTTCTTTTTGCAGCGGCAGGCTACTTCTGTCTGTATATGCTATTTCGAGTAGGCGTTGTACCTGCGCCTGCAAATGCGTTGTTTGATCATTGATGATATTGGCATAGGTCTTTAGTTTGTCCGGTTTATTGTTGATATCAGATTGTTGTAATACTTCAGATGCAATTTTCATTACCGCTAAAGGAGTTTTGAACTCATGTGTGAAATTGTTTACAAAATCCTTTTGTATTTCGTTTAAAAATTTCTGACGGTATAAATAAAAAATACTTATTCCAAAACCGATCAATACAATTAAAAGCGTGCCACTTGATACGATCCAGAAAAACATCTGTTTCAAAATGTACTGACTCCTGTGAGGAAAAAGATACATGATATAGTCATAGTTTCTTGAAAAGACCGGTAAACTTTTAGGGATGCCTTTTTTGTTGTAAGCATCCGGCAGGTCGATATAATTCTCAAAAATATATGCTTGCTTATGATTGTTGTAGACGCCTATTTTGCAGTCGGTGTATACATCAAAATCGGTGAATTCAGATTTGATGCTCATCCAAAGTGTATCAAGGCTTGGGATACAATCTACTCTGAATAAATAGATATCCGGGCTGGGATTTTCAATGATCGTTTGTTTATTATCAGAAACATCATTTACCAATTCCATATCATCATATAAACCACGTATGCTTTTTGAAACATTAATGTTGAATTGCTTCTCTTCATATAAATAAACCTTTTGCAGCCAGAATAATTGCACTGCAATGATCACGGCTATCAAAAGGGTGCTCACGAGCAGCACTAACCGTAATGTTTTGGAACGAATTGTCATAAAATGTATTCTGCAAAGTTTTTATTTAATTTCATCTCAACGCTGTTAATCTATGTTAAGTGGAAGTTAATAAAAAAGCAACGGTTAATTACTTTACGCTTTTACCAGACTTAATTCTTTCGGGATTTTTTTTCAGAAAATCATCCCATCCTTTTGATTTGCCTGCTCCGGATACTGATACAGTCTTTTCCTGAAAATAATGACACACAGCTACGGCTAATGCATCTGATGCATCTAAATAGGTTGGATTTTCTTCAAATTGTAGCAATCGTTGAAGCATCTTTAATACCTGCTCTTTATTCGCATTTCCATTGCCAGTAATTGATTGTTTAACTTTTTTGGGAGAATACTCAGTTACATCTAAACCATGTCTCATGGCGGCTGCAATAGCTACTCCCTGGGCCCGGCCCAGCTTAAGCATACTCTGTACATTCTTTCCAAAGAAAGGAGCTTCAATGGCAAATACATCCGGTTTGTATTTAACAATGAGACCACTAACTGTGTTATAGATCAATTGTAGTTTTTTATACGGATCTTCAACTTTGCCTGGTTTTAAAACCCCCATTTCTACTAATTTTATAGTGCTTCCTGTAATTCTTATCAAGCCATAGCCCATGACAACTGTGCCGGGATCAATGCCTAGAATTGTTTTTGATGTCATGTATAAGAGAAATTTTGTTTTTAGGTTTACTGAATTGCCCCTTTTTTAAACTATACTTGTAGTATAAAAGTAATCAAATCGGGTTGAACAGGTATATCAAAATATTAATCAATTATTTTTTAGGTCCTCTATTATTTATCATACTTTCATGGAGTTTGTATCGGCAGATAGTTAATCAGCCCGATCTGCCAAACAGATGGCACGAAATAAAAGATAGTTGGCTTAATTGGAAATTTTGGCTGGTGATTTTTTTAATGTTTGTGAATTGGGGAATTGAGGCAAAAAAGTGGCAGCTACTCATTCATCATTTGCAGCGTTTTTCTTTTATTAAGGCTTATAAGGCAGTGTTGTCTGGCTGTAGTGTTACAATGCTTACGCCTAACAGGGTTGGGGAGTATGGAGGTAGAATTTTGTATGTTGAAAATGAAAATAGAATAAAAGCAATATCATTGACTATTGTTGGAAGTATCAGTCAATTGTTGATTACTTTGATCATGGGATGCCTTGGTTTATTGTTTTTAAGATTTTTTTCACAAAACAATAGCAACGCATTAAATGTTTTACCAGACTTTTGGAGTAATGTTCTAATTTATTTGAGTGTTGGCGTGACTGTTTTTTTGTTGCTGTTTTATTTACGTTTAGGCTGGCTGGTTAGAATGATGGAAAAAGTACCGGCTCTGCAAAAAGTAGTACGTCATATAAGTGTGTTGGATGAATTTAGCGATAAGCAGTTATTTACGATCTTGCTTTTATCGTTTGTGCGATTTCTGGTATTTGTTTTGCAATACGTTCTTTTATTACAGGTAATGCATGTTGGTATAGGAGGCTGGTTATGTTTTTGGTTAATGACGGTATTTTATTTAGTGATGGCAGTTGCACCAACATTAGGTTTTGTAGAATTGCCTGTAAGGGCAAAAGCCAGTTGGGAGATTTTGAAATTTTACACCGGAAATGAATTAGGCGTAGGTGCAGCAGCATTAGGTATTTGGTTGATTAATTTAGTGGTACCGGCAATCATCGGTAGTTTGCTGATTTTGAGTATAAAAATTCTAAAAGAAAAAGATGAGAAACTTAATTAAAATATTTGTTCTGATAACAGGTCTTATGGCGTTTGCGCCAAAACAAGTACCGGGTGATGATTTTTGCGGAATTAAAAACACCGCATTTAAAGAAGGAGAAAGTGTTACTCTGAAAGTTTTTTATAATGCACTGGGGATGTATGTAGGTGCCGGCGAAGCCACTTTTGTTACTACACTGGAAAGGTTTAACGGTAAAACAGTTTACCATTGTGTGGGAGATGGAAAGTCGTATTCATTCTTTGATAATTTCTTCAGGGTAAGAGATCGTTATGAAACTTATATTGATACTTCAACAATGCTGCCGGTAAAATTTATTCGTAATGTAGATGAAGGCGGACACAAAATTTATAATAACGTAACGTTCAATCAGGGAGCTGGTACAGCGGTGAGTACAAATGGTATTTTCAAAACACCTAATTGCATTCAGGATGTGGTAAGTTCTATTTATTATGCTCGTAATATAAATTTCAGTAAGTATAACCCCGGAGATAAAATTCCATTCGACATGTTTTTAGACGATGAAGTGTATCACTTGTACATACGGTATCTTGGAAAAGAAAATGTAAAGACCCGCTACGGAAAATTCAGAGCTATAAAATTCAAACCTTTGTTGATAAAGGGAACTATGTTTGAAGGTGGGGAGAAAATGACGGCATGGGTAAGTGATGATCCCAATCATTTACTATTAAGAGTAGAAAGTCCGATCAGTGTTGGGACTGTAAAAATTGATATGTATGGGTATAAGAATTTAAGATACCCATTAACGTCATTGCAAAGTGTAAGAGGGCAATAGTTTGTTACAGGTCACTTAGTGTAAACGTATTGTTTGCTCTGATTCCTTTTTCAGTTTGATGAACTGTGCAGCATTCAATCAAAGGGTCATGTTCAAAAAAAAGTATATACTCCTTTTCTACCGCTGTTTGTAAAAATCGTTTCTTTTCTTCCAATGTTTTTATTGGAAACATATCGTACCCCATAATATAAGGTAATGGTATATGTGCAACAGACGGAAGCAGATCGGCCATAAATACAATTGTTTTGCCCTTGTAATTGATTATCGGTAGCATCATTGCTTCAGTGTGGCCGTTTGCAATAAAAAAAGATAGCTGAGGGATGCGTTCATCTGTTGCTAATTGTTTATTGTTATCCGAAACTTCAATAAATTTCAAGAAGCCGCTTTCCCGAATAGGCAAAATATTTTCTTTTAAAAAACTAGCTTTTTCTCTTTCGTTTGGTTCCGTGGCCCATTTCCAATGTTTTTTGTTGCTCCAGTAAACAGCATTGTTGAAAGCAGGAACAAGCTTGTCATTATCTTTTATGATAGCCCCGCCACAATGATCAAAATGTAAATGAGTTAAGACCACATCTGTAATGTCATCTTTTGTAAAACCATGTTTCGCTAATGATTTATCTAACGTGTTGTCACCATGCAGATAGTAATAACTAAAAAATTTTGCATCCTGTTTATCCCCCATGCCGGTATCGATCAGGATCAACCTATCACCGTCTTCAATTAATAAACATCGCAGTGCCCAGCTACACATATTATTTTCATCTGCTGGATTTAATTTGTTCCAGATACTTTTGGGTACTACGCCAAACATAGCCCCTCCATCTAATTTAAAGTAACCGGTATTGATAGAATACAATTTCATTTTACTGTATGCTGTAATTTATTTATTTATCCATGCTTTTTTATATTCCAAAATCGCATTTTTTACAAATGAATGATTTTTTTCAGTTACGGCCAGTATGTCTGTATAATAAATTGTTCTGGTGCAATTATTTTTTTTCATACTATACACGTAAGCATTGATGTCTTTCAGTACTTCAAAAGTTGATTCTTCCACCATTAAGTTACCAAAATTATCAAATATATAAATGTATTTGTACCCCTTTTTGATCAGGAGTGTGTACAGAGTTTCAAAACCCTCGTATTGAAAATCTTCGGATATTTCATTTTCCCAAAATAAGATCGGTTCAGAATTTGATAATATTTTTTCTGCAGATTTGATTACATCGAAATCAAACCCATCAGTATCCACTTTTAATAATATCACATTGCTGCTATCATCAATCAATTTATCTAACGGTATATGCGTAATAGTTGTCTGGCTTTCACTGAGCTGCAATGTAGCAGTTCCTGCAGCATGATGGTTCAACCCTCCTGAAAGATTGCCTGTTCCAACAAGTTGCTTAAAAGTATCCACTCTGCCTGCATCTGTAGGCGATAACTTGTTTAAGTTTCTTTTCAAATAATCGAAAAATATATCAGATGGCTCAAAGCACACTATTGGATTTGTGCAATTTTGTAACATGCTGATAGTGGTATCTCCAATATTTGCTCCAACATCAATAATAAGTTTATCATGGGATAAATTTTTAGCTAAAACCGGTAAAAATCTATCATACAATCTATGTGCTTTTTGAATAGCGGGTAAAGCAAAATTCGGAGGGATATCAATTTCATATTTGCCAATTTTATACCTGCCAGCTTTAGTGGATCGTATTTTCTTATAGATGTTAAAAATTATCGGAGGTATAAATTGTGAAACTTTCATTATTAATGTTGATCTTTTTCTTTATTACAAGAGAGGTTGATATTGCTTGTGTCTGTTAAATCTAACAGAAAAAAGTGATACAACACCTAATCAGTAATAATAAGACACATTACTTTAGATAAGCCCTATTTATAACAGGAAAAAACATGAAGCATTAAACTGTTATTCTCCTTTGTTTACGAGCAGTTAACAGCAACAAAATAAAGCCAATCAGAAAAAATACAACCAACGATAAAATGGATTGTCGTATACTGCTGATTCCTTCTATCAAGCCAAATGTAAATAGGCCAATAACGATAGCCAGTTTTTCAGTAACATCATAAAAGCTGAAGAAAGAAGCGGTGTCTTTGGTTTCAGGCATTAGTTTGGAATAGGTAGAACGACTAAGAGATTGTATACCACCCATTACTAAACCAACTAAAGAAGCGATGATATAAAAATGTATTTCAGTCGTAATAAAATAACCTGTAATACAAACGCCTATCCATAATAACACAGTAAAAAGCAAAACTTTTATATTGCCATATTTTTCTGAAAGTTTGGACATAGCTACTGCTCCGGCTATAGCAACCAATTGAATGATCACAGCGGTGATGATCAATTTGTCATCTGCTAACTTTAGTTCTTTGATACCAAAGTCGATTGCTACCAGCATTACAGTTTGAACCCCCATGCTATAAAAGAAAAATGCACTCAAGAATCTTTTTAAGACGGGCATATGTGTGATCTGTTGCCAAACTAATTTTAATTCATGAAAACCATTCACCAGTACATGTTTCTTTGCTTTTCTTTCGCTTGCAGAACTCATAGGAAGTCTACTGAAAGTGATCTGTGCAAAGCCTACCCACCATATTCCTACTAATAAAAAAGTAATGGTCAATGCCAACCCTTTGTCTTTCATTGTCATCACTAAGGCAAAACCAATTAGTTGCATCAATACACTGCCGATATATCCCATTGTGTATCCTTTAGCACTTACTCTATCCATATCTTTTTCGGCAGCAATTTCTGGCAAATAAGAATTATAAAAGACCTGGCTGCCATAAAAACCAATACCGGCAAACATAAAACACATTAAACCAAGAGTCACATGATCTTTATCAAAGAAAAAAAGTAGGGAGCAACTTGCTGCACCCAGATAGCAGAAGAACCGCATAAAATTTTTCTTATTGCCTTTATAATCGGCAATTGAGGATAGTATAGGAGAGATCAGAGCGATCACTAAGAATCCAAATGCTAAAACATAATCCTTCAACTCGGTGTTTACAAAACGACGTCCTAAAAATGTAACACCATTTGGGAAATTATGTAGGCCTGTAATAGCGGCATAATATGCAGGAAAAAAAGTGGTGGTAATTACAAGATTATATACCGAGTTGGCCCAATCGTACATAGCCCAACCATTGACAACCTTTTTTGAAGCAGTTTGCATTTGTAATAATTAAGAATGAAAAATTAATAATTAATCATGTAAACAAACAATAAATTATTGAATAAAACCACTCCAGATAAGAATCAGCAGAATAATTCCAACAATGATCCTATAAATACCCCAGATACGGAAACCGTATTTTTGAACGAAGCCGATAAAAAATTTGATCGCTAACAAAGCAACAATGAATGCTACCACATTGCCGATAGCCAATTGTTTTATTTCTTCAGATGAAAAACCTCCGGCTTCTTTATAGTATTTTAATAATTTGTAGCCCGTTGCTGCCAGCATGGTTGGTACAGCTAAAAAGAAAGAGAATTCTGCGGCTACTGTACGAGTTAAATTTTGCTGCATCCCACCAATAATGGAAGCCGCACTGCGACTCACTCCCGGTATCATGGCAATACATTGCCAGCAACCGATCATGATGGCTTTTGGGAAAGATATTTTTTCTTCAGAATCAATAGTATGTATTTTAAATAGCTTATCTACAAATAATAAGATAATACCTCCTGCTAAAAGAGTGATGGCAACTGTTAAAGAACTTTCTAATAATGCATCTATCTTTTTTGAAAATAAAAAGCCTAATACCAATGCAGGTACTACCGCCGCTGCCAATTTGAAATAAAAATTCAGATTTTTAAAATTCAGGAATTTTTTTCTGTATAAAACCACCACTGCAAGTATGGCGCCTAGTTGTATAGCTACAGTAAAAACTTTAATAAAATCGGTTTCTACAATGTGTAATAATTTTTCTGTAATGATCATATGTCCGGTAGATGACACAGGTAAAAATTCTGTCAGCCCTTCTACAATGGCAATGATGATAGATTCGATGGTGTTCATGCAGTAGTTTTGTAAATATTGTAAATAAAAATTGCGAAGCAATATACTTCGCAAAAAATTATCAATTATTAATTATCCATTATCAATTAGTCTTAGGTTTTTTCATTATCGCAACGATCTCAATAATAAAACCAATCACGATCAACAAAGGAGCAACCGTAATACGAGTGGTGCTATAGATCTCAGCATCGTTGAATTTAGTTGGATCAGGACTTTTTCCGCCTGCCATTAAGAAAAATCCAAGCGCCAGTACGATTAACCCTCCAAGCATAAGCATATAATTTTCTTTACCAAATAAACTGGCTGGAGTGGGTTGTTTTACATTCTTATTCATTGTTCAATACTTTATAAAGTTGCAAGTTAATGTTTTTTAATACTTCTCTTTAGGAGAAGGTATTAATACAGGTCATCGAGTTTCATTTTAAGGTATTTCAATACCGAGCGATGTGTGCTGGCATAGGAAATAGTAACTCCGGCAATGATAATACCAGTAATAATAATTGCCATATTTCTTCCGTCTCTTAACAATTTTAGCCACGGTACAAATTTTTCTACCAGTAAAATAAAACAAAATACAGCTAAAATGGCTATCCCCGAAGCGATCAATCCATTGATCACGGCTCTTACATTTAATGGCCGGGCAATAAAACTACGGGTAGCACCAACCATTTGCATTGTTTTAATTAAGAAACGGTTGCTGTACATGGCTAACCTGATAGTATTGTCGATGGAAATAATTACAATGATTGATAGAATGATAGCAAACAGCAAGATGCCGGCTGCAATATATTTAGTGTAGCTGCTTACATAGCCAACTGTTTCAGTAGGATATTGAAACTCTGACATTACCCGGCCGCCAAAATTTGCTTCCAACTCACTTTGTAGAGAAGCGATACTGTCTTTGTTCATATAATCTGACTTAACATAAAAATCCATGCTTTCAGGCAGAGGGGAATTGTCTAAAAATTTCTTCCAGGTAGTATCATTTTCTGCATTCCATTTTGCGGTAGCTTTTTCCTTGGTGATATATTCCAGATTTTTTACATAAGGGATCGCTTCAATATATTTTTGCAGACTGTCAATTTGTTTTTTTGTAGCAGAACGCTGTATATACGCATGCACCTGGATGTTCTCCCTGAACATTTCGCCGGATTTTTTCAGGTTAAGAAATAACCAACCTACTATTCCGAAAAGAAACAAGATCAATGAAACACCAATAATAGCGTATAAATAAGAGGGTTTGCTTCGCTTAGCAGATGATTTTCCGAATTGAGACATGTGTTAGCTAATTGTTTATCCTTGATAATTAATGGGTTGTTGGCAGCAGCCGTATTCAAAACAGGTCAAAAATAAAGGTTTTTACTTGCTTTAATGTACTTTTGCCACCTGCAAAACAGCTTATTTGCAAATATATTTTTATTGGATGATACAAAGGCAATAAGGTACTGTTAAAATTGCTATTTAGCAGAGGAAAGTACAATCAGATTCAGAAATATTAAATAGTCAATAGACAATATTAAATACAAAATGGAATATAAGTTTAACGAGATCGAGAAAAAATGGCAGGACAAATGGAATGCTGACAAAGTGTACAAGGTTAACAACGAAAGCGACAAGCCAAAGTTTTATGTGTTGGATATGTTTCCTTACCCAAGTGGTGCAGGGTTGCATGTGGGGCATCCGCTAGGGTATATAGCTTCGGATATTTATGCCCGTTATAAGAGATTGAAAGGATTTAATGTGTTGCATCCGATGGGTTTTGATAGTTTTGGCTTGCCGGCCGAACAATATGCGTTGGAAACAGGGCAGCATCCTGCAGAAACAACGAAGAAAAATATTGCTACGTTTAAAAGTCAGTTGGATAAAATTGGTTTTTGTTATGATTGGGATAGAGAGATACAGACAAGTAATCCAAATTATTATAAGTGGACACAAAAGATATTCTTAGAATTATTCAATAGCTATTTCTGTAATACACACAAAAAAGCCAGGCCAATTGCTGAGCTGATAAAAAAATACGAAACAAAAGGTTGTAACAAATTTACTGCTGAGCAATGGAATGGGTACAGTAAAAAAGAGCAGGAAGATATTTTAATGAACCGTCGGTTGGCTTTTAGTAAATACGGCGAAGTAAATTGGTGTGAGGCATTGGGAACGGTATTGGCAAATGATGAAGTGGTGAATGGCGTGAGTGAACGTGGTGGACATCCGGTAGTTAAAAAGAAAATGCGTCAATGGTATTTACGCATTACATCGTATGCCGATAGATTGCTGGAAGGACTGGAAACAGTGGATTTCAGCGAAAGCATGAAAGAGATGCAACGCAACTGGATCGGTAGAAGTGAAGGAGCCGAAATGGATTTTGCCATTAAAGGAACGGATAAAAATTTACGAGTTTATACCACCAGACCTGATACTATCTTCGGTGTTGACTTTATGGTGGTAGCACCGGAACATGAATTGGTAAACGAAATAAAATCTGTGGAACAAGCTACTGCTGTTGACGAATACATTGCTTATGTAAAAAGTAGGAGCGATGTAGATAGAATGGCGGAGAAAAAGATCACCGGTTGTTTTACAGGTGCATATGCCATCAATCCTTTTGATGGAAAAGAAATTCCAATCTATATCAGTGAGTATGTATTAGCAGGATATGGTACAGGGGCTATTATGGCTGTGCCTTGCGGTGATGAAAGAGATTTTAAATTCGCCAAACATTTTAATATTCCTATTACCAATATCATCGGAGATTTTTATAATGGCGAAGAAGCGAACCCTACTAAAGAAGCTACTTTACAAAATAGTGGTTTTTTAAATGGTTTGTTGATGAAAGATGCTATAAGCGTTGCCGTTAGTAAGATAGAGGAAATGGGGATTGGGGTAAAGAAGGTGAATTATAAAATGAGAGATGCAGGCTTTAGTCGCCAGCGTTATTGGGGGGAACCTTTTCCAATTATCTGGCAGGGAGAAACGGCTGTTGCACTAGAAGAAAAAGACCTGCCATTGGAGTTGCCGCATGTAGATAAATATGGTCCGGGGAGAGAAGGCGAAGGCCCGTTGGGTAATTTGGAAGATTGGGTGAATACCCCTGAAGGAAGAAGAGAAACCTCTACCATGCCTGGTTATGCAGGTTCTTCCTGGTATTTTTTACGTTACATGGATCCAAATAATGCAACAACATTTTGCGATAAAAAAGCAAGTGATTACTGGAACCAGGTGGATGTATATGTAGGTGGTACAGAGCATGCCGTAGGGCATTTGTTGTATAGCCGTATGTGGACGAAAGTGTTGTACGACTTAGGTTATATCAGTTTTGATGAACCATTTAAGAAATTGGTGAATCAAGGTATGATACAGGGGAGTAGTAGGTTTGTCTTTAGGGTTGTTGGAACAAATCAATTTGTGTCAGCTGGACTAAAAGATAAATACGAGACAAGCCCTTTGCATGTTGATGTCAATTTTGTTGATGGAGTAGAACTAAACACCGAAGAATTCAAAAGATGGAAAAATGGTGAATATACAAATGCAGAATTTATTTTTGAAGATGGTAAATACATCTGCGGAGCAGAAGTAGAAAAAATGTCCAAATCAAAATACAACACGGTTAATCCAGATGAGTTGTGTAACAGATATGGTGCCGATACTTTCCGCATGTACGAAATGTTCCTCGGCCCTGTAGAAATGAGTAAACCGTGGGATACCAAAGGCATTGAAGGGGTTCATCGTTTCTTACGCAAACTATGGCGCTTGTTCTTTGATGATATCAAAGGCAAAGTATGGACAGATTCCCCAGCAACTGATGCAGAATTGAAAGTGCTGCATAAAACCATTAAGAAGATCGATGGTGATACTGCCAACTTCAGTTACAATACAGCTGTAAGTGCTTTTATGGTTTGTGTAAATGAATTGGGAGAATTGAAATGCCACAAGAAAGAAATTCTTGAAAAATTATTGATCATCTTGACGCCGTATGCACCGCATATAGCAGAAGAACTTTGGTATGCTTTAGGTAATACGACTACTATTTTAGATGCTGCTTATCCTACAGTGGAAGAAAAATATCTGATAGAATCTTCTAAAGAATATCCGGTGTCTATCAATGGTAAAATGCGTACTACGATTGATATGGCGTTGGATATCACTCAAGAAGAAGCAGAAAAAATTGTGCTGGCCAATGAAGTGGTACAGAAGTGGTTAGAAGGGAAAGCGCCTAAAAAGGTCATTTACGTGAAGAATAAAATGGTGAATGTGGTGGTGTAGGTATTTCACGGAGGTCTCAGAGCATGCACAGAAGTACACAAAGAGATTATTTGTTTTAATGAAGCAATTCACCAAACGATAATTCTAACAAATTCCAGACTGTCTTTGTGCAACTTCGAGACTACTTAGTGTACTTTGTGTTAAGTATCTGAGTGTATAGGGCTCTAATTCCGAACAATTATCGTTAAAAACTGTTTAAAACCATGTAGCGAAGCACCAAAAAACTTACCTTCGTTACGTTAAATACACTGAATGAATAGTCAACCAGGCCCACTTTTAGGCAAAATAAACTCTCCTGAAGATCTTAAAAAGATCAGCAGGGAAGATTTGCATAAGGTTTGTGATGAGTTGCGTCAGTATATTATTGACGTGGTAAGTGTTCATGGAGGCCATTTCGCCGCATCTTTAGGTGTGGTTGAATTGACGGTTGCATTACATTATATCTACAATACTCCTTACGATCAGCTGGTATGGGATGTAGGCCATCAGGCTTATGGCCATAAAATATTAACCGGCAGAAGAGATAATTTTTACACGAACAGAAAATATCACGGACTAAGCGGCTTCCCTAAAAGAAGCGAAAGCGAATATGATACATTCGGTGTAGGGCATTCCTCTACTTCCATCAGTGCGGCATTGGGGATGGCCATTGCTGCTAAATTAAAGAATGAAGACAGGAAAAGTGTGGCCATCATTGGCGACGGTTCTATGACAGCAGGTATTGCATTTGAAGCCATGAACCATGCCGGTGTTTCGGATGCGGATATGTTGATCGTATTGAATGATAATGGCATTGGTATCGATCCGAATGTGGGAGCGTTGAAAGAATATTTAACTGATATAACGACGTCGCCTACTTACAATAAAGTAAAAGATGATGTTTGGAATTTGCTTGGAAAATTACCGGTAGGTAAGCAATTCACCAGGGCAATGGGGCAGAAGTTAACCGAAGGGTTGAAGGGAATGGTGAACGGGCATGCTAATTTATTTGAAGCATTGAAGTTGAGATACTTCGGTCCTATCGATGGACATAATATCAGTAAGCTGGTAGATACATTACAGGATCTTAAAAAAATCCCCGGCCCTAAAATTTTACACATAGTAACGGTGAAGGGTAAAGGATATTCTCTGGCAGAAAAAGATCAAACCAAATGGCATGCTCCCGGCTTATTTGATAAAGTAACCGGAGAGATCCAGAAAAAACATTTCGATCTGCCGCAACCTCAAAAATATCAGGATGTTTTTGGACATACTATTATTGAGTTGGCAGAAAAGAATGAGAAGATCATGGGTATTACACCGGCAATGCCTAGTGGCTCATCTTTAAAATATATGATGGAGAAAATGCCGCACAGGGCTTTTGATGTAGGCATTTGCGAACAACATGCGGTAACATTAAGTGCCGGCCTGGCTACACAGGGTATGAAAGTTTTCTGCAATATTTATTCTTCTTTCATGCAGAGAGCTTACGATATGGTGGTGCATGATATTGCTATACAAAATTTACCGGTGGTGTTATGTTTAGACAGGGCAGGGCTGGTGGGTGAGGATGGACCAACGCATCATGGTTGTTATGACATCGCTTATATGCGTTGTATCCCTAACATGATCGTTAGTGCGCCGATGAATGAAAGAGAATTGCGTAACCTCATGTATACGGCACAGTTAGCAACTACAAAAAATCCAATTGTGATCCGTTACCCTCGTGGCGAAGGTGTAATAGCCGATTGTCAGAAAGATAATATGGCTCAAAAATATCCTTTCGAAGAAATACAAATTGGTAAAGGAAGAAAATTAAAAGATGGTAAAGAAATTGCAATACTGTCTTTCGGTCATGTAGGAAATTTTGCAGCAGCAGCCATTCGTGATGTAAAAGCAGATGGAATCAATCCGGCGCATTACGATATGCGTTTTGCAAAGCCATTGGATGAAGAAATGTTACATGAAATATTTGCTTCTTATAATAAAGTAATTACTATCGAAGATGGAACCATCAAAGGAGGTTTTGGCAGCGCCATATTAGAATTCATGAGCGAACATAATTACAAAGCCGATGTGCATATTATGGGTATTCCCGATAGATTGGTAGAACACGGTACCCCCAAGCAACTCTACGAAGAGATTGGTTTAGACGCCAATCATATTGCACAAACATTAAGAGATATGATCTCCATAAATGTAGAGCAGTTGATCAAATAAAAGTTCCCGGGCTTTCAGCAATAAACATATTTCAACTACGGTTCCGGCTGTACGTTGCAAGTCCGCACACTTGTCCCGAAGGAAAAGCCATTCGGGAAAGCCTCCGCACCATCCCTCACCGTGCTTTACACTTCCATCCGGCAGCCATTCAGCTAAAAATCTATATTCAACCAATACTTCCAGTTTTTTTATTTTTCAAATAAAAATTAATCGACAATGAAGCTAAGAGTAGAGAACAAATGTCGAGGTCACAGTAGTACAACTGATGCACATAGCTATACGGCAGGAATGTGCTGTAATCGTTCCTGCCTTGACTTTTTTGTTACTTTTTGCGTCAAGGCAAAAAGTAAATAAGAAATAATTAGATAGAAGCTTTTGATTTTGTTTAACATTTTTTTCTGTGGAAATAATTTGCCCAAGTATCTAATTGGCAATATTACTTTCATGAAACTCTTAATAAAACTTATCTCCACTGTATTGTTGCTCGCTATGAGTATAACAGCATTAGCATATTTCTTTTGGTATAAAACAAAGTTTGTACCCAAGAAAAATAAAGCTTCATTTACAATCCCCAAAAAGGAGATTGATAAAACCGTTGCAGCAAGACTGCATTTAAAGTCAGCGGGTATCACTGATTACATCAGAAAGCATCATTACAACAGCACCTATTGTTTCATGATAGACATGAAAATGGAATCCGGTAAAAAAAGATTCTTTGTATACAATCTGGATAAGGATTCTATAGAATTGGCTGGCTTAGTAGCACATGGTAGCGGCGATGATCATTCCACTGAAATAAAATTCTCCAATCAACCCGGAAGCTTGTGTTCTTCATTAGGAAAATATAAAATATGCAAATCATATTTTGGAAAATTCGGACTGGCTTACAAATTATATGGACTGGATAAAACCAACAGCAATGCTTTGAATCGCTTTGTGGTATTGCATTCGCATTCCTGTGTTCCTGCTGATGAAACCTCACCATTTCCTATATGTGAAAGTTGGGGCTGCCCTACAGTAGCCCCAACTTTTTTAAATGAACTAAAAAAATATATTAACAGATCTGATAAACCGATCTTACTAAATATGTATTACTGAAATATTAAGCAAAATCCATCGGTACTTCAATCACTAATAACTCAGCATCCTCACTGGCGGTAACAGTAAAATTATCTGTTTCTGAAATACCTATGGCATCTCTTCTGCCTAGTGTGGTATCGCCAACTTTTACACTACCATTGATCACCACTAAAAAAACACCATTGCCTTTAAATGCATTTGAGTAGGAGATTGCTTTGCCAGCGCTTAAATTGGTCAGAGCAAAACGAGCATCCTGATTTATCCATAAACCATTATCTGCTTCATTTGGGCTCACCACATATTGCCATTTATTCGTTCTGTCTGAAACATCAAATTTTCTCTGATCATACCTCGGCTTGATATTTTCAACTTTAGGATATACCCATATCTGAAACAAAGTAACAGGTTCAGTAGCAGAAGCATTTGCTTCGCTATGCTGTATACCACTACCGGCGCTCATGATCTGTACATCACCGGCATTGATAACACCATGTCCGCCTGTGCTGTCTTTATGCACTAATGCACCGGTAAATGGAATGGTAACAATTTCCATATTATCATGAGGATGCGTAGGAAAAGCGCCACCACCACTAATAAAATCATCATTTAATACTCGTAGTAAACCAAAGTGTACTTTTCCCGGGTTATGATATTGGCTAAAACTAAAATAGTAATTTGGTTTCAGCCATCCGTAATCTGCTGTGCCTCTGTCGGCAGCTTTAAATAATATCGTGTTCATAATAGTAATTTTAAAATTCAATGTTTAAACATCAAATTTAATGCCATTTAATGAACTGACAAAATAGCAAAAAAAATCCTCCGAAAGGAGGATAATTATTTAATTCCAGGCTTCATCTCCGGGGAGCAGACCAACAGTATCTTCTTCTCTGTTTTCATTCCATTCAATAATGAAATTATTTCTGCCTTCGCCGGTGATCAGTGTCATATAGCGTTGTTGTGTTAATTCCAACAATGAAAGGAATAAGAAAATGGCATGTATGCGGTTTTCGCACACATCAAATATTTTTTCAAACGTAACGGTCTTTTCTCTACGACAAGCTTCCAGCATATATTCTCTGCTACCTTCCATAGTGTAGTTATACTGCACAACGGTATGTACCGGCTTATGATTTCTTTCCTGTAATTTCAGAATTACTTTTTCGAATGCCTTCATCAATTTAAACAAAGTAACTGCTTGTATCTCTGTTCCTTCTCCGGCTTCTTCACCAATTTGCGCCAATTCTTTCTGCAGATTACCTCTTTTGATCATGAACATACGATCAGCTTCCAATTCTGCCATCTTTAAAGAAACTTCTTTAAAGCGTTTGTATTCTAATATCTTGTTGATCAATTCCTGCCTTGGATCAATTTCATTACCTTGTTCATCCACTTCTTTACGTGGTATCAGCATTTTAGCTTTGATACGCATCAATGTGCTGATGAATAAGATGAACTCACTGCTCAGCTCAATATTTAATTTTTCTGTTTGATGAATAAAATCCAGGAAGTCGTTTGTTATCTTGGTAATGGGAATATTGTAAATATCCAATTCATCTCTTTCAATGAAGAAAAGTAATAAATCAAACGGACCTTCAAATTGGTCAAGTTTTATCTGATAAGAAGTATTATTCGCCATAAGTATAAAAATAAAAGCCCCCAAGTGGTTGGGGGCAAATGTATTAAAACTTGGGGTAGTTTATGCCTAAAAAAGGGTCGAAAAATGCAATGTGTATAAATCGCTTATAATTTATAGCTTAAACCTACGCCAATACTATGTTGTAACTGTAAACGGCCTACTTCAAAGTCGTTATAACGGGCATTTATGCTGACAGTTGCGCCAATTAATTTATTTACTGTAAGGGTGAACAAATTAGACCAATCAAGTACCATATTGCCGGGATGATCCAAATAATTAGAATAAACAGTGGCCACGGATTTGTAATTAATGCCTTTATCAATATCCTTGTTGCATTTGGCCTGAACAAAGGCTCCGAGTCCAAGTGCCAGCGTTTTTCCTGAATCTACCCCAAATGCATTAACGGGTTTGAGTGACGGAGCTAATTTAGTAGTAAGGTTTACCATTGCCGGTGAAATCAGCAGGTTAAAACTTTCATTTGGTTTGTATAGTATACCAGGCCCCAATTTGATATAACCTGGAGTAAGAAAGTATTGTTCAAATTGACTTTCCAAACTAAGAAAGCCTGCATAACTCCAGCTTTTTTTAAACTCAGAGCCAAAAGTTGAACTGAAGTTCAGATAATCATCATTCTTTAAAAATTTTTTGCCGGTGGATGTTGCCCTGGTAACACCGTACCTTGCTCTAAAAGAGTTCAGCCAACTTGCTTTTCCTTTTTTTCTATCAAAATTATAATCAAGGATTCCCTTTATTCCAATCGCAAATTGTTCCCCACCCTTTATCCAGTAGTCATTTCTACCCGATTCATTGACGGCGACATTGATCGTTCCGCCTTTTGTCCAACCGTCTTTCAATTCAGTTTTGTTTTTAGTAAGATTTGCTGTGACCTCCCCGGTAAATTTAATCGCATTATCAGTAGTTCCCTGCGATCTTGCTGCGTTCATTAATAATGTACAGATAATGAACAGCCTAGTTGTTTTTTTCATTGATATAATTTTGATTTTAAATAAAAAACGGTTTCAACTTTTCAGCTAAAACCGGCGCAAAATTATAAAAATATATTTATTTTCTTAATGCATCTCTGATTTCTGTAAGTAACTTATCAGTTGATGATGGTTCCGGAGCGGCGGCAGGAGCTTCGGCTTCTTTCTTTTTTAATCCGTTCATTACTTTTATAATGGCAAAAAGAACAATGGCGATCAAAATAAAATTGATCACTTCCTGGAAAAATATACCCACAGGAAAAATTGTTTTTCCAATAGAAAAACTAAGGTCTTTTACTCCTTCTTTTCCCAGAACCATACTTATTAAAGGCATGATCAATGAATCGGTAAGTCCTGTAACGATCTTACCAAATGCCCCACCTATAATTACTGCAACGGCAAGGTCAACAATATTGCCTTTCATTGCAAATTCTTTAAATTCTTTAATTAGTCCCATAATAGTATTTTTTAATTATTTAAAAGAAGATAAAAATAAAAATTAAAAATCATTTGTCAAAAATTAATAATAAATACAAGTCTATTTTAGATATGTTGTATTTTAACTGCATCTTTGTTTGAATAAAATATATAGTGAGTAGAACTTTAGTTAATTGGTTGATCTTTATTTTCCTGGCAATTGTTTGGGGAAGCAGTTTTGTGTTGATGAAGGTAGGCCTTGAAAAACTTAACTCTCTTCAGGTATCTGCTTTACGTATTGCATCCGGCGGATTGTTTTTTTTGCCATTGGCTATCAAGTATGTTAGAGAGATACCCAAAAATAAATTGTTTCTTGTCTGTATCAGCGGTACCATCGGAAATTTAATACCGGCATTATTGTTTTGCATGGCAGAAGAGGGAATTGATAGTGCATTAACAGGAATGTTGAATTCTCTAACACCGATCTTTGTTATTATAACCGGCGCAATCTTTTTCAGCATAAATACTACTGTCAATAAAATAATAGGAATTTGCATTGCCTTTTTAGGATGTATATTATTGTTATTGAGTAGTGGAGAAAGTTTTCAGCAACAATACAAACATATTGGCTTTGCACTTTACGTAGTACTTGCTACTATTTTGTATGGTTATAATGTAAATCTGGTGGCAAAAAAATTGCATGAGATCGGGTCGCTAAAAATTGCTTCTGTGGCATTGTCATTTAATGGGATCATCGCATCAATTGTATTGATCTCAACCGGGTATTTTTCTTTACCATTGAGCAATCATGATATGCTGATTTCTACCGGAGCCGGTATTGTATTGGGGGTGGTGGGAACAGCTATCGCTACTGCATTGTTTTATATGCTTGTAAAACGAGCAGGGGGTATTTTTGCCAGTATGGTTACTTACGGAATGCCTTTTGTGGCTATCGGTTGGGGACTAATCTACGGAGAGAAATTTGGATTACTGCAGGTTGGTTGTTTAGTCATTATATTGATAGGAGTATACATTACCAACAGAAAAAAGCCTGAGAGTTTATAACTCTTTTCTCATCTCCTTTGCCGTCTTACTACTACCATCATGGCTCCATCCCGGTGGCATAAAAAGATATTTTAACTTGGTAAAAAAAGATGTTTTCTTTTTCAGGTCTTTACCAATACTTTGCCACTCGTGAAAAATAATTTTCAACGGATGATACGGGTTGCTAATAGGTTTTGTAAGTCCATATTTTACCGGCTCGTCGGGTATTTCTTCCTGAAAAGTGCCAAACATTTTATCCCAGATAATTAAACACATTCCCATATTCTTATCCAGATACAAAACATTGCTTGCATGATGTACCCTGTGATGACTGGGACTTACAAATAGTATCTCAAACCATTTAGGCATTTTTTTTATTGCCTGTGTATGCACAAGGATACCATATATCTGCGTAATCGAATACATAAATACAATATCGATTGGGTCAAAACCAAGTAAGGCTAATGGGATAAAGTAAATGAAACGATACAGGGGTTGGAATACTGATGAACGGAATCCTGTTGTAAGATTGTATTCTTCCGAAGAATGATGCGTAACATGTACTGCCCAGAAAACTCGGCAATAATGATCGACCCTATGCTCCACATAAAATGCCAGATCTTCTAAAATAAAAAGCATCAGCCAATATACCCACCCAAATGGCTTGAATGAATAGAAGGCATGCGTATAAAACCATTGGAGGATAATAAAAAGATATATCGACCTGAATAACAGATCTATGCCTGCATTTATTAATGACAGATATATGTTCTGAATGACACCTTTAAAACTATAATATTTTTTTACGTGAAGATGGCTGAATAATATTTCTCCTCCGATAACTAAAATGTATAGGGGAGTAGTTATAAGTATTAAAGCAGTTTCATCAAACTTAAAAGGCATCTTATTTAGTTAAAAACTAAAAACTAAAAATGAAAAATTAATCTCAGGTTCATGGAAACCTATTTTTAATTTTTCATTATTCATTTTTAATTATGATTACACCACCATAATTTCTTTTTCTTTTGCTTCCAGGTGCTTTTCTACCAGCCCGATAAATTTATTGGTAAGCTCCTGTATCTCTGCTTCAGCATCTTTTGCGGCATCTTCGCTTAATCCGTCTTTTTGTAATTTTTTTATTTGTTCGATGGCATCTCTTCTGATACTGCGAATGGATACCTTGCCCGTTTCGCCTTCACCATTACATCTCTTCACTAATTCTTTACGTCTTTCTTCGGTTAACGGAGGTAAAAATAGTCTGATAAAATTACCATCATTCTGAGGGTTAATGCCAATGTTAGCAGCAATGATCGCTCTTTCAATTGGTTGAAGCATATTTTTTTCCCAGGGCTGAACAGAAATGGTACGGGCATCTAATACCATTATATTAGCAATTTGTGCCAAAGGAGTAGGGGAACCATAATATTCCGCCACAATTCCATCCAGCATATTGGGATTGGCTTTACCTGCACGAATTTTTGTCAATTCTGTTTCCAAATGGCTTATTGCCTTTCTCATTGTAGACTCAGCGTCCATTTTGATTAAATCTAACTCTTCTGACATAAAATAAAAAATTACTTGGCTGCAAAGCTAAAGAAAAGAATGATGCGGCGGATAGTGAAATTTGCAAAGGAAGAGTAAAATCATTCACGTTTTGAACTAGTGGATTTACGATTTCATTAAATTTAACGAACTTACTATTTTTATTTACTTTTCAAAACTTGAAAGTTAGTAGTAGATCGTACATCCAAAATCGTACATAGGGTCAGTCCGCTTCTACAGCCTCTGACGCAAGGGTAAATAGTTTGCGTGGTTTTAAAATAGACTCTTCACGTTTTAATTTAGCTGACGCTTGCAATAAATTATTTTTTGACCGTAAGTAGTAAATAAGGCCGATCATAGCCAATGCACTTAACAGGACTATTCCCAATACAGTAGTAGTTCCGAGATCACGTAAAAAGAATGCCAATAAGATGAATCCAATATTTACTCCTATACACACAAAAGTTATTTTTTTGTGGTTCAGCCCCATATCTAATAAAAAATGATGAACATGAGTTCTGTCAGGGCTAAACGGAGAGCGTCTGTCTAAAATACGTAATCCAAAAACACGAAGTGTATCAAATAATGGTACAATCAGTATTGCAAAGCCTATTGCAGGCGAAGCATGAAGAGGAATAGCACTAGCAGGGTTACCGGCAACACCAATGAATTTAATGACCAATACAGCATTTACTAGTCCTAATAGTAAAGAACCGGTATCACCCATAAATATTTTAGCCGGAGAAAAATTATAGATAAGGAATGCAATGATACTACCTGATAAAGCAAACGCCATTACAGCGTACATGCCTTCTCCGGCAAAAAAGAAATAAGTGCCGAATACGAGGGTGGTCAGTAACCCTAAACTACCAGCCAAACCATCCACGCCATCTATTAAATTGAAAGAATTGATGATAACAAGTGCAGTGAAGAATGTAAGTGCAAGGCTGGCTGTTTGAGGCAGCCCATGAATACCGAAAATGCCATGCATGTCAGTTATCTGCAATTTGCCAAACCAAATAATTATACCTGCAGCGATTATCTGACCAAGAAATTTTTTGGCAGCGGACAAAACAAGAATATCATCTTTGATACCCAAAAAGAAAATGACTATAGTAGCAGCTGCAACAAATTGCAATTCTCTTCCTCCTGTTGGAGCGCCAATCAAAGTAGCTAAAATGAAGCCTGCGAATATACCCAGACCACCTAACGTAGGGATAACAACCTTGTGTACCTTTCTTTCGTCCGGTTCATCAAATAATTTTTTGTCACGAGCAACCTGAATGATTATTGGGATTGCAAAAAATGTAATCAAAAACGCCAACGCAGCACTGAGAAAAATATGATCCATGCCTAAAAGGGTATTACGTAAACAAATTGGGAGCAAAACTACAAATTAGTTTGATAGTTTCAATCCAAGCGAACTAGTTTCGGGAACACAACTTACCAAAAATAGCTCGGTTAAAAAAATTTTAACCTGAAATTCTTGACAAATCTGATGTTTTTTTGTTCTTCCTCTCAATGAAATAATGAAATAATAATACATCTTTTTCAAGTATTGCTAAAAAACGTCGTTTTTACTTTGCTGGTGTGCCTATTTAAAGTAGGTTTGCAACCTCTAAAATTAATATATGAGTAACTTGAAAGATACTGCAACACAAATACGCAGAGATATTGTAAGAATGGTGCATGCAGTGCAAAGTGGGCACCCGGGTGGTTCTTTGGGCTGTACCGAGTTTTTAACAGCCTTGTATTTTAAGGTAATGAAGCATAATCCTGCCTTTAATATGGATGGTGTTGGAGAAGATGTGTTTTTCCTGAGTAATGGCCACATTTCTCCTGTTTTTTATAGCGTTTTGTCACGTAGCGGGTATTTTCCTACCAAAGAGTTAAATACCTTCAGAAAAATCAATAGCCGCTTACAGGGGCATCCTACTACCCACGAGCATTTGCCGGGGGTGCGTATGGCCAGCGGATCTTTAGGACAAGGGCTTAGCGTAGCTGCAGGAGCCGCTTTAGCAAAAAAATTGAATAACGACAATAGCCTTGTTTTCTCTTTACATGGTGATGGTGAATTGGATGAGGGGCAAAACTGGGAAGCTATTTTATTTGCTGCCCATAAAAAAATCGATAATTTGATCGCCACTGTTGACTGGAATGGTCAACAGATCGATGGACCTACAGATAAAGTATTGGGTTTGGGCAACTTAGCTGCAAAATTTGATGCTTTTGGCTGGGAAGTAATTCATCTTGATAAAGGAAATGATATTGATGAAGTGGTAGCTACATTGGAAAAGGCTAAAACTTTGACCGGTAAAGGTAAACCAGTTGTTATTTTGATGAGAACTGAAATGGGAGCAGGAATCGATTTTATGGTTGGTAGCCACGAATGGCATGGTATTGCCCCAAATGACGAACAACTGGCAAAAGCATTGGCTCAATTGCCGGAGACTTTAGGCGATTATTAATATTGGCTTTTCTCTGATCGGGATAAATACCTAACCACTTATATGAGACTAACAAAAGTTGCTTGTTTTATCGCATTGATTTTGACCTATCCTTTTTTTGTAAACGGTCAAGTGAAATTCAAGAACTTACAATATCAGGCAGCTCTTCAAAAAGCTGCAAAAGATGGTAAATTACTTTTTGTTTTTGTTCCAACTCCGGATTGTGTAGTATGTAAGGACATAACACTTAAAAATTTTTCGGATGCAGCCCTGAGCGATAAAATAGCAAAGGATTTTATTGCTATTACTTTATCAACAAAAGATATTTCTTACACAACGTTAACCGATCATTTTGACAGAGCCAATACCGGAGGTATTTTATTTATTGGTCCCAAAGGAAATGTACTGCATCAATTGGCGTATAACAGCTCAACTTCAAAAGAATATATAAAAGCCTGCGATAAAGCAATATCAAATAAGGCAGGGATGGACAGTTTGGAAGTGCTGACAAAAGAATACAATGCAGGGAATACAGATATTACTTTTTTAGAAACATATATTAATAAAAGAATTGACCTGGGATTAGATATTGATGATCTTCTTGATGAATATGCAACACTTGTTCCAAAAGATTCATTAATGTCTTCTTACAGAATAAACTCATTTATCATGGAGCATGTTTCTATATACGGATCAAGTGCTGATGATGCATGGCATACCAGCAAGTCTATGTACAAAGAAGTATGGTATAGAACCGATCGAAAAGTTCGTTCAGCGGTAAATAAAAGGGTTCGTATCAAATCGATGGCCAAAGCAGTTAAAGAGAAAAATGATAATTATGCATTACGTGTGATCCGTGCATTTACTGAGGGGAATTCTATTAAAAAATCTAAAACAGCACAAAAGAATTATTCACTTTATTGTGCAGATTATTACTGGGCTGTAAGAGATACCCAGTCATATATTTATAATGCCAAAATTTATATAGATCAATATATTAATAATGTTTTGTTGGATTCTATCAGGGCCTGGGATAAAAGACAGATAGAAAAGACAACTGCGAATGTTGATTCTTTAAATGATAGTGTGGAGGTCCCGACACAAACATTTGCAAAGTTTTATGCTTCAACGCTTAACCAGCATGCCTGGAATTTTTATAAGGCAGCAAAAAAATCTACCGATCTTAGAAATGCCAGTTATTGGAGTTTGAAATCACTTGAGCTGGAGGAAAATGAAGGATTGTATTGGGATACATACGCAAGACTTTTATATGTGCTCGGCGATAAGATCAAGGCAATCGATGCAGAAAAGAAAGCAATTGACCTGGTAACAAAAAAAGGGTACAGCTATACGGCCGAAGATTTCAAAAAAGTATTGAAAAATATGCAGTCAAATAAAACTACGATTGATTAGGTTTCTGATCAACGCAATTCAATCGGTTGATTAGCAGCTTTTCGTGCAGGTAGCCATGATGCAAAAAATGTAATGAGTAATACGGTAATGGTAACCAGTGCAAAATCTGTTACCTGCAGTTTCACCGGAAAATAATCGATCAGAAAAGAACCTCCCTGTAATTTTACCAGTTTGTATTTCATTTGTAGCATACAAATAATACTGGCCAAAATAACGCCTGTAACAGCCCCTATAACACCTAGTAATAATCCTTCACTAAGAAAGATCTTGTAGATCATTTGTTTATTGGCGCCCATACTTTGCAACACACTAATGTCTTTTTGTTTTTCAAGAACGAGCATTGTTAAAGCACTGATCATATTAAAAGCAGCAATGATCAATATCAAAGTAAGTACGCCGTAGATGAACCATTTTTCCAATCTCATGGTAGTATATAAACTAGTGTTCTGCTGATATTTTGTTTGTACAGTATACTTACTCCCTAATAAGTTTGATAGATCTTGTTGTGCTTGCTTTGGATCAACTTTGCTATTAAGCCTGACTTCAGCTGCACTGAATTCATTTTCAGTAAAACCCATTTGTTGTTTTACAAAATCAATATTGGTAATAGCATATTTACTATCAAAATCCTGCTGGATCATAAATACACCGGTTGCTGTAACATTTCCTTCGCTTAACGCCTGCAATGGGTCAGTAACCTGCGTAACGCCTTTTTTAGGTAAGATGAGGGTAAGTACAGATGGCGCAAATGCCCCGTCAACATTAATTGCAGCGGCATTTTGTACGCCATAACCAACTATCAGTCCGGGATCTTCTGCAGTACCGGTATTAAATTTACCCTGCACTGTTTTACCCGGTACACCACTAACGTTTAAAAAATTATTATCTACACCTTTCAGGTAAACAATTGCCTGGGCATCTTCATTCTTTATTAATGCTTTTTCTTCGGCAATCAGTGAAACTGCGTTTATTCCTTTACGTTGTTTGATGGATGATATCTGCTCGGGAGTAAGTGTAAATGTTTTGCCTTTGGCAGGAATTATTTTTACATCTGCATAAAAAGATGCGTAGAGCGATTTTACCAGGTCTTCAAATCCATTAAAAACGCTTAATACTAAAATCTGGCAGGTAGTGGCAAAAGCAATTACGCCTACTGTAACCCAGGCGATGATGTTGATAGCGTTGGCACTTTTTTTTGCTTTAAAATATCTCCAGGCGAAACGTAAATACATTCGTAGTTATTAGTTGGAGGTTTGAGGTTGGAGGTAGGAAGTATGTTTCTAAGTTAAAGGTCCCTAACCTCCAACCTCAAACTTCCAACTTCCAACTATTTGTCTTTTTCTTCTTTCTTTATCTTTTCAAACAATTCTTCCATTTTGAAAACATAATCCAATGTATCATCAATAAAGAATTTTAATTCCGGAATACTTCTTAATTGATGACGAACACGGGTACCGAGTTCTTTTCGGATCTCTTTATTTTTTTCTTCAAATTTCAATAGTGCAGCCTGAGTATCTTTTACCTGAAACATGCTCAGGTATACTCTTGCCTCAAAGAGGTCGGGAGTGATTTTTACGTTTGCAATAGAGATCATTCCACCATCCATCATATTTAATCCCATACGGCGAAAAATATCATTCAACTCTTCATTGATCAGGCCTGCTACTTGTTTCTGACGTTTGGTTTCTGCTTGCATTGTATTGTGTTTGTACTTGTAAAGTTATACAGTTTATTGCTATAAACCGATTACTGAAATTTGCCTGCACATTAAAATAAAAGTGGAGAACTGCTTTCACAATTCTCCACTATCAATTATCAGTGATCAATTATTTTACTGCTCCCATTTTAGCTTCTATGCTTAATGTTGCATGAGGTACTGCACGTAAACGGGCTTTGTCAATTAATTTGCCTGTTACACGGCAGATGCCGTAAGTTTTATTTTCGATACGCATGATCGCTTTTTCCAGATGGTCGATGAAAGTGATCTGACGACTGGCCATTTGGCTCAATTGTTCTCTTTCCATGCTTAAACTGCCATCTTCCATGGTCATGTAGCGATTATCTGTATCATCACCACCCATTTCATCTTTACGGGTAATTAGTCCGTGTAAGTATGAAAGTTCTTTTTTCGCAGCTTCCAGCTTGCGCAATATAAGCTCCTTAAACTCAGCCAATTCAGGATCGCTGTAACGCTGAGAAGGAGCGCCTGGATCTTTCGGAGCCTTATCCAAAACAGATTTAGTAAAATCTGGCTGGTAGGTACGTACTGTTTTAGTAGATATTTTTGGAATAACTACAGGCTTTGGCGCAGGCACTTTAATGTCCTTTGCTTTAACCGGCGCAGTTACTTTAGCCGGAGCAGCCGGCTTAGGCGTTGCTTTTGCTTCAACTTTTTTTGTCATAGGTTTTGGTGCTGCCTTTTCGGGACTTTTTTTAACTACCGTTACTTTTTTAGGGGCCGGTGCTGCAGCTTTTTTTGCAGGAGCCGGTGCCGCCTTTTTAGGAGCAACTTTTTTGGGCAGTGGTTTAGCGGATTTTGGAGTAGGTTTTGCCACCTTTTTAGGGGTAGGTTTAGCAGCCTTTTTAGGGGCAACTTTTTTAACAGGCACAGCTTTTTTAATGGGTTTAGCCGTTTTTTTTGCAGCAGGCTTGGCTGCTACTTTCTTTTTAGTTGCCATACTACTCTCCTTTTTTATAAACGTTGACTTTTAATATGGCTTCGTTCACTTCTACCTCAGATCCACCGGTTAAAGTGGGTAAAAAGACAAGCGAATCTGCCAAAATTTCGCCGCAAATATAATCTTTAAATTGAATTAAAGATGCTTGCAGCCCTTGATTTTCCAATACTTCTACAATTATTTTATCCGTTAGTTCAAATCCACTGTCTTTACGGATATTCTGAATCTTGTTTACAAATTCTCTTGCATCACCCTCTTTTTTCAGCAATTCAGTAATAACTACGTCCAAAGCTACGGTTAATGATCCTTTAGAAGCCACTTCATAACCCGGTATTTCATCTGTTGAAACCTCCAGATCTTCACTGGTGATATAAATTGCGTCTACCCCCTGGGTCTGGTAATCCGGATTCAGCAAATATTCACCTTCCTGTACCTTATCAATGGTCGCATTATCAAATGTAGCGATTTGTTCCGCAGCCCATTTCATTTTTTGTCCTAATTTTTTACCCAATGTTTTAAAATTGGCTTTTGCCTTTTTCTGGATAAAGTCGTTATCTGCATTCAGAACATCTACTTCCTTGATATTTGTTTCTGCTTTAATGATGTCTTCCACCTGTTTTATCCTGGCAGCCATTTCACTATCCATTGCAGGAATAAATACTTTTTGCAGTGGTTGACGAACTTTGATATTTACCTTTTTTCTTAATGATAAGATAAGCGATGAAGCATCCTGCGCCAGTAACATTCTTTTTTCTAGATCAGTATCTATAACAGTATCGTTTGCTACAGGGTAATCGGTATGGTGTACCGATTCGTTGGTAAATCTGTTAGAAACCTCATTCAGGTTATTGAATAACCAATCTGCAAAGAATGGGGCAATAGGTGCCATTAATTTGCTCAGTGTTTCTAAACATTCATACAAAGTTTGATACGCACAAATTTTATCATGTTCGTATTCTCCTTTCCAAAAGCGACGACGACAAAGACGCACATACCAGTTGCTTAACAACGAATCTACAAACTCCTCAATAGCACGGCCAGCCTGGGTTGGTTCGTATTCATCAAAACTTTTCTGTGTCGTTTTTATCAGGGTGTTTAAAGAAGATAATATCCAGCGATCAATTTCCGGTCGGTCTTTTACAGGGATGTATGCTTCTTTAAAAGTAAACCCATCAACATTTGCATACAGTGCAAAAAACTGATAGGTGTTGTATAATGTTCCGAAGAATTTTCTTTGTACTTCTTTGATGCCTTCTGTATCAAATTTTAAACTATCCCATGGGGATGCGTTGGTGATCAGATACCATCTTGTGGCATCAGCACCATAACTGTTAATCGTTTCGAAAGGATCAACAACATTCCCTAAACGCTTACTCATCTTATTGCCATTCTTATCCAGCACCAAACCGTTACTGACAACCGTTTTGTAAGCCACAGAATCAAATAATAACACACCTAAAACGTGTAAAGTATAAAACCAGCCACGGGTTTGATCAACACCTTCTGCAATAAAATCTGCCGGGAAATTTTGTTTGAATGTTTCTTTATTTTCAAAAGGGAAATGCCATTGTGCGTAAGGCATTGCACCGCTATCAAACCAAACATCTACCAGATCAGAAACTCTTTTCATTGGTAAGCCTTTATCACTTACCAATACAATGTCATCTACATAAGGCTTGTGCAGATCGAGTATGCCTTCATGTAAGTAATGCTTGTTTGTTTCGCCACCTAAAATTGCAGAGGCTTTTTTTATTTCATTGTTCAGTTCTTCAATTGATCCAATGCATTTTTGTTCTTCTCCATCTTCTGTTTTCCAGATGGGCAAAGGAGTGCCCCAATAACGGCTACGGCTCAAATTCCAATCCACCATATTTTCTAACCAGTTACCAAAACGGCCGGTACCGGTAGCAGCGGGTTTCCAATTGATGGTTTTATTCAACTCAACCATTCTGTCTTTTACTGCTGTGGTTTTGATGAACCATGCATCCAGCGGATAATAAATAATGGGCTTATCAGTACGCCAGCAATGAGGATAATTATGTTCGTATTTTTCTACTTTAAAAGCCCTGTTCTCTAATTTTAATTTTACGGCGATATCTACATTGACATCTACATAATCTTTTTCGTCTTTATAATTTTTTACATAACGGCCGCTGAATTCACCCACACCATCTACAAATTTCCCTTCTCTATCCACTAAGGTTAAAATACCCAGGTTATTTTTCTTTCCAACTTTAAAATCATCTGCGCCAAAAGCAGGAGCAGTATGTACTATACCAGTACCATCTTCTGTAGTAACAAAACTATCTGTGATAACTTTAAATGGTTCTGCACCCGGAGTTATTTCCTGAATCTTTTCCAAAGTATTTGCTTCAGAAGGAAGAAGTTGTTCGTATTGAACACCCTCCAGATCTTTTCCTTTGAATTCACTCAAAATTTTCCAGGGCAATAATTTTACTGTTGCATTGTAATTTTCGAAATCACCATTTTCTCCTTCTGCTTTAAAGTATTTGCCAACCAAAGGTTTTGCCAAAATCACATCGATAGGAAGATGAGTATAAGGATTGAAGGTTTTAACCAGGACATAATCTATGGCAGGTCCAACAGTTAGGCCAAGGTTAGAGGGTAATGTCCACGGTGTTGTCGTCCAGGCCATCAAGAATACATCTCCATTCACATTATGAATGTTGAATTTTGAGTTTTGAATTACCCGGAACATTACTGTTGCGCTTGTATCCTTCACATCTTTATAAGTACCCGGCTGATTTAGTTCATGAGAAGATAATCCAGTGCCAGCTGCAGGAGAGTAGGGCTGGATGCTTACACTTTCGTATAGATATCCTTTTTTATATAATTCTGATAAACACCACCATAAGGTTTCAACATAATTATTTTCAAAAGTTACATAAGGGCTGTTCAGGTCAACCCAATAACCCATCTTTTTGGTAATATCGTCCCATTTGTCTTTAAATTTTAATACTTCTCTACGACAGGTGGCATTGTATTCTTCTACAGATATTTTTTTACCGATATCTTCTTTGGTAATGCCCAATAATTTTTCAACGCCTAATTCTACTGGCAAGCCATGAGTGTCCCATCCGCCTTTACGTTTTACCTGAAAACCCTGCATGGTTTTGTATCGGCAAACCAGGTCTTTCAGCGTCCTGCTGATCACATGGTGAATACCCGGCATACCATTCGCACTTGGGGGGCCTTCGTAAAAAACATAAGGAGTTTTGCCTTCTCTCAGGTCAACGCTTTTTTCGAAAGCACTATGCTCTTTCCATTTGGCCAATATCTCTTCTCCTATATTGGGTAAGTTAAGCTGTTGGAATTCTTTGTATTTGGTACTCATATAATTATTCCGGGCATCGGGTCCGACCTATGGTCTGACCAGTTAAAAATGGCTGCAAAGGTAGTGAAATAGCGTTGTTTATGGCAAATAATAGCAATGCTTTGTTTGCAAGGAGTTGGTTCGCAGGAGTATGCACTTTTTGTAGAAAATTATTTTCCTGAATTTTCCACAAAAATAGTTTTTGGCATAGTATTGGCTAAGTATTATTATAGAGGAACGCAATAAAAATACTATTCGAAATTATTATATGAGGCGGAGAGAAAAGTGAGCAAGTAAGTTTTTGCTAGTTTAGGGTTTTATTAAGGTAAAGACGGGGATAGTCTTATTCCCGTCATTTTTATAGGCCCTTTAAAAATTTTTAAGTTTCGTTTTAAGGTCCGATATCTACCAACCATTTCCAATCCAATATTCATTAAAAGCTACATGTATCTACAGACGTTGTTTGGTAAAGCTATTTAAGATTTTCAAAAATCCTTTGAAATTAAAAAATCCACCATATGGTGGATTTTTTAATTTCTGTCTATTTAGTAAACGATATAATAATGGGAACTATGTACTGCGTTTAACTAACTGAGCAGTCAGGTCGCCTTCGGTACAAAGTTTATTGCCTACAAAAACGCTTCCTCTCATTACACAAATACCCCTGCGAATCGGCTCTAATAGTTCCATTTTTAATAACATGGTATCTCCGGGGATTACTTTTTGCTTGAATTTGCAGTTTTCTATCTTGATGAAATAAGTGTCATACTCACCTTCTGGCATTGCATTTATACAAAGAATACCGCCAGTTTGGGCCAGCGCCTCAATTTGCAATACCCCCGGCATAACCGGATTACCCGGAAAATGTCCCTGAAAGAAAAATTCATTAAAGGTTACATTCTTAATGCCTACTATATGCTTTTCAGAAAGTTCCACTATTTTATCTACCAACAAAAAAGGATACCTGTGCGGCAGTGTTTTCTCTATTTGCTGTAACGTATATACAGCCGGCTGGTTAGGGTCATAAACAGGAATATCTTTAGTATGCCTGTTCTTTTTAATGTATTGTTTTATTTGTTTGGCAAAAGCCACATTGCTGCTATGTCCTGGTCTGTTAGCAATAATATGCGCTTTGATTGGGAAGCCAATCAAGGCAAGGTCTCCGACAATATCCAGTAATTTATGACGGGCAGGTTCATTTGGAAAACGCAATTCCAGATTATTCAAATAACCGCCGCTCTTAACTTCTACTTTCTCTTTACCAAAGGCTTTTGCCAATCTTGCCATTTCTTCGTCAGTAATGGGTTTATCAACCACTACTATGGCATTATTGATATCACCACCTTTGATCAGGTTATGCTCGAGCAACAACTCTAATTCATGCAAAAAGCAGAATGTTCTGCAAGGAGCGATCTCAGTTTTAAAATCTTTGATAGATTTAAGTCCGGCATGCTGTGTACCCAACACAGGAGAATTAAAATCTATCAACGTAGTTATTTTAAATTCAGTAGCAGGAAGCGCTGTTATTTCTACTCTTTTATCTTCATCGTAATAAGAAATATTGGTATCAATGGTGTACCATATCTTAGCCGCGTCTTGTTCGGCTACTCCTGCTTCTTCGATGATTTCTATAAAAGGCTGGCTGCTACCGTCAATGATAGGTACTTCTGGCCCATTTAATTCGATCAGGCAATTATCTACGCCCATTCCTACCAATGCTGCTAAAATGTGTTCTACAGTGCTTACTTTAACATTACCGGATTCCAGTGTCGTGCCTCTTGAGGTATCAGTAACCAGGTCACAATCGGCTTTGATGATGGGCATGCCAGGAAGATCAACTCTTTGAAATTGAAAACCAAAGCCAACATTGGCTGGTTTTAGTACCATATCTACATTTATACCCGTATGTAGGCCTGTGCCCGAAATGCTGGTAGATGCAGATAATGTATGTTGTTTATCTATATTGAAATTTGAGGTCATGCTTATTTTTTTTATGTAAGAGGTGCAAAGGTACTTTTATTTTTTTTCTGTCAAATCCTTTACCAATTGTTCCAGTTCTTTTAGTCTTTTTTCCATCTCAGGCAATTTCCTGGCGATGGCCTGGCTTCTTAATGCTGCCGTGTAATCATAAGCAGGAGAACCAGTTACAGCGGTATTGGGCGTTTTGATAGATTTACTTACACCGCTTTGTGCATTTATTTTAGTGCCATCGGCAATTTGTATATGGCCTACGATACCCACCTGTCCGCCAATCATGGCATTTTTTCCGATTTTTGTGCTGCCGCTAATACCAGATTGAGCTGCAATAACTGAGTTGCTGCCAACTTCTACATTGTGGGCAATTTGTAAAAGATTATCCAGTTTAGCCCCAGATCGTATAATGGTACTTCCGATTGTAGCCCTGTCAATAGTGGAGTTGGATCCGATCTCAACATTATCTTCTATGATTACATTACCAATTTGTGGTACTTTTCTAAAACTACCATCTGCTTGCGGGGCAAATCCAAATCCGTCTCCGCCAATTACGGTACCGGCATGAATGGTTACATTTTTTCCTATAATACAATTGTGATAGATCTTCACTCCGGGATGAATGATAGAATTGTCTCCGATAACAACATTATTGCCAACATATGCATTAGGGAATATCTTAACACCGCTGCCAACAATTGCTTTTTCACCAATATAAGCGAATGCACCGATAAATACATTCTCCCCAATTTTTGATGTGGCATCTATATAAGCAGGTTGTTGTATACCGCTTAACTGTTGTGTTTGAATCTGCTGGTATTTGTCTAACAATGTAGCGAAGGCTGTATATGCATCCGGCACACGAATAAGTGTTGCTTTAACAGTTTCTTTTAATTCCTGAGCATCGTTTATAATAACAATAGAAGCTTTGGTGGTATATAAAAATTCTTCGTATTTAGGGTTAGCTAAAAAAGCTAACTGACCTTCAATGGCTTCCTCAATTTTGCCAAAGGATGCCACAGAAGCTTCCGGATTACCTTCTACTTTGCCATTGATCATCATGGCTATTTGTGCTGCGGAAAATTGCATATTTCTGGTTCGTAGTTTTTAGTTATTAGTTCATAGTTTTTAGTTTGGTGTATTTCTGTTAATTCGAAACTGTAAACTAAAAACAACAAACTATTATCTGCAATAACAAATGTAATATTTTTTCATCTTGCCCCTAAGATTTTGATTGATAAGTGCATTATCAACTTCTGAAATGTCTTTTACAGTACCATCTTTAAATAATATATGAATATGTTCGTCTTCAAAATTGTATGTACTGCTGGAAGCTTCACCTGTAAATACCAGCCAACTTGCTTCCTCCGTTGAGAGGTGCAGTTTATCGGCGGCTTCTTTAGTTTTTTCTTTCAAAAAGTCCTCATTCACAGGCTCTGCAAAGTATTTTACTTTTAACAGGTCACGGTTTATAATGCCTTTACACAAAAAAGATAAAATTTTGTCCGGATGTGTACTCCATTCTTTAATAGCGGTCAGCACATCATTGTCATCAATATTACAGAATTCTTCCAGTGTGATCTTTTTTGTAGTACCCGGTTCATTAATGAATTTAAGCAGGATGGTCTTTGTGTCGGCTTTAATATACTTGGCTCTCTTGATGATGCGTTGTAACATTTGCTCTGCACACAAAACAGTTTTATGCAGGTATACCTGCCAGTACATCAATCGTCGGGATACTAAAAATTTTTCGATAGAGTAAATACCTTTTTCTTCTACCATTAATTCACCGTTGTGAACTGTGAGCATTTTTAAAATTCTGTCATATCCTATCACTCCTTCACTTACACCACTAAAAAAACTATCTCTGGTTAGATAATCCATTCGGTCAACATCCAGTTGTCCGCTGATCAATTGGTATAAATATTTTTTATGATAAGTGTTGGTGAAAATATCAATAGCCAATTGTAGTTTACCATCAAACTGTTTGTTCAATTCCTTCATGATCAATAAAGAAATTTCTTCATGATGCATACCTTCTATCAACACATTTTCCAATGCATGGCTGAATGGTCCGTGGCCAATATCATGTAACAGAATGGCGATTTTAGCAGCCTGCTCTTCTTCTTTTGTAATATCAACCCCTTTACTTTTAAGTTCATTTAGTGCATTGTACATTAAATGGTAAGCCCCTAATGAATGATGCAGCCTGGTGTGTACCGCACCGGGATATACCAGGTGTGCCATCGCCATTTGGTGTATCCGGCGAAGCCGCTGATAATAGGGATGAGCAATGATTGTAAAAATCAACTCATCATCAATAGTAATGAATCCGTAAACGGGGTCGTTAATTATTTTTCGGAAAGGCATCAATAAGTTTACAGTTTATAGTTTCTGGTTGTATCTTCAAGTTGAACATATATAATGTTAAAAGATTTACAAAGCTAAATAAACCTTATCAGCATAAATATAAAAATTTAGATTTGTACAACTTTGCCTTCATAAAGTAAGGCTTGCCTGCAAAAGCACCTGAATAAATACTAAAATACACACATGAGCATAGCGAAAATTCTTTGGGTAGATGATGAGATCGATAGCCTTAATTCTCAGATCATGTTTTTGGAGAATAAAGGCTATGAGGTAGCAACCAAAACAAATGGTTTTGATGCGGTTGAATATGTAAAAGAAAATATTGTAGATGTTGTTTTGCTGGATGAGACCATGCCCGGCATTACCGGTTTGCAAACGTTACAGCAGATAAAAGAATTGAAAAATAATTTGCCTGTGGTGCTGATCACCAAAAATGAAGCAGAGAATTTGATGGATGAAGCCATCGGCTCCCAGATCAGTGATTATCTGATAAAGCCTGTAAATCCAAATCAGGTATGGCTGAGTTTGAAAAAATTGATTGATAATAAAAGGTTGGTTGCGGAGAAAACAACTTCAGCTTATCAGCAGGAGTTTAGAAGTTTGTTTATGGCATTGAATGACAATCCTGATTATAATCAATGGATGGATATTTATAAAAAACTGGTGTATTGGGAATTAGAGATGCAGAAAAGCGACAGTCCGGAAATGCAGGAAGTTTTTCAATCCCAAAAATCCGAGGCCAATACAGAGTTCTTTAAATTTATTTCTAAAAATTACTCCAGCTGGGTTGGCCCTAAAAGTACTGATGCGCCTATTATGAGCAATACGTTGATGAAATATAAAGTGTTGCCACATCTTGAAAAAGGAACGCCATTGTTTTTTGTATTGATAGATAATTTGCGATACGATCAATGGAAAACCATTCAGCCGATCTTCGCAGAGAGTTTTCGCATTCAGGAAGAGGAAACTTTTTATTCGATATTGCCCACAGCAACTCAGTATGCCCGTAATGCAATATTTGCTGGTATGTTACCTATAGATATTGAAAAACAATTTCCGGTACAATGGAAAAATGATGATGAAGAGGGGGGAAAGAATATGTTTGAAGAAGACTTTTTTAAAGCTCAACTGAAAAAATTGGGTAAAGGAGACCTGAAATATTCTTATACAAAGATCACTAATAATCAAGACGGGCAGAAACTGGTAGATAACATACACAATATGATGCAAAATGACATCAATGTCATTGTTTACAATTTTGTTGATATGTTGAGTCATGCCCGTACCGAAATGGAGGTATTAAAAGAGCTGGCCGGCGATGAGACAAGTTATAGAAGTATAACACATAGTTGGTTCGAACATTCCCCACTGCATCAGGCACTTAAAAAAATTGCAGATAAAAAAATAACATTGATAGTTGGTACAGATCATGGAAGCGTAAGGGTAAAAACACCTGCTAAAGTGATTGGAGATAAGCAAACAACAGCTAATTTACGATATAAACATGGCAGAAACTTGAATTATGAGGCAAGAGATGTATTGGTTTTCAGGGATCCGAGAGAGGCCGGTTTGCCGGTTCCGAACGTAAATTCTTCCTTCATTTTTGGCAAAAGTGATGTGTTTCTTTGTTATCCAAACAATTACAATCATTTTGTAAACTACTACCGCAACACTTTTCAGCACGGGGGTGTTAGTTTGGAAGAGATGATCGTTCCTGTTGTGAGGATGACAAATAAATAACCCCCTTCGCTCCCTAAAGGGGGAACTTTTAGGAGTTATTTAGAATGAAGTATTTTTGGAATATTAGTAAGATAAAAAATGGCTTTAGAAGAAGTAAGTAAAATTTAATCCACAATTTGTGGAGAATCTTTTTTTTTATTACTCTTATTATAGAGGAAGTTGCATTGAAATTAAAAGAGCTAAAAGCCCCTTTAGGGGTTGGGGTACTATGAAATACACACAAACTACATTAGACAAAATAGAAAAGATTGCTGAGGAATGCGGTTATGTAATTCGTTACGAAAGAGGCAATTTTCAAAGTGGCTATTGCATTTTACAGGCTAAAAAAGTGGTGGTATTAAATAAGTTTTTTCAAACAGAAGGAAGGATCAATACCCTCATAGACCTTATGCCACAACTGGAAATTAATTTCGATGCGTTGACTCACGAAAGTCAGAAAATGTATGACGAAATAATGAGTCTAGAAGCACATAAATAAGCAATACGCTTTTGCAATAAACTAATTGTACCAACTTTTCCTATTAGTTTGAAATTCTTAATTGTCAATTGTCTATTGCCAATTGTTTATTTTTGCTCATGCACTGCCCTCCACTTAAAATAACTTTTCTAGGTACCGGCACCAGCACTGGTGTTCCAATGATCGCATGCGATTGTGAAGTTTGTACCTCTGCAAACAAAAAGGACACTCGTTTACGTAGCAGTATTTTAGTAGAAAGCAGCAATACTTCTTTTGTAATAGATACTACACCTGATTTTCGATATCAGATGTTAAGAGAAAAGGTAAAAAAGCTTGATGCAGTTTTATTTACCCATCCTCATAAAGATCATGTAGCAGGATTGGATGATGTAAAAGCATTCAGTTATTTTTCCGGGAAGGAAATGCAGGTATACGCTAATTCATTAACTGAAGAAGCGTTGAAGAGAGAGTTTGCTTATGTTTTTGCGGATAAAAAATATCCCGGTATACCGCAGATCAATTTAAATACGATTGACATTACTCCTTTTTATATTGGAGATATTCCCATTGTTCCTATTCTGGTGTGGCACTTAAAAATGCCGGTACTTGGCTTCAGGTTAGGAAAGTTTACCTACATAACCGATGCCAATAGGATAGAAGAAACTGAAAAAGAAAAAATCAAGGGAAGCGAGGTAATGGTGATAAATGCCTTACGTCACAAAGAACATATTTCTCATTATAATGTGGAAGAAGCTATTGCGTTGGTAAAAGAGGTAGAAGTGCCGGCAGCATATTTTACCCATATTAGTCATCAATTGGGCAAACATGATGATATTAACAGAGAATTGCCGGATGGTATAGCACTTGCTTATGATGGCTTGCAACTATTATTCGATTGATTGCGTCAATAAGGTAATTATCACTGATACATTACTTTATGATAAAACAATTCATTTCCGAATACCTGACCTTCACAAAAAAAGAACGTGTTGGGATACTTATTTTACTTTTTCTTATTTTATTGGTTACAGTTAGCCCCTTTGTATTTCACTTTTTTATCAAACAGGATAAAAATGATTATGCTGCATTTAAAAAAGAAATTGCAGCATTACAGGTCAAACAAGTTGATAGTGTTGGTAAATATGCATCAAGGGATTTCAATGAAGACGATCATCAAAACTTTTATCAACCTTCTGAAAAAAAATATCCAACAAAGGGAGAGTTGTTTTACTTCGATCCAAACTCATTGGATGAATCTGGTTGGAAAAGATTAGGACTCAGGGATAAGACAATTGCCACAATAAAAAATTTCACCACCAAAGGCGGTAGGTTTCGTGTACCGGAAGATATTGGCAAAATATGGGGCTTACATGAAGATGAAGTAGAACGGTTGTTGCCATATGTGCAGATCCAACAGGTTGCATCTGCACCAAAGTATGAAAGTAAAAAATTTGAGAAGACCACCTATTCTCCATCTATAGTAGATATAAACCAGGGCGACACCACCGCCTTCATTGCACTGCCCGGCATTGGGAATAGCCTGGCCCGACGCATAGTTGCTTTTAGAGAAAAATTGGGTGGATTTTATAGAATAGAACAGGTAGGAGAAACCTTTGGGTTGCCTGATTCTACCTTTCAAAAAATAAAACCAAGATTAGTGCTTAAAACAGCAGCCATTAAAAAATTAAATATCAATACAGCTACTCTCGAAGAGTTAAAAGCGCATCCTTACTTGCGGTACCTAATAGGGAATGCGATTTTTCAGTACCGAATGCAACACGGAAAATATGCTTCGGTACAAGATATTAAAAAGATCATGTTAGTTACAGAAGAAGTATACAATAAAGCGGTACCTTATTTAACTGTTACTGAATAATAACTCGGCTTCATAATTGCTGTGTTATAAATAGAATAAATAATTCTAAATTTGGTAAACAACGATCAGCATTATGAATTTTGAACCCGATGAAGTCACCTTACACGTAGCGCAAACAGCCAGAGATTTTGCTGCACAGTATATTAAACCGCATTTGATGGAGTGGGACGAGGCACAGGAGTTTCCTTTACACATCTTTAAAGAATTGGGTAAATTAGGAATGATGGGAATATTAGTGCCGGAAAAGTATGGTGGAGCAGGGTTGGGCTATTTTGAGTACAATGTTATTCTCCAGGAAATTTCTAAAGTTTGCGGTTCTATAGGTTTATCAGTGGCCGCACATAATTCTCTTTGTACCGGCCATATGATGACTTTTGGAAACGAAGAACAAAAACAAAAATATCTTCCTAAGCTAGCTACGGCTGAATTTATAGGCTCATGGGGGCTAACTGAACCCAACTCAGGCAGCGATGCCGGTAACATGAAAACAACAGCCGTTAAAGATGGAGATGATTGGATATTGAACGGTACTAAATGCTGGATCACTCATGGCAAAAGCAGTGATCTGATGGTAGTGATCTGCAGGACCGGGGAACCGAGAGCCAAGGACAGTTCAACTGCGTTTATAGTTGACCGTGGTACACCGGGTTTTAATGCCGGTAAAAAAGAAAATAAGTTGGGAATGAGGGCCAGCGAAACAACAGAAGTGATATTTGATAACTGCCGCATTTCGGATAGTAATAGAATAGGTGAAGTGGGAGAAGGGTTTAAGCAGGCAATGAAAGTATTGGATGGAGGACGTATTTCTATTGCAGCCTTGGCTCTTGGGATTGCAAAAGGAGCATATGAGGCATCTATAAAATATTCAAAAGAACGATATCAGTTTGATCAGCCTATAAGCAATTTTCAAGGCGTAAGTTTTAAACTTGCAGATATGGCTACAGAGATTGCAGCTGCAGAACTGTTAATTGATCTGGCTTGTGATATGAAGAACCGAGGAGTACCCATGACAAAAGAAGCTGCTATGGCAAAATATTATGCCAGCGAAGTTGCTGTAAAAGTGAGTACAGATGCTGTTCAGATCTTTGGTGGTTATGGATATACAAAAGACTTCCCCGTAGAAAAATTTTACAGAGATAGTAAGCTTTGCACCATAGGAGAGGGTACCAGCGAAATTCAAAAGATTGTGATCAGCAGAGAGGTGTTGAAATAAGATCAGCTGTCAGCAGATCCAAACAAATTATCAACCGCACCCGCCATCATCGGAAATTTTTCTTTTACAAAATCTTTAATGGTTTCAACAGCTTTTACTGCTTGTTCGGGAGTGATACCTGCGTTTTCTGTCAGGCGTGTAATTAATTCTTGCATAATATTTTTATTTTGATAATGTTATAAATAATCTCCAATCTTCAACTTCCAACCTCCAACTATTCAGTATCATATCTCTCCACTTTTTCAATTCCGGGCAAAGAAAGTAAGCGGTTGCATAGTGCATCTAGTTCTTCTTTGTCATGCACAAATATTTTCAGGTTGCCATTGAATATACCTTCCTTCGCTTCAATCGTCATTGCTGAAATATTAAATTTCATTTCGCCGCTGATGAGGTTGGTTATTTTATGAATAACGCCTACATCATCTAATCCAACAATTTTTAAACCGGTGAGGAAAGATATCTCTTTATTTTTAGCCCATTTCGTTTTTACTACACGATGTCCGTAATTAGCCATTAGTCTGGCGGCATTAGGGCAATTGGTACGATGAATTTTCAAGCCCTCGCCTGTTGTAACAAAACCAAATACATCATCACCCGGAATTGGTTTACAGCAATTGGCAAGCGTATACATAATTTTATCGCTGCTCTCTCCGAAAATGATAAGTTCTGCATCCTTTTTATTGTATGCTCTATCACCGGTGTCATGTTCATGTTTTTCTTCTACTTCATGCTTTACAGGCTTAGGCAAAAACAATCTGTCGCCAGATGCGGTAAAGTCTTTTAATTCTTTCAGATCGATCTTCTTGATCGCAATATCATATAGCAGATCAAGCGAAGAATGTACTTTATAAAAAACAGCTAATTCTTCCAGATTATGCTGAGTGATCATTCCTCCGATGGCATCTAATTTTTTCTGTAAAATATATCTGCCATCTTCTGCCACTTTTCTTTTCTCTTCTTTTAGGGTATCTTTTATTTTTTGTTTCGCCTTGCTGGTTACAACGAGGTTCAGCCATTCCTGGTTAGGCTTTTGTTTGGCGCTGGTAATAATTTCTATCTGATCACCGCTGCGTAGTTTATGTCCTATCGGAACCAATTTGTGATTCACTTTAGCGCCAATACATCTGCTGCCCACTGCTGTATGCACATTAAATGCAAAGTCTAATGCAGTAGCTCCAACCGGTAACATTTTTACATCACCTTTAGGTGTGTACACATAAATTTCCTCTGCTAAAAAAGAAGTTTTGAAGTCCTGTAAGAAGTCGAGAGAGTTTGCGTCGTTGTTGCTCAATGCTTCTCTGATCTGTCCGAACCATTTGTCAAATCTACTTTCGTCATTGGTTCCTTCTTTATATTTCCAGTGAGCTGCCAGACCTTTTTCGGCAATATCATTGGTACGCTGTGTACGTATTTGTATCTCTACCCACTTACCTTGTGGTCCCATAACGGTGGTGTGTAACGCTTCATAACCATTGCTTTTTGGATTACTCAGCCAATCTCTTAATCTTTCCGGAGAAGGGTTATATTCATCAGTAATCATGCTATACACTTTCCAGCAATCTTCTTTTTCTTTTTCCGGAGCTGCATTTACAATGATCCTGATGGCAAAGAGATCATACACTTCTTCAAAACTCACTCCTTTCTTTTTCATCTTATTCCAGATGGAGTGAATACTTTTTGGTCTGCCGAATATCTCAAAATCGATATCGCTTTTTTCTAATTTATCTTTTATCGGACGAATAAAATCATTGATATACCTGGTACGCTCTCTCCTGGTCTCTTGTAATTTTTGAGCGATCATCTTATACGTATCCGGCTCCAGATACTTCATCGACAGATCTTCCAGTTCTGTCTTGATCGCATATAACCCCATTCTATGGGCTAATGGAGCATATACATAAACAGTTTCACTACTGATCTTTAACTGTTTCTCTCTTTTCATGCTATCCATCGTACGCATGTTGTGCAAACGGTCGGCAAGTTTGATCAGTATTACCCTGGGGTCATCGGTAAGCGTTAATAAGATCTTTTTAAAATTTTCGGCTTGCTGGCTGGTGTTGGCATCCATTACCGAACTTATTTTGGTAAGTCCATCTACGATTTTGGCAATTTCTGCACCAAATTCCCGCTGAACATCTTCCAGATTGATATCTGTATCTTCCACGGTATCGTGTAAAAGTGCACAAATAGTACTACGTACACCCAGTCCGATCTCTTCCACACATATCCTGGCAACTGCCAAAGGATGCAGAATGTATGGCTCACCACTCTTTCTACGCATGGTTTTATGTGCCTCTACAGCCATTTCAAAGGCTGTTCGAAGCAATTCTTTGTCGCCAGTCTTGAGTTTGGGCTTTAATTCTCTGAGCAGACCCCTGTATTGGCGGAGAATTTCCTTTTTTTCTTCCTCATCGTTGAGATTATATTTGGCTATTGGGGCTGTAGTTTCCATTTAGTGTTACGAATTTACGAAAAACAACAATGTAGTTTTAATCTTTTACCAAAAATCCCTACTTTTGCAATCCCAAAACCGGATGTGGCGAAATTGGCAGACGCACCAGACTTAGGATCTGGCGGAGTGATCCATGTAGGTTCGACCCCTATCATCCGGACAAAAGACAGAACCCTCTCTTTAACTGAGGGGGTTTTGTTTTAAAAAGATTAGTTAACAAATATAAAACACAAACATCCTTTTATGGATGTCCACACATTATGGCAACAGTAGCAAGAGAGAACATTGGCTTACTAAATGACAAGATCGTTATTAAAGTTAGTAAAGAAGATTATCTACCAACTTTCGAAAAGAAAATAAAAGATTATACAAAAACTGCCAATATTCCCGGTTTTAGAAAAGGAATGGTTCCGATAGGGATGGTTAAAAAAATGTACGGTGCTGCCATCTATACTGATGAAGTTTTAAAAACTGTAGAGAAAGAACTATACACTTACCTGGATACTGAAAAGCCGGATATTTTTGCACAACCCCTTGCATTAGATGCTGATATCCGCAGCATGGACTTTAATAATCCATCTGAATACGAATTTGGTTTTGAGATTGGTTTAAAACCAGCTTTCGAATTAGCTTCTTTAAGCAAAGCAAAATTGACCTTACACAAAGTAAAAGCTACCGACGAACAAGTACAGGAAGAAATTGTGCGTATGCAAATTAAAGGTGGTAAAATGACTGAACCTGAAACCATCGATAATGAAGAAAATGTATTGAATGTTTTATTTACTGAAAGTGATAAAGATGGTAATGCAATAGAAGGCGGTATCGAAAAAGAAAACTCTGTTATCTTAAAATATTTTACTCCGGCTATTCAAAAACAATTGATGGGTAAAAAGAAAGACGATACAGTTGTTTTTCAATTATCTAAAAGTTTTGATGCAGATAAATTAGAAATGATGTTGCAGGATCTTGGTTTTGCAAAAGATAATAAAGAAGCTGCTGATAAATTTTTCAAACTAACAATTGTAAAAATTGGATTGGTTGAAAAAAGAGAATTGAACGAAGAATTCTTCAATGAGGTTTTTCCCGGGGCATCTATCGCAACTGAAGAAGAATTCAGAAAGAAATTAAAAGAAGAAATTGAACAATACTGGGCAGCTCAAAGTCGTAACCAGCTTCAGGATCAGATCTATCACTTTTTGTTGGATGAAACAAAAATGGAATTTCCTGCAGAATTTTTAAAACGTTGGTTACAAACAGGAAATGCTGAACAACGTAAGACTGCTGAAGAAGCAGAAGCAGAATTCCCAATGTTCAGTAATCAATTAAAATGGACATTGATCAGCGATAAAATTATCAAAGACAATAAATTAGAAGTTACAGCCGACGAATTGAAAGAATCTATGAAGGCTGAAGTAATGCGTTATTTTGGTACAATGAATCTGGGAGATGATATCAGCTGGTTAGATAGTTATATCGACAGAATGATGAAAGATGAAAAGCAAGTAGATGCCAGCTATCGTCGTTTAGTTACAGAAAAGCTGTTTAGTTGGGCTGAAAGCCAGGTTAAACCAACGGAAAAAGAAGTAACTGGAGAAGAGTTGACGGCAATGCAACACAATCATCAGCATTAAATTCCTTCCCCTTAAAGGGAAGCCCGAAAATATCATATTAACCGAAGCAAAAAATGCTTCGGTTTTTTTATTTGTCTGAGTCTGGATTTATAGGATTTTTGGAATGAACAGGATCAGGAGATTTTTGAGTAAGAAATATATTGGGTTTTAGTAGAGTCAAAATTCTATCATATTGTAAATCCTTATTCAGACAAAAAGGCATATTTTTTTTCCAGCACAATATTTGGGTTAATCAATCAACTATATTTGTCATACTAAATTATATCAAATGAATTTTGGAAAAGAATTTGAAAAATACGCTGTAAAGCATCGCAATATCAGCAGTAATACATTGGATAGTTATATCAAACACAATGTAACCAACCTGACTCCTAACATTATTGAAGAAAGACCTATGAACGTAGCCGTAATGGACGTGTATAGTCGTTTAATGATGGACAGGATCATTTTTATGGGATATCCTGTAACGGATGAAGTAGCTAATATCATTACAGCACAATTTTTATTTTTAGAAAGTACCGATCGTACAAAAGATATTCAAATGTATATCAATAGCCCAGGAGGCAGTGTGTATGCAGGTTTAGGGATGTATGATACCATGCAATTCGTAACGCCGGATGTATCTACAATTTGTACGGGTATGGCTGCAAGCATGGCCGCTGTGTTAATGTGCGCAGGTGCAAAAGGGAAAAGAACGGCGTTAAAACATAGTCGTATTATGTTGCATCAACCAAGCGGCGGAGCAGGTGGGCAAGCCAGTGATATTGAGATCACTGTTAGTGAAATTAAAAAATTAAAACAGGAATTATATGCGGTGATAGCCAATCATACCGGTCAGCCGATAGATAAAGTGGCAACAGATTGCAGCAGAGATTATTGGCTTACTTCTACCGAGGCTAAAGAATATGGCCTGGTGGATGAAGTGTTGACCATCAATCCCCGGAAAGCTAAAAAAGATTAAAATTATTTACAATTGATGATTTGGGATTTACGATTTAAAACTAAACTCCTAAACTTCTAAACATTCTAAACTAAATAACAATGAACATACATAGCAAAATCATACGTTTCGACGAAGAGGAAAATCCGAAAGAATTACCGGAAAATCCGATGGAAAAAATGATGAGCGGATGGCAATTCGACAAAAAATTTATTGAACAACGTAAAATATTTTTATGGGGTGTGGTGGATGATAAATCCTGTAAAGACATTACGGCTCGTTTATTATACCTGGAGGCGATCGATCCGGGAAAAGAAATTACTTTTTATATCAATAGTCCGGGTGGTGTAGTAACCAGCGGAATGGTGGTATATGATACTATGCAAATGATATCTAGCCCTATCAGTACAGTATGTATGGGGATGGCAGCCAGTATGGGTAGTATTTTACTAAGTGGTGGTACTAAGGGCAGACGTTTTATTTTTCCTAGTGGAGAAGTGATGATACATCAGCCAAGCGGTGGCGGACAAGGCGTTAGTGCTGATCTGGAAATTATGGCGGAACAAATTTTAAAGACTAAAAAAATGTTGAATGAAATTTTGGCCAAAAATTGCAATCAACCTTATGAAACTGTTGTAAAAAATAGTGACCGTGATTTTTGGATGGATGCAAAAGAAAGTGTTGCCTTTGGAATAGTAGATGGCGTGTTGGATAAATTGTAATCAATATAATAGCTTACTTAATCAAAGAGCCCCGTAAAATTTTACGGGGCTCTTTATATTTCTTTATAATGTTATTTTTTATTGTCCCATTACGGCTCTTGGTCCACCGGCTGCAAATATTGCCAGCATTCTTGATTTTTGTCCGTTGGTAAACATGTACATACAGGCATCATCAGTATAATCCATATAGTTCATGGTCATTTCAGCTTTTTTACCTGTACAAGTGGTTAATTTCGGATAAGAAGGGCAGCCATAATTAGCTGTAGCAGCCACAGGGGTATCATCTACCAGATCGTTGCCACAACTTGCATCACCCCAGATATGACGAAGGTTCATCCAATGTCCTACTTCATGTGTGGCAGTTCTTCCTTTGTTATAAGTAGGGATCAAAGTACCAGTTCTTCCAAAAGCAGAGTATAAAATTACAACTCCGTCTGTTGCAAGATTTCCGCCAGGAAATTGAGCATACCCCAATATACCATTACCTAAATTACAAGACCATATATTCAGATTATGTGTTGGATCAGTAGGATTGATACCTCCCTGAGAGCTCTTCTTCATAGCATCATTAGTACCCCAACTTTTTTTAGTGGTAGATTTTCTTACAACTGAAGCAAGTACAAAACGTACCCCAACAGTAGCATCTACGCTTGAAAACTCTGCAGGAACTTTTGTTCTATCTGCATTCTGATTGTTAAAATCTTCATTCAACACATCAATTTGAGATTGAATTTGAGCCAGTGAAATATTTTCAGCGGTAGTTTTATACAAAACGTTTACTACCACAGGGATCTCTATAACACCATTTACCAACCTAAATCTCAGGGTTCTGGTGAGTGACCTTTTGGTAAATTCTTCAATTTTATTCATTCTGTCTCTGAGGGTGGGGTCGGCTTTCAATTGTTCTTCCAATACATCGTTAGATGCACATTTTCTTTTTATAATTGAATTGTCGGTAGCAGACAAGTCATTTTCGGTTGTGCTAACTTTAGTGCAACTAAATAATAGCATGACCAATGCAAGGGATGCAAAAGCTGTTTTTTTCATTTCAGTAAGTAGTATTAGTGTATGAGTAAAAAAATCGAATCGCACAAAATACACATCTTTTTAGAAAAAACAAATGAATTAACTAATTGGGCCTTTTTTTCCGGTAGAGCCGTTCTTGCCGGGCATTAGCTCAAAAACGAATTTTGGAAGTAATCCGGCTTCTTTTCTATGCGATACATATATTATGGCTGTAGTGCTTTCAATAGCAATTTTATTTACCAATGCTACAAATAAAGCAGTGTCATCATCATCCAATCCTGCAGTAGGTTCATCCAGGATGAGTAGCGGGGGATGCTTAACCATAGCTCGTACGATCAGTATTAATCTTTGATGTCCAAGCGATAACGATAAAAATGCTTTTTGTCTTTTATCATACAACCCGATCAATTGTAGCCATTGTCTGGCTAACTGAAGTTGCCTGTCAGTTGGCACGATGTACAAACCAATAGAATCAAAAAAGCCAGAGATCACCATTTTTTCAATAGAATCCAATCTCGAAAATTGTTGTGCCATTGTTGATGTCAGATAACCGATCTTTTCTTTGATATCCCAAACACTTTCACCACTTCCTTTTTTAGTTCCGAATAATATCAGATCCTGGCCATATGCTTTTGGGTTGTCTCCGGTGATCAATGACAGCAAAGTACTTTTTCCTGATCCGTTAGGTCCGGTCAATTGCCAGAATTCTCCTGAATTAATTTCCCAATTAATATCCTTCACAATTGTCCTGTCTTCGTATTTGATCGTTACGTTATTAAATTTTACCAAAGGATCGTTTTCGATAGGAGCTATGTGGTGTGGAGGAGGAATTGCATCCAAAAAAAATGAAACAATTGTATTTGTAGGAATTTTTTCGTGTAAGATAAATTTACCGTCTTCTAAAAGATAAATGTTTTTTATAAAAGATAAGATATCACTCTTTCTGTTTGCAATTTGGATGATGATAGTATGCTTACTCAGATCAGTAAGGGTATCAACAATAGTCGATTGTGCATTCGCATCGAGGTTGTCAAAAATATTATCAACAACGATATAACCAGGTTGTTTCGAAATAATATAAGATAACAATGCTTTCTTCTTCTCGCCATCAGAGTATTGTTGCAAGCTGTTTTTACTGCCGGTTATCACTTCAAAATGATCATGCCTTATTTCTTCATCAATAAATTGATTCAGTGAGATCTCGGAATAAAGCTCACCCTTTAGCAATGTTAGATCAACAGGGAAATTTCCTGTTAGGAGCTGTTGTATCAGGACTTCTTTATTATCCTTATTTGAAATATGAATAGCGCTATGTTGCATATGGATGACAGGAAGGTGGAAAATACAATTTTTTCTGCTTTTTGCTATAGTTCAATCATATTGAGGCATTTATAGGTTTTGAGAAAACAGATGCATCATTGCGCTTGATAATATTGTCTCTAAAATAGCGTTCTATAGATGATTTAGTATATTTGTGGTATGTTTTGGTAGAAATACCGGGCAATAATTCATAATAATGGCAAAACAACAAACATTACATTGTTCTTTCTGCGGCAGAAGCCGGGATGAGGTGAAGATATTAATAGCAGGTCAGGAAGGGCATATTTGTGAAAATTGCGTAGAGCATGCCCAGGAGATCATTGGTCAGGAGTTAATGATATACCCCGATGCAAAAAATGCTTTGGGTGGTACAGGAAAACTGACTGTTAAGAAACCTCAGGAGATCAAGAAATTTTTAGATGAGTATGTGATAGGGCAAGATGATGCTAAAAAAATATTGGCAGTAGCTGTTTACAATCATTATAAAAGATTGAATCAAAAAGTAGAGAATGATGTTGAAATAGAAAAGAGTAACATCATTATGGTTGGAGAAACCGGTACAGGTAAAACATTGCTGGCAAAATCTATTGCCCGTATGTTGAATGTACCTTTTGCTATTGTAGATGCGACTGTTTTTACTGAAGCAGGTTATGTGGGGGAAGATGTGGAGAGTATGTTGAGCCGATTGTTACAGGCTTGTAATTATGATGTGGCCGCCGCCGAAAGAGGCATTGTATTTATTGATGAAATAGATAAGATCGGTCGTAAAGGAGACAATCCTTCCATCACTCGTGATGTGAGTGGCGAAGGGGTACAACAAGGATTACTTAAATTATTAGAAGGTACAGAAGTATTGGTGCCACCACAAGGAGGTCGTAAACACCCTGAACAAAAATTGGTGAAAGTTAACACACAAAATATTTTATTCATTTGCGGCGGAGCATTTGCGGGCATCGATAAATTAATTGCACGGAGAGTAAATACACACTCTATCGGTTTTAATGTAAACAAAGATCTGCAGCAATACCAGGAAGAAAATATTTTACAGTTCATCAATGCTCAGGATATGAAAGCATTTGGCCTGATACCTGAGCTATTGGGACGTTTACCGGTGATCACTTATTTGAATCCGTTAGATGCGGCAACATTACGCAGCATTTTAACCGAGCCAAAAAATGCACTGATAAAACAATTCACCCGCTTATTTGAAATTGAAGGTATCGAGTTGAAATTTGAACCGGAAGTGTTTGATTTTATGGTACAAAAAGCGCTGGAATATAAATTGGGAGCAAGAGGATTACGAAGCATCTGCGAAAGCATTTTAACTGATGCCATGTACGAGCTTCCATCACAAAAGGTTAAAACATTTGATGTTACATTGGAATATGCTCAGCGTAAATTCAATACAAGTAAAATGAGTTTGCTTAAAGTAGCATAAACAAAAAAATGATATAGAGATGCGATCGAAAGATCGCATTTTTTTTTGCCCTTTATTCTATGTACATTTCACTTGGGAGACTGGTTAAAGCCAATAATGGTTCAATTGCGTTTATGCACACGATTGCATAAACGCAAAAAGCCCAAAGCCTATCCAGAATTACATATCGAACTGATTTATATCAGTCAGAATCCCGAACTTTTCATCAACTTTTGTAAAATAAAATCAGGGAAATTTTTCAAATTCAATAATCATGTCAAAAGCTATTTATATCACTTCTTCAGAACCTTTTAGCGGTAAATCCGTGATCACTCTAGGCATTATAAATTTGCTTGCTGCCAAAGTAAAAAAGATCGCTTATTTCAAACCAGTGATCAATGAAGACCCTTCGGTAAGCAGAGACGCTCATATCGAAACGATCATTTCACAATTCGGATTGGATATCAAATACGAAGATGCATATGCATTTACTTACGATGAAATTTTACAATACAGAAGTCGTGGAGATAATGCATTCATCATCGACAAAATAATTTCTTCATACAAAAAATTAGAAGAAACAAATGATTTTGTAGTGGTTGAAGGATCTGATTTCAGTATTGAAGGTGCATCCTTTGAATTTGATATTAATGTGGAGATAGCCAAGAACCTGGGTATTCCTGTAATACTTATCTGCAAAGGCAACGGGCATTCGGCGGAAGAAGTTGCCAATGGGGCATTGGCAATTTATCAGGCATTCAATGAAAAAGATGTTCAGGTGATAGCCATTATTGCCAATAAAATAAAAGCAGATGGTGTTGAAGAATTAAAACGAACGTTTGCTGATCGACTTCCAAAACAAGTGTTGCAGTCTGTCATCCCAATGGATAAAGATCTGGGTAATCCTACAATGAGAGAGGTGGCAGATGCGGTTGGTGGTAAAATATTATTTGGAGAAAATCAGATCAACAATCAGGTAGATAACTCAATTGTTGGTGCAATGCAATTGCGTAACTGTTTAACAAGATTAAAAGAGAACACACTGATCGTTACACCGGGTGACAGAGCCGATATCATCGTTGCCATGCTGCAGGCGAATTTGTCAAAAAATTATCCAAAAGTGGCGGGCATGATACTTACGGGAGGATTAGAGCCAGAAGAACCTATCCTCAAATTGATGGAAGGCTTAGAATCTGTATTACCAATCATATTGGTAGAAACAGGCACATTTGCAACAGTGAACACAGTAGGTAATATTCAATCGAGAATTTATGCTACGGATAAAAATAAGATTGATCTTGCCATCAGTACGTTTGAAAAATATGTTGATGCGAAAGCAATTGAAGATAAGATCGTAACATTTGTACCGGAAGGAATTACGCCGAGAATGTTCCAGTATCAATTAGTAAAAAGAGCTAAATCTCACAAAAAACATATTGTGCTGCCGGAAGGAAATGATGACAGGGTTTTAATTGCAGCTGCAAAATTAGTAAAACAGGATATTGTAAAACTGACCATTCTTGGTAAAGAAGAAGAAATAAAAGCTGCAGTAAAAAGATTAAATATCAGTTTGGATTTTGATAAAGTGAATATTGTTGATCCTGTAACTTCTGATCGTTATCACGATTATGTAGAAACATTGTATGAACTGAGAAAAGATAAGAATGTAAATATGGAGATGGCGAGAGATATGATGACAGATGTATCTTACTACGGCACTATGATGGTGCATAAAGGTGAAGCAGATGGAATGGTGTCAGGCGCAATTCATACAACACAACATACTATTCGTCCGGCATTACAATTTGTAAAAACAAAACCTGGAGTAAATACAGTTTCTTCTGTTTTCTTTATGTGTTTACCTGATAGGGTTTCAGTATTTGGCGATTGTGCGGTGAATCCTAATCCTACATCAGAGCAATTGGCAGATATCGCTATTTCATCTGCAGAAAGCAGTCTTAATTTTGGCATAGAACCAAAGATTGCAATGTTGTCTTATTCTTCAGGAACATCAGGACAAGGAGAGGATGTAGAAAAAGTAAGAAAAGCAACTGAGATCATCAAACAACGCAGGCCCGATCTGAAAGTAGAAGGCCCGATACAATATGATGCAGCAGTAGACCCTGCAGTTGGCAAACAAAAAATGCCGAATTCTCCGGTAGCGGGTCAGGCAAGTGTATTGATATTCCCTGATCTGAATACTGGTAATAATACTTATAAAGCAGTGCAGAGAGAAACAGGTGCATTGGCCATTGGCCCTATGTTACAGGGCTTAAACAAACCTGTAAACGATTTAAGTCGTGGATGTACGATCGATGATATTTTTAACACAGTGGTTATTACAGCCATTCAGGCACAAGGATAAAAGAAACTGAAATAATAAAAGCACGATGAATATTTTTGTAATTAATTCCGGCAGCAGTTCTATCAAATATCAATTGATACAAATGCCCGAAGCAACGATTGTTTGTACAGGTTTGGTTGATAGAATCGGACTTGGGAATTCTGCCATTGTACATAAAATGTATAAACAAAACAGTGCACAGGTTCATCAAGAAACATTGGATATTAAAGATCATGTTTCAGGTTTGCAGAAAGTGGCTCAATTGCTTACAGATGCCACCATTGGTGTAATTAAAGATCCGTCAGAAATAAAAATGGTAGGACATAGGGTAGTGCATGGTGGGGAGAATTTCAGAGATACCCAGGTGATAGATGATGCCGTAAAAGAAAAAATAAAAAAATTATTTCCGTTAGCACCATTACATAATCCGCCAAACTATGTAGGTATAGAAGTGGCAGAAAAAATATTTTCTGCTGCAAAACAAGTTGCTGTGTTTGATACTGCATTCCATCAAACCTTACCACCTATGGCGTATCGTTACGCAATACCATCAGAATATTATTTTGATCACAAAATAAGAGTATATGGTTTTCACGGAACAAGTCATAAATATGTTTCGGAAAAAGCGATAGAATATCTTGGTAAACCAAACACAAAGATCATAACCATACATTTAGGCAATGGTTGCAGTATGGCCGCCGTTGATAATGGTAAATGTGTGGATACAAGCATGGGATTAGGCCCTATGAATGGATTGATGATGGGTACTCGTTGCGGAGATATTGATCAATCAGTAATTTTTTATTTGGTCAATCAATTGGGATACGGTTTTGATGAAGTGAATAATGTACTGAATAAAAAAAGCGGCATGTTCGGTTTAACGGGATTCAGCGATATGAGAGATGTAAAAGCAGAGATAGCAAAAGGAAATAAAGAAGCACAATTGGCGTATGATATGTATGCCTATCGCATTCGTAAATATATAGGTGCTTATACCGCCGCATTAAATGGATTAGATGCTATTGTGTTTACAGCAGGGGTTGGAGAAAATGATACATTAACAAGGAGATTGTGTGCAAATGATCTGGAGTATTTAGGTATTGAATTGGACCAAGAAAAAAATGAGCAACATTTATCAGGAATAAGAGAAATAAATAAAAACACTTCCAGGGTCAAAATATTGGTGGTACCAACCAATGAAGAATTAGAGATAGCCCGTCAATGTTATACATTAGAACAATAAAAAATTGCTATATCCAGAAAATCCATCAAGAAATCCTATAATATTTATAGGATTTCTTCTTTTTATTGCAATCATTGCATTTTTCATTGAATTATTACCCAATTTTCAAATAATTACATTTCATTTTAGGTGGTTGTAATATTTCAATTTATTTTTACGCCGATTTCAGAACAAATAATAAATCAAAATTCAAAAGTAAAAAATCTGATTGTGCTCAGTATCCAATTTTTGGTTTTAATTTTTAACTTTTGACTTATTTCATAAAAACCAACTAATTAAACACAAATAATGGTAGATGTAATTTTAGGGCTGCAATGGGGTGATGAAGGCAAAGGAAAAATTGTTGATTATTTTGCTCCCAAATATGATGTGATCGCTCGTTTTCAAGGTGGACCAAATGCAGGACACACATTGTATGTAAACGGAAAAAAAGTAGTACTCCATCAAATTCCAAGTGGAATTTTTCATGAAGATAAAATTAACCTGATAGGGAATGGCGTAGTGCTGGATGTGGTAACATTTAAAAAAGAATGTGAAACTGTAGCAGCGATGGGGGTTGATTATAAAAAGAATTTATACATCAGCGAAAGAACACACCTTATTTTACCTACACACAGAGCCCTGGATAAAGCCAGCGAACTATCTAAAGGAAATGACAAGATTGGTTCTACCTTAAAAGGTATTGGTCCGGCTTATATGGATAAAACCGGACGCAACGGATTAAGAGTGGGAGATATCAATAATAATTTTAATGCAGAATACGAAAAACTAAAAGCAAAGCATCAGGAAATACTGAATAACTATAAGTTTGATGAAGATATCAGCCAGTGGGAAAATGATTTTTTTGAAGCAATTGAATTTTTGCGTGGATTTAAAATTGTTAACGGGGAATACTTTATCAACGAAAAGATCAATGAAGGTAAAAAGGTATTAGCCGAAGGTGCACAGGGAAGTATGCTGGATGTTGATTTTGGAACATTCCCGTTTGTGACCAGCAGCAATACTATTTCTGCTGGCGTTTGTACTGGATTAGGTATTGCTCCGCAAAAAATCGGCGAGGTTTTTGGTATAACAAAAGCATATTGTACGAGAGTGGGAAGTGGTCCTTTCCCTACAGAGTTACATGACGATATGGGAGAATTGTTGCGTAAAACAGGTAATGAATTCGGAAGCACTACAGGAAGGCCGAGACGTTGTGGCTGGATCGATCTGGTAGCATTGCAATTTGCCTGCATGATCAATGGGGTTACTCAAATTATCATGACCAAAACAGATATATTAGATAATATTGATGACTTACAGGTATGCAGCAGTTATTCTATCGGAGGAAAAGAAACAGATCAGGTTCCGTTTCAAATGAACCGTCTTGATATTACTCCCGTGTATAAAAGTTTCAAAGGATGGAAAACAGATATTACAGCAATTGATACCCATGCTGCTTTGCCTCAGGCAATGAAAGAGTATATTGACTATATTAACCAGTTTTTAAAGGTTCCGGTAAAATATATAAGCAACGGACCAGGCAGAGATCAGATAATAGAAGCATAACAAAAAAATAATATTTTAAAAAAAGTTGCATTTTTTTTTGGCTAATTAAAAATCTCTAAGAAATTTTACAGTACTAATGCGTTAAACTATGGCTACAAAATCAGATAAGGATAAAAAGACCACCACAAAAAGTGCTGCTCCTGCAAAAAAGGAAGCTGCAGCTAAGCCTTCTTCTAAATCTAAGAAAGATGAAGACGATGATGATGACGATGATGATGATATTGATGAAACTCCCGTAAAAAAAGGAAAAGCCTCGTCAAAAAAATCAAAAGATGATGACGATGATGATGATGACGATATTGATGATAAAGACGATGATTGGGAAAAAGGTGACGAGGAAGACGATGATTGGGATCCTGACTTTGACGAGTTTGATGTTCCTAAATCAAAAATAAAAAAAGCACCAACTAAAAAAGGGAAAGAAGAGGAAGAGGATGATTTCAAAATTGATGATGAATTTAAAGATCTTGGTTTTGATGATTTAGACGGTGGAGGTTTTGATGATGATGATGATGATTTTTAATTTGTAATTTATTGCACGAATTAGTCGAGTTACACGAATTAATTTAAGAATAAAAATTTTCAATTGGTGTAATGAGTAAAAATTAGTGGAGTAAAAGACTACAAGTGAAAAAAACTACATCATTTTCCGTTAGTAATTTAAACGAATTCAAAATACAGATGTTGAACTGGGCAAGCCGGTTCAACATTTTTTGTTTGCTGGATAATCAGCAGTATCATTTTGATACGCCTGCATTCGAATGCTTGTTGGCTGTTGGGTGTAAGCAAAAAATATCACTTAATTCAGGCAATGCTTTGGGTGCATTGAAAGAATTTTGTGCCAATCAAAATGATTGGCTCTTCGGCCATATTGGATATGATATTAAAAACGAAATTGAACAACTCAGTTCTGAAAACTTTGATGGGGTTGCTTTTTCAGATGCTTTCTTTTTTGTTCCTGAGATAATTTTACAACTCAGCGAGCATCAGGTGACTGTTTTTTTTGACGAAGGCTCAGCGGAAGAAATTATTGAAGCGATCAAGCTTTCGGCTTCTACTATCAATGACCTCCCTGCTAAAACGGCTATTATCAATAGTCGCTTTACTCAACAAGAATATATCGATGCGGTAAAAAAAATACAACAGCATATTTTAAGAGGCGATTGTTATGAGCTTAATTTTTGCCAGGAGTTTTTTGCTGATAATATTATGATAGATCCACTGTCAGTGTATCATCATCTGGTTAAATTTTCTCCCAATCCTTTTTCAGCCTTATATAAACTGGAAGATAAATATTGCATTTGTGCCAGCCCGGAACGATATTTAAAAAGAAGCGGCAATCAAATAATTTCTCAACCCATAAAAGGTACAGCCAAAAGAGATTTACAACATGTTGAAGTCGATGAAGCCAATAAGCTACACCTTATCAATAGTGCAAAAGAAAAGAGTGAAAATGTAATGGTAGTGGATCTGGTACGCAATGATCTTAGTAAAATATGTGTCGAAAATTCTGTACAGGTAGATGAACTTTTTGGTATTTACAGTTTTCCGCAGGTGCATCAGATGATCAGTACTGTAAGTGGAAAAGTTACTGCTGATACTGATTGGATTGATATTGTGAAAGCTACATTCCCTATGGGCAGTATGACGGGGGCTCCCAAGAAAAAAGTAATGCAACTGATAGAAGAATTTGAAAAAACAAAACGAGGTCTATTCTCTGGAGCCGTAGGTTATATAAAACCCGATGGTGATTTTGATTTTAATGTTGTGATAAGAAGTATTCTATATAATGCATCAACTAACTATTTATCTTTCCAGGTAGGTAGTGCTATTACTTTTTACAGCGAAGCTGAAAAAGAATATGAAGAATGTTTGTTGAAGGTGGAAGCGATTGTGAAAGTGTTAGGGTGATTACAGCTACGCTCTCTTTTTTGCACTCCTTTTATAAACAGTCTTAGTAGGCGAAGGAATAGAGGTACTATTATATAATACTTGCACACATTCATTCAGAATTTGATATTTATTTGCAGTAAATAATTGCATTTTTTCAGGAGGTAATCGAAGATCAAAATTACCAATGGTAGACATTGCCTGATCGAATCCCGGGTTGTAATTATTGAAAGTGGTAATATCCATTGATAGATTTTTAGCGATTACCAATGAATTGTATTTCCCTGAAATGGGAAGCACTTCAACATCTACCAGTTGTTGTGCCGATAATTTTGGTTTGGTATTGTATGGATTTTTAGTAGGAGAAAGACCATAGGTTGTTCTCGACATAGCTTCATCAAATGCAGCAATATCTCCACTGCCATCTATGTTGTTGCTACCCTCCATGATGTATTGAGTAGCAATAAAACGTTTTACATAGGTCCTTGATTCTTCGGGTAAGTAATATTGTAATTGCCAGAAATCCCTGCTGCCACTCTTTTTGATCGCATTGTATACTCTGCCTGGTCCGCCGTTGTAAGCGGCCATTACCAATAACCAGTCATGCATTTCTTTGTATAAACTCAATAAATATTTAGATGCGGCATGTGTACTCTTGTAATAATCTCTTCGATCATCTACAAAGCTGTTTACTGTCAGGCCGAAATTTTTTGCAGTGTAAGGCATAAACTGCCATGGGCCACCAGCGCCTACCGGGCTGGTAGCATCAGTGCTTAAATTAGATTCAATAACAGCAATATATTTAAGTTCTTTCGGTAAGCCGTATTGCTGTAAAATATTTTCAATTAAATTGAAATAAGGTTGTCCCCAACCTTTCATCTTTTGTAAGTAATTGCCATGTACTCTCATGTAATCCTGCGTAAAACTAATAGCGTTGGGATTTATCTGTGTGCTGTATGGCAGCGCTGTATTGTATCCTGTGGGAGAAAAAAGGTTTTTAAATCCGTATTGCGTAACCTGGCTTATGTAAGCTATTTTTTCCTTTTTTACTTTTTGATTTTCTCGTGCCTGAATGATCTCATCAATGGTTGCATCTTCAGTAGCGATATCTTCAACCATCGTATCTCTTACAGCGTGATGCAAGTTTTTATTATCCGGTAGTGCCCATGTTTTTCCTGCTGATGTAAAAAACATCAGCAAACTAACTACTGCTATGGATAAAAATCTATTCATTAATAGTAAGATACTTTTTACTGCCTGTATTGTTGCATCAATAATTTTGAAAACGATAATAATGTTGTTTCTTCCAATTTATTGGTTAATGCCTGTAAGCCAAAAGGCATGCCATTACTATGTTTGAACAACGGTACTGATATGCCTGGCAATCCTGTAAGGTTGGCAAAAACGGTATAAATATCTGCCAGATACATGGCAATCGGATCATCTTTTTTCTCTCCGATGGTAAACGCTGTTACCGGAGATGTAGGTAAAATGATCACATCAAAATCTTCAAACACTTTAGTTGTTTTATCTACCAATAATTGCCGCACCTGTTGTGCCTTACTGAAATAGGCATCATAATAGCCAGCACTTAATACAAATGTTCCTAATAAAATACGATGTTGTACTTCTTTACCAAATCCTTCTGTTCTGGTTTTTGAATAAAAATCATTTAAGTCGGTAATTGGTTCTTTAGTGCTATGTCCAAAACGTATACCATCAAAACGACTTAAGTTGCTGCTTGCCTCTGCAGTCGTTAATACATAATATGCTGGTACGATATAATCGATCAGGTCAAATTCCACAGCCTCAACAGTATGCCCATCGGCTTTTAAAGTATCGATCAGCGATAAAATTTTTTCCTTGATTTCTTTATCTAAAGATTCATGAAATAATGCTTCCTTAAAATAAGCGATACGATATTTTTTATCGGTTGAAAGAGTTTCAGAAAATTTTTCGGGTTGTTGTGTACTTGCTGTACTGTCAAAATCATCCGGCCCCGCCATTACTTCCAAAGCCAAAGCAATATCATCTATATTATTTCCAAAAATTCCTATCTGGTCAAATGAAGAGGCATAAGCAATCAGTCCATATCTAGATATACGGCCATAAGTAGGTTTAAGCCCTACAATGCCACAGAAATCTGCCGGTTGCCTAACGGAGCCTCCGGTATCACTACCAAGACTGATCATACACATATCTGCTTGTACGGCAACAGCACTGCCACCACTGGAACCACCCGGTACTTTTGTTTCGTCCAATGCATTCAATACATTTCCATAAGCAGAATTTTCGTTGGTACTACCCATTGCAAATTCGTCGCAATTACAAGCACCTATAATAATGGCTTCTTCATCTAATAAACGTTGTATAGCAGTAGCGTTATACACAGCTGTATAACCCTCTAATATTTTTGATGCAGCAGTAACCACGTGGTCTTTATAGCATAAAACATCCTTAATGGCTATTACTACACCATGCAGCTTGCCTATAGGGGCACCTGATCTTCTTTTATTATCCAGTTCAACTGCTTTTGCTACAGCTTCTTCAGCAAAAACCTGTGTAAAAGCATTCAGGTGTTTTTTCTCGTCTATTTTTTTCAGGTAAGATGCAACAGTGTCTGCACAGTTAATGCTTCCTGCTGTAAGTTGCTGATGATATTGTTGTATAGAACTGATCAATGGTTGCAATTAGTTTGATTGGTATGTATAAAATAGGCTGGAGTGGAGGACAAAGTTTCTGTCTTTCACTTCAGCCGTAATCTGGTTGAATGTTAATTGTCTTGTAAAGACTATGATTGTTTTTGTTGCTCCAATTGTTTTCTTAATTGACGAATTTCTTCATCTTTATCTTTTTCATTCATTCCTGCTTCGAACTCACTTTTTACATTGTCTTTGGCATCTTTGAATTCACGAACACCTTTGCCTATTCCTTTCATTAACTCAGGAATTTTTTTGCCACCAAATAATAAGATAACTGCGATAAGGATAAAGATCCATTCAGAACCACCCGGCATTCCGATCAAGAAAACTGCATTCAAAATTGATAATAACATGATTAAGATTTTATAGCGCAAAGATAAAAGAAATATTCCCTTTACCTGTTTTTTGATTGTTAATAATACTGATTATCTCAGGTATCTGCCACATTTTGCTTTTCCATTGGCTGCTTCATACGGAGAGATACCTCTTGCACAAGCTGTAAACATTAGTACAACTGATACAAACAGGACAGAAATGGCGATCTTTTTCATACTAATTCGTTTTCGGGTGAAAATTAAAAAAGAATACAAATGTTGTCACCGGAATTGGATATTACGATGTAAAGCTAATTTATTTCCCCGGCCCTTGCAATGCATACGGCTCTTTTAGGCTGAGTTTAACATAAACAAAAAAGCGAAAACCAATTGGTTTTCGCTTCTATATATTTCATAAGGAAATTACTTCTTTTTAAGAGCAACTGCCATTCTTTTTTCCTGGATACGTGCACTTTTACCGCTTCTTTCACGTAAGTAGAACAATTTAGCTCTGCGTACTTTACCTACTTTGTTTAACACAACACTCTCAATATTAGGAGAATAGAAAGGGAATAAACGTTCAACACCTACACCATCACTCATTTTACGTACTGTAAAAGTAGCGGTAGCCCCGGTACCCTGACGTTTGATCACATCGCCTTTAAAGCTTTGGATACGTTCTTTGTTTCCTTCTACAATTTTGTAGTTTACAGTTATGTTGTCACCTGCTTTAAAACTTGGTAAAGCTGGTTTTGCTGTTAATTGTTCGTGTACAAATGCTACTGCGTTCATGATCTTTATTTTTAACGGACGGCAAAGGTAGAGAAAAGTTCTGAGTTATAAGTTATAAGTTATAAGTTTTTTTCAAAAAAATCAGACTTTTTGGACTTACTACTTAAAACGTGTTACTTAAAACGGCTATCTGGCTATATTCACAGCCCTTTTCTCTCTGATAACTGTAACTTTGATCTGACCCGGGAAAGTCATTTCAGTTTGTATTTTTTGAGCTATCTCAAAGCTTAATTTATCACTGTCAGCATCGCTAACCTTATCAGCCTCAACAATTACCCTTAACTCACGACCGGCCTGAATTGCATAGGCCTTTTCAACACCCTGATAGGCTTGAGCCATGCTTTCAAGGTCTTTGATACGTTGGATGTATTGCTGCATGATCTCACGTCTAGCACCAGGTCTTGCACCACTGATCGCATCGCAGGCCTGAATGATAGGAGAGATCACATATTGCATTTCCATTTCATCATGGTGAGCACCTATAGCATTGACTACTGCAGGGTTTTCGCCATATTTTTCAGCCAGTTTAGCACCCAATAGCGCATGGCTTAATTCTGTTTCTTCATCCGGCACTTTACCAATATCATGCAATAATCCGGCACGTTTTGCCAATTTAGGGTTCATGCCTAATTCGGCAGCCATGATAGCACAAAGATTGGCAGTCTCACGACTGTGCATCAATAAGTTTTGACCATATGAAGAACGGAAACGCATCCGGCCAACCATTCTGATCAATTCTTTGTGTAATCCGTGTACACCTAATTCCATTGCAGTACGTTCACCGATTTCCATTACTTGATCGTCTAACTGACGTTTGGTTTTTTCCACCACTTCTTCAATACGGGCAGGGTGAATACGGCCATCCGCTACTAAACGTTGTAATGATAAACGGGCAATTTCTCTACGTAATGGATCAAAGGAAGATAGGACGATTGCTTCCGGAGTATCATCAACCACCAGGTCAACACCTGTTGCAGCTTCAATAGCCCTGATATTACGGCCTTCTCTACCAATGATAGAACCTTTTATTTCATCACTTTCGAGATTGAATACAGTAATGGAATTTTCTATAGCAGCCTCAGCAGCAGTACGTTGTATTGTTTGGATAACAATTTTACGGGCTTCTTTGCCGGCCTTTTGTTTAGCGTCTTCAATAATTTCCTGTTGAATAGCTACCGCCTTGCTTTGAGCTTCTTGTCTTAAGCTTTCAATTAATTGATTACGAGCATCTTCTGCACTCAGGTTAGCTACTTTTTCCAGTCTGCGGATATGTTCTTCCTGATGTTTTTCAAGTTCTGTACGCTTCAAATTTACCACTTCGATCTGGCGATTAAGGGTTTCTTTGATAGCTTCGTTTTCTTTAACCTGCTTTTCTACATTGCCTTCTTTTTGGTTAAGACTTTGCTCTTTTTGTTTGATCCTGTTCTCACCTTCGATCAGCTTTTGATTGCGTTGCATAACCTCTTTGTCATGCGTCGCTTTCATTTGCACAAACTTTTCTTTAGCCTCTAATTCTTTCTCTTTTTTAAGATTTTCAGCCCTTAATTCGGCTTCTCTGATAATCGTTTGTGCTTGTTTTTCAGCTTCTTCTACTTGATTTTTGGTGTTTTTGGCAAAAAGCAATTTACCCAGCACAATACCCAATACGAGGGCTATTGCACCAATGATGATGGAAAGTATATTCGGTTCCATTGAAATTTTTTGTTTTAAATCGGTTCACAATCTTGTATGATCTCACTATACCCATAAATTATTGAGCTAAATATAGTTAGTTGGCGAAGATAAGAAATTTGTTTGGAGTAAATTTGCAAACAATCATAAAAATGCTGCTTCAACATCCGCAACTGGTCGATTTACTGAAACGGGCATACTCTGCCGAAAAAGCTGCTTCTTTTGCCTACCAGGGGCATGCCGGAGCAGTAAAAAATCAGGAAGAAAAAATGGCTATCCGCCAAATTGAGTTAGATGAATGGAATCATCGTGCCGAAGTACTTGCAATAATGCGGCAGTATAATGTGTCCGTCTCAAATTTTTATGAGGTCAAATTCTGGGTCATAGGAAAGGTGATAGCTGCAAGTTGTTATGTGATTGGCTGGTTTATGCCATTTTATTTTGCTGGAAGGTTAGAGAGCGGAAACGTTTGTGAGTATTTCAGAATGAAACAGTACTTCAATAGTTTGGGTATAAGAGAACACGACAAGCTCTTATATGAGATGGGGATGAAGGAAAAAGAACACGAGGTGTATTTTCTGGAGCAGATCAAAGACAAAAAAATGCTGCCCTTTTTTCAAAAATTATTCTTTTGGGGTAAAGAAGAAAGTTTTAATAATATCGACCTCGATAAAAAATATCCGGTGGAAGAATCGGATATGTATTGCAAAAAATAGTGCTACTGCCCGTTTAATTTTACATTGATTCCTGGTTGTACAGATATGCTGCTATTACTGTTAGATTGAATACTTCTAACTTCTGTGCTATTATTTATTACCGGGAAATTGGGAGCTACGGAAGGTATAACCACATTGCTGTTTTGATCTGGTACCATACTGCAATTCCAGTTAGCAGGATTTTCCCAGGCGGTATTAATACTGCCGTTCCATTGTAGAGTAGGTGTGATGATGGTGGTCATCGGTATTTCCAGATCTGTTACAGATGGCAGGTGATCACTGGCAATTAAATTATCATTTGCCTGCAGGCCATATTGAGTAAGACGACCGACACTCATCATTTCTGTTTGTAACACAAAAGATTTTTTCACTTTTATATTAGTGTTCGTGTGAATGATATAATCCAATTTGCCTGGCCACCATTTAGCAGTTTCACTTTGATTACGCCAGGTATATGTCATATTTCTATCAGCAACCAAAGCATTAATACTTGTAAGCGGTTTATTGTCCCAATCTGGTGGAGGTGCCGTACCAAAAACGGCCGTGTTGGCAATATTGCCTGTTAATATTGTATTAAGCGGAGAAGAATAATTTACCATATTAAAATCACCCGCAATAACAAATGGAGTGTTAGCAGGTACAAGTACAGGAACAGAGGTAGTACCTGCTTTCATTTTGGTGATATATTGGATCATGTTGTCCGCTTCGCTTTGTCGTAACGAATCGGCATCATTGCCTGCGGCTAAATGTGTACCGATAACTAATAGATCTGTCAAATAATTCGAAGGAAGATTTATATAAGCAGCGGTGGTTCTTCCGAATGTTATTTTACTAGCGCCTTGAATGGAAGATCGGGAAGCAATAATAATCCCGGCAGTTGTTTCTTTGTAACAATTCCAGCTAGCCGAACCACCTAGTGGGAGCCATGTATTTAATAGTGTTTTTGCCTGGGTTGCTGTTGTGTTCCAACATTCACACAAAACAATCACATCAGGATTAATGGCTTTGAATATGCGTTCAAAACTACCCAGTCTTGCATTGTCTTTCAGCCCGTCATTCAGTACATTGTATTCCATCAATCGGATATAGTTACTGTTACATTTACTAATATCTATGGCACCAAAATCTGAATGGTGTGTATTGGTAAAAGTATAGGTGTAGGTCGATCCACTATTAGGCATGGCATCACCGCCGGTTATACCATTTACAAAATTCAGTTTGATCGTATTAGATGAAAATAAACTGATCGCAGGGGTACCTACAACCGCAGCACGACTAATGGCAATTTCAAATGTGTCACTTTTGAAAGTAGGTAATGCTACAAATTTGATGTTACTGGCAAATACAGTATCTTTTAATGAGGCGCCATGATAATAGAATCCATACTTGCTGCCAAATCTCCATCCTAGTTCCGAACCAATCCCATACGTGGAAAATCCGGTTGATGCATTGTTGTCAGCATCTATGTTTACATATAAACTATTACTGTCTGCAAGATTGAATGCTGCATTTGTAATTAAGCGGATATATAAATTCTCATCATCATTGGTAACAGAGAATCCTTTCAGGTCAATGCCGTTCCCATCCGCAGTTGCATCAGTAGTGATAGTTGTGCCTGTCCAGTCTGTAAACTTACCATTAAGAGATATACTCTGTGCATTTACAAAATGTGTAATGAAGAAAAAACAAAAAAGAAGTAAGATGTTTTTAGTCATGTAAAAGGTAGACGAATAGAAACCCCAAAGTGTTGCTTATAACACCTCGTTGATCTTCTGTTCTATTTTTTGTAATGCTTCCTGCATTTCTTTTTCTACAGATGGGTTATGGCCAGCATTGGCTTGTGTTGCATACCAGATCATTACCATGGCAATATAGTCTTGCATATCTTTACCGGAGAACTGGGTCTTGAATTCTATTATTTTATCGTTGATGGTTTTTAATGTACGACGAATGATCTCCTCATCTTCGGGATTGGTTTTGATACGATAAGTTCTATCGCCAATTAAGATATTTACTGGAATTAATTCTGACATTTTTTATTCACTTAATAAACCAATACACTTATCTATTTCTTTTATATACCGATTGATGTTTTTTTCGAAAACTTTTTTATCCGTTTCGTTCATCTGTCCGGCAGCAGATTTTAACAAAGCTACCTGTTGCTGTAATTGTTGTATCTGCTCTGTATCTTTTTCGTTTTGTGTTTTACTATTGTTGAAAGCAGTCTTTAATTGTTCATTTTCTTTTTTTAACGCAATATGTTGCTTCAGCAATTGCTGAAGTTTAGCATTGATCCGGGTTATATTTTCTTCTAATGGCGTCATTTATCCTTAAATCCCCTGAAGGGAACTTTAGACTATAATTATTTGATTTTTTAAATTGATCCCTGAATCTAGTATACTCTTCCCATGTTCCCCTTTAGGGGGCTAGGGGTGTTCTTATTTCCTTATTTCCGCACTTAACTCTTTTTCGTAAGATACAATTATTTTTCCCATCATTGCATCGATCTCTTTATCTGTTAAAGTTTTTTCTTCATCTAAAAAAGTAAAGCTTACTGCCAAAGATTTTTTATCCGCACCTAATTTATCACTTTCAAAAATATCAAACAAGTTAACTGATCTTAATTTGTTCACTCTTGCGCCATAGGTAGCTTTTTCTACATCTTCATATTTTACAGATTTATTTACCACAATAGCCAGGTCTCTTTGTACAAGCGGGTATTTTGCTATTTCTGTATATTCTATTTTTACTTTTTTGTTTAGAGCGATGAGTTTATCCCAATCAATATCCGCATATAATACCGGTTGTTTGATATCAAAACGATCGGCGGTTTTTTTATTTACAATACCTATTGTTGCAACGATCTCGTTTTTTACTTTAACCTGCAATGAACTATCTAAACTAGTGTTTGACTCAGCATTGTTATATGAGCTGATAGTTAATCCAAGTAACTGTATTGTTTTTTCAACTACTGCTTTTGCGAAATAAATATCAGCTTTATCGCCTTTGCCTTTCCAGCTATCAGCAGTTTTCTTGCCGGTGATATAAATACTCAAATGCTGCTGTTCAAAATATTTTCCTGTGGCAGAAGTAGTATAAGTTTTGCCAAACTCAAAAAATTGCAGATCAGTATTTCTTCTGTTCAAATTATAAGCAACACTTTCTAAGCCGGTCTCCATCATTGATGGACGCATCACATTTAATTCGGCACTCAAACTATTGATCATTTTTACCGTAGTTTGTAATACTTCCTCTGAGTAATAAGCAGCATTGGTGATACTGTTAGTGAAGATCTCATTAAAGCCTAAGCCGATTAAATAATTAGCAGTCTTTTCTTTGTAGGATGCTTCATGCGCAAGTGTTTCAACAGAAGGGCTGATGGTAATGGCAGTTGGAATTTCAACATTGTCCAGTCCGTCTATCCGCATGATCTCTTCTACTATATCAGCCGGAATACTTACATCAGGTTTGTTGAATGGTACGGCAATGCGAATGTCGTCTTGCCCCTCTTTCAATATTTCAAAACCTAATGCTGTTAAAATGTTTTTAATGGTATCTCCATGATAATTTTTACCACTTAATTTTTTCAGGTAATGGTATTTGATAGCAACTTCAGTTTTCTGTTTTGGCGCAGGATATACATCAATGATATTGCTTGCAAATTGTCCGCCTGCTATTTCTTTTATCATTTCTGCAGCACGTTTCAATACATTTACCGTGTTACCAATGTCTACGCCTTTTTCAAATCTTGTTGCGGCATCAGTCCGTAATCCATGCCTGAACGATGTTTTACGAATAGTGATCGGATTGAACCAGGCGCTTTCCAGAAAAATATTTTTTGTAATAGCAGTAACACCGCTTTTTGCACCACCATATACACCGCCAATACACATCGGTTCTTCGGCATTACAGATCATCAGGTCTTCGGCAGATAATTTTCTTTCTTTATCATCCAGCGTTAGAAAAGAAGTTCCTTCAGGAAGATTCTTTACAATGATCTTGTTTCCAATTATCTGATCAGCATCAAATGCATGTAAAGGTTGCCCTGTTTCATGCAGAATAAAATTGGTAATATCTACAATATTGTTGATTGGCCTTAATCCGATGGTTTTTATTTTTTGTTGAAGCCATTTAGGGCTTTCGGCAATAGTAACGCCTTGTATGCTAATACCGGCATAACGAAGACAAGCTGTTGCGTTATCAATTTTTACTTCAATTGGTAATAATTGATTATCAGCCTTAAAACTATTTTTATAAGGTGATTTTACTGAAACTTCTTTTTTGTTGTGATGCCATAAATAAGCACATACATCTTTAGCAACACCCAAATGACTCATAGCATCCATACGATTAGGAGTAAGGCCAATTTCAAAAACTACGTCATTGTATGGTTTGAAATATTCTGCCGCAGGAGTCCCTGTTTTGGTTGCTGCTGGAAGTACCATAATGCCGGCATGACTTTCACTTAAACCGATCTCATCTTCAGCACAGATCATTCCAAAGCTTTCCACACCACGTATCTTGGCTTTCTTCATCGTCATTGGATCACCAGTTAACGGATAAATCGTTGCGCCAACCGTTGCTACCACTACCTTTTGCCCGGCAGCTACATTAGGTGCACCGCAAACAATTTGCAACGGTGCATCTCCACCAATTGAAACAGTTGTGATAGATAGTTTATCTGCATCAGGATGTTTTTCACAAGTCAATACTTCACCAATTACCAGCCCCTCCAGCCCACCTTTCATCTCTTCGTATTTCTCCATGCTCTCCACTTCCAGACCAATTGAGGTTAAAATCTTACTCAGTTTTTCTGGCTCAATTTTCTCAGGAAGGTATTCGCTCAACCAATTATAACTTATTGTCATTTATTAAATATTAGAATTTATAGTCAGCAAAGATAACTATTGCTAAATAAGCAGTAAAAAATCAATAAAAATGAAGGCAAATAATCATTCATTTTGAGAAAAACAAGTGAAAAAAAAATGCATTTGGTGAAGAAAAAGAAATCGACAGCAGTGATCCTGTTGATAAAAGATGGCGTATGACCGATTTATCTGTATAGTATCTGTTAACAATCATGTGGATTACCCGTGAATAACCTACTTTTACATGTGAGTTAAGGGTGGAAAATCAGTATAAAAAGTTGATAACAGGAGACTGTGTATAAACTTGAACTTTTTTGCTTTTACCTTAGTCGCTCTGCAGCAATCTGATAGGTAATATTTAGTGATTTGTTACTATGCTAACAATAGGGTTTAAACGAAATTTACCGATTCGGCGTTTGTTCATGCAGAACCTTACAAACCTTAACGATAAACTTACAAACCTGACTAAAAATGGAATTTACTAATCTTAATAAAGATAGAAAAACAAGACGCAAACCAAACCTTGACTTGGGAAATATGGTATTTGGTAAAGTACCTCCTCAGTCAAAAGAATTGGAAGAAGCGGTGCTTGGAGCAATAATGCTGGAGAAGAGTGCTTTTGATACGGTGATAGAAATTTTGAAGGCAGAATGTTTTTATGGTGAAGCTCATCAGCGTATTTTCAGAGCAATGATCTCATTGGCGCAAAAGAGTTTGCCGATCGATTTATTGACTGTTGTTGAAGAACTAAAGATCAAAGAAGAGTTGGATCTGGTGGGGGGACCTTACTATGTATCGAAATTGACCAACGCGGTAGTATCTTCTGCTAATATCGATGCTCACTCAAGAATCATTCTGCAAAAATTCATACAAAGAGAACTGATACGTATCAGCGGAGAGATCATTGGAGATGCGTATGAAGATGCGACTGATGTGTTTGATCTGTTAGATGATGCAGAAAGCAAATTATTTGAGATCACTAATAATCACTTACGTAAAAATTTTGATGATATCAATACGGTATTGGTAAAAACGATCCAGCGTATTGAAGATATGCGTAACCGTGATGAAGATATCACCGGAGTGCCATCGGGCTTTGAAAAATTAGATAAACTGACTTATGGATGGCAACCAACCGATCTGATCGTGTTAGCGGCAAGACCATCGGTAGGTAAAACGGCATTTGCGCTTAACCTTGCCCGTAGTGCAGCATTACATCCTACCAAACCAACACCAGTGGCTTTCTTTAGTCTGGAGATGAGTGCCGGGCAATTGGTGACACGTATCCTGAGTGCTGAAAGTGAGATATGGTTAGAGAAGATAAGCCGAGGTAAACTGGAAGAACACGAGATGAAGCAGTTGTATAAAAAAGGGATTGAGCGATTGAGTAATGCTCCCATTTTTATTGATGATACAGCAGCACTGAATATTTTTGAATTAAGAGCAAAGTGTCGTCGGTTGAAAAATAAACACAATGTTGGTTTGATCATTATCGATTACCTGCAGTTGATGAGTGGCGCAGGAGAAAACAGAAATGGCAACAGGGAACAAGAGATCAGTCGTATATCAAGAGATCTGAAAGGGTTGGCCAAAGAATTACAGGTGCCGATCATTGCACTGTCACAGTTAAGTCGTGAGGTGGAGAAAAGAAAAGAAGGCGCAAAAATCCCTCAGTTGAGTGATCTGCGTGAGTCGGGTGCCATCGAGCAGGATGCTGATATGGTAATGTTCCTGTACCGTCCTGATTATTATGATATCGGGCAAAACGAAATGGGTGAGAGCACAAAAGGCGAGACCTATGTTAAGATCGCTAAACATCGTAACGGTAGTTTGGATACGATCAAGTTGAAAGCCTTATTACACATACAAAAATTTATTGAAGACGAAGATGATGGTAGCGGTGGAAATGATTTCAGAAGTGGTGGAGGTCATCCCGGCGGAAATTTCAGACCGGTAAAACCTGATGAAGATGGTGGTGGTTCTAAACTATATATTCAAAAGGGCAGTAAAATGAATGATGGCTCTTTTGATGACGAGGCTCCATTTTAATCAAGGATATTTTGTATGAAATACAAACATATTTTATCACTTTTTTTAGTAGGTGTGATCGTTTATTTGATTGGTGTAGTTTTTAAAATTACACATGCACCGCATGCTAATACGATCATCATTGTTGCTGTTGCTACAATGATCACAGCAGTTATACTGGCAATAATAAAAATTCTGACCACGAAAAATAATAGCTTCTTGAATAAATAAGATTAGTTCATCTTTAGTAGTACAATGGCTTTACCTTTTTTTTATAACGAAGAGATTACAATTGCTGCTGATATGGTGGTGTTAAATGAAGAAACATCCAAACATATCGTGCAGGTATTGCGAATGCAAAACGGAGAGCAATTACAATTAACAGATGGCAAAGGGAATTTATTTACAGCCGAGATAACTGATAATAACAGAAAGAAGTGTACGGTTAAAATAACAAATATATCTAGTGTTCCGACACCTGCGTCAAGCAAGGCAATTGGTATATCGCTGGTAAAAAATAGTCATCGCTTTGAGTGGTTTTTAGAAAAAGCCACAGAGATAGGAATAACTGAGATCTATCCGCTTATCTGTCAGCGAACAGAGAAGCAACATTTTCGATCTGACAGAATGAAAACCATTCTGATAAGTGCGATGCTGCAATCACAACAGGTTTGGTTGCCCATTTTACACGAGCCGATCAAATATCATTCATTGGTTAACCAATCATCTCATCAACAAAAATTTATTGCACATTGCGAAAACGAAGAAGATAAAGTACAGTTAAGTGTTCTGCCTTCAAGTTCATTAGTATCTACGTTAATTTTAATTGGTCCTGAAGGCGATTTTACTAAAGAAGAAATAGCGTCTGCTTTGCAAAAAGATTTTATTCCTGTTGCACTGGGTAATACAAGATTGAGAACAGAAACAGCGGGTATTGTAGCCGCTACATTGCTTACTAAATGATACTAAACCGATAATTATTAAGAAGCCTGGTCAGTATCTTTTTCTTCTTCCCAAACAGGTTCGTTTAATTCTACTACTCTTCTTTTTCTTTGTCTTTTCAATATTGTCATATTCAAAAGTTCTACTGCAAAAGAAAATGCCATACCAAAGTAAATGTAATTTTTTAGATGAAGTTCATGTGCTTGTTTACTATCCCAACCTTCAATAACTAAACTAATACCTATCATTACTAAAAAAGATAAGGCTAACATTTTTAATGAAGGATGCTTATGTATGAATGAAGAAATTTTCGGACTGAATAAAAACATAATGATCATTGCAATTACAACAGCAGCTATCATGATCTCAACATGTTGTGCTGTACCACCTGCAGTAATGATACTGTCAAAAGAAAATACCATATCGATCATCACAATTTGAACAATTGCTTTGGCAAAAGATAATGGAGGTTTGTTTCCGGTATTCTCATCAAGTTCACCCTCTAATTTCTGATGTATTTCACGTACGGTCTTATATATAAGAAATAAACCTCCGGCCAACATTACCAGGCTTGCCAGATCAAAGCCTTTATCAAACAGAGTAAAAACGGCTTTCCCTTTTTGTTTCAGCAACCAGCCTAACCCCATTAATAGTAAAGAGCGTACAATTATACCAGTGACCATCCAAACTCTTCTTGCAGCTTTCTCTTTTTCATTAGGTAATCTATTGATAATGATGCTTACAAAAATCACATTGTCAATACCCAAAACAATTTCCAGGATAACCAATATAAAAAAACTAATGATAGACTCAGACGTAAATAAACTTTCCATTATGCAGAATAGATTTGTGCAAATATATTATATAAAAAACCAAGTTTATATCCCATAAAAAAGCGACAGGCAATACTGTCGCTCTTGAATGAATAAAATTGTGATCGCTTAATTAACTTTTTTTCTTTCTCGTCACCGGTAAGATCATCTAATTTGTCGCTTATTGTATTCCTTAGTTCTGCTGCTTTTTCTTTGGTAGAATCCCAGGCATCTTCTACTTTGTCCTCCAGGTTTTCCCAAAATGAGCCGGCTTTTTCTTCAAACTTTTCCAATGAATCTTCGGTTTTATCTTTCAGGTCTTCAAATTTGTTTTTTAGCTTATCTAAAAAGCCTTCTTCTTTTTTTACTTCTTCACTCATGATTGAATATTTTTTAATTAAAAAAATCTGTATAAGAAGAAGATAAAAAATCAGTCAAAATGGTTGCAAATGATCAAAGTTTTTTGCAAATATTTTTTACAATAGCAGGCCCGGTATATATGAATCCGGTCCATACCTGTACAAGTGAAGCACCTGCATCTATTTTTTCTTTTGCATCTTCAGCAGTAAGTATTCCTCCGCTTCCGATAATAGATAACTGACCGTTGGTTTTTTGATGAATGTATTGTACAATTTCGGTGCTTCTTTGTTTTACCGGTGCTCCGCTTAATCCTCCGGCTTCACGGCTTACCACTGCGTAGTCCTCACTTAGTCCTTCTCTGCTTATAGTTGTGTTAGTAGCAACCAATCCGTCTAATTTTATTTCGGTGGCCAGATCAATCACATCGTCGATTTGTGTTTGTGTAAGATCCGGTGCTATTTTTAATAAGATAGGTTTAGGATGTCGAAGCTTAGTGTTCAGGCTTTGCAGATTAGTTAAAATTTTTCTTAACGAATCTTTTTCCTGTAATTCTCTCAGGCCCGGAGTATTTGGACTGCTAACATTCACCACAAAATAATCAACATATTCATGTAAGGTTAAAAAGCATTTTTCGTAATCCAGCCAGGCATCTTCATTTGGTGTGATCTTGTTTTTACCAATATTTCCCCCAATGACCAGCCGTTTGTTGTTCGTGGTCTGTTGTCTATGCTTCCATTTTTTCAATCTTTCTGCTACAACCTCCATTCCATCATTATTAAATCCCATGCGGTTAATAATGGCTTTGTCTTTTGGCAAACGGAATAATCTTGGCTTCGGGTTACCATCTTGAGGCAGTGGTGTAACTGTTCCAATTTCCACAAATCCAAATCCCAAAGCTTCTAACTCATTCAAATAGGTAGCATTTTTATCAAAGCCGGCACCTAAGCCAACTCTGTTAGAGAATTGAATGTTGAATATTGAATATTGATGATTTCCCTTGGGCTTGTAGATAGAGGATAACAATCGTTTTCCAAAAGGGATCTTACAGATAACCCTAAGGATGTTCATGGAGAAATAATGGACCTTTTCGGGGTCAAATTTAAATAGGAAAGAACGTATTAAATTGTACATGCTGCCACAAAATTAAGTCAGAGTTTTCAGTTTTTTGTTTTCATGCAGAAATTATAACTTTGATATAGAAAGTTGCATAAACAACTAAATAAATTTATTGCCATGCAAGAAGCGTATATCATAGCAGGATACAGAACAGCCGTAACAAAAAGCAAAAAGGGAGGGTTCAGGTTTACAAGACCCGATGACCTCGCCATAGAGGTGATCAAAGGATTACTGGCAAGTGTTCCGCAACTGGATGTAAAATCAGTGGATGATGTTATTGTTGGTAATGCAGTGCCGGAAGCAGAGCAAGGGTTGCAGGTGGGCAGGATGATCTCTGCAAAAGCAGTCGGCATTCATGCCCCCGGAATTACCATCAATCGGTATTGTGCAAGCGGTTTGGAAAGTATCGCTATGGCAACAGCCAAAATAAGAACAGGTATGGCTGAATGTATTATAGCGGGTGGAGTGGAAAGTATGAGCATGGTACCAACGGCAGGTTGGAAAACATCCCCATCTTATGCTATTGCCAAAGACGAACCTGATTTTTATTTAAGCATGGGATTAACGGCAGAAGCTGTTGCCAAAGAATTTAATGTGAGCAGAGAAGATCAGGATGTATTTAGTTATAACAGTCATGTAAAAGCAGGTAATGCGATCAAAGAAGGGTATTTTAAAAGCGGTATTTTACCCATCAATGTAGAAGAAGTTTATCTGGACGAAAAGGGGAAAAAGCAAAAAAGAAATTTTACTGTTGATACAGATGAAGGTGTAAGAGCTGATACAAGTATCGAAGGGTTATCAAAATTAAAACCGGCTTTTGCCATGGGTGGAAGCATTACAGCAGGGAACTCTTCACAAACCAGTGATGGCGCTGCTTTTGTAATAGTAATGGGTGAAAAGATGATGAATAGCCTGGGGCTTCATCCCATAGGCCGTTTGATAAATTGCGCCAGTGCAGGGGTGCATCCACGTATCATGGGAGTAGGGCCAATTGAAGCAGTTCCTAAAGTGTTGAAACAGGCCGGAATGAATATAGCTGATATAGATCTGATTGAGTTAAATGAAGCATTTGCATCACAATCATTAGCGGTAATCCGTGCATTAAATTTGAATCCTGATATTGTAAATATAAACGGAGGTGCAATTGCACTGGGTCATCCTTTGGGGTGTACCGGTAGCAAGTTGACCATTCAATTGCTCAATGATATGAAACGCCTCAATAAAAAGTATGGTATTGTTACCGCTTGTGTTGGCGGAGGTCAGGGTATCGCCGGCATCATTGAGAATTTATAGATATTGCCGTTTAACATATTAAAAACATTCAATCTTTTGGCAATCGCTATATTTGCAACATTGTTACAAATGCAATGATTGATTATGATGATTCAATTCAAACCTTTCCTACTTAGTATAACAGTTTTTCTTTTTTTTGCTTTTAACACCAAAGCCAATTCTGGCGTAGGTGATGTTTTGAAGGGTTCATTTACTGTAACAATAAATGATGCTGTAACTGGTGATCCTATCGAAGGAGTTTCTGTATACTTTTCGGATGTGAAAGTGGGTGGTAGCAGTAATTCCAAAGGAGTAGTTAAACTGGAGAATATACCAGAAGGAAAACATCTCATAGAAATATCGCATATAGGATATAATACTATTTCTGAGTATGTAGACATTATTGGGGACACAAAAAAAGTGTATGTTTTAAGTCGTACTGTAGTAGAAAATAATGCGGTGATCGTTACGGGTACCACTGGTGCAACACAGTTAAAGAAAGTCCCTTTTCAGGTTTCTGTATTGAAGAAAGAAGATCTGTTACAGAATGCCTCAACAAATATTATAGAAGCATTGGCGAAGAAACCCGGGGTTTCAACTTTATCAACCGGGCCTGCAATCTCAAAACCCGTAATAAGAGGCTTGAGTTACAATCGTGTGTTAACAATCAATGATGGCGTTAGGCAAGAAGGGCAACAATGGGGAGATGAGCATGGCATTGAAATAGATGAAGCCAGTGTAAACAAAGTAGAAATTTTGAAAGGACCGGCTTCTTTGATCTATGGGAGTGATGCTACAGCAGGCGTGATCAATATAATTACGAATGTGCCTGTTGCAAATAATACAATGAAGGCAAATGTTTTTTCTAATTATCAAACTAACAATCATGCCAGAACATTGAATGCAAATCTGGGAGGAAATAAAAATGGAATAAATTGGAATGTATATGGCTCTGCGTTGGCTGCTTCCGATTACAGCAATAGATATGATGGGAAAGTTTTTAATTCAAAATTCAATGAGCAAAATTTCGGTGGCTATGCAGGATACAATGGCAACTGGGGTTACAGTCATTTGTTGTTTAGTAAGTTTAATTTAAAAGCTGGTTTGGTAGAAGGAGAAAGAGATATCAATGGTTATTTTATTAAACCAATTGCAGGAGGTGGTGAGATTGTTGCAACAAATACAGATTTCAATAGTACCATTCCTTTAATTCCATATCAAAATATTCAGCATTTTAAAATCGCAACGGATAATAGTTTTAAGTTGGGTGAAAATCGGTTGTCCCTTAATGTTGGCTATCAACATAACCAAAGAGAGGAATTCAGTAATCCTGATGATGTAAATGAAAGAGCATTGTTTTTTGATCTCAAAACCATTACTTATGCAGCGCATCTTCACCTGAAAGAAATGGGTGGCTGGAAAACAGCTGTTGGTGTCAATGGAATGCAACAGCATAATGTAAATAAAGGCATAGAACAGTTAATTCCTGATTATACTTTGTTTGATATTGGCGGTTATGCATTCACTCAAAAAACAATTAATAAAATTACGCTGAGTGGTGGTGCCAGGTATGATACCCGTAATATAGCTGTAAGTAATTTATTGGATGGGAACAACATAAAAGCAGCTGCATTTAAAAGATCATTTTCAAATTTTTCGGGAAGTATTGGTGCAACTGTACAAGTTACAAAGAACCTTAATTTGAAAGTAAATATAGCCAGGGGATTCAGGGCCCCGAGTATTCCGGAACTTTCATCTAACGGAGCACATGAAGGAACCATCCGATATGAATACGGTCAACAAAACTTAAAAAGTGAACTGAGTACACAATTAGATGGAGGTTTTGAATTCAATACTGAGCATGTTTCATTTGATATTTCCGGATTCTATAATAGCTTCAGCAATTTTATTTTATATAGAAAATTACAAGCTGGTAACGGTGGAGATTCAACCATTAATATTGATGGGCAAGAACTCACTGCATTTAAATTTGAACAAACCAAGGCTGCATTAAGTGGAATAGAAATGGAGGTTGACATTCATCCGCATCCGTTGGATTGGTTGCATATTGAAAATACTTTTTCATTGGTAACAGGCAAATTAAAAGAAGCAATAGAGGGAAGTAATAATTTGCCTTTTATTCCGGCACCCAGGTTGATCACAGAGTTCAGGGGAAATATTAAAAAGATCAAAAACAATATCCACAATGCTTATGTGAAATTTGAAATAGATAATACATTTACTCAAAACAATATTTTTACTGCCTACAATACAGAAACGAGAACATCCGGCTATACTTTACTGAATGCAGGAGTTGGTGCAGATATTGTTTCAAAAAAGGGAGTTACTTTATTCAGTTTACATTTTGTAGGAACTAATTTGGCAGATGTAGCTTATCAAAATCATTTAAGCAGATTAAAATATGCTGCAGAAAATATGGCTACAGGTAGAAACGGTGTCTTTAATATGGGCCGGAATTTTAGTGTTAAATTTAATGTGCCATTGAATTGGAACCTTTAATAAAGAAATCGATGCCACAGGTATTGCGATGAACAAAGAAATATTTATAATAGGATATGCTTATTTTGCATAACTAAACAATACATCAATATGTATTTTAAAGAGAAGATCATAGTCATTGTTTCACTATTATTTTGTGCAATAAATACAAATGCTCAAAATATAGATATTGATCTGTTAAAGCCGATCAACAAACACGAAACAGATTTTAAAAATAAATACCTGGAGCTTTGTGCTTCTTCTGTTACTGCAACAAGTATGGCTTTGCCTGTAGGAGTCTTTGCGGCAGGCCTCATCAAACACGATAAAAAATTACAGATCAATGCAGCATATATGATGGGAGCTTATCTCACATCTGCGATAATTACACAAGGCACTAAAAGGATCTTCGATCGAAACAGACCATTTCAGGATTATGCATTTATTGTAAAGAGAGATGATGAAAGTGGGGGTATGTCATTTCCTTCAGGGCATACTTCTGCCGCATTTAGTACAGCTACTTCTTTAAGTTTGTATTATCCTAAATGGTATGTGATTGCACCGGCATATCTGTATGCTGCAAGTGTTGGCTGGGCACGTATGTACCAAGGAGTGCATTATCCTACCGATGTGTTGGGTGGAGCTATAGTGGGTGCAGGTAGCGCCTGGCTGTCATACAAGGTACACCAGCACATCGATAAAAAAAATCTGGCTAAAAAAAAGAGCGCAATAAATAAAGCAACATTATAAATGGGAAAGATCAGGCAGGCTATAGTGGCAGATGTGAATGAGTTATCAGTTCTATTTGATAACTACAGGATCTTTTATGAAAAAGAATCGGACATTGATGGCGCTAAACAATTTCTGCAACAAAGAATTCAGAATAAGGAGTCGGTGATATTTATATATTTTACTGAGGAAAATAAAATGGCGGGATTCGTTCAGCTCTATCCTCTTTTTTCATCTACCCGAATGAAAAAATTATGGTTATTGAATGACTTGTTTGTGCAGCCGAATCATAGAGGCCAAGGTGTGTCTATTGCCTTGATAGAAGAAGCCAAAAAATTATGTTTGCAAACTAATGCTTGTGGCCTTTCTTTGGAAACAGCAAAAACAAATAGTATTGGCAATAAGTTATATCCCAAAACGGGTTTTAGTTTGGATCAAGATCATAATTATTACTATTGGGATGTACCGAAATAAAACTTATTTTTAATGTATGTTAGAAATTTCGATCAATACACCTGCATTACTTTTTCCGGCAATTACTTTATTGATGCTGGCATATACCAATCGTTTTTTGGCTGTAGCCGGACGAGTAAGAAAGTTGCATGAAGAATATGTAAGTGGTAAACCTAATGAAAGAAATATACTGGGACAGATCAAAAATTTAAGAAGCCGTTTAAATCTGATCCGTTACATGCAGATGCTGAGTGTGATCAGTTTTTTGTTATGTGTATTATGCATGTACACCATTTTCAGGAATTGGATAGAAGCAGCGCATTTCATTTTTGCAACAAGCCTTATTTTATTATTTATTTCTATTTCTCTTTCATTGGTTGAAATAAATAAAAGCACTCATGCAATTGATCTTGAATTAAGCGATGTGGAAGAATTATCTAAAGCAAATATTTTTACTGATATTTTTAAGGCAGAAGAATAAGGTTGCTATTGATGATGATCGAACTCCACAGGTTTATGTTGCTCATAATCCGGATCATATTTTACAAAGAAATACAAATAAATAACTCTGCTTAATCTCATCAACCAGGGTTGTATCAATACCAGCAATACACAATTAGCTGCCAGCCACCAGAAGATACTGTTGTCATTGAAATTTACACCAAACAACACCAATGATGCAATGAATGTAGTAATAGAAACCGCTACTGCCAACGCATAACTCACATAGCCAGTGCCATACCAAAAACCTGTTTCCAGGTCATACTTCTGATTACAGGTAGGGCATCTGTCGGGCATATCAAAAATATGCGAAAGCTTCAGTTTTTTATATGGGTTAGCATCTTTGAACATTGGGCCACGGCGACAACGTGGACACTTCATTTTGAATATGCTCAAAAAATAATTGGGAGTGGGTTTCTTATTATCCATGGTTTGCAAAGATACTTAAAAGATAGCGGTATCTAATTTTCGTGTTTTATAAAGCAACGCATCTTCGAAATGCTTCTTTCCTTTTTGCGTAAAGATATTTCCCGATTGCTACACCACAACATTTTTTTTACAGACACTTTTGCATCTCAAAAATTAATTACTAATGATAAAGATCACGTACCCAAAAATTAAAATACTTTTTTTACTGATAGCTGTAATTAGCATCAGCACTGCATTTTCGCAAGAAAATACAGGGACGATCACTGGAGTGATATCCACAGCAGATGGTAAACCGGCAGAAGGTGTGACCATCTTATTAAAGGATAATAATAAAAATACAATTGCAGATAATGCAGGAAATTTTAAAATTAAAAACGTACCGGCGGGCAAACAAACTGTAATAGTTAGTTTGGTTGGATATGATGATGTAGAGAAAATCACGGATGTGATATCCGGAAAAATAACCGTTGTAGATATTAAACTAAGTCTTAGCAATAAAGAGTTAAGTCAGGTGGTAGTAGTGGCAAATAAAAATAGTTTTAAAACAAATCGCACCTCTAATTCATTGCGTTTGCAAACACCTATATTAGAAATTCCACAGAACATACAGGTAGTAACTTCTAAAACAATGAATGATCAGCAAATATTTGATATGCTTGAAGGCGTAACACGTAATGTAAGTGGTGCAACCAGGGTAGAGCATTGGGATAACTATGCCCGTATAACCATGCGTGGGAGCAATGTGGCCGCATTTAGGAATGGATTAAACGTATCCACAGCATGGGGGCCGCTTGTTGAAGATATGAGTATGGTGGAACGGATTGAATTTGTAAAGGGTCCGGCAGGATTCATGCTGTCAAATACCGATCCGAGTGGCTTTTACAATGTAGTTACTAAAAAGCCGAGTGGCAGAAATAAAGGAGAACTAAATGTATCTGTTGGCAGTTTTGATCTGTATAGAGCTGCATTAGATCTGGATGGAAAGCTCTCTAAAAATGGAAAGTTATTATATCGCTTAAATGTGGTAGGACAAACCAAAGGTTCACATCGTCAATATGATTTTAATGATCGTGTAGGAATTGTACCGGTATTAAAATATTGGGTGGATGATAAAAGTTCAATAACACTAGAATATGCTTATCAAAAAGTGCAAACCAGTCCAATCGGTTCTAACTATTCATTTTCAAAAAGAGGATTAGCTGATCTGCCAATTACATTTACTACAGCAGAAGCCAATTTGCCTAAAACAGATATGATCGAAAAAAATGTGTCAGCGATCTTTGAGCACAAGATCAACAACGATTGGAAATTCACAGCACAAACATCTTATATCAGGTATGATCAGGAGGGAATATCTCTTTGGCCTCAAGGGTTTGATGCAAGTAATGATAGTTTGATGCAAAGAGGAGCAGGCAATTGGGATGTGTTGGGACTTACCAAGGCGGGGCAAATGTTTGTGAACGGCGAAGCAACGACAGGAAACATTGGACATACAATTCTTGCAGGTATAGATTTGAGCAGTAAAGATTATTATCACGACTGGAGTCAATCGAGAGCGATCGGCACACCTATAAATATTTATGCTCCGGTGCATGGCCAATCAACACCCATCGTCGCTTTTGACAGAACGTTATCTGTAAGAGAAAGAGGAGTAAGATACTATAATGCCTATAGCGGATTATATGCTCAGGATGAATTAAGTTTTATGGATAATAAACTTCGTTTAACCCTTGCAGGTAGATATACTGCCTTTAAAACTTCAGATCCTTATTCGGGGGCAGTAGACCATAAAAAAATTACACCAAGAGTAGGGGTAAGTTATTCAATCGATAAGAATACTGCTGTATATGCTGTATATGATAAAGCAATGCTGGAAAATTTTGGGAGTGATTGGCAGCAGAAAAGTTTTGATCCTATTATTGGAACTAATGTAGAAGCAGGAATTAAAAAGGATTGGTATAATGGAAAATGGAACTCTACTATATCTGCCTATCAGATTACCAGAACAAACGTGCAGACTGCAGACCCTGATCACTTGAATAGCCTGGGACTGCCATACAATCGTCAGACAGGAGAGCAACAAACACGGGGTGTAGAAGTAGATATCAAAGGGCAGCTCATCCGTAATCTTGACGTGATCGTAAACTATGCATTCACTGAAGCAAAGATTACAGAAGATACAGATCCAAAAGTGATCGGTAATCAATTGCCGGGGTCATCAAAGCATGTACAAAATGCCTGGCTGAATTATAGAGTAGATAAAGGAATAGTAAATGGGCTGGGTTTTTCTTTAGGATATCAATATCAGGTAAAGAGGGCTCCATGGTATGTGTTTGATAATTCCGTACAAAGCTTACCCGATTATTTCAGAGTGGATGGCGGCGTATCTTACACAAAAGAAAAATTATCTTTTAATGTGGTGGTAAATAATATCTTGAATAAATATTTATACTCCGGAGCTTTTTACAATTGGGGCCCTTATTATTATTGGCAGGCCGAACCGGGAACGAATGTGCGGTTTACTGTAGGATATAAGTTTTAGTTTTTTTGATAGTGTAGATGTTACTTTGACAATCCCTGTTTCTACAGGGATTGTATTATTTCAAACAAATAGTTAGAATGCGGATAAGAAAAATAATTGGTAAGCTTCATTTAATACTCGGATTATCGAGTGGAGTGATCATTGTGTTCCTGGGTATTACCGGGTGTATATTGGCGTTTCAAAGAGAAATCGAATCAGTATCAAAACCGTATCAGTTTATTGTAGCTGATGCAAATGCTGTTGCAAAGCCTCCGTCTGTATTACAAAAAATTGCAGAAGCGTCATTGCCCGGAAAGCTGGCTCATAGTATTACATATAGTAAAAGGCATAGAGCGGTGCAGGTTATTTTTTACGGGGATGATTATTTTTTTATTGTGTATGTAGATCCGTATACGGGCAAAGTGCAGCAGGTAACAGATATGAGTACTGATTTTTTCAGAGTGATGATAATGGGCCATTATTATTTGTGGTTGCCACCAGCTATCGGGCAGCCTATCGTTGCATCGGCCACACTCATTTTTGTGGTGATGATGATAACAGGGCTTGTACTTTGGTGGCCACGGAATAAGGCTGCACGTAAACAACGATTCAGTATTAAATGGAATGCGGGGTTTAAAAGAAAGAATTATGACCTGCACAATGTATTAGGTTTTTATATGCTTACTGTTGGAATGGTGATTGCACTAACGGGGATGGTGATGGGGTTTCAATGGTTTGCAAGATCTGTTTATTATACTGCCTCGGGAGGGAAAAAGCTTAACCAGTACGAAGAAACATTTTCTAAGAAATTACAAAAAGATACGGCTCATTCAATACAACCTGCAGTAGATATTGTGTGGCAAAAGATGATCGCAGCACATCCCGATGCACAAAATTTTGAAGTGCATTTTCCTGAAAATGATTCAGTATCTATTGGAGGTGTGGCTAACCCGGATGCAGATACCTATTGGAAAAGCGATTATCGTTATTTTGATCAATACTCCTTGAAAGAGATAGAAGTAAAGCATTTGTATGGCCGATATAAAAACACCACTGCGGCCGATAAAATAATGCGTATTAATTACGATCTGCATACCGGAGCTGCATTGGGGTTGCCCGGAAAGATATTGATGTTTTTCGCAAGCGTAATAGCGGCTTCATTACCTATTACGGGCTTCATACTTTGGCGGGGTAGAAGAAGGAATTGTAAAAAATAAGTTCAGCACAATGAGGTGATTCATGTCAATAAAAAAAGCCCATACAATATGTATGGGCTCATTATCTTTATCAATTATAAATTATCAATTCTCTTCAGCACCTTCAATTAACACAGTGGTCTTGTTATTCAACACTTCTACAAATCCGCTTTGTATCTTGAAAGAAGAAGTAGCAGTCTTATCTTTTAAAATTTTCAGGCTACCTGCTTTTAAAGCACTCACCATCGGAGCATGTTTGTCCAATACTTCGAATGAACCGCTGATACCCGGCAATTGAACGCCGTATACTTCGCCGCTGAAAATTTTACGCTCTGGAGTTAATATTTCTAAAGTCATAATACTGATTTGGAGATTTGGAGATTTGGAAATGATTGAGAGTTTTTCAAATCTCAAAATTTCCAAATCTTCAAATTATAATTAAGCTTGCGCTGCCGCCATTAATTTTTTACCTTTTTCAATTGCATCTTCCAACGTACCAACAAGGTTGAATGCTGCTTCTGGATATTCATCCACTTCACCATCCATAATAGCGTTGAAACCACGGATAGTATCTTCGATAGGAACAAGCACACCTTTTAAACCGGTAAACTGTTCAGCCACAAAGAATGGTTGAGACAAGAAACGTTGTACTTTACGTGCACGTGATACTGTTAGTTTATCATCATCACTCAATTCATCCAAACCAAGGATGGCGATGATATCTTGTAATTCTTTATAACGTTGTAAAATTAATTTTACTCTGTTGGCAGTGTTGTAATGTTCGTCACCAACAATTGCAGGAGTAAGGATACGAGAAGTAGAATCCAAAGGATCTACCGCAGGATAGATACCCAGATCGGCGATCTTACGACTTAATACCGTAGTAGCATCCAAGTGAGCAAAGGTAGTTGCAGGAGCCGGATCCGTTAAATCATCCGCAGGTACATAAACCGCCTGTACAGATGTAATTGAACCGTTCTTAGTTGAAGTGATACGCTCTTGCATCAATCCCATTTCAGTTGCCAATGTTGGTTGGTAACCCACCGCAGATGGCATACGACCTAACAAAGCCGATACCTCAGAACCTGCCTGAGTAAAACGGAAGATATTATCTACGAAGAAAAGGATATCCTTACCTTGACCGGTACCATCTCCATCACGGAAATATTCAGCAATAGTCAAACCACTCAAAGCCACACGAGCACGAGCTCCTGGAGGTTCGTTCATCTGACCGAACACAAATGTTGCTTTACTATCTTCTAATCCTTTTACATTTACTTTACTCAGATCCCATCCACCTTCTTCCATGCTATGTTTGAAATCATCACCATAGTTCATGATACCTGCTTCGATCATCTCTCTCATCAAGTCATTTCCTTCACGTGTTCTTTCACCCACACCGGCAAACACTGATAAACCAGAGTAAGCTTTTGCGATATTGTTAATAAGCTCCTGGATCAATACTGTTTTACCCACACCGGCACCACCGAATAACCCGATCTTACCACCTTTTGCATAAGGTTCGATCAGATCGATTACTTTAATACCGGTATATAAAATTTCGTTAGCTGTACTTAGGTCTTCAAATAATGGTGGCTTATTGTGAATAGGACGACCGCCTTCTTTGCTTACCTGTGGCAAACCGTCAATAGCATCACCTGTTACGTTGAACAAACGTCCTTTGATACCTTCACCGATCGGCATTGCAATTGGTTTGCCTGTATCTGTAACAACTGTACCACGAACAAGACCTTCCGTACCGTCCATCGCAATGGTACGTACGCTGTCTTCTCCCAAATGTTGTTGCACTTCAAGCACCAATTTATCACCGTTTGAACGGGTTAATTCCAATGCGTTTAAAATTTCGGGAAGTTTGCTGTCGCTGTCGAACTGAACGTCCACAACCGCACCGATAATTGACTTGATTTTACCAGTATTAGCCATATTCTATTTACGAATTTAGATTTACGATTTACGATTTGGCATGTGCCGCTTCGTTTCAGGCCGCAAAGGTAAGGGTTGAAATCGGGATTTTGAAATACAATATCGATTTTTTTGTAATAGGCTTTTGAGCCCCGATTGGGCTGCGATGGCGGAGTTTATCATGAGGTTACGAAAGGCTCCGTTCAACTATGGAACTACTATTGAGCGTTAATTGTGGAGTAGGGGGTGCCTGCCCGTTCAAACCTATTCGTTAACCCTTAGTGTAAGCGTTGATTACCCGTTATTATACCGGTAAGCGACTAGTTCAGAAGGGGTCGCTTACCCCATACCCAACGGGTAAGTTACCCTTAACTTAAGGCAAACTTACCCGTTACTCAACGGTAAACCAGGTCGTTCCAAAGGGGTAATGTACCCGTTACCCAACGGGTTAGCACCCCCTTCATTAAGGGGTTGTTACCAGTTACCCAAGGGGTAAGCGGATAGTTCAGGAAGGGTTAAGGGGTGCTGGTGACCAGATTGGGTTGTTCTGATAGGATATTGTATTAAATTTGAAAGAAGAATGAAAAATGAAGACTAAATTATTAATATGTATAGCTTTAATTTACTCCGTAAACTTAACTGCTCAACATAATGAACATCATTCATCCTTGACTATTTCAATAGATTCAATAGCAAAGGATGTTCAAAACAATCAGATATCATTCAGTTATGAGATTAGGTCCTTTTCCAGAAAAAAAACAAGAATTCCTGCTTGCCTTTTTGTATCAGAAAGTGTTACTTCAGATATTCAGTATGTCGTACAAGTTTTTGATGAACAGAAGAGAGAGTTTGTTACGCAAATTTGTGCACTTTCATTGGACCCATATCGAGAGATATTATTTGATTACTTAAATAAAGGGCAAAAGAAAATCGGACAAAAGAATATATTTTGCCCTTTAAAAATAAAAAATAGGTATAGGATCATGCTTATTTTTCATTCTTCAAAATATAATAAAATAAATGACTGCTCATCCCAATGGCTTGAATTTAATACATGAAAAAAGATGGAACCATCCTGTAGCTTTAGGTAATTTAGGTGATAGATCCTAAATTCTCTTCCAATTTAGTAAATATGACAAAGACTAATTATTTTATCTTTTTCCTTTTTTTGGTGCTCCCCTATAGCTCTTTCGGACAAAACGATTGTGGTATTACTGTTGACACAACCAAAATATTTTTAGACGAAAATTTAGACAGCTTTCTTTCAGATTTGCAATTACAGACTTTTCAAACATTTACGAATAAAAAACAAATTCCTCAGGCAATTAAACAACAACTTGACTGTTTGACAAAAGACAGTTTTTCTATAGCAAATCCGAACGAAGAATATAGATGTTGCTGTACATCATCTAAAAAATTGCCTCGAAGGAAATTGCTGTTCTTTTCTCAAAGCAAAGACATTTTTCTTATTACATATTTAACGGGTGGTCTTGGAGAATCAACAACAATACTTCTTCTCAAATTACAAGGTGATAAAATCATAGACATATGGACTGGCTATGGTTTTCCAGAATTTAAATCAAAGAATGAAGTTATTAAACACATAGAAAAAAAGAGAAAATCAGAATTTGGACTTCATAGTAATTTATTCATTTAAAGACAAATGCTTCCGCACTTCGCCGTTGTTGGTCGCCGCCAATAACTTCCAATAGACATATCAGTCTGTCTTGCTGTCGTCGAGTTATTAATATTTATTGTTAGTTTAGTAACGTATTGACAGTTTATTTATATGTCCAATGTTTTTTTAAAGTTCCTTGTTCCCAAAATTCTTTTTTTACTAATATTCCCTTGTTATTCCAATAATAAAAAAAGCCATCTTCTAAACTATCTTTATAATTTTCCAGTTTAATTAAAATTCCCTCTTTATTATATGTTGAAGATAATCCATTCAAATATCTATTTCGCATATAGAAACTCTTATAAATCTTTGTTCTAGCAGAATCAAAAAACCTTAAATGCAATCCATCGTCTCTGTCTTGGTGATGCCCCATTTCATATTCTGTTAACACTTTACATGTGCTATTAGTCTTTATAATCAAAGACCAATCAGTTTTTTCAGACTGAGAAAAAGCGTTAGCATTCAAAATCAAAAAAATACTTAATACTAATTTATACTTAGTTTCCATGATTTACTGTGTTGTTGTTTAACCCTCTTCCAGATGTATAGGACTCTGTCATACTGCATGGGAGTTACCAATGTTTATTGTTGACTCAGAAATATGAGGACACAAGGCTGAGTCTTGCTCCTGCATGAAATTAAATGTATTTTTGTTGTCAATATTTTATTGCTTTCGTTTTATGAAAAAAATTTTCATCATCACTGTTCTGTCTTTTTTTATCACCATTGCCAAAGCAGATTGTTTAGGTTATCAAACCAGCTGTGTATGGCCTTGTGGGAAATTAATAAGTAATCATTCAATTGTAATAATTAATACCGGTGATTCAAGCTATGGAAATGCTATTGGTTCAAAATATAAAATTTATTTGCAGTCAACAAAGACAAAAAATAGAATTCTATTATTGGTTACACAGGTTTGTAATGGCGGATTAAATTTTATGCAGATCGTCTTAACACCTTCCTCTAAGTTAATTGAAGGTGAAGAATATGAGTTGATAGAAGTAGATAGAGCAAAGAAAATTACAAAATTCACCGGCAGGGACTTTGAACAGCAAAAAGATGTTGCCATTAAATGGAAAGCGGTTAATAGATCTGGTAATGCTCCCGTTTGGCAGAAGCAACCAACATTGATCAGGAAAATATATATAGGGTATGGTTGTGGGCCGGAAGTAAAAACAATTTTTAGTTTTGAACCTATTGAACCTATTGAACAGCTGATCAAAACTATAGTTAAAAATAAACGAACCGGTATTGAAAAAACATGCTATTTACAGAGTAGTAATGGCCTATTTGAATTAGGTCATAATATGTGTTGGGGTGAATTTGAGTTTACAAAAGAGAGCAAAAATGATAATGATGAATATGAGGTAAGATTTAATCTTGTTGATGAAACCGGCAATGTTTCCATCCAATCAGATGTGATATCGTTTATACAGCCTAATGGAGCAAATGAGTAATTTCATCAACAAGATTGAGTCTTACTCCCTCACTAGCGCAGATATGCAGCACAGCTAAGCAGCCTGGCGTATCTGTGCCTTCGATTACGCCTGCAGAAGAATGTGTCTGCCGTCTATCGCTTTCTCTATGCTTAATTAAAAATTGCAGCAATAAGAGGGAAAAAACAGCCGATGAATAAAAAGATCGAGAATGTAATATCTACAGCGAGAAAATATCGGGGATAGAATTGTTGTTTCTTAAAATAGAAAAATAAAAAAATCCTTGCCATTAATTGTATGCCGAAGAAAGCAAACAATTGCAGTGATAAACCATTGAGTCTGGTTGCTTCTTTAAAATTACCAATCAGGATATGATGAAATGCTCTTGTGAGGCCACAGGTAGTACAGTCCATGCCGGTAGTTTGTTTATACACACACTGCACAGCATGATTACTGTAAGCAAAAAAGCCGGCATAAAATAATATCAATATTATTATGCCGGCCCAAATGCAATTGAATAAAAAATAGGTTTTGTTATTCAATAATAATTTATTGAGCTACTGAATCTTGTACATTAACAGAGTCAACTGTTCCCACTGAATCTACCGGGGTAAGTGATTCCATTGCATTTTTTATTGAATCCATGGAATTTTTAAGTTGATTCATTTGAGTAGAATCTTGTAATACTTTACTTAGATCACTCATTTTTTTTGCTTGCCATGAAGCAACAGATGTACCCAATATGGATAGAATGATGCCGGCAATAACCATACCCTTGCCGCCGTTAACTTTGTTAGCCATCACAAAGCCAACAATTCCAAGTATAATTCCTAAAATACCGGGAATTACGGCGAAGGTTCCCAGGCAAGGGATAAAAGAAAAAATAAATGCGATGATACCCAGAATTAAACTGATGATACCAAAAGTTTTGTAAGCATTCGATGATGCCTGAACATTTTGTTGTTCCATGTTTTTTTTATTATAAGGTTAGTTAAGAATACAATGGTATATAAAAAATTGGAGAGTATCAAATAGTGCGTTAAAAATTATTGGATAGTATAATATTATTCTCTGAATATTACCCATCCGTTACTGTTAGAAATATTATTACTTCCGCCATTGTTGGTAAGCCACCATCAACGGCCAATAGGTAGCGCATCAGTCTATTCTGCAGCCAACAAATTATTAATGTATACTGTTGATGTGATAACAGATAGACACAAAAAAAGTCTGGCGCTTGCATGACCTTTTAGGCTAATCAAGAAAACTTTTTTCCTCCATCCACTTCCGGCAACGTTGCCATTTTAAAATCATGATTTTTTTCTGCTTTTTGACAAACATTCGTCATATTATTTAAGTGTTTAATAAAATAGGTTTGTGCCCGACAACCTATCAAAAACATGAACAACATACTTTTTAAGCAACAGCTTTCGCAGGATGTATTTCTAATGCGTATTCATGCGCCACTAATAGCCGAAGAAAGACAGGCAGGGCAATTTATTATTTTACAAACCGATGATGATTATGGCGAACGTATTCCGCTTACCATTGCAGATGCCGATACGGTAGAAGGTTCTATCACTATCATCTTCCAGGTAGTAGGAAAGACCACCAAACATTTAGCCACCTTTAACGTAGGTGATGAGTTACCGGCGCTGCTTGGTCCGTTAGGTAAGCCTACACATATTGAAAATTTTGGTCGTGCTGTTTGTGTATGTGGTGGCATTGGTGTAGCACCTATGCATCCTATAGCGCAGGCATTAAAAAAAGCAGGCAATCATGTTACCATCATCATTGGTGCAAGAACAAAAGAACTCGTTATTCTGGAAGAACAAATGAGGGTTATTGCCGATGAATTGATTATTTGTACCGATGATGGATCAGCCGGAATAAAAGCATTGGTTACAGCACCTTTAAAAGAGTTGTGCGAAAGAGAAACAAAACCGGATATCGTTATTGCTATCGGTCCGCCGGTGATGATGAAATTCTGTTCAGAAACAACCAGGCCGTACAATGTATTTACACAAGTGTCTTTAAACACTATCATGGTAGATGGCACGGGTATGTGCGGCGGTTGCAGAGTGAACGTAGGCAAGGAAGTAAAATTTGTTTGTGTAGATGGCCCTGAGTTTGATGGGCATTTGGTTGACTTCGATAATATGATGGCAAGACTGAGTGCTTACAAAGACATTGAAAGAACCCATTATAAATGTTTTGTTGAAAAAGCATATAACAACAGTTTAAAAGAGGAAGCATTATGAGTTACAGAACTGCCAAAGAATTACAGGAAGAAGCTGAATCATTGTTAAATGAATATTCGGCCAGAGCCGCCACCTTAAAAGTAAAAGAAAGACAAAAGATACCATCGCAGGATATGCCCGTGCAGGATCCCGAATTGCGTTCGCATAATATGGAAGAGGTAGCACTCGGCTATAGTTTTGAGCAGGCGCAGGTAGAAGCCTATCGCTGTTTGCAATGCGCCAAAAAGAATTGCATGGAAGGCTGCCCGGTTAAAATAGATATACCTCGTTTTATAGATCATATCGCCAAAGGCGAAATAGAACAAGCGATTGCGGTGGTAAAACAAACAACGCTGTTGCCTGCTGTTTGTGGTCGTGTTTGTCCGCAGGAAAAACAATGCCAGCTGCATTGTACGCTTGGTAAATCATTGAAGGATATTGACAGTTCAGTAGCTATCGGTCGACTAGAACGTTTTGTTGCAGACTGGGAACGCATTAACGATAAAATTGTGATCCCTTCTGTAAAACCGGCCACCGGAAAAAAAGTGGCGGTAGTGGGTAGTGGCCCTGCAGGGTTGGTAGTAGCGGCAGATTGCAGAAGAGAAGGACATCATGTTACAATTTTTGAAGCATTTCATAAATTGGGTGGTGTATTACGGTATGGCATACCCGAATTTAGATTGCCTAACGATATCATTGATAAAGAAATAGAAACCCTTGCAGCAATGGGGGTAGAAATAAAAGCAAATTTTGTGGTAGGTCGTACCAGGAAATTAACTGACCTGATAGATAAAGATGGCTATGATGCGGTGTTCATTGGTACAGGTGCAGGGCTTCCTGTTTTTATGGGTATTGAAGGAGAGAACCTGATCGGTGTTTTTGCGGCCAACGAATATCTTACCCGTATCAACCTGATGAAGGCTTTTGATAGAAAGGCAGACACGCCTATTTATCCATCAAAAAATGTGGCAGTATTAGGTGGTGGTAATGTGGCGATGGATGCTGCAAGAATGGCTAAACGTTTGGGAGCAGAAAAAGTATTTGTAGTATACCGCAGAGGTGAAGCCGAAATGCCTGCAAGAAAAGAAGAAGTGTTGCATGCAAGAGAAGAAGGCGTGGAATTTTTGTTACTTAAGAATGCAAAGAAAATATTGGGTGATGAAAGCGGCCGTGTGAATGGCATTGAATGTGTGCAATACGAATTGGGAGAACCCGATGCATCCGGAAGGAGATCACCGGTGCAAATACCTGGCAGCGAATTTATACTGGATGTTGATACGGTAATTGTAGCGGTAGGCAATGGCAGCAATCCACTCATCAGTCAAACTACACCACAACTGGCAGTTAATAAAAGAGGCAATATTACTGTAGACGAAACACAGCAAACCTCTATGAAAAGAATTTTTGCCGGCGGCGATATTGTATTGGGTGCTGCTACTGTTATATTGGCAATGGGTGAAGGCAGAAGAAGTGCGGCTTCTATTAATGCAATGCTGGCAGAGGAAGTGTAAACAATTTGTATTGAGGGCCTGACTGTTTTTGAAGATCTTACATTTTCTCATTACCCCGCTTTTCCCAATATCCTTAAATTTGCTGCATGCAATTGATTCCCGTAAACGATACGAAAGGACAAAAAGAGTTTTTGCAGGTGGCTGTAGAGTTGTACAAAAACGATCCTAAATGGATACGTCCTTTAGATAAAGACATTAACCAGGTTTTTGATAAAAATAAGAACAAAGCTTTTCGTTCGGGAGAGATCGAGCGCTGGATACTGAAAGATGATGAAGGGAAATTGATCGGCAGAATCGCCGCATTTGTCAATAAAAAATATAAAACTAAAGGAGATGATGTGCCGGTAGGCGGCATTGGTTTTTTTGAATGCATCAATGATCAGGATGCGGCAGATCTTTTATTAGATAACGCCAAACACTGGCTGATACAACATGGTATGGAAGCGATGGATGGTCCTATCAATTTTGGAGAAAGAGACAGGTGGTGGGGAATGGTAACCAAAGGTTTTGAAGAACCGTTGTATTGCATGAATTACAATCCACCTTATTACGTGGAGTTGTTTGAAAATTATGGTTTTCAGGTTTTCTTTAATCAGATATGTTTTGGCATGGATCCTAAAAGTCCGTTGCTAAAAAAAATTCACGATCGTCATGCGGTATATGCAAGCGATCCAAACTTCAGTTCTCAACACATCAAAAAAGATCAGTTAGAAAAATTTGCCGAAGATTTTGTTACTGTATATAACAAGGCATGGGCAGGGCATGGCGGTTTAAAACAAATGTCGAAAGAGCAGGCTGTAATTTTATTCAGGCAAATGAAACCGGTGATGGATGAAAAGATCATTTGGTTTGCGTATCACAAAAATGAGCCGATTGCCATGTTTGTAAATTTGCCCGACCTGAACCAATGGTTCAAATATTTGGGAGGTAAATTCGGACTACTGCAAAAACTGAAATTCTTGTGGGTTAAGACATTCAAGCCCAATAAAAAATTTACCGGGATCGTATTTGGTGTGGTTCCGGAATGGCATGGAAAGGGTATTGATGCTTTTATTATCGGAGAATCTGCTACAAAGCATTTACAAACAGATGCCTGTACCTATACACAATATGAAATGCAGTGGATCGGAGATTTTAATCCTAAAATGATCAATATTGCCGAAAGCCTGGGAGAGACTTACCGCAGCCGCAACCTCACTACCTATCGGTATTTGTTTGACAGAACGAAGGAGTTTAAAAGGCATCCGGTATTGTAAGTATTACGAAAAAGGACTGTAGTTAATAAAACTATAGTCCTTTACAAATTATGGTTGTTTAGTTTTCTTTTTTTGTTTCGGTATATCATCAGTTGTAAAACCCCAATCTTCTACACGTTTCATTTTTACTATAGATACCGGTCAGTACATTTCTGCTTGCTTTATTGATAGAGTCTAATTCACCGATCAATAGATCTCTGTCGGGATAATCTTTTCCCATTTCTTTTTTTGCTTCTTCAGCTTTCTTATGTAATTGTGCAGATTTTACAGCATTCGGATAGGATACAATCCAATCATGATCTTCCATTGCTTTTTGCGGACTATCAGCTCCCATCGCCGTATGTTTAGTGTAAATGTTTTCAGACAGTTTGATGATCGCCCCCACATTTTCAGGAATTGGAACTCTAATTTTAATAGCCCTTGCCATAATTGAAGAATTTAAAAGTGCGATGAGTGTTTTATAAGCAAGTAAGTTGAAAAATGGTTTATAAAAGGTTGAAGGAGTAATAAATTTTTTCGGAAGTTATTTAGAACTAACGGTTTGGTATATCTACTTACAGAAACCTTACCCGGAAGTTTCACAATAGCGGTTGGAAGTTTCCATGTGTAATCTGGAAGTTTCGGGATGGTGGTTGGATGTTTTCAGATAGCATCTGGAACTGACAGAAGACCAAATGGTAATTTCCGATCTTAGCATTAAATTAATGAGGAATAAAACAAAAATAGTAAACTGTCATTGGCACTATAAACAATACAAAATAGATAATAACTTCCTATTGTGCATTATCTCTACGTAACAAACATCACTGGGCTTTTGTTTGTTATCTTGTTCTTTAATATTTTTAATCAACTGCGGTTCGGGATGCACAAAGTGGGCTACAACTGTCAGCAAAAATGTGAACAGGCCGATATTTTTTTGTGTTTCTAGTTTTTTAAAATTTCAATTGCACTGTAAAGCCTGTAAACAAAATGTCTTTTCCTGCACCCACGGTTTTTAAATAACGGCCAGCTTTAAACCATGTAAATTCCCCACGTAAATATAAAAAGCCATTAGGCGTATAAATCAATCCGCTCGTAAGTTGGTTGCCAATTTTTGTTTCGATGGTATTAGCATCGGGGTAGATCAAAGTCATATTCACGGCATACAAACCATCATTGTGTGTATATCTCCAAAAAATATCATTATCAATATCTAACCTTAGTTTTTCTGATAATTCAAATGATATGGACGGATGCACATCAATAAGGTTTGCGGCACCGATCAATGCAGCTAATCCAAAATAAGCACCACGGGGATAGATGGGGTTGAACGTTTGCAGTTTGTTGTCGGTTTTGTTTTTATCGCCACTGATGAGTTCTGTTTTTAAGCCAAGCTCAGGTTTAAATTTTGCAGCACAGAATAGATACGAAGTACTCACAGATGCGGTCCATGCAGTAATATTTTTATCAGTAAATTTTCCAAACTGGTACAATGTTTCTACATCATACTTCCAATTATTTTTGCTGCTCCATATCCTTGTGCCGATGGAATGTCTTAATTCTTTTCCTTTACCAATATTGAATGCAGTATTTTTTTTCCATAAGCCAAGATAATACAGGTCAATGTTTTTTATAACTGGTAATTTACTCCTTACAAGATATACTCCCCACAATTCAGTATTTTTATTGAAGCCATCATCAAATATTTTTGGTTTTGCTGCTACATAATGGCTGAAAAAAACATCAACCCTGTAATTGCCTGAGGTAAAAATGGAACGGAGTGCATCAAACGACTGCCGGTTATTTGGTCCGTCCCTTACAGCAACAATTCTTTGTGAGCCATACAATAATTCCTGCCTTCCAATCCTGAATGTGAGTTTTGATTTTTCTGAAACAAGTGGATTAATGTCAATAAAAGCCTGGTGCAAATCTAAAGGATTATTTTCAACCGGGCTTGCTCCTGTTTTGCTATTGGCGAGGCTGCTTTGCAGTTGTACAAACGTCCTGAAATATTTTCCTGAATGAATATCAGCATTTGTCAGCCATCTTGTTAGTACATAGCCGTCATGATCCTCTGGGTCATCACCCCAAGTTTCATTTTTGGCATAGAAATATTGATAACGAATTTCACCTCCAAAACTGATATAGTTTTTTTTGCTTACAGACAAAGGCACAAATTTTAGTTTGGTATAAATGTTTTTTGAGGAATCGTTCTTTAAAAAAGAATAATCTTCATCATACCGCAATAGTTTGAATGCAGGAAGCTTCTGCGCCATTGCTGTTGTTTTTATTAAAATAGGCAGAAGTAATAACAATAATCTTTTCATCAGGCTTTATGCGTTTATCGGCGTTTGAAGTAATAATACTTTATTCATCAGTTCATCAAAAGATGCTTTTAGCCCTTCATTAATAATTCCTTTTTTTTCGGAGAAATTTTCCGCAAACTTTGGCAAGGAAAAAGAGCCAATTATTTCCGCTCCATGAATAGGGAAACGAGCTACGGCTGCTTCTAATGCAGATATCCCTCCCCTTGGGCCGGGGGCAGTTGCCAGCAACAAAAGTTTTTTGCCTTCAAACATCTTTAGATTAATTCTCGAAGCCCAGTCAAATAAATTTTTAAACGCAGTTGTATAAGAGCCGTTATGTTCGGCTACTGAAATAATCAATATACCTGCCGTTGAAATTTTATTTAAAAAATCTTTTGCCGCCTGTGGTTGTCCTATTTCTTTTTCTGCATCTACTGTAAACAATGGTAGAGGATAATTATTTAAATCTATTATTTCCGTTTTTTCATTAGGGAAATAAGATGCGGCAAAAGCTGCCAGTTTTTTGTTGATAGAGTCTTTGCTGTATGAAGCTCCAAATGCTATTATTTTCATTAATTAAATTTTTATAAATTAAATTGTAGAAAGAATATTTCCCTGCACCCAAAAACAAGATTAGTAAATACTACAAGCTATACATGTAAAGCGTGGTTTTTACGAATGCTGCATCATGAAAGTGTACCATGAAATAGCCGGTTAACGTTACGGCAAGTATGGGCGAAAAAGCCAACTGTGTAAATAAACCCACAATGCAATGGTTTTATTTTTGATACCCACCATAATATTTTACAGGACTCCATGCAGGAATTACAGGTAATGCAATGGGAGCCACATTTTTATATTCTTCATTTCCATATACCACTTTACCATCTACAATAGTTAGTTTTGAGGTAATTGATTTTATCAATTCTTCATCCACAGAAAAATAATCTTTGTCTAAAATCACTAGGTCAGCATAGTAACCTTTTTCGATTTTACCTTTCAATTTTTCTTTTATCAAGTTATAGCCACAGTAAGAAAATAATTGCAGAGCGGTTTTCCTGTCTAATGTATTTTCTTTTGCCATTACCTGTGCGCCACCAATTGTTTTACCAGTAGTTACCCAATATAGTGCAATCCATGGATTGTAACTTGCCACCCTTGTTCCGTCTGTACCGAGGCTAACAGGTAAACCAAGCTCTAGCATTCTTTTTATAGGAGGCACAGCCAGTGCCGCTTTTTTCCCATAACGATGAATAAAGCTTTCTCCTTGGTAAGCCATACGATGTTGCACAGCTATTCCGCCACCCAATGTTTTAATACGTAGCAGGTTAGCCTCTGTTATTGTTTCGGCATGGTCAAAAAACCAAACTAATCCGTTCAAAGGCGTTTCTTTATTCACTGCTTCAATCACATCCAGATCTCTTGTTATACTTTCGTTGTATGTGGCATGTATGCGGAAAGGCCAACGGTTTTTAACCAGCAATTGCAATACGGATTTTAAACTGCTCTCCATTGTAGCAGGCAATTCAGGCCGGGGAAATAAAAAGTTTTCAAAGTCTGCTGCATCCGCCACTAAGTTTTCGCCACCGCCTTCTACATGATAATCAATATCATTTTTCCCATTATGTCCGTGGTCATCTATTTCCACCATGCTTGTCCATTTGGTATAATCGATCAACTCTGTTCCTTTTTTTTGTGCAAATAAAAAATACGGAAGACGAACAGTTATTTTGCCAAGGTTATTCAATGAATCTGTGATCTTATAATCATCAGGGAAATTCTGGAAGCCGCCACCTGCGTCCATAACAGCTGTTACACCCAGGCGGTTTAATTCCGTCATGTATTGCAGGGTAGAATTTATTTTTTCATCGATGGTAAGTTCAGGAAGTTTTGATAGTGTAGAATATAAAATAAATGCGTTTGGTTCTGCAACCAATAAACCTGTTGGGTTTCCGTCGTTATCTTTCTCAATTAATCCGGCAGGTGGATTAGGCGTATCTGCATTGATGTTTAATTTTTTTATGCCTGCTTTGTTCAGCCAGGCTTTACCATAGAGATACAAAATAAACGTGGGTACATTACCGGTAGCTTCATTGATTTCTTCTAATGTTGGTAAGCGTTTTTCTTTAAACTGGTATTCGTTCCAGCCGCCTACCACACGAACCCATTGGCCTTCTGGAGTACGCTGTGCTTGCTCTTTTAGCATCTGTAATGCTTTTTTTAAAGAACTAACTCCATCCCATCTCAATTCGGTATTATAAAATCGTCCACCACGAATAACATGCAAGTGGCTGTCGAATAAACCTGGAATTACCCTGCTGCCTTTGGCGTCAATGATTTTTGTTTGTTTCCCTTTCAGTTTTAATGCCTGTGCATTGCTACCTGTTTGTATCACTTTATTGCCTGCAATGGCCACTGCTTCTACCTCGCTGTTATTAACATCAAGCGTTGTTATTTTACCATTTATGATAATAATGTCAGCTTTTTGTGCATGTGCATTACCAATGATGGCAAATGTTACTGAAAGAAGAAAGCTAAAAATGTGTTTCATAATCTAAAAATTTAAAAGGGCAAGCATTGCTACCTGCCCTTATTTAGGAATTTTAAAAATGATCGTCGAATTAGTGTTTCAGCATTTCATGAGCATACTGAATACCTATACCGTAAGCACCGCCATATTTTTTAACAAGGTCTGTAACGGGTTTGTAAGTTGCACCTCTTGCCCAATCTCTTTGCAGCTCCAAAAGGTATTGAATAGATGTTATTGGTTTAATACCCTGCTGAATCAACCTTTGAATGGCTACATCATGTGCTTCTTTGCTTACATCACCACAAGCGTCGGTAATTACATAAACATCGTATCCTTCAGCTTTGGCAGATAAGGCAGGTCCTACGATACATACGCTAGTCCACAAACCTGCAAAAACGATTTTCTTTTTACTTTTAGCAGTAATGGCTTTATAAGCATTTACATCTTCCCATGTGTTCATAGTGGTACGGTCAATATAGTTGCTGGTAGCCTGCGGATAAAACTCTTCAATTTCTCTGAATACCGGGCCGCTGAATTTTTTTTCGGCAACTGTAGTTACCACTGTTGGTACATTGAATATTTGGGAGGCACCTGCAACAATTCCCACATTGTTTCTTAGTTCATCAGCAGTAATGCTTTTAGTGGCAAATGCCATCTGGCTTTCATGATCAATCAATACAAGCGTATGGTTGGTTGGATTTAATAATTCAGGAGAAGGTTTTTGCGCAGTAGCTGCGAATGATACTGTAGCAATGAATGCTGTTAAAATTGTCTTTTTCATTTTGTTGTATTTTTTTGTTTTTTAAAAAGGATTGAATTTTATTTAAATAATATTTTTAATACTGCTTTTATTAACTAAGCACTGCTAAAAATTGCAGTCGGTTAAACTCTTACACTTCAGGCCCCATTGGCACATCCATCAATAATATTTCTGCATTTGTATTAGCCTTAATTTGCAAACTATCGGTGTCCCAAACACCAAAACCGTCCCTTGTATACAGTTCTTGTTCATTAATGCTAACCTCTCCGTTCAGAATAAAAGCATATACTCCGTTTCCTTTCTTCTTAAGTTGATATGTAAGGGAAATATCTTTATCGAGTTTGCCCAAATGAAACCAGGCATCTTGTTGAATGAATACGCCATCATCAGCTTTACTCGGTGAAACTATTTGTTGCAGTTTATTTAAACGGTCTTCTGTTTTCAACGTTAACTGGTCATAACTGGGCTGTATATTTTTCTTATTAGGGAATACCCATATCTGTAAAAATTTTACAGTCTTATCCTCGTTCTTATTGTATTCACTATGAGTGATTCCAGTACCTGCGCTTAGTATCTGTATATCGCCGTTTTTAATAACAGCCACGTTACCCATACTGTCCCTATGTTCTAAATCTCCTTCCAACGGAATGGAAATAATTTCCATATTATCATGTGGGTGGGTGCCAAAGCCCATACCCGGTGCAACGGTGTCATCATTTAACACACGGAGTACACCAAAATGCATTCTTTCAGGATTATAATAATTGGCAAAGCTGAACGTATGATAACTTTGTAACCAGCCATGATTGGCATTACCTCTTGAATTTGATTTGTGCAGAACTGTATTCGACATAATTTTAGATTCTGTATTAGGAAGATGATTGAAGCCAAGGATATTAAGCGGATGCAATTCATCCACATCATTTTCTATTAGAGATGCGAACGAATTTGATACGGCGAAAATTCCGGTTCCTAATAAACCTTTTTTGATAAAATCTATACGTTGCATACCTTAAACATTTACTATGCAAAAATGCGTATAGAAATGCCCCGCATCCAATAAGGAAGATTAAGAAATTGACTTAATGTAGATTAAGGAAAATTATTTTTTGCGGAGAAAATCAGTACGCATTTTACTGAGAAATTCTGGTGTAACACCAATGTAGGCAGCGATTTGTTTTTGCGGCAACCATTCTATAAGGGAAGGATAGCGTTTACAGAAAGTTAAGTAACGTTCCTGGGCAGACTTACTTAGATTGTCCATTAGCCTCAAGCGGCTGTTAATCAAAGAATTTTCAGTAATAATACGAAAGAAGCGTTCAAATTTTGGTATTTCTGAAAAGAGTCTTTCCTGGTCTTTTTTTGCAAGCAACAATACTTCAGTATGATCCAATGCATCAATATTGAGGTTCCCGGGTTGTTCTGTGATTAGGCTGTACATATCTGCAATCCACCAGTCACGTGGCGCAAATTGTAAAATATGCTCAAAGCCATTCTGATCTATGGTATATCCTCGCAGACATCCTTTCGTAACAAATGCAGAATAACGGCACACCTGATCTTCTTGTAAAAGGAACTGTCTTTTTTTTAATTTTTTTTGTTGCAGCAAATCGATGAAGCATGTTTCTTCTTTAGATGATAAATTGATGTGTTTGGCAATATTTTTTAGAATCAGATCAAATGACATAAAATGCAATATATTCAAAAAATTGGATCAGCCCACCTCAGGGAGCATACTTTCTATTTATTATATCTGTTTATTAATTCACTAGTGCTTTATAATACCATAAGTATTATTATACAGATTTGTATACACATGAACCCTACAAAATTGAAACAGACTTTTTTCACTAATTGACTGAGGCTTTCTGATTGAAAGTTCCTTGCACAAGTATCTGCACTTACCTAAATTCAATGCCATAGCAAAATAAACCTTCGTTTTTTATAAGCCCCATTTGCTATAATACAGCATTACCTTAGCGTAGTTTGCAGTAGTACAAAAGCCAGATCAAGGTACAAATAAATAAAGTGGGTGAATTGCATTGTCCAGGGTCTTTTTTTGTTACTTTTTTGGACAAGGAAAAAAGTAAATAGGGAATGGCTAATATCAGTTTCGGGTGTCTTTTTTGCCTTACTTTTTTTCTGCAAAAAAAGTAACAGCAATCTTTGTAATTTTACAATTAGATTTGCGTAAAAGCGCAGTATATCTTACATGGATAAATTTATCGTATCAGCACGAAAATACAGACCGCAGAATTTTAATACAGTTGTGGGGCAATCGCATATCACCACTACATTAAAAAATGCTATTAAGAATAACCAACTGGCACATGCATTTTTATTTTGTGGTCCCCGGGGTGTGGGTAAAACAACCTGTGCAAGGATCTTGGCAAAAACGATCAACTGCGAAAATCAGACAAAAGACGGAGAAGCCTGTAATACCTGCAACAGCTGTGTTTCTTTTGATGCCGGTACTTCTTTGAATATTCATGAATTAGATGCGGCAAGCAATAACTCCGTAGATGATATCAGAAGCCTGGTAGAGCAGGTAAGGTTTGCGCCACAAGCCGGTAAATACAAAGTGTATATAGTGGATGAGGTACACATGTTAAGTTCATCGGCATTCAATGCTTTTTTGAAAACGCTGGAGGAGCCGCCACCTTACGCCATTTTTATTTTAGCTACTACAGAAAAACATAAGATACTGCCAACTATTTTAAGTCGTTGCCAGATATTCGATTTTAAAAGAATCACCAATAATGATACGGTAGAACACCTGCAGGAAATTTGTGAGAAAGAACAGATCAAAGCAGAAAAAACAGCCCTGCACATCATTGCTCAAAAGAGCGAAGGTTGTATGAGAGATTCGCTGAGTATACTCGATAAAATTGTAAGTTTTACCAACGGAGAAGTTACCTACGCCAATACTTTAGAGCATCTTAATATCCTAGACGAAGATTATTATTTTAAGTTGCTGGATCATCTGCAACAACAGAATTTGAGTGATGCATTATTAATGTATGATGAGATCAATCGCAAAGGGTTTGAAGGAGATACAGTGCTGGAAGGTTTTGCAGAATTTTTACGCAATATATTGGTAAGCAAGGATGCCAAAGTGGCTATGTTGTTGGAAGTGGCAGAAGAGTTCAAACAAAAATATTTACAGACAGCAGAGCGAATACCAGCGGCCTATGTGGTAAGTGCATTGAATATTTTGAATGATGCCGGGATCAATTATAAACAGGCAAGAAATAAACGTTTACATGTAGAGCTCACCTTGATCAAGTTGAGTTACTTGAATCAGGCATTGGAACTGGTAAATAACGAAGGCTCGGTAAGTAAAAAAAAAATAATTGAAGGAGCCAGATCGGTAGCATTCAGGGCTTTACCTATCAGTAAGGTAAAAGAAACAGGTGTAGTAACAGCTTCATCAGTTGATGCCAAACAACAGGAAAAACCAGCAAGTGAAGCCAAACTGATCATTGAAGCACCGAAACCTCCAGCCTCCAGCCCCAAACCTCCAACTTCCAACGTCCAACCCCCAACCTCCTCCATGGGGTCTTTGAGTAAGATACGTTCTAAAATATCTCAGGAGAGTCAACAGGGAAGTCAGGCAAAGACTATAACAGAAGAAGAATTAAAAATATGCTGGGATGAATTCATTGAGAAATTAAGGGCAAAGAAAAATCCTGCGGCCATTACTAATTTTAAAAATGCCGAAGTATTCATCATTGATAATAATACCATCGAAGTAAAGATAAACGGTGAGCTGGCTAAGAAATTTATTGAAGCAGAAAGAGCAGATCTGATTATACATCTGCAAAATTATTTTAATAACAAGGCACTGACCTACCAGATAACGGTTGTTGAATCAACTAATAATAATGAACCGGTAGAAAGGCAATTAAACACTAAAGAGCAATATCAACGTATCATTGACGAGTATCCGTTGGTAAAAGAATTGAAGGAAAGATTGAAATTGCAGTTAGATTATTAAATATAGCTTGGTACATTTCCCTTTTTTGCATTAATTTCGAGCCTCAAAATTACACAAACTATAAGAAACCATTATTTATGGCAAAAGTGATAAGAATGCCGCTTCTGAGCGATACTATGACCGAAGGGAAAATAGTAGTATGGAATAAAAAAGTAGGAGATACTGTAAAAAGTGACGACGTATTGGCTGATGTGGAGACAGATAAAGCTACGATGGAAGTAGTTGGTTATGAAGAAGGTACATTATTACATATAGGTGTGGAAGCTGGTCAGGCAGCTCCGGTAAATGGTATTATTGCCATTATTGGTAAGCCGGGAGAAGATTTTAAAGCATTATTAGATGCAGAAAGTGGCGGTGCCGCTGTTGCTGCTCCTGCTGCTGAAGTGGCTGCTGCTGTTGCTGCTCCTGCAGCGGGTGGTGCTAAAGTTGCGTTACCTGCAGGTGCAAAAGAAATTAGAATGCCGTTATTAAGCGATACTATGACCGAAGGGAAAATAGTAGCATGGAATAAGAAAGTAGGAGATACAGTGAAAGGTGATGATGTGTTGGCAGATGTTGAAACCGATAAAGCTACCATGGAGGTAATTGGTTACGAAGAAGGAACATTATTATATATAGGTGTTGAAGCAGGTCAAGCTGCAAAAGTAAATGAGATCATTGCGATCGTTGGTAAACCCGGTACAGATGTAAGCGCTTATGTAGCTGCTGAAAAATCAGGAGCGAATGCTGCTGCTCCTGTTGCCGCTGCTGCACCACAGGCCGAAGCTGCTGCTACAACTGCTGTAGCTGCCCCAGCTGCAAGTACATCCAATGACAGCAGGGTTAAAGCTTCTCCACTAGCAAAAAAATTAGCTGCTGATAAGGGTATCGATCTGTCTAAAGTAAATGGTAGCGGTGATAATGGCCGTATCACTAAAAAAGATGTTGATAGTTATGTGCCATCAGCTGCTCCGGTAGCGGCTGCAAGCCCAGCAGGTGCTGCATCAAGCTATGTTGCAGGAGTAGAAAGCTTCGACGAAATAGAAATTACTAATATCAGGAAAACGATCGTTAGACGTTTGACCGAAAGTCAGTTCAATGCGTTACATATTTTCTTAACCATTGAGATCGATATGGATAATGCCATCGCTGCAAGAGCAGGGATAAACGACGTTGCCGCTCCGGCAAAAGTATCATTCAATGATATGGTGGTGAAAGCATGTGCTACTGCACTTAAAAAACATCCAATGTGTAATGCATCATGGAGAGGGGATAAGATCGTTGTAAACCATCACGTACACATAGGTGTTGCAATGGCGGTTGAAGATGGTTTGGTTGTACCGGTGGTGCGTTTTGCAGATAATAAAACTATGTCTCAGATCTCTGCAGATGTTAAAGATTTCTCAGGCAAAGCAAAATCTAAAAAACTAACGCCAACGGATATGAGTGGTAATACTTTTACTGTATCTAACTTAGGTATGTTTGGTATCGACCAGTTTACTTCTATCATCAATACACCCGATGCTTGTATTTTATCAGTAGGGGCTATTAAGCAAGTGCCTGTTGTAAAAAACAACCAGGTTGTTCCGGGCAATATCATGAAAGTAACCTTGGCTTGCGATCACAGAGTGGTGGATGGAGCTGTTGGCGCTGCCTTCTTACAAACATTGAAAAAATACTTAGAGAACCCGGTTACAATGTTGGCTTAATTTATTTTATAAATATTTATACAAAGCGAAGTTTTACAGCTTCGCTTTTTTATTTGTATGAACTAAGCTGTAGTACTACTATTAAGCTTCAGTGGCGTCGCACTCTTGTACAGTATATCATTATTGATCGTGAGAATTCTTATAATCACTAACAAACGCTCTGTGAAAATCAGTCGAATCAGCGTTGTCTGTGTTCTATTAAAAATAAACTTTCAAATATTATTGAAAATTCAAAAACATTCTTATCTTTATACTGTAAAAAACAAAGCAGTATGAAACTCTCCGACGCCAAACAACAATTTATCAGTAACTGGGGTGCCTTTGGTACGCATTGGGGTATCAATAAAACCATGGCGCAAATACATGCCCTTTTACTCATCAGCGCCAAACCTATTACGCAGGATGATATCATGGAACAACTTACCATCAGCCGGGGTAACGTAAATATGAATATCAGAGACCTCATCGATTGGGGGCTGGTAGACAGGGTGATCATTCAGGGCGAACGAAAAGAATATTTCACCGCCGAAAAAGATATCTGGAAAGTAGCTACACAAATTATCAAAGAAAGAAAAAAGCGGGAGTTAGATCCGATGATGAAGCTGCTGACGCAATTAGAACAGATTGACGGAGACAAGAAAGATCCCGATGTAAAACAGTTTATCAGCACAGTAGGAGGGATCAGGAAATTTGGTAACCAGGCCGATAAAATGCTTGATCTGATAATAAGATCAGATGAGAACTGGGTATTAAATAACATACTTAAAATCTTCAAATAATGAAAAAGTTTAAAACAATAGACATCTATATCAGCATAGTATTAATAGTGTTTTTTCTGATACTTAGTTTGATAAAAAGAAATAGTACTTTTTTTGTGGGCTATTTTGTTGTAGGCGCCTGGCAGGTGATCAGCATGATAGTGCATGTGGTAAAAAAATGGTTTACGCAAAAGGGTGGAGTAAGATTTGTTTATCACTGGATCACTCTTATATCCCTGGTCACCATCCCGATCGGATCTTTTTGGATATTACTTTTTACTGCACCATTCATGGCGGTGTTTTACACGTGGATCTGCTACAAAGAAATATATGTTAAAATGGTGAGGCCATTAGATCAACTTAAATAATTGTACAATGAAAATTATAATACCAAATTGGCTGATAATACTGGGAGCAATTGGTCAAATGTTCACTGCTATTATTTACCCATATATACGACACGTTGTATTCGATTGGTACAACGATATACAGAAATTGAAACCGCTCAACCAGGAAATTGCTAAAACTTACGGCAGATATATACAAGGACTAAATTTTTCTTTTGGACTGATCTCAATTTTATTTACCGAAGACCTGAAAAATCAAACGAGTCTGGCTGTTGCGCTAACAGGGCTTATTGCAGCGTATTGGACAGGAAAAGTGATTACCCAATTTTCCTATTATCCGATGTATGATATACCTAAAATAAAAATATTCAAGATTGGCGAAGTGTTAATGAATACTATGTTTATAGCTTTTGCCTTGATCTTTATTTTGTTGTTCGTTACAAATTTGGTCGGATATCTAAAATAAAAGCATTTCTGCCAACAGATCAAAATCAGTCTTAACTTTGCTACACCATGAACACTCAGCCAATCATACTTTTTGATGGTGTTTGTAATTTTTGCAATAGCGCAGTAAACTTTGTAATTAAAAGAGATAAAAAAGGCATTATAAAGTTTGCGCCTTTACAAAGTACTACAGGCCAACAGTTATTGAAACAACATAATTTACCAACAGAAGAAATGAATTCATTTGTATTCATTGATGGTGATGTTGCGTATACTCGATCAACTGCATCGATCAAATTGTGTAAATACTTGGGTGGTTTATGGCCGTTGTGTAAAGCGTTTATCATTGTACCTAAATTTATAAGGGATGGATTATATAACTGGATCGCAAAAAACAGATACAGGTGGTTCGGACAAAGAGAATCATGTATGATACCTACTCCCGAAGTAAGAGCTAGATTTTTACAATAGAAATGATAAAGAAAAAAACATTGGTCATTGGCGCATCTGTTAATCCGGAGAGATATAGCAATCTGGCAATACGCAAACTCGTTGCCAACCAGCATCCTGTTGTTGCATTAGGCAGTAAGGCCGGAATGGTTGACAATGTTGCTATTGAAACGGAGAAAAAGCCTTTCGAAGATATTGATACCGTTACTTTATATATAAATCCAACTATTCAAAAGGAATATTACAATTATATCCTCTCTCTACATCCAAAACGGATCATCTTTAATCCCGGCGCAGAAAATGATGAGTTATCTGAGCTGGCACAACAGCATGATATTCAACCACAAGAAGCTTGCACACTGGTTTTACTAAGCACTAAGCAGTATTGATATAGTAATCTCCCAACGTATTTTTACCATACCTCCGAGTACTTTTGACCGATTTCATTTTTTATGAAATAATTAATAAAAGTCTCCGTTTATAGTGTAAGAGATTTAGCTTTTATCCAATATCCAAACAAAGACTAAAATCCAATATCATGAAACACTTACTTACAAAAATCACCTGTGCGGTGCTGCTTACCCTTATTGCAGTTACCGGTTACACACAACAAAACGTACGCCCTGTTAAACAGGCGTTGTTTACCAAACAGCCTTCAACCATTAATTGTACAGCCGATGAGTTAAGCAAATTTTTTGCTGTAGCTCAGGGAGCGGATGCCACTGTTTCTTTCAGCAATACTTTTAAAACAAAAGGTATTGTTGCAGGCAATACGGTTAAGTACAAAAATTTGCAAAGCCTTGCAATTAAATTACCTGAGTTTAACAATGCTATTTTTTCATTGTCAAAAAGAATTGACAAAAACAATAATGTTGTTTACACCGGAAGAATTATTAACCAGGCTAATGCAGATGCTTATTTACTAAAACAGATTGACGCAAATAAATATCAACTTATAAAAACTGACTTAGAAACTATTTTACCTACCTGTGCTCAATAAGTATAGCATAGAGAGGATGTTCATGAATCCCTAACAATATCCAAAAATTACCCGGTAAAACGGGCCCCTTAAAATCTATTTTATGAAAAAGCCATTTACACCCCTTATCCTAGTTTTGGCGCTATTCATTTCACTTAGCGGATATAGCTTGCCAAAATTAAGCAGCTATCCATCAGCCGTTTCAACTATCTATCTTGACTTTGATGGTCAGGTAGTGAATAGTTGGGTTTGGAATGCCGGCAATACAATTAACTGTGCTGCTCCGTTATTAAACGATGCACAGATCACAGAAATATTTAATAGAGTATCAGAAGACTATCGTCCGTTTGATATAAACATAACTACAGATGAAGCTGTTTATTTAGCAGCTCCATTAGAGCAAAGAATACGGGTAGTTGTTACCTCAACCAGCAGTTGGTATGGCAATGTAGGCGGAGTAGCTTACGTAGGTTCTTTTACCTGGGGTGATGATACACCATGTTTCGTTTTTAGTGATAGATTAAGCAACGTTACTAAAGCTGTTGCAGAATGTTGTTCACACGAAAGCGGACATACAGTAGGTTTATCTCATCAATCAAAATATGATGCATCTTGTAATTTATCAAACTTATACAATGATGGAGTTGGAACCGGAGAACCAGCATGGGCACCGATTATGGGAAACAGTTATAACCGTAATATGACGGGTTGGAACAATGGTCCTACACCTTATGGTTGTTCATTTGTACAGGATAATTTATCAATTATCACAACACAAAATGGTTTCACATACAGAGCAGATGATTTTAACGATATTTCTGATCCTACACCGGTTGATTATAAAAATATCAACATCGACGGGATCATTACAACTAACTCAGATAAAGATGCATTTAAACTTTCTTTATCTAAAAGCGCCAACTTACATCTAGATGTAAAACCTTATAGTGTATCAAGCAATAATACCGGTGCTAATCTGGATGTGAGAATTCAATTATTGAACTCAGCTAAAACAGTAATAAGAACATATGATCCTTCAACTTCTATGAGTGTTGCAATGGATACTATCTTAAGTGCTGGTGATTATTATGTGGTAGTAGATGGTATAGGGAATGCTTATACAAATGACTACGGTAGCTTAGGTTCTTATCAGATGAGAGGTGTGGCAGGGTTATTACCAATTCGTGATGTTAACTTAACTGGTAAAGCAACTGATAGTAAACATGATCTGAACTGGAATATTATTTCTGATGATCCAATTAAAACAGTTGTTGTAGAAACATCTACTGATGGTGTAAACTTTAAAAGTCTTAATTCTTTTTCTTCTTCAAACAATAAATTTGAATACACCCCGTTTGAGAAGAGTGATATTTATTATCGCTTAAAAGTAACATCAGTATACAATCAAACAGTTTACTCAAATACTATCTTCTTAAAAGGAATAAAAACTGCTACTAAAGCGTTTAACGTTTCAACACTTGTAAAAAATGATATTTCAATAAATGCGTCAACTAACTACCAATATCTTCTAAGCAATATGAATGGTCAGGTAGTAGCAAAAGGAAATGGTGTACAAGGTTTCAATAAACTAAGTATTGATACTCACTCTAATGGTGTTTATATATTACAAATCATTAGCAACAACGAAAGACAAATAGAAAGGATTATAAAACAGTAAGGTAGATTCATGTGTAAGTAAGGGGTCAGCGTAAGGGGCTGACCTCTTTTTTTTGTACCTAACTCACCCCCTAGCCCCCTAAAGGGGGAATTTTGCATTTCATAACTTGTTGCTCTTTTCAAAATCCAAAATCATTTTAAATAATTATATTCTAAAAGCCCCTTTAGGAGATTTAGTGTTATATATTAAATTTTTCAGTAACTTTAAAAAACCCATTTTTTATGTTATGGAGAAAATTTAATGGAGACCCCATTCAACTACCCATCAAAGATGCGGTAGAACAAGCCATCAAAAGAGAAACTTCAGCAGGCGTACATCTAAAAGTTTGTATCGGTACCGACAGTCAGGTAAAGGGTAAAGAAACCGAATTTGCCACTGTGATTGTTTTCTTAAGAGAGCATGCCGGAGGTTTTATGTTCATTCACAATGAAAAGACCACGTACAAGTACAGCATTAAAGAAAGGATGCTGGTTGAAGTGGCCAAGAGTATTGAAATTGCATACGAATTGTGCAATTTATTCACCGATTACAATGTTGACATGGAAGTACATGCCGACATTAATACCAATCCGCAATTTAAAAGTAATGAAGCCCTTCGTGAAGCAATGGGCTACATTTTAGGAATGGGCTTTGCCTTTAAAGCTAAGCCGGAAGCCTTTGCCAGCAGCAGTTGTGCTAACAAAGTGGTGAACTAAAAATTGCAGATCAGCTCCGTTAAGTTTGTGGTGTAAAAATCATGAACAGTAAAACTGACTCCTCTTTATTTATTTTTTTGATACCAGCTTTAGTTTTTCATCCCCTACGAGTTGGGGATCGTTGCGTCGCAATCAGTTCATCAGCATACCAATGTGGAACTTTTATCAAACCCAAAAATGAGGGTATAAAAAAATCAGTTGAAACAACTTGATCATTAAATTTCAAGCTCTCCATTCTTCTCCCCGATCAACGCCAAAATCTTATCCTTGCCCATTTTTTTTGCAGCACTCGTTACAAAATGCTGAGGTAAAAATTGCCATGTCTTTCTCATGGTATTTAAAAACAGTTTTACATTTTTTGCAACAACAGTTTGTGTTTCTTTATCTGCTTTGGTAAAAACCAATGAAAATGGGATCTGCCATTTATCCAGCTGATTTAAAAATTCAAGATCTATTTTTTGTGGAGTGTGTCGGGCATCTATCAGTACAAAGACCATCGAAAGGTTTTCTCTTTTACGGAGATAATTTTCAATCATTTGCTCCCATCTGCGCCTGCTACTGATACTCACTTTTGCAAAACCATATCCCGGCAGATCTACAAGATACCATTCATTATTAATGATAAAATGGTTGATCATTTGTGTCTTGCCGGGGGCAGAAGAAGTTTTGGCCAACTTCTCATTATTGCACAGCATATTGATCAATGAAGATTTGCCTACATTACTTCTGCCTATAAAAGCATATTCCGGTCTGTCCGGTTTAGGGCATTTTTCAAAATCGGGACTACTGATTAGATATTTGGCTGACTTGATTACCATGGGTGCAAAGATAGGAACGTTTAAATCGTTTAACGTTTAAGGGATTAAAACGTTTTACGTTTAATGGTTTAACGTTCTTAAAAATCCCCTGAACTATCTACTTTAAACGAGTTAAACGTTCAACGTTCAGCGTGCAAAACCGTATCTTTGCACCCAATGACACAATTTGCCCATGATACAGTAGTGCCTGTTAAAGAATCTGAACTTACTAAGAAGGAACAGGTAGCGGAGATGTTTGATGATATCGCATTCAGGTATGATTTTTTGAATCGTTTCTTAAGTGCAGGTATTGATATAAGATGGAGAAAAAAAGCCATCAAGCAATTGGCTGAAAAAAATCCGCAGATAATACTGGATGTAGCTACCGGTACAGCAGATCTGGCAATTATGGCATCTGCTATATTGAAGCCAACTAAAATTGTAGGCATCGATATCAGCAACGGAATGTTAAATGTGGGCAGAGAAAAAATTGCAGCACTAAATTTGCAACAAACGATCGAACTCTTAAACGGAGACAGCGAAGCGATCAATTTTCCGGATAACACGTTCGATGCAGTAATGGTGTCCTTCGGAGTAAGAAATTTTCAAGACCTGGAAAAGGGGTTGAGTGAAATAAGAAGAGTATTGAAACCTGGAGGAAAATTAGTAGTGTTAGAATTCAGTAAACCCAAAATAGTAGGGGTTAGCAGTTTTTATAAATTTTATATGAATGTGATAACACCTGCTATTGGCAAAATGTTCAGTAAAAACCGAGGTGCATATACCTATTTAAATGAATCGATTAAAAAATTTCCTGAAAGAAAAAACTTTACTAATATCTTAGATAGCCTCGGGTATAAAAACACTTATTACAAACCATTGAGTTTAGGAATATGCAGCATCTATTGCGGAGAAAAATAAGCTATATCATTATTTGTGCCTTGAGTATTCCGTTTACCGGATTTTCTCAATTGCGTTCTCAATTGAACCTGCCGGATTATGATGACAAGAACTTTCATTTTGGTATTAACCTCGGAATGAATAAATCGCATTTTAATTTTACGCACCATCCAATTTTTTTAAATCAAGATAGTGTGATGGTAGTAGAAAGCATTAACAATACCGGGATTAACCTGGCCTGGTTGGTGCATCTTAATCTCAATGAACATTTTGCCATTCGTACTTTTCCATTGGATTTAACTTTTAGTGAAAAAGCATTTGAGTATGCTATAAAATATCCGGATGTACCGGGAGGAGAAACTCCTGTTATGCTGAAGAAAGTGCAATCTATTTCTTTAAGTTTTCCTGTACAGCTGCAATTCAGCAGTGATCGTATCGATAACTTTAAAGTGTATACAATTGTAGGGGTAAAGGGTGATCTGGATCTGGCCGCCAATGCAGGTAAAAAAAATGCAGAAGAAGTGATCAAACTTAAAAAATTTGATTACGGAGTAGAAGCCGGCATAGGCTTCCACCTGTATTTTCCCTATTTCGTGTTAACACCGGAGCTGAAAGTAGCCTGGGGAATAAGTAATCTGCACAGTCGCAATCAATCATTGAAATATTCCAGTGTGATCGACAAGATCAATTCACGTATGATCTCCCTTTCACTTACAGTAGAATAATCTCAGCAGTTAGTCATTTTTTCTCTTTTTATTTGTTGTTGCAAAAGGTGTGATATATTGTTGCTGTAAAAATTCTTTGATCTTTGTAAACAGATGAATTCTTGCAAAGTTTGGTGAATTATCACTGATATTATGAAAGTAATCGGGGTAAAATTGCTGATCAAATTGTTTGCGTTCTTTTATCAGTGCTTTGCTTAGTTCCATACTATTTTGAAAATGAACATTATCATCTGCAGTACCGTGTATTAATAATAATCCTTTTTGATAATTGGCTGCGAAATTTATTGGGGAAGCATTATTATATCCTTCTGTATTTTCTCCCGGTTGTTGCAATAATCTTTCCGTATAAATATTTTCATACAATCTCCAGTTGGTGATAGGTGCTATGGCAATAGAAGACCTGAACTGTCCTGCATATTTTGTAGCTGCCAATGCAGCAAGATAACCACCATAACTCCAGCCCATTACTGTAATATTTGAAGAGTCAATAGTATAATTGTTTTGCAAATATTTTTTCAGAGCGATCAGATCTTCAATTTCAACATCCCCCGGTTTTTTAAAAGTTGCTTTTCTAAATGCTTCGCCTCTGCCGGGAGTACCTCTGGGATCAATGCAAACAACCAAATAGCCTTCATTAGCAATTTGTCGCATGGTGAGGGTGAATTTATCGGTCCATTGATCTATAACCTCTTGTTTGGTATTTCCTCCATAAACGTAGATCAATACCGACAATCTTTTTTGTGGAGCATCAATGGGATTGATCATCCATCCTTTAATATCATCTTTATTGATAGTGGTAAAGTTGAAAAAATCGACCTGAGGAATTTTGTATTCCTTCATTCTGTTTTTAAGTTCTTTATTTTCAATTAGTTTTTGATATAAGGCCTTGCCATCTGTATTATACATTTGGTAAGAAGCCGGAGTGTTTATATCACTATATTCATCTAAAAAGAAACGGTTGTTGCTTGTAAGTAACGTATTATGATAGCCATTTCCTTCTGTTAATTTTTTTCTTCCTGTTGCATCCAGATTTATTTTGTACAAATGCTTTTCTCTGATATTGGATTCGTTGGAGGTATAAAAAACTTCGCCGGTACCTTCGTTGACAGATTTGATCTCAAATACTTCCCAATTCCCTTTTGTTACTTGTACTTTTTGTCCTGTTGCAAGATTTACTTCAAAAATATGATTGTAGCCATTGCTTTCGCTTAACCACAAAAATGAATTGCGGCTATCGATGAAATGAATGTTGTCCGGATCAGCTTTTACATAGTCATTTTTTGTTTCGCTAAAAATGGTAATGGTATTGCCAGTTTTAACGTCAGCCATTAATACATCCAGTTTAGATTGATTTCGATTCAATCTTTGTAAAAACACTCTGCTGCCATCAGGTTGCCATTTTAAACCAAATATGTATTGATTTGGATTGATCCCTGCATCTATTGGCAACATTATTTTATTTTTGATATTGTAGATGTAGGCGGTTACTTCGGGTACCATTTCTCCGGCTACCGGATAGCGCTGCTTTTCAACATCCGGATAACTTCTGTCATAGTTAGAAATAGGAAAACTCTTTACTGCATTTTCATTGAAACGAAGCAATGCGATGCTTTCTCCGTCAGGACTCCATTGATATGCTTGTTTTACTCCGAAATTATTTTCATACAGTGCATCTGCCATTCCATAAAGGTTTTGCTTTAATGCTCCATCGTAAGTGATGGCTTGTACAGCATCCGTTTCCATATTTTTTACATAAAGATTTCCTTCTCTTATATAAGCAATTTTTTTGCTGTCTGGAGAAAAACTCACATAGCTTTGCTTGCCATCTGCACAAACAACTTTTAATACTTTTTTATTGATATCCCATACATAATTAAATTCTTTGGTTGAATTGGTGAATAATGGTTCAATTTGAGTTTGAATCAAAATTTTAGAGTCATCAGGGGAAAATTTATAATCTTCAAAAAAAGTAAAAGTGGTTGGTAGAGAATCTCCGGCCTGTTTTAATTGATTGGTAAAAACGGTATCAATTAATTTGCCTGTAGCAAAATCCAATGAAAGGATGAGTTCTTGGTTATCTTCTTTGGAGGCCTTAATAAAAGCAAATCGATTACCCTCGTTTAATAAATGTACTTGTCTTTTCTGTTCATCAAAATAACCACTCCATATACCATCTAGCGAAAGTTTTAATTTATCCTGGCGTTGGGCATATGCGCCAGCAATGCAAAATAATAGGATAATGGCAATAATAATTCTCCGGTTCATCATTAAATAATAAAAGGTTCACCGCTGGTGTTAACCAACGGCGATGGGTTAAAAATAATCTTGATGTAGAGGAGAAAGGTTCTGTAAATTCCTGCAAAGGTAGAAATTTAGTTTAATAATTGTATTCTCTTTGGAAAATATTTAGTCTGACACCTGCAGAAACTATTGTGCTTGAGGTAGATACGTTATCAAGTTTATAGTTTCTATATTGTAATGACAGGTCGAAAAATAGATTTTCTCTCAGTTCGTAAGCAAGTTGCAAAATGCCATTTAAGCATACTGCTTTTTTGCCACCGCCTAAGGTATATCCATCATCTATAACATTGCCGTTAATGTCTTTTCTTTCAGATGCACTATTGGATCTGAAAATATTTGAACCTGAATTATAATAGGCACTATCCAGTCCTTGTTTATAATAAATTGTTCTGGCAGTAATATACCATTTCGGTGCAGGCTGATATTTTACTATTCCTATGAACTCCTGAAAATTTGCTCCCAGAGGATGGGCCAGTGGTTGGTTGTAATGGGTGTAATTTGAAATAGAATCACCATGAGAATAAGTGTAAGGCCTTACTCTGTTTGTTTCAACCTGAATGTCTAAATTTGATATACCGAATGCATCAATGTATTTAGCGCCTAATTGTAATCCCCATTTATTAGCCCACCATCCATTGCCTTCTCTTATTTTACTTAACTTAAATTCATCCAGCAAAAATTGTCCGTAGAATTGTAAGCTGTGTAAGGCATTTGCTTTAAAATCAAATCCAGCGATCGCATTATCAGGACTACCAATAGTGCCTTCAATATGACGTAAGAATATGATCGGGTTAAGGTATTGGAAATCAAAACGATTTTTTCTGCCGAAGATAATGCCTTCAAATAGGCCTATGTTTACACCTTTACTAACGTTAATGCTTAAGTGATGCATTGCCGCGTACTTTCTGTCCAATAACTGATCACCTGTAATTTTATCAAATTGCGGCATCAACTCCATGAACAGATTTTGATAATTTAATTTCCAGATCTTCGTATTCAGCTTTAAAAACAGGTTACTGTTTCCCCAGTCACTTAAAAATAAACTACGATATCCGTTGCCTATAAAATTTTTATCATAGCCAAATTGTATATCAACATATTTGGCTGCATTTACGGTAATATAGCCTCTTGCATCAAAATAATCCACACCCGTACCTTTGAATGGTTTGTAAAAACCGTTGCCAGGTACAGCACGTAACTGATTTACTTTGGCATCAAAAAAAGAAGGGCCCCTTTCCTGGTTGTCGGTAATGGTAGTAGAAAAACCTATCTTCTTTGCAATAAGTCCTCTTACTGTAACACCTCTTGTGCTTACAAAAAGTTTTTGAATATTATCCTGTTCTTTTGCAAACTGAAAACCAAGGACAGGGTTAATAGATAAATAGAAATCTTTATTATCTACTTCATATAAATTTGATTTGGTTACATAGAAATGCTTCAGGACAGGGGTCTTGCTCAAAAATGCTTTCTTGTCACCAGTGTACCATTCGCTGTTGTTCATATATATGCTTTGCAAATTATATGCGTCAACTTTACTCAATGTTGTTTTGCCATTATTAATGAATTCGGCCTGATTCACAACGTTTTTTCTGCTATACGGTTTAATAGAAGAAAAATTAAATTCTGTATTGGTTTGATGCTTGATCTCCATTCTATCCATAAAATGATAGATTTTATTACCCTCTGGTAAATAGGTAGATTGTGCCGTGGCAAAAAACGGACAAATAAAAACGAAAAGTTTGGCAAAGCTTTTAATAATTTGCATTGTATTATGTTTGTTTAACTAATTATTACTGTTCAAGATATGCAAAAATACCTTTTTAAGAACATACAGGTTGTAAATGATGGAAAAATCAGCGTTTTAGATGTTCTAACCAATGGCGAACGGATAGAAAAAATAGCGCCAATAATAGACATAAAGGAAAATATTACAGAGATAAACGGCGAAGGAAAATTTTTACTGCCAGGTGTTATTGACGACCAGGTACATTTCAGAGAACCGGGGCTTACTCACAAAGCAACTATATACACAGAGAGTAAAGCAGCTGTTGCCGGAGGAGTTACCAGTTTTATGGAGATGCCCAATACTATTCCTAATGCACTTTCAATTGAGTTGTTAGAAGATAAATATTCTATTGCTTCCAAAACATCATTGGCGAATTATTCATTTTTTATGGGAGTATCAAACGATAATGCCACTGAGGCATTAAAAGTGAATACCATGAAGAATAACATTTGCGGCATAAAAATATTTATGGGAGCCAGTACAGGCAATATGCTGGTAGATAATTATGTGACATTGGAAAAAATATTCAGTGAGAGTAATGTGTTGATCGCAACTCATTGCGAAGATGAAACGATCATAAGGCGGAATTACGAACGCTTAAAAAAAGAGAAAGGTGCGTTGTCGGCTGCTGATCATCCTTTGGTGAGAGATGATAATGCTTGTTTTGAATCTTCTTTGTCTGCTATCCAACTGGCAAAAAAACACGATAGCCGTTTACATATTTTGCATATCAGTACAGAAAAAGAATTACAGCTTTTCAGTAATATGCTTCCTTTAAAAGAGAAACGCATTACTACAGAAGTTTGTGTGCATCACCTTCATTTTACTGCGGATGATTACGAACGGCTGGGCTATAAAATAAAATGTAACCCGGCAATAAAATCTTCTAATAACAAAGCTGCTTTATGGGAAGCCTTGCTGGATGACAGGTTGGATATAATTGCTACAGACCATGCCCCGCATGCATTCGAAGAGAAACAGGGAGATTATGAACATGCGCATGCAGGGTTGCCGTTAGTACAACATCCGCTGTTGCTGATGTTACATTATTACAAACAGGGAAAAATTTCATTGGAAAAAATAGTAGAGAAAATGAGTCATGCTGTTGCAGATTGTTTTCAAATAAAAAACAGAGGTTATATCCGGGAAGGATATGCTGCGGATCTGGTAGTTGTTGATATGAATACACCTACAACGGTTAGTAAAGAAAATATTTTATATAAATGCGGTTGGAGTCCGTTGGAAGGGTTCACATTTCCGGCAAGCATCGAAAATACTTTTGTAAATGGTGTAATGGTTTATGGAAAAGGAGTGTGGAATGAATCTGTAAAAGGACAACGGATAGCATTTAATAGATAAAACGTAAAAATAGCTGATAGGGGCATGGAGATTGACAACACAACACTTACTGATCTTTCAATAATGAATGTAGGAGAAGATATGTCTATTTTCTCCAAACTGGATTTTTGTAAAACAGTACCCGGAAGAGGTAGGATGTATGAAAACTTTAATACTCCTTTACAATCGATTAAAGAAATTACAAGTATTCAAGATACCTTAAAAGTAATTATTAAAAGCGAACATTTATGGCCAACACAAATAAGCAATGGTTCAATAATGGTGGTTCAGAAATTTTATCAGGCAACGATTGATGAAATTCCCTCTGATCCGTCAGCTTTGAGTGTATATGGATATAAATTATTTCATGGTCCCGATTTTCACCTGGTGAAATATTCTGTGCAGCATGCATTTGATTTTATAAAAGGTATGCAGTTGTTGGTAATGCATTTCCTTAAAGATGACACACCGTCTCCGTTGAAGAATATACTGATGCAGGCTAAAGAGCTCATTGATAAGCAGCAGTTCTTGATCATAGAAAAAAACGAAAAACCTGCAATTCTTACATTAGGACAACAGTTACATCTGGCGCATTTTATCCGGTATAATTACAAGCAAAATATGTTGGCATTGCTGGATATGTATTTTCAATTAGATGCCTGGTATGGAATGGCAATGGCTGTAAAGCAACATGGACTTGTGTTTCCTGTTTTTGTGCCTGGCGATCAGCCCGTTGTAAAAGCAACTGGCTTATATCATCTCTTATTGGAAAAACCGGTATCGTATGATATTGTATTAAGTCCGGAATCAAATTTTATTTTTCTTACGGGTGCAAACATGGCGGGTAAAAGCACTTTCATAAAATCGGTTGGCTCTGCGGTATTTTTAGCACATATTGGTATGGGAGTTCCGGCTCAGCAATTAGAGTTGAGTTTGTTTGATGGCTTATTAAGTAATATCAATGTAGTTGACAACCTGATCAAAGGAGAAAGTTATTTTTATAATGAAGTACAGCGGATAAAGGCTACTATTAATAAAGTAACAGATAAAAGAAAATGGTTGATACTGATCGATGAATTATTTAAAGGTACGAATGTTGAAGACGCAATGAAATGTTCTTCAGTAGTGATAGAAGGCTTGTTAAAGATCAAGAATTCACTATTTATTTTATCTACGCATTTATACGAAATAGGGGAAGGACTTAAAAAATATCCGAATATCAATTTTAACTATTTTGAAACTGCTGTTACCGATTCACAATTACATTTTAGTTATCAATTAAAAAAAGGGATCAGCAATGACAGGTTGGGTTATTTGATCCTTAAAAAAGAAGGAGTGGTAGATATGCTGGATAAACTCAGTTAGTACTTTCTTTATATTCGCTTTTGTTTTTTTTCTTCATGCATAAAATTATTTATTACTTATCTTACATTGCCTTTCCTGGTGACACTCCACCCATTTTTTATTTAATAATTTTTTATGTTGGTAAAAACATATGGCAGCGCTGTTTACGGCGTAGAGGCAATTACAATTGCCGTAGAGGTAAATATTAATAACCAGGGAAAGTCTGATGCGGTAATTGTAGGTTTGCCGGATAGCGCTGTAAAAGAAAGTATGCAGCGGGTTGAAAGTGCTATAAAAGCGAATCATTTTTTTATGCCACGTACAAAACTGGTGGTCAACCTTGCCCCGGCAGATATTAAAAAAAGCGGTACTGCTTTTGATCTGCCTATTGCTATTGGAACATTAGGAGCTAGTGAGCAATTAGACAATCCGGAAAAATTAGCTGAATATGTGATCATGGGTGAATTGAGTTTAGATGGAACCGTTAGATCTATCAAAGGAGCATTACCCATTGCCATACAAGCTGGGAAGGAAAATTTTAAAGGTCTGATTGTGCCTTTGCAAAATGCAAGAGAAGCAGCTATGGTAAATAATCTGCATGTTTATGGTGTTACGCATCTGAATGAGGTGATTCGATTTTTTGAAGATGAAAGTTCTTTAGAGCCAATCATTGTAAATACGAGAGAAGAATTTGCACAGGCTCAAAGTGATTTCGAAATTGATTTTTCTGATGTAAAAGGTCAGGAAAATATTAAAAGGGCTTTGGAAATTGCAGCGGCTGGTGGGCATAATGCTATTCTGATTGGTCCGCCAGGTGCAGGTAAAACGATGTTGGCTAAGCGTTTGCCAACGATATTACCACCGTTGTCTTTACAGGAAGCATTGGAAACAACAAAGATCCATTCTGTTGCCGGAAAACTTCCTGAGAATGCAACACTGATATCAAAACGTCCTTACAGAAGTCCACATCATACAATATCAGATGTAGCTATATCTAATGCGGGGGTATGAAATTTATATTATTAATATTAAAAAATAACGGATTCCTCTGGCCAATGTGTTTTGCCTAGCATAACACCAATTACAGAACGAACTCCTAATTGGTTTAAATGTTGATGTATTAATGTAAATGATTTTCCCATAGTCATCACATCATCGAGTAGGATTATATCTTTTCCTTTTACATCCCCAAAATTAATGCTAGGTATCACTTGGGTATAATCTCTATGCCCTCCAACATGAACTTGATTTCTATCGCCTATCGGTTTCAATAATTCATATCCATTGTGAACACCACATGTATTGGAAATATTTTGACATAGGCTTTCGTACCTTATTTTGTTGGCATTTACCTTTGATGCAGGTATAACACCTACCCAGAAATCAAAGCCAGGATTGCCTTGTTTTAACCCAGTGATACAGTCAGTAAACAACTTTAATACTGGTTGGTATATACCATCTTTAAATTGATATATTGTTTGTCGATTTTGACTATAAGGCAATTCTACAATATATCTCTGAGGATAGTATTTTAAAAAAGTAATAATATTTGTTCCACTTATTGGATGGAGTTCTTTTTCTACAATCATATTTTAACATTTAAAAAGTTTGCAAGTTCTTTTGGTTCAAGGAAAATATTTTCTGGCTTTGTTGAAAAAGTATAATTGTTTGAATGCCACTTAACTCCAATTGATGTTATGTTTGCTCTTTGTCCAGCTAAAATGTCATTGTCATGGTCTCCTACATTTAAACAATCTTGGCTTGAAACATTTAGTTTTTTCATAATTAAATTAAACGCTTCTGGATTGGGTTTTCTTAAAGAAACATCATGGAAAGCAACTAATGCATCATAGGGTATTCCAAAATGTTGTAAAACCCCTTTAGCATAGGTACTTGGAGAATTGGTGACAATTCCTATTTTTATGCTTGCATTGTGTAATTTTATAACAAGTTTTTTTAAGTCTTCTAGTTGATTTATAAGATTTAAACTTTGCATTACTTTTGGCCATCTTCTATTTGCTCGTAATGCTTCAATGGCAGAGGAATCAATTAATGTCTGGTCTAAGTCAAAAATGATAACTTTATACATAATTTTAAAAATATGATTTCAATAGTTGAATTATTAGCTATAAGTTCCATTGCTGGAATTGGAGACCAAACTTTGCGTAGAATAATTAAGAGTAATCTCTCAATAAGGGAATTAAAAAATATCGACAATACAAGTTTAAGCCAAATATTTAATAATCAAAAATCTTTGGAGGGTTTTCTTGAGCAATATGAAAATGCTAGAGAAAGTGCCGAGGATAATTTAATGAGCTTTGAAACACAAGGAATACAAGTACTACATTATTATAGTGAAGATTATCCTCCCTTACTGAGACTAATAGACGATTTTCCTATTTTCCTATTTTGCAAAGGGAATACTAAATTGCTGAAAAACACCAAGAACGTGGCGGTAATAGGAACTCGTGAATGCTCGGAAGTTGGAAGTAGAATTGCTCGTAATACTGCATCGTATTTTGCAGAACATAAATATACTATAGTAAGCGGATTGGCAAAAGGAATAGATGCCATTGGTCATAAGGCTGCTCTAGATGCGAATGGGAAAACTATTGCTGTTTTAATTGATGTGGCGAAAATTTACCCTAAGGAAAATACTGAATTAGCGAATAGGATATTATCGAACGATGGCTTGCTAATTTCTGAGAATAGACCAGGGTCTTTTCAAGGAAAAAACGCTTTTGTATTACGTGACAGAATACAAAGTGGTCTATCTCTTGCAATATTCCCAATTGAAACGGATATTGTTGGGGGCACTATGCATACCGTTAAGTACGCAACCAAGCAACAGCGATATATTTTTGTTCCGAATGTATACAATGATTTAATTAGAAATCAATACGAAATTTCTGTAGGTTTTAGTTTTGGTAAAATTCAGGGTATACGACATTTAATAGACACCAAGCAAGCTATACCTTATATAAAAGATGACTATAAATTAATGGAGGACAGATTAATGAATTTGGAAACTACATTATTAAATGACCACATATTCAAGAATCCAACCTTAGTTAAAGCTAACGAATCTATAGTAGAAAAAAATGAGGTGACTGTAAACAACCAGCAGCCAGACCTTATTATTTCTGAACCAACTGAGATTGAAGTGAACTTAGGGCATGAAGAAAAAGAATTAATTAAGACGGACAAAAAACAAGAACTTAAAGTTGCAATTTTTGAAATTAAAAATAGAGAGTCACAACTTTCTGGAATTTTAGATACTATTTCTAAACAATTAAGTGATTGCAAACAAGAATATAAAGACTTAACAAAACTTCTTAAATCTTTTGAAAAGGAATACAAGGAATTATTAGAAGATACAAAGACAAAATCTACTAAGAAGAAAAAACCTTCAAGCTCGTCTACAAATAATCCCAAACTATTCACGAACGAATCATTGTAAATTCTTACATTGAATAGTGCTAACCTTCAAAGGGTCCTAAAATGTTTTTTGTTGTAAAGGAAATTAGCTTTTCAGAAGTCCTAGAGTAGATAAAGTTACTGATGTTAAACTTATTAATTGGAGGGCTCAATAAATGTGACTTTTTGAAGACGCATAATAAGGGATAAATGCTGTTAAAGCAAGCTTATCGCAATGGTGATGATAGGGGGTAAAACAAGTACGAGATGTGCACATGAGTAAGTAAGACGATAAGACTCACGGTAGAGCTCATACCCGTCTAAGGTAATTATAACTAATGGTAAAGATGATGAGGTCATGAGTAGTAACATGTAGTATTATTTCCTTAGATTGCTATACCCATAATCAATAACTAGCATGAAAATCAAACAAATTGTTATAAGAAATTATAAAAGCATTCATCATATAGATTTGAATTGCTCGGATAAAATAAATGCTTTTATTGGAGAAAATAGCGTTGGGAAAAGCAATATTTTCAATGCAATAAATTGGTGTTTAGGTCCAATCTATCCTTCATTTAATGCTACTCAACCTCAAGACCATTTTATGGGTCTGGAATCTAATGAAATCAAAATTTCATTAATGTTTGATGACGGTAAATATTTACAGTTGGCCGAAAAATGGATGTATAATGAAAGGTTCGAAAAGTCAGGATTAAACTTATCCTCAAATTATGTAACAGATATTGAAAGACAAAAATATTGCTCCGCTTATTTAGGAGTAGATAGGTCTATATTAGATTATTCACCTTCAAATAGATGGTCTTTAATGGGTCGAATATTGCAGGACATTAACCAAATGTTTAAAGAAGAAGAAATTATTGATGGTGATTCAGGAGAAGTAACCAAAAAGACAGATTTGTTTAAAACAGAAATAGAAAAAATAAGAGACAATATATTGTTCACAGTAGAAGACCAGCATGGTGTGCAGGTAATGAAAAAATTTATAAAAATATTACAGGTAGAAACAGCTAAGCAACTCAATAAACCTGAAGATGAATTAAAAATAGATTTGAATTTATATGACCCATGGAATTTCTTTAGAACTTTGCAGCTTATCATCTGTGAGAATGACACAAATCTTTCTTTTCAAGCTTCGAACTTAGGGATGGGAGTTCAAGCTTCTATTTCGATAGCTATTTTAAAAGCATATTCTCAAATAAAATTAAAAAATAGCACTCCCATTTTTATTGATGAACCTGAATTGTTTTTACATCCACAAGCGCAAAGAAATTTTTATAAAGTTTTATCTGAGTTAGCAGAGAGTGGAACTCAAATATTTTTTACAACTCATTCACCAGATTTTTTAAACGTTGGAAGGTTTAATGAAATATTTATTGTAAGAAAAAGTGTTGATAAAGGGACGTATATAAGGTGTTCAAAGCCCATAGATTTTGCGCAGGATTTGAACTTAAGAAAGGGATTTCAACCTTCAGAAGAAGATATATTACTTCATTATAAGAATGCTTATGAAGAAACTGGAGATACACAAAAAGCGAACGAAGCTTTCTTCGCTAAAAAAATAATTCTTGTTGAAGGACAAAGCGAATCTCTAATTTTACCTTTTCTTTTTGATAAAATTGAGTATGATTATATAAGCAAGGGTATCACAATAGTTAGATGTGGGAATAAAAATGAGTTAGATAGATTTTATAGATTATATACTGAATTTGGGATTCCGTGTTTTGTAATATTCGATGGCGACATTCAGCATGTAGGAACACAAGATGAACAAGCTACCATTGAAAAGAATAAAGTATTGTTGGCTTTATTTGGATTAGAAAATGATTATCCTGACAATAACGTACATGATTGTTTTCTGGGCTTCACTAAAACTTTAAATGACAATTTAGGTGTTGTAACATCAAAGAAAGGGTTAGAATTATTTAAATTCGTAAAAGGTAAAATTGATAAGTCAAATGTTCCATCTTGGGTCGTAGAAGTAAGTCAGAAAATTGATGGGCTAACTGATAACGTTCCTTCTGTTTTATTAAAACCTCTAGCTACGGTTTAAAGTTTATTGCATCATTTTGTATAATACATGAGTATACACAACATTAATCTTAAATTGCAATCACAAAAAATTAAATATGGAACAAAACCCAGGGTTATTTGGTATTACTTATTCAAATAGAGACTTTACTCAATCGGATACATGGGGCAAAAATCAATTCAACTCGTCCTTTCCAGCAGCCTTAACGAATTATCTTAGTTCCAGAAAATTTGAAAATATATATTTGATTCTTGACAAAGAGTTACAAGTTCAGCATACTAAAATTAGCACTAATGCTCTCTTTGGTATTTCACCAACTTCCGATGACCTTTTTTTCTCATTTGAAAGTCCCTATACACCATACCAACAATTGGTTATTGGACACCTTCCACGAGTAGATTTGGTAACACAACAAAGAAGTAATGGGCAAGTTTTACGACCATTAGAAATAAAATTAACAGCACTCCCAGATAATTCTACCTGTGATTTGAAGGATGACTATTTTAGTAGCGAAATTGTTATTAGACCAGATACTATTGTTTATTTAGCATGTAGTATTGCCTCTAACTTTAAGGACAATTATGGCGACTTGAAAAAACTGATTGGCACTGACTTCGACATAATAGAAGATTGGTCTGATGGTACAAAAGTCTGGCCTCACATACACAAAATGATTTCTGCAATTGATAGAATTATTCTTTCAATGTTGGAACAACAAGAACCGATTTTGATGCAACCAATTTGGAAAACGGAAGGCAAATCGCCGCAATTGGCTGAGAATTGTCTTGATGTATTTGTTTGGTCCAATTTTGCATTTGCACAGCTTTTTGTAGACGTGGCTCGTGGTGAACTAAATGAAGTAACTAGAATAACTCGTCAAATTAGAACTATCATTTGGCTTTTTAAAATGTTATATGATTTCGGTAATGATGGACAATTTAACCACTCAAAAATCATTGATGAGTTATCTTATAACACTAAGAACGATAAAGCATTTTCAGTTAGCGGTCGCATTACTCATCGCTTTTTAACTTGTGATGAACTTACTAATCCGAGAATTTCAAAAAGTGAAATCAAGAATATAATTCTTGGTGGTGGTCAACTCTTGTTAAGCCCTGAAAGAAGATTTGATGCAATAATTTATAACTCACCAGAACTTTTTAACTAAATATTTTAGTATCTTAGCAAAATGGAAATAGTAGATTTATTCTCTGGATGCGGTGGCATGTCTTTAGGGTTTCAGAATGCAGGATATTCAATAACTGCAGCATTTGATAATTGGGCCCCTGCTGTGAAAGTATATAAAGATAACTTTAACCACCCCATCTATGATACAGATTTATCAGATGACAGTGCATTAGAACAAATTATTGGATTTAATCCTCAAATGATAATTGGTGGTCCTCCATGTCAGGATTTTTCAAGTGCTGGTAAAAGAGATGAATCCTTAGGACGAGCTGACTTAACACTTAGATTTGCTAATATCATTTCTCAAAGCTTGCCAGAATGGTTTGTTATGGAAAATGTCGAACTGATTAAGAAAAGCCGAATCTTGAAAGAAGCGTTATCTATATTCAAAAACTCTGGTTATGGTCTTTCTCAGCAAGTTCTTGATGCAAGTTATTGTGGAGTACCTCAAGCAAGAAAGCGTTTTTTTATAGTAGGTCATTTAAATTCAGAAGATGGTTTTTTAAATCCATACTTTGATGCAAATCAAACACAAACGCAAATGACTGTATTTGATTTTTTAGGTAATTCATTAGGCCTAGAACATTACTATCGTCATCCTAGAAGCTATTCGAGAAGGGGAATATTTAGTATTCATGAACCCAGTCCAACTATCCGTGGTGTTAACAGACCTATCCCCAAAAACTATGTTAGACATGCTGGGGACCCAGTAGAGGTTAGCCCTATGATTAGACCCTTAACTACTCTTGAAAGAAGTTACATTCAAACCTTTCCAACAACCTTTATATTTAACGGTACTAAGACCGAATTAGAACAGATTATCGGGAATGCCGTTCCTGTAAACCTAGGTGAATTTGTTGCTAATTGTATTAATCAATACATAAGGGATAGGGACAATGATAATGTCAGAACAAATAGCCATTTATTATTTGCAACATAAATAGGGTATACTTGAATTGAAACACCTTAGACATAAAAAATGTAAATAATAAAGGGTGTTTTATTTTGCCACCCTAATTTAAAACACTATCTTTATGGTTACATATTAATAAAGATGAAAAAAGCAAAGTATATACGTTGTAGCACTGTTGAACAGAACACTTCTAGACAAGAAGTAAATTCTTCTGAGTTCTCTAAAATCTATATAGACCGATGTAGTGGCACTATTGGATTAAAAGAGCGAAAAGAAGGCCGAAGGTTAATCAAAGATATTGAAGCTGGACAGATAGATGAATTACATGTGGTTAGTATATGCCGCTTAGGAAGGTCTATAATTGAATTACTTAACAATGTAGAATTTTTTACAGCTCACAGAGTCAATCTTTATGTGGAAAATATTGGTATGTACAGCATGATTAATGGAAAGCCGAATCCGACCTTTAAAATGATAGTTAGTGTATTAGGTAATGTCGCTGAGATGGAGCGGTTGGGTATACTTGAAAAACAACGTATGGGTATTGAACTAGCCAAGGCTCAGGGTAAATATAAAGGCCGCTTATATGGTACTAAAATGAGCGACAATGAACTTTTAGAAAAATACAAGAAAACAGTTAAGGAGTTAAAGGCTGGTCAATCTTTGAGAAGAGCTGCTGCTCTTGGGGAATGTAGTCTATCAACAGCACATCGAATCAGTAAACTTATTGCCGCCTAACTTACTTTAATAATTTTTTTGTAAAATTTTTTTTGAACAACATCACCCCTTCATTTTTTTAAGGTAATAAATTCAAAATGTAAGCGAGATAACAAATGTTACCGCTAATTATATTATTACTAGGGAGGGGGGGTGGGTAAAAAAGACGGCCCCATTTGGGACCGTCAATGAAACTATGAGAGCTGCTCTATCCGTTTTCGGATGTCCTCAATTTCTTTTTTAAGCCTTAAAATCTGCAACTGCTTATTAGTTTCTTGTTTTTTTACTGGGTCTTGCTCGGCCTGAGCTTGCATTGTTTTTATTCGTATTGCATCAATTAAATCTTTCATATTAATTTCTTTTGTTTTTCCTATGTTGAACGTTAACCCTATGACCTATAATCTCGTTTTTAGTACGAAAAACCCAGTATTTGCACAATAGATTACATAGCAAATACTGGAGACTCTAGGTACAAAAAGGATGGTTAATGTGTTGTTTAACCTACGTTTAATTTACTTTCAGACGTTATCAATTCGGCCTCAAATAAATCAAGGATTTTGTTCTGTTTAACTAGGTGGTTATACTCTGTTACTAAACTTTCTGGACTTGTATCGGCAGCTTCTTCATAATTAAGGGTTACATAGTTAGTTATTAGCCAAAGTAGGTGTGGCATTTCTTCTAGTTGTGTAATTGTTAGTTTTTTCATAGTGTTTGATTTTAGATTACCACTTGCTAGTGGTGTTTTTATTTTTTTATTTTTGTTATGGTACAACCATCTTTGGTCATATAAGCTTTCCAACCTTCGAGGTCCCAAACAGTCGCTTCGTTATACACTACATTTGAAAAGCCGAGCCTTAAATTTTCAATTAGCTCAGCTCTTTTTTTACAATTAGTATAACAATGAATATGGTTTTGATTATTAGCTTTTTTCTTTTCAACTACATAGTTTATCTCTAACGATGGTTGATTAATTCGGCTACTAACAAAATTCATTATCTCATGAATATCACTCTCATTTATATGGCGACATGGGTCTATGGTTAAAGCATAATACTTGCTTTTACTTTGACGCTGAGGTTTAAATCTAGAGACTAAAATGTGGTGAATCTCCCAACTTTTATTAATGTCTTTTCTTAATAGGTCTTTGGTAGTAGTGGGCTCTAGTTTTGCTATTTTTTGCCTTATGCTCCTAATTGATATCTTATGATGCTCAGCTAATTCTTTTACGGTTAAATACTCTTTCTTAATCATTTTTTGTTATTTGCTAGACACACCATAACTATTAGCAAGTGCGCTTATTGCCGCATAGGTATTGGTGTCTTATTATTATAAATATGTCAGTTTCCTAGGAAATAAGCAATTATACTTGTAAAACTTTATGAAGTCAATAAAAACGCCCCTAAATAGGAAAATAAATATTTTCGCTACCCCTACACTGATAATATAACCATGTTTAATTATCTTTATAAAAACTTAAATTTATATGACGTTAGGAGTATATTGTAGGATTTCAAAACTTAAAGATGAGGGTAAGGATAGAAGCATAAGTAATCAAAAAAAACTTGGCATTGAAAAGGCCAAAAGATTAAAAATTGAATACGACTTATACGTTGATGAAGGGTATAGCGGTGCTAGTGAAAACATAGAAGATAGGCCTGAATTAAACCGATTGCTCACTGACATCGTTAATGGAAAAGTTACAGCAGTTTTTGCCTATGACCAATCACGCTTTGAAAGGAACCCTCAAATGCGATATGCAATTGGTAAAATCTTTAAGGATTGCGAAGTAGAATATTATACTCATGTAGATGGTAAAGTAGACTTAAATGACCCACAAGCTGAGTTGTTTGGTGATATGCTTTCTGTCTTCAACAAATACCATGTAACATTAACTAAGTTGAAGGTTAAGTCAGTTCTGAAGCAACGGGCTGAAGAAGGGAAGGCTCATGGAATCATGGCTTATGGTTATAAGCGAGATGTAAAAGGTAAAATATCTATAGATGCTGATGAAGCAAAGATTGTTAAACGCATTTATTCTTTGTCTTTAAAAGGAATTGGAACCAGAAGTATAGCAGCATTATTAAATAGCGAGGAAGTCCCAACTAGATATAATATAATTGGTAAGGGTAAGTTAAGTACTAAAAATAAATACACTAAAGAAATTACCACTAAAGCAAAGAAAGATATATTATGGTCTGGTAATACTATACGTAATATAATAACTAATAAGTGTTACGCGGGTGAGAGAACTTACTCTAATGAAGTTTACCAAATTCCAGCAATCATAAAGATAGATTACTGGCAAAAGGTAAATGATAACCTTTCTAAAAATGCGAACAACAGTGGTAAAAAAGTAGTTCATCGGTATCTCTTAAAAGGGTTAATCCGCTGTGGGGTATGTCAACGAAATATGTATGGCAGAACTCGTATTGATAAGCATGATAACTATTACATGTGCAGTAGTAAGAGAATGGAAAATGAGAATTGTGAAAACCGAAGTATTAATATAGATAAAATTGAAAATTTTATTTGGGGTAATTTGTTTACTAAAAAGGATTTTTTTAAACGCTTAGAATCGGAGTTCAAATTTAACAAGTCAAAGCTCCAGGAACTTGAGAGCGACATAATATCTGATAAGAAGTTGGTTGAAGGCTTAAACTCTGAAAGACAGAAAGCTATTGATTTGAGATTGAAAGATTTGATTAGTGATGATGATTTGAGAAACATCAAGAAACGATTAGAAGGAATAATAAAAGATACCAACTTGAAATTGGCTGATGCTGAGCATCGCTATCAAAGTATGTTGGAAGGTGAGGGGCTGGTAAAAAAACTAAAACATGCTTTTGAAGATTATACTCAAGTCACCAACTTCAAGCAAAAGCAAAACATAATCAATGAATATATTAAAAATATCATTGTAACCTTTGTGGATGACCGCTATTACAATATAGAAATTCAATATAAAGGTGAATTAGGTATCGAGACTTGGAAGACACCTGACCGTAATGCTAATAATTTTTACACACTTAAATTGAAGCCAGATGGCACTTCACATGCTATTGTTAGTGCACCACGTCCAATTAAGAATCCGAAAGATAATAGTAATTGGGAAAACTTTATGAAAACCAGTGGTGATTTTAAATTAGTTAGTAATAATAGGCATAAGCCTAATGTATATAAGCCTAAATTGAAGAAAAAATAGTAGTAATAATACCCCTACATTAGATAAACTTACTGATGTTGCCCTCGTGGGAGGAGGAGGCAATCCTCAACCAGGAGAAATTTCGTTGGCGCATAATGGAGTATTGTTCTTAGATGAATTGCCTGAATTTAAAAGAACGGTGTTGGAAGTAATGCGTCAACCAATGGAAGAAAGAAGAGTAACAATCAGTCGTGCAAAAGTAGCGCTGGACTTTCCGGCGAGTTTTATGTTAATTGCCAGTATGAATCCTTGTCCTTGCGGTTTTTTTAATCATCCCGAGAAGGAATGTACCTGTCCGCCGGGTGCTGTACAAAAATATTTGAATAAAATATCGGGGCCATTATTAGATAGGATTGATCTGCATGTTGAAGTAACTCCTGTTGCTTTCAGTGAATTGTCTTCTTCTCAGCAATTTGAAAAAAGTGAAAAGATCAGACAACGAGTAATTGTTGCAAGAGAGATACAAGGAGAACGATATAAACAAACTGTGGGTGTATATGCTAATGCTCAAATGAGTAGTAAGATGCTAAAAGAAATTTGCGTTATCAATACTGCCAGTCAAAATCTGTTGAAAGCAGCAATGGAAAAATTAAATCTGAGTGCCAGGGCATACGATAGAATTTTAAAAGTAAGCAGAACAATTGCCGACCTTGCTGGTAGTGAGGATATTAAAGCAGAGCATTTGGCCGAGGCTATACAATACAGGAGTTTGGACAGAGAAGGATGGGCTGGGTAGGGCTATATCGATAGATCGGCATTGTCGCTGTTTAAACATTGATGAGTTTCGATATATCGTTTTACCCTAACTTTGCCGCATGAAACTTTTACTACAATACTTAAAACCATATAAATGGTTGGTAGTGCTTACGTTACTGTTGGCTGCTATTAATATTATCTTTTCATTGATCGATCCAATCCTTTTTGGAAGGATCATTCAATTGGCCGAGGTTTATGTGAAAAATGAAAATACAACTACTGCATACACCTGGGATTTCTATTTCTGGGCTGTAATGAAAATATTATTGTTATCTATGGGAACTGCTATGGTAAGTAGGATAGCGAAAAATTTTCAGGATTATTTTGCAAATGTGATCATTCAAAAATTCGGAGCTACAATTTTCACTAATGGGCTAAGGCATGCTATCAGGCTTCCTTATCAGGAGTTTGAAGATCAGCGCAGTGGTGAAACACTGAGCATTCTCACAAAAGTTCGTATCGACACAGAAAAATTCATTAACTATTTTTTAAATGCACTCTTTGCTATTTTCGTAGGGATTGGTTTCGTATTTGTGTATGCTGCTATTTATATTCACTGGAGTGTGCCATTGGCCTATATTATAGGAGTTACGTTGTTAACCTGGGTTACCAATGTATTCAGCAAAAAAATTAAAATCATTCAAAAAGAAATTGTCAGTAAAACAACTTCTTTGGCTGGTAGTACAACCGAAAGCTTGCGTAATATTGAATTGGTGAAAAGCCTTGGTCTGGCTGATCAGGAAGTAAAAAGATTAAACGGAAATACCTATAAAATATTAGGGTTAGAATTGACCAAGGTAAAGCGTATTCGTAGTATTAGTTTTTTACAGGGTACTATTGTGAATACGTTGAGACAATTTATTTTATTCCTGCTGATGTGGTTGATATTTAAAGACGTAATGAAGCCACATGAACTGGTTACAATGCAAATATTTTCCTTTTTTATTTTCGGACCGCTGCAGGAGATCGGCAATATATTATTGAGTTACAGAGAAGCGGAGGCGTCTTTAAATAATTATCACAATCTGATGAATAAGGCTCCTGAAGCAGAAGCGAAGGACCCGAAGCATTTGGGAAATATCGAAACATTGTCATTTAATAATGTCGGATTTAAACACCAGACTGCCAGTCAGAAGGCAATTAATAATATTAGTTTTGATGTTAAGACAGGCGAAACAATTGCTTTTGTTGGACCGAGTGGTAGTGGAAAATCTACTTTAATGAAATTGTTGGTAGGTTTATATCGTCCGCAGGAAGGAGTGATTCTATATAATGGGATTGATGAAAACTCTATGAGTTTTGATGACTTGAGAAATCAGATTGGTTTTGTAACACAGGATACGCAACTTTTTAGCGGAACAATCAAAGAGAATTTACTTTTTGTAAATCCTTCTGCTACAGATGCGGATCTGCACGATGCTTTACAGAAAGCTTCCTGCACGGGCTTATTAGAAAGAGCAGAAAAGGGGTTAGACACATTGATCGGAGAGGGAGGGTTTAAATTATCCGGAGGAGAAAAACAGCGGCTGTCAATTGCAAGAGCCTTGATACGAAAACCACATTTACTGATCTTTGATGAAGCAACTTCTGCGTTGGATTCTTTAACTGAAGAAGATATAACAAATACGATCAAAGAAATATCATCACTGAAAGAACAGATAACTATTTTGATTGCTCACAGACTAAGTACGATCATGCATGCTGATAGAATTTATGTATTGGAAAGAGGCGATGTAGTTGAAACAGGTAATCACGAAAGCCTGGTAGCTGAAAAAGGATTGTACTATGCTATGTGGCGTCAGCAAATTGGTGAAAGGAAAAAAGTACAACTGCAACAGGTATAAGACTACTTACTTTTTTAACTGTACATAGCTCCATGCAAAAAACGGTAGTAGCAGGAAAGTTGTTAGCCACCAATATCCACAGGTAAATTGATAAATGATAAAACTTATCAGTAATAAATATACCGGATATAATACAAACAACAGACTTACTACAACAGAGTCGTAATGACCATTGTGTTTAGTTGTTTTAGCAGCGATCTTTTCTACGGGAATATATAATGGCCAATGCAATATATAACCAAGCACAGCTGGAATTGATAGCCATATTTTTTTTGTTGCAGATACCGGTACTGAAAATGTATGGTCAATTAGTACTTTATCCTTTTTATCAAGTTCTATTACTAGTTGTTGCAATTGTTTTTCAAGGTCAGCATTAAACGCAGCAATATTCTTTCCGAAAGAAGAGGTTATTTCACCATAGTCTTTTTGTTTAATTATTTTCCCAAAATTCAGTTTAACATTTTTTCCGAATCTATGAAAGGAATTGTAATTAATGCCCAGCGGTAATATTTTTAGTGGAATATTATTTTCCCAGCTACTAAAAGCCAGTCTGGCTGTGCCTTTCTTGAGTGGCCGTAAATGCCACTCATTTACACATCGTCCTTCACTAAAGATCAATACAATGCCGTTTTTTTTAAAGATATCTTTACATGCATCAAAGGTTTTGTAATTATGCTCCAGATTTTCTGCTCCTTCACTGATGCGATAAACAGGTAACATTTTTAATGAACGCAGCACTTTTGTATAAAATTTATTGGCGAAAGCGTCTCCTCTTGCAAGAGAATAAACGGGGCGTTTAAAAATAGTATTTATAATGATTGCGTCTAAAAAAGAATTGGGATGATTGGCTGCTATCATTACCGGCCCCTCAATTGAAAGTAACTCTTTATGATTGATCTGTATATTTCGACAATACAATCGTATAGCAATTCTGGCAGGTATTTTTAATAAAGCAAACAGCAATTATATGAGATTTATTGTAAATATAATAACTGTATATCAATTCAACTGAGGATCTATGGGGAAATTTACCATCATTTCGTAATCTCCGCCCAAATGTTTTAAACTGTCCTTCCAAACTTCTTGTGGGTTTTCGTGAAAAACAATATTTCGTTTAGCCGAAACCGTTAGCCATGTTTTTTCACTTAACTCATTGTTAAGCTGCCCTTTACCCCAGCCACTATATCCAATAAAAAAACGTATTTTACTAAAATCTATTTCATTGTTTTTTACCAATTCGGTAAGTGTTTCGAAATTTCCGCCCCAATACACACCTTTCATTACTTCCTGGCTATCAGGTATCTTATCAGGGTATTGATGTAAAAAGTGAATCGTATCCATATCTACCGGACCACCATAATAAACAGGTACCGGGTATCCTTCAAATGAAGTGATCAATTCGTCTAAAGTGTAATCAAACTGTTTATTTAATACAAAGCCAAAACTACCTTCTGCATTATGTTCACACATAAACACAACAGTACGCATGAAATTGGGATCTTTCAGGAATGGGTCTGCTATTAATAATATGCCAGCTGCCGGCTCAATCATATTTCTAAAGTACTAGAATATTTGATTTAATAAAAATATTTGTTTATTGATTTATGTCAAATAAACAATAATACTTGATCAGAATGTATCGCATTGAACTGAAAAGGGATCAGATCTTTTTGAGAGCTAATTAAATTTTTATAAATCAATTTGGTATAAGTTATAAACCTTCGTTAAATTTATAGCTTATATCTGCTTAGGCAGGATATTACACCTTACTAATTTACCTTTGCGCTAATGAGAAAAATTTTTCCAATCATAACTGTGCTCATTCTTTTTTCTTTACTGGGCATTATTTTTTTTCAGATACTTTGGATCAAAGGCGCTTTGGAATCAGAAGAAAAGAAATTCAGCGAACATGTTAGTTTGGCTACCACACTTGCAGCAGAAAACCTGATGCAGGAAAAAGGGAATTTGATTCCGATGGATAAGAAGACCGATCCTTTCTTTTCTAAGGATAAACTACATTTAGAATTTTTCAAGCCTACTGTTTCACAGCGCTATTCGGCGGAAGAAATAAAATCAATTATTAGAAAGTCCTTTGATAAACATAATCTCCATAAAGTATTATTTGAATTTGCGATCAGTTCAAATTCTATCATCGGGGATGAAGTGCAATCGGAAAATTTTTTCAAAGCCAATGCAGATTCTGCAAACAGTATGCAATATGTGTATCCTTTAGAATCTCCAAGTGGAAGCCTGTCTGAAGGGATCTCTCCACAAGAGCTCCTGATAATTGTTGTGCCTCACGTAAAAAGTTTTATATGGAGGTCAATGACCTGGTTGATAATCGGGTCCATTCTTTTTACTGTAATTATTATTACTGCTTTTTTTCTTACGGTAAGAGCATTATTAAAACAGAAAAAATTAAGCGAAATAAAATCTGATTTCATTAACAATATGACGCATGAGTTTAAGACACCGCTAGCTACTATTTCATTAGCTGTTGATGCGTTGAAGAATGAAAAAGTGATCAATGACAGAGATCGGACCAATTATTTTACCGGGATCATTAAAGAAGAAAATAAGCGAATGAATAAGCAGGTGGAAACCATACTGCAAGCCGCTTTGTTAGATAAAAAAGAAGTGCAGCTTAATTTAAAAAAGATACATGCGCATGATCTTATTAAAAGTGCATTGAATAATATTGCATTACAAATAGGGGAGAAAAACGGAAAACTGGATATGCATTTAGATGCAACGAACGATCTGATAAAAGCGGATGAAGTGCATTTTTCGAATTTGGTAAGTAATCTTTTAGATAATGCTATTAAATACTCAAAAGAAAATCTTGAAATAAAGATCAGCACGCAAACAGCCGGTCATCAGTTTAAAATAAAAATTGAAGACAATGGTATTGGAATGAACAAAGAAACGTTGCATCGTATTTTTGAAAAATTCTATCGAGCTCATACCGGTAATATCCATAATGTAAAAGGCTTTGGGCTTGGCCTGAGTTATGTAAAAACAATCATCGATGCCCATCAGGGAACGATAAAAGCAGAGAGCGTACTTGGTAAAGGAAGTACGTTTACCGTAAGTTTTCCATTAACAAAATAATTACTCTATCACAAATTCCATAGCCTTTTCAGGTATATGATTGACTGTATGCTACAGCTTCTTTCAATTAGATTCCTATGTAATCCACACCCAATCCACATCTATCCACACTTAATTCACATGTTTTAGGCAGATTTATGGTACAAAAAGCCCTGCTAGGCTCACTATAGGGCATAAAAATTTCTGTGGATAAAAATGTATTGCCTAAAAATGCATAAAAAGTGGGAAAAAGTGTTATTTTGTGGGAGAAATTGTAAATAAAACACTAAACTCCTGTAAATGATTGGTTTTCTTGGCGAATATGAGGTGACGATGGATGCCAAAGGAAGGTTCCTTTTACCGGCTGGCTTTAAAAAGCAGTTGCCGGAAGATGGGGCGAACCTTTTTGTCATTAACAGGGGTATAGAGCAATGTCTTAGCCTGTATCCGATAAAAAGCTGGGAACCAATTTTTGAAAACATTAGCAAGTTGAATGATTTTGACCCCAAAGTTAGAGATTTCCGACGCTATTTTTTAAACGGAGCTACGCAATTGGAATTAGATTCTGCCGGAAGATTATTGATACCCAAAACATTGATGGAGTACGCAGGATTAGAAAAAGATGTGGTATTGGCTTCGGCGGTTGATAAAATTGAGATCTGGGATAAAAGTAAGTATAAACAGTTCTTTGAAACCTTTTCACGAGACAGCTTTAGTAGTCTGGCAAATGAGGTAATGAACAAACCAACTATTAATTAATGCCAATTAATTGATAATTGAAAACAGATTATCACATACCGGTTTTACTAAAGGAGTCGATAGAAGCCTTAAACATCAAAGCAGATGGGGTGTATGTCGATTGCACATTTGGCGGCGGCGGTCATAGCAGAGCAATACTGCAACAGCTGAACGAAAATGGCAGATTGATAGCATTCGATCAGGATGAGGCGGCTAAACAAAATTTACCCGACGATGATCGTGTGATTTTTGTTCCGCAGAACTTCAGGCACTTGCAGCGCTTTTTGCGATTGCATAAAATAACTGAAGTAGATGGCATCTTAGCCGATCTGGGCGTAAGTAGTCATCAGTTTGATGAAGCCGATAGAGGCTTTTCTATTCGTTTTGATGCCGCAATGGACATGAGAATGGATCAGCGACAAACAATTACTGCCGCTGATATTCTGAAAACATTTACTGAACATCAGTTACACAAAATGTTTGAACAGTATGGCGAGGTTACCAATGCTAAAACACTGGCGAAAACAATTGTGGAGCAAAGAGCTATCAGTCGTATCAACACCATCAATGAATTTAAGCAAGCTGTTCAATCAGCCGTGAAAGGTAATCCTCAAAAATACTTTGCCCAGGTATTTCAGGCGTTGCGTATACAAGTGAACGATGAATTTGGTGTGTTAAGAGAATTGTTGCAACAGACTCCGGCGGTTTTAAAATCAGGCGGACGATTAGCAGTTATTACATTCCATTCTTTAGAAGACAGGATTGTAAAAAACTTTTTTAAGTACGGTACATTCTCAGAACCGGAAGCGGATGATGTGTATGGCAATAAACCTGAAACTCCTTTTCTCATTATTACAAAAAAACCAATAATTGCTGCTCAAGATGAATTGAAAAAGAATTCAAGGAGCAGAAGTGCTAAACTAAGGGTAGCACAAAAAAAATAAAACTATTTATACTGATAGTCGTGGGAAAAATTTATGTCAGAAGAAACTAAAATATCAGAACAGGCTGCCGGTCAGAAATTTGATTGGAGAGCGTTGCTGAATCCTAAATGGGTGGTAAGGAATATTCCTTTCTTTTTATTTCTGGCATTATTAGCGGTGGCATATATATTCAACGGGCATTATGCTGATAAGCTGGCGAGGAAAATTAGCGCTACAGAAAAGCATATCAATGAATTGGAATTTGAGTATAAAACGATAAAAAGTGAAGTGATATTCAGAAGTAAAGCAAGCGAATTGGCGAAAGCAGTAGAACCATTGGGGTTAAAAGAATTAACAAGGCCTCCTGTAATATTAGGAGATACAAGTAATAGTAAAAATTAAAATAGTGATTATCTGCCGGATGGCAGAACCAGAGAATGGAAATTAAAAAAGACATATTGTGGAGAGTGTACCTCTGTTTTTTGGGGATAGCGGTTTTAGGGTTGGTGGTGCTAGGCAAAGCGTTCTACATACAACGGGTTCAGGGGGCATTTTGGAAGAGTATGGGAGATAGCCTGCATTTAAAATATATGCCATTGGAAGGCCAGCGGGGCACAATATATAGTGAAGATGGAAATATGTTAAGTACGTCAGTACCCATTTTTGATGTGTATGTAGATTTTGGAGCAGATGGACTGAGAGAAAAAGATGGCAAACGATTCAGAGATAATGTTGATTCTTTAAGTATTTGCCTGGCAAATTTATTTAATGATAAAACAGTTGAAGAATATAAAAGAGAATTACAATTAGGGTACAATAATAAAGACCGCTACTATACATTGAAAAAGAAAATTTCTTTTGTTGAATATGCTCAATTACGTGAGTTTCCTTTGGTAAGACAAGGGAGAAATAAAAGCGGCTTCATCATCGATACCAGAGACAAAAGAATTAATCCCTATGTACTGCTGGCTAACAGAACAATTGGTTTGTCCAGGGATAATGCAAAACAAAATGTAGGGTTAGAGCAAAGTTATGACAGCTTGCTGAGAGGTAATACGGGTCAGCGTTTGATGAGATATATCGCAGGAGCTTATATGCCGGTTGAAGGCGCAGAAGTTGATGCAGAAAATGGAAAAGATATTATTACCACATTGGATACATATATGCAGGACGTTGCAGAAAATGCTTTAATGAAAATGATGGTAGGTAATAATTCATTGCATGGTACTGCAATTGTAATGGAAACTGCTACCGGTAAAATAAAAGCAATTGCCAATTTAGGTAAACAAGCCGACGGGACTTATATCGAAGATCTAAACTATGGAGTAGGGAAAGCAACTGAGCCAGGGTCAATTTTTAAATTGGCTACGCTTATTTCTTTGATGGAGGATAAATACGTAGACATGAATTCGATTGTTGATTGTGAAGGAGGAACCAAATATTTTTATGGGTTGAGAATTAAAGACTCTCATTTAGGAACCGGAGCGATCACAGTAAAAGAAGCGTTTTTGAGAAGTAGTAATGTGGCCTTTGCGAAATTGGCGGATCAGTTTTATCATAGTCAGCCTTCCAAGTTTATTGAACATCTGCATAAATTGAGATTAGATACTTTAACAGGTATTGATATTACAGCATCTTCCGGTAAGCCTACCATTAAAAAGCCAACCAACCGTAGCTGGGCAAATACTACTATTCCTTACATGGCACATGGTTACGAAGAGCTGGTAACTCCGTTGCACATGCTTACTCTATATAATGCAGTTGCTAATAACGGTGTAATGATGAAACCGTATTTAGTAAATGCAGTGAGAGAATATGGTGTGAATGTAAAAACATTTCAACCCCAATCATTTGGAAAAATTTGTAGTGATGAAACATTAATACAATTGAAAGAATGTTTAGGGGCTGTAGTAGATAGCGCTCATGGTACTGCACATAGAGTAATGTTTGACAGTGCTTATTCAATAGCAGGTAAAACAGGAACAGCAGTTACAGCCCTTGACAACAGAGGTTACAATAAAGGAAATAAAATTTATCAGGCTTCTTTTATTGGATACTTTCCGGCAAATCAACCGAAGTATACAATGGCTGTTGTGATTCAAAATAGTAATGAATCAAGATTGATATATGGTGCTGATGTTTCAGGTACGGTGTTTAAAGAAATAAGTGACAGGATTTATGGAAGGTATTTAAGCAACAAAAAATATACAAGTACAAATAAAGTGGATAGCTCATTGTATAAGTATTACGGATTGAAAAATGAATTGAATTCGATCTTCAGTACACTTAGTCTTCCTTTTACAGATTCGATGGTTGGTGGATATTGGAGAGAAATGAGTTTAAAGAACAATTCGATTGTATTGACGAATACTACCAATACAATTGGGAATAATATTATGCCAAATGTTGTTGGGATGGGTTTAAAAGATGCAGTTTATCTGATAGAGAATATGGGGTTGATAGTAACAGCAACGGGCAGAGGAAAAGTGATCAATCAGTCGTTAGCAGCAGGAACACCATTTACGAAAGGACAGAAAGTGTTATTGGTATTAAATTAATGTTGAAAGATATACTATATAAAGTAAGCATTCGCTCGGTAATGGGTAACACCAATATTGAGGTAAGAGATCTGCAGATTGACTCACGTAAAGTGAGCAAGGGGTCTTGCTTTATAGCAATAAAGGGTGTTTCAACAGATGGTCATCAGTTCATTGATACAGCTATTGCAAATGGGGCAACAGCAATTGTTTGCAATCAATTTCCCGAAAATATAAGTGATGCAATTACTTATGTGCAGGTGGAAAATACAGCAGAAGCCGCCGGGTTAATGGCGCATAATTTTTATGGCGAGCCATCATTACAAACACAACTGGTAGGTGTAACCGGAACCAACGGGAAAACAACCATAGCAACGTTGTTATGGAAATTGTTCACCGCATTGGATTATAAATGTGGGTTGATAAGTACGGTGCAAAATCAGATCGGCGAAGAAGTTATTTCGGCTACACATACTACTCCGGATGCAATCAGTGTAAATGCATTATTGAAGAAAATGGTAGATGCAGGTTGTGAATATGTCTTTATGGAGTGCAGCAGTCATGCCATACATCAGCACAGAATAGCCGGCCTGCAATTTAAAGGAGCATTGTTTAGCAACATAACACATGATCATTTGGATTATCATCAAACATTTGATGAATATATCAGGGTGAAAAAATCATGGTTTGATAGCTTACCTGTTACGGCATTTGCTATCAGTAATGCAGATGATAAACGAGGTTTAGTGATGCTGCAAAATACGGCAGCAAAAAAATATTTCTACAGCCTTAAAACAATGGCTGATTTTAAGGGAAAGATACTGGAAAGCAGTTTGTCAGGATTGCATATGATGATAAATGAACATGAAGTGTATTTCCGTTTGATAGGAGAGTTTAATGCATACAATTTATTGGCGGTGTTTGGAGCAGCAGTTTGTTTGGGGGAAGAAAAAGGCCAGGTACTTCAAGTGCTTAGTGTGTTAGAAAGTGCCAGAGGAAGATTTGAGTATGCGGTAAGCAAAAAAGATAAGATCATCGGGATAGTTGATTATGCTCATACTCCGGATGCTTTATTGAATGTGTTGGCAACAATAAAAAAACTTCGTCAGGGAAATGAACAGATAATAACTGTGGTAGGATGTGGTGGTGACAGAGATAAAACAAAGCGTCCGATCATGGCAGAAGTAGCTTGTGAGTATAGCGATAAAGTGATTTTTACTTCCGATAATCCACGTAGTGAAGATCCTTTAGTGATACTGAAAGACATGGAAGCCGGAGTGAATGTGGTGTCAAGAAAAAAGGTAATTACTGTGGCAGACAGGAAAGAGGCGATAAAGACAGCGGTGAACCTTGCCGCAGAAGATGATATAGTGTTGGTAGCCGGAAAAGGGCACGAAACATATCAGGAGATCAAAGGGGTGAAGTATGATTTTGACGATAGAAAAGTGTTGGATGAAATGTTTGAACTGTTGGAAAAATAAAAATTTTCAAATTTGAAAATTTGGTGATTTGAAGATGTATAGAGCTTCTTAGTTTAACATCTCTTAAAATTTCCAAATTTCCAAATTATCAAATCGAATTTATGTTATATCATTTATTTAACTGGCTTGCTAAAGAAGGATTTAAGTTTCCGGGTAGTGGACTGTTTCAGTTCATTACTTTCAGGGTATTGTTGGCCGTTATATTAAGTTTATTTATAACAACTGTATATGGAAAAAAGCTGATCAAGTATCTGCAAAAAAAGCAGTTGGGAGAAAGTGTAAGAGATCTTGGATTGGAAGGGGAAAAGGAAAAAGTCGGGACTCCTACAATGGGGGGTATTATTATCATTCTTGCCATCTTGATCCCAACATTATTGCTGGCAAATTTGGATAAAGTATATGTGCGCCTGATGTTATTGTGTACAGTCTGGCTTGGTACAATTGGCTTTATCGATGACTATCTGAAGATAAGAGCAAAACGTATTGCAAAACAAAAAGGGATTGCTTATAAAAAAAGTGATGCAGATGGTTTAGCTGGTAGGTTTAAGATTTTTGGTCAGGTAATGCTGGGGATAATTGTAGGAGCTACATTGTTTTTTAATAAAAGTGTTGCTGTAGAAAGAGAGGTTCCTAATATGGCATTTTCAAAAGACTCAGTTTTAAAAAGAGGAGAGAAGTTTTTGTCAGACTCTTTTAGGGTAGTTACAATTGATGGTAAACAACACATGTTTGCAAAAGTTAAAACACCCATTACAACAATTCCTTTTGTAAAAACACATGAGTTTAATTATGCAAAACTTTTACCTAAGAGCTGGGAAGATTATACATATGTACTGTATATCATCATAGTGATTTTTATAGTTACAGCTGTTAGTAATGGTGCAAATATCACAGATGGGTTGGATGGTTTAGCAACAGGCGTTAGCGCAATAATAGGAATTTGTCTGGGCATATTCGCTTACGTAAGCGGTAATGTAAAATTCGCTGAATATCTGAACATAATGTATATACCGAACCTTGGAGAGTTGTCAATATTTATTGCGGCATTTGTAGGGGCATGTATCGGTTTTTTGTGGTACAACGCTTACCCAGCACAGGTGTTTATGGGGGATACAGGGAGTTTGGCTTTGGGCGGTATCATCGCAGCATTGGCAATTATTGTACGTAAAGAATTATTGATACCGATCTTTTGTTTAGTGTTTTTAGTAGAGAATTTAAGTGTGATGATTCAGGTGGCTTATTTCAAATATACCAAGCGAAAGTATGGCGAGGGGCGACGGGTCTTTCTCATGAGCCCGTTACATCATCACTATCAAAAACTCGGGTATCATGAAAGTAAGATCGCGGTGAGGTTTTGGATTGTAACAATATTATGTGTAGTGATGGCGATCGTTACACTTAAGCTTAGATAAAAAATCTACTCGAAAGAGTAGTTGATTATAATTTTTTTTGGGAAACCGCAACCTGGAAAGAGACCGGAAGGTTTAATTCTACGTTTTTCAAGTTAAATCCAATTTGTGAAAAACTCATCCAATGTTGTTGAAAGACATAACCTATTAAATTCTATGCTGTTGAAGAACCATTTTTAATTGTTTGATCCCTAGTCAGACAATTTTTTGAAAACAATTTTTTAATTCATTGTAAAAATGAAAAAACGTATTGTAATTCTCGGTGCAGGCGAAAGTGGTATTGGTACTGCTTTGTTGGCCAAGCAACAAGGTTATGATGTGTTTGTAACTGATGGCGGAGCTATAAAAGAGAGTTACAAAAATGAATTGGCACTACATAAAATAGCTTTTGAGGAATTACAACATACCGAGGCTGCTATTTTGAATGCGGATGAGATAATGAAAAGTCCTGGCATTCCGGAAAAAAATGAGTTGATCAAAAAGATCAGGGCGAAAGGAATTCCTGTTATTAGTGAAATAGAATTTGCTTACAGGTATAAAGGAGATAGTAAGATAATTGCCATAACAGGGAGTAATGGAAAAACAACTACTACAGCACTTATTTATCATATCTGCAAAACCGCAAATATTGATTGTGCATTGGTAGGGAATATCGGGTTCTCTTTTGCAAAACAGGTAGCGGAAGATCCAAAACCTTTATATGTGGCAGAAATAAGTTCTTTTCAATTAGATGATATAAAAACATTTAGGCCAGATGTAGCTGTACTTACGAATATCACTGAAGATCATTTAGACAGGTATGAGTATAAAATGCAGAAGTATATCGATAGCAAATTTAAGATCGTAGAAAATCAACAGGAAGGAGACGTATTTATTTATAATATGGATGACGAAGAAACAATAAAAAATATTAATAACTACCCCATTAAATCAACACTATACCCAATTACCATGAGTAAACAACTGCCACAAGGTGCTTATCTGACAAACGCTCAGATGCATTTAAAATGGAAAAATGAAGAGATGCAAATGAGTATTGAAGATTTTGCATTAAAAGGAAAACATAATCAATATAATAGTATGGCAGCAAGTTTGGCGGCAACAGCAGTAGATATCCGGAAAGAAAAGATAAGAGAAGCGTTGCAAACATTTGAAAGTTTGGAGCATAGAATGGAGCCGGTAGTTAGTATCAAAGGGGTTGAGTTTATCAATGATAGTAAAGCGACAAATGTTAATAGTACATGGTTTGCTTTAGAAAGCATGGACAAACCAACGATATTAATATTGGGCGGCGTTGATAAGGGTAATAATTATTCTTTAATAAAAGAATTGGTGAAAGAAAAAGTAAAGGCCATTGTTTGCATGGGGATCGACAATCGCAAAATTCATGAAGCCTTTGGTGATATCGTTTCATTAATAGTAAACACTTCTTCTGCAGAAGAAGCTGTTAAGTCGGCATTTCATTTTGCTAATAAAGGAGATGTAGTTCTGTTAAGCCCGGCATGTGCAAGTTTTGATTTGTTTAAAAATTATGAAGACAGAGGAAATCAGTTTAAGCAAGCAGTAAAATCATTATAGGATCATAAGAATGCCCGAAGAAATAAACATACGAGAATTCTTTACTCCTAACATCAGTAACATGGGAGGCAATTTGGTGAGTAAAACCAAAGGTGATCGTGTTATCTGGGCAATTGTAATATTACTTACACTCATTAGTTTGTTGGTGGTGTATAGCAGTACGGGTTCTTTGGCATATAAATACAGTAAGAGTACAGAAAGTTTTCTTTTTAAACAATTTGCTTTTATTATTCTGGGGGTATTGATCATTTATTTTGCACACAGAGTAAATTATACCATCTACTCAAGGATTGCACTGATCATCTTCCTGATATCAATACCGCTGTTGTTGTACACGCTGTTGTTTGGAGTGCAGTTAAATGCAGGAAGTCGTTGGATCAAATTGCCGGTGATCAATATGACATTTCAAACTTCGGATCTGGCAAAACTTGCATTGTTCATGTACATGAGTCGTCAACTCAGTCGCAAACAAAATGTAATTAAGGATTTTAAAAAAGGCTTTTTGCCAATCATAATACCGGTTGCAATTATATGTTTATTGATTGCACCTGCTAATTTATCAACTGCTGCACTAATTGCAGGAACCAGCTTCTTGTTGATGTTTATCGGACGTGTAAGTACGAAGCATATTTTGGTGACACTTGCCATTGCCGCAATACCTGTGATTATATTAATTGGGGTTGCTGTAAAATATTATGATAAAACAGAGCATAAATCGAAGGATCTGCCGGCCATTTTTGCTGCAGGTAGAGTGCCTACATGGATAAGCCGCATTCAGACTTTTGTTTATAGTAATAAAGAAGATGATAACGAAAAACTGTATCAGATCAATCAGGCAAAAATAGCTATTGCAAAAGGAGGCTGGTTAGGAAGAGGCCCTGGAAATAGTGAACAAAGAAATTTTTTGCCGCATAGCTATAGTGATTTTATTTATGCAATTATAATCGAGGAGTATGGACTATTCGGAGCTGCATTCATTGTATTCATATACCTGTTGTTTTTATACAGGTGCATCAGGTTGTACAGAAAGTGTCCGTTTGCATTCGGCGCTTTTTTGGCATTAGCACTAAGCTTCACTTTAGTGATACAGGCTATTGCTAATATGGGAGTAAATGTGAATGTATTCCCTAATACCGGGGTTACGCTTCCATTGGTGAGTATGGGGGGGAGTAGTTTTATTTTCACTTGTTTATCGATAGGAATTATTTTAAGTGTAGCAAGAAACGTAGAGCAATCAGAAGGAATAAATCAACCGGTTGTTGTAAATGAGTAAAAGAATTATCATAGCGGGTGGAGGTACAGGCGGACATATTTTTCCGGCGGTAGCGATAGCCAATGCGATAAAAAAACAACAACCTCAAACAGAAATACTGTTTGTTGGAGCTAAAGGTAAAATGGAAATGGAGAAGGTGCCGCAGGCAGGATACAGGATCGAGGGATTGGATATAGCGGGGTTTAACAGAAGTTCTTTGATGAAAAATATTGGCTTACCATTTAAACTGATAAAAAGCTTTTTGCAGGTTAAAAAAATTTTCAAATCATTTAAACCTGATGCAGTGATTGGTGTGGGTGGTTATTCCAGTTTTCCGGTGTTGCGTTTTGCTCAATCAAAAGGGATAAAAACTTTTATTCATGAAAGCAATTCGTTCGCAGGAAAAAGTAATATCCTGCTAGGAAAGAAAGCTACTATAATTTTTGTAGCATCAGATGGAATGGAAAGATTTTTTCCGGTTGACAAAATTCAACTTGTAGGAAACCCTGTAAGAGAAACGATTTCCAGAAGTAATGTGAGCAGAGAAGAAGGGATTCGTTTTTTTGGGTTGAATCCCGATAAAAAAACAATTCTTTCTATTGGAGGTAGTCTTGGGGCAAAGAGCATTAATGAAGCATTAGATAAACATTTAGATGAATTCGAAAAAAATGATTTACAACTTATTTGGCAAACCGGCAAACCCTACGCAAAAAGAGGTAAGGCTAGAGGGAATGGCAAAACAAATATTTGGGTAAATGATTTTATCACTCAAATGGAATATGCCTTTGCCGCCGCAGATGTGGTGATAAGCAGAAGTGGAGCAATGGCAGTTACTGAATTATGTGTGATGCAAAAGCCCGTTTTATTCGTACCCTATCCTTTTGCAGCAGAGGATCATCAAACGGTGAACGCAGAAAATTTGTTCAATAAAAGTGCTGCATTGATGATTAAAGATAATGAGGCATCAGATCGCCTGGTGCCCGCCATTATCAATTTATCAAAGGATGAAAAAAAGCAACAGGAATTGAAAAGTAACATCGGCAAATTAGCAGTAACTAATGCAGATGAAATAATCGCAAAAGAAATTTTGAAAGTGATCTAATGATTGATATAAAAAACATACAAAGAGTTTATTTTTTAGGAGTAGGGGGTATTGGTATGAGTGCCTTGGCAAGATACTTTAACAGTAAAGGTGTTGTTGTAAATGGATATGATAAAACAGAGACAACACTTACAAAACAATTATCAGCGGAAGGTATCAATATTCATTTTGAAGATAATGTAGCACTGATAGATAAAGATGCACAGTTGGTGATCTATACACCCGCTGTACCTAAAGATCATTCAGAGTTAAATTATTATCAGCAAAATAATTATACTGTAGTAAAACGCAGCGATGTTTTGGGAGCCATCACAAATAGCTCTTTTAATGTTTGTATTGCCGGTACCCATGGTAAGACAACCACCAGTACAATGGTGGCACATATTTTAAGACATAGTGGTTTTGGGTGTAATGCATTTTTAGGAGGTATTGCTGTGAACTATAACACAAACTTCTGGAATAGCGATAATAATGTAAGTGTGGTAGAAGCTGATGAATATGATAGAAGTTTTTTGAAATTGAGTCCTGATGTGGCTATCATCAGTTCAATGGATGCTGATCACCTGGATATATATGGAACACCAGAAAATGTAGAACAGGCATTTGTTGATTTTTCTGCTAAGATCAAAACCGGTGGTTTATTGCTGAGTAAATATGGATTAAAAAGAACCGGTGATTTAAAAGCTACTCATCACTTGACCTATGATGTACAAAATAACAAAGCAGATGTGTATGCTGATAATATCAAAATGATCAATGGTAGTTATCAGTTTGATGTTGTTATAAAAGATGCTGTTATAAAAGATATTGTCTTGAATATGGGAGGTATGCACAATATTGAAAATATTACAGCAGCGATAATGGTGGCACATCATCTGAAAATTGATGAAGAAAAAATTAAAAATGCTGTTGCAGATTTTAAGGGAGTTAAAAGACGGTTTGAGTATATAGTAAAAACAGATAAAAATGTGATGATCGATGATTATGCTCATCATCCGGAAGAATTAAGAGCATTGATCACTGGAGCAAAATCTTTATTTAAAAACAAAAAGTGTACGATCGTATTTCAGCCGCATTTGTATAGCAGAACTAAAGATCAGGCCGATGGCTTTGCAGAAGTATTGGATCTGGCAGATGAAGTAATTCTTTTACCGATCTATCCTGCAAGAGAATTGCCGATTGAAGGAGTGAATAGTGAGATGATCATAGATAGGATGCACAACGATAATAAGATCGTAATGAGCAAAGGGAATCTGATAAAACATTTTGCATTAGAAAAATACGCTCATGTAGAGGAAGGGTTTGACGGGCATGTGATCATAACAGCTGGCGCAGGAGATATAGATACATTGGTTCAACCAATAAAAGAGATCTTAATAAAGTAATGATAAATAAAAAAGCAATAATAAAATGGTTGGTTGTTACACTATGGGTGTCCGTAGGTATTGGCACTATCGTGTTATTAGTTGCTGCAATACAAAAAAAAGATGCACAGCATTGTTCTAATGTTATTATAAATGTCAAAGGAGTAAGCAATAATTTTTTTGTAGATAAAAAAGATATCATCAATTCAATTACTGCTATAGTAGGCGGTAATCCAATAGGCAGGCCGGTTAGTAAATTTAATTTAAGAACGATCGAAAGCGATCTGAAAAAAAATGTATGGGTAAAAACAGCACAACTGTTCTTTGATAATAACCAGGTATTACAGGTAGATATATTTGAAAGAGAGCCGATGGCAAGGGTCTTTACAACAACCGGAACAACATTTTATATTGACAGTTCGGTAGCTGTATTGCCTTTAAGTGATAAGTATTCTGCCAGGCTACCGGTGTTTACCAATTTTCCTTCGGGAAGTAATAAGGTGCTTTCCAAGGCCGATAGTGCTTTACTAAGAGATGTTTTGGCGATCAGCACGACTTTGCAAAAAGATTCATTTTGTATGGCAATGATAGATCAGGTTGATATTACATTACAAAGAACTTTTCAATTGATACCTAAGATAGGTACTCAGCTGATCGTTTTTGGAGATGCATCGGACGTGGAAGAAAAATTGCAAAAACTAAAATTGTTTTATAAAGATGCAATGGTAAAAGCCGGGTGGAATTATTATAGTGAAATTAATGTTCAGTATAAGAATCAGGTAGTAGCTAAAAGAAGAGGAGCAGAAGATGTGGCAGCAGATTCATTAAGAACATTGCAATTGATGCAGTTGATAGCAAGCAATGCTGAAAAGCAATCAGCAGATTCAATGCAGTTGATGTTGCCGGATAATGACCGCAATTCAACCAATATTGATTTGATCCAACAGTCGGTAGAACGTGAGGAAAAAAATGAAGGGGGGGCTGTTATGGATGATGCCTCAGCAGCAAAAAATACAGGCGTCAATGCTGTGGCAAAAGAGAACAAACAAACTACAGTACCGAAGCCAGTTGTTGCAACAGCCAATAAGCCTGTAGTAAAAAAACAAGCCCCGGTTAAGAAAGCTGTAGTAAAGCCGGTAAGTAAAACACAAGCAAAGCCAGTGGCACCTAAAAAGCCCCCGGCAAAAGCAAATAATGACTATTAAAAATATAAAACACAAACACACACACATACAAACATACAATTATGAGCAACGAACAAATCCCACACACACCTTCCGACAATGGAATTCCCATCGTTAACGAAGCAGTAAACAAAAACCCTGTAATTGTAGGCCTTGATATCGGAACTACAAAAATTGCAGCTATAGCCGGACAAAAAAATGAGCATGGTAAACTAGAGATACTTGGTTTTGGCAGAGCCAACAGTAATGGCGTACAACATGGTATGGTTTTAAACATTGATCAAACCATCAAAGCTATTCAGCAAGCGCTGGAAAACTGCTATGCTTCTAATCCTACATTAGATATCAAAGAAGTGTATGTAGGTATAGCTGGGCATCATATAAAAAGTTTACAAACGAGAGGTGATATCGTTCGTCAGAACGTGGAAGACGAAATTCGTCAGGATGAAATTGATCGCCTGGTAGCGGATCAATACAGAACATATATACCTGCAGGAGATAAGATCATTGATGTAATTCCCCAGGAATTTACAGTAGATAATTTTCAGAATATTCCAAATCCTATCGGATACAGTGGTGTAAAAGTAGGAGCGAATTTTCATATCATCACCGGTGATAAAAATGCTATCCGCAATATCAATCGTAGTGTAGAAAAATCTGGCTTAACCACAAAAGACCTGGTATTACAACCATTGGCATCAGCTTCGGCTGTAATGTGCGATCAGGACATGGAAGCAGGAGTAGTAATTGTAGATATCGGTGGTGGTACTACAGATCTGGCTGTTTTTTATGAAGGTATTTTAAAACATACAGCTGTTATTCCATTTGGTGGCGAAAATATTACCAACGATATCAAGAACGGTTTGGGTGTTTTAAAAACTCAGGCAGAACAAATGAAAGTGCAGTTTGGTAGTGCATTAAGTGATGAGGCAAAAGCAAATGCATTTATTACTATTCCGGGTTTACGCGGAATGCAGCCAAAAGAGATCAGCGTTAAAAATCTGGCAAACATCATCCAGGCTCGTATGAGTGAGATCATGGATTTTGTAACCTATCATTTGAAACAGGTTGGGTTAGATTCAAAATTACTGAATGGAGGTGTGATCCTTACAGGTGGCGGGTCTCAGTTAAAACATTTAATTCAGTTAACAGAATATGTAACGGGTTTAAATGCAAGGATCGGGCTGCCGAACGAACATTTACAAGGTGGTCACATTGACGAATTGGCAAAACCAATGTACAGTACCTGTATCGGTTTGATCTTAAAAGGCTATAATGATTACGAGAATAAGAACAAACAGTTTGAAGATAACTTTAAGCATATTAAAGTGCCAAATAATTTACAACAGGAACCCATAGACGTAGTTGTTGCGACCGTAACAGATTTTCAGGAAGTTGATGAACAGGTGAAAGAAGTAAAGATCAAACAACGCAAAACATTAAAAGGTTTAATGGATTCTATGAAGACCGGTTTAATTGAATTGTTTAAAGAAGAAGGAGACACCCAATTATAATATACTAACTACTAACCCACAAACTAATCCACATGATACATTTTGATCTGCCTAAAGAGCAATCGTCCATCATCAAAGTAATTGGTGTTGGCGGCGGCGGAAGCAATGCTGTTAACCATATGTTTTCGCAAAATATAGAAGGAGTGAACTTTATTATCTGCAATACCGATGCACAGGCTATTGTAACCAGTAAAGTACCCAATAAAATTCAACTGGGTCCGCATTTAACCCAGGGGTTAGGTGCTGGTGCCAATCCTTCTATAGGTCGTCAGGCAACTGAGGAAAGTTTAGAAGAAATAAAACGCATCTTAGAAGTAAACACCAAGATGGCCTTTATTACTGCTGGTATGGGTGGTGGTACAGGTACAGGTGGGGCCCCTATCCTTGCAAAAATTTGTAAAGACCTGGGTATACTTACTGTTGGGATTGTAACAACTCCATTTGCTTATGAAGGAAAGAAAAGAATTGCACAGGCAGAAGAAGGAATTGCCTTATTAAAAGAAAGTGTAGATACTTTGTTGGTGATCAGCAATGATAAATTGCGTCATCAATTTGGTAATTTGAAAATGAAAGAAGCTTTTGCAAAAGCGGATAATGTTTTAGCAACAGCTGCAAAATGTATCACCGATGTGATTAACAGTACCGGTCAGATCAATGTCGATTTTGCCGACGTATGTACAGTGATGAGTAACGGAGGTGTTGCTATCTTAGGCAGTGCATCTGCCGAAGGCGAAAACAGGGCACAGGAAGCAATTGAAAATGCATTGAACTCGCCATTATTGAATGATAATGATATTAAAGGAGCTAAATGGATATTGATAAACATTAACTCTGCTGAAGGTGATCATGAATTTACGATGGATGAAGTTGAAGTAATTCAAAATCATTTGATCGGGCAGGCAGGAGAGGACACCGATGTAATTTTAGGGTTGGGCTATGATAATACTTTAGGCGCAGGAATTGGTATCACTTTAATTGCAACCGGATTTGAACACAAAGATCCTTTTGCAAAAAAGAAAGTTGAAACGGAAGTGAAGAAAGATGATAAAATTGTGTTGACCTTGGATATGGCTGCAAAAGAAGAAGTTAAAGCGATCCAACCAATGTTGCAATTTGGAGAAAAAGCAGAAGCTGTACCAGAAGCAAAAGCTCCGGTAGTGACTACTCCGAAAGTGGCAACGACCCTTGAGGAAAATTTCATGCCTACTTTGGTAGAGCACAAAACAGCAGAAGCGCAAATAGAAATACCTGGCAAAACTCCAGCGGACAAAATCGATGATACTCCGGTATTTTTTGAAATATCCTCGGCGCAAGATCAGGTACCAGTCATAGAGTTTGATATGCCAACTGTACCTCTTCCTGCAGAAAAACCAGCAGAAGTTATCAATGAAAATTTGTCTTTAAAAATAAATGACGAAGCTAGCGCACCTGCCTCGTCAGCAGGTGGCTTTTTGGTGAAACCTTCCAACATTTATGTGGAAGAGCAGCATCAGAAAGCTGAATCCAATACAGATCAAAAGCCAGCCCCATTGCAGATAAATCTACAGGAAGACGAACCTGAGATGGAAATGCAATTGGTGGTTAAAGAAGACCATCAAGCGGCGGAGGAAAAGCCATTAGTACAACAAACTCAGCCCATCATGATGTCCAATGTTGAGGAGCCTGCGATGCAGGACGAAACAGAGGAGCTTAGGCGCCGGGCTATGGAACGCATTGCGAAGCTGCGTAATTTGTCATTCAACATCAATGCAGCCGATCCTAACAATGAGTTTGAGGCCGTGCCGGCTTACCTTCGCCGCAATATGGAAATGCACAATTCCATTGCAGACGTAGAAAGTTTTTACAGCAAATACACTGTAAAAACTGATGAAAATAACCAGTCAGAGATCAGCACTATCAACACATTTTTAGACGGAAAGAAACCTGATTAAAATCTTTATTGTTCGATTTTGTATTGTTTGTATATGCCCCTTGCCTAAAAGCAGGGGGCTCGTGTTTTAATGCATAACAATAATATGCATTAAAATAGGGAGAAATTCTATTTTTCAATATACATTTGTGTTGGCTTCTAATTGAATCTGGTACTTATATGCAACCGGTTGGATAGTAAAAGCCATCTTACCAAAAACAATCTGTAGTGAACAAACACGTTAACAAAGTAACAGCCGCAGGATTAATTGTTGCTTTAGGAATTATTTATGGCGATATAGGAACATCTCCGCTTTACGTTTTTAGTGAAATTATCAATGGCAAAATGATTGAACCTCTTTTAATTATTGGAGGCCTGTCATGTATTATTTGGACATTGACTTTACAAACCACAGTAAAATATGTAATACTTACGCTAAAAGCAGATAACCGTGGTGAGGGAGGGATCTTCTCTTTGTATACGCTGGTACGAAGGCAAAAAAAATGGCTGGTTATTCCGGCAATGATTGGAGGAGCAGCCCTACTTGCGGATGGGATGATCACGCCACCAATTTCGGTGGCTTCAGCAATAGAAGGCTTACGTAATATTCCTGCGCTCAGTGATATTTCAGAAAGCAATATCATTTTTATTATATTAGGGATATTGACTGTCTTGTTTTTTATGCAACAGTTTGGTACAGCTTCCATAGGAAAAATGTTTGGCCCCATCATGCTTATATGGTTTAGCATGTTGGCAATTTTAGGAGTAATGCATATATCCGATGATCTTAGTATTTTCAAAGCATTTAATCCTTACTATGCTATTAAATTATTGACTAATTACCCTAATGGTTTTTTATTGTTGGGAGCAGTGTTCTTATGTACTACTGGTGCCGAGGCATTATATAGTGATCTGGGGCATTGCGGAAGAGCCAATATTCGTTACACCTGGATCTTTGTAAAGTCTGCGCTTATTCTTAATTACCTGGGCCAGGGAGCATGGCTATTACACAACCATACAGGAAAAATATTTGCTACAGGACACCTCTCTAAAACGATACCCGGAGCCTTGCCAATGCAAAATCCTTTTTTTGAGGTAATGCCACATTGGTTCTTGTTTGTAGGGATCATTATTGCTACTGCTGCTGCTATCATTGCAAGCCAGGCATTAATTAGCGGATCATTTACATTGATCAGTGAAGCCATACGATTAAATCTATGGCCTAAGATGAAGATCAATTACCCGAGTGAAGCTAAGGGGCAATTATATATTCCGGGAATCAATACTTTACTTTTTGCCGGCTGTTGTTTTATTGTGATATATTTTCAAACATCCAGTGCAATGGGTGCTGCATATGGTTTAGCTATTACATTATGTATGTTGGCAACAACTATTTTATTCTCCAATTACCTGGTATCTCGAAGAACACCTGCATTTCTTATCTATCTTTTCTTAGCAGTTTTTTTAACGATCGAAATAGGGTTTTTAATTGCCAACTTGGATAAATTCCCTCATGGCGGATATGTAGCTTTATTGGTAGGAGGTGGATTGTTTGCAGTAATGTACGTATGGTATCGGGCAAGGAAAATTAAAAACAGGTATGTTGAGTTTGTACGCCTGGAAGAATATATTTCTAAGTTGGAAGAATTGAGCAGCGATGTTACCGTGCCAAAATATGCTACGCATTTGGTGTATTTAACAAGTGCAGACAATCCTAAAGAAATTGAACACAAGATCATATATTCGATACTGAGTGGTAAACCAAAACGAGCTGATATTTATTGGTTTGTGCATGTTGACACATTGGATGATCCATATACCTGCGAATATGTGGTAGAGCATATTATTCCTAATGATATTATACGTGTGGAATTCAGGCTGGGCTTCAGAGTAGCGCCAAGATTAAACCTGATGTTTAAAAAGGTGGTAGAAGATCTGGTTGCTAACAGAGAAGTGAATGTAACCAGCCGGTACGAAAGTCAACAAAGAAATAATGTGGTGGGAGATTTTCAATTTATCGTTATGGAAAAATTCTTGTCTCAGGACAATGAATTACCGTTTATGGAACGCATTATCATGAAACTGTATTTCTGGTTCAAAGAAATTTCTTTGAGTGAAGAAAAAGGTTTCGGTTTAATACAAAGTAATGTACAGGTAGAAAAATTCCCATTGATCGTAGCTCCGGTAAGTAAGCTTAAGTTACAGAGAGTATACCATGATGAAGAAGAGGAAGAAGAGTTAGGATAGACTTTTCTATTCAGTTAATCATAATATAGGACTTTGCTCCACATAATTTTATATATTCTTGTTGGCATTGTTGTGCTGTCTGTTATTGCATTTTTCCTGCAGGATAAATTTATTTTTAAGCCCGAAAAATTACAACAGGATTTTCAATATAAATATGATGCTCCTTTCAGAGAACTATTTTTTAATGTAGAGGAAGGCGTAAGCATAAACGGATTACATTTTCATGTGGAAAATCCGTTGGGGTTGATCTTGTATTTTCATGGTAATAGTCGTAGTATCAAAGGGTGGGCAAAATATGCGAAAGATTTTTACAGGTATAAATATGATGTAGTATTAGTAGACTACAGGGGATTTGGGAAAAGTACCGGTAAACGTAGCGAAAAAGATATGTTAACCGATATGCAGTTTGTGTATAATACCCTAACTGCTACCTATCATGAAAATCATATAATAATTTATGGAAGAAGCCTTGGTAGTGGGTTTGCGGCGAAACTGGCAGCCGATAATATGCCCAGGTACCTCATTCTGGATGCCCCGTATTTTAGTTTTAGAAAAACTGTACAACGGTTTTTACCAATCTTGCCTGTAAAATATATTTTACGCTATCATCTTCGTACAGACAAATGGATCAGGAAGGTAAATTGTCATACATATATTTTGCATGGCACAAAAGATTGGTTGATACCTGTAAGTCAGAGTGAAAAATTGCAGGCATTAAATCCAAGAAAAATTACATTGATCCGTATAATTGGTGGTGGACATAATAATCTGCCAACATTTCCAGAGTATCATAATTTTATAAGAGATATACTTAAATATTAATTGATAATTAAGAATGGATAATTCTTTAAAGGCAAAATTCTTTCGTTGGATAAAGATCATGATAATTATTTATTGTGGTGTGGGTATTGCTTTGTATTCTTTGCAAGATTATTTCTTATTTCATCCCGAAGCGCTATCAAGAGATTACAAATATCAATTTGATGCTCCGTTTGAAGAGGTTGATATAGCATTCAGCAAAACGGATACAATTAATCTGGTTAAGTTTTTTCCGAAAGATTCTCTGAGAAAAGGAGTTGTGCTCTATTATCATGGCAATAAAGAAAATATTAACCGATATGCAAAATATGCAGACAATTTTACAAAGCATGGTTATGAAGTTTGGATGGAAGATTATCCCGGTTTTGGAAAAAGTGTAGGAGAGCGGAATGAAAAAAAAATATATGAGGAAGCTAAAGTTGTATATGAACTTGCGGCATCCAAATACAAAGCAGATAGTATCATTATCTTCGGAAAGTCTTTTGGGACTGGTGTTTCAGCTTATGTGGCTTCAGAAAAAAAATGCAAACGATTAATTCTTGAAACACCTTACTATAGCATTCCGGCTTTATTTGCATCATACGCTCCCATTTATCCAACAACACGAATGTCGAAATATAGGATCCCTACATATCAATATTTGAAGGAAGTGCAGGTGCCGATAACTGTTTTTCACGGAACGAACGATGGTGTAATTCCGTATAGAAATGCAGCAAGATTAAAAACTGTTTTAAAATCTTCGGATGAGTTTATAACTATTGAAAAAGGCACTCATCATAATTTAAATGATTTCCCCTTGTTTCATCAAAAGCTGGATAGTCTTTTAAACCTCAGATAATGTAACTAGTTTATTGGTAATTGTCAGTTCATAACTGACTCCTACCTTTAATGCATAATTCTCTTTATCATGACTTACGGGAAAATTAAAACAAACAGGATAGTTATATTCTTGAAGTATATCTTTAATAGCTTCATAGACATTTTTTCCAAAAGGTCTTTCGGTGTCTTTCATGTCTGTAAAGCCACCAATAATAAGTCCTGCAAGCTTTTCAAGCTTTCTGCTTCTTTTTAATTGATACATCATTCTGTCTACACTGTAGGTATATTCACCCACATCTTCAATAAATAAAATTTTATTTTTTGTATTGAGGTCTGATGCTGTACCGATCATATTTGCCAATAAAGCTAAATTACCTCCAACCAATTCGCCTGAGGCCTTGCCTGTTTTGTTAAATAGATGTGGGGCACATTTATACTTTCCTTTTTTACCAGTCATTGTTTTATGCAATGATTGTATAAATTCATTCTTTCCTTCATTGAATGCAGCAGCCATTGGAGCATGCATGGATGCTACTTTTATTTTGCTGTTTAAATGACAATGCAACACAGTGATATCACTAAAGCCAATGATCCATTTTGGCTTCTTCTTAAATCTTGTAAAATCAAGTTGATCAATGATTCTGCCAACTCCATATCCACCTCGTCCGCAAAGGATGGCATTGATAGAATCGTCATCCAGCATCGCCTGCAGCTCATTCAAACGTTGTTCATCATTCCCTGAAAAATAATTTGCTGAATTACTGCCCAATGTTTTGCCAACCATTACCTGGAAACCCCAGCTCTGCAAAGTATCAATACATGTTTGTGCTTTTTCTTTAACCATGTACCCAGCAGGGCATGTAATGCCGATAGTGTCGCCTTTTTTTAAGTATGGAGGAATTTTGATCATTATATTTCTGTTAATATGCAGGTGAATTCAGTACAATCTAGGTTATAAAATACGCCGCATTTTAATGCAAAGTTTTCTTTTTGATGCCCAACCGGAAAGTTAAAACAGACAGGGTAATTATATTCTTTTACTTTTTCAAGAACAATTTCTTCAATTGATTTTCCGAATTCTTCTCCCGGGTCATCAGGTTTGGTTTTAAAGCCACCGATGATCAACCCTTTTAATTGCGATAGTTTTCCTGTGCGTTGTAGATTCCAGAACATCCTGTCAATACTGTACAAGTATTCGCCGGTATCTTCTACAAATAAAATTTTATTTTTTGTAATGAGGTCACTTTTTGTGCCGGCAAGATTTTCAATTGTTCTTAAATTACCACCAACCAATTCCCCTTTAACATTTCCGAGCCTGTTTTTTGGATTAGGTAAAAAAGCATAATGTATTTTTTCATTTGTCAAACACATCCGAATACTGTGTATTGAAATGATCTGACTTTCATCTGCCTTACTCCAATCATCCGGAAAACTATTGCACATTTTGCTATGTATTGTAGCTATTCCAAAATTTCTGTTGATATGGTTATGCAATACAGTTACATCACTAAAACCAATGATCCATTTTGGATATTTTTTAAATTCTGTAAAATTGATCTTGTCGATTATCCTTACTAAACCATAACCACCTCTTGCACACATTACTGCCTTTATATCTCTGTCGTGTAACATTTCCTGCAGGTCTTCAAGACGTTCCTCATCCGTACCTCCAAATGTAAAATCACGTTTACCAATAGTATTTCCAATTTTTACAGTATACCCCCATTCTTCTAATTTTTTGACAGCAGGTTGCACATCTTCTAAAGTAATATATCCAGCCGGGGAAGTAATGCCAATCACATCCCCTTCTTTTAGGTATGGAGGTATTTTTGAAACTTTATCCGTAGTAAGTGTTTCTTCACCTTTTACCATACCACTTAATACGGCACCTAAGGGGATAATTGAGGAGAGAAATGACTTACGTTCCATTAAATATGTTTGATTGAGTGAAAATAATTATTTTACGTTGAAGTAGCCCATCCGAAATAGGTATATTTATTTTAAAGACTACCCAACCCTTTTTCATCCATCTATAGTTCTATATGTTAGATGGACAATTTTTTAACCAAACGACGATTTTTGAACAATAATCTGGACATATTGGTGGAAGGCTGCAGAAATAACGATCTGCAGAGCCAACAGGCACTTTATAAGTTATGTTATCCTGATATGATAAAGGTTTGCTTTAGGTATGCCGTGGATGCTGATGGAGCCGGTACTATATACAATGATGCAATGCTTCGGGTTTTTAAGAACATTCATAAATATACAGACGAAGGCAAATTATTATCATGGATCAAAACAATTGTGATCAATTGCAGTATTGATTTTTGTAAGAAGAAGAATATATTCAAAGAATCTGTACCCTATATTTCTCAGGAAGAGCCCGTCCTTTCTCCTGATGCTTTTGACCTGGTAGCAGGAAAAGAAATTCGGCAGATGATCGCTCAATTACCACCCACCACTGCAACAGTATTTAATTTGTTTGTGTATGAAGGGTTTACTCATAAACAGATCGGAGAAATTTTATCGATTAGTGATAATACCAGCAAGTGGCATGTAAGTGAAGCAAAAAAAATATTGAAACAAAAATTAGAAGACCTTTCCGAACCTCAACTAAAAACAAATGCAGCAGGATAATAACAATATTGAAAATAAACTTCGGCAGTTGGAAGATCAGCAGTTACCCGATCTCAGCCATATGGATGAGCATTGGCAAAAGATGCAGGCTATATTGCAACCAAATGTTCCGGTATCTAAACTGAGGGTAAATAATCAAGGGAAATTGATCGGTGGAGCAATTGGATTGGCTATTATTACTTTGTTGTATGTAGGGTATCAGAAATTCAGCATAAAAAAAATTGATAAAGAATCTCCTGTTACTACTGCGACAATTATACCGAAGATTCCTTCTCTGTCCGATACAATTGTTACAGCTTCGACAGTTATCCCGATTAAAAAAATAGAAATCAGTCAGGGCACAAATAAAAATATAATTACATTGCCATTTACGGATATGGGTAATGGGGTAGCAGCAGATTTTGTTGACACATTAGCTGCTACTGATAAAACTCCGGGAAACAAACTCAACAGAGTTTCTTTATTAGATCAATTGAAGGATCAATTCGTTAAAGTTCCTCAACAATTTATCATTAATAATACAAAAGATACTTTGCTCACGGCTGCAGAAGGAACAACTATTCTTATTCCTGTAAACAGCCTTGGTGGCGGTACTGAGGTGGAAGTTAGGCTGACAGAGTATTACAAACGATCAGATATTATAGAAAACTGGCTAAGTACTACAAGCAATGATGCACAATTGGTAACAGGGGGCATGATACATGTAACAGCCACGTATAAAGGCAATGAGGTAAAAATTAATAATAATATACCGCTAACATTGTTCATGCCTGATACGAGTAGCATCAACATGACAGGAATGGAATTGTTTAATGGAGATAAAACAGGTAACGCTATTAACTGGATACCACAAGGACGAAATTTCTCCAGAACTCAATTAGTAACAGAGGTAAGAGTATTGAATATCACCGATCAACCATACAAAACGAAACAAAAACGCAAAGGAGAGATCGGGTATTTTATTACAGGAGATAGTTTAAAAATATCCAAAGCAGCACTAAAAAGAATGTTGAAGGAAAAGTATGGATATTATAAAATAAAATTGAGGTCGAATATTAAAAATTTATTTAAGGTTGATAATGGGAACAGAGCTTTTGAGCATCAGTACGGAGAAAATATAGGTGATTCAATGTGGGTGGAGAAAGGATACGCCGATAAATATAAATTGCAGGGAACTGCTACAAGACAAATACTTCGCAAAAACGGTAACGGTCTTGGTGATAACGGTATAACAAATGCGCTTCAGAATAAATTGAACGGGGGAATGGTGTTGCCGGGCAATGATCAGTCTTCAGCCATCATAAAAAATATACAAGAAAAATACCACCTGAATATTACTCAGTTGGGATGGATCAATTGCGATAGATTTTATTCTGACAGTCGTAAGAAGATATCATATTATACTGATCTGGGGGATGATGCTCAAAATTATTATACCATGTTGGTTTTCGATAATATCAATTCAATGATAGCCGGAGAGTATAATGGCAGTAAAGTTGTATTTAAAAATATACCTGTAGGAGAGCCCGTAAAAATAATCAGTATTGGCATTAACAAAGAAGGAGAAAAAGTATATTCTGTGACAGCGGCCATAACAGGAGAACAAGAGGTTAAAGGTATAAAATATGAGTTGGCCTCTAATGCAGATATTAAAAAGTCATTGGTCAAATTAGATCAATAATAAACCGTAACAGCGAGAGCAAAGAGCTACCATGAAAATGGTGGCTTTTTTGTTCCTTTTACTCAAATTTCGCATTTGGCAATTGATTAGGTATTTTTGCCGGAATAATTCAATCAATATGCGTTTCATTCAGGCAATCATAGCCTTTATAGCTTTTGTGGGGTATATAATTTTCCAGCTTTTAGTTAAGAAGAAAAAGCTGGTGGAATTAAAAAATGACATCATTGCTATAGCTTTTTTTGCTTTTGTTTGGGTAGGGATATATTACTGGATGAGTAATTAAAAATGAACCAACGAGATAAATTTAAAATTAGATGAATAATCCATCAAGATATTTAGTTACGGCTGCATTACCTTACGCCAATGGTCCGGTGCATATCGGCCATCTGGCAGGATGCTATTTACCGGCCGATATTTATGTACGTTACCAACGGGCTCAGAAAAGAGATGTAAAGTTTATAGGTGGTAGCGATGAACACGGAGTGCCTATTACAATCCGTGCAATGAAGGAAGGCATTACTCCCCAACAGGTGGTAGATAGATACCATGCTTTGATCAAAGAAAGTATGGAGCAGATGGGTATCTCCTTTGATATTTATTCCCGTACGTCTAATAAAGGACATCATGAGACAGCTTCGGCTTTTTTTACAAAGTTGTACGATGCCGGTTTGTTTGAAGAAAAAGAAACCGAACAGTATTATGATGAGACCACTAAAACATTTTTAGCAGACAGGTATATTACCGGCACTTGCCCGGTTTGTGCTAATCCGAATGCATATGGTGATCAGTGTGAAAAATGCGGCAGCACATTATCCCCGGAACAATTGATCAATCCAAGAAGTGCATTGAGTGATGCTGTGCCGGTGAAAAAGACGACAAAGCATTGGTATTTTCCTTTACAGAATTATGAGGCATGGTTAAAAGAATGGATCATTGACGGACATAAAGAATGGAAGAACAATGTATATGGTCAATGTAAAAGTTGGCTGGATAATGGTTTGCAAAGCCGTGCTATGACGAGAGATAGCAATTGGGGAATTAAAGTTCCGTTGCCGGACGCAGAAGGTAAAGTGTTATACGTTTGGTTTGATGCGCCTATAGGTTATATCAGTGCCACCAAAGAATTGACAGAACATTGGGCTGATTACTGGTGTAAGGAAGACACCAAACTTGTACATTTTATTGGAAAAGATAATATCGTTTTTCATTGTATCATTTTTCCTGCAATGTTGAAAGCGCATGGTGGTTTTGTATTGCCAGATAATGTTCCTGCAAATGAATTTTTAAATATTGAAGGAGAGAAGGTATCTACCAGTCGTAATTGGGCCGTATGGGTACATGAGTACATTAAGGATTTTCCGGGTTGTGAAGATGTATTACGTTATGTATTATGTGCGAATGCACCTGAAACAAAAGACAATGATTTTACCTGGAAAGATTTTCAGGATAGAAATAACAGTGAGTTGGTAAGCATCTTCGGCAATTTTGTAAATCGTACCTGGGTATTGATGCATAAATTATGCGGAGGAAAAGTACCGCCATTACATCAAGATGTACTGGATGAAAAAGATAAAGCATTAATTGCAGAAATTGAAAATTCAAAATTGAAAATTCAAAATAATCTTGAAGAATATAAGTTCAGAGATGCATTATTTGCTGTAATTGATCTGGCAAGAACCGGTAATAAATACATGCAGGAAAAAGAACCCTGGATCGTTGCAAAGCAGACGGCTGACGATGGCAGACCGACGACAGATGCACAGAAAAGTATTGACAATTGCTTACACTTATGTTTGCAATTAACGGCTAATCTGGCGATATTTATCAATCCGTTTTTGCCCACTACAGCCCAGAAGATGCTGGCGATGATGAAGGTAGTTGATAAAATGCTGGATTGGGACAATGCAGGGAAGATCAAATTATTGAGTGTTGGTTATAGTTTGAGAGAACCTCAATTGTTGTTCAGAAAAATTGAGGACGAAGAAATAGCGGCTCAAATTGAAAAATTAAAATCAGGATTAGTTAAAATGGAAACACCGAAAATTGAAGAAGCCACACCTCCGGTATCAAATCTAAAACCAGAAATAGTTTTCGATGATTTTGCAAAGATAGATCTGAAGGTAGGGACAATACTTTCTGCTGAAAAAGTAGAAAAGGCTGATAAATTATTGAAACTGGAAGTTGATCTTGGGTTTGAAAAGAGAACCATTGTTAGCGGTATTGCATTGCATTTTTCCCCGGATGAGATAGTTAATAAGCAAGTGGTAGTTGTAGCCAATCTAGCGCCTCGTAAAATGAGAGGCATAGAAAGCAACGGAATGATATTAATGGCAGAAGATACAGCCGGAAAGCTGCATTTTGTTAAGCCAGAAAATATCATTGATTCCGGAGCCGGAGTAAGTTGATTTAAAAGTATAAAAACGGAAAAGAAATAGTTATTGCACATCCATTTCCAGGAGAGGTTTCAATATCTACTTTACCATTATAGGCATCAGCACGATTAAAGATATTGATCAGGCCGATGCCTTTACTTTTTTGTGTTTTCTTGTCAAAACCTTTTCCGTTGTCGACAATACTAAGCTGGCATTTGCCATTTTTTTCATGGATAGATATAGATGTTTTGCTGGCACCAGAATACTTGATAATATTATTAGTTTGTTCCTGTACTATCCTGAATACCATTAATTTTTGCTCTGTGGAGAGCTTGTCTATTACTGCTTCACTAATATCTGTCTCAACGGTTATATTATTTAATTTTTCCAGATTCTCTGCTATATCAGCAATTCCTTTTTCGAGTCCTACTACAGATACCACTTTGGTGCTAAGTGATTTTGAAAGAGACCTGATCTCATCTACAGCCATCATTAAATATTCGGTTGCCTTGCTTAATAATTCATCCTGGTTGCCCTGATTTTTTTTAGCGGCACCAATATGTAATTTTGAACTCATCAATAATTGGTTAACATTATCGTGCAATTCTTCGCTGATCCTGTTTCTTTCTTTTTCCTGCGCTTCGATAGTGGCCTGATTGATCTGTTTTTGTTTTTGTATCTGTTCGTTCAATAATTCACTTTCAATTTTTTTTCTTTCGGTGATATCCAATGCATGTCCGCCAACAAATCTTTTTTTATTCCCAAAAGGGAGTAAGAAATAGTGAGCAATGAAATGTTTGACATTGCCATGTTTGTCGATCAATTTATCTTCAGATATGATTGCTTCTCCTGTGGCCAGTACTTTTTTATTTTTGATCAGAATTTGCTTTGCAATTCCCAAATAAGGTAGTGTTGTTATATTTCTTCCAAGGGCTTCTTCATCAATTCCTAGTGTTTCCATCAGTAAAGGATTGCCATAGACGAAATTTCCATCTTCATCATATACCCATCCAAGATTTTGGCTATTTGTCATAAAGCCTCTGAAGAGCACTTCACTGTCTTGTAATTTTTGAAGCGCATTTTTTTGTTCGGTGATGTCAATAGCCTGTCCACCGATCAATCTTTTATTTCCGGGTATTGTAATTAAAAAAAGATAAGATAAAAAACTTCTGTGAGAGCCATCTGCCTGTGGTAATGTGCTTTCAAAAATTGCAGGTTTGCCGGTTTCAAAAAAGTTTTTATTTCTTTCAATTAATTGCTTGCCATATTCATTCGGAAAGATCTCTGTGATATGTTTACCAATTGCATTTTCCGGGAAATTGCTTATTTTATTATATTCATTATTGGCTACCACTACATAACCATCCTCATCATAGATCCAATTGGCTGTTTGACTGTTATTGATAAATGAACTAAAAAGAATTTCGCTTTGTTGTAATTTTTTATTTGCTTCGATAATATTCGTTATATCTTCAAATGAAGCAACCACCGCATTTGGTTTTGTTGCCCCTTCTTTAAATATGCCTCTGCTATTGATCGATATCCATACAATATTACCATCTGGTTTTGCAATCCCCATTATTACATTATTTTGTTCAATTCCTGTTTCCAGTGTAACAATAGCGGGGAATTCATTTATGGGAAATGGGCTGCCATCTTGCTTGATTGTTTTCCAACTTGGGCAAGCTATCACTTTACCGTTAATTTCGTCTTCTGTTAATCCAAGGATCTCAATAGCTCTTTTGTTTGCAGTAGCAATTCTGCCATCAGCTCCAATCATCATTACACCATCAGACAATGATTCAACTACTGTTTCATATTTTTTTTCTGCCAGATCAAGATTTTTTCTTTGAATTACTTTCTCAGTTATATTACTGTTTACAATTACAATTCCGGATACTTTACCTGTATCATCTTTGATGAGTGTACAACGGGTATTAAAAAAAACTTTTTGATTTGTAGACGTGTAATAGATAATATCTCCACTCCAGAATTCATGTTTCTGTAAATGGCTGATTGCTTCTTCACGTGTAGTTGAGCCAATAAATTCGAATCTGATGAAGTCAAAAAGTGGTTGCCCAACAGCTTCATTTAAGGGGGAACCATAAATTTGTTCTGCAACAGGATTCAATCCGGTTATGTTGAAATGTGTGTCGGTCGTAATTATAGCTTCAGGAACTGAGTTTAACAAATCGCTGATACGAAACGACGACTTATAGATTACCGATAATTTCGATTCACTAGCGTTTACTAGTTTAGCAGCCAGGTTTGTCATTAGATTAAGGGATTTAACGGAAGTAAACGTATTTTCCGATGTATTATTGTAATTGCTACACATTAATATATATTAAAAAATCAATATAATTTTTTAATAAATTATTTCTTTCAATTATCCTTGTTCCAAACTATGTCTCTTTAATTGCTTTATACATATTGTTTATTTATAAATTGATTATAAAATAATTTACTCATCTTGAAAAAATATTTGCAGATAAAAACTACCTTAGAGGTATAATAGTTGTTTAACTAACTAATTTTTGCCATATGTCTAAAAGAAACATAAAAAAAGTCGCTGTATTAGGAAGTGGTGTAATGGGCAGCAGAATTGCTTGTCATTTTGCAGGGGTTGGTCTGCAGGTATTACTGTTGGATATTCAACCAAAAGATGTAGCCATTGATGCCAGACCAGCTGAAAAAAATAAAATCGTAAATGACGCATTGGCTGCTGCAATCAAATCAAATCCATCTCCGGTTTATACAAAGGATGTTAGTAAGAAAATTGCGACAGGAAATTTCACAGACAATATGAAAGATATTGCCGATTGTGATTGGGTGATAGAAGTAGTGGTAGAAAGATTAGATATCAAGCAAGCGGTTTTTACAGAAGTAGAGAAATATCGTAAACCCGGAACATTGATCACATCTAATACATCAGGGATTCCCATTCATATGATGACGGAAGGTAGAAGTGATGATTTTAAAAAGCATTTTTGCGGCACACATTTTTTTAATCCTCCAAGATATTTACGTTTATTGGAAATTATTCCAACACCGTTCACGGATAGTTCGGTCGTTGATTTTTTAATGAATTACGGAGATCTGTATCTAGGTAAAACGACAGTTCTTTGTAAAGATACACCTGCATTTATAGCAAATCGTATAGGTGTGTTTGGAATGATGGCTATAATGAATGCAATGGATAAGTTACAGTTAAGCATAGACGAAGTAGACGCATTAACAGGTCCGATCATCGGTCGGCCTAAATCAGCCACTTTCAGAACCGCAGATGTTGTAGGTATTGATACATTGGTAAAGGTAGCTAAAGGAGTGTATGATAATTGTCCTGATGACGAAGCAAAAGAACAGTTTGTTATCCCCTCTTGGTTAAATAAAATGGTAGAGAATAATTGGCTAGGAGATAAGACAGCACAGGGATTCTTTAAAAAAATAAAAGGAGCAGATGGCGCAAAGGATATTCAAACGTTGAATTTATCAACGATGACTTACGAACCGAGAGTGAAGGCAAAATTTGCTACGGTAGAAACAGCTAAACCAATAGAAGATCTCAAAACTAGATTGAAAGCCCTGTGTTCGGGTACAGATAAGGCAGGAGATTTTTATCGTCAGTTTCATTACAGTTTATTCTCTTATATTTCTCATCGTATTCCTGAAATAAGTGATGAATTATATAGGGTAGATGATGCGATGATGGCTGGTTTTGGTTGGGAGATAGGAGCTTTTGAAAGTTGGGATGTATTAGGTGTTGCAAAAACTGTCGAGGCGATGAAAGCTGCCGGTTATAAAGTAGCTTTTTGGATAGAAGATATGTTGGCAAGTGGTGCTAGATCTTTTTATAAAATCGAAAACGGAAAGCGTTTGTGCTATGATGTTAGTAGTAAGTCTTATTTAGCTATGCCAGGTGGTGATGCATTTATTGTAATGAAAAACTTTGAAGGTCAGACAGTTTGGAAAAACTCTGCCTGTAGAACGTATCATTTGGGGAATGATGTATTAGGGCTGGAATGGTATACCAAAATGGGTAGTATTGGCGGCGAGGTATTAGAAGGTATTCAAAGATCAATTGCATTAGCGGAAGAAAAATATAAAGGATTAGTAATAGCAAATGACGGGACCAATTTTAGTGCAGGAGCTAATGTTGGAATGATATTTATGCTGGCCATAGAACAAGATTATGATGAAATAGATATGGCTATTCGCCAGTTTCAGCAAACAATAATGAGGGTTAGATATTCGAGCATTCCGGTAGTAGTAGCTCCACACGGTTTAGCGTTGGGTGGTGCCTGCGAAATGAGTTTGCATGCGGATAAAGTGATTGCTGCTGCAGAAACTTATACCGGTTTGGTAGAAGTGGGCATTGGTGTTATTCCGGGTGGTGCAGGTACAAAAGAATTTGTATTAAGGGCCGCAGACGAAATGCATGTAGGAGAAGTGGATACGCTTACTTTACAAAATCGCTTTCTCACCATTGCTACAGCAAAAGTTGCTACCTCGGCACACGAAGCATTTGAACTAGGGATTTATAGAAATGGTAATGATAGAATTAGTATTAACCAGGGAAGAAGAATTGCAGAAGCAAAACAAGCTGTGATCGATCTGTTTGACGATGGGTATGTGATGCCGGTTCAGCGTAAGGATATTAAAGTTTTAGGGAGAACTGCTTTAGGAACATTGCTGGCTGGCATCAATGGTATGCAAACGGCTAACTATGCAACTGCACACGATGCCACTGTTGCTAAAAAATTAGCATATGTAATGTGTGGCGGTGATTTGAGTGAACCAACTTTAGTAAGTGAGCAATATTTACTTAATCTTGAGAGAGAAGCTTTTTTGTCATTATGTGGCGAAAAGAAAACTCTGGAAAGAATACAATCTGTACTCAAGAGTGGAAAGCCTTTGCGGAATTGATTTTTGCGACTGTATATTTGTATTCCAATTAAATGGATGTAATTGATGGCCATAAAAATACTTTATCAAAGAATTGCCAATTTATTACGAACTAAATTAAGCAGAATACAATTTATGATGCTGATCGCTACATTGGTAGGATTGGTGTCTGGTATGGTTGCCGTCTTATTAAAAACACTGGTGCATTATCTTCAACAGTGGATTGAAAGGATCCCTGTTTCACATTTCGCTTTTTTATTATTTCCCACTATAGGATTATTAGTAACAGTTTTTATTATCAGGTATCTTTTTGGCGGGCAGATAGACAAAGGGATTGCGATGGTATTAAAAGCTATTGCAAGAAAATCTTCTTTTATTCCGTTAAAGGATACGTATGCACATGTTCTTACAAGTTCCTTTACAGTAGGACTGGGAGGCTCGGTTGGGCTTGAAGCGCCAATTGTTGCAACAGGTTCTGCTGTTGGTTCAAATATTTCCCGAATCAGTGATCTGAATTATCAGGAAAGAACTTTATTAATTGCCTGCGGCGCTGCAGCCGGAATTTCTGCGGTATTTAATGCGCCGATCGCAGGAGTAATGTTTACCATTGAGGTATTACTTGCTGAAACTATTGTCAGTTATTTTATTCCTCTTATTATTTCTTCAGTAGTTGGAGCCTTGTGTTCGAAAATAATATTGCAGGAAGCATTTTTATTCAATTTTGTATTAAAGCAAAATTTCAATTATAAGAATATTCCATTCTATGTTTTATTAGGCTTGTTGGCGGGATTGATCTCTTTGTATTATGCCAGGATGTTTAAGTTTACAGAAAGAAGAGTGCATGGCTGGAAAATAAATGGGTATATAAAAGCAATAGTAGGAGGAATGTTATTGTTGTGTTTATATTTTTTATTTCCACCATTATTTGGTGAGGGGTACCACAGTATTAAGTTGCTTGCAGATGGATCCCTGAATACCTTTGATGATAATACGAGCTTGCTATCAAAACTGGGTGATCACTGGGGGTTGTTGTCTTTTGCTGCTTTGATCGTATTGTTTAAGCCGATCGCTGCTGCTATCACTATCGGTAGTGGAGGTAACGGAGGTAATTTTGCACCTTCGTTATTTGTTGGGTCATACCTTGGTTTCTTCTTTTCTAAACTGATCAACAGTATCCCATCGATAAAAATTCCCGAAGGAAATTTTACACTTATAGGGATGGCCGGTGTTTTAAGTGGAGTGATGTATTGCCCTTTAACAGCTATATTTTTAATTGCAGAAATCACCAACGGATATGAGCTGTTCATCCCGTTAATGATCGTTTCATCGATTTCTTTTTTCATTGTTAAAACATATGAGCCTTTTTCGATGGAGACAAAAAAACTGGCTATGGATGGAGAGATATTCACCCATAAGAAAGAAAAGAATATTTTAACCTCAATACAAATAGATGATATTATTCAGGATAAATATGAAAGTATCTGCATTGATAAGAAATTGAAAGACCTGGTTGAAATAATCAAGCATAGTGAGAAAAATATATTTGCAGTACATGATAATAAGGGGAGGTTTGCAGGTATTATAGAGTTGAATGATGTTAAACAAAAATTATTTCAACCTGAGCGGTTTGATAAAATTTCTGTTAAGTCATTGATGAGAAAACCTCCGGAAGTATTAAGAAGAGGAGAAGATGCCAATACAGTGATGCAAAAGTTTGATGCTACTCAAAGTTGGTATTTACCAGTATTGGAAGAGGATAAAAAGTTTGTCGGATTTATTTCCAAGACAAAGCTTTTCAGTAAATACAGAGAGATACTTTCTTCACAAGGAGACTTATATGATACTGAATAAAATCAAAGATTAACTACATAGGTCTTCTACAGCTTCTTTACAGGTGGGATATAAAAATTCGAACCCCGTTCGTTGAACTTTAGTACTGCTCACTTCATTACTCTTTAATACTTCAATGCTCCTGTTGCCCATTATTATTTTTAAAACGAATGCAGGGATATGTACAGGGATAAAAAACTTTCCTTTCATTTTATTAGCTAGTAGCAGTGTAAGTTCTTTGTTGCTGACGGGTGTTGGTGCAACCGCATTGTAGGTCCCTGTCCATTGCTCATTTTCAATAGCATTGATGAAAAGATTGCATAGGTCATTAATATGTATCCAGCTAACGATTTGCTTCCCGGTTCCTAAAATTGCAGCTATACCCAATCGGATAGGTTTTTTAAATTCAACTAAAGCGCCACCATCATTACTCAATACAATACCTATCCTTAACGTCACCAGTCTTTTATCAAGTGCTGCAAATGGCAATACGCTTTCTTCCCAAAGCTTACAGGTTTCACCTAAGAAGCTTTCGTCTGCAGGCTCATCCTCTGTATGTAATTTATCTGTTGGTTTGTACCAGCCAATAGCAGATGCACTCACAACTGCTTTTACTTTATTCGTATTGTCTCTTAAAGTATCAATTAATAGTTTACTGCTTAATGTACGACTGTTGCGTATTTCAGCTTTATAAGAATCTGTCCATTTTTTGTCTACCACTCCTGCACCTGCCAAATGAATGATGTAATCTGCTTTTTGCACAGCGGCAATATCAACGGTTTGTTCATCTACATTCCATTGGGCAAATTCAATGTTTGCATCACTATTTGCTGAAGGATTTTTTTTTCTGCTAAGGATAATTACATGGTATCCTTTTTGCAGCAAAAATTTAGTAAGTGTTTTACCTACTAATCCGGTACCTCCTGTAATTAAAACAGTTTTCATGATTATAATACAAAATAAGTTAAATAAAGTTTATTTGCTTAAAAATTAATGAGCTGTAAATTTTTATGCCGTAAATTTAGAGTGCAAAAAATCATCGTATGAGAGCAGGATTGCTGAAGATATTATTGTTTTTGTTATTGCCGGTTTTTTCATCTGCTCAGCGGATTCTTTATACTGAACCTTTAGCAGTGGATAATCGTGATATGGATTTTGAAATTATCGGCAAGGTAAAAAGCAATATCCTGATATTTAAAAATATTCGTTTTAAGTATGCTATTTCTGTATATGATGATAGCATGAAATTGATAGAAAAGAAACCACTTGATTTTATAGAAGGTAAAACTTTCAATGTTGATTTTATTACTTATCCGGATTTTCTCTATCTAATTTATCAATATCAGAAAAAGCGGGTCGTTTATTGTAAGGCAGTTAAGCTGGATGCAGCAGGTAATATGTTAGATAAGCCTGTTACGTTAGATACTACTGAAATCGGTTTCCTGGGGGATAATAAGATTTACAGTGTCATTAACAGTGAGAACAAACAATATATTTCTATTTTCAAAATTCAGAATAAGAATGAGAAATTGAACTTTGCAACACTGCTGTTCGATAATCAATTGCAAAAAATAAGTAAAGACAATTATACATTACCTTATATAGAAAGAAGAGATGTATACAATAATTTTTCGCTGGATAATGAAGGTAATTTTGTATTTACCAAGTCTTCAACGATAGGCAATACTGAAGTGCTGGCCAATCTTCAAATTTTAGTGAAGCCTCCGATAAAGGATACATTATTATGGCATAAAATACAATTGAATGATCTTTTTCTGGATGAGGTTAAGTTAAAAATAGATAATGCGAACAAGCGATATCTCCTGAATTCATTTTACTATAAGCAAAAGCGAGGCAATGTTGTTGGCTTGTTTTCGGCGATATGGGATCGGCCGGCAGATTCTGTTGTAGTGAATAGTTACTTGCCATTAGATGATACTATTCGGTCTTTGGCGAAGAAAGATGCTTCTGTAAAAGCGGCATTCAACAATTATTTTATTAAAAATATAATAGTGAGAAAAGATGGTGGCTACATACTGATAGCTGAAGATTATTATACCCAAACACTCAATACTAATCCCTGGAACCGATGGGATAATTTGTATTCTCCTTATGCAAATTACTATCGATACTATAATTATTATGATCCTTTCTACCGGTCGTTTTATAGCTTTAATAACACACCCAATACAAAATTCATTTACAATAATATAATTGCAATAAGCTTTGATAAGCATTCAGCTATGGAATGGTGCAGGATAATCAGCAAGGAGCAATTTGCGGAAGAAAATGACAACTATCTGTCGTTCATTAATTTTAATACAGGCGGACAAATTCATTTTTTATATAACCTTGTGGAAAGAAAAAGGCAATTATTATCGGACTATAGTATAGCTGCCGATGGAACAACTAAACGTAATCCGGTATTCAGAACATTAGACGAAGGGTATGAATTTATGCCCCAATTCAGTAAGCAGGTAAGTTCCAGGCAATTGATATTACCCTGCACGTACAGAGGGAATTTGATCTGTTTCGCAAAAGTTGATTACTAAAGGATTTTTTAAACCCACAATTATTATTGACTTTTGCAGAACAAATACATTTACGTTTATCATTTAATCTAAGACAGTGACGGGCACATTTAAAGCCAACAATCCTTATAATACTTTTCTGCTGCTGGTTTATGGGCTTTTATTAAAGCTGCATATGTTTTTGTATCCCGTAATCCCGACACCACAGCAAACAGATGGTTTCTTATTTAAAGCCTTATTGGAGCAATTGTCCGGATTAGGAAAAAGCATCCCGGCAATTTACCCCGCCATTGTTTTTGTGCTCTTATATACTCAGGCGATTGCATTCAATAAATTAGTGATCGATCAACGATTAATGTCCAAACCTAATTACCTGACTGCGATGAGTTACTTACTCATTACTTCTTTATTTAGCGAATGGAGTGTGTTATCAGCGCCGCTCATTATAAATACCCTATTGATATGGGTTTGGGCCAGAATGAGTGGCTTATACAACAATCAAAAACCCAAAGCTTCTCTCTTTAATATTGGTGTTGCTATTGGTATTTCAACGTTTTTTTATTTTCCATCCATTGCTTTTTCCGCATTGATCGTTTTTGGATTGGTTGTTACCAGACCTTTTAAACTGGCCGAATGGCTGATTGCCTTATTGGGGATCTTTACACCTTATTATTTTGTGCTGGCTTGGGCTTTTTTAACGGATAAATTGCATGGGTATAAATTTCCGGGAATTGCTATTAGTTTTCCAAAGTTTTATGAGTCTTCATGGGCATTGGCAGCTATCATTATTGTATTGTTTGCTACAGTGATCGGACTTTATTTTATCCAGAAGAATTTTTTGCGTCAACTGGTGCAATCCCGTAAAAGCTGGCAGTTGGTATTTCTGTATTTTTTGGTAGCAGTTTTTATCCCATTTATCAACGCCACACACACTTTTCATTACTGGATACTGTGTGCTGTGCCTTTATCTGCCTTTGTAGCATGTGCTTTTCTCTATCCTCAAAAAAAATGGTTTCCCACTTTGCTGCATTGGTTAATGGTGGCTTTTGTAATTGCATTCAGCTACTTCGTAAAATAATGCTAAATGAATTACATTTGCATCGATTTTCAAGAAATATACCATAATCAATAACATATTGTAAAATAATAGCACATGAAATTTGGCGTAGTGGTTTTTCCGGGTAGTAATTGTGATAGAGACATGATCGAATCTTTAAAGAAAGATCTGGGACAGGAAGTGATTGAGCTTTGGCATAAGGATAAGGATCTGAGCATGTTTACTACAGAAGACTGTATCGTTTTGCCGGGTGGATTTAGTTATGGAGATTATTTACGTTGCGGTGCAATCGCAAAATTTAGCCCTATGATGCAAAGTGTGATCGATTTTGCTAATAAAGGTGGAAAAGTACTGGGTATTTGCAATGGCTTTCAGATTTTATGCGAAAGTGGTCTGTTGCCCGGAGCATTACTGCGTAATCAACAGCAGCAATTTGTTTGTAAGAATGTTTTTATAAAAGAAGCAGCCTCTGAAGGAGGAGCGGCTTTAAAGATTCCGGTAGCACACGGAGAAGGTAGGTATTTTGCCGATGATAAAACATTAGAAGAACTTGAAATGCATCGCCAGATCATTTATCGTTATTGCGATGAAAAAGGAAGTGTGGTAACTGCAGCAAATCCTAATGGAGCCACACACAATATTGCCGGTGTTTGTAATAAAGAAAGAAATGTTTTTGGTATGATGCCTCATCCAGAAAGAGCTACAAGTAATATTTTAGGTAATGAGGATGGAAGAAAAGTGTTTGCACACTTGTTTGGTATCAATTAAATTAAGGGTCGGACAAAAGTGCTGACCTCAACCTATAATAAAAATAAAACCCTCCAAATTTTGGAGGGTTTTTTTAGTGTTCAGGGGGTTTAATATTATAAAGCGATTTGTTTTTCTGTCATCATTCTGCGTAGGTTGATCAAACCGTAACGCATACGACCCAATGCTGTGTTGATGCTGCATTTGGTTAGGTCAGCTATTTCTTTAAAACTCAGATCAGCATAGTGACGCATGATAATTACTTCACGTTGATCTTCAGGAAGCATATCGATCAGTCTTCTTACTCTTTCGTGGCTTTGGTTCTGCATAATTTTATGCTCAGCACCAGGCTCAGAAAAATTAAGTACTTCAAAAATGTCACGATCGTCGCTTGTTTTAATACTTGGACTACGTTTTACTTTTCTGAAATGATCTACGCACATATTGTGTGCAATACGTAAAGCCCATGGTAAAAATTTACCTTCATCAGTGTATCTACCCGATTTCAGGGTATCAATTACACGGATGAATACGTCCTGGAACATATCTTCAGCTAAATATTTATCTTTTACTAATAAATAGATAGATGTGAAGATCTTGTCTTTGTAACGTAAAACTAAAGTTGAAAGGGCATCTGCATTGCCATCCATGTATAAATGGATCAATTGCTGATCAGTAAGGGCGGTAAGGTTTTTCATAAACTGTGTAGTTTAAAATTAAGATTAAGGATTTTGTGTACCGATATCAACTGTAAGGAGAAGTTAGGGAGAAGCTTATGTGTGTGGGCTTCTTGTTTTTCACTTTACTGTGATATTGGACTGTAAAAATATAATGGCTTTTTCAAATATTATAGAGTAAAAGTGACCGATTTTTAATGAATTTTTATCGTAAAACTACTTAGTAAAACTCTGTTTTTCAATGTGGGTAAGGGTTTCAGGAAAGCTTATACAAAAAATGGTACTGATGCGCCAACACACTAAATTTGCAGATACAATAAAATGAGCACCAAACCGATAAGTAAAAAAGGCAGGGAAATCCCATCTACACCCAATGATGGAATTTACATAAAAGGCGCAAGAGTACACAACCTCAAAAATGTAACGGTTACTATACCACGAAATAAATTAGTGGTTGTTACCGGTGTGTCTGGTTCCGGAAAATCTTCTTTAACTATTGATACTTTATTTGCCGAAGGGCAGCGACGTTATGCAGAAAGCCTGAGTGCATATGCCAGACAATTCATGCAACGTATGAACAAGCCCGATGTGGATTTTATCAAAGGACTTTGCCCGGCTATTGCCATAGAACAAAAAGTAACTACACGTACACCTCGTAGTACGGTAGGCAGCATGACAGAAATTTATGATTACTTGCGTTTGTTGTTTGCAAGAGCAGGGAAAACAATTTCACCCATTAGTGGTAAAGAAGTGCAGAAAGATGATGTGGCCGATGTGATCAAAGCAATTGAAAAATTAAAAGAAGGAGATAAGGTTTTATTGATCGTTCCTTTTAAACAACATATCAAAAGAGATATAAAAGAAGAATTAAATATTTTATTACAAAAAGGATTTACAAGATTGGCGATACCGGGTTCATCTAAAGAAGGAGCATTAGAACCTGTGCGTATAGAAGAGTTGTTAGAGTTAAATGAAAAAGACTTAAAGAAAAAACTAACCCTCAACTCCCAGGCCCCAACCTCTTATATTCTTATAGATAGATTAGTAGTAAAAATTTTTGATGAAGATGACAAGCACCGTATATCTGATTCTGTAGGTACTGCATTTTATGAAGGTGAAGGAGAGATGATGCTGGAAATTAATGGGAAGAAAAAAATACATTTCAGTAATAAATTTGAATTAGATGGAATTGTGTTTGAAGAGCCGGTACCTAATTTATTTTCATTCAATAACCCTTTTGGAGCCTGCCCTACCTGCGAAGGTTTTAGCCAGGTACTCGGATTAGATGAAGACCTCATCATCCCCAATAAACAGTTGAGTTTATATGAAAGTGCGGTGGCCCCCTGGAAAGGAGAAAAATTAAGCTGGTGGAAAGAACAATTTATCAAAGCATCTTCCAAAACAAAATTCCCTATTCACAAACCGATCATAGACCTGTCAGCGGAGCAATTAAAATTATTGTGGGAAGGTAGTGCAGATGTACACGGTATCAATGATTTTTTCAAAGAAGTAGAAGCCAATCTATATAAAGTGCAATACCGAGTTTTGTTGAGCAGGTACAGAGGCAGAACAACTTGTACAGATTGTAAAGGATATCGTTTACGCAAAGAAGCATTATATGTAAGGGTTGATAAAAAGCATATCGGAGAATTATGTGAAATGCCTGTAAGAGACCTTCAGCAATGGTTCAATGATCTGAAATTGTCCGAATATGATACGTCAGTGGCCAAAAGGATTTTGTTGGAGATCAACCATCGCTTAAAAACATTGATGGATGTGGGCTTGGGTTATCTTACGTTAAATCGGTTGGCAAATTCTTTGAGCGGTGGCGAAAGCCAGCGGATACAGCTTACAAGAAGTTTGGGAAGTAATCTTACTAACTCTCTGTATATTTTAGATGAACCATCTATTGGTTTGCACAGCAGAGATACAGAAAGATTGATCAACGTGTTGAAAGAATTAAGAGATCTTGGAAATACAGTGGTAGTGGTAGAGCATGATGAAATGATGATGAGAGAAGCGGATTATATTATTGATATGGGCCCATTGGCCAGTCATCTAGGAGGTGAAGTTGTTGCTTGTGGCAATTATGATGAATTGATCGCTAATGAAAAAAGTTTGACTGGTAAATATTTGAGCGGAGCCTTACAAATTGAACCGCCTAAAATTTTGCGTAAATGGAATCGAAGTATCAAAATAGAATCAGCCAGACAAAATAATTTGAAAAATATCACTGTTGAATTTCCGCTGAACGTTTTATGTGTGGTAAGTGGTGTAAGCGGCAGCGGTAAAACAACTCTGGTAAAACAGATTTTATATCCTGCATTACAAAAAATAAAGGGAGAGGTTGCCGATAGACCAGGTTTACACCGGGCCATCACCGGAGATATTGATACCATTTCACAAATAGAGATGGTTGATCAAAATCCGATCGGTAAATCATCACGTAGTAATCCCGTTACTTACATAAAAGCATATGATGAGATAAGAGACTTGTTTGCGAAGCAACCACTTAGTAAGATGAGAGGATTTCAACCAAAACATTTTTCTTTTAATGTAGATGGGGGTAGGTGTGATGCCTGCAAAGGTGAAGGAGAACAAATTGTTGAGATGCAGTTTTTGGCTGATGTGCATTTAACCTGTGATGTGTGCGGGGGTAAAAAATTTAAAGAAGAAGTACTGGAAGTAAAATATGATGATAAAAATATTTATGAGATACTGGAATTAAGTGTAGATGAAGCCATTGATTTTTTTCGTGCCGAGAAAGATGTGGCAAAAAAAATTCAACCACTAAGTGATGTTGGCCTGGGTTATGTAAAACTAGGTCAATCGAGTAACACGCTTTCCGGAGGAGAAGCGCAGAGAGTAAAGCTGGCTTCCTTTTTAGGCAAGGGGAAATCTCAGGGGAATATTTTATTTATTTTTGATGAACCAACAACGGGGCTGCATTTTAATGATATAAAAAAATTACTCACTTCCTTCAATGCACTTATAGAACAGGGGCATACTATTTTAGTGATAGAGCATAATACAGACGTAATAAAAAGTGCAGACTGGGTAATTGATCTTGGCCCCGAAGCCGGTGATGGCGGAGGTAGTTTAGTTTTCGCAGGTAAACCTACAGATTTAAAGAAGTGTAAAGAAAGTTATACCGGAAGGTTTTTGTAGGGGTTAAGCCGTTAAAAGCCTAAATCTTGATTAATCATTCAATTTAATATAAGTTAAATCGGATGAAATTGCTTTGGCAAATGATTCTACCTCATCCCATAGTCTTGCTTTCCAGCCTACACGCCCTGCAAATTCAATAGGTTCAAATTTTGTAGAACTACTATTTCCAAATTCAGTATTTTCTACTCCTTTGGTGAAATAGCCTCTAACTAGCGTGAAACTATCAGTAAATGTTATAACAAATGACATTTCTGAATAATTTGACCTCTTTCTATAATTTATCGTATGTAAAACTTTACCATCGACATAAGAAATTTTTTGAAACCTGTCCGAGAGGATTTGTTTTAAAGTATCAATGTCAACTACTTTTTTCACAACAATCGTATTGTCATTTTTCTTTTGTGCAACTGTAATTAGAGGAAAAAATAAAAGTATAAACAGGGTTCTCATTCTTTTTGATCTTTTTGGCTGGTGATTAATTTCAAGACAGTAAAAATTATCTTAACCTATCACTATCCTCAATTATTTTTTTATCCTGCATAATACCTCTTACGGCCAAAATAAAAAACAACAATATTCCTACATGTAGTAACGCACTTAATGATAATGTTCCCTGCGAAAATGTAGTTACTTTTTTGTAGTATAAATAAAGTAATAACAACTCTGTTACTATACCGGCTGCACATAGCCACAATTGTGTATTCCTGTTCTTAAAAAGAAAAATAGTAATTGCAGCAAGTAGTCCGATAAGGATCGTTAAGGTTAAAATTAAAAATCCTCCTGTAGCTGCTGTTAGTTTTTGATAAGGAATATTATTAATATCTGTGCCGCTATAAAATGAAAACTGAATCGTAAAAAATGCACATACACCTACCAATAAAAGCCAGACTGATTGAATACGTTGTATCATGATCTTTATCGTTTAAGGGTTTAACGTTTAATGGTTGTATAAAACTGTTACAATTGTTGTATAAGGTAATGATTCTATTAACGTTAAACGATTTAAACCATTAAACGTTGAAACCTTTTTAGCCTAATTCAGGATAAAGTACAAACTGCTTCATAAACTCATTCACCTCACCACGAACTTTTGTGATCAATTGTTCATCATCAGCATTCATCAATACTTTATCAATTGAGTCAACAACAAATCCCATGTGCTCTTCTTTAAAGCCTCTTGTAGTGATAGCGGCAGTACCTACACGAATACCCGATGTTACAAAAGCGCTTTTGTCATCAAAAGGTACCATGTTTTTATTTAAGGTGATATCTGCTTTCACTAAAGCCTGTTCAGCTTTTTTACCACTGATATTTTTATTACGCAGATCGATCAACATTAAATGATTATCGGTTCCGTTACTGATCAATTGATATCCTTTATCAACAAATGCTTTTGCCATTGCCTGGGCATTGCTTACCACTTGTTTTGCATACACTGTAAAATCATCTGATAAAATTTCGCCAAATGCAACAGCTTTAGCTGCAATTACGTGTTCTAACGGACCACCTTGAATTCCAGGAAATACAGCCATATCCAGCAGATTGCTCATCATGCGGATATTGCCTTTTACATCTTTCAATCCCCATGGGTTTTCAAAATCTTTTTTCATTAAGATGATACCACCTCTTGGTCCACGTAGTGTTTTATGTGTGGTAGAGGTAACGATCTGGCAATGTTCAAATGGAGAGTTCAATAATCCTTTAGCAATCAATCCGGCAGGATGTGCCATATCGCAATGTACCAATGCGCCTACTTCATCAGCTACTTTTCTTATTCTTGCATAATCCCAATCGCGGCTATAAGCACTGGCTCCGCAGATGATTAGTTTTGGTTTTAATTCTCTTGCTTTTTGTTCTAAAGTATCATAATCTACCAGGCCTGTTTCTTTTACCACACCATAAAAATGAGGTTCATATAATTTACCTGAGTAGTTAACCGCAGATCCATGTGTAAGATGTCCGCCCATACTTAGGTCCAATCCTAAGATTCTATCACCGGGCTGCAATACCGCTAAAGCCACGGCAGCATTTGCCTGTGCACCACTATGCGGTTGAACATTTGAATATTCACAACCAAAGATCTGATTTAATCTGTCGATAGCTAATTGTTCGGTCTGATCTACAATTTCGCAGCCTGCATAATATCTTCTTCCGGGATATCCTTCGGCATACTTATTTGTCATCACACCACCCATTGCCTGCATCACCTGTAGTGACGTGAAATTTTCTGAAGCGATCAACTCAATTCCATGACGCTGACGTTCAAGTTCTTTACGGATTAAATCGAAAACCAATGTGTCTTTTTGCATAATTATATAGTATTCGGTAATTTTTTGCAAATATACAAAGGTTTGGTTGGAGAACTAGGCTGGTGTAGTAGTTATTCTATATTTATCTCCTCTTTGTAATTAACCTGTTTATAAAAATTTGATTTACTTAAAATGTATTACTTTCACACACTGATTTTGAGAGAATTGATAGTTTATTGTAAATAAAAATGCTGCATTTGCAGATTGTAGTTTTATCATGAAGGCAATAATCCCCGTGGCCGGAGCCGGTACAAAGTTACGACCACATACATATACACAACCTAAAGCGCTAATTCCTCTTGCCGGTAAAACGGTGTTGAGTATAATTGTAGATCAACTGCACAGTGCTGGTATCAATGAATTTATTTTTATTGTTGGATATCTGGGAGAAAAGATCCAGGATTATGTAAAAGCTAAATACCCCGATCTTACCTGCCATTTTGTATATCAGAATGAAAGATATGGAACTGGTCATGCCATCGATTTGGCAAAAGAGATCGTAGGCACGGATGAAGTATTTATTGTTTTAGGAGATACCATTGCAGAGTACGATGTGAAAGAAGTGATCGACTCTCCTTACTCGATGTTGGGGGTAAAAAAAGTAGATGATCCAAGAAATTTTGGTGTTGCAGAAATAGAAGAAGATGGATTTATTTCAAGAGTGGTAGAAAAACCTTCGATACCCAAAAGTAATATGGCTTTAGTTGGTATCTATAAAATAAAAGAAACAGATTTTTTATTTAACTGTCTTAAGAAGATCATCGAAAAGGCAGAAGCATTGGTTAAAGAGTTAAGTCTTACTGATGCGTTGGAATGCATGATACAGAGCGGTGCAAAATTCAAATCATTTAAAGTGCAAAGCTGGTTTGATTGCGGAAAGAAAGAAACCCTGTTGGAATCCAATGCCACACTACTGAAAAAATTCGGCGGTGGTCTTGCCGATAATCATCACTTTGAAAATACTATTATCATTCCTCCCGTTAGTATCGGCGAAGGCTGCGATATCAGAAACTCCGTAATAGGTCCAAATGTTACTATTGGAGAACATACTATTTTAAATTATACCATCGTTAAAGAATCTATCATTGGTTCATTTTCTAAATTGTTTGACGTAGTGTTGGATGATTCTTTGATTGGTAGTGATACCGGTGTAAAAGGCGAAACCCGTTCTCTCAATATCGGAGATAATACTGATATTGATCTGGGGTAACAGCGCTTAACGTGTAAATCGTTTAACGTTGTTAGCATAACATTTTTCAATGACTCTTCTAAATAACTTAACAGTTAAACGATTTGTATACTAACAAAATAACGACTCTCTTCAAGATCGATTATCCCATCATACAAGCTGGTATGGTATGGGCAAGCGGCTGGCGTTTGGCAAGTGCAGTGAGTAATGCAGGGGGATTGGGATTAATAGGGAGCGGTAGTATGTATCCAGATGTATTGAAAGAACACATTCAAAAATGCAAAGCAGCTACAGATAAACCCTTTGGTGTAAATGTTCCGTTATTATATCCGGATACCGACAAACATATTCAAACCATCATTGCCGAAAAAGTGCCGATCGTATTCACATCAGCCGGCAATCCCAACACATGGACATCTATCTTAAAACAACATGGCGTTACGGTAGTGCATGTGGTGAGCAGCAGCAAGTTTGCCCAAAAGGCGCAGGTGGCAGGATGTGATGCTGTTGTGGCAGAAGGGTTCGAGGCAGGCGGTCACAATGGGAGGGAAGAGACAACAACAATGGTTTTGGTGCCTGCGGTTTGTAATGCGGTTACAATACCCGTTATAGCAGCCGGGGGCATTGCCACCGGCAAACAGATGTTGGCAGCAATGGTATTAGGTGCAGAGGCGGTGCAAATAGGCAGCAGGTTTGTAGCAAGTGAAGAGGCTTCGTCCCACCCGGCATTTAAAAATGCTGTTATAAATGCAACAGAAGGAGATACAATGCTATCTTTAAAGAAAATTACACCTGTGCGACTGTTGAAAAATGATTTTTTCGCTATTGTACAGCAGGCAGAAGCTGACTGTGTTTCTGCGGATAAACTAAAAGAATTATTAGGTAAAGGCAGGGCAAAAAAAGGTATGTTTGAAGGAGATTTGAAAAATGGAGAGTTGGAAATTGGCCAGGTAAGCGCAATTATTGATAAAATTCAGCCTGCCGGCGATATTGTAAAAGAGGTTTGGGAAGAATTTACAATGTTACTTCAAAAGCCTCTCAAATAAATTATTGATATATTTGCTCCGATTTATTTATAAACTAACCCTTAATAAATGTCATTTAATTTGAAGTTATTGGTAAATATGAGAGTAAAACTGTTGCTTGTTATATTGATGGGTTCCTCATTAAGTGCATTTTGTCAACCACCCGTTACTACCCCTGTGCAGGAAGAAGTTAAGGGGATACTTACAGAGCCATCTCTACAAGCTCCGCAAAAAAATTTAAAGGAAATTTTTGGCGACAATAATAAAAGTATTATAGCCGGAGAAGACAAGAATAAACAAACAACAACCCCTGTTGTGATCAGAGATACGTTAATTGAAGACAACGTTAAGTCTAATAGTTATAAATCTGACGATACTTACGGAACAAATATTTTCAAAAATGCTGCAATGATGAACATTGCGGAACTTTCTACACCTCCATTGGATTATCCGATAGGAGTGGGTGATCATATTATCGTAGCACTTTGGGGCGGTGGTGAATACCAGGAAGATTACGTTGTAGCAAAAGATGGCTCGATCTTTCCCGCAAGTCTGGGTAAAATAACAGTGCAGGGGTTAACCTTTGAATCTGCCAGATCATTAATCTATTCCAGATTCAAAAGTGTTGTTCCGGCTACTACCAACGTACAGATAACTCTTGGTCAACCAAGAACGATCAATGTAAACGTAGGAGGAGAAGTAAACAATCCGGGCCCTGTAACCGTTTCTGCATTTTCCAATGCATTCAATGTAATTGGTTTGGCCGGCGGAGTTACGCAGTATGGTAATTTAAGAGAGATACAGGTTAAAAGAAATGGAAAAGTGATAGAAACACTTGACGTATACAAATATTTAACATCAGGAGATATAGGCGGCCGCATCTATTTACAAAATAATGATTTTGTATTGGTTCGTTTTGTTGATAAAAAAGTATTGGCTACCGGGCAATTTAAACGCCCTATGTATTATCAACTGAAAAAGGATGAAGGGATAAAAGCATTAATAAGTTTTGCAGGAGGATTTACACCAGATGCATATTCATCTGATGTGAAAGTAGTGAGAACCGATGATGAGAAGCAGGTGATATATGATGTAAATGCCACGGCCATCCTAAAACAAAATAAGGCTGATTATTTACTGAAAGATGGGGATGTGGTGAAAGTAAATTTGATCAATCCGGGGATTATTAATAAAGTAGAAGTAACCGGTGAAGTATCTTATCCGGGCTTATATGAAATAAAAAAGAATGACCGTCTGTTTGATGTTATCAACCGTGCAGGAGGAATTACAAGAAATACTTATCTGCCAAGGGCATATATATTTAGAAAAGGAGCCGATTCAACCAATCTTAAGGCAGATAAAATTGAGATCAGTTTAAGAGACATTGAAAATGGTTCTGGTGTTGATAATGTTTTGTTGGAGCCAAATGATATGATACAATTGTTTTCGAATGCAGAGTTTGGTGAACAACAATTTGTAGAGATCTCCGGAGAAGTTCGTAAACCTGGAAAACTCAAAAGATACGGAGGCATGACATTGCAGGACCTGATCTACTTATCCGGCGGGTTAAAGTCTTCAGCAGAATTCGGAAGATTGGAAATATCAAGTATTGTTGACATGGACTCTGCACAAAAAGGACTTAAACCAACTCAAACAGTTATTAAGTCGTATTCAGTCTTACAAAATCTTGAACTTGATTCAGTGGCATCAAAGGTTTTGCTGAAACCTTATGACCAGGTTTTTGTAAGAAAAAATCCAACATTTCAATTACAGCAAAATGTAACTATAGAGGGCCTCGTTAAATATCCGGGTAATTATCCTCGTTTGAGTAAAGATGAAAAACTGTCGTCATATATACAAAGGGCCGGAGGGGTTTTGGATAATGCAGATCTGACCGGTGCAGTTTTGATTCGGAACAAAAAAGATCCTTACAGAGTAAATCAAGCTGCCCCTTCTGTTGATGCAGCGGGTAATCCTGTATCTAATAGTGCGGATAAGCCTGTTAGCATCGATCTTGAAAAAGCATTACAAGAAAAAAATACAAAGTATGATATTGTGCTTCAGGAAAGAGATATCATCTACATACCGGAAGTAAATCCTTTTGTAACAATACAAGGCCGTGTACAGTCGCCTGTAAAGATAACTTTTGATAAGGAGTACAATCGACTGATGTACTATATCGACAAAGCGGGAGGGTTTGGTGTGAAACCTTGGCGTAAAAGGATTTATGTTACCTATGCCAATGGAAAAAGCAGAAGGACAAGGAACTTCTTCTTCATGCACTTTTATCCTAAAGTAAAAGAAGGAAGCACCATAACAGTGCCTGAAAAACAAGAGGGCAAAGATTTTGGAAATGTGATCGTACAATCAATAACAGCCAGCATTCCAATTATCATCGGTGCAATAATTATTCGAAATCTTTAAATATTGATCGTGGATACAGCAGAACTAACAAGAGCTTTATTTATCAGACTCGGCAAGTCTAAAATGCTGATTTTACTAACTGCAGGTATTTTTGCTGTTTTGCTTTTCTTTTATGCCTATACCTCAAAGCCATCATACACCTCAAAGGCATCTGTATTTCCACTGACTAATCCAACCGAATCGGCTCTTTCGGGAGGTGGTCTTAGCAGTCTTTTAGGAATGAATGGTTCAGCACAAAGTTTCAGTAGTGATGCCTCGATCAATATTATTGAATTGGCATTAAGCCGAAACGTTAGAGAAGCTGTAGCTTCAACAAGGTTGCCAAATAGAGATAATAGAACTATTGCAGAGTTATTGATCAATGAGAAAAATAAACAGAGTGGTTTGTTTAGTTCAAAATCTAATGTCCCTACAGATAGTGTATCGTTGGCAACTGTAGGAGGAAGTATGTTGAAAAATGCGATCGACGCAAAAATTAATAAGAACGGTGTACTTGAATTAAATTTTACCAGCACAGATGAAAGTCTGGTGAAACCGGTTACCGAAGTACTTATTTCTAAAATATCTCAGTTTTATATCAACCTGAGAATACAAAAAGCTTCTGCAGATTATGATTTTATTGTAAAAAAAATAGATTCTTTAAATGGCGTTGTAGGTATTTATGATAAAAGAGCCATAGGAATGCAGAACTCTACATTTTTTACCCCTGATAGATTGGAATATTCATTACCAAAAGAAAATCTGACAGAAGATAAAGAAAGAATCAAAGCACAAAGAAATGCTGCTATCAGCAACAGGGATGAGGCGCTTTGGCGGTTACAAAAAGTTACTCCGATTATTGCAACTTTGGATAAGCCTGATCCCCCTTTCGCAGTTGATAAAAAATCAGAAATTGTTTGGGCCATCCTTGGTTTTATATTAGGTGCAATATTAGCTGCTGTTTTTTCTGTTAGTGGGTTGTTGTATAAATATGTAAAGGCAGAGATACATCGTTCTGTTTTTGGCACTGCTGCTTAACTAAGATCTTCTGAAAGCCCATTTAAACATTTCTTTCCACGAACCTTTTTTGCCGTACATCAATATGCCGGTGTGATATATCTTGGCTGCCAGCCAGGTAGTTATTAAAAAACCCGACACCAACAGCAACATCGATAAACCTAGCTCCCACCAGGGAACTGCGCCGGGGGCCGGTATGCGGCCCATCATTACAATAGGCGAAGTGAATGGTATCATACTTCCCCAAAATGCCAGTGAGGTATTGGGGTTTTGAGCAGCCTGCGTCATAATAATAAATCCAAAAATGATCGGCATGGTGATGGGTAATATTAATGACTGGGCTTCTTGCGGATCTTCATTGATAACACTACCTACTGCCGCAAATAACGATGAATAAAATAGATAACCTCCTAAAAAGAAAAACAGAAAACATCCTAGTATCAGCGGCCAGTTAATAGAATTCAAAGCATCTTTTGCTTCAGCAATATTCTTTGCAGCTTCGCTGATCTGCATAGCACTATTACTCTGTATTCCGGGATTGCTTTGCAGTTGTTGTACCTGCAGCATGATATCGTGTGGTATAAATATCTGCGCAACAGAAAAAATACCTGCAACTAAAATGACCCAAAGTAAGAACTGTGTTAGTCCTACGGCACCAATGCCAATTATTTTACCCATCATTAACTGAAATGGTTTTACAGAACTTACTATAACTTCTGCAATACGATTTGTTTTTTCTTCCATCACCCCACGCATCACCTGAGTGCCATATATCAGCATCGTAATGTAAATTAATATACCACAAAAGAAGCCGATAGCTGATGTTAGTCCTGAATATATTTGTTGTTTGCCTTTCCCTTCATCCTTTGATTGTATCAGGTCAATGTTTTTTGCGCTGTTACGCATAGAGTCTAATGCTGTAAGTGGTAATTGGAAATTTTCCTGCAGCATTTTATTTTCTAAAACCAGGTTCATCTGGTTTCTGATATAGTCTTCTGCTTCTGTACTGATCTGTTTTTTTACTTCAATGGAGATTGTGCCTGGAGATTTTTTTTGCAGATCTTTTACATGTATGTAAGCATCATATTCTTTGTTCAACAAAGCATCAAAAGCTGTATCTGAGGTGTAAATAAAAGTAACCGATTGGTCAGCTTTGTTTTTCAATTTGTTTTTAAACACTCCTGTCTCATCATTGAATGCTACCAGGCATTTCCCAGAAGAGCCTTTTGCAGAAATAAAAATTGTTCCGGCGATAAATAATACGATCACCAATGGCAACAGGAAGGTTGATAACAAAAATGTTTTATTTCTTACCCGTGTAATATATTCTCTTTGTATGATTAGCCAGGTTTTGCTCATAATATTAATTGTATATATTTAAAAAAATCCTAAGCGAAAAAAAACAGATCAACAATAATAACACATTCGTAAATCGTAAATCAAAAATCGTAATTAAATGAATTGCCTTGCTTCAGGCGACCCTTCTACCAACTTGATGAAGATGTCATTTAAAGAAGGCAATACTTCGTGAAATGAATGAATATTGATATGTTGACTGATAAAGTGTTTTAAAACATCATTTGTTGAAACATCGGGTTGCAACTTTATTAATAATTGATCGGGTTGATGTTTTACTACTTCAAACAAGGATGTAAATAAATGTTCTGCGGAAGTGGTGGCGTTGATCTGGTAAATATTTTCTTTGAATTGATCTTTTACGTCGGACACTGTGCCATCTAAAATTTTGTGTCCTTTATTCACTAATACAATATGGTTACAAATCTCTTCTACCTGCTCCATTCGATGTGTACTGAAAATTACGGTGCAGCCATTTTTTGCAAGATTAAATATTTCATCCTTTATCAGGTTAGCATTGACAGGGTCTAAGCCACTGAAGGGTTCATCCAGTATGATCAATTTTGGTTCATGCAATACAGTTGTTACAAATTGCAATTTCTGACTCATCCCTTTGCTAAGGTCTTCTACTTTTTTATTCCACCAGCTTTGCATCTCAAATTTTTCAAACCATATTTTGAGTTTTTGCATGGCATCGGCTTTGCTTAAACCTTTTAACCTGGCCAGGTACAATGCCTGCTCACCAATTTTCATTTTTTTATATAAACCTCTTTCCTCGGGCATATAGCCAATCAGTGCAGCATCATTACTGGGGTCAAATTTTTTTCCGTTGAAAATGATCTCACCGCTATCGGGATAGAATATGCCTGTGATCATTCGCAGCAATGTTGTTTTGCCGGCACCATTTGGGCCAAGTAGACCAAAAATATTTCCTTGCTCAATATTGAAGCTGATATCATCAACAGCTTTTTGTGTTGCAAAATACTTTCTGAGATCGTGTAATTCTAATAAGTTCATAAGAAAAAAGTTAAGCAAAAATATTGTTTAGCCTAAAGCAAAAATGATAGATTATATAAGCGGTAATTATATCTCCAAATCAGCACATCAGCAAGCCGGCAATTTGCTTCGCCACTCTTTCTCCATCCATTGCAGCACTTACAATACCTCCTGCATACCCTGCACCTTCTGCACAAGGGTATAAATTTTTTATTTGAGGGTGGTGTAAATTTCCTGCATCTCTCGGAATACGGACAGGCGAAGAGGTGCGACTTTCAGTTGCTACCACAACTGCATCATTGGTAAAATAACCCTTCATCTTTTTACCAAATTCAACAAACCCCTTTGCTAAAGCACTGTAAACAAAATCAGGTAATACTTCATTTAATTGTACAGAATTGAGTCCCGGTTGATAAGAACAATCAGGTAAGTCTGCAGATATTTTTTTGTTAGAAAAATCGACCATACGTTGTGCAGGTGCTACAAACTTTCCTCCGCCGGCATTAAAACTTTTTTGTTCTACCATCTGCTGAAAGCGCATCATAGCTAAAGCATCCCCTTTCATTTTTTCATTCTTGATCACATCACTCAACTCTATCTGTACTACCATTCCGCTATTTGCATATGGGTTATTTCTTTTAGATGGGCTCCATCCATTTACCACCAATTCACCCGAAGTTGTTGCTGCTGGAGCAATGATACCGCCGGGGCACATACAAAAAGAAAACACACCTCTGTTATTAACTTGTTGCACCAGACTGTAAGATGCAGGAGGTAAAAATTCTCCTCTTGCATCACAATGATATTGAACACTGTCAATTAATTGTTGCGGATGTTCTACTCTTACTCCTAATGCAAAAGGTTTTGCTTCAATTAAAATATTCTTGGTGTGCAGCAACTCAAAAATATCTCTTGCGGAGTGCCCTGTAGCAAGAATAAAAGCATCTGCTGTAAAAGTATTCCCATCCGCTGTTTTTACTGCTTTTATTTTTTCGTTGGTTATTTCGAAATCAACTACTTTTTTTTCAAATAAAAACTCGCCGCCACAGTCTAAAATTCGTTTACGCATTTCAGTTATGATGTGCGGTAATTTATTGGTACCGATATGTGGATGAGCTTCGTATAAAATTTTTTCCTCAGCGCCGAAATGTACAAACAGATTCAATATTCTGTCAATATCTCCTCTTTTATTACTACGAGTGTATAGTTTACCATCACTGTATGTTCCGGCACCACCTTCACCAAAACAATAATTACTCTCAGGATTAACAATTCCTTCTTTATTCAAAGCAGCTAGATCTCTGCGTCGTGCTCTTACATCTTTTCCTCTTTCTAAAATAATGGGTTTAATGCCTGTTTCTATCAATTGCAATGCAGCAAATAGCCCGGCTGGTCCGGCACCGATGATAATGACTCTTTTTGGTGCGTTACGTATGTCATTAAAAGTAAAAGTTTGAATTTCTCTGTGATGATAAGGTTCATCAATAAAAGCATTTACAGTAAGATTTACCCAGATGGTCTTTGCCCTGGCATCAATAGATCTTTTTGTAATGGTATATCCTGAAACGGAAGATACTTTTTTACTGCAGCTGTTTGCGATCAGTCGTTTTATTATAGAATCGTCTGCAGCTTCTGAAGGAAGTGTTTTTAAAGAGATTTTTTGTTGCATATTCAATGCCGGATAATTATCCCGGAAATTTTATTGTTGCTTACAAATAGTTAAACTCCAAATTTCTCCGTCGTGGAGGAGTGGCGTCTTAAAATGGCAGGTCATCTATCGCATCAGGTGAAGATGCAGTGAATGTATCCAATGGTTCCAGGTAATCGTTGTCGATAGCTGTTTCTTTTGGAGATGCTGCACCACCTTGCAAGATCTGTTCTATTCTCCATGCATCTAAATTGGTAATGTAGTTTATCTTACCATCTTTTTCCCATTTGGTTCCTTTAATGTTAAAATGAACTTTTATATCGTCACCAACATTCACTTTGTCAATAATGGTGGTTTTATCCTGCACAGATTGAAACTTGATAAAATTGCTGATGGTTCTTCCTCCGATCTCATCTGTTTTTTCAACCACAAACTCTCTTGTTTTAAAAGTTTCTTTACGTTGTACCGTATCAAATTTGGCAACTAGTTTGCCTGTTAATTCGTAGCTCATTGTTGTTATTTATGTCGTCAAAAGTAAACTTATTTATTCTAAAAATTTTATCTCTTTTTTATATTAGTTTCTTTAAAATATGCCTACCTTCCCTTACTCATTTAAGTTCATTTTCATGCGTACAATATTCTATAGTTTTTATCTTTTTGCGATAGCCGCTCTGTTTACAGCCTGCGATCCTGTTTACCAGGCACAGACAGTTCAATACAAAGATTACCGAATCAAACAGGAGGCAAAGCCTTCTAATGAATTATCAACTTTACTAAAGCCATATTCTGATAATGTCAATGCTAAGATGAATGATCTGATCGCAGTTGCAGGAATGACACTGGAAAAAAAATCTCCCGAAGGAACATTAAACAATGTGTTAACAGATGCAATGCTTCAAATGGCAAAAGAAAAATATCAAATGCCGGTTGATGCAGCATTTCTTAATTATGGAGCAATTAGATTACCAATCGTGTCACAAGGCAATATAACCAGGGGTAAAGTATATGAAATAGCGCCTTTTGATAATATCCTGGTGCTGCAACAGTTAACAGGGGCGGTTTTACAGCAAGTGTTGGATAATGCGGCATCCAGAGGAGGTTGGCCATGTGCAGGAATGAGCTACCAGATAAAAGATAAAAAAGCGATCAATATTAAAATAGGTGGGGTGGCATTGAATGAGTCCACTACTTATACGATTGCATTAGTAGATTATATTGCCAATGGCGGAGATGATTGCGAAATGTTGAAAACTATTCCCCAAATGAATAATGGTTACTTGTACAGAGACGCTGTTATGGAGTATTTCGCCAGATTAAACAGCCAGGGAAAACAAATTATTTCTAAACTAGAAAACAGGGTATCCAATGCAGAGTAGAAGAAAATTTATTACCCAATCTTTATTAGCAACCGGTGCTTTATTAGGCAGCAGGTCGGTATTGGCAGAAGAATTGAGCGAAGTCAGAAAGCTTACCATACTCCATACAAATGACGTACATAGCCGTTTAGAGCCCTTTCCTATGGATGGAGGTAAGAATCAGGGGCTGGGTGGGGTAGAAGCAAGAGCAGAGATCATTAAGCAAATACGTAGCGAAGAAGAGCATGTTTTACTGCTCGATGCCGGTGATATTTTCCAGGGAACACCCTATTTTAACCTCTATAAGGGAGAGCCGGAGATAAAAGCAATGGCTTTAATGGGGTATGATGCAGCCACAATGGGTAATCATGATTTTGATGCCGGAATGGAAGATTTTGCCACACAATTACATCATGCAAATTTCCCAATCGTACTATGTAATTATGATTTCACTAACACGCCGATGGAGTTTAAATCGCAACCATATAAAATATTCAAAAAAGGGAAACTTAAAATTGGGGTCACCGGAGTGGGAATTGAAATGAAAGGATTAGTTCCCGATGCATTATATGGCAACACTAAATATTTAGACCCGATCGAAAATGCAAATCGGATTGCAGATATGTTGAAGAGAGAAAAAGGCTGCGATATGGTAATATGTTTAAGTCATCTTGGGTATAAGTATTCTGATAATAAAATAAGTGACATAGTTTTTGCCAAAGAAACGGCGAATATTGATTTAATCATTGGAGGACACACACATACTTTCTTAGATGCTCCTGTAACGTACACAAATAAAAACGGAAGTGACGTTTTAGTGAATCAGGTAGGCTGGGCGGGCATTGTATTAGGAAGGCTGGATTTTGAATTTTCAAAATTCAAAAAGAAAAATTTACAAAAATCCCATACTGTGGTGGTAAGTAAAAAAACAAGAGAATAAAAAATTTTTTTTTCAACAATTTATCTTGATATTCGCTGTCCTGCTGATAATTTGTTGGCAATTATTCGGAATAATTTTACTCAATATATAAACTGCTTAAGGAATAATGGATAAAGTTTTTGATAAGGTATGGGCTAACTGTTTGGATATAATCAAAGACATAGTAGAGTGGCAACATTTTAAAACTTGGTTCGAACCGATTAAACCGGTAGCATTAAAAGATAAAGTTTTAACGATTCAGGTTCCCAGTCAATTCTTTTTTGAATACCTGGAAGAACACTATATTAGTTTATTGGCTAAAACATTAAAAAGAGAGTTAGGAAAAGAGGCAAGACTGGAATATCGTATCATGGTAGATAGCGGTAACAGTAAAAATAAACCATTAACAATGGATGTTCCCGGACAACAGGGATATAAATCATATTCAAATAACGAAATGGATTTCCCGTTAGTAATTAATAACCCAGTTAAGAACCCGTTTGTAATACCGGGTCTTAAAAAAATGCAGATCGACCCTCAGTTGAATCATGCATATACTTTTGATAGTTTTATCGAAGGTGACTGTAACCGTGTAGCTCGTAGAGCCGGCAAAACGGTAGCAGAAAAACCGGGAGGTACTTCCTTTAATCCATTGGTGATTTATGGCGGTGTGGGGCTTGGAAAAACCCATCTGGCACAGGCAATCGGGAATGAGGTAAAACGCCTGCATAATAATAAGGTTGTATTATATGTAAGTTCAGAAAAATTCATCAATCAGTTTATCGATCACGGACGTAATGGCGCTATCAACGATTTTATTCATTTTTATCAAATGATAGATGTATTGATCATTGATGATGTGCAATTTTTTAACAGAGCAGAAAAATCACAAGATGCTTTCTTCTCAATATTCAATCATTTACACCAAAGCGGAAAACAATTGATACTTACCAGTGATAAACCACCAAAAGATCTGGAAGGTGTACAGGAAAGGTTGTTAAGTCGTTTCCGTTGGGGGTTAAGTGCTGATCTGCAGGCTCCGGATTATGAAACCAAAATTGATATTTTGGATAGAAAAATGAAGAGTGACGGATTGGAAATGCCAAAAGAAGTAGTTAAGTATATTGCTTACAATATTAACAGTAACGTAAGAGAATTAGAAGGAGCATTAATATCATTATTGGCACAATCTTCGCTGAATAAAAGAGAAATTGATCTCGAATTGGCAAAAAAAGTATTACGCAATTTTGTAAAATCTTCCAGTAAAGAAATTACCATCGATGCCATTCAAAAAATGGTATGCGATTACTTTGATGTGCCTTATGACAAGCTGTTACAAAAAACACGTAAGCGTGAAATTGTGCAGGCTCGTCAGATCACCATGTTCCTAGCCAAATCATTTACAAAAAATTCGCTTAAAACAATAGGAGAGCATTTCGGCGGACGGGATCATACTACTGTAATACATAGTTGTCAAACAGTAAAGGATCTGATGGATACAGATACACTATTCAAAGAAAGTGTGGTTGAGTTGCAGCAAAAAGTGCAGTTAGCAGCCATGTAGGCCTTCTTTAAAAATAATTGATCCATCCTGCCACCGGCAGGATGGATTTTTTTTGAACCAAGCTTTTGTACTACTATTAAGCTTCACAGGCGTCGCACACTTGTACATCTGTTCCTTAATCAGCAAGGCTTTCGGCAGACCTTAAAATTATTTACACATATTTTGCATTTAGTTTTGGGTATTACATTTCCGATTAGTATTTTTGCAACCCCTTAGTTAAGCAAGGGGCAGGTTAGGAGAGGTGCCTGAGTGGCCGAAAGGAACGGTTTGCTAAATCGTCGTACGGGTAACACTGTACCGTGGGTTCGAATCCCACCCTCTCCGCACTAAGTTCTTATAGTTTATTACATTGTTTTGGTGTTCCCAATAAACCTCAACAAATAAGTGTTTACAGTTCGGGATGTAGCGTAGCCCGGTTATCGCGCCTGGTTTGGGACCAGGAGGTCGCAAGTTCGAATCTTGCCATCCCGACAAGAGCCTCTTTGATTAATTTCAGAGAGGCTTTTTTATTGTCTTTATACGTCAAAATCTATACGAATAACATTAATTATACAGCTATGTATATCACCCCGGCTTAGTATTAGTCATTTCTGTTCATTGATAAAACAATTAAAAAATGCTTGCATTTTTATAAAAATTGTATTTCCTTTATGTAAGAAAACATTCCGTGCTGAATGCTATACTTGTATTCATATATTATTATTGCTTGAAATTTGTCCGAAATTCCTGTGGACAATCTAACTCCACTTCCGTCTAAAACACATTATTACTAGAGTTATTGGTATATGAACTTATGAACTAAGTTTATTTGTTGTTAACGATTCTATCTTCTTTGAGTCTTTATCTACAAGTTTAGGACCTGTAGTATTTTATGATCTTAAAATAAAATATTATGAAGAAGTTTGCCTTAATTGAAATAGCTAGTACTTGCCTAACGAACTGCTATCAAGAAATTTTTTTACATAAATTTTATAAAGTCGCCTTCAAATTATTATTTCTGATTTGTGCAACTGCAACTCTTCATGGGCAAACAATAAAAACACGAGTTACGGGGGCAGCTAACTGGAATACGGCAGCTACATGGGTTAAAGCTCTCACAGGAACTGTTACTGCTGCAACTAATAGTAAGAACATAACGGGATCCGGTACATCATTTACAACACAAGTTACAATTGGCGATGTTTTAGCGCTTGATGCCGGGGGTTTGTTAGGAACAGTTGCTACGATAACAGATAATACACATTTAATTTTAGTCGCTAATTCAATCACTGCCGCAACTACTCTTGCTTATGGTGTAGAGACAGTACCAACGGCTTCCGATGATGTACAAATTGGTAATGCTGCATTGGCTGCGGTTACAGTAACCCTTAATGTTTCTAGTGCTACAGTAAATTCTGTTATGTGGGTAAGGGATAATACTGCGAATACACTTACACTTAGCGGAACCAATGCGTTAAATGTTACAAATGATGTAACTCTAACAGCTCCATCTGCGGGAGCAACAATTGTATGGAATATTAACGGCGGCACGGCAACAATTGGAGGAAATGTTTTGCTGGCATCTTCTTCAACAGGGAATCAGTCTAATCGTGTTGCTAAAATTGTGATCACTACGGGTTTATTAGATATTACCGGAGACCTCCGGTATAGTCTTTCTGTTGCAGGCACAACGGCGGCAAGTGCAATAGTAGATATGAGCGGGGGTGCAGGCACAATGAAAATTGGTGGCAATATAACTTTTCCAAGCCTTTCTATTGGGACTTTAACTCCAGGCACTACCAGTATAGTTAATTTTGATGGATCATCAGCCATCACTATTCCTATTGGGGTTAGTTCAGTGATTTATAATGACCTTAAGATAAATAATACGAATGCCACAACAGGTGTGACTTTAGGGGCGGCAGTATCTGCAACAAATGTTACCAGAGATATTTATGTCGGTGATGAAAACAGTGGAAGTTTATTGACAACAAATAATCTGGCTATTGCAAGAGGAGCTTCTGATGCTATTACTGTATCGGTCGGTTCTACAATGAATGCTGGAACAACCTCGATAGTCTGGGGAGGTGCAAGCGGGGCGATTACTATTAACGGCATCTTTAAAACTGCAAATACAGCGGGGTTTTCAGGTGCAGCAGGTACTGCAATCAGTTCAACCAATTCGCCAGGCATAACACTCGGTACCAATTCGACTGTAGAATATACCTCGGCCAGTCCTCAGGCAATAACAGCCAGAACTGACTATGCTTTTCTTACAACTTCCGGGGCAGGAACCAAGACGCTTGGAAACATTACCACGGTTAATAAAGACCTTACCACCAGTGGAGGCGGATTAGCCGACGGTGGATTTACACTTACTGTTAAAGGGGCTATTTCAAATAATGTTGCACATACCGGTTCAGGAAAAATGTATCTCAATGGAGGCAGTGCTTCACACACATTATCAGGTGCAGGCAGTTTTACTAATCTTGAACTAAATGATGTAAATGGAGCCACTCTTACTAGTAGTCTAACCGTTAATGGCATCCTAACGATCAGGGCTGGATCAACACTTGCATTGGCATCATTTAATCTTGGTTCACCAACAAGTCTGGTAATGGAAAGTGGAGCTATATCAGGGGCTTCAATAACAGGTTCGGGAACATTAACTCTCGGGGGAAACGTGACCATAAATGATATCGCTACAGGAACTACAGGAGCAAGTATCGCATCTTTTCTTGCACTAGGTGGATCAGACAGAACGTTTACAATTGCAGATAATGCAGGTACAACAAATGATCTTATAATAAGTGGACCTATCAGTGGTTTGGGGGGCATAATAAAATCTGGTTCTGGTAGTAGTATGATGTTTTCGGCATCTAATAATAACTACACAGGTACAACAACCATTAATGCTGGTGAAATAAGATTGAATCCTTCTGCGAATGCAACATTTGCTTCACAGATAATCTTAAACGGAGGGAAATTGTCTACGGTAAATATTACTTCAGGCAGAACGTTTACTAGTTCATCTACTTTAAAACTGGATGCTTCCTCAACCATCGATTTAGGCAATAATGTCCATTCTGTTACTTTCTCTAACAGTAGTGCCGTTACATGGGCAGGTACAACGCTGGCAATAACCGGATGGATAGGTACTGGAGGCTCTTCCGGTACCGGAGGTAGAGTTTTTGTTGGATCGGGAGGATTACTATCAACACAATTGAACAAGGTCAATTTTTCAGGCTATGCCCCAGGAGCAGTGATCGTCAGTGGAGAGGTAGTGCCCACTCCTCCTCCCGTTATCAACAGCACACTCATTGCAGGGAATACTTACGGTACCGCATCTTCCTACCAGATAACGGCAACGAATATCCCAACAGGTTATAATGCCACAAGTTTGCCAACTGGAATGTCAGTAAACATATCCTCGGGGTTGATCACTGTAAATGCAACTACAGGAGCTGGTGTATATAACATCACGATATCTGCAACAAATGCAAGTGGAACAGGTAATGCGATACTTGTCTATACAGTTAGTAAAGCAACGGTTATTGTGACTGCAGATGATAAGAGCAAAACTTATGGAGCCGCCAACCCCACATTTACTGCATCTTACAACAATTTTGTGAATGGAGAGAATTTAGGTACGAGTGGCATAACCGGTGCACCACAATTAACCACAACAGCTACAACGTTCAGTCCATTAGGCACATACCCTATTACTGCGTCATTGGGGACATTGTCTGCATCCAATTATCAATTCAGTTTTGCAGATGGAACATTAACTATTACTTGCAGTGGCGGATATGTTTGGACAGGTGCTGCTAATGATAACAATTTCAATAATGTGGTTAACTGGAATTGTGGTATTGTTCCTTCAAACGGGGCGGATATATCAATTAATTCAGGAAAGACATTGACATTAAGCAATGATGTATCATTGAATAATATTGGTTTCGGAACTGGGTCGATAATAAATTTGAATAATACTGAACTTACAATTACCGGAAATGTAAGTGGAACTACACCTACATTCATTGGATCATCAGCATCAGATATAGTCATAGCTTCCGGGACGCCATTTACATTGAATTTTACAGGTGCCGGAGGGCATGTTTTACACGATCTGGTAATAAACCGGAATATAAGTTTGGGGAATGTATTAGCTATAACAGCAGGAGCTGATCCCGGATCAATAACTGTTGGAAGTGGAGCTACTTTTACAACCAATGATTTTCTTACATTGAAATCGGATACAAATGGAACGGCAAGAGTAGGAATTTCCCCTGGAATTATTGATGGTAAGGTTGAAGTAGAAAGATATATACCTCAGAATTCAAACAGGGGTTGGCGTATGCTTGCTATACCAACTCAGGGAGCTCAGTCAATACATGCTTCCTGGCAGGAGAATGCTGCAACATATGAAGCAGATCCGGCTCCGGGTTACGGTACAAGGATCACAGCCAATACAACTACAGCTGTTGCAGATGGGTATGATGCTCAAACTTACGGAAACTCCTTACTAAGGTATAATCCCGGAGGTTCTCCAACATGGCCGGGTGTAACAAATAATACCACAACAACTCCTGTGGCAACAACATCCGGATGGATGCTGTATATAAGAGGAGACAGAACAGTTGATACTGCAGCATTTATTACAGGATCAAAAGCAACAACTTTACGTACTAAAGGACCATTGTATCAGGGAACACAAACAGCAATAAATCTTGCAGCCGGGGCTTCAGCATTAGTAGGCAATATCTATGCATCTGAAATTGATTTTACTGGTATAATCAAAAACGGTGGAATAGACAATACATACTATGTATGGGATCCATTGATTTACGGATCATATGGATTAGGAGCGTTTGTGACCTTCAGTGCACCAGACTGGTTACCTAATCCATCCGGAGGAAGTTATACAAATGCACCAAATACAAAGATCAAATCAGGTATGGCTTTTATTGTACACGCCACCGGAAGTGGAAGTTTGCAACTAACAGAGGCATGCAAGTCAGATAGTGTGGGGAATTCTATTTCGTTAGGTTTCCGTCCTCAATCAACTACTGCCTATTTTAAGACAAATCTTTATGCGATCAATGGAACGATGGCAAACCTGGCAGATGGGAATACAGTTGCATATAATAATATTTATTCGAATGGTGTAGATGGGAATGATGCTATAAAAGTGACAAATTTTGGAGAAGGTATTGGTTTAGTTAGAGAAAATAAAATATTGGCAATAGAAAGAAGAAAAGAGATTACAGATAAAGATTCAATTTTCTTCAGATTAACAGGTTTGAAAACAATGAACTATAAACTGGAGTTTACGCCAATTACAATGAATTCGAATGGAATGCTTGCGTTTCTGGAAGACAATTATTTGTCTACTACTAAACCTATAGATCTGAATACCACCAGTTCAATAGTTTTTTCAGTGAACGCTGCAAATAAGGCAACATTTACTGACAGGTTCAGAGTAGTATTCAAAGCAGCAAATACAGTCCCTGTATCTTTCATAAAACTGGAAGTTTCACAACAAAGCAGAGGTATGAACATTGCGTGGGCTGTAACAGCCGAAAATGGTATTAGTAGTTATAATATTGAAAGATCTTCAGATGGTATCAACTTCAGATCAGTAGGCAACGTAACAGCAAAAGGTATTAGCAACGAAACAATCAATTATACTTGGTTAGATGCATCTTCTTCACCTGGTGTTAATTATTACAGAATTAAAAGTTTGAATATTTCAGGAGAGTCAATATACACTTCTATAGTTAAAGTGATCAATGGTAAGGATGTGCCTTCCATAACTATAGCGTGTAATCTTGTGCAAAACGGAAGATATGATCTGCAGTTTAATGATAAGGATAGGGGCACTTATTTAATAAAGCTGATCAATGCAAATGGGCAACTGATACAAAAGAAGCAGATAGTGTATAATGGAGGTAACAGTACAGAAGTTATCGCTTTGCCTGCTACGTTAGTTAATGGATTGTACCATCTGGAAGTGCGGTCCCCTAACGGAACTAAAGAAGTTATAAAACTACTTGTAGAATAATTTAGAGCAATTGTATGGTTCTTGTTTACAGGAGCAATCTTTTATGAAATGCAATGAAGAAAATAAAATAGCCCTGCTATTGCAGGGCTATTTTATACAGTATTTTATTTTTAAAAAAGATTTTCTACCATAGCGCCTATCTGGCTTTCCGGAGATATCGTTACAACTATTGCCAGGGCAATTAAAGTAAAGATGTAGACTGAACCTATCAGGCTGATTGCTGATAAGACAGGGTGTTTTCTAAAGGTTGTAAAAACCTCTTGTTTTAAGTTTTCCATAGTTTTGTTTTTTGGTACGTGATATTGGATATTAATACAACTATTGTGTACTATATAACAATTTAGAACGAAATCTTTCTGTCAGTATTGTGTGCCAATCAATAAATTTATTTTCAATTTCACAGGTTGAAAAATAGTGGTAAGATTTTTTTGTATAAAATGTTGATAGATAGTAACATGTAGAGCATTTTGCTATTAGGGTATCATAAACTATTTCGGATAACAAACACATGGTTAAAATATGAAACCCTGCAATTGCAGGGTTTCATATTTTATATTTTAATATTTGGGCAGGAGTTATTTTAACAGATCCAAATCCGGCTGAGCATATTTGAATACTTTAAAGTACATGGTTGTTTTTGTTTGATGTACACCATCAATTTTAGCCAGTTCATCAATAAATTGAACCAGGTGGTCGTTATCCCGGCACATTACATCCACTTCTAAGTCATAATCTCCAGATGTCATTGCCAAAAAGCTAACCTCAGGCATTTTTAATATTTTTTGGGCAACTTTTTCATTTAAGCTGGCCGGTCTTACAAATACGGCAATATGTGCATATGCATGAAAACCAACCTTTTCGGGGTTAACTCTACCAACGATGTTAATGGTGCCATCTTCAATTAGTTTGTTAAACCTGGTACGTATAGTACCAATAGAAACTTTTAATTTTTCTGCAATTACAGTAAAAGACATCCTCCCATCCTGCTGTAAATAAGACAGAATAGCAAAGTCAAGATCGTCTAATTTAAGTGTGTCATTTTTTTCCATAATAAGTGTAAGGTAAAAAAAATTATTAAAAAATGAAAAAATTGCTAATATTTATAAAAAAAATGTATTATTTTTATTTTGTTAGAAAAATTCTACATTATTTATATTTTATAAAAACACTAAAAAATGAAATACCCGGCAATTCAAAATTTTATAGGCGGAAAGATAACAAAAGTAAGCACAGATAAAAAATTAGATGTGATTTCTCCTATTGATGGCACGTTGTTATCTACTGTACCGATGAGCTCAGCTAAAGACTTAAATGATGCTGTGATGGCCGCCAAGGCTGCATTTCCGGCCTGGAGTAAAACGCCGATCAAAGAAAGAGTGCAAGTGTTTTTCAGGTACAAAACTTTGTTAGAAAAAAACCTCAAAGAGCTGGCAGAATTATGCAGTGAAGAAAATGGAAAAACATATGGAGAGTCTGTCGCAGAGATAGAAAAATGTATCGAATTGACTGAATTTGCAACTTCATTGCCTCAATTAGTAACTGGCGAAGTCTTGGAAGTGAGTCGTGGCGTGGAATGCAGGACAGAACATGTGCCTTTAGGGGTTGTTGCTTCTATTGTTCCTTTTAACTTCCCTAGTATGGTTCCTAACTGGACATTACCCAACGCTATTGCATTAGGTAATTGTATGATCATGAAACCTTCAGAAAAAGTGCCTTTAAGTTGTGTAAGAATAGCAGAGTTATTGAAAGAAGCAGGCTTACCTGATGGCGTTTTCAATATTGTAAATGGTGATGTTGAAATTGTGAATGCAATCTGCGATCATCCCGATATTGAAGCAGTATCATTTGTAGGCAGTACAAAAATTGCCAAAATTGTTTATCAAAGAGCAACGTCTAACTATAAACGCTGTTTAGCATTAGGTGGTGCAAAAAATCACTTGATGGTTTTACCAGATGCAAAGGTTGATATGACTGCAAGTAATGTAGTAGCAAGTATGAGTGGCTGTGCTGGCCAACGTTGTATGGCAGCAAGTGCTATGATCGGAGTAGGTAATGTGGATGCGGTGATAAGCAGAATTTGTGAAGAAGCATTGAAAATTATTCCGGGTAAAAACTTAGGAGCGGTTATCAATAAAGAATCGAAAGACAGAATTGAACAATACATTGCTGATGCTGAAAAGCAAGGAGCAAAAATTTTAGTAGATGGCAGAAAAGTAGTCGTTGAAGGAAAAGAAAAAGGAACGTATGTTGGTCCAACAGTAATCGATCATGTAACACCGGAAATGAGTGTGGCTAAAGAAGAAATTTTCGGGCCGGTAATTTCTATCATGCGTACCAATACAATTGATGAAGCCCTTGCCATTGAAAATGCAAACCCTTACGGAAATGCAGCAAGTGTGTTCACTCAAAATGGAGGTGCTGCAAGATATATCATTGATAACGCCAGTGCTGGTATGATCGGTGTGAACGTGGGCGTGCCTGTTCCTCGTGAGCCATTTAGTTTTGGTGGATGGAATGAAAGTAAATTTGGCGTAGGTGATATCACGGGTAAAAGTTCTATCGAATTCTGGACCAAGTTGAAAAAATCAACTACGAAATGGAGTGCTGAAGCTGGGGTGAACTGGATGAGTTAACCCCTGTCCCCTAAATGGGAACATAGGTCTTTAGTTTATTCAAGAATCGAATTAGAATAAAAATTGTAAGCGTGTGATTTTTGGGTGACGAGCATTTGTTTTTCATGGCATCATCGTTGTGTCACTCACTTGTACCGCATACCAATATTGAACAAATAACTTGTAACATAATAACTAGTAACATGAGTACTCAAACATTATCAGAAGCAGCAGAAATAGTTCAAAACAGTATGGACTATACATTGTTTAGCTGGAGCAAACAAAAAGGCCATAGCCCCATTGCAGTTGAAAGGGCAGAAGGCGTTTATTTATATGATTACGATGGAAAAAAGTATATCGATTTTTCCAGCGGATTGATCAACATGAATATTGGTCATGGTAATCAGCGTATAACCGAAGCCGTTGTAAGGCAAATGCAAGAGGTTTCTTATGTTACACCATCGTGTGTTACAAAAGTTCGTGGAGAATTAGGAAAGAAATTAGCAGAGATCTGTCCGGGTGATCTGAATAAATCTTTCTTTACTTTATGTGGAGCGACATCAATAGAAAACGGAATTAAATTAGCAAGACTATACACGGGCAAACATAAAATATTAACCCGTTATCAATCTTATCATGGAGCTACAATGGGTGTTATTTCCGCAGGAGGCGATCCTCGTAAATTACCTGTTGATTCTCAACAAGCGCCAAATTTTGTACATTTTGATCTGCCTAATTTATATCGTTGGGAGTATGGTGAAGAAAATTTATTGAAAGAAGCTGTTGCACAATTTGAACGCATGGTTGCTTATGAAGGGCCAGGAAATATTGCTGCTGTTGTGTTAGAAGGCGAATCAGGAACATCAGGTTGTCTGCAGTATCCCAAAGGATATTTAAAAGCGGTAAGAGAAATCACACAAAAGAATGGTATCTTAATGATCATGGATGAAGTGATGAGTGGCTTTGGCAGAACAGGGCAATGGTTCGGTTTCCAAAATCACGGAATTGTTCCGGATATGATCGCAATGGCGAAAGGAATGACCTGCGGTTATTTGCCATTCGGTTGTTTACAGGTAAGCGATAAAATTGCTGCTAAGTATGATGATCAAATGTTAGCATTAGGTTTAACGTATTCTGCACACCCTGTTTGTTGTGCTGCTGCATTAGAAACTCTAAAAATTTACGAAGAAGATAACCTGATAGAAAATGCAAGAAACATGGGTAAATACATGGAGCAGCAGGTTGAAAAATTAAAAGCAAAACATCCTTCAATAGGCGATTTTAGAAATACAGGATTATTAGGTTGTATTGAATTAGTGAAGAACAGAACAACCAAAGAACCAATGGCTCCATTCAATGCAAAGCCTGATGAGATGGCGGTGATGAATAAAGTAGCTGCAAAAATTAAAGAGTTAGGCATGTATACGTTTGTACGTTGGGGCTTCATATTTTGTGCGCCACCGTTGACCGTTACTAAAGAGCAAATTGATGAAGGGTTAGCAATAATTTCTGAAGCAATTGCAATTGCAGATGAACATGTGAATTAAATTCAATAAATTGTAATTTAATTTTTTCATTACCAAAAAACTTAATGCAGGAGAACACAAACATAACGTCTTCTTCGTTGTACAACGAAGACCTGGCACCTGTTTTACCCAACCAGCGTAAATGGGGTACGTGGAATTATGCGGCGTTATGGATAAGCATGAGCTTATGTATCCCAACTTATATGTTGGCCAGTTCTCTGATCGAAGGGGGAATGAATTGGTGGCAATCCATCCTCACAATTTTCATTGCAAATACGATCGTTTTAATTCCCATGATCTTAAACGGTCATGCAGGTGCTAAATACGGAATACCATTTCCTGTTTTGGCAAGAGCAAGTTTTGGAACAAGTGGTGCAAATATTCCTGCAATACTAAGAGCGATTGTTGCATGTGGCTGGTTTGGTATTCAAACATGGATCGGTGGTAAAGCTGTTTATTACCTGATAAGGGTTTGGTTTCCTTCCATGTCAGAAACATTAGTTACAGGTATCTTGCCGGATATAATTCCTTTTGCTTGTTTTTTTGCTTTCTGGTTATTGAATATGCTGGTGGTTTATCTTGGGGTAGAAAGCATCAGGAAATTACTTGTATTCAAAGCATTCTTTTTACCATTAGCTGCTTTAGCATTATTGTTATGGGCCATTTCGGCAGCAGATGGACTGGGAGCAATTTTAAGTCAGCCTTCAAAATTTGCAGATACGGGCTCTTTCTTTAAATTCTTTTTTCCTGCATTAACAGGGATGGTTGGTTTTTGGGCAACGCTCTCTTTAAACATTCCGGATTTTACTCGTTATGCAAAAAGTCAAAAGGCGCAAATTAACGGACAAGCATTGGGCTTGCCAACTTCTATGACCTTCTTTGCTTTTGTTGGAGTTGTGGTAACATCTGCTACAACAATTGTATTTGGAACTACTATTTGGGATCCTGTTGTATTAGCAGGGAAATTTGATAGTAAGGTGATCGTAAGCTTTGCGATGATAGCCATAGCAATATCTACATTAGCAACAAATATTGCTGCAAATATTGTTAGTCCTGCAAATGATTTTGCTAATCTAGCCCCATCAAAAATTAATTTTAAAGTTGGTGGATTTATTACGGGTATCATAGGCTTGCTTATCTTTCCATGGAAGCTGGCAGAAGATCCAAGCGGATATATTTTTACATGGCTTGTTGGATATTCCAGTTTATTGGGTCCGATAGGTGGTATCATGATTTCTGATTATTATTTTGTAAAAAAGCAGCAATTAAATGTAGCTGATCTGTATAACCCAAAAGGCCAATACAGTTTTTCAAATGGGTTTAACAGAAATGCAGTGATTGCTTTACTAGCAGGGATATTACCGAATGTACCCGGCTTTTTATTGCAAATAAAAGTTATATCTGCAACAGCATTTCCAGAGTGGATATCACATTTATATAGTTATGCATGGTTTGTTGGTTTTTTTGTTAGTGGTGTCGTATATTTATTGTTGATGAAGAAAAAATAAATTACATGAGTATCTTAATAAAAAACGGAAATATTATTACAGCTACAGATAATTATGTAGCTGATATTTTCATAGAAGGAGAAACCATTTCTGCTATTGGCAAAAATTTATCTGTTAAGGCCGATAAAGAAATTGATGCGACAGGCAAATTAGTTATGCCCGGTGGTATTGATCCACATGTGCATCTGGATATGCCTTTCATGGGTACATTCAGCAGCGATAGTTATGAAACAGGAACAAGGGCTGCATTGTACGGAGGTACAACTACCGTTATTGATTTCATTTTACAAACACAAGGTAAAAGCTTACAGTCAGCATTAGATGATTGGAATGGCAGAGCCAATGGTACTGCTGTAGGTGATTATAGTTTTCATATGGCGGTGACTGATTTTAATGACGAAACAAAAAAAGAAATAAAAACCTTCATCGAACAACATGGCATTACCTCTTTCAAAACCTTTATGGCGTATAAAGGTGCGTTGATGATCGATGACAGACAGATGATCGGTTTGATGGAGGAAGTGAAAAAGAATGGCGGTTTAATTAATGTTCATGCTACCAATGGAGACATGATCGATTACCTTGTTCAGAAACACAGAAGCGAAGGTAAATTGTCTCCGTTATATCATTATTTATCTCAACCGGAAATAACAGAAGCAGAAGCAAGCGAACGTTTTGTGGATATGGCAAGTTATACCGGTTGTCCGGGTTATATAGTGCATTTGACTTGCGAAGGAGCATTGAACGCAGTACGTAATGCAACTAAGCGTAATCAGAAAATGTTTGTAGAAACTTGTATTCAATATTTAATTATTGATGCTTCATTATACGAACAGGAAGATGGTGCTAAATGGGTAATGAGTCCGCCATTAAGAGAGAAGAAAGATCAGGCTACATTATGGGCGGGCATTAACCAGGGAATTGTGAATGTTGTTGCTACAGATCACTGTCCGTTTATGTGGGAACAGAAATTAATGGGTAAAGATGACTTTAGTAAAATACCAAACGGTCATCCTGCCATAGAAAACAGAATGGAATTATTATTCAGTGAAGGTGTTGCAAAAGGAAAAATCACTTTGAATAAATATGTAGAAGTTGCATCAACAAACGCTGCAAAAATATTTGGCATGTTCCCTCGTAAAGGAACTATTGCAATTGGTAGTGATGCGGATATTGTGATTTTTGATCCTAAAGAAAAACATACACTGTCTGCTAAAACGCATCACATGAATGTTGATTACAGTGGTTATGAAGGATGGGAATTAACAGGTAAAGTAAAAACTGTTCTATTAAGAGGACAGGTTGCGATCGATAATAATGATTGTAAAGTTCCAAAAGGATACGGACAATTTATAAAACGTAATAAAGTAAGTCAAATAATTTGATGATTTGAAAATTTGGGGATTTGAAGATGAGTGGAACTTCATAAGTTGAAAGCCATTTCCAAATCTCCAAATCATCAAATCTCCAAATCGAGAGCAGATGAATAAAACAAGATTAGAAGCATTCAGCGATGGAGTAATAGCGATCATTATCACGATAATGGTGTTGGAAATGAGGGCACCGGAAGGGACAAGTTGGGTTGAGATAAAACCATTGGTGCCGAAGTTTATTTGTTATGCTTTAAGTTTTTTATTTGTTGCAATTTATTGGGGAAACCATCATCATTTGGTTCACACGGTAAAGAGAGTAACGCCGGGTATCATTTGGTCTAATATGAATTTGTTGTTTTGGTTGTCGTTGATCCCTTTTGCAACAGCATGGATGGGAGAGAATCATTTTGAAAGAATTACGGTTGCGACTTATGCTGTACTTGCTTTGCTTTGTGGTGCTTCGTATACGATATTAGAAAAGCAGATAATTAAGCATTATGATGAATCGCCTGAGTTTAAACCGACTTTAGGTAGAAGAAAGTTTAAAGCGTTTGCATCAATAGTTCTTTACACGCTTGCAATTCCGATTGCATTGTATGTGAATCCGGTGATATCAGGATGTTTATTTTTAACTGTTTCGATCATGTGGCTGATACCAGAAAGTAGTATTGCTAAAGTGATAGAGAAAAAATGATGAATAGAAAATAAATGTACAAGAGTGCGACGCCAATGAAGCTTAATAGTAGTACAAAAGCTTAGTACATAAAATAAAATAATTATGCCAAGAATTATTAAATCAGGTCTTATTCAAATGAGCCTTGCTAAAACAGAAGGGGAAGGAACTATTCCTGAGATCATGGAAGCAATGGTGCAAAAACATATTCCATTGATTGAAGAAGCCGGCAGACAAGGGGTTCAAATTCTTTGTTTCCAGGAAATTTTCAATACACCGTATTTCTGTCCGGGACAAGATGCAAAATGGTATGCAAGCGCTGAAACTATTCCGGGGCCTACAACAGAGCGTATGCAGGAATATGCAAAGAAATATAACATGGTGATCATTGTTCCGATCTATGAAAAAGAACAAGCAGGTGTGTTGTATAATTCTGCTGCGGTGATCGATGCTGATGGAACTTATTTAGGCAAGTATAGAAAAAATCACATACCCCATACCGGTGGTTTCTGGGAGAAATTTTTCTTCAAACCGGGCAACTTAGGTTATCCTGTTTTTCAAACGAAGTATGCAAAAGTTGGTGTGTATATTTGTTATGATCGGCACTTCCCGGATGGTGCAAGATGTTTAGGTTTGAATGGCGCAGAGATCGTTTACAATCCTTCTGCAACAACAGTTGGTCAATCGCAATATTTGTGGAAGTTAGAGCAGCCTGCACATGCAGTGGCTAATGGCAATTTCTGGGGATGCATCAATCGTGTTGGTACAGAAGCTCCGTGGAATCACGGAAAGTTTTACGGGAATTCGTATTTTGTAAATCCGCTTGGAGAAATTATTGCCTGCGGATCGGAAGATAAAGATGAATTGATCGTTGCAGAATTTGATCTTGATCTGATAGAACAGGTTAGAAGCAAATGGCAGTTCTTCAGAGACAGAAGGCCCGAGACTTATGGAAAAATTACTGAGCTATAAAAATTAACTTACTATCAAATCAATTATATGTCAATTAAAAACAACCGTTTAACACCCGAGCAGTATGCAGAGAATTTCAGCGACATTCATCCGCCGTTTGATTCATACACTGCTGCATTAGTAGATGCTAACCGTTGCTTATTTTGCTACGATGCACCATGTACAAAAAGTTGTCCGACAGGAATCAATGTTCCTAAATTTATCAAGCAGATAACAACTGAAAATATTAAGGGTTCAGCGCATACAATTTTGTCGAGCAATATTATGGGAGCAAGCTGCAGTAAAGTCTGCCCCGTAGAAAAATTATGCGAAGGTGCTTGTGTGTATAATTTTGTAGAACACGAAGCTGTTATACCGATTGCTAAACTGCAACGTTACAGTACAGAAATTGCTATGAAAAATAACTGGCAGTTATTTGATCGCAAACCAAGCAATGGTAAAAAAGTTGCGGTGATAGGAGCTGGTCCTGCAGGCTTGAGCTGTGCTCATGTATTATCACGTGAAGGCATAGACGTAACTGTTTATGAAAAAGAAGCAAAAGGCGGCGGGTTGATGACCTACGGTATTGCTGCTTATAAAGTAACACCGGGATTTTGTGAAGAAGAAGTAGACTACATCTTAGGCATCGGTGGAATTGAAATAAAATATAAACAAGAATTAGGAAAAGATATTCAATTAGCTGATCTGCAAAAACAATACGATGCAGTGTATTTGGCGATTGGTGTGGGGTTGGCTCGTCAATTAGAAATCCCCGGAGAGCATTTAGAAGGCGTTGAAGATGCTATTTCATTCATCTACAATCTGCGTAGCAATGATTACAGCAAAATTCCTGTGGGAGATAAAGTAGCAGTAATTGGTATGGGTATGACGGCAATTGATGCTGCAACACAAGCAAAACGTTTAGGTGCGAAAGAAGTAACCATGTTATATCGTCGTACCGAAGCTGAAAAACCTTGTACTGATGTTGAATTGGATATTGCGAAATTAGATGGCTGCCAGGTGATCTGGTTAGCAGCTCCTAAAGAAATCAAAGGCGACGGAAAAGTAAATGAAATTGTTTGCAGTGTAATGAAATTAGGAGAACCTGATGCAAGCGGCAGAAGAAGCCCTGTTGATACCGGAGAAACTTTTTCTTTAGCTGTTGATATGGTGATTAAAGCTGCAGGTCAAATGCCTTTTGAAGAATTGATAAAATCTAGTGGCATTGATAATAAAGGAGGTAAAGTAACTGTAAGTGATAAAGCTGTGTCAAGCGTTGCCGGTGTATTTGCAGGTGGTGATTGTGTCAACGGTGGTAAAGAAGTGGTGGATGCGGTTCAAGCGGGTAAAGATGGTGCAGCAGCGATCATTAAACATCTTGGGTTATAGCCCTCATCCCCTAAAGGGGATTTATTCATAGAGAATAATTTTATTTAAATATTTTAAAATTTAGATGAAAATAATAAACTAAAAACTTTAACACTCTAGTTCCCCGTTAGGGGATAGGGGCAAATATTAATTTATGGCAGATATATCATCAAATTTCCTCGGTATCAAATCTCCTAATCCATTTTGGTTAGCGAGTGCACCACCAACAGATAAAAAAATAAATGTAGTTCGTGCTTTTGAAGCAGGCTGGGGTGGCGTAGTTTGGAAAACATTGGGTAGCCAAGTAAAGAATGTTTCTTCACGTTACTCTGCAGTTAATTTTAACGGCGGAAGAGTAATGGGTTTCAATAATATTGAGTTGATCAGTGATCGACCTTTGGAAATAAATCTTAGAGAAATTACTGAGGTTGTAAAAATGTTTCCCGACAGAGCAATGATCGTTTCTCTCATGGCGGATAACAACCGTGAAGCATGGCATGAATTAATTAAGAAATGCGAAGATGCCGGCGCCATGGGTTTTGAATTGAACTTCGGATGCCCTCATGGTATGACAGAACGTGGTATGGGTGCGGCTGTAGGACAAGATCCTGAAATTGCCGGCATGGTAGTAGAATGGGTGATGGAAAAAGCAACCATTCCGGTTATTACCAAACTTACACCAAACGTGCACTCTCCAGTACCTACAGGAATTAAATGTGTGCAGGCAGGTAGTAATGCATTGTCTTTGATCAATACTATACAATCTGTTACCGGAATTAACCTGGATACACTTGTGCCAAACCCTTATGTAGCGGGCAAGTCAGTTTTTGGCGGTTATTGCGGTCCTGCAGTAAAACCAATTGCATTGAAAATGTTGACTACTATCAGTCAAGATCCGGTTACATCTAAAGTGCCTATTTCGGGTATAGGTGGCGTTAGTACATGGAAAGATGCGGTGGAATTTATGCTATTAGGTGCATCTAACGTACAGGTATGTACAGCTGCAATGAAACATGGTTTTAGAATTGTAGAAGATATGTGCGAAGGGTTGAATAACTGGATGGATGAAAAAGGCTACAAAAAATTGGATGACTTCATCGGAAAATCAGTTGAAAAAATTACGCATTGGGAAGATCTTGATATCAACTATCACCACATTGCCAATATCAACCAGGATAAATGTATTCATTGCGGTTTGTGTTACATCGCTTGCGAAGACACATCTCATCAATCTATCAATTTAGAATTTGGCAAGCCTTATAATAAATACACTATCAAAGAAGAAGAATGTGTTGGTTGTAATCTTTGCCAGTTAATGTGCCCAGTTGATGATTGTATCACCATGGTAGAACATAGAGTAGCACCGGATTACGTGAACTGGAAAATGTGGCAGGCAGAAGGTCGTCCTTTAAATGATCATTAATATTTTTTGTAACAAGCTGTAGTGCTACTATTAAACATCGTTGTGTCACTCACTTGTACGGCATACCAATATTGAACTTTTCTCTTAAGGTCGACCCTCATCAAAAGTAGGTCGACCTTTTTAAAAATAAGCATTATGAAAATTAACCCCACCCGCCTCCAGCAGCATTTTGAGGCAATGAGTAAAATAGGTAAGATCGGTGAAACCGGCACTAATCGTCCGGCTCATTCTCCAACAGAAAAAGAAGGATTTAAAATCGCCGCTTCATGGATGGAAGAAGCCGGCATGAAAACACGTATCGATAATTTCGGAAACCTTATAGGAAGATTAGAAGGAAAGAATCCGGAACTACCTGTTTTAATGATGGGGTCACATCTTGATTCACAACCTTATGGCGGAAGATTCGATGGAGTGGCAGGTGTATTATGTGCCATCGAAGTTGTAAAAACTTTATCTGAAAATAATATCATTCCTGAAAGAAGCATTGAAGTCGTTTCTTTTGCAGATGAAGAAGGTTGGCGTTTTAATAAAGGGTTATATGGTTCTAAAGGAATCACCGGAAGATTGGATCCAGAGGATATAGAAAGGAAAGATAAAGATGGCATTAGCAGAAGACAAGCATTGATAGATTTTGGTTGTGATGTTTCCAGATCAAAGGAAGATGAATATAAACCCGGTAGTATTTTTTGTTTTTTAGAATTGCATATTGAACAAGGACCTGTATTAGATGTAGCTAATAAACCAATCGGCATTGTATCAGGTATCTCTGGCCCTTTGTGGCAAACATTGAAATTAAAAGGAATGGCGGGCCACGCTGGCTCAGTTCCTATGCACATGCGTAAAGATGCTTTGGTAGGCGCAGCAGAAGTTATTATTGCCTTGAATGAAATTGCCACGCAGATCCCAGGAGCGCCAACTGTTGGTACTGTTGGTACATTGAATGTTTTTCCTGCCTCTAGAAATATTATTCCTGAAGAAGTTACATTGACCCTAGACCTGAGAGATATTGATCTGGATAGAAGACATCGCTATGAAAAGCAATTAATGGATAAAATTGAGGCCATTACTCAAAAACATAAATTAACTTACACTATATCCGAAGATACCAATAGCGAACCACGTTATTGTGCCGATTGGATAAAAGCGATCATAAAAGATGAATGTACCAAGCTTAATCTGGATGCTCCTGAACTAATGAGCGGACCGTTTCATGATGCATTGACACTTTCTTATGTATGTGATTATGGAATGATATTTGTTCGTTGCAAAGATGGAATAAGCCATAATCCGCTGGAGTATTCATCATACGAAGATCTGGCATTAGGTACAGAAGTCTTATATGGCACTGTATTAGGGATACTAAAAAAATAATATACTTGAGTCTAGTGGGTCTTTTTAAATTTATTAGTAATAAATGGAGAATACATATCATCATTCTCCATTCATGTCTTTTTTTATTGTCTTCTTTTTGTTTGTCTGCTCAGGAGATAACCGGTGTTTGGAAAGGGAGCATCTTTGATGATAGTACAAAAACAAATTCTCCTGTAGAAATTGTCATTACCGGTAACCCTGATTTTTTCAGGGGATACGTATATCTCACCTATACTGATAAAGGGAAACCTATAAGCTATCTAAAGAAGATCAAGGTCAATTACCGAAAAGGTAATATAGCATTTGAGGAATTTGCTTTGTTATCAGGAGATAGTATCATTTTGAATAATCAAAATGCTAACCTTACTTATGCTGCGGCTTTTTCCAGCGCAGAGCAAATAAACGGAATATGGAAATCTGTTAAAAAGAAAGCGGGAGCATTTACTACAGGGGCGATTAAGTTATTAAAGGAGTACGATTTTGAAGAGGCTGCTATTTATAAAAAACTGCAGGAACTCGATCTAACCAAAGATTTGTCATTTAATAAAAAAGAACCTGAACCTGAAACGCTTGCAAAACTTCCTGCAGTACAATTCAAAAAACTAACAATCAATTCGGCATTAATAAAAGCAAAGGCAAAGGAAATTGCTGTGGCAAGAAAATCACCGGCAGTTATTGTTAAGCCTCCGGTGATTACAGAAGAACCTAAAGTGGAGATTGCTGTAGTGGAGAAAAAAATAACACCTCCGGTTGTTGTTAAACCTGTAGTTGAGAAGAAACCAGAACCTGTTGTTAAAAAAGAAGTGCCAACTGTTGCAGTTAAACCTTCTGTAGAAAAGAAATTACCGCCACCTCCTCCAAAGAAAGAGGTAGTAGCAGCACCGAAGCCTCAACCGGTAGCAGCAAAAGTACCTCTACCTAAAAAAGAAACGGTCGTACAGGCGCCACCTCCGCCACCTGTTGTTAAAAAAGAAACACCTGTGGTTGCTGCAGTATTACCATCCGCTAAAACCGGGGCAGTTGAAGTATCTAGTAGAAAGACATCTACTATTCAAACCGTAGAATATCAGTCTGATAGTTTAACGCTTACATTGTATGATAATGGCGAAGTTGATGGAGATACTGTAAGTGTATTAATGAACGGTAAAGTTATTTTTTCTAAAGTAGGACTAACAACGAAGCCTAATCGAAAAACAATTTATATTGATAAAGACACACCAGACTCTTTAACCATGGTGATGTATGCAGAGAATCTGGGTAGTATACCGCCTAATACCGGCTTATTGGTAGTATGGGATGGAGAGTTGGTATACGAAGTAAGATTTTCAGCCGATCTGAAATCCAATGCAGCCATTATATTCAGGCGAAAACCAAAAGAATAAAGGCGGCTTATGGCTCTAACACTTTTTCCATTTGCATACTCCTTGATCCTTTTATAAGCATAGCTGTATTGGCAAAATGCTGTTGTTGTAACCAGGTCTTGGCTTCGGTAGAGTTAGCAAGATTTATATAATGATGATCTATCTTATTGAAGTCTCCGCCAACAAGTACCACACTTTTCCATTTGTAGGTATCTATTAGTGCTGCAATAGATTTATGTTCGGCAATACTTTCTTCACCTAATTCCATCATGCCTCCTAATATCAACACTTTATCACTTCCCTGCATTTTGGCAAAATTTTCAATGGCAGCTTTCATGCTTGTGGGATTAGCATTATAGGCATCCAATATAATTTTGTTGCTATCTTTTTCAATTAATTGAGATCGGCTGTTAGAAGGGATATAATTTTCCAATGCCGATTTTATCTTAGTATCAGGCACTTTAAAATACTCTCCGAGTAAAATGGCTAATAACACATTTGGTAAGTTGTACTCACCCACTAAGTTTGTTTGTATATTTTTTATATCACTTCCTTTCTTAATAGAAACCTCCAAAAATTTATTGCTTTCATTTACCGTACCTACCAGATCTGCATCCTTGGTACCATATGTTTTTATCTCCTTTATCCCTTTACTCATTTCAATGAGATAGTCATAATCATTCATGATAAAAGCTGTGCCATTCGTTTTTCTTAAATAATCAAATAGCTCGCCCTTTCCTTTTTTAACTCCTTCAATTCCTCCAAATCCTTCCAGGTGTGCTTTGCCGCAATTAGTTATGATGCCATGTGTAGGCAATGTATATGTACAATACGCTTCAATTTCTTTTTGATGATTAGCTCCCATTTCTATTACTGCGATCTCTGCATCTTTTTTTACCGATAATATTGTAAGAGGGATACCAATATGATTATTTAAATTTCCTTTGGTGGTATATGTTTTATAAGTAGTAGACAGGACCTCATGTACCAATTCTTTTGTAGTCGTTTTTCCATTGCTTCCGGTAATAGCAATAAACGGGATTTTGAATTGCACTCTGTGATGTTTTGCCAGCGCCTGAAGTGTTGCCAATACATTGTCTGTTTTGATCAATCTTGGATCGGTATCATCAACAGGTTCATCGATGATGGCATAGGCTGCACCTGAAGCAAGTGCCTGCTTAGCAAAAAGGTTACCGTTAAAGTTATCTCCCTTTAAAGCAAAAAACAGATCTCCCTGTTGTAATTTTCTCGTATCAGTTTGTATTGAAGGGTACTCAATAAATATTTTGTAAAGTGCTTCTATTTGCATGTATCAAAAATAGTATAGAAAGTAGAATATTGTATAAATAAAAAACCCTTCAATAAGATTGAAGGGTTTTTTATAAAGAGTTTATTACTTAGTATTTTGTTTTTCTTTTACTTGTTTGTCTACGTTTACCGAAGATATTACCTTCTTTAAATCCTGCACCTTCCGGCGGACCTAAGTAAGTTTGTGCACAACGGAAACCAATAGTGCTTGAAGATTGATATTCTTCTAAGAATCTACGAGCACCTGGTGATAACCAATACGCTCTGTCATTCCAGCTACCACCTTTAAATACTCTTGAACTATCGCTGATCAATGTGGTAACACCATATTGATAGAAAGATCCGCTTAATGAATCACCATCCATAAATCCTAAAGCATTGTTATGTTGATAGTTTCTTCTGTTTTTAGATTCTTCATCACTAACGTCAACTTTTTTCAAAAGACCTAAACTGTCTCTTTTGTAAGCACCATTTTCTTTGTAATAATTTTGGAATTTATTACCACGGAAGTAGTTGAAATCTTCTGCATCTGAAGGCGTTAATGGACGATACACATCTTGTACCCACTCACTAACGTTACCACTCATGTTGTACAAACCAAAGGCATTTGGATAGAATGCTTTGATATTACCCGGAATTGCAGAACGGTCATTCAAACCACCGGCAACACCCATATTATCTCCACTACCACGTTTGAAGTTAGCTAAGAATTTACCTTGCCAGCTTCCTCTGCGGTTATCTCTTAAACCATTTGGATTTTTACTCCATGAATAAATTTGTTGATTAGATAATAACTCTTCACCACTTTTACTTTCTTTTTTACGAGGATTAGGGTTTTGAGCAATCATACCGTAAGCAGCATATTCCCACTCAGCCTCAGTTGGTAAACGATATCCCATATTTAAGATACCATCTTCCATTTTAACAGTAGTACGAGGCTTATTATTTACATCTCTACCAACTGCTCTGCCTTTTCCTTTGTTTTGGATAAGATCCGGGCTTAATAAATATGTTTCAGTATTGAAAGTAGAACCACCTTCACCACCTGTACCACCTTTATTCATTTCTTTTTTGATAGCTTCTTTTTTAAGGAAACCTTTTTCTACCAATTTTAATTCATTTACTCTGTCTGTTCTCCAAACAGCAAAGTCATGAGCCTGACGCCAGTTAACACCAACTACAGGATAATAATTGTAAGAAGGATACCTGAAATAGTACTCAACGTATGGCTCATTGTAAGCCAATTCTTCACGCCAGCAAAGCGTATCAGGTAAAGCTTTTTTCATTATGGTAGAGTCATTATCAAATGTATTCTCTAACCAATAAATATACTCACGGTAATGAACGTTAGCTACCTCAGTTTCATCAATAAAAAATGAAGGAATAGTGATACGGCGGGGAACATTATTCCAATCACCCATAACATCTTCATCTTTTGCCCCCATAACAAACGTACCACCCTGTACAAACACTAAGCCTGGACCGGCTTTAGGGTATTTAATTTTTGATACGTGGTAATTACCTCTGTTTTTGTCATCATAGCTCCATCCGGTAACAGAAGATTTCTCTTTCTTCTTACCAAACAGGCCTTTACAAGAACTTAACCCGATTGCAGCTACACCCACAATCAACAGAGTTTTAACGGAAAATAATTTTTGCATGTGCATTCGTTTTGCCATTATTGCTTAACGCAATGGTTTATAAAATATTGTATTTAAAATTTTACAGTTGCGAATATAAATCTTTTACGTGAAATTAGGCAAAACGGCTATTTTTTATTTATGCAAACGATATTTTAACACAAAATTGTAAATGTTTATCCAAAGCAACTATTCGGCTCTTTTTTCGGTCTAAATATTAGTAAAAAAGCAATATAGAATAATAATTGACGTTATATACATGATTATCAAATAAAAAACAGATGTGTAAAAAATACACATTTATTTTTTGAAATAAAAGATATTTCGGCTATTTTTGAAAAATTAAATGATTGAATAAGGGTTTATCGGGCAAATAGTTATATCTTGTTTGTCCGTTTTATTTGCCTTTTTTATCAAAACTAATATAACCAACAAAAAATATTTATCTATTGAGTGTATGTCTACCCTTAATTTAAGACAAAAAAATACGCATGAAAAGAGCAAAATTGAAACTAACAGGTTTATTGTTGTTGGTTAGTATAGCAGGTATTGTAAATGCACAGGAAGCTGATCAGATTAATGTTGTTACCTCCGCAGTTCCATTTTTAAGAATTTCTCCCGATGCCCGTAGTGGCGGTATGGGTGATGTTGGTGTTGCTACCACACCTGATGCCAGTTCCGGTTTTTGGAATTTGGCTAAAACCCCCTTTAATACAAGTCAGGCAGGGATTTGCTTAACTTATACACCATGGTTGAAAGACCTGGGATTAAATGATGTAAACCTGATAACAGCAGGAGGGTACTATAAGCTCGACGAAATGCAGGCTGTAACTGCTTCCATTCGCTACTTTAATTTAGGTAATATACAGTTTACTGATTTTTTGGGTAATGAATTAGGCTCATTCCGTCCGAGAGAATTTTCTATCGATGCAGGTTATTCAAGAAAATTGTCTTCTAAACTCGGTATCGGGATAGCGTTAAGATATATCAATTCAAGATTGGCAAGTGGTGATCCTAATAATAGCGGTACTTCTTACAAACCAGGTAGCTCTGTTGCCGGCGACCTTAGTTTATTCCATACCGGAGTAAAAGATAATGGAGAAGGATTGAATTATGGAATTGCTTTAACCAATTTAGGTTCTAAGATTGCGTATACAAATGACGCATCGCAAAAAGATTACATCCCTGCCAATTTAGGATTGGGAGTAGCGTATACTAAAGTAATGGATGAAGCAAATAAATTGACTTTTGCTCTGGATGTACATAAATTGTTAGTGCCAACACCTCCGGTTGCTACAGGTGTTGAAGAAACAGATCAAGCTAACTTGGAAAAATACAGAACACAAGGTGTGGTAAGTAGCTGGTTCAAATCGTTTGGCGATGCTCCGGGTGGATTTAAAGAAGAATTAAGAGAGTTTCAAATTTCTGCAGGAGCCGAATATTGGTATAATAATCAATTTGCTTTACGTGGCGGATATTTTTACGAGCACCCAACCAAAGGGAACCGTAAATACTTTTCACTTGGCGCAGGATTAAAATATAACAACTTCGGATTAAATTTCTCTTATCTATTACCTTCTGGTAACGGTACTAATCGTAATCCTTTATCTAATACATTGAGATTTAGCTTAGTTTTTGATTTTGATGGAACAGCAGGATCAACTACTACGCCAACGACAACAAAATAAGTAACCCAACAATATTTATAAAAGGGATTGATCGTTTCAATCCCTTTTTCTATGCATAGATTCATCGCAATACATACATTTGCAGATAATCTTTATTAAACAGCATTTATAATGAATATAAGAATAGGCTTTGGAATAGATTTTCATCAATTGGTAACAGACAGGGAGTTTTGGTTAGGAGGTGTATTGATACCTCATACTAAAGGGGCCTTGGGTCATAGTGATGCTGATGTTTTGTTGCATGCTATATGCGATGCTATGTTGGGAGCCGCATGTTTAGGTGATATTGGTGTTCATTTTCCGGATACAGATGCAGCATTGAAAAATATCGACAGTAAAATATTATTACAAAAAAGTTTTGAGTTGATCTCCAAAGAAGGATATAAGATCATAAATATTGATAGCTCACTTTGCCTGCAGGCACCTAAAATAAAAAACTATATTCCTGCAATGCAACAAACAATAGCAGATATCCTTTCATTAAAAGTAACTGATGTTTCTATTAAAGCCACCACCACCGAAAAAATGGGGTTTGTTGGCAGAGAAGAAGGGCTGGTAGCCTATGCTTCCATATTGTTACAAAAAATATAGCAGCTTGTTAAAATATTTTATACTGAACTAAATCTTAACTACATCATTACCTTTGCAGCCATGCCAACTATTCCCGTAAATATTGTCAATAAATCAACGAATCCTTTGCCTGCTTATGCTACCGCCGGAGCAGCGGGTATGGATATAAGAGCAAACCTGGAGCAGCCTGTTACGCTACAATCGCTGGAACGTTACCTGGTTCCTACCGGATTATTTATTGAGTTACCCGAAGGGTACGAAGCACAAATAAGACCGAGGAGCGGCTTAGCTGTTAAACAGGGAATTACCTGTTTGAATACTCCCGGAACAATTGATAGTGATTACAGAGGTGAGATTAAAGTGATCCTGATAAATCTTGGTAAGGAAGAACAGGTGATCAATCACGGAGATCGTATTGCCCAAATGGTATTTAGTAAAACAGAAGATGCAGCATTGATCCCTGTAGAACAATTAGGAGAGAGCATAAGAGGTGCCGGAGGTTTTGGACATACAGGCAAAAGTTAATATCCTATTTAATTTAAAATAAATGAAAAATAAAATTTTAGTATTCTTAATAATTGTTGCAGGAATATTTTTTGCCAGCTGCAGATCTACAAAAAAAATACAGACTGCTATGAGCAAAAAGGATACTACTGCTATTGTGGTAACAAATCAATCTGCTGCAGATTCAGTTCTATTAATAAAGAAAACAATTGACACACTTAAAAGCAAGTATATCGACTTTAAGACGTTTGCTGCAAAAGTAAAAGTAGAATATGAAGATAGTAAAGGAAAGCAACCTAACGTTACGGCTTATGTTCATATTATAAAAGACAGCGTGGTTTGGGTATCGATGTATGCTACTATTTTTAATATTGAAGCTTTCAGGATACTTATAAATAAAGACAGTGTTTTTTTAGTTGATAAAATAAATAAGGAAGTACAACTAAGATCCCTGGATTATCTGCAGGAAATAACACAATTGCCTTTTGATTTTGAAACATTGCAGGATCTGTTAGTAGGCAATCCCGTATTCATGCATGATAGTGTCGTTTCTTACAGAAAAACAGAAGACAGGATCTTGCTGGCATCAGCAGGGAAATTTTTCAAGCATTTACTAACGCTGGATAATAACGGTACTTTGTTGCACAGCAAACTGGATGACATCGACATCACTAAAAATCGTACAGCTGATATTACGTATGATGATTATGAAAATAAGACAGGGGTAAACTTTTCTACCTTTAGAGAGATCACTGTTTCTGAAAAGAACAGACTTGATATCCGGTTGAACTATAAGCAATATGAGTTTAACAAAGATTTGTCAGTTTCATTTAATATCCCCAAAAGTTATAAGCGAAAATAATTGTAGTTTGCAATTATACACAGTGTGTTAGTTATTACTTTACCTTTTATAGGTGTTGAGATAGTATTTTTGGTCAGACCCCTAAAAATTATCAATGTTAAAATTCATTATACCGATATTAATAATTGTACTAACGGCCTTTAACAGTGCTGCACAGCCTCCTAAAACAAAAGAACAACTAGAGCTGGAAAGACAAAGACAGGAGATAAAAAAAGAGATAGAACAAACCCAACAACTACGGGATAAAAACAAAAAAGTCACTAAATTAAGTTTGGCAGATCTGGCATTGATCAATCGTAAACTCGATCTGCAGGGTAATGTCATCGAGAACATCAATCGTGATATCAATATACTTGATAACAATATATATCGCTCTCAAAGAGATATCAATAAACTTTCCTTATTGCTGGATACATTGAAAAGAGAGTATGCCAAAAGTATGGTGTATGCATACAAGAACAGAAGCAATTCTGATTTTTTAAATTTCATTTTTTCTGCCTCAAGTTTTAATGATGCGATCAAACGCATCACCTATCTAAAGAGCTATAGGGCATACAGAGAAATGCAGGGTGAAAACATTTTGCGTACACAACAATTATTACACGGACGTGTTCAGGATCTGAACGGTACTAAAATAAGAAAAAGTGAAACGCTGCAGGTGCAGAGTAAAGAGTTGGATCTGTTGGCACAGCAACAGGAAGAGAAGAACCAGGTTGTATCAAAATTAAAGGCGCAAGGAAAAGAACTGGATAATCATATTGCTGCAGCAAAAAAACAAATGGCCAAAGTAAGTGCTGCTATTGCGGTTGCTATTAAAAGAGCAAGAGATGAGGCTATTGCTAAAGCCAAAGCAGAAGCCAAGGCAGAAGCGGATAGGATTAAAAAAGAAGAAGCATTGGCTAAATCTAAAGCGGCAGCTAATCCAACAGCAAAACCTGTTACGGCGCCTGTTGTTAAACCTAAAGCGGTTGTAAAAAAACCTGAGAGTGTGTTGTTGTCATCGCCTGAATTGGTGACCCTGAATACAAGTTTTGAAAATAATAAAGGCTCACTTCCATGGCCGGTGGAAAGAGGGTATGTGATGGTAAAATACGGCACACAAAAATTAGATATTGGTGTTACAATTGATAACCCCGGTATTACCATTGGTAGTGATATTGGCAGTCCTGTAAAAGCGATTTTTGATGGAGAGGTGTCATCTGTAAGTAATATTGATAATATGCAGGTGGTTATCATCAAGCATGGTCGTTACTTTAGTACATACAGTAATTTATCAGGTGTAAATTTATCAAGAGGTCAGTCAGTACATACCGGGCAAACCATTGGTCGTGTTGCAGCAAATGACGAAGGGGTTGGATCAATAGATCTCATCACCAGTACTGAAAGCAGCAATATGAATCCGGAAAGCTGGTTAAGAAGAAGGTAGCATACTTTCCGCAAGCACTCTTTCATACAGTTGCTCATACTGCGGCACAATATTTACAATATCAAATTTCTTAGCTTGCGCCAATGCATTTGCTTTAAACTGATTAGTAGTAGCTTCATCTTTAAAAATAAGCAGCGCATTTTTGCTCATATCTTCGATATCACCCACGTTACTCATATAACCACTGTAACCATTAATAATTATTTCGGGTAAACCACCGGCATTGGTTGATATCACCGGTACTTCTGCTGCCATTGCTTCTAATGCAGCCAGCCCGAAACTTTCGTATTCACTGGTCAATAAAAACAGATCTGCAATTGGCAAGATATCTTCCATTTGTTCCTGCTTACCTAAAAATTTAATATTTTCTGCCGATACGCAATCTCTGCAAATGCTTTCTACATATGGCCTTTCGGGGCCATCACCCAATAATAATAATTTAGAAGGCAATTGTTTGTTGATCAGCATAAATGCTTTTACAACATCATCTACCCGTTTTACTTTTCTGAAATTACTGGCGTGTACAATTATTTTTTCGCCATTAGGAGAAATTAATTTTTTAAAAGCATCTACCGGTTTTCTGTGAAAACGATCTACGTCTACAAAATTGTGAATGACCTCAATATTTTTTTCGATCACAAAATTCTTATAGGTCTCATCTCTTAAGTTATCCGATACTGCCGTCAATGCGTCACTTTCATTCATCGAAAATGTAACAACAGGGCTATAGGTTTTATCTCTGCCCACCAACGTAATATCAGTGCCATGCAGTGTAGTGATCACCGGAATATTCTTGCCTTCTTTCTTTAAGATCTGTTTTGCCATATAGGCTGCCGATGCATGAGGGATGGCATAATGTACATGCAATAATTCAATGTTGTGATTGTTGATCACATCTACCATCATGCTGGACAAAGCCGTTTCATAAGGAGGAAAATCAAATAACGGATAAGTGGGTACTCTTACCTCGTGGTAAAAAATATTAGCATGAAAACCGCTCAATCTTACCGGTTGTTGGTAGGTAATAAAATGTATGCTGTGTCCTTTATCTGCCAGCGCTTTTCCTAATTCTGTAGCCAATACACCACTACCGCCAAATGTAGGGTAACAAACAATCGCAATATTCATATTCAGTATTTTGTGAGATGCAATTTACCACTTTATTAGGTATATATTTTATACATTGATAAACGGCAATTCTATATATAAGTTTAACAAATAATATATTTACCTTGCAATAAAAAATACCATGGCTGAGATACAACAGATAACACAACCGATTGCACCCAAAAGAGCAGGTGCTTTTAAAAGATTTTTGCGCTGGGTAGTTTTTATCGCATTTATGATAGGCGCATTGTTTTTCTGGTGGAAATATTTTTATGTATTTGGAGAAGGAGTGAAGTCGGGTGAACTAAACTATGTGGTGAAGAAAGGAAATATCTTTAAAACCTATGAAGGAAAATTGATCCAATCCGGTTTTCGTTCAAAAGCAGCCGGTACAGTACAATCGTACGAGTTTGAATTTTCTGTGACCAATGACAGCATTGCCAATTTATTGATGAATAACAGCGGCAAATATTTCGACCTGCATTATAAGGAGTATAAAGGCACTATTCCGTGGAGAGGATATAGCGTATACGTTGTAGATAAAATAATTTTGATGAAAGATATTGATCGCTAAAAAGATTAACCAGCATACAATAAAAATATGACCGGCTTTTTATGAAAGTCGGTTTTTTCTTTTCTCCAATCGCTGATGGTTTTTGTTTGTACAAATTCGTTCGTACCTGTCAGCTCAGCAGCAATACAGATCTTAGTGGAGGGCTTGCAGGTTTTAAAAATAGTTTCCAGTAACTGGTTGTTGCGATAAGGTGTTTCAATAAAGATCTGTGTACTCTTCTTTTTCTCAGAATATATTTCCAATTCCTTCAGTGCTTTTATTCTTTCGTGGTTATCTATAGGCAGATAACCAACAAAATTAAATTGCTGCCCGTTCATGCCGCTTGCCATCAGGGCCAGCAAGATAGAACTTGGTCCTACCAATGGTTTTACAATGGCATTTTGCTGGTGTGCTACTTCCACCAATATCTGCCCCGGATCAGCAACACCCGGACAACCGGCTTCGCTGATGATCGCAATATTTTTCTCTTCTTTTATCTTTTGTTTAAAATGATTGATCTGTTCTTCCTCTGCTTTATGAATAGTGAACCATTCATAATCGTCTATAACAATTTCCTTACAGATACTTTTTAAAAATCGTCTTGCCGTTCTTTCATTTTCTGCAAAAATCACTTTGCAATCTTTTACCGCATCAATGATATATAAAGGAATAGTTTGAGTGGCCGATTCATCCAAAACACAAGGAACTAAGTATACGGTAGGTCTCATGAAATTGATTTTTTTTCTGCATTGTATAAACTAAGTGTAGCCGCAATCACAGCATAGCTGGGGGCTAATATCCAACCAACTATTGCCACCAGGTGCATCAGGTAAAATACAATGCCGTTGCCAATAGCCAACCCTTTGTGTTGCCCGATGAATGCAATGCTTTGAGAAGTGGTTAGCTTATTTCTTTCGCAGCTGTAATCCAGCATTGAAAAACCGAGGTAATAACATTCTATTAAAATAGCGATCAGCGGAGTAAACCATCCTAGCAAGGGAATAAAAGAAAGTATAAGAATAGATACCGTATAGACCGTTTGCCAAAGTGCATTTCTCATTGCCAGCCTGATGCCTCGTAGAATATCTTTTAACAGCTGACTAAAACTGAAAGGAAAATCTTTTCCTTCGATGATAGCTTCTGTTTTTTCACTTAAATAAGCAAAAAGCGGAGAGCCGATAATGAGGAATAAATATTTGAACAGAGAGAAATACAATAACATTAATACGATCTGTAAAACGATCTGGCCAAAGATGAATAAAAATTTAAGCCAGCTTTCTTCCATGGCAACCATCCATTTTTTTGCACCCGATGCCGACAGCATATAATCTATTGCCTGCCCGCTGCTATGCCAGAACAGATAGATGCCCACGCAAAACATGATAGAATAGATCAGTCCGGGTATTAATATCCATTTCCACAATCGGTGTTTTACAATAAACCGGTGAGCCTGTAAATAAGATTGTATGGCTATAATGATTTCTTTCAGCATTATGAGTAAAGGTTTTCAGTTATGGCTTGAAGCGATAAAATTACTGATAAAAAAAGGATATTGGTATAAAAGATAACTGATTATGAGGAACGGAAAGACTTTGTAAGCATGTATATTCATCAACCTAAATGCTTTGCCAATTTTCCAATGGTCAAGCCCTGAACTAAAATACTGAACAAGACACAAATGTATGTTGATATTAATAAAATATTTTTCGCCTCACTGTCTGGTAATGATAAAACTAGTGCAATGGAAAGTCCTCCACGAAGACCACCCCATACAATGATCTTAGATTCCCTTTTATTCAGGTCAATTGTCTTAGGAAGTAAAAATTTTGGCAGATAAACAACAATAATTCGTGAAAGCATTACAACGAAAACAGATACTAAGCCCAAAAGGAAATAGTTCATTTTAAAATCTATGACAATTAAAACCAAAGCAATAATAATAAACAAAACTGCATTTAATATAACGTCTATAAGTTCCCAAAACTTATGAACGTATTCTTGTGTCTGGTCACTCATTGCTCTATCTTGTTTATAGTTGCCAACTAATAGCCCCATAACTACCATAGCCAATGCTCCCGAAAGATGTAAAAACAAACAAAGGTTGTATCCTACCATTACAAAAGCAATTGTTAGCAGAACTTCTGTTTCATAATGGTCAATAGATTTTAAAAGTTTATGAAGTGCAAAGCCAAATACAAGCCCAAAAATAATTCCTCCCACAGCCTCTTGTAAAAAAAGTAAACCAAAATGAGAATAATTTATTGCTGAACTTCCTGAATGAAGTGTCTCAAGTAGCGCAATAAAAATTACTACGCCAATACCGTCATTAAATAAAGATTCACCTACTATTATCGATTCGATTTTTTTAGGAACATTTGCTTTTGTCAATATTCCTAAAACTGCAATAGGGTCGGTTGGTGAAATTAAAGCTCCAAATAATAAACAATAAATAAAGTCAATTTCAATATGCAATAAATTACAAATACCATACACAAATGCGGCAATAATAATCGTGGAAAGAATAACACCTCCGATTGCAAATAAGGCGATTTGTTTAAGATGCTTTTTTACATTGCTCCAATCGGTATGTAATGAACCTGCAAAAAGTAAAAATCCCAACATTATTTCAAGAATGAACTTGCTAATATCAGTCTGTTGAACGATCGCTTTTAAATCAGTAAAAGGTTGAACAAACCAAAACTTACTTATAAAAACGAGCATAGAAATAATAGTGGAAAGAAAAAAGAGTCCTATTACAAAGGGCATTTTAAGGTACTTGTAATTGATGTATGCAAATGCTGCTGAAATGCCTATAAGTATGGTTAAGATAATGTGTATACTCACAATTTATTTTTTAATCAGTTCTATTTTCTCCAATGATAAGCGTTTTTTTAACCAATTCTCAAACTTTGTTTTATCATCATTGGTAAGTTCGTTCTGTGCCTGATAAATAAATATAGTAGAATTGTTCGTGCTGTCGTTACTATAATAGAATGTATTATTTGAAATGGATAGTGATTGAATGGTGGGGAAAATTATTTTCGTTTCCTGTAATATCTGTTTGCCGTCAAATGTGTTTTTGGTAATCTCGTTTTCTAACGCTTGAATCTTTTTGTCTTTTTCATCAACAATTATATCCTTGTTTTTGATTTCATTTAAAATATTATTTCTTAACAATTGGATTCTGTCGGCACTGTCTTGCCTTATTAGGAGTTTTGTTGTAGGAATGCTCATGGCATATAACTTGGTATTTAAACTGTCAATTTCTTCTTTAGTAAACCGCTTTGATAAAAATGCTAATTCAATTGTTTTTGGCCTGCTGTTGTAATTTGTTTTTTTGTAAACAATAGTATTGCCTTTGTCGATAAATTCCCGCTCAATAAAATTATTTACAGATTGCTGGTATTGTTGTTCTACAAATAGCTTGTATGCAAAATAAATACTTGGCAACAGCATGAGGATCACAACAAAGCTAATACCGTATCTTACCTGCTTTTGATGCTTTTTGTCTACTTCTTCTTTGGCAGGATATTTTAAGAATTTTACAATACTATATGTGGCAATGCAGATAAAAACACAATTGATGCCGTAAAGAAAAATAGCACCAAAAAAAAATTTGAAATTACCTGTTGCCAATCCATAACCTGCTGTACAAAGTGGCGGCATTAAGGCAGTAGCAATAGCTACACCTGGAATTGGATTTCCTTTTTCTACTCTTGTAACTGCAATAACCCCAACAAGCCCGCCAAAGAATGCAATAAGAATGTCATAAATATTTGGAGAAGTTCTTGCTAATATTTCCGACTGAACTTCTTTGAAAGGACTGATAAAAAAATATATAGAGGAAACAAGCAATCCTGCAAGCGTAGCAATAAACAAGTTTCTTAATGATCTTTTTAAAAGGTCAAAATCATACATGCCTAAAGCAAAACCAGATGCCACAATTGGTCCCATTAAAGGAGAGATAAGCATTGCGCCAATAATAACGGCAGTTGAGTTAACATTTAGTCCAACAGACGCCACTAAAATAGCACAAGCCAAAATCCAAAGATTAGCACCAGTAAATGTAATATTACTTTTTACACTTTCTAATGTTTTTTGTTTATCATCCTCGCCGTTGTGGAGGTTAAAAAGGGTATTTAAAAGTGTACTCATATCTCTTTATATATTTAATTTCCCAACGGACAGAACTTGCTGCTGTGCTGGTATTTATTTAGTGTTCAGCCCGGAACCATTGCTGCGGTGAAAATATGAAGATGAAGATAATAACAAAAAAACAAATGGAATTATGCTCCTTGGTCGGCGGAGACACCGACCAAGGAGCAATACGATTCAGCAGTGCATTACATCAATTAAAACCCACTTTCCCCTTTACAGATTCAAACAATTTTCTTGAGTTGTAACCCACTCCTTTTTTAAAAACAAACTGCACTTTACGAATGTCACTGATGTTTTTTGATGGGTCTCCGTCAATAATTAACAGGTCAGCGTTTTTACCTGTTTCAATCGTGCCTATATTTTTGTTGAAGCCTAATGCAATTGCCCCGTTTAGTGTTGCTATTTTTATGGCTTCCAGTGGAGTAAAACCATCTGACTCTACCAGTAATTCTATGGCTCGCCAATTACCAAACCCTGCAATAGTGCCGCCGTTTCCTGTTGGGTCTGTGCCTACGGTAAGTAAGCCTCCCATAGTGTAAAATAGTTTTTCCATTTTTGCATTATTTACAAACGCTCTGTCATCGTCACTGGGTGCTTTGCCGGATTTTATCCGTGCAAATAATTTTAAATAGAAATCTCTGCTATCTGGTGAAAAATAATTTAATAGTTCTGCTGTTGGCGCAGGTTGTGTGGTAGTAAATCCTTCAAACACAGCCAGGGTAGATGTTATAATAACTTTTTTATCGACTAATAACTGCAGCAGATTTTTTACGCTGTCGCTCTCAACATTGAGATTCGCAATTACCTCATCTGCATTAGCAGGACATTGATTCTCTTTTTTGTCTGTTACAAAATCCGTACTGGCAAAAAAACCGTGTTCTAATTGGTCAATACCCATTTCGGCAGCTTCCCGATAAGTGACTGCACACAAATGAGCAGTAACCTTTAGCTTTCTTTTGTGTGCTGCTTCAATGGCAGCCCTTAAAGTAGGTTTGTCAATAAACATATACCCCTTGAAAGAAGTAAAGCCCTGGTCAGCCCAATAGTTTACAAACGATACAGCATCTGCCGGCTTATCCAATCTGTTCATCTGCTGTATGGGTGATTGGTTTCCTTCCATATAAGGAGCAGTTGCTTCTATTGATGGCCCGGGTATTTTACCTGCATCAATATCTTTCTTAAGATTTATATCAGAGTAGGGTTCAATATTTCCGGCCGTGCGTATGGTGGTTGCGCCTGCTGCCAAATAGAGGCGTGGAAAAGTTGCCGGCAATTGATGTACAAAATATTGCCTGGTTTCCATGGAAGGGGCTGATATATACATGTGTTCATGCAGCATAACTAAGCCGGGCATTAAGGCTTTTCCATTCAGGTCAATTGTATTTGCAACTTTTGGAATAATGGCATTGACATCATCGCCTATCCAATTGATCTTACCATTAACAATGATAACTGTTTGATGTGATTTGGCAGCATTGCCAGTTCCATCAATCAATAAAGCATTTTTGAATGCGATAACGGAGTCGCTATACTCAATATATTTTTTTGTTTCGTCGCTGAATTTTAATTGAGAAAAAACATTCGTGGCGAAGAATGGAAGGAGTACTAATGCAAGCAAAGATTTTTTCATTATCGCAGTTTTAGTTGATAAAGTTGAGTTAGTGAGTGGTCAACGGGCAGGGCTTTATGCAGGTTGGGAATTAGTATTACGTCTGCCCACAACCGCTACCAATTGAAAATATGTTGATGAAGTTATGTACAAAAGTTGATAGATATTCGTCTGCTAGGACTGAAGCTGGGATTTGCAATTAGCTGATGTCACAAGGTCAAGCCCAACTTGCATAAAACCCCAATGTTGGTAGCACTTTTTTTAAGTGTCGGTTAGAATGTCGTCCCAATTTTCGTCATAGTATGTAATCCAGTTTATTGCATAATGCCACTTTTGTATAATTCCAATATCAATGTTTCCTGGAATATCTTCATCTTTTGAATCAGCCTCTCTTGCGGCCCAATGTAGCCTATAAATCAAGTCAGATTTGTCTAATATTTCTGCGGTTGGTCTAACCGTAGCATTTTGTATAAAGTCTTTAGTCGAGTCAAAAGCATTTGGCAATAAGTCAAGCATTTCGCCAATATTACATTGGTCAATTGGTAAACCTAAATGATCTATTTTATTTATAGCCCAAAGCATTAGATAAATTCCCTCTGACTGCCACGAAATATCGATTTTATCTTTCTCTGTTAATTTCTTTTTCGACAGTAGTTTTTTTTCGTATTCAGAAACTGAATCCCAAAGTCCTTCTGATTTGAAAAATTCTATTATTTCTTCTTTATCACCATCTTCGGCATAGACACCTAAGTAAACTAAAATAAAAACTCTTTTTGCAATATCTGCAGCAGTCCGAATAATAGCTTCACTTTCTTCTTCAATTGGCGGAAGCCCAAAGTTGAATGGAATATCAAGTTCTTTTAAATAAGCTTCTGTTTTTTCCTTACGCTCTTGTGCAGTCATAGTGTGTCTGTAAAGTTGCTACCAACGGGCAGGTATTGCCGATGGTGGGGAATTAGAAATCCGTCCGCCGGAACTACTGCCTGGCTTTTGATAAAGTTAAATATTAAGAACTAAAGCTGGGCTTTATTCGTCGAGCCCCGAACTACAGTACAACAGAATTACCGCTGCTGATTGCTCCAATGTCAAGCCCCACTATTGGCAATACCAATGTTGTGTGCCGTGCTAATCTGTCAAACGGATTCTTATTATAAACCTCTTTTTGAGTCTAACCATTCTGCACCATTCCATAAAACCGGACTTGAACCTACTGGATCAATTTGATAATTTGGGTTGTCAACTTGCACAAGTGTCAAAAGGCGTTGACCAAACAAATTATGTAGCCTTGAATTACGAGCAAAAATGTCAAGCAATCCATGAGCAATATCCGTGTTAACAATTTGAAAATGCCGAAACACAATTACAAGTCCTGTGTCGGTAATTTCGAGGTTGGATAGGCAATCATTTAAGACATTGAAATTTTCGCCGTAATAGTCTGGAAAAACAAGTTCCTTTTTAATGTCTTTATGTATTTGATCTGTGTCTGTCCAATTTTGGCAGTCAAAATCAATGATGTTATACTTTTCGTTTTTAAACCAGTCAATGTCATTGTTTAAAACACTCTGGTGCCAGTATAAACTTGTCCAGCCATTTTGTAAAATTAGCCAGTCAAGTCTTTGCCATTGGTCAGGATTATTTTCAAAAATTGCCATAAGGTTTGAGGTTTGTCAGAGCATAGCACACAACGACCGAGGCTTTGTGCAGTTGGGGAATTGACCAACTGTCCGCCCAGTACTGAAGCTAAATTACTAACAAAATATTGAAATTAAAAACTACTAATCAACAGCATTCCGTCTGCCGGATATGCAGACTGGATCTGTATTGCAGCCGATTGAACTTCCGTCAAGCCCCAATTGCACAAAACCGTTTGTTATGGGCAGTTATATATATGTTGCTATATAAGTTTCTTTTAAAGGTAATTCAGTAGGTACAATGCTTTTTGCTTTCAAACTGTCCAACACATCATTAACCATTTCAGTTTCTTGCTGCAAATATCTTGAATAAGATTCTGCTGTAAATCGCATTATGTCAACCATTAAAATTTTTACTGCAAGGTTTTTCCAGTTCGAAATGTTGACAGAGTATTCTGATTTGTTTGAATGTACAAAAGGGCATACATTTTTATCGAGATCTTTGATGATTGAATTAATACGATTTGCTTCTTCCAAAAATTTGTTATCGAACAACACTAGTTCAAGTTCCATAAAAAGTCTTGTAAGATTAATATTGTTACCATTAGGGTTTTCAAAAGTTTGATCAAGTTTAGATGGTAGCGCAGACAATATACGTAAGGCGCTTAAATAATTTTGAATTAAAAGCCTTAACTGTCTAAGTCGAGTGTCTTGTGTTACCAAACTTTCAACATAAGTCTCTGCATCGAATTTCCATTTAATTAATTCTTCCTTTTTATAAATACTTTGATTGTCGTCTACTTCTCTTGCACACTTGTCACATAACCAAATGCCATTGTCAAAAGACCGAATAAAGTGAGGGGATTTTGTATCGTCTGCACGAGGTCCGTTTGGCGAAGCAGAAATAATGTGTGAAGCTTTTCCCGATTTGATTGCAATATTTTTGTCAGAACTGGGCTTAATAGTTAATTTCCTACAATAGGGATTACTACACATGTATGCAACCCGCTCCGCAAGATTTATTCTGGTGGATTTAAGGAATTCCTTTCCATGTCTATTTGTTATTTTGGATGGCATAGCTCAATAATAATTGCCCATAACGAGCAGGGCTTTATGCAGGTTGGGAATTAGAATTCCGTCTGCCCACAACCGCTGCTGATTGAAAATATAATGTTGAATTTAAGAACTAAAGTTGAAAGTTGATTGTCCAGCCCAAACTACAGCTTGGATTTGCAACTGGCTGATGTTTGCTGGTCGAACCCAACTTGCACAAAACCCAATGTTGTACGCCGCTTTGTTAACGGACTTTTTGCATTAAAGTCAATAGTCCGTTTTTTGTCCCTACAAAATAATTCCCTTTCTTAAATTCGGGAAGTATAATGTCGTCAATTATTTTTTTTGTTTCCGCGTCTGTCAACTTTACTTCAATTCCATAGCCGTTGCAAATTCTAATTTTTCTAAGTCCTGTGCTTATGCCAATTGTAATTCCATTATTCAAACTTTTTTTACCAACGCCCCAATTATTTGAAATTGTCAATATTAAGTTGTCAAACTCTTCTTTTGTTGTACTCGAACTGTCAATTGTTACAATTGCGATTTCGTTTTTTGTTTCCTTTTCAAACCCGCTAATTATTGAGTCCAACTCAAAGATTTGGTCACTTGTAAAAATTTGCTCAAAATCACTTGTCCACCCTAAAGGTCTTGCAGGAAAACGAATTTTATGTTCAGGCTTTGCAAATTTCCCGTACCCAAATATAGAAGTGTCACCAATTGATTTTAAAAAATTTGTGTCATTCGATAAACTGTCAACAATTGTCAAAATACTGTCTGCATAAAATCTTACAAAATGGTTTAAAAATGCAGTGTCTTTGATTGGGTTTTGTGTGGTGTCAACAGTTTTGGTAGTTGCAGATACATTTGGTTTTTTCGCCTTCGGTTTTTGTCCAAAGGAAGTGTCAAACAATGCAGTCAAAAAAAATAGTATGATTAGTAGACGGGTCATATTAAAGTGGCGTACAACGGGCAGGGCTTTATGCAGGTTGGGAATTAGTATTCCGTCCGCCTAAAACCGCTGCTGATTGAAAATATAAAGTCGAATTTAAGAACTAAAGTTGAAAGCTGTTTGTCCAGCCCGAACCACAACTTGGATTTGCAATTAGTTGATGTTTGCTGGTCATGCCCAACTTGCACGAAACCCAATGTTAGCGGCAGCATATTGGTCCACCGTAAGAGTCACAACCAAAAAATCTATAACCTTCTTTCGTCTTGATAAAATCAAATGTCATTGTCCAAGCTCCGTCAGGTGTAAATTCTTTAACTACTTGAAATTGTTTCAACGTAATAGCGTCACCAGTAAAGTCAGCTTTATTAGGTACAGATTTAGTAAAGTATCCAAGTTCCATTTCTTTGTCAAGCTGATTAATTTCTGTCGGGATTGTAATCTTTCTCAAAAGTAAAGTGTCAAAAATTTCTTTGTAGCAGTTTTTAATAAATTTAGTTGTGCTCAAAGTTGTGTCGCAAGAGTATAAACTGTCAAGTGAAAGTTGTCTGAATTGCGAAATATTATTTGTCGAAACTGCCTGTTGAAATGCAGACCAAATTTTAAGAAGAGCTGTGTCTACTGGTTTCGAATTGGCAATTTGTTTTCCTGTGTCAACCGACTTACTTGTGTCAAGAGTGTTTGCCTCGCTGGTGTGTGTCGAATTGTTGCCACACGAAGAAAATAAAACTGTCAATAAAAGAATTAAATATTTAGGAACTGTCATTTTATGTTGCTGCTAACACAAATATATTTGATATCACACGCTATCCGTAAAAAAAGTCACCATTGAAAACCAACGGTTTAGTAGTATAGTTTTTGTATTGTTATTGCGCCAATACAATTTTCCTTTCCTTAAAATCACTCAAAAACTTCAATTTTCCACCAGCTAGGTAAAAAGCTGTTGTTTAAGATGTTATTTTCCCACTACACTGCCATTTTATTTGCCCGAAAGCTTCCCCAGACCTCCGGCAGCCCGTCGGGTAATCCCGAAAGCTTCCCCAGGCTTCCGGCAGCCCGTCGGGTGTTCCCGAAACCTTCCCCGGACTTCCGGCAAGCTTTCGGTATCATACCGAAGCCTTCCCCAGACTTCCGGCAAGCTTTCGGTATGATACCGAAGCCTTCCCCAGACTTCCGGCAGGCTTTCGGTATCATACCGAAGCCTTCACCGACCGGCTACTAAAAAAATTATTCGGTCAGGGCTTGTCTTTTTTTTATACTCCGTTAGAGCGGATACCAACCGTGGGGTACGGGGCAATAAAAATTGTATATTCAAATAGAAAATACATTCTAATGAATATCGAAACACTCAGAGACTATGTGTTACAAAAACCAAATGTTACAGAAGGATTCCCCTTTGGAGATGCTGTAGTTGTATTTAAGGTGAATGGTAAAATGTTTTTATTAGTGCCGTTAGATACGGAGCAACTACAGTTCAATGCCAAATGCGATCCCGATCATGCCATCGAATTAAGAGAACAGTACGATTGTGTGCAGCCCGGTTTTCACATGAATAAAAAACACTGGAATACTGTTATCGTTGATGGCACAATAAAAAACAACCAGCTGCTGGAGCTGGTTGATGAATCTTATGATCTTGTATCTAAAAAGAAAAAATAATTAGATGATCAATAACGCATCTCCATAACTGAAGAAACGGTATTTATCTTTAATGGCTTTTTTGTAAGCTTCCATTACCAGGTCGTATCCTGCAAAAGCACAGGTCATAATTAATAGACTTGTTTTTGGTAAATGGAAATTGGTAACCAATGAATCTGCAATTGAAAAATTATATGGAGGATGAATGAACATATTGGTCCATCCTTCAGAAGGTTTCAATAATTTTTGTGCAGTGAAAGATGATTCCATCGCTCTCATAGTGGTAGTACCAACAGAGCAGATCCTTCTTCCATCTTCTTTAGCTTTATTTACAATTTTGCAGGCAGTTTCATCAATGCCGTAATATTCAGCATCCATTTTATGTTTGCTCAGGTCTTCCACTTCAATAGGTCTGAAAGTGCCAAGCCCTGTATGTAAAGTAACTTCTGCAAAACGGATACCTTTAATTTCAAGGCGTTTGATCAACTCCTTGCTAAAGTGTAAGCCTGCAGTAGGTGCTGCAACAGCGCCTTCATGCTTTGCATAAACGGTTTGGTAACGTTCTTTATCTTCTTCGTCCGGTTTGCGTTTGATGTATTTTGGCAGTGGGGTTTCTCCCATAAAATCAAGCATCTTTCTGAAAGACTCTTCCGTATCTTCCCATAAGAAACGGATAGTACGGCCACGGCTGGTGGTGTTGTCAATTACTTCAGCAACCAGTTCATCATTTTCTCCAAAATATAATTTGTTGCCCACACGGATCTTACGGGCAGGATCAACGATCACATCCCATAAACGGTTTGGCTTGTTTAATTCTCTTAATAAAAAAACTTCAATTTTAGCACCGGTCTTTTCTTTACGTCCGTACATACGGGCAGGAAAAACTTTAGTGTTGTTAACTACCATCACATCTTTATCATCAAAATACTCGATGATGTCTCTGAAATTGCGGTTTTCGATGTTGCCGGTTTTACGGTTCACCACCATCATTCGGCTGTCTTCTCTTCTTTTGGTGGGGTTTTGGGCAATCAGATTAAGTGGGAGGTCGAATCTAAACTGTGATAATTTCATGTGTATCAATAAATTTTTTTAATGATAATCAGACCTTGTACTGTAGAGTTTACAGAGATAGTAGCCTGTTTAAAAGGCGCTTATCATGTTACGGCATGATTTTAAGACTGCAAAGGTAGTACTTTTTCACTTGTCTGAATAAGGATTTTCAGGATTGATCGATTTTCGGGATCAGCTTCTGCCATTTCGAAACACTTCTCAATATTTATTGTCTGATCCTGCACATCTTCAAATGCCGGAAATTCTGATTCAGACAATGTTCTTCCCCAGGATAGAATCGATCAATTTTTTTGTGTAGTCCATTTTTGGGGAAAAGTACACCTGGTCTGCATCTCCTTCTTCTATGATCTTACCCCGGTTCATTACCAGTATGCGGTTGCTGATATAGCGTACCACTGCAAGATCATGCGATATAAAGATCCCCGTAAATTGGAATTCCTGTTTCAGGTCGTTGATCAGATTGAGTACCTGTGCCTGTACGCTTACATCCAGCGCACTCACGCTTTCATCAAACACTAAAAAAGAGGGGTTAAGTGCCAATGCCCTAGCAATACAGATACGCTGTCTTTGCCCGCCGCTGAACTGATGGGGATAGCGATCATAGAAACCGGCATCCAGATCTACCTTTTCCAGTAATTCGATCACTTTTTCTTTTCGCTGTTTGTTGTTGGCTAAAAGTGAGTGAACTGTCATCGGTTCAAGTATCGCTTCACCAATGGTAAGCCGTGGGTTTAAAGAACCATATGGGTCCTGAAAAACTATCTGCACGTCTTTGCGTAAATTTCTTAATGCTGTTTTGGGTAAATGAGATAAATTTTTCTCCTGTAGTAGTATACTCCCGGAAGTAACCTGCTGCAGGTGTAAAATGGCCCTGCCTAATGTGGTCTTGCCGCAACCGCTTTCACCAACCAGGCCCACGATCTCACCTTTACTAACGGTAAACGATACATCATCTACAGCCTTAAAAGGTTCAGGCGTTTTTCCAAACAATGTTCTCTTACCCGGATAATACACTTTTACATGTTCCACTTTCAACACTATTTCATTGGAGGTTGTATTGATGGCGGCGTGTTCTTTTTGTTGTTTAAGAGAAGAAGGATCAGTTTCAAGGAAATCACTGATCAAAGGCAGCCGTTCTCCTTTAGGATGCAATCCGGGCCTGCATGCCAGTAAGGCTTTTGTGTAAGGATGTTGTGGATCGGTCAGGATATTTTTTGCATTTGCCTGTTCAACGATCTGTCCTTTATGCATGACAATGATCTTGTCTGCAACATCGGCAACCAGTCCGAGATCATGTGTGATGATAATAACAGACATGCCATTTTGTTGCTGTAATTCTTTTATTAAGTCAAGAATTGTTTTTTGTACGGTTACATCCAAAGCAGTGGTAGGCTCATCAGCTATCAGCAACGAAGGATTGCAACTGATTGCCATCGCTATCATTACCCGTTGCTTTTGTCCGCCACTCAGTTGATGAGGGTATCGGTCAATGATAGCAGCAGGATCAGGTAACTTTACTTTTTCAAACAATTCAATGGTTTTCTTTTTTGCTTCTTTGGCAGATAGCTGCTGGTGTAATTGAATGGCTTCCATCACCTGGTAGCCGCAGGTAAATACGGGGTTTAAGGAGGTCATCGGTTCCTGAAAGATCATACCGATATCTTTACCTCTGATCGTGTTGATTTCTTTGGGAGATAACTGAGCTAAATTTTTACCGGCAAATAAGATGTTGCCGGATAGAGTGCTTTGTTTGGGCAACAATTGCATTATTGATAAAGCAGTCACCGATTTTCCCGAACCCGATTCTCCAACGATGGCAACTGTTTGTGCCGGTTCTACCAAAAACGAAATATCTTTTACGGCATTGGTGGTATTGCCATCAGCAGAAAAGCTGATAGATATATTCTCTACTTGTAAAACAGGTTCGGTCATACTGCTTAAAATTACTAATCATCTGATAAAGAGTAGGAAGTTTTTCATATAAGTAGTGGGTCAGTTTGAAAATTATAATGAAAACAGTTTTAAGGTAACAGCTCTTCTGTTACTTTTTTTGCGGAAAAAAAGTAACCAAAAAAGCCGCCCCAAAACGATTACATCCCGTTTTGGGGATGGTTCCCTGATTAAACTTTTGTACTACTGTAAACTGAACATTGGTAATTCTACATTATAATATATTTTAAAACCGACCCACTACTCAGATTATATGTTCTTTTCAGGCAAGATGATTTTCCCTAAATTTGCATCCCGGCAACGATTCACAAATAGTAGAGTGAAGGCAGTTGGTTACGGAATAAATAACCTTAAAACGTATTAAACCTTAAACGTTTTTAACGATTAAAATTATGGGAAGAATATTTGAAGTAAGAAAAGGTGCCATGTTTGCACGTTGGGATAAAATGGCGAAAGACTTTACCCGTATCGGTAAAGAGATCAATATTGCTGTTAAAGCCGGAGGACCGGATCCTGATAGTAATCCTGCACTACGTAGATGCTACCTGAATGCGAAGGCTTGTAATATGCCAAAAGATAGGGTGGAAGCAGCTATTAAGAGAGCGATGGGTAAAGATACCAGCAATTATGATGAAGTAGTTTACGAAGGATATGCGCCACATGGTGTAGCAGTATTGGTAGAAACAGCAACAGATAATCCTACCAGAACGGTGGCGAATGTGCGTATGCATTTTACTAAAAGTGGCGGATCATTGGGTACAAGTGGTAGTGTTGCTTTTACTTTTACTCGTATGGGTGAATTTAAAGTAAAGAATACCGGATTGAATGTTGATGATCTTGAATTAGAACTAATAGATTATGGTTTAGAAGAAATAGGAGAAGATAGCGAAGGGAATATTATTATCCGTACGGCCTTTTCAGAATTCGGGCATATGGCCAAGGCGCTGGAAGAAAAAAAGATAGAAGTGATCACGGCTGAACTTACCCGTATACCAATGAATTTGACCGAGCTGGATGAAGAGGCAGCAAATGATGTGTTGAAATTAGTGGATAAATTAGAGCAGGATGAAGATGTGCAGAAAGTGTATCACAATCTGAAATAATCAAGGATTTTGTCTTTATAAAAAAACAGCATCTTCTATCAGAAGATGCTGTTTTTTATTTTAGTATTGATCACTTAAGATAAACTGATCTCACCTTTCATATAGTACACACACTTGCCGCTCATTGTCACTCTTTCGGGAGAAACCTGCTCACACCATATTTCACCGCCACGTTTTGATAATTGCAAGGCATGCATTGTTGATTTATGTAATTTTTCACTCCAGAAAGGGATCAACTGAGAGTGAGCTGATCCGGTAACAGGATCTTCATCAATGCCTGCACCCGGCGCAAAAAATCTTGATACAAAATCTACTGACTTACCCGGTGCAGTAATGATCATCTTATCAAAATGTTTTTTCATCAATGTAAAATCCGGGATACAGTTTTTTACAGCAGCTTCATCTTGTAGCTCAACTAAATAATCTCTGTTTTTATATACACCTATAATTTCTGCACCACCTAAAATAGTTGGTAACAGTTCTGCATCATAGGCATCAAAACGTTCCGGTTTCCAGCTAGGGAAATCCATAATGATCAGGTCGTTTTGCCTGGTAACTTTTAGTATACCACTTTTAGAACTGAAGCGTATCTCAGGTTTGTTAAAAGAAAGAATATTGAACAGCACATAGGCACTTGCCAATGTAGCATGGCCACACAGATTGATCTCTATCTCAGGAGTAAACCATCTTATTTCATAATCTGCATCGGCAGAAGCGGAAGGAACGATAAATACGGTTTCGCTTAAATTATTTTCCAGTGCAATTGTTTGCATTAATTCGGTGTCCAGCCATTTTTCTAATGGTATAACAGCAGCGGGGTTTCCGCCGAATAATTTACTGGTGAATGCGTCGATTTGATATAACGTCATAAGCAATGGGCAATTAGTAATGAGCAATAAGCAATGAGCAATATGCAATGAGCAATATGCAAAATGCAAAATGCAAAATGCAAAATGCAATATGCAATATGCAATATGCAATATGCAATATGCAAAATGCAAATTTGTGGGTACTAAATTAATATTTTTCGGGGTTATTTATCATATGGCTTAATAATCTGCCTATTTCTGCATTTCTTGAAACAAGTGAACAATGTTTTTCTGCATCAATGTATTTACATTCTAAAGAGAAATCTAACCAGACACCGGTCTCTGTATTTTCAGCATCACAATCAGTAGCCTTGGAGATAAAATTAGCAGGATATCTTTTCTTTCGGTATGCTTCGGCAATATTTGCACAAACACTTCTGGACGAACGTCTGATTTGATCGGTTAGTGAATAGGTTTCATCTTTCGGCAAATTTTTAGAAAGATGAAATATCTCCATTGCCTGTTCAAAGGCAAGTATATAAACTTTCGTTTGTTTAAAATTCATTACTCCCATCGAATATCGGATTGCTTATTGCCCATTGCCCATTGCTCATTGCCCATTGCCTATTGCTCATTGCCCATTGCTCATTGCTCATTGCCCATTGCTCATTGCCCATTGCCCATTGCTCATTGCTCATTGCCTATTGCCCATTGCCTATTGCCTATTGCTCATTGCCCTTCATCACTCCGCCATCATCTCCTTCACAGCGGCTACCACATCTTCCATATTAGGTTTGCTGAAATAATCGCCATCACTGCCATAGGCTGGTCGGTGGGCTTTTGACGTAATTGTTCTGGGAGCAACGTCAAGATATTTATAGCCTTTTTGTTCTTCCATTACTTTGTTGAACATATAGCCGGCAGCACCCCCCGGAACATCTTCATCAACGAAAATGATACGGCTGGTCTTTTTGAGAGATTCTACAATGATATGATTGATATCAAAAGGCAATAAGGTTTGCACATCGATCACTTCGCAACTGATCTGAAGTTTTTCCAGGTATTCCGCTGCTTCAGATACGATACGCAGCGTGGCTCCGTAAGACACCAGTGTAATATCCGTTCCTTCTTTTAATATCTCAGGTATACCTAACGGCGTAGTATATGCTAAAAGATTAGCAGGTAGTTTTTCTTTTATTCTGTAGCCATTCAAACATTCTATCATCAATGCAGGGTCATTGCTTTGCAATAAAGTATTGTACATTCCAACAGCCTGCACCATATTACGTGGTACGCATACATACATTCCTCTTAAAGCATGTATGATCATACCCATAGGAGAGCCGCTGTGCCAGATGCCCTCCAGTCTGTGCCCACGTGTACGAATGATCACAGGGCAACTTTGTAAACCGGCTGTTCTGTAATGTATCGTGCTAACATCGTCACTTAATTGTTGTAAGCCATATAATAAGTAATCCAGGTATTGTACTTCTGCAATAGGACGAAGCCCACGCATAGCCAATCCGATCCCCTGTCCCATAATGGTCAATTCTCTGATGCCGGTATCAAAGATCCGTTTGTCGCCATGTTTGTTTTGTAAGCCATTAAAGCCCTGGTTCACATCACCGATCTTACCAACATCTTCACCAAATGCGATCACTTTTTTATTAGCAGCAAATAGCTGGTCAAAATAATTATTCAATACTTCGTATCCATTTACCATACGACTTTCTTCGTCGTAGTAAGGACTGATATTATTTACTTTAAGCGCAGATTTTGCCCCTTCATTATATAATTGAGTACTATAAAATTTCGAACATTTATTTTTCAGTTCAGCATAAAAACTTTTAATAGCATCCGTATTCACTTCTCTCGGAATAATATCCAATGCGTTTGACAATGCTTTTAAAATATCTTTTCTAACAGGCTCTCTATTTCCTGAAAGCTCGGCTGTTAGTTTTACCAGTTCTTCGTTATTATCAGCAACAGCATTGATCAAATTAACAGCAATTGCCAGTTCTTCTTTTATTGGATTGATATATTTTTCCCAGGCTCTTTGTTTACTTTCCTTAACATGATTTTTTGCCTCCAGTTCAATGTCGGTTAATTCTTCTTCACTTGCCAGTTCATTTGTAATGATCCAGTTGCGCATTTGTTTTACACAATCCCATTCTTTTTCCCATGCTAATCTTTCGGGTGTTTTATAACGTTCATGACTACCTGAAGTGGAGTGTCCCTGTGGTTGAGTCAGTTCCTGAACATGAAAAACTGCAGGAGTATGTGTGTCTCTTATTTTTTGGATCGCTGTTTCCAGTACTTCACACATACCGGCATAATCCCAGCCTTTTATTTTGTAAATATCCACACCGTTGGTTCCTTCTTTCTTTTGAAAACCGGATAGGGCTGCAGATATAGAGCCTTTGGTAGTTTGTAATTTTGTTGGCACAGAAATACCATACCCATCATCCCATACAAAAACAGCTAATGGCACTTGTAACACGCCGGCTGCATTAATGGTTTCCCAAAAATGCCCTTCGCTTGTAGATGCATCACCAATTGTACAAAAGCAAACTTCATTGCCATTGTTACTTAAGTGCGTAAGATCTTTTAATTCGGGAATTTCTCTGAAAGCTTTAGAAGCGAAAGCCAAACCAAATCCCCTGGGCATTTGCGAAGCAGTAGGAGGGATATCACTGGTAGTGTTCTTTCTGTTTGCCAGGTCAAGCCATTCTCCGTTTTCGTCTACCATTTTGGTAGCAAAGTGAGCGTTCATCTGCCTGCCACCACTAAACACATCATGCACCGGATCGGCAAATAATTGAGAAAAATACTCTTCGATGCTGGCTAATCCTGCAGCAAACATAAAGGTTTGATCTCTGTAATAACCCGATCTGAAATCGCCGGGTTTGAAAAATTTAGCAACAGCTACCTGTGCCACTTCTTTGCCATCGCCAAAAATGCCAAATTTAGCCTTGCCTGTCAATACTTCCTTTCTTCCCAATAAACTAGTTTCACGGCTGTTGCATACAAAACGATAGTCTTGAAGCACTGCCATTCTGAAATTATCAAAACTCAGTTTCTCCTGTAAAGCAATATCATTTGTAATGGCATTATCCATGGTACAAATGTAAAATATTACTGTTAAGATTGTTAATAAAATCCTAACCCCCTGATAAAATATTCTTTATTTATTGCTTTTAGTATCTTTGAAAAGACAATCGAATAATTTTGCGAATGAAAAAACTGGCAGTTTTTATTTTTTCAGGTATAGTGATGCTTACGGCAAATGCACAAACCGGGCTTGCTAAAGGTGATGTGTTGGGGCTTAAAGAAACACAGTTTGATTTTGGAAGAATTCCTCAAGGAAAGCCTGTAACGCATGTATTTGAAGTAGTCAATAATGGTCAGGATTCTTTACGAATTGTAAATATAGAAGCAAGTTGTGGTTGTACTACTCCTGAATGGGAGAGAGAAAAAGTACAGGGCCCGGGTGAACAAACTGCAATAACTGTTGGGTTTAATGCAGGTGTGAGTGGAAAATTTGAGAAGACCATTACAGTAGTGTATAACAACAATCAAAAAAAACAGATTATAATTAAAGGTGATGTATGGGCAACTCCGGGCACCTCGGCTCCTGAAAATAAAGAAGCCGCTAGTTTAAAGGATTTATAAAAACAATTACATAAAAACATAAACAGAATAAAATGAAAAAAATCGTATTATCATTGGCATTAGTTTCTTTAAGTATCTTAACGTTTGCTCAAACAGCAAAGTTTGCTACAGAAACAATTGATTTGGGAAAAATTAAGCAAGGTAATCCAACCAAAGGAACTTTTGTTGTTACTAATATTGGTACAACTCCGCTAATTATAGAGCAAGCAAATCCTACATGTGGATGTACAATCTCTGATTTTACAAAATCACCTATTCCTGTAGGTAAAACAGGTACTATTGACGCAACTTACAATGCAGCTAACGCTGGTCATTTCGAAAAACATTTAACAGTAAAATTTGCTGGTGTTGATGAAGTTAAAAGCATTACACTTACAGGTGATGTATTGAGTGCAGACGACTATGCAAAATGGGAAGCTGAAAATGCTGCTAAAGTGAAAGTAGCTCCGGTTGAAAACAAGGTAGTTCCTGCTCCTGCAAAAAAGGTAACTAAAACTAAAAAGAAAACTAAGAAAAGTTAATTCATGGCACTAGAAGTAGTGCACTTGAACAAAATATTAAATAAAAGGTCCCGGATCAATCCGGGACCTTTTATTTAAGGAATAACCGATAACGATTGCATCATATTTTTTCGGGATATTTTTTTTCGCAGTTACCTTTAGTAAGCATATGAAGAATTTTACTTTAACGGTAAGCTTATTTTGTCTATTCTCTTTTCATTTGGTTGCCCAATCCAATACATGGTCTGTGAAATTTTCAGATGCTATACTGACCAGATATACCCCCACGATCAATAGCATGACGAACAAACAGTGGGAATACTCCAATAGTATTGTATTGCATGGAATAGAAAAAGTATATGCCAACACCAGGGATACTAATTATCTTAAATATATAAAGACATATGTTGATGCCTATGTGAATGGCGCCGGTGCTATTACAGGATTGGCACCAACTTTAGACAAGATCCATCCCGGGATTTTGTGTCTCTTTTTATACCAGGAAACAGGACTTACCAGATACAAAACAGCCGCCACTAATATCCGGAATTATATACTGGCGACAACTAATTTTGCCAAAACACCTGATGGTGGCTTTTGGCATAAGAACATCGGCTACGATAATATAATGATGCTGGATGGTATTTACATGGCACATCCCTTCTTGGCAAAATACGGGCAGATGTTCAAAGATGATTCCGCAATGAATACAGCGTGCCGACAAACATTATTACTGGCATCACATACATATGACAGCAGTTTGCACCTGGCAAAACATGCCTGGAATTATTATCATTCATCCACCTGGTCAGATCCGGTTACAGGAGCATCAAGTGAAGTATGGAGCAGGGCAATGGGTTGGTACGCAATGGCGATTGTAGATATTCTGCAATACCTGCCATCTACTCATCAGGATTATAAAAAGATGAGAGATCTATTAGATAGTTTGGCGATAGGTATAAAGAATACACAAGACCCGGCCTCAGGTTTATGGTACCAGGTAATGGATAAAAAAGATTCAGCGGGAAATTATTTGGAAAGCTCCGGCAGTGGGATGTTAATCTATGCCTTGAAAAAAGCAGTGGATAATGAATGGATTGATACAAGCTATTTATCTGTTTGCAGAAAAGGCTGGGAAGGGTTAAAAACAAAAATTGCAACTTACACTGATGGCAGGCCACAGATAACATCTTTTGCCCCTGCAATGAGTGTGCAAAATAATTATACAGCTTATGTAAGCTCGCCATATTTACCTGTGAATTGTCCTTCGCCGCCTGTTTCCACACAACATCCGCACGGGTATTGTGGTTTGTTAATGGCTGCTTCTGCAATGGAATTCCCAATTACTACATATACTTTTATTGGAGATGGGGATTGGAATGTAGCCGCAAATTGGGAAGCTAATAAGATTCCACCTGATACACTCCCTAAATGCGAAGCCATTGTAATTGACCCTGTTACGAATGGTCAATGCCTTCTTCCCGGTGTACAGCATATTTCTACAGGAGCCCGGCTTACAGTTAAAAAAGATAAGAAATTTGTGATTTCAGGTAATCTGATCATTCAATAAAGTCATTGTTTTGGCAATGATTTATTGCAGACAAAGCCTACTACTGTATCTTTGCATCGACAAATTTCGATATGAATAAGAAAGGTAAAGTTTTGATGGCAATGAGCGGCGGTATTGATAGTACTGTAGCAGCTCTCATGTTGCATAAAGAAGGGTATGAGGTTGTAGGCATTACCATGAAAACCTGGGATTATGCAAGCAGCGGTGGCACAAAGAGTAATAAAGAAACAGGCTGCTGTAATATTGATTCATTTAATGATGCAAGAGCCGCAGCTGTTGAGCATGGGTTTCCTCACTATATTTTAGATATAAGAGATGAGTTCGGAGATTTTGTGATTGATAATTTTGTAGAAGAATATCTGGCAGGCCGTACTCCTAATCCTTGTGTAATGTGCAATACGCACATCAAGTGGAGAGCACTGCTCAAAAGAGCCGACGCCTTAGGTTGCGATTTTATTGCAACAGGCCACTATGCACAAATACATCAACATAATAATGGAAGATATTTTATCCGTAAAGGCATAGACGAAACCAAGGATCAGAGCTATGTACTTTGGGGCTTGCAACAAGATCTGTTAAGTCGTACGTTATTGCCATTGGGTACTTATCATAAAACAGCTATCCGTCAAATGGCACATGATTTCGGTTATCCGGAACTGGCTAAAAAAAATGAGAGCTATGAGATCTGTTTTGTTCCTGATAATGATTATCGTGGATTTTTAAAACGTCGTGTAGAAGGATTAGAAGAAAGAGTAGATGGCGGAAATTTTGTTGATACTAAAGGGAATATCCTGGGTAAACACAAAGGATATCCTTTTTATACAATTGGTCAACGTAAAGGCCTGGACATAGCATTGGGGAAACCCGCTTTTGTAACAGCGATTGACCCTGATACAAACACTGTGGTTTTGGGTGAAGAAGAAGACCTGAAAGGAAGTGAAATGAAGGTTGCCAAAATTAACTGGATAAAATATGATGGCATATCCGATGGAATGGAAGTATTAACTAAAATACGATATAAAGACAAAGGAGCACTTAGTAATTTATTTGCAACACCCAATGGCGTTAGTGTACGTTTTTATGAAGATGTAAAAGGAATCGCACCCGGACAGAGTGCTGTTTTTTATGAAGGCGATGATGTTATCGGTGGCGGAATTATTCAACGGGTAGAGCAGCATTTAGGGTAAAATATGTATCTTTCCTTTTTATGAAGAAATACTTTTTTTTAATTGGCATTGTAACAACAGTTTTTTTTAGCAGTTGCACTAAAACCGATACGTTTAGCTCAGCTGATTTAAATGAATATAATCCTACTATAGTAGGGAAGTACATTGTTTATAATCTCGACTCTACTAAATTTATCAACTTTGGTACGAAAGATACTGTTATTAAGTATCAGGTAAAATTCCAGGTTGATGCAGCCATTACAGATAATTTAAACAGACCGGCATACCGTGTTTTTCGATATATAAGAAAAACTGCTGCCGACAGTTGGCAACCTGATAATTCATTTTTGATGGTCAACACCACCTCATCTCTTGAATTTGTTGAAAACAATATGCGTTTCATAAAACTAAAGCAGCCTATAAGAAGTGATTTTTCATGGAAAGGCAATGTTTTTATAGATACTTATTCTGCAGATTCTGAAGTTAAATATTTGGATGATTGGGAGTACACCTACGAGAATATTAATGAACCGCTTACACTGGGAGCTATCACATTGGATAGCACTATTACCGTAAATCAACGAAACGAAATAGTAGGAGATCCCTCAAATGTACTTAGCTATAGCGAATTGAACATAGGGGTAGAAAAATATGCTAAGAATATAGGGCTGGTATACAAAAATTTTTTACACAGAGAATATCAGCCTCCAACTACTATAGGCGGTACTGGCTATGCATTAGGTTATGGAATAACACTCACAATGATCGATCATAACTAAGCTGTATTCTTCTTCATGTTCAAATAGTTGTTATTGACTGTTTTATTAAATACGATGAAGAAATTTTTGCTTTCTTTTTTACTGTTATTTTTGATTGTGGCAAGTGCTTTTGCTCAATACAGTCGTTATATTATTCAGTTTAAAGACAAGGGAAATAACCCGTATTCAATTAACAACCCATCCCAGTTTCTCTCCCAACGCTCTATAGATAGAAGAATTTTATACAATATACCTGTCGATTCAACTGACCTGCCGATAGCTCCTGATTATATTGATAGTATTCGGTTATCCGGTAACGTTAGATTGCTGAATAGTAGTAAGTGGCTGAATATGATCTGTATCCAAACAACAGATGCGGCGGCGTTGGCCAAAATAAATTCTTTTCCTTTTGTGGTTGCATTTGATCCTGTTGCGGCCAGACCTCAAAAAAACAACATTATTGTAAATAAAAAATTGAGTTTGCCTGCGGGTGTCTCTCAGAATATTCCTTTAGCAGTGCAGGGTGTTAATAATTATTATAATTACGGTCAGTCGTATACGCAGATACATTTAAATAACGGTGAATTTTTGCATAATCATGGTTTCAGAGGAGAGCAGATGTTAGTCGGTATTTTTGATGTTGGATTCTATCATTATAAAACCTTGTCTACTTTCGATAGCGTAAGAAATAATAATCAAATTATCAGCACCTGGGATTTTGTAGCCAATGATACCAGTATCAATGAAGATGCCTCTCATGGTGTAGAGTGCTTTAGTACGATAGCGGCTAATATGCCCGGGAAATTTGTTGGTACTGCCCCTAAATCGTCATATTATTTATACATTACCGAGGATAATAATAGCGAAACTGTTATTGAAGAGTTGAATTGGGCAAATGGAGCGGAACGGGCGGATAGTGCAGGTATAAATCTAATCTCAACTTCATTAGGGTATACAACATTTAGCTATGGTCTTTTTGATCACACATATAGTGATATGAATGGTGATATAACGATCGCTGCCCGGGCAGTAGATTATGCAGCGCAAAAAGGAATACTCGTCTTATGTGCTGTAGGCAATAGTGGAAATGAGGCATGGCATTACTTAACAACACCCGCAGATGCTGATAGTTGTTTAGCAGTAGGTGCTGTAAATGTATACGGACAGGTGGTTGATTTTAGCAGTTATGGTCCTAGTAGTGATGGACAAATAAAACCGGATGTAGCGGCACTAGGGTTGAATGCCACTGTTGTGAATGCCAATACCGGGCAACCAACATTGGGTAATGGAACATCTTTTGCGACACCTATCTTGGCAGGCATTGCCACATGTTTATGGCAGGCATTTCCGGAAGTTAATAATATGACTGTTATTGATGCATTGAGAAGATCGTCTAATAATTACCTTACTCCGAATGATAGAGTTGGGTATGGGATACCGGATGCCAAAAAAGCGTTTGTTGATTTGATAAAACGACTGTGTATAAAAAATGCTGTGCTGAGTAAATGTAATTTGAATATTAGCTGGTCTGCTAAATGTGCAGCTGATATGAATTTTATTGTGGAGAGAAAATTGCCTGCAGATCCGGCGTATTTACCTGTAGCTATAAAAAATAATGAAGGAGGGTTTGCTGTTAAAAATTTTTCTTTTTCGGATGACTTGTCCTTACTGGATACTCCTTCAACTGTACAGTATCGTATACAAATGAATATCGCTTCAGATACAAGTTTTTATCTGGACTCTTTCGTGGTTAATTACACAGAACCTTGTACTATCTATACCTTTACAGGAAACGGCAATTGGGATGTGACAGAGAATTGGAACAACAACAATATTCCTCCTGACACTTTATCTGCAGGTGAAAAAATTATAATTGACCATATTGAAAATGGAGCATGTGTGTTAAATAAAACGCAGCATATCGGTGCCGGTTCAATTATTAAAATAAATGAGGGTAAAAAATTATTGATTCCTGAGAATCTGATTATTCATACAGATCAATAATTCTATTTTTTTCGAAAGATTGTTACAAACATTGAGTCAGCTTTTTTGTCGTACCCTTTTAAAATTTCCATTTGCAATAATTCAAGATCGAAATCTTTCATTAAGGAATTTGCCACCTCTTCATTTTCTTTTTTGAAAACTGAGCAGGTAATGTAAATAAAAAGTCCGTCTTTTTTCAGGTATGGGATAACGTTAGAAGCTATTTTTTTTTGGCGGTCACTAAATGATTCGATTGTTTCTTTATTGAAGTAATGCAATTGTTCCGGCGTTCTTCCCCATGTGCCGCTGCCAGTACAGGGAGCATCACAAACAATGATATCTGTTTCGGCAATAGGGTGCTGAAATCCCGCTTTTTCAATATCAGAAATAAAATAGTTGTATGATTTTATACCCGCTTTTTTAAAACGTTGATGCAGGTTTAAAATAATTGACGGTCTGATGTCGGAAACGGTCAGGTCTATTTTATGATTAAAAAGATCCATCAGTAAAATAGATTTACCTCCACTTGCCGCACAGCAATCCCAGACAGCAGTGTGCATGGTTTGATTGATTATGTTATCCGTTCTTAAATGATCAAACACTTTCTGCGAATTATAATCCTGCACTATTATTTCTTTGTCGAGGATAAAATGTTCTTCCACTTTACTTGTATTTGGTAAAACCAGGCAATCTTCATCCAGGATAGTGTGATCAAGGTTGGCTTTCTCCAGTTTTTTCAAGAAACCAATTCTGGTTTTGGGCCGTATGCGTAAAAATAGATCTGGTTGGATTAAATAAGATCTGCAAAAAAGTTCTGGATCGATCCCATTACTTAATTCTTCTTTAAAAGGAAAAATGTCTTGAATGTTAATAGCGTTATTAATAGCGCTTATTTTTTTATCGATGGGTTGATCAATTATCTTATTCCATTCCGAAGCAAGGCTTTCCATCAGATCGGAAGGAGCTGTTTCACATAAAAAATTACCCAAAAGGATCCTGTTTTCTATAGGTTCATCTGCCGCTACATGTCCTGTTCTGAAATAATTGTAACAGAGCGAAGCAATTTGCTTGCGATCTCTGGATCCATACTTTTTATTTGCACCGAAATAGGTTCTTAAAAAAATTGCAAAAGGAGTTTCGCCTTTGTAATTTTTGATAAGATGGGAAGCAGTATTGATATATGAATTAAAACGACTCATTAGTACAAATATAAACGGCTAAGATTTGCTTAGCCGTGAATGTAATTGATAAATATCATTGTTATAACTCCAATAAACTTTTTACAGGATCTTTACCAAATAAAAGTAAAGAAGGGTTTTCGAGTAATTCTTTTACACGTACTAAAAAACTAACAGACTCTCTACCGTCAATAATCCGGTGATCATAACTTAAAGCAAGGTACATCATTGGTTTTACTACTACCTGCCCATTTACCACCATTGGTCTTTCCTGTATTTTGTGCATTCCTAAAATAGCTGACTGAGGAATATTAATGATCGGCGTACTCATCAGTGATCCAAAAACGCCACCGTTCGTGATTGTGAATGTGCCCCCACTCATTTCTTCAATAGTTAATTTATTGTCCTTTGCTTTACCTGCAAGTTCTACCACTTTCTTTTCTATTTCAGCCATACTCATACTTTCTGCATTTCTGATTACCGGCACAACCAATCCTTTTGGAGCACTCACGGCAATGGATATATCACAATAGTCATGATAGGTGATACTTTCTCCGTCTATCATTGCATTAACAGCCGGCCATTCCTGCAAAGCGAAGCAACATGCTTTTGTAAAGAAACTCATGAAACCAAGGTTAACGCCATGTGTTTCTTTAAATTTATCTTTATTCTTTGCTCTTATTTCCATAATGGCGCTCATGTCTACTTCATTAAAAGTAGTCAGCATCGCTGTAGTGTTCTTAGCTTCAACCAAACGACGACTGATCGTTTTACGCAGGTTGCTCATTTTCTCAGTTTTGTTGTTTCTTGTAAACAACTCTGTGCCGGGTTTTCTCCCTGGATTATTTAAGGCATCAAGAACATCTTGCTTAACTATTTTTCCATTACTTCCGCTAGGGGTAACTTTTTTAGGGTCTAATTTTTTATCAGAAATAATAGCGGCAGCGACAGGCGAAGCTTTAACATCTGCAGGTATTGGCTCATTAGTTGCGGAAGGCGCAGGAGCAGCTACAGTTTTTACAGGTTCAGGTGTAGTGATGCCTTCAGGTTTTTGAGTTTCTGTATCGATAGTGCAGGCTAAATCTCCTATTTTCAAGGTGTCTCCCTCTTTCGCAACAGTTTTTAAAATACCGCCTTGTTCTGCATTGATCTCAAATGTGGCTTTTTCACTTTCTAATTCAGCAATTACCTCGTCTCTTTCTACCCAATCCCCGTCGTTTTTGATCCATTTTACAAGAGTAACTTCTGTAATACTTTCGCCAACTGTTGGAACTTTTATTTCTATTGCCATTTTTTTGATGTTAAATGTAATTTTGTGCCACAAATGTCGGTTAAAAGGGCAAGACTTTGGTAAATTTTTTGGTATAAAAATTGTGCTAATATGAGAAAATAAAAAATACTGGTATTGTAGATTTGGTAATTAAAAATTATCCCTTACCTTTATCGTGTCAAAGATACACATTACGATTGTTTGGTAAATCCTGTCATTTATCAAAAAAAACTACATATTTTTTCAACTTTTATTTTTCTTATGAAAAAAAAGAGTATTTTTATTTCGAATATTAAAAATTGTATAGATAATTAATTAAAAACAAGCTAAATGATACGGAAAAATTTACATTTCGTTTTGATGATTGCCGGTCTTGCTTTCTGCAATATAGCCTCAGCTCAGCTTTACATCGATAACGCACAGTTCTTTATTCAATCCGGGGCTACCGTAACGGTACAGGGGAATGTTACAAGCAATGCCGATATTCAAGGCACTGGTAAACTTCAGTTGAAAGGTTCATCTATTCAAACGGTTAGTATGGCCGGGAAAAAAATTCCGAATCTAGAAATTGACAATGTAAGCAATGCTACTTTGTCAACTTCAGCAGAGGTTGTGGGGGATTTATTATTTACAAATGGTCACCTGATCTTAGGTTCAAACAATTTATCAATTGGAAGTGCCGGAACAATTACAACGCCTACAATTGCAAAACATGTGGTGACTGACGGTACAGGAAAATTGAGAAAAGCCGCTTTAGCTGCTGCCTTTACTTTTCCTGTAGGTAATTCTACGACTACATACAATCCGGTTTCAATCACAAACAGTGGCACAGCAGATACAATTGCTGTAAGATGCTTGGCAAATGCATTAACGCAAGGAACCACAGGTGTAGCTTATAACAAAGAAGTTGTAGATGCTAGTTGGGATATCTCTGAATCTGTTGCGGGAGCAAGTAATTTGTCAGTAACAGCGAATTGGGCAACTTCTGATCAATTGGCTCCATTTAATGCGGCTAAAGTTGGTTTATCTTATTATGTAACTACCCCCGCAGGAAATGTAGGTTGGGATTTATTAAATAGTCAATTGGGTGCAGCTGCAGCAGGGACGCCTAATTCAAGTGTTACACGTACAGGTATCACAAGTTTAGGAACATTCGCTGTTGGTTTCAGACCGGTTTTAAGTCCTTTACTTACCAATACAAAAATATTTTTACAAGGGCCTCAATATACAGCGGGTATAATGTCTAATGCGCTTGCTACCAAAAGCCTTATTCCTACAACTGAACCTTATACAGGTATGACAGGAACTCCAGCGTTTACACATGCTGGAAGTGGCGGAGGAGAAACTGTAGCAAATTCAGCTTTCTTTACTACTAATAATATCGTAGACTGGATATTTGTAGAATTACGTGATGCTGGTACAGGAGCTGTTGTTTCAACTCGTTCAGCATTACTTAAAAATGATGGTTCTATTGTAGAGCCTGATGTTGCTGGTACTGGTGTTACTCCATTAAGTATGGGAGGAAATGCTCCAGGTAATTATTATATATCAGTAAGACACAGAAACCACTTAGCTGCAAGAAGTACAGCAGTGATTGATTATTCAGCAGCTAAAACGACTGCAAAAGCTTACGATTTCACTACATCTCTTGCTTCTGCATATTCTACAGGGATTACCAATAATGCTTTAGCTACTGTTTCTACAGGTGTGTTTGGATTGTGGAGTATCAATGCTAATAGTGATAGAACAAGTAAAAAAATCGGTTCTTCAACCACTAATGATTATTCCTTGTTTCAGACCTCTGTTAATTCAGCGGCTTCTCCTGGTCCTACTAATGTATATGTTCGTGAGGATTTCAATATGGACGGAAATGTTAGAAAAACTGGTGCAAGTGCTAATACAAATGATTATACTAAATTATTAGGTGTATTGCCGGGAACCACAACGACGATTACACAGCCTACTTACTAAAATATATACATCAATCTAAAATTATTATAATGAAAAAAATATTTATATCAACTCTTTCTCTTGTTCTCTTGGCTAGTGTGTCTTTTGCACAGAAATTCTCTACCAAAGTCACTAAAAGTTTGGCAGGAGATGCTATAACATTTTCCATCGTTCCTGATGCTGATGTTACTACAGATTTTTCTGTTGTTGAGTTTTTTATTAAATACCCTATAGCATCACCACAAGCTACTTACGGAACTATAGCAGTAAATACTACTAACTTCCCAGGGATGACTATTGCTGGTGCTTTAGGAGAGTGGTTCATTGAAAAAGATAATGCGGCATACACAATACCTGGATATCATGTTGACCATCTTGTTTATACTGCTCCGGCGGCTGTTACTACCTCTCGTTTGTATTCTGCAGGTACTGTATATGATATGATCACTATTCCTATCAGCGGCGTTACTTTAGATGATAATTTCAGAGTTGTACACCAAGATTCTGAAGCTAGTTTTTATGTGGCTTTAAGTAGTGGTGGTGGAGCCGATTTACGTCCGGCCTCTTTAAATAGCATGTTCGTTAATACATTGACAGAAGGCGGTCCTGATGGTTCAACTATCTATTACACTAATATTCCTTTTATTACTCCTGTTAAATTTACCACTTTTTCTGCTTCAAGAAAAGATAACAATGCGTCTCTTTTATGGCAAATAACCAATGAAGACGTAAATGTTGCTTCTTATGAAGTTGAGAGAAGTGATAATGGCGTTAGCTTTACAAAAGTGGCTACTGTTGCACCTAAAAACAATGGCTCTACCAGCAATTCTTACAACATCCTTGATAATTTATCTACTGTTAAAAATGCAGGTATAGTTTACTACCGTATCAAACAAATCGATAAAGATGGCAGATTGACTTATTCTGATATCAGAAGTGTTCGTATCAGTGCTAGTGGTATTGCGATAGGCGTTTATCCTAACCCAGTTAAAAACACAGCTAATCTTACTTTAGATCTTACAGAAGATGCTCCTGTGACAATTAATGTTACTGACATTACTGGTAAAGAAGTTAAACGTTTAAGCATGAATGCGTTGAAAGGATTAAATGTTAAATCTGTTGATATGAGTTCTTTCGCTTCTGGCAGCTACTTAATTAAAGTACAAGCCGGAGCTGATGTGAAAACTTTATCAGTTGTAAAAGCTAATTAAGTCTTTAAGCAAAAAGTGAAAATATATCGCTTTAAAGCCCTGCGAAGCAGGGCTTTTTTATGTTCATAATAAAGAGAATGGATCATAATAGAAAAGCCCCTGATAATTAAATCAGGGGCTTTTCTATTATGTGTTGTATAGATTTATTAAATACTAAAGGCTGTGTTTAAAATCTCCAACTGCTCTTTTGCATGCACTTTCGCATACCCTGTGGCGGTAGCAGCACTTGGTTGTCTGCTAATGATATAGAAATTAATATTCTTAACATTCATTCTTAAAAATGTAGCAGCTCCCATATTCAATGGCTCTTCCTGTACCCAATGCCAAATAGCTTTACTGTATTTGCTGTAGAGGGTGTCTAATTTTTGTTGTGGTAAAGGATAGATCTGTTCCAGGCGAATGATGGCGATATCAGTTCTGTTTTCTTTTTGTTGTTTTTCCAATAAGTCAAAATAAACTTTACCAGTACAGAATAGAACTTTTTTTACTTCTGCAGGATCCTCTACCCATTCATCATCAATTACTTCCTTAAACCCACCAGAAGTAAATTCATTCATTTTACTGTAACTACCGGCGTGGCGAAGATTGGCTTTTGGAGAAAAATTGATCAAGGGTTTTCTAAATTGCCAGGTCAACTGTCTTCTTAGTGCATGGAAAAAGTTTGCCGCTGTGGTAATGTTGGTAATAACCATATTCATTTCAGCACACATTTGTAAAAAACGCTCCATCCTTGCACTGCTATGTTCCGGTCCTTGTCCTTCATATCCATGAGGTAATAACATTACAACACCATTCATTCTTTGCCATTTGGTTTCTGCAGCAGCAATGAACTGATCAATGATAGTTTGTGCGCCATTACAGAAGTCACCAAATTGAGCTTCCCAGATGGTCAATGCATTTGGATTGGCCATTGCATATCCATATTCAAAGCCCAGAACAGCATATTCACTCAGAAGTGAATTAAATATCCTGAAAGGAGCTTGCGTCTCTGAAAAATGATTTAATCTGTTATAGGGAGTATTAGTATTTTCGTCTTGTATCACTGCATGACGGTGGCTAAAAGTGCCTCTTTGTACATCCTGGCCGCTCATACGTACATCTTTTCCATCTAGAAGCAAACTTCCATATGCCATTAACTCTCCAGTTGCCCAATCTATTTTTTGCTCATCAGTAAATAGTTTGATCTTATCCTGCAATAATTTTTCTACTTTACGTAAAGGTTTAAAATCTGCCGGCCACTGCATTAATTTATCAAACAATAATTTGAAATCTGCTTCGCTAATAGCTGTATCAGGGGATTGTTCAAAATCTGCCGGAGTTGCTCTCCGTAAACTTTGCCACCACAATTCAGGCTTTTGATAGGAATAAGGAAGAGGGTTTTGTTTCACTTCGTCTAATCGTTCCTGTAAGTCTGCAAGAAACTTCTTTTCCATCTCCTTCGCTAAGGCTTGAGCATCCGCTTCACCGTTCTGCATCAGGTATTGCGTATATACTTCTCTAGGGTTAAGGTGTTTGTCAATAAGTGCATACAATTGTGGCTGAGTGAATTTTGGCTCATCACCTTCGTTATGCCCATGTCTGCGATAGCAAACCATATCGATGAAAATATCACTGTTGAATTCCTGGCGATAGTGTGTAGCAATTTGAGCAGCCTTGACTACAGCTTCAGGATCATCTCCATTAACATGTAATACAGGAGCCTTCACCATGGCGGCAGCAGATGTACAATAGTCAGCAGTACGGGCATCATCAAAATCTGTAGTAAAACCAATTTGATTGTTGATCACAAAGTGAACAGTACCGCCGGTATAGTATCCTTTTAACCCACTCATTTGTAAAACTTCATATACAATACCTTGTCCGGCTACAGAAGCATCGCCATGTATAAGAATAGGCAATATTTTATCGTAATCACTGCTGTACATTACATCTGCCTTACTGCGGGCAAACCCCAGCACCAGCGGGTCAACGGCTTCTAAATGCGATGGATTTGGACAAAGTTTTAAATTTATTTTATTCCCCGAATCGGTAATTACATCACTACTAAATCCTAAATGGTATTTTACATCACCACTTCCCATTGTTGTATCCGGGGTAGCGGTTCCTTCAAATTCGCTAAAGATCTGTTCATAGGTTTTACCCATGATATTTGCCAGTACATTTAATCTGCCTCTGTGAGCCATACCAATAACTACCTCCTGAACACCGTTAGAAGAAGCTGTATTAATGATAGCGTCTAATGCTGCAATTGTTGTTTCGCCTCCTTCTAATGAAAACCTTTTCTGGCCGATATATTTTGTATGAAGGAATTTTTCAAACATCACCCCTTCATTTAATTTTTGTAAGATCCTTTTTTTCTGTTCCAGAGGAATAGACTGCTGCATCTTGTTTTCTACAGCGTCAATGATCCAGTCAATTTTTCGACGACTATTTACAGCACTGAATTCTATTCCAAGATGAGCAGTATAGCATTTTTGTAAATGAGCAACGATGTTTTGTAAACTCGTTTTACCCAAGCCTACAAATTTTCCTGCTTCAAATTCAGTAGACAGATCATTTGTTAATCCGAAATTTTCAAGTCCCAGATTTGCCATGCGGTCTTTACGCTCTCTAATAGGATTTGTTTGTGCGATAAGATGTCCTTTGTGTCTGTATGCTTGAATCAGTTGATACACAGAAAACTCTTTATCTAAATTTGATATCGATACTGAAGTGCCATTTGTAGTGGCAGGAGCACTTGTTTTTCCATTTGTATTACTTACAGCAAAATCAAATCCTTCAAAAAATTTTCTCAGATCTGCATCTACTGTTTCGGGATCTTTTACAAAATCATTATAAAGATTTTCTATATACTGAGGGTGAGCGTTTGTGATGTACTGAAAGTCTTTCATGTTGAACTGAAAATTTATTAAATCCTTTTGGGGTTTATTGGCAATAAATGCGAAAGCAAATATCGGTAAATTAACTGTTGATTGGTGATTGATTACCGACGATTTTACCTAATAATGTGGTAACGATTGCGCTGAGGAGAACATATGATGAAAAAAAATAAAAGCCTGGTTCCAAATTTGCATTTATATTTTCCATGGCATTTGCACTGAAAAAGGCGACTAATATACTGATAGCAAATACATCTGCCATAGCCCATTTGCTAATTACGGTCATATATCTATAAAGATTTATATTTTCCTTTTTATCCAATAAAATATAGAAAATAACACCCGATTTCAAAAGAGGGATAATCATACCAAAGAATGCTATCAGGCAAAAAGGAAAGTAATTAGCTCCTACCCAAAGCGATCTGAGCATACTTATAATACTTCTTTTTTCATTAAAAAGAGAAAGATCTACGACAAAATGAGCCGAAATGTCAATTTTTAGCATATCCATTACCCATCCAAAACCCAATAAAACAAGGGATATACAGTGTAAAACCAATAAAAACAGGCGATTATACAATTTTTACGTTTAAGAAGTAAAATTATTCAATCTTAAATAACATTTATCAAATAGTTTTCCCTATCTTTGCAGCCCAAAAAAAGAATTAAATGGCAAATCACTCAGCTACAAAAAAAGATGTCCGTCAAAGTCGTAAACGTAACGAGCGTAACCGTTATTACGGAAAGACTACTCGTAATGCAATACGTGATATCAGAGCAATTGATGAAAAAGCAGCTGCTGCAGATAAATTACCTGGAGTTGCTTCGATGATTGATAAATTAGCTAAAAGAGGAACTATTCACAAAAATAAAGCTGCTAATCTGAAAAGAAAGCTGGCTAAAAAAGTGAATGCTCTAGCAAAGTAATCTACAATAATCAAAAAATACTATACAGTCTGTCGAATTTACTCGGCAGGCTTTTTTTGTTAATTAAGGGTATACATTTTGTTGATTTAAAATAACAATTCGTATCTTTATTTTTGCAAATTTTTTATAATCAATATGCATATGAAAAAAATATTACATTTTGTTGCCTTGTTTTTGACAGTTTTGACATTTTCTGCAAAATCTCAAGTAGTTATAACAAATACGATTACTCCTTATACTCAAGACTTTAATACTTTGGCGAGCACCGGCGCAACGGGTAGTGCAATGCCTTCAGGGTGGACTTTTTTGGAAACAGGTAGTGGTAGCCCTAATACAACTTATGGGGTAGATGCCGGAGGTGCTTCTTCAGGGAACACATATAGCTATGGAGCAGCATCAAATTCAGAAAGAGCATTAGGCTCATTAACCTCAGGAAGTTTGCACTCAGTATATGGCGTTTCATTTACCAATAATACAGGTTCAATATTAACCTCCATTACTGTTACTTATGTAGGAGAACAATGGAGATTAGGTGCTAATAGCGGTCGTTTAGATACTTTGAATTTTCAATACAGTACTGATGCAACAAGTCTTTCATCCGGTACATGGACTGATGAAAATAATCTTGATTTTACATCGCCTAAAACCAGCGGTACCGTTGGTGCTTTGGATGGTAACGCTGCAGGAAACAAAACTGCTGTAACCTTTACCATATCAGGTTTAAATATTACTAACGGAACAACATTTTGGTTTAGATGGGATGATGTTGATGCTACAGGAGCAGATGATGGGCTTTCGATAGATGATGTGGCTATTACATTTGGCTCTGTTGCAACACCAGCTTGCGCTGAACCTGCTGCACAACCTACAGCATTATTACTTACTCCAAGTCCAACAAGTATTTCGGGGTCATTTACTGCACCAGTTACTACACCAGATCAATATCTCGTAGTGAGAAGCACCAGCAATTCTTTATCTGCTTCACCTGTTGATGCAACAACGTATACAGTAGGTCAATCGTTTGGGGGAGGCTCGGTTGTTTTTGTAGGGTCTGCCACGAATTTCAGCGATGCAGGATTATCATCAAGTACATTGTATTATTATTTTGTGTTTGCTTTTAATTCTGAGGATTGTCTGAACGGGCCTAATTATTTATCAACTGCTCCGTTAACCAATAATGTATCCACATTGGCTTTGCCTGCCTGCACTACGCCTGCGGCTTCTCCAACGGTGTTGAATCTTACTCCATCCAATAATACAATTTTAGGAAGTTTTACAGCTTCTGCTACAGCCAATAGATATTTGATTGTAAGAAGTACCAGTAGTTCTTTAAGCGTTAATCCGACAAATGGTACAACATATGCAACAAATCAAACGCTAGGCAATGGAGTGGTAGTAGACTATACTTCAAATACATCTTTTGTAGCGAATGGTTTAACAGTAGGAACCAAATATTATTTTTACGTTTTTGCTGCCAATGCAGATTGTAATGGTGCTCCTTTTTACAGAACCACAACCCCTTTAACTGGTAATACTACAACAACCAATACAGCTACTGGTATTCCTGCAGGTTATTATAATGCCGCAACTGGGTTAACATGCGCATCTTTAAAAACCGCTTTAAAAACGATCATTTCTGCCAACACTACACAATTAACATATACTCCCGGAGTTTGGAACGCCATTAATTCAATAGATAAGCACAGAAATGATGCTAATACTGCTGATATTATCTGGGATATTTATACTGATAATCCTACTGCTGCAGAAGTATATACTTTTACACCAATAACAGATCAGTGCGGAACATATAGTAAAGAAGGTGATTGTTATAACAGAGAACATAGTTTTCCGAGAGAATGGTTTGGTGGTAATGTATATCCTATGTATTCAGATATTCATCACATTTTTCCTGTTGATGGATGGGTAAATGGAAAGCATGATAGTAATCCTTATGGTGAAGTAACTTCTCCAACCTTTACATCTATTTCAAACAAAAGCAAATTAGGACCGAACACTACGGGTTGTTATACCGGTACTGTATTTGAGCCTGTTGATGCTTACAAAGGTGATATAGCCCGTGCTCAATTGTACATGATCACCCGTTATCAGGATTCGATGGTAAAATGGAAAAATAATGGCCTTGCAGACGCAGCATTAAATGGTACTACATATCCTTCTTTAGATGATTGGTATATTCAGTTGTTGCTTAAATGGCATCATTTGGATCCTGTAAGTCAAAAAGAAATTGACAGAAACAATGCGATCTACGCTTTACAAGGCAACAGAAATCCTTTTGTTGATGTTCCCAGTTTTGCAGACGATATGTTCTCATGCGTAACATTCTCGTGTATCATACCTGTTAAATTAATTGATTTTTCTGCAGTAAAAAATACCAAAAATATTTCATTGAACTGGTCAGCAAATGCAGAAGTTGGATTTAAAAATTACCAGGTGGAAAGAAGTATAGATGGTGCTAATTTTTATGCAATAGGTAATATTCCCGCCCAAAATTTAAGTAATTATTCTTTTGAAGACAATGCTTTAACCGGTGCAAATCTGATTGTTTACTACAGATTAAAAATGATCGATATTGATGGAAGAGCATCTTTTAGTAAGATCGTTTCTGTGAGATTGGATAATACAGTAAAAGCTACGCTGATATATCCTAATCCTGCAAGAGATGTATTAACGATCAAATTATTACAAAACTTAAAGGCAAATAGTATTTTAACTATCACAGATGCAATAGGTAGAACTATTATGCAGAAGAATGTTACAACAACACAAAATATTATTCCGTTGAACATACAAACTTTAGCAGCGGGCAAATATTTTGTTACTATAAAAAATGAGGGTGAATTGATTCATCAGTCATTTGTCAAAATTAAATAGTCATCATTTTTAGTCATAGGTTGAGAGCTGCTTGTAAAAGCAGCTCTTTTTTATTGCTCATATTTATATATTTGTTGCAAAAAAACAAATGCCAACAGAAACCTATTCCATCCCTTTACGATATCGTAAAATGGAAAATCTGCATATTATTTTCTGGTTGTTGAAAGATATCAGCTGGTGCATGATATGGAAACCTTTGGGAATAGCAATGATCTTTCCTACCTTGATCATTGCCATCGTCATTGCTATCCGAACCAGGCAGTATATGAGTGAAGTATGTCATAATCTTGCAATAGTTGTCTGGATAACGGCCAACTCTTACTGGATGATCAGTGAATTTTTACATTTTGATGCGTTACCATTATTTGGTGAATATACCTACAAGCATCTGGCCATCATTCCATTTATAACAGGAGTAGTTATCCTGGCATATTATTATATTTGGTGGAAGCCAATGCATAAGGATGCAATAGAAACGATGTGATCAAATAAAAGTGATGGTATGGAATTGGTTACTTTATTGCATCTTTAGTAATTAATAATAAAATACTGTTATGAGATCATATTTGCTATTAATTGCCATACTAACCTGTTTCTTTTTTTCCTGCACTGATAAAGAAAATAAGATAGTTTCAAAATTGCTGAACGAGGATAATCTTCAATCGCAATTTTTTACGATAGATATAAACAGAGATACTGTTGTGCAAACAGCAAAAGGTTGCATTATTCAAATACCCAAAGGCAGTTTACTAAGCGACAGCAACAAAGTAAGGCTGGAAATTAAAGAAGCCCTTAGCAATACAGATATTGTATTGGCAGGACTTAGTACCATGGCTGGTAAGCAGGCATTGAGTAGTGGAGGAATGATCTATTTCGATGCAGCTAGCGGATATAAAGTTGAAATAAAAAAACAACTATCTATATTGGTGCCTACAAAAACTTACAATCGTGAGATGAAAGTTTTTAAAGGAGATACTGTAGACGGAAAGATAAACTGGACCAATCCTTCGCCGCTGCCGGAAGATGAAACAACAAAAAAATTGGATCATGGTAAAGATCTGTTTACTGCAAATTGCGGTAATTGCCATAAAGTGTATGAAGAGCTTACGGGGCCTGCGTTGTATGGTATTACAGATAAAAGGAGCAAAGAATGGATCTACGCTTTTACAAGACATAATTTTTTTACCGCTGATTCTGAAAAAGAGGGAGAAGGCGTGTATAAAAGTAATGAGGCAAATACGCCTGCGCCGGAAAATATGTACAAACAAGTACAACTACATGATGGGCATCCGGGATATTTATCTGAAGAAGATGAGGCTTATATCTATCATGAATGTCAGAAGAAAAAATACGGTGCTGAAATGACTGCATTTCCTAATTTATCAAATAAAGATATTGATGTCATATTTAGTTATATCAAAAATGAAACTGATAAACGTCCCGATCTGAAAGAAAAATTGAAAGACAATTGTTGTGATAGTTGTATTGCGTATTATAAAGCCAGTGCACGTATTAACGAAATAGAAAATAAAAGAAAACAACTGATCAGAGAGAATGAAAATTTTTTCTCTTTGAACAGAGTGATACCTAATCTGCCTCCGGCACCACCTGATACGATACCTGCTGCTCCTGCGTTAGAACAAAACACAAAAGTTACTCCTGTTAATACCGGTGCTACCTATTATACTATCAATATTACTGCCACAGGCTGGTACAATATTGATATATTGATGAAAGATTATAGTAATTGTGTACCCAGTGAATTGATGGTACATTTGCAGGGAAATTACTCGATAGATTTTAATGTTACCCTGATCATTCCATCGGTAAAAGCATTTATTAATGGAGGAAAATTAGGTGATGGTAAAGGATATGGTTTTGATGAGGCTGATGGCAGGATACCTTTACCACAGGGAGCAAATTGTATAGTGTTGGCATTTGCTGAAAATGATGGTAAGATAGTATATGGGAAGGCTGTTTTTAATGCACAAACCAAGCAAACAATAAATATTTCTATTTCAGCGATCACCAAAGATGAACTGAAAAAGGAGATCATGGCTTTGGGCTTGGATAATGTATCTGCCGATATCACAGATTCAAAGAATGCTGACAAAATAAGAGAAGCGGATAAAGAATTGAAAGAAATAGAAAGGCTTAAACCCAAGAACTGCGATTGTGGCATTACATTGGCTTCAACTATGCAAATGGATATGCCGGTGAAGGTGCCAACAGCAGGAAATTATTAATACAATCGGGTATTTTAGTCTATCCCTTAATTTGTATCTTTGCCGCCAATTCTTAATTTATAACTGATTATTAGTAATGTACAGATCTCACACCTGCGGCGAATTAAGGTTAGCCGATGCAAATAAGGAAGTAACACTCAGCGGATGGGTGCAAACCGTTCGTAAATTCGGTAGCATCACATTTGTAGATATCCGTGATCGCTACGGTATTACGCAATTACTTTTTTCTGAAAAATTAAATGCCCAGTTGGATGCCAATCCATTGGGTAGGGAATTTGTTTTGCAGGTAAAAGGAGTAGTGAATGAGCGTAGTAATAAAAATGCCAATATTCCTACCGGAGACATTGAAATACTGGTAAATGAATTTGCTATTTTAAATAAATCTGCCGTACCTCCATTTTCTATCCAGGATGATACAGATGGCGGCGACGAATTGAGAATGAAATATCGATTTTTAGATCTGCGTAGAAATATCGTAAAAAAGAATCTGGAGTTGCGTTATGCAGTTGGTCGCAGTACCAGGAATTATTTGCATGAAAATAACTTCATGGATATTGAAACGCCATTCTTAATTAAATCTACACCCGAAGGCGCAAGAGATTTTGTGGTGCCAAGCAGAATGAATCCGGGACAGTTTTACGCATTACCACAATCGCCGCAAACATTTAAACAATTGTTGATGGTAAGTGGGTACGATAGATACTATCAAATTGTAAAATGTTTCAGAGATGAAGATCTGAGAGCTGATCGTCAGCCCGAGTTTACACAGATTGATTGTGAGATGAGTTTTGTAGAGCAGGAAGATATTTTGAATATGTTTGAAGGATTGGTAAAACGGATCTTTAAAGATGTAAAGAATATTGATTACACAGATGTGGTAGAACGTACTACCTGGGAAGAAGCAATGTGGCAATATGGAAATGACAAGCCTGATATTCGTTTTGATATCAAATTGTGTAATCTGAAATTCCCTCAACATACTTTCCCGTCTAAGCAAAATAAAGCAGACCTGATCGGTGGCGTATCGTTTGGTGTGTTTGATGATGCTGAAACAGTGATCGCTATTGCAGTGCCGGGCTGTAGCGAATATACCCGTAAGCAAACTGATGAACTAACGGAGTGGGTAAAACGACCACAGATCGGTATGAAAGGATTGGTGTTCATTAAATGTAATGCTGATGGCACTTTTAAAAGCAGTGTAGATAAATTTTATAGTGAAGAAAAACTGAAGGCGATTGCTGAAGCTGCTAATGCTAAAGCAGGCGATCTTATTTTAATATTGGCAGGTGCAGAAGAAAAAACAAGAAAAGCAAGTAGTGATCTGCGTATGTATATGGCGGATAAATTAGGTATGCGTAAAGCAGATGAATTCAAATTATTATGGGTACTTGATTTCCCATTGTTTGAATATGCAGAAGAAGATAATCGCTGGGTAGCAAGACATCATCCGTTCACATCACCTAAGCCGGATCATATACCGGTTATGATCAATAACAATCCTGTAATTGAAGACGCAGCCAATTACCTGGCGCATCCATATGCCGGCATCAAAGCCAATGCGTATGATATGGTATTGAATGGCAATGAGATCGGTGGTGGTAGTATTCGTATCTTCCAAAGAGAATTACAGGAAAAAATGTTTGCCGCATTAGGAATGGATGAACAAGAGCAACAACATAAATTCGGATTCTTATTAGGCGCTTTTGAATACGGTGCACCTCCTCATGGTGGATTGGCTTTTGGCTTCGATAGATTATGTGCTATCTTGGGTGGAAGCGAAAGTATCCGTGATTTTATTGCTTTCCCTAAAAATAACAGCGGCAGAGATGTAATGTTAGATGCGCCTTCAAGTATTGATGCAAAACAATTTGATGAATTGCAGATAAAGTTAGATCTGAAAGCATAAAATTCTCTTTTGACAAATCTATAAATGGTCGATCAGTCTTTGGTCGGCCATTTTATTTACAACAAACATTTTACGGTAAATTTGTAGTCTATGAGTCTTCCTCCTCTCGCCGAACGTTTACGACCTTCATCATTGGATGAATTGACCGGACAACAACACCTGACCGGACAAGGAAGTATTTTGCGTAAAGCCATCGAGCAGGGAAAAGTGCCTAGCATGATATTATGGGGCCCTCCGGGTGTTGGTAAAACAACTATCGCTAATATTATTGCCAATACATTGCAAGTTCCTTTCTATACATTAAGTGCCATCAGTAGTGGAGTGAAAGAAGTAAGGGAAGTGATTGATCTGGCAAAAAAGCAAAGCAATGTTATTTTATTCATCGATGAAATTCATCGCTTTAATAAAGGTCAGCAGGATGCATTGCTTGGTGCTGTTGAAAAAGGGATCATCACTTTAATTGGCGCTACTACAGAGAATCCCTCCTTTGAAGTGAACAGTGCGTTGTTAAGTAGAAGTCAGGTATATATTTTAAAAGCATTGGATAAGAATGATCTGATCGCTTTATTGCATCATGCCATTGAAAAAGATGTTGTTTTGCAAACAAAAAAAATTGACTTAAAAGAAACAGAAGCACTGATCAATATTTCAGGAGGAGATGCAAGAAAGCTCCTGAATCTTTTTGAACTGGTAACGGATACATTGGGAAATAATGTAGTGGTTACTGATGAGGCGGTGATGGAGATAGCACAACAAAGGATTGCTTTGTATGATAAAAAAGGAGAACAGCATTATGATGTGATCTCTGCATTTATCAAATCAATTCGTGGCAGCGATCCCAATGCAGCAGTATATTGGTTGGCAAGAATGATAGAGGGGGGAGAAGATGTGAAATTTATTGCCAGGCGTTTGCTGATATTAGCAAGTGAAGATATTGGTAATGCCAATCCAAATGCATTATTATTTGCCAATGCCACATTCGATGCGGTGAATAAAATTGGTTATCCCGAATCAAGGATTATCTTGTCTCAATGCGTTACTTACCTGGCCTCTTCGCCAAAGAGCAATGCTGCGTATATGGCTATCAATACAGCTATGGCAGCTGTACAGCAGTTTGGAGACTTATCAGTTCCATTACATATTAGAAATGCACCAACCAAATTAATGAAGAATGAAGGGTATGGTAAAGACTATCAATACTCACATAATTATGAAAGTAATTTTTCTGCTCAGGAGTATTTACCAAATGAGATCAGCGGTACAACGTTTTATGATCCTGGAAAAAATGCAAGAGAAGAAGAGTTAAGAAAGTTTTTAAAAACTTTGTGGAAAGAGAAATACGGCTACTAATGCAAATCATTTATTTTGTACTGATGAAAAAAAATCAATTTATTATACTTAGTGTTTTGTTGCTTTTGTCGACAGTTTCTTTTGCACAAAAAGATACGATCCCTTTTTTTAAAGGAGCATTGAAAGAAAATAGAGATAAGCATTATAAAAATCTCATTAATAATACGATCACAAAAAACCTGGAACTACCACTGGCTGATAGTACAGAAGCCAACTGGGAAGATGCTTTCTGGGCAATGGAATTAACCCTGTACCGATCTCCGTTGCTTACGCCACGTATCAGACTGGCATTGGATTCTGCTAAAGTAAGAAGTTATGAATTTCAACGAAGTTTATTAGAAATGGTATATGCATTATATCCAAAAGAATTTACAAAAGAAGTAAGTGGATTGATAACCTCTGATAGTGCGAAAATATTTGCGATGGCAGCAGAATATTTGCTGAGGGCAGGATATAACAAAGCGGAGATAATTAAAGCTGTTACATCGAGAAGTAAAGCACAACCGAATGACCCCATCATAAAAAGTTTGTTGAATACTATTCAGCCTGTATCTCAAAAATTAAGTAAGCAAATGTTAGCTGATCTGTTGAGTAAAAAATTCTTGCCAGGTAATGTAATTGTATACAGCCTTCAACGAAAGAACAGAAATTATCCGGGTATTACTATCATCAGAGATAAAGCAGGAAATTTTTACAAGACGGGGGTATCCAATATTTTTTATGTATCGCAACTTACGAGGAGTATCAGCAATCTTCCCGGCTATTTAACAAAAGGCAATACACCACAAGGTATTTTCAGGATGTTTGGTTTTGATGTATCAAGGGCAGCTTATATCGGTCCTACAAAAAATATTCAACTGACAATGCCCGGTGAAGCAAGTCTGCAACACTTCTTAAAAGATTCAACTATTACGGATTCTATCTGGACAGAAAATTATTACAAAAAATTGTTGCCGGCAAGTTGTAAAAAATATGTTCCGCTTTCTCAATCATATTATGCAGGAATGGCGGGGAGAAACGAGATCATTGCTCATGGTACAACAGTAAACCCTGAGTATTACAAGGGCCAGCCTTATTATCCCTATACGCCTACTGAGGGGTGTTTGTGTACAAAAGAAATATGGAGTGAGGGTACAGGAAGATTAACAGTGAGTGATCAACAAAAGTTGGTAGATGCTGTGCAGGCTGCCGGAGGACCAGATGGCTATTGCGTTGTGATTGAGCTGGATGATCAGCAAAAGCCGGTATCTATTAATGAAATTTTACCTTTACTAAAACCGGCTAAATAACTGCAACAGTTTTACATGGAGAAAGATATAACAACAAGAGCTGATATAGAAAAACTGATCATTCATTTTTACGAAAAAGTAAAAGCAGATGATGTGATCGGTTTTATTTTTAATGAGGTGGTTAAAATGGATTGGGAGCATCATACCCAGGTGATCGTTGACTTTTGGGAGAGCATTATTTTAGATAATCCTGTTTATCAAAATAATGCAATGGAGAAACATTATATATTGAATGATAAAGTAGCATTAACGAAAATTCATTTTGAGAGATGGTTGCATTTGTTCAATAGTTCTGTTGATGATTTTTATCTTGGAGAAAAAGCCATGCTCGCCAAAAAAAGAGCAAGATCAATCGCTGATCTGATGCTGTTTAAAATGAATACCATCAATGATAAAAAAACGAACGTCTGATGCAATTAGAATGGCAATACAAGTATTTTGATGAGTTAAGTGTAACGGAATTATACTCGATTTTAAAATTGAGAAATGAAGTATTTGTACTAGAGCAAAATTGTGTATACCAGGATGCAGATGATAAGGATCAACTATCTTTTCATTTGATGGGATATGCAAACAATGAGCTTGCTGCATATTGTCGTATTTTGCCACCGGGGCTTGCTTTTCCTGAAGCAAGCATTGGCAGGGTGCTCACCTCTCCTCAATACCGAAAAGCAGGTGCAGGCAGGGCTTTGATGACATTAGCCATTAGTAAAACGCTCAAGCAATTTTCCGTAGGTAAAATTGCGATTGGTGCACAATTATACTTGAAAAAATTCTACTCTTCTTTAGGGTTTGTACCTGTTGGTAATGTCTATCTGGAAGATGGCATTGAGCATATCGAAATGCTGTTGGAACAACCTGTTTGAAAATTTCTTTATTTGAAATAGATTTACTGCAGAAAAAATAAGCAATGAAAATTGTTATTTATTTTTTCTGCAAATTAATATCCGTAAATCCTATTTAAATTTTCTACAGCATGAAAAACCGGTTGCGCTGTTTCATGGCTAAGGCCGCTGCAGCTATTCTTTTTTTATGTGTAACACAAACACCTTCCTTTTCTCAGCATTTAATTTTCGGTGATGAAAAACAAAGCCTGGAGGTTGGTGTAACATTTGGACCAAGTTTTTTTCTGGGCGACCTGGGAGGCAATAGGGGTATAGGTAAAAGATTCATCAAGGATCTTAACCTGGAATTGACCAAATTGATGAAAGGTGCATTTATAACGTATAATCCTAATGAATGGTTAGGTATTAAATTTTCTGCAGGCTATACTTATCTTGAAGGGAAGGATGAAATTATACAAAATAACGGTGGGCAAGAATTATGGAGAAAGCAACGAAACCTCGATTTCAAAAGTGATGTGTGGGAGGCCAGTGTTGCAGTAGAATTTTGTCCTACAGCCTACCTTTTAAGAAATAGTGACAATGAAACAAGATTACGGCCGTATTTTTTTGCAGGTATTGGCGCTTTTCATTTTAATCCGAAAGGGTCGCTTACGGATGATGAAGGTAATAAACGTTGGTATGAACTTAAACCATTACGTACAGAAGGACAAGGGATGCTAGAATATCCGCAAAGAAAAGAATACAAACTTACACAAGTAAATATGCCGATGGGTGCCGGTTTAAAATATTTCCTTAGTCCTAAATTATCTGTTGGGGTAGAAGTATCTTATAGAAAAACGTATACAGATTATATAGATGATGTAAGTACTAAATATATTGACTCTAAATATTTCTATCGATACCTTAGTGAAGAGAATGCTGATATTGCCAAGCAGATATATGCAAAAGTTGACAAGACCTATTTCAGGGGCACCGTGGATAATCCCGGAGATAAACGAGGCAATTCTAATAATATGGATACCTATTTTAGTGTAGGATTGAAAATAGGTGTACGCATTGGGCACGGTGTTTCTGATGGTGATGGAGAAGGTTTCAGCATCTTTCGTTTTCGAAATCGTGGCTCTGTGGCTTGCCCGGTAAGATTTTAATTATTTCAATTCTGCCTTAAGATATTTTCCGGTAAAACTTTTTTCAACTTTTACCAGGTCTTCAGGAACGCCTTCAAATAATACCAATCCACCGCCATCGCCACCTTCCGGTCCGATATCAATGATATGATCCGCCACTTTTATTACATCCATATTATGTTCGATCACCAATACGGTATTGCCTCTGTCAACTAATTTGGTCAATACTTCCAACAGATGTTGGATATCCTGAAAATGCAAGCCGGTAGTAGGTTCATCTAAAATGTAAAATGTTTTTCCGGTATCTTTTTTTCCTAACTCCGTAGAAAGTTTTACACGCTGTGCTTCACCACCACTAAGGGTTACAGCACTTTGGCCTAATGTGATGTAACCTAAACCAACTTCCTGTAATACTTTTATTTTTCGGTAGATATAGGGCACTGCCTGAAAAAATTCTACCGCTTCATCAACAGTCATGTCCAATACATCGCTGATGCTTTTTCCTTTGTATCTTATTTCAAGTGTTTCTCTGTTGTAACGTCTGCCATTACATTTTTCACAATGCACATATACATCCGGTAAAAAATTCATTTCAATCACCCTCATGCCACCGCCTTCACAAACATCACACCTGCCGCTTTTTACATTAAAAGAAAAACGACCTGCATTATAACCACGGATCTTTGCTTCGGGTACTGCTGCAAATAATGTTCTTATGTCTGTAAAAAAACCACAGTAAGTAGCAGGGTTGCTTCTTGGTGTACGACCGATCGGAGATTGATCTATCTCAATCACCTTGTCTATCTGCTCTAAACCCTTGATGGATTTATATTCCAGCGGATTGGCTTTTGAGTTGTAACAAAATTTATTCAGCAGGGGATACAATGTTTCATTGATCAAAGTTGATTTACCACTGCCGCTTACACCGGTAACAACAATTAATTTTCCTAAAGGAAATTGTACAGAAATATTTTGAAGATTATTGCCTTTCACCCCATTCAGTTCAATGAATTTTCCGTTTCCTTTTCTTCTTTCTTTAGGGACCTCAATACTTTTTTCGCCGCTTAAATAAAGTGCAGTATCTGATCTTGAATCGAGTACTTCCTGTGGTGTACCCATTGCCACAATTTCTCCGCCATGCTTGCCGGCTTTGGGACCGATGTCAACGAGGTAATCAGCAGCCATCATAATATCTTTATCATGTTCTACTACCAATACACTGTTTCCGATATCTCTTAAGTTTTGCAATGCACTGATCAATCGCTGATTGTCTCTTTGATGCAAACCAATACTCGGTTCATCTAAGATATACGTGATGCCTTGTAATTGTGATCCTATTTGTGTTGCCAGTCGGATACGCTGAGATTCTCCACCACTAAGGCTTTTAGAAGATCTGTTTAAGGTGAGATAAGTAAGTCCTACATCTAATAAAAATTGCAAACGCTCTCTTATCTCTTTCAATACATCTTTAGCGATCGCATTTTGTTTATCACTTAAACGTAATTCGATGCCGTCGAACCATGCCGCCAGATTGTCTAAATTCAAGTTGCTGAGTTCTGTGATATTTCTTTTATCTATTTTAAACCAAAGGCTTTCCTTTCTTAATCTGGCACCATTGCAGGTAGCACAGGTTTTTAATGTCATGAATTTTTCTACCCACTCACGCAATGCTTCATTGCTTTGCGGAGAAGAGAACCAACGCTTCAGCATTGGTATGATGCCTTCATAACTTCCCGTGTATTCCATCGGAACAGTATCATCACTCAGGTCCATTTCTAATGCAGGATTAATTTCCTGGTCGCCATATAAAAGCAGGTCGACTTGAGCTTTCGGCAGATCCTTTAGCGGCTTGTCTAAATTTATTTTATGTTTTTTTGCAAATGCAACCACCTGTTGAAATACACTGGCATCTCTTTCTTCACCTAGTGGTATGATGGCGCCTTCTTTTACACTTTTTGCACTGTCGGGCAAAACAGATTCCATATCGATGGTGTATACATTGCCTAAACCCTTACAGGTAGGGCAGGCGCCATAAGGGCTGTTGAACGAGAAAGCATTAGGAGATGGCTCTTCATAGCTGATACCCGTTTCATCACACATCAACATCTTGCTGAATTGCACCGGCTTGTCAATTCCTTCCACTAAAACAAACATCAGGTCTTTACCCATTTGTAAAGTCTTTACAACACTCTGGCTCAGCCGAAGTTTCATATCATCATTTACCGGTAACCGGTCTATCACTAATTCAATATCATGTATCTGATAACGGTCAACCTGCATTTTAGGCGTGAGGTCTTTTACCTCGCCGTCAATTCTAACTTTTACAAATCCTTTTTTTCTTACATCTTCAAATAACTCTCTGTAATGTCCCTTTCTTCCCCTTACCAGTGGTGCTAACAAACTTATTTTTTTGCCATCAAATTTTTTGTAAATATTATTTACAATTTCTTCTTCGCTGAACTTCACCATTCTTTTTCCGGTGTTGTAACTGTAAGCCTCGCCAACCCTGGCATATAGCAAACGAAGGAAATCATATATCTCTGTAATGGTACCAACGGTACTACGTGGATTTTTGTTGGTTGTTTTTTGTTCGATAGAAATTACTGGAGATAAGCCGGTTATTTTATCTACATCCGGACGTTCCATATCACCCATAAACTGCCTGGCATAGGCGCTGAAACTTTCCATGTACCTACGCTGACCTTCATTGTATATAGTATCAAATGCCAATGAAGATTTTCCGCTGCCACTTACACCGGTAAACACCACTAATTTATTTTTAGGAATGTTGATGTCAATGTTCTTGAGATTGTGTTCTCTTGCACCGAATACTTCAATAAAATCGTTGTGGATTATCTCCTCTTCAGCGTTTTTTTTTGCTCTTGCCATTTTGTATAACCAGGATAAAATATGTAGTAAAGATATATATAAATTATGGAGCTTAATAAGTAGTTAATCTGCAGGAAATCAACTACATTTATGAACCCTTATAAGTACCAATACTTTTTATATGAAACTGCGCCTGGTTTGTCTATTCATTATTCTTCAGCTAAATTCTTTTTCTCAATCTAACGTACCTCATTGGGAATGGATAAAGTCAATAGGCGGTTCGGGTAACGATAGTGTTGTTGATATACGTTTCAAGAATAATTTTTTATATGTTGCCGGTAATTTTTCTTCTCCTACAATTGAATGGGACCATACAACTTTAACAAACAGTGGAGGGAGCGACATATTTATTGCAAAGTTAGATACCAATGGCAATACGATCTGGGTAAAATCTTTTGGAGGAGCGGGGAATGATAATGTACAACAACTTGAAGTTAACAATAATGGAGTTGTCGTATTATTAGGTAAATCTTTGAGTGAAGTATTGACGATTGGTGCAATACATTTAGATACAGCAAAACATTTCTACGCTACATTTAATGAAAACGGAAATGTGCAAACGGCCAATCGTTTATTGAGCCATCTGAATTATACTGACGTAGAAATTGATGAAGATGGAAATGTTTATTTAGCAGGCAAATACCAGCAAGCATTTACATTTGGAGATAGTGTGGTAACCTTGAACCCACCCGCCACTTATCCGGATGGAGTACCACGGATCGAAATATCTCCGGGGAATTTTATCTATTATTATTTGACAACTCCGGCAGATTATACAAAAGGTTCTGTATTATTAAAATATAATATAGCAGGAAATCCGGATTGGTTAAAACTTTTTCACTCCTATCTCACTCCTGAAGAATCATATTTAGGCCTTGGAATTGAGTATGATAATGTAAATCATAACTTGGTTGCAATGCTGGATTACCAGTATTCTCTTGATTTTAATAATACATTTTATATTTATTCCAGCTCTCCTTTCCCTGTATATGGCATTTATAAAACGCTTATAACACAGATATCTAAAACCGGAAATATCATCTCTGTAGGTAATAGTAGTGGTTCGGCATTAAACTTTGAAATGAATAATAAAGGTCTGGGGCATACTTTAAGAGTTTCAGGTCGTGGCGTTGGCTCAACATCTTCTACATCTTTATATATTTTAAAAAATGGCATTGAGGTTCGACATAGAACTGAATATTCCGGCCCATACGAGGATCAAAGTAATAATATATTCAATTTCCCACTGTATTTAAGATCAGATGATCTTGGTAATGTATTATCAGATTTTAAAGTTATGGATACTAATTTTTTGGTGGTGGATAGTTTTGCAATTCCCGGATCCCATGATCTGTTTTTGAGTAAAAGAGAAATAGCCGGAAAAAATGCACTGTATATCGGCGACTCGTTTATAAATGATACATTATTTATTAAGAAACATACTGCATCTACAGATACTGCATTTGTTTTGTATAACCAGGGAGGTAGCGATATCTTTTTAGGAAGATATAAACGAAGGGGGTACATGCCACTTGAGTTTAAACCTTTTAAGGATACCATTAAAGTTTGTGATGGCAGTATAAGTGTAACGATGGATAGTGCTTATTTGCTTAAATATTATGGAGCAAAGAATCTGTCTTATCATTGGGAACCTGCTGCAAGTTTTACTGCCCCTGATAAATTACAGACAGATGTAAAAATTGTTCTTGATACTTTGGTAAGTACATTAACAGTAACTGACGCAGAAGGAAATAGTATTTCAAAAAGAATTGTTTTTTATGGCAGACATAAGTCAGATCTATACCTTACCACTTCTTACGACACGTCAATTTGTGATAATAATTTTGCAACATTCACTTTGCATGGTACAACTTTTTCCCAATGCTATCTTTCTAATAGTCCGGTAACTGAAAACAACAATGGCTATGGTCTGGTTAGTAATTATTTTGATTCCTTGAATCAAGAACAAACTATTTACATCAACTATCCAAAATATTATCTGGCATATACTCCTTCAAATTACTGTACGGTTGCTGATACTACTCCAATAATAATTAACAGAAAAAGTTCTAAGAATGTATATACATATGCTGAAATTTGTTCAGGCAGTAATTATACAATACCCGGAGACACAACTTATATCAATGTTACTGAAGGCTTCAGGCGTGTGAGGAAATTGCAAACATTGCAAGGATGTGATAGCACTGTTACAACGGATGTGGGTATAATATTCGCTCATCATAGTTGGGAAAACGTAAATATTTGCCCCGGTAATAATTATACTTTTTCTGATGGTACTAAGGTTTACAATGTTCAGCAAAATACCAGTCATGACAAGATGTATTACGGAGTAGGAGGTTGCGATAGTCTCGTGTTTACTACTTATCTTAACGTTTTGCCTGCATACAATCAAACAGAACATATTTCAGTTTGTGCCGGCAGTAGTTATGTTTTCCCTGACAACACCGTCTTTATTAATATTTTTTCAGATACATTTCATGTTAGTCATTTGGGCAGAAATGGAATTAATTGTGACAGTATTATTAATACTTTCATTACAGTAAATCCTCTCTATGGGAAGACGGAAAATATTTCGCTTTGTCCGGGCGCTAATTACACTTTCCCTGATAACAGCATAGTAAATAATATTACTTCAGCAATTGATCGTTACAGTCATTTATATGCACAAACAGGTTGTGATAGTTTTATTCATACGTATATTACCATCAATACAGATTATACCCAAACAGAAAATAAAACTGTTTGTTCCGGAAGTAATTATACTTTCCCTGATGGTAGTGTTGCCAATAATATCGTATCAGATGTTAATCATATCAGCCATCTAAGCACTGTTGCTGGTTGTGATAGTGTGATCACCACAAATATTACAGTTGTTTCAGGCTATACTCAAACAGAAAATAAAACTGTTTGTTCCGGCAGCAATTATACTTTCCCTGATGGTAGTGTTGCCAATAATATCACTTCAACTATTACGCATATTAGCCACTTAAGCACTGTTGCAGGTTGTGATAGTGTGATCACCACAAATATTTCTGTTGTAGCGGTTGATACAGCACTCGTTAAAGAGGGCTTACTGTTGTCTGCCGCTGATATTACAGCTTTGCAGTATCAATGGCTTGATTGTAACACCGGTGATCCTATTCCGTTGGCTACACACCCAACTTATACGGTAACTACAGCAGGCGCTTATGCATTGGATATAACCAAAGTAGGGAATTGCAGAGATACATCAAGCTGTTATATTTTTACAGCTGCTGATTTTGAGTCTGCTACTAGCTTTCTTACAAACATGTATCCGCAACCTGCGAATAATACCTTAACGATCGTTGTTCAAACAACTGCTGCAACAAATTTAAATTTATCTTTGTCTGATATTTCCGGCGGCGTAGTTGATACAGAAAAATATTCTCTGATTGTTGGAACAAATACGATCACATTGGATATAAGCAACCTCACTAGCGGAATATATTTATTAAAATTGTTTAAAGAAGATACACAGCAAACTGTTATCCAAAAAGTGATCAAAAATTAATCGGATGTTTTTCAATTTATTCGGAAAAAAAGAAGACTCGGGCAATAATAATATTTTTAGCGACAAGGCATATATCAATGCTGAAGGTAAAAGAAATGGTTGTTTGCAATTAGCTAAAGAGCAGCCTGAAACAGTATTTATTGCGTGGTTCAGCGATACAGCAAAAGAGTATAAAGATTTTTTTACAAAAAACGGTGTTGAAGAAAGCAGGGTGATAGAAGTGCGTCACTTACATACCTCTAAGCTGGAAAATAAAACACCCGTTTTTTTAGAACATTATCCTTTGCATGAAAAGGAATTGGAATTAGTTGCTAACTGGTCGCAACAAAAAATCATCGTATACAATTCTTTGGATGAAGCACTCTTTAAACATTTCGGCAGTGATAAAATGATTCCATTAATTAAGATGCTGGGTATGAAAGAAGATGAAGCAATAGAACATAGTTACGTAACACAATCCATCACCAGAGGGCAACAAAAAATTGCCGACATGGTAACATTGGAGCAATCTGCATCATCGCAGGCGGAATGGATGGAGCGGAATATAAAAGGATAGGTGTTACTACAAATAGTTTTACCTCTTGTATACTTGCCGCTATCGGGTGTAGTTTTGATGATCCCACTTCCTTCATCTGTCAAAATTTCAAATTTTTACTATAGAACGTACCTGTTGTTGATCGCCTGACCAAAAACAGAGAGTAATAAATACCCTTGTCGCCATTGTTGGTCGCCTGACCAACAACAGGGTGGTAATAAATACCCAATGGATGGTATAGAGTTTATTATCCCTTTTTTTATTTTTACAAAAATCTATTGTATGAAACAATGGTCTTTTGTATGGGGGCTATTATTTTGTTTGTTAAATAATCAGCTACTCATGGCACAAACACCTGCTGTAAAAAAGCAAGCAGATGATCTTTGTGAAAAGGGGAAGTCTGCGTTGGCAAATAAACAGTATGATAAAGCCATTTTTTTTCTAACAAATGCCATTAAACTAAATCCTGCTGTATTTAAATATTATCATAACCGGGCACTTGCTTATTTAAATAAAAGTAAAACCTTGTCTTCGCAACAAAAAAATTTAAGATTGGATTCTGCCGTTAAAGATCTTAGCAAATCTCTTCAACTAAATCCGGAATTCTGGAAAACATATTGGGTAAGGGGCCAAACATATATGGAATATTATACCTACCCTACTTATCCTAAACTTGAGTTAGCTATTGCCGATTTTACTAAAGGGTTGGAGTATGATAAAAATAATTATCAGTTGTATGTGGAGAGAGGTAATGCTTATACAAAAGATCCATATCAATATCATGATGAAGCGATAGCAGATTTTGATAAAGCCATTGAAATAAATAATACCGAACCTTTTCCTTATCTCGGCAAAGCGGATATGGAAAAGATAAAAAATGAATATGCTGCTGCAATAGCTGATTACAGTAAGTCATTAAGTCTTGCAAAAACAGATAATGATAAAGCATATATCCTGATAAGCCAGGGCAGGGCTTATGAGTTAAATGACATGCCTGAGAAAGCTGTCATTAATTATGCCGATGCAAATAAATTATTTCCTTCTAAGCAGATTGAGGATATGGAAACAGCAGCAACAAAAAAAGTTGTAGAAAAAGCGGGTAGAAATATTTCCAGTCAGTCGGCCAATTTACCCGATACGGACTCATTGCTTGCTGCTCTTGACAGAGAGTACAAACAAAAGCAAGCTGAAAAAGCTACACAACAGACTTATAACAACCAGAATAATAATAACTCATTTCCCTCTTATTCAAACAGTCATGTATGCCCGGCATGCGGTGGCAGTGGCTGGATAGAGACTTTTGGTAGAAAGATGGAATATGTAGATATAAAAGATTGGCAGGGTAGAATTATTGGAAGTGAGTTCAAACCTGTTGATGGCTTTCATTCAGAAAAATGCAGCAGATGTGGCGGTTCGGGAAAAAATTAAATGTTTTCGCCGTTGTTTATCTCCTGCCCAACATCATCGAAATTTTGATTAATTACAAGAAGCAAAAATTATAAATTATTATCCAGATACATCTGCAGATCCGCCTCAGTTTTTATCAATACATCTCTGGCTTTGCTACCCTGGTTAGCGCCTACAACACCTGCAGCTTCTAACTGATCCATCAAACGGCCGGCACGGTTATAACCCAATTTCATTCTGCGTTGCAGAAGAGAGGTACTACCCACTTGGCTGGCTACAATCAATCTAGCCGCATCTTCAAATAATGGGTCTTTATCATTGAGGTCAAAATCTTTCGCTTCCATGTCCTTCTCATCCACATATTCAGGCAATAAAAATGCCTGCGGATAACCACGTTGATCGCCGATAAAATCAACGATCTTATCTACTTCAGGGGTATCAACAAAAGCACATTGCAAACGAACCAATTCACCATTGTAGCTGATCAGCATATCTCCTTTACCAATTAATTGCTCCGCACCACCTGCATCTAAAATAGTACGACTATCGATCTTACTACTAACCTTAAAGGCTATACGGGCAGGGAAGTTGGCTTTGATCGTACCGGTAATGATATTTACTGAAGGACGTTGTGTGGCAATAATTAAATGGATACCGATAGCCCTTGCCAATTGTGCCAGGCGTGCAATTGGCATTTCAACTTCTTTTCCTGCAGTCATGATCAGGTCGGCAAACTCATCTACCACCAACACAATAAATGGCAAAAACTGATGTCCTTTTTCAGGATTCAGTTTTCTTGCAGCAAATTTTTCATTGTACTCACGGATGTTACGACAACCTGCTTCTTTTAACAGGTCGTACCGGTTATCCATTTCAATACACAAAGCATTTAATGTATGTACTACTTTCTTTGTATCAGTGATAATGGCATCTCCTTCATCAGGCAATTTTGCCAGGAAATGTTTTTCAATTGTTTTGTAAATACTCAACTCAACTTTCTTAGGATCAACCAACACAAATTTTAATTGTGATGGATGTTTTTTATACAACAAAGAAACAAGTATTGCATTCAGTCCTACAGATTTACCTTGTCCGGTTGCACCTGCCATCAGCAAATGCGGCATAGCCGCCAGGTCAACGATAAAGTTTTCGTTATCGATCTTTTTACCAATTGCAATTGGTAAAGAGAAATTATTTTTCTGGAATTTTTCAGAAGCTAATAATGTCTTCATGCTCACTACCGACTTCTTTGCATTAGGCACTTCAATACCAATGGTACCTTTGCCCGGTATAGGTGCAATGATACGGATGCCCAGTGCAGCAAGACTTAAAGCGATATCATCTTCTAAGTTTTTAATACGGGAGATACGAACGCCGGCAGCAGGAATGATCTCATACAACGTAACGGTAGGGCCTACAGTTGCAGAAATTTTCGATATAGCGATATCGTAATTCTTTAAAGTATTAATGATCTGGTTCTTGTTGTTTTCCAGTTCATTGGTATCCTGAACAATTTTATCACTACCATGATTTTCCAAAAGATCAAGTGTAGGATATTTATAATCTCTCAGGTCAAGGATCGGATCATATGGAGCAGGTGCCGCTTTTGCTTTTTCTGCTAAAGCCTGCGGAATTTCTTCGGCCGGTTTATCAGGCACTGTTTTTATTTCTAACTCCAAAGCACTTGCAGCAGCAGTTTTGGCAGGGGCCACCGGTTCCGGTTCAGGAACGATCTCTTCTTCAATTGGTTCAGGCTCCGGTATTTTTACCTCATCTTTCTCAACAATTTTTATATCATGATTCAATGCCGGATTCTCTTGTGAAGGGATTGGTCTCATTCCACCCTTACCCGTATTCGTTACAGTTTCCTCAATGGTCTCTTCTTCTGGATCATCATCTTCTACTGCTAATTCAGTAGGTACAGATTTTTCTTCAGGGATAATATCAACCGGAAGTAAAGTTTTTTTAGTAGGAAGGGTGAAGACAGGATTAAAACGCCAGATGATGTAAGATAGAAGCACCACACCTAAAATAGCAATAGTTCCTATCTGTCCGATGGCTTCATACATCCATACTTTTATCATATCACCAACAGCACCACCCCATGGAAATATTTTTCCATTCATTATCACTGATGCAGCAACACTCAACACCACCAATCCAATAAGAACATATTTAATATTACGGCCGATAGCAAATACTTTCTTTCCAAAAAACAAATTAACACCGATCACAAAAAGAGTACTGCAGATCAAATAAGATGCAATACCAAAACCTTTGTAAATAAAAAAGTGAGAAAGAAAGGCCCCGAGTGTACCCAGCAAATTGTTTACTTTGGCATCGGTGCCCAATAATAATTTATAACCGTGCTGAAATACTTTATCCTGGTCTTCTTCCCAGGTAAACAGGTAAGAGGTGAATCCGATAAATAACAATGCAGCCATCATCAAAAAAACCGCACCGGTAATTTTGTGTGTACGTTCATCCTGCAACAATTTTTTCACTTCTACCTTTTCTTCGGTTTCAGCTTTCAATGTTGTTTGATCGTCTGCTTTTTTTACTTTTGGTTTAATTGCCATTGCTAACAAAGATATAAAAAAGCATTACTGTAAATACCTATTCTACAGTAATGCGGATAAAATTAAAATTACTTTGATTTAACACCTATTGCCAGTAGTACCCAACCTGAAATAAAGCACAGCCCTCCTATAGGAGTGATGGCGCCAATGCCTCTGTAGCCAATAGTTTCAGTGGCTTCCAGATAAGTAAGCAGGTAAAGAGAGCCACTGAACAATACAATGCCAATGATAAAAAGATGACCGGCTCTTTGCACAAATGTATTCATATACTCTTTGTACAGGATGCCTGTAAGCAGTATAGCAAACACATGATAGAACTGATACCTCACTGCTGTTTCAAAAGTAGCAAGAGCAGAAGTTGGTAACACTTGTTTTAAAGCATGTGCTCCAAAAGCTCCTAAAATAACAGTTACGGCGCCAAGCACAGCAGCTATCTGAATGAATTTTTTATGCATTAATTGTGTTGATTAGAAGATGATATTGTTGAAAATGTTTCTTCGTTAATTGTTGCAGCATCAAGTGTAATGGTTGCCTGTGAGTAGAAGGGTTCTCTTTCTTTTAATTTTTGTTCGATGAAGAAAAGTAGTTCGGCCTGGTTTAATTTTTTTAATAAAGGTCTTTTATCCTGTTCTGCTAATACTCTTTTTAAAATATCATGAGAAGACGAACTGATATAAACAGTAGTGCCTTGTTTATTCATCCATTCCATATTGTCGTGAAAGCAAGGAGTGCCACCGCCGCAGGCAATGATGGTATGTTGTTTGTTGATCAAACGACGAAGCATTTTTGTTTCCAGTAATCTAAAATAATCTTCGCCATGTTGTTCAAATATCTCAGCTACAGTTTTGCCTTCGGCTTTTTCAATCATTTCATCCAGATCAATAAAGGAAAAATTATGTGCAGCCGACCATATCTTACCCCAATGGGTTTTGCCGGTTCCCATAAAGCCGATCAGAAAAATATTGTTTGTCGAAGCTTGTCCCATTTCACAAATATAAATACTGCAAAGGTTAAAGGAAACAATTTACAATATAAATGGATACGATAGAAGTATAAGTGGTTAACAGGGAGGGGTACTATTTCTTACTTTTAAAATCCCCTCGTTTCCATGCCTTTATAAATTCATTCCAGGCAAATGGGTTTAAGATATTCATAGGGGCATTTTGCCCTGCGTAATAAGTTTTATTAGCTTGTTTGTTAAAATATGCCCGCTGTGCCTCTTGTCCGTCTCTTGGCAGGTACGACATTAAGATCTTTCGTTTGGCCTCATCATTATTTTGCCGGGCAATTTCTAAATTATCAGCCGGCACCTGTGTGTTTAAAAAATCTCTTTCAAATTGTTCTCTCCGGGGCCTCGATTTGATCACTGTTGCGGCTAGGTAAACCGTATCTGTAACCATTAATTGGATCACACTGTATTCATTCCCCTCAATCTCTCTTGGAACAACAACAGATTTAGGCTTATATCCAATGCTGGAAAAATCAATTTCATCTCCTTTTAACACCACAATACTAAAAACCCCCTGGTTATTGGTAACTGTACCCCGGTTTTGCCCTTTCACAAGCACAGTTACGGCAGGCAGCCCCTGTAAACTATCGGCAGTCATTACTACGCCATATAGTTGAACAACAGAATCTTTAAAGGTTTCAAATTGTGCCCGGGCATCGGTAGGTAAAAAACAAATAGCGATAAAAATGTATAATAAAAATTTCTTCATGTAACCCGGGTGTAAAAAGACAGCTTTTTCTTAATTAATAAACAAAGTAACGGTTTCAATGGTTAATTTTGCGGTTCGAAACGGTTTTTTAACAATAAATTCAGTCTGTTTGTTGTCTGGATCAGGATTTACAGGATGAAAGGATCAACAGGATTTTGAACTGTTAATTTGTTGATACCAAGTTAAATGCTTCGATTTTAAGATCAGGGAACTGATGTTGAGTTTACAGTAGTACAAAAGCTTAATCAGGGAACCAATCTACAAACGGGATGTAATCGTTTGTAGACGGCTTTTTTGGTTACTTTTTTTCCGCAAAAAAAGTAACATAAATACTGCAACGATAAAATTAAAGAGAAGAACATGACACAAGAAGACATACTAAAAGCCCTCAGCAACGTACAAGAACCCGATCTTGGCAAAGACCTTGTAACACTCAACATGGTAAAAGACATTACCATCGATGGCAACAATGTTGCTTTCACCATCGTATTAACCACACCCGCCTGCCCGATGAAAGACATGATGCGGATGGCCAGTGAGAATGCAGTAAAATTATTAGTGAATAAAGAAGCTGTTGTAACTGTAAACTTTACTTCAAATACCAGCAGCAACAGAAAAGATGCAAAAACCGTTTTAACCGGAGTAAAAAATATCATTGCTGTTGTAAGTGGAAAAGGCGGCGTGGGTAAAAGCACTGTCAGCAGCAACCTGGCATTAGCATTGGCGCAAGGCGGTGCAAAAGTTGGTTTGATGGATGCAGATATTTATGGCCCTAGTCAGCACATCATGTTTGGTGTACGTGGCGACAGACCATTGATGAGAGAGGTAGATGGTAAAGGCATGATCATGCCAATTGAAAAATTCGGCATCAAAATGATGAGCATTGGTTTGCTGATCGATGAAAAACAGGCAGTGGTTTGGCGTGGTCCGATGGTGAGCAGTGCTATTCGTCAGTTCACTACCGATGTTGATTGGGGCGAATTGGATTATTTAGTAATTGATATGCCGCCAGGTACCGGCGATATACATTTAACGATGGTGCAAACCGTACCTGTAACCGGCGTAATTGTGGTTACCACACCACAAACTGTTGCATTGGCAGATGCCAAAAAAGGTATCGCTATGTTCGGACAGGCACAATTAAAAGTACCTGTAATTGGACTGGTTGAAAACATGAGTTTCTTCACTCCGGCAGAATTGCCTGAAAATAAATATTACCTCTTTGGTAAAGACGGCGGTAAAAATTTAGCCGAAGAATTTGATATTCCTTTCCTCGGACAAATACCTATTGTACAATCCATTCGTGAAGGAGGAGATCTTGGTATACCCGTAATGGTTAGTGATGATGAGATCACTAAAAATGCATTCAGAGATTTCGCCGGCGCAGCCGTAAGAGGTATTGCTATGCGTAATGCGAATCTGGCACCAACGGAGATTCAGGAAGTAGTAGTGTAAAACGAAAAGATAAAAATGAAAAATAAAAAAGTCAAAAACGTAAATGTTTTTGACTTTTTTGTTACGGGCATTTTAGCTTTGGTCATCATCGTTGTGTCACTCACTTGTACCGCATACCTTTCTGGAGCTTTTATTGCAGCGTATTTTTTTGAACTGTGATTTGGAATAATTCCTAAGAGTATGCTGATTATAAAATCAAAATCCTTTTAATTTTTTCAATCAATCTAAATCGTCGTTCATACAATTGATCTACTGTCCATCCGTATATCATTGTGGCGTTTTTGGGGTAATGCTGGCAGATCGAATGTCGGAAGAATGTATCATTTGTAGAAAAATGATTGAAAATCATAGTACTATCACTAACTGTTGTAAAGAAATGATCAACTGTTGTAAAGAAATGATCAACTGTTGTAAAGAAATGACCAACTGTTCGAAGGAAATGACCAACTGTTGTAAAGAAACGACCAACTGTTGTAAAGAAATGACCAACTATTAGAAGGAAACGACCAACTGTTGTAAAGAAATGAACAACTGTTCGAAGGAAATGACCAACTGTTGTAAAGAAATGACCAACTGTTCGAAAGAAATTACCAACTATCCAATCACAATTTAAAAAAGCAATAAAACAGATAATATTATCTTTGCGCCACCATGACACGTCAATTCTTAATCGACCAAATAAAAAGCAAAAGATCATATCTCTGCGTAGGCTTGGATACCGATATAACAAAAATCCCGAAACACCTGCAAGATCACCCCGATGCAGTGTTTGAATTCAATAAACAGATAATTGATGTCACCAAAGATCTTTGCGTAGCCTATAAAATAAATACAGCTTTTTACGAAGTCATGGGTTTAAAAGGTTGGGAAGCTATGCAAAAAACAGTGAACTATATCCCTGAAGAACACTTTACTATAGCCGATGCTAAAAGAGGTGATATAGGTAATACTTCCACGCAATACGCCAAAGCTTTTTTCAACACGTTCAATTTCGATTCTATCACTGTTGCTCCATATATGGGAGAAGATAGTATTCGTCCCTTTCTGGATTTTAAAAACAAATGGACAATTGTTCTTGGACTAACCAGTAATAAAGGTGCTGCAGATTTTGAAATGCTCAAAATTCAAAATGGTAATGAAGCACATTTACGAAGCGATTATTTATATGAAAACGTCATAAGAAAAGTAGCTTCTTGGGGCACACCCGATAATTTAATGTTTGTACTTGGGGCCACACAGGCAACAGAGTTGGAAAATATCCGTAGTATCATCCCCGATCATTTTTTATTAGTACCCGGCGTTGGTTTTCAGGGCGGCAGTTTAAAAGATGTAAGTAAATACGGTATGAATAAAGACTGTGGCTTACTCGTAAACGCATCAAGAGCCATCATCTATGCAAGCGATAAAGAAAATTTTGCAGAAGAAGCAAGAATGATCGCTATGCAATATCAAACAGAAATGGCCGGATACTTATAACAGAAATAAGAAATGTGGAATAAAAAATAAGGAAGTTGAGGGACCTGTTAAACAGCTAAACCTTCTAAACACATTCATAATATCTTCAGCCCAATTTTCAGTATCTTTAGTATTGAAGAAATTCGTAATTCGTAATGCTCAAATCGTAAATCGTATGGCTGCCAAAACTGATAATTTTCAATCTCCCGATTATTTTAATGTAGATGAGTTACTAAGCGAAGAACATAAACTCGTTCGTGAAAGTGTACGCAGTTATGTAAAAAAAGAAATATCCCCCATTATAGAAGAGTATGCCCAGCAGGCAGCATTTCCTCAGCAAATTGTAAAACAATTAGGCGACCTGGGTTGTTTCGGTCCAACAATACCCGAACAATATGGTGGTGGTGGATTGGATTATATCAGTTATGGATTGATGATGCAGGAATTAGAAAGAGGAGATAGTGGTGTACGCTCAACAGCAAGTGTACAGGGCAGTTTGGTAATGTTTCCTATCTATCAATATGGCAGCGAAGAACAACGGAAAAAATATCTTCCCAAATTAGCCAGCGGCGAATGGTTAGGTTGCTTTGGGTTAACAGAACCCGACCATGGAAGTGATCCGGGTAGTATGCTCACCAATATAAAAGATAACGGAGATGGACATGTTATTTTAAATGGTGCAAAGATGTGGATCAGTAATGCACCTTTTGCACAAATTGCAGTGGTGTGGGCCAGAGATGAAGAAGGGATTGTAACTGGCATAATTGTAGAAAGGGGAATGGAAGGCTTTTCAACACCCACCACACATGGCAAATGGAGTTTAAGAGCCAGCGCTACAGGAGAGTTGGTTTTTGATAATGTAAAGATCCCTAAAGAAAATATCTTACCCAATGTACGAGGTTTAAAAGGCCCGCTGGGCTGTTTAACCAAGGCTCGTTACGGAATTGCATGGGGAGTCATTGGGGCTGCAATGGATTGTTACCACACTGCATTGCAATACAGTAAAGAAAGAATTCAGTTTGATAAACCGATAGGTGCATTTCAGCTACAACAAAAAAAGTTGGCAGAGATGATCACCGAAATTACAAAAGCACAATTATTGAACTGGCGTTTAGGTGTGTTGATGAATGACGGAAAAGCTACACCACAACAGGTAAGTATGGCAAAGAGAAATGCCTGCGAAATAGCCACAAATATTTGCAGGGATGCCCGCCAGATGTTAGGAGGCATGGGGATTACAGGCGAATATCCTATTATGCGTCATATGATGAATTTAGAAAGTGTGATCACTTATGAAGGTACGCATGATATTCATCTGCTCATTACAGGTATGGATATTACGGGTTTCAATGCATTTAAATAAGTATTTAGATATAAATAATAATGATGAGCGAAGAGTGAAAGGAAGAGTATAATAAAAGACAGAAGCTTTCTTTAAGCAAAACGTATAATTAAACTCTATAAGCATTCATAAGGAAACAGAAGAAGTTCTAAAAATGAGTAGAAGTGCTATTATTACAACAAAATCAAAGAAGTAAGAACACTTATAATTTATAATTCATCACTCATAATTTTAAACATGGTTCATGTAGTTAGTGTAATCGGAGCTGGTACGATGGGCAACGGGATTGCTCATGTGTTTGCACAGGGTGGATTTACTGTAACATTGATTGATGTTGATCCAGCTCAATTAGAAAAAGCAATAAAGACCATCTCTAAAAATTTAGATAGGCAAATTGCCAAAGAGACAATTACTGAAGAGCAGAAATTAGCAACGTTAAAAAATATTTCTACATCTACAGATATCATAGAGGGAGTAAAAAATGCTGATCTGGTTATAGAAGCAGCAACAGAAAATGTAGAGTTGAAATTGAAGATATTTCAAACAATTGATGAAGCGGCTCCTGCAGGATGCATACTTGCTACCAATACTTCATCCATCTCTATTACTAAGATAGCCTCAGTAACAAAAAGACCGGAAATGGTAATTGGTATGCATTTTATGAACCCTGTTCCCGTAATGAAGTTGGTGGAAATAATCAATAACCCTGCAACTAAGCAAACCGTAACGTCAACAATAGTATCATTAGCAGAGGAGTTGAATAAAGTTCCATGTGTGGTAAATGATGCGCCTGGGTTTATTGCCAATCGTATTTTAATGCCTATGATCAATGAAGCGATTTATAGTTTACACGAAGGTGTAGCAGGTGTGGCAGAGATAGATACAATAATGAAAGTAGGAATGGCGCATCCAATGGGACCATTACAATTGGCTGATTTTATTGGTTTGGATGTTTGTCTGAGTATTATTAATGTATTGTACGAAGGCTTTGGTAATAATGCAAAATATGCACCCTGTCCCTTACTTAAAGATATGGTAGCAAAAGGCAGGTTGGGGGTTAAAAGCGGGGAAGGTTTTTATGTATATGGTTCAGGCAGTAAAGAATTGGTGGTAAATAAAAGCCTGAAATAATCGCTGTTCTTCATTTGTGAAAATGCAAATATTTTAGTTTGTAGTGCTATCGATAAACTTTTATTGACTTGCTGAAAAAATGAATCCATTTTTTTGTCATTTCAAAATAATGCATTAACTCTGCATACAAATGTGTAAAAAATACACATACCAGGTCCCTTACCCGTTGTTTAACCCTTGATAGCCTTACCTTGATCTGTTTATTTAAAACGAATGCTGTATGAAAAAAAATGTACTTTTTTTAAGCATGTGTCTATGCTTTGCGCTACTATCAAAGGCTCAAACCCAATCACTGGTAATTCAAAAGAATACATTACCCAATGCAAATCAAAATTTCACATTTGCTACTTCAGGTCCTGTCGGTTCTGCATTTGCTGCTAATCCTACCATTACATTGCATGATGAATTTGGAGGTAAACAACCGTTAGAAGTGGGTGCTTCTTCTTCTGGAACTGGGTATCTTGCTTTTACACAAAAAGATGCACCTGTAAATGATGTGTATACCTATACATCAGGTAATGCCGCATGGGTACATCCTGCAGGTAATAATGCAGTAAGAATAGATATCGAGACAAGCGGTATCAACTGGCAGATCAATTCATCTAATAATATTTACAGAAATGGGGTTCTATCCGGTACAGCGAAAGATGTTGGTGTAGGGCCCGATAATGGAGTGTATGTGGTTGGCACTGATGATAAACTCTACAAATGGGTAAGCGGATCAACCTATACAGCATTAGCCGGATCTCCTCAGCCAACAGGTAAACGTATAGATGGCGGACCTTCTGGAACAGCATGGTACATCGGATTGGATAATCATGTTTACTATTACAATGGAACATCGGCCACAGACAATGGACTTCCGGGTGGGCAGTCTGCAAAAGATATTGCTGTAGGTGCAGATGGTACAGCATGGGCAATTGCGGTAAATCCGGCAAATGTGAATTACGATATCATTTATTACTGGAATGGATCGGCCTGGACAGCAGATGCATTAGCTCCCACAGGTACTACCATGTATAATGTAACCGTAGGTGCAGATAACGAACCGCTCATGACCTTGAGCTTTAACGGAGGTCGATCTTATTTATTAAAAAGATTATCAGATGGCAGGTGGGTGGTGATATCAGCGCAAACGGCCGGCCTTAATAATACATTGATCTATTATAATCAACCTACGGGTAACTATAGTTTTACCGAAACAGTTGCTTCAGGATATTACCTGCAGGACATCATTATTTTTGGAAGTACAGGCGATTCATATAGTACCACTACAGGAACATCTTCTATTTCTGTAGGAGCTAACGAACATGTGTATGTGCAGTATACAAACGTATTGGGTACTAAACCTGCGGCTCAAACCATCTCTACAGCTTGTGGCGGTACATTTATTGAAACCTTTGGAACTGGTAGTACAAATGTGGTAAATTCTTTACCTGCAGGACAAACCAGCTATACCTTTAATAACAATCCTATGGGGCATTATCAAGGTAATGGGGTGAATGATGGTCAGTATGTGTTAACCACTTCTGTATATGATGCCACCGGGTATTATTATCAATGGATATCAGGACCAGGCCTAAACGGGGCAAACTGTAGCTACACTTGTGATGTGCATGGTGATGTTAGCTATGGTCTCTCAAAAGTGGCTTCAGATACAGATCATACAGCTGGAGATGTAAACGGTCAGATGCTTTTGGTAAATGCAGATTTTTCTTCAGGTGTTTACTATGAAAAAGAATATGCTGGATTGGTACCAGGTAATAGTTATCGGTTTTCTGCATGGTTGGCAAATGTGTTATTAGCTGCCGCTACAGATGCCACAGATCCTAATGTTATCTTAAGAGTAGTTGATCCAACAACGGGTGCTATTTTATTAGACCTTCCTTCGGGAGATATACCTAAAACAGGAAGTACATTAACCTGGATAGAAAAGAAAGGTTCATTCATAGCCCCCGCAAGCGGAAATGTAAGGGTGTACCTGATCAATAACAAGCCGGGCGGACAAGGGAATGATCTTGTGTTGGATGATATTTCTCTCACAGCAACCTGTCAAACAATTACTGGAAAATTGTACAATGACGCTAACGGATTGGCAGATGGTTTGGTAAATGGGATTGGCACTAACACCACTTCCACTTTGTATGCAATTTTAGTAGATGCTACTAATCATGTTGTAAATTCAGTTTTATTGCCATCTACAGGCGAGTATAGTTTCAGTAATTTATTTTCAGGTAACTATTCTGTTAAGCTGAGTACAACTGCACCAGGAGGAGTAGGTACTATCGCTCCAAATTCAAGCATGACCGCTGGCTGGATACATACCGGCAATAGTAAGGGAAATAATAATGGAGCAGGTTCCGGAAATGTTACAACAGGGAATTTGGATTCAACCTACATTGTTGTGGGTACTGCTGATGTAACAAATGTAGATTTTGGAATAGAGAAAGCACCAACCGCAAACACGGTAACAGCGATACCCCAGGTAAATCCGGGGGGAACGAATACAGTTGTAGTACCTACCTTAAATGGTAGTGATCCTGAGCAAGGAGTTTTTGATGGCGACAGTAAATTGGATACAGTAATTATAAAAACATTGCCCACCAATGCAACACTCTATTATGATTTCGGGGCAGGATTTGTTGCATTAGTTGCAGGTGATACCATAAAGAATTATGATCCGTCGTTATTGGTAGTTGATCCAAATAACGGAGGCCTTTTAATAGTGACATTTACTTACGTTGAAGTAGATGCTGCACTTATTTCAAGTACAGCGGCAACAGTTACAATGACATTTACACCGCTTTTGCCTGTAGCGCTTATAGATTTTACAGGCCAATTTAATAATAAGAAAGTTGATCTGAAATGGAGTACAAGTACTGAAACTAATGTCGATTATTTTGTTGTAGAAAGAAGCGCAGATGGGAACTCTTTTGCCGAAGTAGGAACGATGGGGGCAAAAGGGATTGCCTCAGTGTATCAATTTGCTGATGTATTGCCTTTTAATGGAGTAAATTATTACAGAGTAAAAACAACCGATAATGATGGCAGGATTACCTATAGTAAAGTGATCGTAGTAAAAGCAACTATTACCAATAGGGTTACAATTAGCGGCTGTAAACCCAATCCATTTGTAAACAAGGTAGATGTGTATATTGATCTCTTGGAGAGTGCAGTCATTAAAATTAATATGGTAGATGCAGTGGGCAGGTCTGTTTATCAACATACTGTAAAAGGAGCAAAGGGATTGAATTGGGTCAATATTGATAACCTCGAAAATTTATCATCAGGCATCTACATTATACGTGTAAATGCAGGTAATGTTGGGGCACAACAAAAAATAATCAAGCGTGACAGGTAAATAGAACTTGGGGGTTTCAGGAAGAAAAAATGTTATGTTTTTTAGCTCTTCAGTAATGAAGAGCTTTTTTTATTGTTGCCGGATATAGTGATAATAAAAAAAGCTCAAAATCTCTTATTGAAATTTTGAGCTTTTACAAGGCAGGAATGGTTTCAATTATAAACCAAATATGCCACTGTTAATTACCTGTAGCGTTTGTGTTTTATAGCTACCCGGAATAAGGATAGATACATTGTGTTTGCTTCCACCATAACTAACCATTCTTACAGGGATATCTGCCAATGCAGTAAATAAACGTTGTACTAAATTTTTTGTTTCACTGATCTCGTTACCAACAATGGAAACAATAGTTTGACCTTTTTCTGCTTCAACAGTGCCGAATGGTTCAAGCTCTTTTATTATTTCATCTAAGTAAGTATCGTTATCAATTGTTACAGATACGGCTACTTCAGAAGTAGTGATCATATCAATTGAAGTGCGGTATTTTTCAAAAACTTCAAAAACTTTTCTTAAGAAACCATACGCCAATAACATACGGCTACTTTTGATATTGATAACAGTGATGCCATCTTTTGCAGCAACAGCTTTAACGCCGTTTGAACCGGCTTCTGATGTAATGGTGGTTCCTGCAGCGTCAGGCTGCATGGTGTTTAATAATTTTACCGGAACCTTTGCTAATTGTGCAGGCCAGATACAAGTAGGGTGCAGGATCTTTGCACCGAAGTATGCTAATTCAGCAGCTTCATCAAAACTTAATTGTTCAATAGCTACTGTCTTGTTCACAACTCTCGGGTCATTGTTATGCATGCCATCAATGTCAGTCCATATTTCACAAACAGTAGCATTGCACGCTGCTGCTATCAATGAGGCACTGTAATCGCTACCGCCTCTTTTTAAATTATCCACTTCACCTTTTGCATTTCTGCAGATATATCCTTGAGTAATGAATAATTTTTTATCTGTATTCGCATTTAAAATTTCCGATAATTTCTTTTTAATTGTATCCAGATCCGGTTCGTCATATTCATCAATTACCATAAAATCCAAAGCAGGTAGATACATATGGTCAATGCCTTGCTCTTCTAAGAAAGTAGAGAATAACTTGGTGCTTAATAATTCACCTTGTGCTAAAATATCTTTATTCAATGCTTCATTGAAAGATATTTTTAAAATGATATTTAAAAATTCGAAATGCTCAGTTAAGATGGCTTTTGCTTTTGCCAAAGCCGCATCCGTTTTTACTAATTCGCTGATGAAGTTTTGATAATGGGTTTCCAGTGTATCAATTTGTTGTTTAGCAGTAACTCTGTCACTCTTAGCCAATGAGTCGCTGATTGCTACCAAAGAATTGGTAGTGCCGCTTAAGGCAGATAACACTACTATTTTGCTTTCAGCATCTTTAGTGATCAATCTTGACACTTCATGCATTCTTTCAGGCTTACCTACGCTGGTGCCACCAAACTTCATTATTTTCATCAGAAAAAGTATTTGATTTTTAAAATGGAGTGCAAAGATAATTACAAATTATATTGCTAGAACACAGATTGGATTTATCTGTAGTTACGTGGGTAAAGCAGAAAGGCCGGAAACTCAAATGGCACAGTATCAATAGGCTATACAAATATCGAATTTTTTACCAAGCTGGTTAAGGTCATCCACTACAGATTGTAAAAGAGGAATGCCATTGGCCATTCTTTCAATTTCAAATTCGGCCTCCGGTTGGCCGGGAATGATCACACGTTCGTGGCCGTTTACTGTTTTAGCTGATTTAAAACGTTGGATCCATTTATCCATGTGTAGTTTGAAATCTTCTGCAGGTCTAAAAGCATCTATACGCATAGCGCCAAAGAAATGACCGATGCCTTCACCGGGCATGCCTTCTGGCATAGGAACATAAGCAGGGAAAGGCGGAACCCAGGGGCCGTAATTGGCACCACTTAGTATTGCAGAAAAAATATCTACAATGGCACCGAGGTTATAACCTTTATGACTGCTATGGTCTCTGTCGCCTCCTAAAGGGAGTAAAGCCCCGCCATTTTTTAATTCGTTGGCATTGGTAGAAGGAAGCCCTTCTTTCGTTTGTACCCATCCGTTAGGAGTATCCAGATTTTTACGCTGTAATATTTCTAATTTGCCATTAGCAGCAGTAGTTGTTGCAAAATCAGATACAAAGGGGGCTTCGTTGCCTGCCGGTATTGCTACGGCTATCGGGTTAGTGCCCAATAGTTTTTCTACAGAAAATGTAGGGGCAACCAATGCAGAGGCATTGGTCATGGCAATACCGATCATATCATCCTCCAGCGCCATCATTGCATGATAACCTGCAATACCAAAATGGTTGCTGTTTTTTACACTTACCCAACCGGAGCCTACATTTTTAGCTTTATCAATAGCAATTTGCATAGCAGCGGGGGCTACCACTAATCCTAATCCTTTATCGCCATCAACTGTAGCGGTAGAGGGAGTTTCGTGTACTATTCTGATATTGGGATTTGCATTAATTCTTTCAGCTTCCCATAACCTAACGTAACCGGTTAAACGAGCAATTCCATGGCTGTCTACTCCACGCAGATCGGCGGAGAGTAACACTTTTGTGGCAGTTTCGGCATTGGCTTCATTGCAGCCCATTTGTAAAAAAATATTTTTTGCGAATGAAGCCAGTTGTTGATAAGTGTATACTGCTGCCATTAAAAGAGTTGAATTTTTGGATGTTCTAATAAACTTTGTTTACTATGTTGTCTGCTGCCGGTAGTACTAAAAGTACAAGAGGGCGACGCAACAATGTTGCCCAAAGATATACAGCCCGGACCAAAAAAATTAAAAATGCAGGTGCCTTACCGTATGACCGTTATTCATAATTTGTTTCAATGAATCAATACCGATCTTAATATGACGTTCTACAAATTGTGTGGTAACTTTTTTATCACTTGCTTCAGTTTTCACACCTTCTGGTACCATCGGACTATCACTTACAAGTAATAAAGCGCCGGTTGGTATTTTGTTGTAAAAACCTACGGTAAAAATGGTAGCGGTCTCCATGTCGATGGCATACGCTCTTACTTTTTGAAGATATTCTTTAAATGCTTCATCATGTTCCCATACACGGCGGTTGGTAGTGTAAACGGTACCGGTCCAGTAATCACAATCGTAATCTCTGATGGTGGTACTAATAGCTTTTTGCAACATAAACGCTGGGAGTGCAGGTACTTCAGGAGGAAAGTAATCATTACTGGTACCTTCGCCTCTGAGGGCTGCTATAGGTAAGATCAGGTCGCCGATAGTGTTTCGTTTTTTTAGTCCGCCGCATTTACCCAAAAACAATACAGCTTTTGGAGTGATGGCGGATAAGAGATCCATAATGGTGGCCGCACCCGGGCTGCCCATACCAAAATTGATGATGGTGATATTATCTGCAGTAGCACATTGCATTGGTCTGTCTCTACCCACCACTTGTACATTATTCCACTCGGCAAACATGCCCACATAATTGCTGAAATTGGTAAGCAGGATATATTCTCCAAAATTTTGTAACTCTTCACCGGTATAACGATGTAACCAGTTTTTTACTATTTCTTCTTTTGTTTTCATATCTTAAATGTTTTATTACGTTAACTGCAAATTTTAAATTTTAAACCCGCTTTAGTTTCAAATTTGTTTCTTTGCCATTGATAAAAGTACAAAATATTTTTTTGTTAGCAAGATGATCAAGATAGAATACCCTCCATACCAGCCAAAAATCAAGAAAGAAATGGAAAAAGAGTACATTTTTGATGCGGTACGCAAGCAGTGGGTGGTACTTACGCCGGAAGAATGGGTGCGACAAAACTTTTTGCAGTATTTAATACAAGTAAAGTGCTATCCGGCTTCATTAATAGCCATTGAGAAAGAGATTCAATTAGGAGAACTGAAAAAGCGATTTGATATAGTTGTATATGATGCAAGCACTTTACCCTGGATGATCATTGAATGTAAAGAAATGAATGTGCCTTTAGATGCTGCTGTATTGAATCAGGTACTGAGATATAACCAGGTGCTTAAAGTACCTTTTCTGGTAATTACAAACGGGAGCAATACGGTTGCTTATTCCACAAAAAATAATGAATTGATTGAGTTGTTGGTGTTACCTGAGTTTTAATTTTTTTCACAGAGAACACAAAGATTCACAGAGACAGTATCATATTTGATATCTCTCTTTGAATCTTTGTGCATACTCAGTGCCCTCTGTGAAAATATTATGGGAAGATGCCTAACTCGGCGTAAATGGTAGCAACCTTGTTAATAGCACTAACGTATGCGGCTGTACGCATATCCGGTATCGCTGGATTACTGTGCCAGATATCCATTATCTCTCTTGTAGCAGCAATCATTGTTTCCTCTAAACCACTATGTACCAGGTCAATTTCGTCAGGACCATGTTTGATAAAGGTTCTTTCTTTTTCGTTCACCTGTTTGCCACTTAACTCTTCTATTTGCGCCAAAATACGTGTGTTCAGGTTTTCTGTAAATCGTTTTTCTAATCTGCCATAACGTACATGGCTTAGATTTTTAAGCCATTCAAAATAACTAACTGTAACACCTCCTGCATTCAGATACATATCAGGGATACATACAATACCTTTCCTGGTAAACACTTCATCTGCTTCCGGCGTGCAAGGGCCGTTAGCTGCTTCACCAATTATTTTTGCTTTTACTCTTTCTGCATTTTCTTTATTGATGACATTTTCTAATGCAGCAGGGATTAAGATATCACAGGCTAATTCTAGTGCGTCTGAAGTTTTTGCCAGATTTGTTGCACCCGGGAAGTTTAAAATAGATCCGGTAGCTTTTCTGTGTTGAAAAACTTCTTCTTCATTTAATCCATCAGCATTGTATATGGCTCCTTCGTATTCGGCTAGGGCAACAACTTTAGCACCATGTTCTCTGAAAAATTTAGCGGAATGATAGCCCACATTACCCAGTCCCTGTACTACCACAGACTTTCCTTCCACACCAACAGTAAGGCCTATTCGCTGCATTACTTCCGGCATATTGCATACCTCACGAACGCCGTAAAATACACCAAGCCCCGTTGCCTCTTTTCTTCCACGAACACCACCCAATGAAACAGGTTTACCTGTAACACAACCGGCGCTATCAATTTCTCCGGGTTTTAAAGATTGGTAGGTATCAACTATCCAGGCCATTTCTCTTTCGCCAGTTCCATAATCAGGAGCAGGAACATCAATGCCCGGGCCGATAAAATTCTTCTTTACTAATTCAGATGTATACCGGCGGGTGATCTTTTCAAGTTCGTAAGCAGAATAGTTTCTCGGATTGATCTTTAAGCCGCCTTTTGCTCCGCCAAAAGGAACATTTACAATAGCGCATTTGTAGGTCATTAAAGCTGCTAGTGCCATCACTTCATCCTGATTTACTTCATCACTGAAACGGATACCTCCTTTACAGGGAGATTTGTGCTGGCTGTGTTGCACTCTGTATGCTTCAATTACTTCAATGTTCCCATTATCTCTTTTTATCGGAAAACGGATTTGGTAGACTGCATTGCAGGCTTTTATTTGTTCAAGAATTCCGGGATCCCATTTGGTAAGTTGTGCGGCTTTGTCGAAGCTTTGTTCCACGCTATGGAAAAAGCTGTAGGGTTTTTGTGCTGACATATAACAATCGTTTAAAGGTTCAAAACGTTTACAACGTTTTATAAGAAGATGGCAAGGAATGTAAAAAGATAGCAGACCGCTGGCTTAATTTCTGTCTTCTATCTTTCCTACTTTTCTGTCAATGGTTATTAAATATAAAATAAGTCCTACTAAAATAGTGATACAAACAGCCATCACTACATATATTTTTCCGTTGCTACGCATGATGCTTTCTTCTGTTGCATTAGTTTGTGCAAAGGTGTTTGTAGTAATTAAAAAACTACAGATCATAACCAGCAAACTGAATATTTTCTTACTCATGAATTAAATTTTTATCTCTTAATAAAGTTATTCTGATACTTACCGTACTGATCCATACACCTAATAATGTCCAGCCAATTACAGCAGGCCAAAAAACCAGTCGCATGGTAGCATCCAGATCAGCTCCGTTTAACCCCGGGTTGCCTTGTACGCCTTTACCTCCGGGGTGAAGCGATTCAACTAATCTTGGTAAGATCATTATCAACGGCAGATAAATAAAATAAGCGAAGATGTTGTACACTGCTGCTACTTTAGCTCTTCTGTCAATATCAGGCATTGAATTTCTTAATACCAGGTATGCAAAATAAATAAGCAATGCAATTGCTACTCCAACTTGTTTCGGATCATTACTCCATGGCTCTCCCCATGTGTATGTTGCCCAGATAGCTCCGGTTAACAAACCGAGTATACCCATGAATATGCCTGTTTTAGCAAATGCTGCTGCATAGATATCATGCTTTAAATTCGGGCAGCGCAAATATTTAATGGAATAGATAAGTGAAACGGTTAGTAATATGATTTGCCCGAACCACATAGGTACATGAAAAAATAAATTACGAATGGTTTCTTTTAAATTACCGAGGTCAGGCACTTTAATCAAAAAGCCTGCGGTAAATGTATAGATTAATAAAACTACCGCTAATATTTTCCACCAGGATTTACGCATAAAAAAATTGTATCTGCAAAATTAAAGGAAAGTAGGGTTGAAAAAACGGTAAATACTTGGTAACAATAAATTATAATACTCAGGATAACTTATTTATGCTAATCTTTCCATAAAAAAGGAAATAGAATTATAGACAGAACAATCACCATTACATCTAATCCAACAATCAATAAAGATAGCTGCATGAGGGCGCCTTCTCTGAAAACCTCACCAAATGCAGTTTTTGATAATCTCATTAACAACAATAATTGAGGTATGATTAGTGGGAAACCTAAAATGGCCATTAATGCGGCATTTTGCTGAGCTTTTGCGGCTATAGCCGACAGTAAGGTGAAGACCAGGCTTAAACTTATACCACCTAAACAAGCAATTCCTATAAAGGTAATAGTATTTGTGAGAGGGTTTTTTAGCAATACAATAAACAACCCGATACTGAGCAAACTCATGATCAACATCAAAATAATATTATAAATGAGTTTTGCAATAATAAACTCCTGCGGCCCGGCAATAGAATAAAAGTAAAGCATCCGTCCACGGCTCTCCTGCAGAAAGCTTTTTGCCACTGCATTGATACAAACAAACAATTGTATGATCCAGAATAATCCGTTCCAGACATCACCTTCGGGTTTATTGATGGACAGGTTTACTACAAAAATGCTGGCTACCAGGTACAGAATTATCCCATAAAAGGTATGTTGTTGCCTTAATTCCAGTAAAAGGTCCTTCTTTAATAAAGTGAATACAGATCGGTTCATTTATGCAAGTTTACAATTTATTATCAAAGAGTTAGAAATAAAATTTTACAAAAAAATGGTTATTTTTTCTGTTTTTATTGCAGAAAAATAGCAAATAATTACAAATATTTTATAAACAATTGTTAAATTGGATTGGTTTTTGCTTGCCAAAAAGCTACATTTATTCCTTATTTATTTAAAAAACAAACGACTATTATGAGAAAACTGTTGTTGTTGGCATTTTCGTTAATGATGATTTTAACGGTAAGTGCACAGGAAAGAAATTTTTGGAAACAGGTAAAAGAATCTTCTATTAAAAAAGATCTGTTTGCAAAAAGATACAAACCGAGTGCATATAAGATCTTTCAATTAAATGAAAATTTTTTCAAAGTTGATATTGAATCTGCGCCATTGTTAAAACACATATCTGCAGATAAATCAGATTTTATTTTATCAGTACCTAATGCTGATGGTAAAATAGAAAGATACAAATTAGTTGAAGCGCCGGTAATGGATCCGGCTTTAGCGGAAAAATACCCCAATATAAAATCTTATGCAGGACAAGGTATTGATGATCCTACATCAACCATTCGTTGCGATTATTCTCCAAGAGGTTTTCATGCAATGATCTTATCATCTGATAGAAAAACAATTTACATAGATCCTGTTGACAGAGACAGCAGATCATATGTAGTTTTTTCAAGACAAGATATGGTTAACTACAAACAGTCATTTCATTGTTTAACTCCTGAAACTGCAGATGCGTCATTAGTTAATGTAGCACCTGCACCTACAACATTGTACAGAGGTGCGGATGATGGCAAACTGAGGACGTACAGACTGGCACTGGCATGTACAGGTGAGTATGCTCAATATTTTTTGGATGGAACTGAGACAAGTGATGCACAACGCAAATCAAAAGTATTGGCGGCAATGGTTACGTTACTTACCAGAACAAATGGTATCTATGAAAGGGACTTTGGCATACATATGAATTTGATTGCTAACAATGATGCGATCATTTATTTGAATCCATCTACTGATCCATGGTCAACAGAATGGAATACAAAAACACAACAAACAATTGATGCGGTAATAGGTAGTGCTAATTATGATATCGGACATCTGGTGCATAAAGAATCTTCAGCTGCAAATAATAATGGTAATGCAGGTTGTATTGCATGTGTTTGTAAAGCAGGCTCTAAAGGAAGTGCTTTCACATCTCATGTAAATCCAGAAGGGGATCCGTTTGTAGTAGATTACACAACACATGAAATGGGGCATCAATTTGGAGCTAATCATACTTTTACTTTCAGCAATGAAACAGGTACAGCTTCACAAATGGAGCCAGGTAGCGGTTCTACAATTATGGGATACGCCGGTATTACTGGTACTACCGATGTACAAGCTCATAGCGACGATTATTTTCATGCAAGAAGTGTAGAACAAATTACAGATTATATAAAATTAGCAACGGGTGGAGGTAGTTGTGCAGTAGTAACGTCTACGGGTAACGCAATACCAACAGTTAATGCCGGAGCCGATTATACCATTCCTAAATCAACTCCGTTTGCATTAACAGGAGTAGCTACAGATGCTACCATAGGTGATGTGTTAACTTATACATGGGAGCAATACAATACAGGAACTAAAACTACCACTATGCCTAGTGCTACTGCTACTTCTGGTCCTGTTTTTCGTTCAAGAACATATACAACATCTCCTACACGAACATTCCCGATTTTAGCGTCTATCCTTGATGGTACAAATGGAAATACATGGGAGAAATTACCTTCAGTAGCAAGGACATTGGCTTTCAGACTGACAGTAAGAGATAATAATGCTGGTGGTGGTGCTAACAACAGCGATGATGTAAATGTAACAATATCAAGCACAACCGGTCCTTTTGCGGTAACGGCACCTAATACAGCTGTTACATGGGCTGGCGGCTCTTCTCAAACTATTACCTGGAGTGTGAATGGTACTGCAGGAACTCCTATAAACTGTGCGAATGTTAAAATTTCTTTGTCAACTGATGGAGGTCAGACATTCCCTACAGTCTTAGCTGCAAGCACACCAAATGATGGTAGCGAGGTATTAACCATACCTGCAACTCCAACTACAACAGCAAGAATTAAAATAGAAGCGGTTGGAAATATTTTCTTTGATATCAGTAATACCAATTTTACAATTGGAGGTACTGTTGCTTGTGGAAACCCGACTGGTTTAGCTTCTTCGGTAATTGGTAATAATACTGCAACAGTGAGCTGGACTGCAGTTAGCGGAGCAATTAGTTATGCGGTAGATTATAAATTAACGTCTTCATCAACATGGGTAAGCGCAGCAACTGCTACTACTGCTACATCTGTGGTATTATCAGGTTTAACACAAGCATCTACCTATGATTGGAGAGTGAAGGCGACTTGTACTTCAGGAAGTGGTACTGCTGTACAGGCACAGTTTACAACAACAGCTCCTGCTGTTTGTAATGCACCGAGCGGTTTAACTTCTTCTGCTATTACTACAAACAGTGCAACGATAAACTGGACTGCAGTTAGTGGGGCATTAAGTTATGTAGTAGATTATAAACTAACCTCATCATCAACATGGATAAATGCGGCAACAGCAACTACATCAACATCTGTTGCATTGAGTGGCTTAACAGCTTCCTCTACTTATGATTGGAGAGTGACCACAAATTGTACAAGCGGAACAAGTGTAGCAACCGCATCACAGTTTACCACAGCAGCAGTAACAACAACCTGTACTACTGCTTATGAGGCTAATGAAACTTTAGCAACTGCCGCTGCTATTGCTACAGGCACTCCAATATCTGCGGCAATCGGTTCATCTACAGATATCGATTATTATAAAATAGTAACAACCACTACTGGTAACATTACAGTGGCACTTAGCAATTTGCCAGGAGACTATGATCTGTATGTATATAATGCTGCTGGTACTCAGTTGGGGGCCTCAGAAAATGCGTCTACAACAAACGAGTCTATAGCGTTAACAAGCCAGGCTGCAGGAACTTATTACATAAAAGTAATTGGTTACAGCGGTGCATTCAGTACAACAGTTTGTTATGCTTTGAATGCTACTACATCTGTTAGTACAAGTTGTGTAAGTACCTACGATAATGCTACTAATGGTACAGTTTCCGGTGCTGCACAAATTCCGTTGAATACAAATGTTACCGGATTGATCAATACTTCTACTGATGTAGATTATTACAAATTTGTAATTACTACAGGAGGTACAATTACAATCACGTTAGGAACATTGCCTGGTGATTATGATGTTAAATTGTATAGCAGTAACGGTACAACGCAGGTGGGTATTTCTCAAAACAGCGGTACTACAGCAGAAACAATTAATTATACTGCAGCAGCAGGCACTTACTACGTTAGAGTGTACGGATACAATAGTGCTTACAGTGCATCTGTTTGTTATACCTTGAAAGTAGCTACGGGAACTGCTTCTAAAGTAGTGAGTGATTTTGTTACTGTTAATAAAAACAAGCAGTTGGTAGAGATATATCCTAATCCGGCAAGAAATACAGTAAATGTTAATCTTACAGGATATGAAGGTGCATCAGAAATTCGTTTATTTGACATTAATGGACGTCAGGTATTAACTAAGAAAACAGCATTAATAAATTCACAAATAGATATTTCTACTTTACCAAAGGGTGTTTATCTGGTGAAAATAATGAATGGTAAGACTACTATATCAAGTACAAAAATTGTAAAACAATAGGAAGATAATACAGGTTTGAACAAATAAGATGGGTTGCTTTTATGGCAACCCATCTTTATTTAAACAAGAAATTGTCTTTATGTAAAAATTGGATATATTTATATAGTACAATTTTTATACAATAGATATGCCACAACAAAACTTATCCGGCAAAGTATATCTGGCAATAGTAGGAGCTTTAGGATGGTTTGCATTGATAGCACAGTTTTACATTAACATTACCAGCAAAATAGCATCTACACCAGAATTGCTGATTCGTTATTTTAGTTATTTTACAATTCTTACCAATATTATTGTAGCAGTATGTTGTACTACATTATCATTGCTGCCGGATTCTCGTTGGGGACTTTTTTTTTCCAAACAAAAAACATTTGCAGCGGTTACTGTATATATTTTTGTTGTCGGATTAGTATATAACGTAATACTGAGGTTTTTGTGGAATCCGCAAGGCTTGCAAAGGATCGTAGATGAATTGCTGCATTCGGTAATTCCTGTGATGTTTTTACTTTATTGGCTAGTGTTGATGTTGAAGGATGAATTGCATTTTAAAAGTATTTTCCCCTGGTTGATATATCCTTTTGTCTACGCCGTATTCGTGATCTTTCGGGGGAGTGTATCTGGTTTCTATCCTTATCCTTTTATTGATGTCAGTCAGATCGGGATGACCAGAGCATTGTTTAATGCTGTAATGCTTACAGTTTTATTTTACTTCATTTCGGCTTTGTTTGTAGTAATCGGAAGAATGGAAAACAAGAAAAAGCGTCACCGCTGAAAATTATTTATTCAGTAAGAATGTCATAGGTATATGCAATCTTTTTCTCCATGCATTTTCACTATGGTCATCTCCCTGAAATTTTTTTGTGATCCAGTTTGTGGTAGTATATCCTTTTGCTTTCATGATCGCATCAGCTTTCAGTTGGAATCTTTCATATAAAACATCCAGTGTTTCTGTGCCATAGTCAAAATAGATACGGTGGTTTTTAGGAGAGGGTAAATGGACAGATAAATATTGTAATATCTTATCGGGAATAGGGTTGTTGTCTGAAGTGTATACACCTGTCCAATGTGTAGAAAGGCATGCGGCACCCCCAAATATTGCAGGGTATTCGCAGATAGCATACATCGAGATTAATCCTCCTTTACTGGAGCCGGCAATAAAAGTATTTTTTCTATCGCTTAATGTAGAAAATGTTTTGTCGATAAAAGGTTTTAACTCGGTCACTAAGAATTTTAGGTACTTATCAGATCGTACTTTACCAGAGAAGGCAGGAGAGCCGTCTGGTTTTCTTACTTTCAATAATGAATCCTGTTGAGCAGGGGAAATTGTTTCAAAAGGTTTTTGAGGAACATAATCGATATCTCTGTTGGCTCCGCTATTCCATATACCCACCACAATGCATGGTTTTATTTTCTTTTGGCTGATAAGCTTTCCTACCACTTCATCCACTTCCCATGCCTGATGATTCCACGTAATAGCGCTGTCAAAAAGCATTTGTCCATCATGCATATATAATACCTGGTATTTTTTTTTAGTACTATATCCTTTGGGCAGCCATACATCTATGTTTCTTGCATCAACGTATTTTGATGCAAAATTTTCGAAACGTTTTACTGAGCCTGATGAAACTTTTGGAGTTTGAGCAAACAGCGGCGATCCTGCATATGCAATACCACCTAGGAGAATGAGTATTCTTATCATATAAAAAAATAATATAAACAATGAAGGTAGTGATAAAACGAAAAAAGCCTCAACATGTGTTGAAGCTTTTTTGTACCACGTACGGGACTCGAACCCGTGATTCCTCCGTGAAAGGGAGGCGTCTTAACCTCTTGACCAACGCGGCGTTTTTGTTAATGGACGGCAAAGATAGTATTAGGCAGTTAATAAGCAAAATATTTCTGAATTATTCCTCCAATAAATCTGGTCTTTTTTCCTGTGTTCTTTTGTGGGCCTGCTCTTGACGCCATTGGTCAATTTTAGCATGATTGCCGCTCAGGAGAATTTCGGGCACTTTCCAGCCCCTGAATTCCTCAGGCCGGGTATATACAGGAGGGGCTAATAAGTTGTCTTGAAACGAATCTGTGAGAGCAGAAGTCTCATCATTTAAAACACCGGGTATCAGCCTGCCAATAGCATCTACCAAAACTGCGGCTGCCAATTCTCCTCCGCTTAATACATAATCACCTATAGAGATCTCTTTGGTTATGAAATGGTCTCTTACACGCTGATCAATACCTTTATAATGACCACAGATCAACAATAAATTCTTTTTCAGAGATAGATGATTGGCTGTTTTCTGATTGAAGGTTTCTCCATCCGGAGTCAGGAAAATGATCTCATCATAAGTAGTTTTTTTTTGTAAACTTTCGATAGCATTTACCAAGGGCTCTACCATCATTACCATGCCCGCCCCCCCGCCAAACTGGTAGTCATCAACCTGTGCTCTGGCGTAGGTAGTATACTCCCTTAGATTGATCACATTCACTTCCAGCAAACCTTTGTCCTTTGCTCTCTTCATGATTGAATGTGCAAAAGGACTCTGTAATAAATCCGGCACTACCGAAATAATATCTATTTTCATACTTCAAACTTATGCATTTGTAAATTGAATCTTTTTCAAGATGAAAAGAATTCGGGGAAATCTCTTTAATCCGTATTCCATTGTGTAAAATCGTCCAGGTCTCTTTTGTCTTTTTTTGTCGGTCTGCCTTGCTTACTCATTCTTTTACCGGTATGAAAAACAGCCGCCTGAAATTTGATGCGGTCTAATTCTTCAACTGGAGTAATATCTTCATAAAACTTAATTGCTTCGCTGTACTGAACTCTTTTCGGTAATAATCCCGTTACTTTTATGATCCAGCGTTTAGCCTCGGTCTTTACTTCATATTCATCGCCAATATTTACCGTCTTAGATGCTTTTACATTATCTCCTTTATATTTCACCTTGTTTTTATCGCATGCATCAGCCGCCTGGCTTCTTGTTTTAAAAAGTCGGATAGCCCATAAATACTTGTCCAGCCTGAGTTTTTCAATTTCCATATTCAAAAATAAATTCTTTTATACGAATGGTAATTATAACAGGGGGTATTTGTTTAATTTAGTCCTATAAATGTAAATATATGGGTATTAAAACGCATAAATGGCTGCTTATAATTATTGTTGTTTTTTCGGTTCAAACACTATCAGCACAATTTCCAAGAGATGGTATAAAATGGACAAGTGATGGAAATGGCTATTATAAGCTGACCGGCAAAAGCATTTTAAAAATAGATCTGGCAACCGGAGCAGAAACACATCTGGTTGACCCTGAATTACTGGCTGGATTACCAACATCTGTAGCGGCGTTTAGTATCAGCGCTGACAATAACAAAATATTGATTTTTACAAACACTGCCAGAGTGTGGCGTTATAAAACCAGGGGCGATTATTGGGTGTTGGATATTCCTTCAAAAAAATTGTCAAAACTGGGGGCTACATTAACACCGCAATCGTTGATGTATGCAAAACTCTCTCCTGACGGAAGATCGGTAGCTTACGTAAGCGAAAAAAATATTTATGTAGAAGATATTTTGTCAAACAAAATAAAGCAACTAACGTTTGATGGTACACGAAAATTGATCAATGGTACTTTTGATTGGGTGTATGAAGAAGAGTTTCAATGCAGAGATGGTTTTCGTTGGAGTCCTGACGGACAATCGATTGCTTTTTGGCAAATTGATGCTACCAAGATAAGGGATTACTATATGCTGAATACAACAGACTCTATTTATTCAAGAGTGATACCGGTAGAGTATCCCAAAGTGGGGGAGTCTCCATCTCCTGCAAGAATAGGTGTTATCAATGTAAACAGTGGTAATATAAAATGGATGAATGTTGAAGGAGATCCGCAACAGCACTATATTACCCGGATGGAATGGAATGATGCTAAAACTTTAGTTATTCAGCAATTAAATAGGAAACAACAGGTAAGTAAATTGTTTTATTGTAATACTGTTAATGGCAGCAGTTATTCTTTTTATACTGAAAGTAATAATTCATGGATCGAAACAAAGGATTACTGGAATAATGATGATCCTACAGGATGGGAATGGCTGAACAACGGAAAGGAATTTCTGTGGGTTAGTGAAAAGGATGGGTGGAGACATATCTACAAACTAAGCAGTGATGGTAAAAAAGAAACATTGCTCACTATTGGGAAATATGATATTCAGAATATCAAGTGTATAGACACCAAAGGCGGATATGTTTATTTTATGGCTTCGCCGGATAATGCAACGCAATTGTATTTGTATAGAGTAAAATTGGATGGTAAAAGCAAACAACCTGAAGCTATATCTAATCTCTCTTTAAAAGGAACGAATGACTATACGCTCTCTCCAAATGCAAGATGGGCAAAGCATTCTTTCAGTAGCTATAAAGTACCTCCTGTAGAAGAATGGGTCAATTTGCAAAACAAAATGCCTTTAACTTCAGCAGATTTTACAGAAATTCCCAACACCACAGTTGAGTATACGAAGATCACTACAGAAGATGGAGTGACGCTAGATGCCTGGATCAACAAGCCGATCAATTTCGATAGCACAAAAAAATATCCGATCGTATTTTATGTGTATGGTGAGCCGGGTAGTAGTACAGTAACAGATGAATACGGGAATCAGAATAATTTTTTGTATGATGGAGATATGAGTGCCGAAGGATACTTTCAGGTGTCGGTAGACAACAGAGGAACGCCATCTTTGAAAGGAGCAGCATGGCGTAAAGCTATTTACAGAAATATCGGTAGAATTAATGTGAGAGATATTGCGATGGCAGCAAAAAAAATAATAGATAAACCTTACATCGATAAAGACAGAGTGGCTGTTTGGGGATGGAGTGGAGGAGGTTCTACAACCTTGCATCTACTGTTTCAATATCCGGAACTTTTTAAAACAGGTATATCTATTGCAGCACTAGATAATTTGCTGTTTTATGATAATATTTATGAAGAAAGATACATGGGCTTACCGCAGGAAAACAGAGAAGATTTTGTAAAAGGTTCCGCTATCAATTATGTAAAAAATTTGAAAGGGAACTTGTTGGTGATACACGGTACAGGCGACGATAATGTGCATTATAGCAATGCCGAAGCATTGGTGAATGAACTGATAAAATATAATAAGTTATTTCAGTTTATGCCTTATCCTAACAGAACACACAGCCTCTCTGAAGGAGAAGGCACAAGAGCACATTTATCTAATATCTACACCGATTATTTAAGGAAAAATTGTCCTCCGGGTGCAAAATAAAAACGGATAATATATGTAACTACAAGTAAGTCATTTCGTAGTAAGATAATATAAAAAGATAGTCGGGTTTATTTGCATTTAATAATTAAAAAAGTAACTTAGTAGACCGAATAGAAGCATACATAGCCGTACCTGGTTTACGATTCTTTTAAGAGTTGTTTTCTTATATACTTCTAAGAACGAGATCCGCCCTTTATAACTTCCAGCATAATGTGCAAATAGTGAACAGCTAATTTCAATTCCTGTAAGAACCCTTTCAGTTTGAATTTTCGATCCTGCAATATCATATGGGGAACTTATTTGTTAACCATAAACAGACCCAGTCATGAAAATTTTTACCCCACTAAAAAATGGCAGATTAAAGTTTTATACAATCTTCATTATACTTTGTTCATCTATTTATTCTACGGCTCAAGTAATAAGACCGTATAACCAAATCTATTCCAATAGCTTAAAAGGAGGGCATATAATGTTTGGTAATACAAGCATGCGCATGGATAGTGCAAACGGTGATGAATTATTATACCGTATGAATGATTATGGTAATTATGCTAATGGAACAACAAGCCAGTATGGTAATGATAATTCAAACATGCAGTTTGTTGATATTGATGGAGGAGGAACGCCTGTTTCACTTGTGTCATACGGAAGTTCATGGAATTATTCCAATGCAAACAGCCAGCCAGCGGGTTGGCCTAATGTTACTACACTTGCAGGTGGTCCGGGCAGTGCACCATTAGGCTACGGCCCTACGGGAGGCGTAAATACAACGCTTACCGATCGCAGAACATATTACTTCACCAAAACAATAAATTTCGATCCGGCAGATCATGATAAGTTTATATTCGAATTGAATTTAGATGATGGTGCAGTTGTATATGTAAATGGAATTGAAGTGGGTAGAATAAATATGAATGTCGGTACACCTGATTATAATACAGATGCGATGGGTGACATCGAACCTGAAACAATTACAAGTTTTACTGTCCCTTCCGGTGCACCATTTGTTAATGGTAACAATACCATACAGGTAGAAGTACACACTTCGGCAAGTAACGAAAGTGGAACAGATGACCTGTTCTTTGATCTGCAATTAACCGGGTCCGGATTAAATCCTACATTCAATTCATCTTCTGCAGACCTTGTGCTTCCTGCCGGTACCAATACTATCAAGTATGCTCGTTTGTATTGGGGAGGAAGAATAACAAGTGGAATGAGTGGTGCAGATAATATTAATTTGCGTACGATCCTGATTAGAAAAGGAAATGCAGGTCCTTATACCACTGGTATAGCTCCAAGTGGTCAGGTTGATAAAGCATCTGCTGCAGCAATTTATACAGATTCTGCTTATCAGTCATATGTTGATATTACCGGTTTTATCAGTTCAAATGGAGCAGGTACTTATACAGTAGCAAATGTTACTGCAGCAACAGGGTCCAGAAATAGCGGAGGCTTTTATGCTGGTTGGAGTATTGTAGTGGTATATGAAAACCCAACGTCAACTTATTCAAGTGTTAGAATTTATGATGGTTTTCTGCAAGTGTACAGTGGCGGAAATGTAACAACCCAATCAATAACGCTTACCGGTTTAAATGCACCAAGTACGCCATTAAATTCATCCGATGCATATATGACTACGATGGCTTGGGAAGGTGATGCAAATTTGGCCGCATCCGTTATTAACCCTGACGGAGATTTTATGAAATTGAATAATATTACAGTAACGAATGCTCATAACCCTGCTACGAATTTCTGGAACGGAACCATTACCGAAAATGGGGTAGACGTTACCACTAAATTTCCCAACTATATAAATCAGTTTGGTTTGGATCTGGATGAAACAGATGTTGGAACAGGATTTGGAATAGTACCCAATGCAACTCAAGCAACTGTTGAATTTGGCACAGAAGCAGATCAGTATTTCCCAAGTGTATTTGCTTTTACTATGAAAACAAAAGAGCCGAGTATATTCATTGACAAAGCTGTAAGTGATGCGATTCCTCCATTTCATGCGTTGACAACAAATGAAATACTTACTTATACATTATCAGGTTCTAATGTTGGTATTGGGGCAGCATATAAGTGCACAGTGATAGATACGATTCCATCTAATGTAACTTTTGTTTCAGGTAGCTTAGAAGTTCTGGCATCACCCGGTGGTATTGTTGGTAGTAAAACAGATAATGCCGGCGATGATGTTGCTTTTAAAGGAACAGTTGGTAGTAAAACATACGTTAAGTTTTATATTGGTACGGGAGCAACGAGTTCTGAAGGTGGAGTATTGGAATCAGGTGAAAATTATTCTGTGAGATTCAAAGTAATAACACCAGCTATAGCCAGTCAGGTTACAACAGTAGCCAACTTAGTGCGTATTATGGGAGAAGGTATTTCAGGTGATCAATATGTAGATGACGCCACAGCTATTATTGGTCCGGAAGGAGGTTCTTTAGCTGTAAAAATGTCTTCATTTAATGTATTTAAAGAAAATGGAAATGCAGTATTGAGATGGACAACTGTTAGCGAAGATAATAATGATCATTTTGAAGTTGAACAAAGTTTTGATGGAATTAATTTCTACAAAGTAGGAACGATAGCAGGTAACGGTACTTCTCAATTGGTAAATAATTATCAGTTTATTAATATTCTTTATAATAATGCAGTCAGTGTAGTTTATTATAGATTGAAAATTTATGATAGAGATGATAATATATCGTTAACAAAAATTATTGCACTGCGTTTGAGTGGAGAAGAAAAGATCAATCAACTTAATATTTATCCAAATCCATTTGTACATAATATTAAAATACAATTGCACAGTGATAATGATCAGATATCAACCATAAGAATTGTAAATATATCTGGCCAAGTCGCCATTAAACGTTCAATTGGACTTCAGGCAGGTGAAAATATTATTGTATTGAAAGATCTGGAAGTATTACCAAAAGGAACTTATACCGTAGAGGTTCAAACACAAAGTGGTACCCAAACACAACGAATTATAAAAAATTAGGGTTTTAGGGTATAGTAAAAGCGGTTCCATTTGGAACCGCTTTTTTTTATTTACTTAATTCACAAAAGTTTTTGTGAAAAAATGGGATCGTTTCTATGCCTTTATAAAAATTTTCCAGGTTGAATTTTTCGTTCGGACTATGCAAGTTATCGCTATCCAATCCAAAGCCCATGAATACGATCTTAACACCTAATTCTTTTTCAAATAATGCACAGATAGGAATACTTCCGCCTCCACGAACAGGAATAGGTTTTTTATTAAAGGTTGTTTCAATTGCTTTTGCTGCAGCCTGATATGCTATGCTGTCAATGGGGGTCATGTAAGCTTCTCCTCCATGATGTTCGAATGCACTAACGGTAACGCCTGCAGGAGCAATTAATTTAAAGTGGTTCAACAGTTTTTCTGTGATCTTTACAGATGATTGATTGGGAACCAATCGGGCTGAAATTTTTGCAAATGCTTTACTTGGTAAAACAGTTTTTGCTCCTTCACCCTGGTAACCGCCCCAGATGCCATTTAACTCGAGCGTAGGTCTTATGCCGGTTCTTTCATTGGTGGTAAATCCTTTTTCACCCCACAATTCTTTTATGCCTAGATCATCTTTATATTCTTTTTCATCAAATGGAGCTGCAGCCATTAATTTTCTTTCCTCATCAGTAGCTATTACTACATCATCATAAAAACCAGGAATAGTGATATGATTATTTTCATCATGACAGCTTGCGATCATCTTTGCTAAGATAGTAATAGGGTTTGCAACAGCACCTCCATATACGCCACTATGCAGATCTCTGTTTGGGCCTGTTACTTCCACTTCAATGTAGCTCAGACCCCTTACACCGATATCAATGCTGGGTGTATCTAAACTGATCATTGCGGTATCGCTAATCAAAATCACATCAGCTTTTAATAGCTCTTTATGTGCGGCAACAAATACCCCCAGGTTAGGAGATCCGATCTCTTCTTCACCTTCGATACAAAACTTGATATTGCTTTCAAGTGTATTTGTTTTAACTAAAGTTTCCAAAGCTTTAACATGCATATACACCTGCCCTTTGTCATCGCAACTACCCCTTGCAAATATTTTTCCATCTACAATTACAGGATCAAATGGCCCGCTTTTCCAAAGATCAAGTGGTTCTGCAGGTTGCACATCATAATGCCCATAAACCAATACAGTTGGCTTACTTGGGTCTATGATCTTTTCTCCGTACACGATCGGGTGGCCTGCGGTAGGGTAGATCTCAACTTTGTCTGCACCCGCTTCAAGCAAACGTTGTTTAAAAGCCTCAGCACATTTGATCATGTCAGCTTTATGCTCTCCCTTTGCACTAATGCTTGGGATACGAAGTAAGTCCAGTAATTCATTTAAAAAGCGGTCTTTATTCTTGTCTTGATATTCTTTCCAGATCTGCATAGTGAAATAATTTAGAGTAACGAATGTAAGCGTTTTCTTACTAAAGTTTTTAATAAGATTTTTTGTGATTTATTTTACAACCACGGCAATATTTCCTTGAAATGAACGTATATATGTAAGATAAGATTCTTGTCAAACTATCAGCCTTTGTTTAGCATTACATTATGTGTATAATGACGCTAAACAAAGGCTGAGTCTATTTTATAGTAAATTGAAATAGCAGAAGTATTAACGTCCCATACCCGGCATTTTCCCCATTGGCATTTTGTTCATCATTTTCATCATGCCTTTCATTTGTTCAAACTGTTTTAAAAACTGATTCAGTTCTACAATGTCTTTCCCGGCACCTTTAGCGATTCTTGTTTTTCTGCTGGGAGTAATAATATCTGGGTTTCTTCTCTCTTCTAATGTCATTGAATTGATCATTGCTTCGATACCTTTAAAGGCATCATCTTTAATATCAATGTCTTTTATTTGTTTGCCAATGCCGGGGATCATGGCCATCAGGTCTTTTAGATTACCCATTTTTTTTATCTGCTGTAGCTGTGTTTTAAAATCTTCGAAATCAAACTGATTTTTTCTGATCTTTTTTTCCAGCTTGGCCGCTTCTGCCTCATTGAATTGTTCCTGTGCTTTTTCAACCAAACTGACGATATCCCCCATCCCCAAAATACGTTGCGCCATCCTTTCAGGATAGAACACATCCAGCGTTTCCATTTTTTCACCGCTGCTGGCAAATTTTATCGGTTTATTTACCGTGTATTTAATGGATAATGCCGCACCACCTCTGGTATCACCATCTAATTTGGTCAGTACAACGCCACTAAAATCAAGCCTTTCATTAAAAGCAGCAGCCGTGTTTACAGCATCCTGTCCGGTCATACTATCCACAACAAATAATATTTCCTGAGGATTTACAGCTGCTTTTATATTAGCAACTTCCGTCATCATCACTTCATCTACTGCAAGACGTCCGGCAGTATCAATGATGATAACATTTTTATTTTTTGCTTTAGCTTCTTTGATGGCATTTTGCACAATGCTAACGGCATCTTTATTTTCTCTTTCACTGAATACGTCCACGCCAATTTGTCCGCCTAATACTTCCAACTGATCTATCGCCGCAGGACGGTAAATATCTCCAGCTACCAATAAAGGTGATTTTCCTTTTTTTGTTTTCAGATAATTAGCCAGCTTACCACTGAAAGTGGTTTTACCACTACCTTGCAGCCCTGCTACTAAAATAATGGCGGGGTTTCCTGTAATAACAAAATCACTCTCTTTTCCACCCATTAATTGAGTCAATTCATCCTGAACGATCTTTACCATTTGCTGCCCGGGGTTCACAGATAACAATACCTTTGAACCTAAAGCAGTTTCTTTTACTTTGTCGGTAAATTCCTTGGCGATCTTATAATTCACATCGGCATCTACCAATGCTCTGCGTATATCCTTTACCGTATTAGCAATATTAAGTTCGCTGATACGTCCCTGGCCTTTAATATTTTTAAAGGCACTTTCTAATTTTTCACTTAACGAATTGAACATTTTGACTACTTATTTAATAATTTCCATAAAAAAAGTGAACTAAAAAGTTCACTATAAAAAGTTTGCAAATGTATGAAATCTTTAAGCACCGAGATAAGTACGTAACAATTTACATCTGGAAGTAGATCTTAATTTGGTGATAGCCTTATCTTTAATTTGTCTAACTCTTTCCCTGGTAAGGTGAAAATGTTCGCCAATATCTTCCAAACTAAGTGGATGATCTACGCCAATTCCAAAGAAAAACCTGATCACATCCTTCTGCCTGTCTGTAAGGGTACTTAAAGACCTGTCTATTTCTGTTTTTAATGAGGCCTTAAAGGTCATTTCCATATCAGTACTGTCTGCATTAGGGTTAACCAAAACATCAATTAATGAGCCGTCTTCACCTTCAGAAAACGGCTGGTCCATACTAACATGTCTGGCGGCGGCACCAAGGGTGGCGGCCACTTCTTCAGTATCTATTTCAAGAAGCGTAGCCAATTCTTCGGCTGTAGGCTCTCTCTCATATTCTTGTTCTAATTGAGAAAAAGCTTTGCTGATGCGATTGGTTAGCCCTACTTTATTGAGTGGTAAACGCACTATTCTTGATTGTTCTGCCAATGCCTGTAAGATACTCTGGCGTATCCACCAAACGGCATAGGATATAAATTTAAAGCCCCTGGTTTCGTCAAAGCGCTGGGCTGCCTTAATTAGTCCGAGATTTCCTTCGTTAATGAGGTCGGATAGCGTAAGTCCTTGGTTTTGGTATTGTTTTGCTACAGAAACTACAAATCGCAGGTTAGCCTTTGTTAGCTTATCCAGTGCACATTGATCGCCTTGTTTAATTCGGATTGCCAATTTAACTTCCTCCTCAGGAGAAATTAATTCAACTTTTCCTATCTCTTGAAGGTACTTCTCTAAGCTTTGGCTTTCACGATTAGTAATTGACTTCGTGATTTTGAGTTGACGCATACTCATAAGCCTTTAGGTTTTAGGTGTGGTTAGGAAAGGGTTAATGTAGTGTTAAGATTATTAAACGTAATTTAATGCATTTACGATATGTTTCCAAAAAATAATTTTTTTGTACAGTGGTGGCAAAGCTAGATTCCGCCTCATTTTAAGCTAAATCAGCCAAGAGTTAACAAAAAATAGTTGAGAAAATGTTTTGTTGGCTCGTTTATTTTGTTATTATTGCATCATTCAAGACAGAATTAAATAATTGGGATGAGCAAGAAAGTTTTATATACGTTAGAATATCCGGTAAGATGTTCTCCGGGGATACTCTATGATTTTTTACGTACACCGGCAGGATTACAGGAATGGTTTGCCGACAAAGTAGATGAGAGAGACGGGGTATTCAGTTTTTCATGGAATGGGGATGATGAAAAAGCAGAGTTATTGGAAACAGAACAGGATAAATTTGTTCGTTTTCGTTGGTTACATAATGCTAAAGATGAATATTTTGAATTCAGCATAGATAAATCTGAAGTAACCAATCAAACTATTTTGATCATAAAAGATTTTGCAGATAAAAAAGAAATAAAAGACCAAAGCCAGTTATGGGAATACCAGGTGAAAGATCTTTTTCATCGGTTGGGTAACTAGTTTTCAAGCAGGTTTATCATTTCCTTAAAGGTATTATTAATAAATGCATCAGCCTCACCCAATCGGGTGAGGCTGATTTTTTTCCCGATCTTTATAAATGAGTTATTCTGGAGGGTATCCCAAAAAGTATTTGCCGGCATATCTTTAATCAATATATAATTATCGGCTTCAAAATGATGTAGCCATGGTGTATCAGCTATACATATTGAGTAATCATTATGTTGAAGTGAAGTATAAACGCTTTTTATTTTTTCAATTGTGTTGGTTTTATGATCTCCCGATAATAAAAGATGAATACTGATAGAGTCTCCCCACCAAAAAAAAGTTCTGATGGCCATTATGTTTTTCTTATTGAATAAACGAGGATAGTCGAGCATTACATAAGGTAACAATTGGTAGTTCTCCCCTTTGGATATTTTTGGTGTGGTCTGCTTAATTTCATCTGATAAAAAACACTTATTTACGGTTTGTTGCATATCAACTGCGGCATTTCCAAATAATAAATATATCTTATTGATGATATTGTGTTTGGTTAATATCCAGTCAGTATTACAAACCAGTTCGAGTTCCTTGGCAGAAAGAGTTATTTTTGTGTTTTCAATCATCTTGAAAAGTAATAAATAAATCCATACAACTGTTTATGGATGGTATGTTATGATAAAAAAACTAGACAGGCTTATTCTTCGATCATTTATAGGACCGTTCTCTGCAACGTTCTTCATTGCGTATTTTGTTTTGATGATGCAGAGTTTGTGGAAGTATATTGATGATCTGGTAGGGAAAGGGCTTGATTTTATCACAGTCTGCAAATTTTTGTGGTATGCAAGTGCCTCATTACTGATATTGGTAATGCCGATAGCTATATTGATCTCTTCTATAATGACCTTTGGTAATTTGGGAGAAAAATTTGAGCTGGTTGCTATTAAAGCTTCAGGTATTTCCTTGCTGAGATTTATGCGTCCTTTGATGTGGGTGGCCGTTTTACTTTGTCTTATCACTTTTTACTTTGCCAATTATGTTATTCCCAATGCCAATTTAAAATTCAAGGCATTATACTCAGGCATATTATATAAAAAACCGGCATTAGATTTAAAAGAAGGTACATTCTATACGGCAATACCCGGCTATGCAATAAAGGTGGCAAAAAAGGATCCCGATGGAAAAACCATTCGTAAAGTGATCATTTATGAGCAAGGGAATTCTTTACAAGACAATTGTATCATTGCCGAAAAAGGGATCATGCAATTATCCGATAATGAAAAATACCTGGAGTTCACTTTACAAAATGGATTTCGTTACCAGGAACGTGGGTCCTTAATGGATACGGCTACAGAATTTATTGCATTAGGATTTAAAGAGTATAAAAAATTGATAGATATTGAATCGTTGAAATTAGCAACTACACCGGATAGCACTTTTAAGAATGATAGCAGAGCTATGAGTATTCCTAAGATAAATATATTGATAGCATCATTATCGAGGAATGCTGATAGTATAGATAATTTCATAAAAAAGAATATCAACCGAGAGTTGCCTTTTACAAATTCATCCGATTCTTTATGGAAGTATAAAGCAATTGCAGTGACCAAAGCAGATGCAAAAAGAACATCAGTATTGTTTCCTGATTCAGTAAAAACGCAGGTGGAAGAAGAAGCGTTTAGAATAGTTGAGAATTTAAAAAATGTCATACAATTCAGTGGATCGGAATTAGAGAATTACCAAAAAGAAATACGTATCAGTAATATTGAATGGCATCATAAATTCTCCATATCACTGGCTTGCCTGGTATTGTTTTTTATCGGCGCTCCGCTGGGGTCTATTATTCGTAAAGGAGGTTTTGGTATGCCAATGGTGGTAGCCATTATTTTTTTCCTCATCTTTCACTTACTCAATATGTTTGGCGAAAAATTTGCTAGAGATGGGATAGTGCCGTTGGTAGTAGGAACCTGGTTGCCCGTTATTGTATTGACACCTGTTGGTTTTTTCCTTACATACAAAGCCATGCATGATTCTCAGTTATTCAATAAAGAGTTTTATCACAGATCATATAAAAGATTACAAAAATTTGCCCGGTCAACTGTTAATGTTGTAAAGTCCAAAAAATAGTTTACTACATTTACTGTCGTAAAACAATTTCATATGGAACCCTCATCAAGAAGAAAATTTATCAGCAAATCAGCCAAAGCAGGTTTAGCTGCAGTGATAGCCACACAAGGACTTGGTACATTTTTGTCCTCCTGTGCCGCTCCAAAAACTATTACCGGAACCTCAGGGATAAAAACAGGTTTTTCGCAAACACCTTTACCGTATGCATACAATGCATTGGAGCCGTGGATCGATACGGAGACGATGGACATTCACTACAACAAGCATGCAGCCGCGTATGCAAAAAATTTGAATGATGCTGCTAAAGACGAAAGCGTGGATACAGGAAAGCCATTAGAAGATGTGTTGCAAAAAATATCCAAATATTCTATCAAAATGCGAAACAATGCCGGAGGGCATTATAATCACGAGCTTTTCTGGAAATTGCTTTCGTCAAACACCACTACTGCCCCTAAAGGAGCTTTGTTAAGTGTTATCGAAAGAGATTTTGGTTCGTTAGTAAGTTTGCAGAAAGCTTTTAATGAAGCTGCAAAAAGTAGGTTTGGAAGTGGTTGGGCCTGGCTCATATACACAGAAAAGAAACAATTGATGATATGCTCTACCCCCAATCAGGATAATACATTGATGGATATTGCCGAAAATAGAGGCTTCCCATTGTTTGGATTAGATGTATGGGAACATGCCTATTATCTTAAATATCGCAACCGCAGAGCAGAGTATATCGATAATTTCTGGAAAATATTGAACTGGGAATACGTACAACAAAGATTTGATGTTGTGAGGTAATCTCTTCGGTATTAATTACATGCATTTTATTTTGCATGTGTTGACAAACAAAACTGTTTATAAAATTTGGATATTAGTGGCCGGAATAGTACCTTCGCTATCCTTTTTTAAGGAGATTTAGAAACCCTATTAATTAACAACCCAAAAAAATTTCTATTTTTTATGGCTGTAAAAATGAGACTACAAAGACATGGTTCTAAGAAAAGACCATTCTACTTCATCGTAGTTGCGGACGGCAGAGCGCCTCGTGACGGTAAATTCATTCAAAAACTTGGAACCTACAATCCTTTGACTGTTCCTGCAACTGTGCAGATCGATCGTCAAAAGGCATTAGACTGGTTACACAAAGGTGCTCAGCCTACTGACACTGTACGTCGTATCCTTTCTTTCAAAGGTGTATTGTTCTTGAAACATTTACTTCGTGGTGTTAGCTTAGGCTTATTTGATGAAGCGGTTGCAATGCAAAAATTTACCAGCTGGACAGCAGAACATGATTCTAATGTTGCCCGTCGCCAGGGTGCTCATAAAAAAGCACGTATGGAGAGTCGTAACAGACCTGTAGTAAAAAAAGTAGCTGAAGCTCCTGTAGCTGTTCAGGCAACAGAAGAAGCGCCTGCAACTGAAGAACCTAAAACAGAAGAATAAGATTGCTTTTGTTCTTAAATTCTTTGAGTCCCGTTTTGTTACGGGACTTTTTTTATTTATGTACTAAACAGAAGTACTATTATTGAACTTCATTGGCGTCGCACTCTTGTACATTTTATCTTTATTGAACTTTTATCTAAGCGTATATTAATCATAGTTCAGACAATTAAGAACTAGAAACTAAAAACTAACTTTGCAGGATGAATGAATATTTTAAGATAGGAAAGCTGGCAGCAAGTTTTGGACTGAAAGGCGAATTAGTTTTGCAGCATAGTCTTGGTCAAAAAACATCTTTAAAAGGCTTAGAAACTTTTTTCATCGAAGAAGGAAAAGATAATTTCATGCCCTATTTTATTCAATCAACATCTATAAAGAATGATACAGAAATTTACGTTAAAGTAGAAGGTATTGATACTAAAGAAGTAGCCCGTAAACTTACTCCCAAAGAAGTATGGCTACTTGAAGATGATTTTAAAAGATTCGCAGCTAAAGCCTCACCGATCTTTATGGTGGGCTTTAATTTAGTGAGTGATGGAAAAGACCTCGGAGAGATCATTGAAGTGATAGAACAGCCCCACCAGATACTTTGTGCGATCTTATTGAATGGTAAAGAAGCACTTATCCCAATTCACGAAGACTCCTTAGAAAAAGTAGACCATAAAAACAGGAAAGTTTTTGTAACACTACCGGATGGCTTGTTAGATATCTACCAATAACATGCATTTAAAATTTTCAGCGTTCAATTTTCAATTGCAAATTGCTCAAAAATTTAGTATTTTGCAGTGTGAACGATCCCCAACGCATCATAGCACATTTTGATCTCGATTCTTTTTTTGTAGCCGTGGAAGTATTGCTCAATCCCGAGTTAAAAGGGAAGCCGGTAATACTAGGCTCAAAAGAAAGAGGGATAGTAACTACGTGCAGTTACGAAGCCAGAAAATTTGGTGTGCATAGTGGTATGCCCGGTAATAAGGCTTTTCAGTTATGTCCGCATGGATTGTTTATAAAAGGAACAAGAGGAGAATACAGCAAATACAGCAGGTGGGTCACACAGATCATTGCATCCCGGGCTCCCTTGTTTGAAAAAGCAAGTATTGATGAATTTTATCTTGACCTAACAGGTATGGATAAGTTCTTTAATCCATTACAATGGACCATTGATCTGCGTCAGCAAATTATTGATGAAACCCGGCTACCTATTTCTTTTGGTATGGCCAGTAATAAGATGGTTGCTAAGATCGCTACCGATGAGGCTAAGCCCAATGGATATTTACAGGTCCCTTTTGGAAAAGAGAAAGAATTTTTAGCACCTTTGGCAGTAAATAAAATTCCTGGAGTTGGTGGGCACACCTATGAAGTACTGAAAGCAATGGGCATTAAGACCATTGCCGATATAAGTAGCAGAACAAAAGAAGAATTGGAAGAGCGATTAGGCAAATGGGGTGGAGATCTATGGCAGAAAAGTTTTGGTATTCATTCAAGAGAGGTTTCACAATACCATGAAGCAAAATCTATTTCTACAGAAAATACTTTTTTTGACAATCTTACAGATATAGCTTTGGTATTGAGTGAACTGGTAAGGCAAACTGAAAAAATTGCTTTTGAATTAAGACAGGAGGGAAAGGTGGCTGGTTGTATAGCAGTGAAGATCCGTTATCCTGATTTTGAAACTACCTCACGGCAAACAACGGTGCCGTATACCTGTGTCGATGATGAAATTATACCTGTGGCTAAGGAGTTGTTTCACCAATTATACAAAAAAGGGAAACCTATCCGATTGTTAGGTGTAAGATTAAGTGAGTTGACGAACGATGCTGTACAAACAAACTTATTTAATGATGCCGAACGTAAATCTGATCTATATAAAGCAATTGATGATGTAAAAAATAAATTTGGAACAGTGAAATTGAAGAGGGCATCTTCATCTTAATGATCTTTTATATATAAAAAAATCAATTGCTATCAATCAACTCTGCCAAAGTCTTTTTCTCTAAAATTTTCAATGTAGCATCTCTAGTAATTTGCATTGCTTTATTCAAGCCACAGGATTTTTCATCACAATCCTCACATTTTTCGTAAAAATTAAGGCTTACACAAGGAAGCAAAGCAATCGGTCCTCCCACTAATCTGATTGCAGTAGCCAAAGAAGTTTTTTTAGGAGATTGTATCAGGTAATAACCTCCCCCCTTACCTTTTTTGCTATCCAAAACCTTTGCCTGTTTCAATTCTAACAAAATGGTTTCCAGAAATTTGATCGGAATTTTTTTCTTTTTAGCAATATCAGAGATCAGCACAGGCCCCTCGCCGTATTTAGCAGCCAGGTATCCAAGCGCTTTCAATGCGTATTTCGTCTTTTTCGATAACATGGTTTAAAATTACTATTATTTTTTAAAAAAATATCAATAAAAGTCTACTTATTTTGTAGACTACAGTATATTTGCACTTCAAATCATTTAATCACTTAAAAAATTATATAGCTATGAGTTTACGTTTAGGGGATATTGCTCCCAACTTTAAAGCAAAAACTTCTTTAGGAGAGATCGACTTTTATGAATATCTAGGCGATTCTTGGGGAATTTTATTTTCTCACCCTGCAGATTATACTCCTGTTTGTACTACTGAATTAGGAAGAACTGCTGCCTTGAAAGACGAATTTGCAAAACGCAATGTAAAAGTATTGGCATTAAGTGTTGATCCGGTTGATAAACATTTAGGCTGGATCAGTGATATCAATGAAACACAACACTGTTCTGTTGAATTTCCGATTATTGCTGATGATGATAGAAAAGTATCTACTTTGTATGATTTTATTCATCCTAATGCTTCAGCTACTGCAACAGTACGTTCTTTAGTGATCATTGGCCCGGATAAAACTGTTAAACTGATCATTACTTATCCTGCATCTACCGGAAGAAATTTCGTTGAAGTATTAAGAGTGGTAGATTCATTACAATTAACAGCTAACTACAGTGTAGCTACACCGGCTAATTGGGCTAATGGAGAAAAAGTAATTGTAGTACCTGCTGTTAGTACCGAAGATGCAATTAAGAAATTTCCTAAAGGGTTGGATATAGTAAAACCTTATTTGAGGTATACACCGCAACCAAATCTTGACTAAGAATTATATTTTTTTTTGAAGCCGCTATATGCGGCTTTTTTTATGCGGCATCTTTATCCATCCAGTCCTTCTCCTTAGCATCGCCACCGGCAATTACCGCAGCGGTAATGAAAAGAAATAATATCTGTGATACCAATACAAAGTGTGAATTATCATTCAATGTATTCAACCAGATCTTTCTTAATCCAAAAAATTTAAGTGTAAGCAATACAATTGCAGTAAAGCAGATCAAACTTCCAAGCGTAAGTAAGGTTCTTGCCAGTACTCTTGAAAATTTGCTGGTTGATAACGGAATTTTTTTGTGCAGATAATAATATCCTGCAAAGAAAACAGCGTATGGGATAATGAGAACAACGATACTAAAAAAACTATCAAATCCGGGAATATTGAACATTGTTATAGATAATACTTTCAGGATATAAAAGATCAGTATTACGAATAGAATAAATCCGATCAATCCTCCCAGTATCATGGCCATTAACCCGAAATATTTATTAAAATTTCTCATGTATTGATTTAAACGTTTACAACAAGTACAGGGATCTTTAGTTCATGTCTTACGGTGTTTACTGTTTCGCCATAAATAAGATCTTTAAGGCCGGTGTGCCCATGAGCACCTACCACCAACATATCTGCATCAATATCTTTTACAATTCTTACAATTTCTTTAGCCCTGTTTTTAAAACCGATAGATCCAGCGGCCTTATATCCTTTTGTTTGTAATTGACTTACATACAGATCAATTCTTTCTTTATCTTTTCTTGTTTCATAATCATCACTCTCTTTTCCAAGCATAGATGCAGAAGCACTTTCTACAATATGTATCAAATGATATTCTGTATTTATATTACCTTGCCCTAATGCAAATGATATTAATTTTTCATCATTTTCAGAAAAATCCAATGCAATAGCTACATGATCAAATGCAGGGATGGCAAGGTTTTGCAGGTCATATACATCCGGGTGTAACTCTATTGATGGCGGAGTGTTGTATTTTGAAAAGAATGGATGAACTACTATATATGCCAACAATCCGGTGAATAATAATCCAAATAATAGTAAAATTATTTTTGGAAAAATTGCCGGGGAAGCAAAAACAGGAATAGCTTCATTTAATAACATCTTTATATTTAAAAAAATAAGTACTGAAGCAATTAACCAGGCTGCAATTTTTGTAGGAAGTTTGATAGAGAAATTGCCCATTTTTTGTTTGTCACTTACAAAATGGATCAATGGGATAATGGCAAATCCTAATTGAAGGCTTAGCACAACCTGACTTAGCACCAATAAAGCATCAATATTTTCTTCTCCATAAATTATGATCACTATCAGTGCCGGGATAATGGCAAGCAACCTGGTGATCAATCTGCGTAACCATGGGTTGATACGTAAGCTAAGATAACCTTCCATAATGATCTGTCCTGCCAGCGTACCAGTGATCGTACTGCTTTGCCCTGCGGCAATTAAAGCAACAGCAAAAAGTACCGGAGCAGCATTTCCTAAAAAGCCAGGTAATAAGCGGTGAGCTTCTTTAATTTCTGCTACATGTGAATTGCCTGTTTTAAAAAATACTGTTGCTGCAACTACTAAAATTGCAGCGTTTACAAAAAATGCCAGGTTTAATGCGATTGTGCTATCAATACGATTGAATTTGAGCGCTTGTTTTATTCCTTCATCAGTACGTTCAATTTTTCGGGTTTGGACCAAAGCAGAATGTAAGTATAAATTATGCGGCATTACTGTAGCTCCAATGATACCTATCGCAATATACAGGGCTTCATTATCAGGAAAATGAGGAATAAAGCCAACAGCTACTTCCGATAAGTTAGGCTTTGCCAAAATGATCTCAATTAAAAAACATACAGCAACAATTGCCACCAGCGTTATAATGAAAGCTTCCATTTTACGCATGCCCATCTTTTGCAGATATAATAATAAAAAGGTGTCAAGCACTGTAATGGATACACCCCATACCAGTGGAAGTCCTGTTAATAATTGTATGCCTATTGCCATCCCTAATACTTCAGCCAGATCGCATGCAGCAATGGCTATTTCTGCTAATATGTACAAAATGAAATTTACCACTCTCGGATATGCTTCTCTATTCGCCTGTGCCAGATCTCTGCCTCGAACAATGCCCAATCTTGCAGACAAACCCTGTAGTAATAAAGCCATCAGGTTACTCATCAGCAACACCCATATAAGTGTATAGCCAAATTTACTACCGCCGGCAAGGTCGGTGGCCCAGTTGCCAGGGTCCATATAACCAACACTTACAAGATACGCCGGACCGAAAAACGCTAATATGCGTCTCCAGCCTATTTGCTTTTTTTGGGTGGTGTCTACACTTTCGTGTACTTCGCTAAGAGATAAATCTTTATTTTTATTCATTCTGCAATAACAAAATTACGCATATATGACTGAAAGAGTGAAAATAGCTTCTGGCAGTGCCTGGGAAAATATAGTTGGTTACTCAAGAGCGGTAAGGGTTGGTAATATAATAGAAGTGGCCGGCACTACCGCTGTGGATGGAGATCAATTGATTGGCGAAGGGGATGTCTATGTTCAGACGAGGTTTATTTTCAGTAAAATTGAAAAAGCTCTTCATGAAGCAGGAAGTTCATTAAATGATGTGGTGCGTACACGTATGTATGTAACCGATATCAGTAAATGGGAATTGATAGCCAAAGCTCATGGTGAAGTATTCGGACAGATAAAGCCGGTAACCACTATGGTGGAGGTTGCCAAACTCATCGATGAAAAACTATTGATAGAAATAGAGATGACGGCAATCATATCCTGATTTTTTGTAACAGGACAGAAAAGACGTACCTTACGCCTTGCTGCCAATATGAAAAAAGGAGTAATATTTACTATTACTTCAAAACAACATAGTATTCTTTGGGCAGCTATTTTTTTGGGGTATGTCCCATATGTGTATGAGTTACACAATAATTTCCCACAGACATCTATTTTACTGAATTTTTATCTTAATATTGCACCCACAAATTAAAGCGAACTGAATATGAATTTCACAAATTTTAAAGTACCGTATCAGGTTAATGAAAACTATTCCAAAAAGGTTGCTTACTTCTCAATGGAGTTTGCCGTACATCAACCTTTAAAAATATACAGCGGAGGGTTAGGTTTCTTATCAGGCTCACACATGCGTAGCGCCTATGAATTAAAACAAAATTTAGTTGGTATTGGTATACTCTGGAAATATGGTTACTATGATCAGGCACGTAATCCCGATCAAACACTTCAAGTACAATGGAATGAAAAAATATATAATTTTTTAGAAGATACAGGGATCAAATTTCAGATAACTGTTCATGATCATCCGATCTGGGTAAAAGCGTATTATTTGAATCCGGAAACTTTTAAAAGTGCTCCGATGTTCTTATTAAGTACAGATCTGCCTGAGAATGATTATGTAACGCAAACTATTTGTCATCGTTTGTACGATGGTAATATATCAACGAAAGTTGCTCAGTTTATTTTACTTGGAGTAGGTGGTGCAAAATTAATGGATGAATTAAATTTCAATCCTGAATTGTATCATTTGAACGAAGCACATGCTATCAGTGCAGCGTTTTATTTGTATCGTAAATTCGGTAATGTTGAAGAAGTTAAAAAACGTCTGGTGTTTACTACACATACACCGGAAGAAGCTGGTAATGAAAAACATGATATTTTTCTTTGTGATAAAATGAGTTACTTCTGTGGAATGCCATTGGATGAAGTTCGCAGAATTACCGGGATGGAAGATGATCAGTTTAACCATTCTTTGGCAGCATTACGTTTTGCTAAATTGGCAAATGGTGTATCACAATTGCATGGTGAGGTAAGCAGGAAGATGTGGGGTAAATACAAAGGCATCTGCGAAATAAAAGCCATTACCAATGCACAGAACTGGACATATTGGGCAGATAAACAAATGTATAAAGCCAAGGCTGAAGAAAATGATGTTTGGTTTGATGATAGAAAAAGATTTTTGAAAAAAAGAGCGTTGGATATTGTTGCTGATCAAACCGGAAAAGTATTAGATCCGGATGTGCTTACTATTGTTTGGGCACGTAGGTTTGCAGGATACAAAAGAGCAGAATTGTTAACCAGAGATATCAAACGTTTTGAAGCATTGTTGAGCAATAAGAAATATCCGGTTCAAATAATCTGGGCTGGTAAACCTTATCCATTAGATTATCCTGCTATCAATGACTTTAATCACCTGGTACATTTAAGTAAACAATATAAGAATGTTGCGGTGTGCATTGGCTATGAATTAGCATTGAGTAAACGCTTGAAACAAGCAGCTGATATTTGGTTAAATAATCCACGTGTGCCAAGAGAAGCCAGTGGTACCAGCGGTATGACAGCTGCTATGAATGGAGCGGTAAACTTCAGTACCAATGATGGATGGATCTGTGAGTTTATCAATAATGGCAATAATGGTTTTGTAGTTCCGCCAATTGACTATGAAAATATTCATGTACAAGAACAAGATGAATACGACCTTAATCAATTGTACGAAATATTGGAAAAACAAATATTGCCTTTGTATTACGATAACAAAGATACCTGGAGACATATAGTCAAAAATGGTATGAGTGATGTTCAGGTGCAGTTTGATAGCAATCGCATGGCCGATGAATATTATAAAATATTGTACAAATAATCACTGTTTACAGTATTAAAAAAGGGCTGTCTGTAAAAGACGGCCCTTTCTGTTTTTAAAAAAATATATTTTTACTCGCTGGTGATAGAGGTAATTACTGTGCCTGTAACAGGTACCGACATTCCCATGATATCTGCACTTCCATTCATCTTAACTGTAGATTTTCTTTCTATGATAACGCCGGTTTTGATATCTACTTTTCTTGCTTCAGCAACATCATTCACAATATTGGTTGAAATATCCATGCCCATCATTTCTGTTTTAATATTATTTATGATCTTTTCTGTAATAGTTAACACCGCTATATTGTTTTGTAAAGAGTCCCATTTATAGGTAGTGTATTTTTTAATATCTCCTGATATTAGGCTGTCTGTCCAGCTATCTCCTAATTTTTTATCGGTTGGTAACAGCATAAAATAACTTTCAATCGTTGCTTCATCATTTCCGCTGCCCATCAATTGATCGATCATCCCACTCATCAGGTCAGCATTTTTTGAAGCGGTATTGCTGCTTTTAGCAATAGAATCAGTTGATATGCAACTATTGTTACAACCTAGTTCAAATGGTTTAACTACATTTATATCTTTTCCGAAATCTTTCATCTCACCATTCATGTCCTCTTTATTGTCACTGTCAAATTTTTTGCTGGTTCCCATCAAAGAGATGTCAGATTTCAAACGGGTAGTGGTAAAATCTATCTTGTATTTTTCTTTATCAACACTTTTAACCAGAATGTTTTTATGATTAACAACGTCAATATCCATGTCCATACTTTGACCAAGTGCTTCCTGGCTAATATTGCCCTTTATCGTAGAAGTGAATTTTAGTGATTGATTTCCTGTAAGCACAATCTTTGTTGTTTGCTTTTGGGCGAAGCAACCTATTGAAACTATAATTGCTAAAGGTATCAGGATAGCTTTTTTCATATATGTTTTGTTTGTAAAGACGCAAATTTAAAGTCAAAAGGTGGATTATAATCTCGTATTTAAGATGAATTTAACAGCAGGGGCAATAAAAAGGGCTGCAATAGCAGCCCATAATACCTTATTATTAAGAAAGATTAATTTATTAAACTAATTTAACGTTAACGGCATTCATACCTTTTTTACCTTCTTGCAAATCAAACTCAACTTTATCGCCTTCTTTGATATCGCTTAGTAAACCACTTACGTGTACAAAGGTTTCTTTGTTAGAGTCATCATGCTTGATAAAACCGAAGCCTTTTTCTGCGTTGAAAAATTTTACGGTTCCTTGATTTTTTGTGTCCATTTTAAATTGTATTGTATTAATTAATGTGCAAAGCTATGCTTTTATTTCCACAAACCCGGAAAGATTGTTATGTTATTACTTTGCTAAACTCCCAAAATCAGGGCTTTTACGCTGTTTTTATATATAATTTGGTCTTAATTAATGGGAACGTTGCCGCAATTTTTCTTTCCCTGCATGGGGTGAAAGTGTAATTTTGGTGACATTGCTTGTTAAGAAAAAGTATAAACATGATAAAAATATCCAATAAAGTACTGCCGTATTTCTCAAGAAAAATGATTTTCCCCCTTATGTTTTTGCTGATATCGGCCTTTAGTGCAACTGCACAGAAAAAAGATCTGGCATGGTATACAGCAAATGCTCCTTTTAAAATGCCCGTGGTAGCTACTCCCGTTTTCTCAGACAAAGTGTTTTCTATAAAAGATTTTGGTGCAGTAAGTGATGGACAAACTTTAAATACCACAGCATTTGAAAAAACCATTGCAGCATGTGCAACGGCTGGTGGAGGTAAAGTAGTGGTACCCGCTGGTCTATGGCTCACAGGTCCTATACAGCTTAAGAGTAATATTAACCTTGAGGTTCAAAGAGGAGCCATTATACTTTTTACAAAAGATCATTCACAATATCCAATCATTAAAGCTTCTAACACCAGCACTAATTATCAACCAGCATCTCCTATTTATGGATATGATCTGAAAAATATTGCTATTACCGGAGAAGGTATCATTGATGGAGGGGGCGATAGTTGGAGGCCAGTAAAAAAAGGCAAGACAACCGAAGCCCAATGGAAAGGGTTATTAGCATCCGGTGGTGTTCTGAGTAAAGATGGCGGATTATGGTGGCCAAGTAAAGAGGCAATGGAGGGGGAAGATTTTGTAAAACAATTAAAGCTAAAAACAGCTAAGCCGCTTGCCGCTGATTATTTACCTGCAAGAGATTACCTGAGACCTCATCTGTTGTTTTTGGTTAATTGCGAAAATATATTGGTAGAAGGCGTAACCATCAGAAATTCTCCTAAGTTTTTATTTTATCCAAGTAAATGTATAAACCTTACGATTCAGCATGCTAATTTCTATAATGAGTGGTGGGCCCAAAATGGTGATGCAATAGATATCAGTGCCTGTGAAAATGTAGTGGTATATGATTGTAATGTGAGTGCAGGAGATGATGCGATCTGTATGAAAAGTAGTAGAGGTAAAAGCGACTTGAGTGATGCATTTAATTTGCAGAATATTTTAATTGCCGGTTGTAATGTATATAATGGTCATGGTGGTTTTGTTATTGGTAGCAATACAGATGGCGGCATGAGAAATATTTTTGTAACGGATTGTAATTTTATTGGAACAGATATTGGTATACGTGTTAAAAGTAATGCTGGCAGAGGTGGTGTTGTAAAGGATATTTATATCTGCAATATTTACATGAAAGATATCTTACACGAAGCCATTTCTTTTGATACTTATTATGAAGATGTTCCTGCAGGAACAGTAAAAGATACAATACGTACTATAAGAGATAAAACACCTATGTTCAGTGATTTTCATCTGAGCAATATATATTGTAATGGAGCAGAAATAGCTGTAAGCATTACAGGGTTGCCTGAAATGCCCATTACTAAACTGATGTTTGATAATGTTGTTATTAGTGCTAAGAAAGGATTTGAGGCTTCAGATGCGACTCAGCTTAATTTGAAATCGGTGAAGATAATCACACCTGAAAGCCCTATATATACATTGAATAATGTAAAAGGATTCTATATAACTGATGGTTATTTCCCTGTTGATGCCAAAGTGTTTATTAAGGCAGATGCAAAATCTTCAGACATAAAAGTGTTGTCAACTGATCTCAGAAATATAAAAGGAGCACTTGAGTTTGCAGCAAAAAAATAATAAAATAATGTTTGTTTGATAGATAGTAAAGGCCCGGCATTAATTGTCGGGTCTTTCTTTTGTGTAAATTCTTTTACAAGGCATTAAACTTTGCATTGCTGCAGGCATCCAATAAAAAAATGATCAATGAAAAATATTTTTTTGCTACTCGTTATAAATATTATTTGTATTAATTCCTTTGGCCAAATTCAACGAAATGTGGTGCCATTGGATAAAGGCAGATTTTCGGCGGATTCGGTAAGACCGGATAAATCAAAAGTAGTTGGGAAAAAGAATAAGCAAATATTTAAAGACCTTAATCTTACAAAAGAACAATTTGGTAAACTTAAAGAAATTCGACAAGTGAACAAAGCCAAAAGAGAAGCGGTAAATGACAATGATGCACTTTCTGCAGAGGAGAAAAGAATACAGTTGAAAGCAATAAACAAAACTGCCAATGATGCGATCAAGGCTATTTTGAGCAAAGAACAGTGGGAAAAATATCAGGAAGAAAAGAAAAAGAAGTCAGTGGATACCGAGAAAAATATGCAGGTAACAGATACAGAACAATAAAGAATAACAAATTTCTTACATAAGCAGTAAGGTTTGAGTTAAGCAAGATAAGAAGCCGTCGTTTTTTGAACGGCGGCTTTCTTATTTGCAGTAAATTGCAGCCACAATTTAATCAATGCGTTATTATATCATAGCAGGCGAAGCAAGTGGGGATCTACATGGCAGCAATTTAATAAAGGAATTGCGGCCGCTTGATAGTGCTGCACATATACGTTGTTGGGGCGGGGATAAGATGCAGGCCCAGGGAGCAACGCTGGTGAAGCATTATAGAGATCTGGCGTTTATGGGTTTTGTGGAAGTAATAAAAAACCTTCGTACCATTTTCAAGAATTTAGCATTTTGCAAAGAAGATATATTGCAACATAAACCGGATGTGTTGATATTGATTGATTATCCGGGTTTTAATTTACGCATTGCCAAATGGGCAAAACAACAAGGTTTAAAGGTCATCTATTATATCTCTCCGCAAATTTGGGCATGGAAAGAAAACAGGGTACATGACATAAAGAGATCAGTTGATAAAATGCTTGTTATTCTTCCCTTTGAAAAAGAATTTTACAAAAAATGGAATTATGAAGTGGAGTATGTAGGGCACCCGCTTGTTAAAGTGATCGACGATTATAAATTGCAATCACCTGTTTCAAAAAGTGAAAATATAATTGCGATTTTGCCAGGTAGCCGAAAGCAGGAGATTTTAAAAAAGCTGCCTATCATGTTAAAGGTGGCGGAAAGCTTTCCCGAATATAATTTTATAGTTGCCAAAGCTCCGGGTATTGAAGAGAGTTTCTATACCACGCTATTGGCGCCGTATAGTAATGTAGGTTCGGTAGAAAATAAAACATATGAATTATTAATGAGGTCAAAAGCTGCCATGGTAACAAGCGGCACGGCTACTTTAGAAACAGCTTTGTTTGGTGTGCCGGAAGTCATCTGTTATAAAGGCGGATCAATTTCTTATCAAATTGCAAAGCGGTTGATAAAAATAAAATATATCTGCCTCGTGAATTTAATCATGGATAAAGAAGTGGTGAAAGAATTGATACAAAATGATCTGACTGTAGAAAATCTTGTCCGGGAAATAAAAAATATTATAGAAGATCCTATTAAGCAACAGCAGCTGAAAGATGATTATACTGCGTTGAAAAATTTACTTAGCAAAGGAGGAAATGCTTCGGCTAATGCAGCGGAAAGCATTTATAAGTTTCTAACTAATGCCTCAGCAACTTAATTGCCAAAATGATCATCGCTACAATAAACAGCAAAATTGAAATGCGGTTTATGCCATGCATGTAATTTACCCATTGCGATTTTGGAGCATCCGGGTCCTTTTTCTTAAGAAATAAATACTGTGCTATTTGATTCCACACGCCCATTTTATGCTATATTTAAGAAACAAAATTACAGTTAAAAATTTGTGAACGCAAAACCGTTTTTACCTGTATCTCGTAACTGCTATAAAATAACATCATGAAACAGTTTTCTATTTTAGCAGTGGCTATTCTTGTATTTGTCGGTATCGGGTCCTGCCAATCTACTACACATAAATTTACTATCGTAAAATCCGATGCAGAGTGGAAGAAACAATTAAGTAATGAAGCATATTTAGTAACCAGAAAAGAAGGAACTGAAACTGCCTATACCGGAGCCTATTGGGATAATCATCAGAAAGGCGTTTATAGATGTATTTGTTGTGATCTGGAACTTTTTAGTTCTGCTACTAAATTCGATAGCGGAACAGGTTGGCCAAGTTTCTGGAAACCAATCAATAAAAACGCTGTATTAGAAGAAAATGACAACGCTTTTGGCATACAAAGAACAAAGGTTACCTGCAGCAGGTGCGGAGCTCATTTGGGACATGTGTTTGAGGACGGTCCTAAACCGACGGGATTGAGGTATTGTATTAATTCTGTTTCGCTGAAGTTTGTAAAAAACTAATAATAGTTTTAACTTGACATGATGAAAAAAATTGTCCGAAAACATCCGTTGGCAATCAGGTGGTTTCACTGGATCAATTTTCCGGTATTGGCTATCATGATATGGAGCGGATTACTGATCTATTGGGCGAATGATGTGTATCGTTTAGGATGGGGAGACACAACTATTCTTAAATTTTTTCCTGATTCATTTAACAAAGCCCTTAATATCCCTTTTCGTTTGGCAGAAGGAATGAGTTTTCATTTTGTATTCATGTGGATATTTGCGATCAATGGCGTCTTATATTTTTTATATCTGTTATTTTCAAAAGAGTATAAATTGATCTTTCCCAACAAAAGGTCTTTTAAAGAAGCCTGGCAAGTGTTGCTACATGATCTCCATATTCGTAAAGGGTTGCCTCAGCAAAAAAAATATAATGCAGCACAGCGGATAGCTTACACCGGTGTTATTGTGATGGGGTTCGGGTCTTTACTTACCGGATTGGCTATTTATAAGCCTGTTCAGTTTACAATCATTTGTTTTTTATTAGGAGGCTATGAGTGGGCAAGAGCGGAGCATTTTATTCTTACCATTTTATTTTCCCTGTTTTTTTTGGTACATATTGTACAGGTTATTTTAGCAGGCTGGAATAATTTCAGAGGAATGGTAACAGGTTTTGAAGTAATACCCCCTCCGCCCCCTAAAGGGGGAACTTTGAAAGAAGACGTAATTTCAACGGACTCTTCTCAAACAAAAATTTAATTATGCTAGAAGAAAAAATAATTTCATCTAAAGAAATAAAAAAAAGAACCATCGTTTCTTTTTTGATTTTTTTTGTTTTGATTGCGTCTGCAATTTTCGGTTGGAAATGGTTGAATAAACAACCGGAAGATAACGGTGTGCCTCAACCGCTAAGAGCTGTTTTGAATACTAATGAAAAAATATTCAGTAATTTTATTTTCAGCAGTAATAATCTTACCAGGTCATATCCCAAAAGTGCTGTAGGGCCCAAGACCAGGGTAAATGGTGATGCAGGTATGGGGAATAATTTTGATGCATCTAAATGGAAATTACAAGTAGTGAGGAATCCGGGGGATACATTGTTTCTTTCTTTAGCAGAAATAAAAAAATTACCTAAAACAGAAATTATTTTTGATTTTAAATGTATAGAAGGATGGAGCCAGGTAACACATTGGGGTGGTGTTAAATTTTCTGATTTTGCAAAAGCATATGGTCTTACAAAGCAAAGTGAAATGCAATATGTGGGATTGAATACTCCGGATAAAGAATATTATGTTGGTATCGATCGTAAAAGTATTCTTCATCCCCAAACAATCTTATGTTATGAAATGAATGGCCAGCCACTACCTATGAATCAGGGGTATCCATTACGTTTGATTATTCCTGTGAAATACGGTGTTAAACATTTAAAACGCATCGGAACTATTTTCTTCAGTAATCAACGTCCTCCTGATTATTGGTTTGAGCGTGGGTATGATTATTATTGCGGCTTATAAATTTTCTTCTATATTTGCAATCCAAAATGGGGTTAGCTCAGTTGGCTAGAGCATCCCGAAAGCATTCGGGAATGTCGTCGGTCTTTTAAAATAAATGGGGGGTTAGCTCAGTTGGCTAGAGCGCTTGCATGGCATGCAAGAGGTCGTCGGTTCGACCCCGATACTCTCCACAAAATTTATCCCTCTCTTCCAGAGGGATTTTTTTATGCCATTTTATATCTACATACTATATTCTGTTACATCCGATAAATATTATGTTGGGAGTACAGGTGATTTAGAAGTTAGACTCGATCAACATAATAACGGAAGAAATAAATCTACAAAGCATGGTGTACCCTGGATAATAAAATATACTGAAACATTTGTTTTACAAGTGGATGCAATTAAAAGAGAAAATGAGATCAAAAAGAAAAAAAGCAGAAAGTATATTGAATGGCTGATTGGTTCAGTAGGCTAAGCGTCCCGAATGCTTTCGGGAAGGTCGTCGGTTCGACCCCGATACTCTCCACAAAAAATCCCACATGTTGTGGGGTTTTTCTTTTTGTTATTTTTATGTGATCTCTCAATACACCACAATTCTGGTGTGTGGTTTTTTTGACGGTTGATCTGTTTTTGGTAAACGCAAATGCAGGATGCCTTCTTTATATTCTGCATTCACAAATTCTGCATCTACATTTTCAGGCAAGATAATATGCCTGTCAAAACATTCATAATTAAATTCATGCAGTTGAAAATTTCCTGCTCTTTGTGATCCCTGCTCTTTATGAATCACACATACAGATAATATATTATCGTCACAATTAATTAGTAGCTCTTCTCTTTTGATACCCGGCAGTGCTACCTCTATCTCAAATGAGTCTCTCAATTCCAGCATGTTTACGGGAGGATAAACGATATCCTCTTTAACCGATCGGTTTAATTCATTTCTTATTTCTTCTTCACTAAATAAAGGAATAAATTCTCCTGGATAAATAGAATTAGTGCTGAGATGTAAGGCTAAGTTGTTCATGGCAGTAGCATTTAGGTGCCCTTGAAATTAATTCCATTTTTTGTTAAATGCAATGATATCTGAATAAATATAACTGATTCTGGTCATAATTTAAGGTCTGAGGTTGGGTTACCTTCGCCGCAAACTTAACGGGTAGAAATTGATCGATTTTAAACCTGTGTAAAAAAGTAAATAAGATTAAAAACAATATGCAGGTATTAACCATTTTATACATCCACCAATACATCTATACTTAAATCTATAATTATCAATGCACAATTTTCCGCACCACAAATTTCATATTCCGGTAATGGGACTGGCTTATACTATTGATTCTCCTGTAAAAGTTGCCAGGTTTGGTATTGCATCTGTGATCTCTATTGTAGAAGACAGACTGATAGAGATGATGAGGAGTCATTACTATCCAACAATTCATGAGACCTATACCCCCATCTCCACTAATGAGGAGGATTACAGAGCTAAAAGAATTACAGATTATCTTAATCTGGTAAACAGAATTGTGCACGAACAGGTAGAAAAATTAAAAAACTCTGCATTTGAGACAGGATCAGAAATTGTAAAATATTTTGAGATGCTGCCAGATGACAGCAAGATCAAGCAGTTGTATAATCACATGATGCATACCGATAACAGATTGGAGAAGGAAGATACAGCCTCTTACTTACGCAAACAGATAATACCGGGAAGCATTGATGTTAATATAATGACCAAGATCGATAAAAATAATTTCAAACCTGATGGAGAAGTAATAGAGGATGGGTCAGATGCAGTTTCAGCATTGAGAGGTTACCTGAAAAGCAATTTGTCCAATTCTTCTATTATTTTTTCTGCAGGAATGAATCCTCGATTGTATAATTATATGGAACAATCCACCGAATTTGATGCTGATGAACAAGGTTTTTTTAAAAAGAAAGTGGTGATCAAGGTAAGTGATTATCGTTCAGCATTGATACAAGGAAAATATTTGGCAAAGAAAGGCATCTGGGTAAGTGAATTCAGAATTGAATCTGGTTTGAATTGTGGGGGGCATGCTTTTGCAACAGATGGCTATTTAATGGGGCCTATATTAGAGGAATTTAAAGTAAAAAAAGAAGAGCTGATCACTGCAATATTTGACATATACAATGCAGCGATTAAAGCAAAGGGACAGACTGGCTTTGATCAGCCTCATGCACTCAAAATAACAGCACAAGGTGGTATCGGAACAGCGGAAGAAGATGCTTTTTTACACTCTTATTATGGAGTAGAAAGTACAGGTTGGGGTACACCTTTTTTGGTAGTGCCGGAAGCAACAACTGTTGATCAAGATACATTAACGCTTTTATGCAAAGCAAAAAAGGAAGATGTTGTGTTGAGCAATAACTCTCCTTTAGGAGTGAAATTTCATTACCTTAAAGGCACAAGTGCTGATATAGAAAAACAACAGCGCATCAATAGAGGCAGGCCTGGAAGCCCTTGTACAGAAAAGCATCTGGCCTTTAATACAGAGTTTACCACGGAGCCTATTTGCACTGCTTCTCATAAATATCAACAATTAAAAATAGCGAGCCTGAAATCTCTTGATCTGCCAAAAGAAGAATATCAGAAACAATTGAGTGATGTACTGGATAAAGAATGTTTATGTGTAGGCTTGAGTAATTCTGCGGCCAAATTATATGATGTTCCCTTTCTTAAAAAAAGAGAAGCAGTAAATATTTGCCCAGGTCCTAACATAGCTTATTTTTCTAAAGTAGTGACATTACAAACTATGACTGACCATATTTACGGCAGAACAAATATTGTTGAAGATGTTCATAGACCACATATGTTCATTACTGAATTACGTCTGTATGTGAATCATTTAAAAGAACAATTGGATGTCGATAAAGAACCTGATAATAAAAAGAAAAAATATTATCAGGAATTTTATAGGAATCTTTTAAACAGCATTAATTATTACCGTGAATTAACAGGTATTGCGATCAGTAATAAACAGGGTTTTTATGAAGCATTAGATCATTCCGAAATGGAACTGAACGAATTGTATTTGAGAGTGAATTAACAGATTTAATATATTGTATTCTATCCTTTGTTGAACCGTATCAAAAAGGCTATCTGATCAGATAGCCTTTCGTTATATATAACCTCAACAATGAAATTTATTTTTTTTGACCAATATTTAATAATAACAATCCCGTGAACATTGTGACGGCAGCAGCTAAAAGCGCTTCATTGATATAAGGAACATTGAAATAATTTAATGCAGTAACACCTTGTACCATCAAAAAGAGTTCATTGATAATAATGCCTGAAACAAATATGGTTATACCAATTCCTGTTTTTTTATTTAGACTGATGAGGCCGGAAGCGAACATATAACCCAGAATGAATATGGTAATTACACCAAGCAGCACTAAGTGCAGGTAACCAATTACGATAGGTCTAAAACCGAAGGTGAGTGTACTTAATGAAGGGATGGTTGAGCCTAACTGTAATAATAGTTTGATGGATAAAGCAATAGCTGATAATGTTAGTAGCTGCTTTGTGGTAGAGGTCAGCAAAGGGTTTAAGGAAAGTGCTTTGTTTTTAATTAAAGCCAGCATATATCCCCAGCCGGCTATTTGTGCAACTGCAGAAAGAACAACCAGTATATATACCCATAAAGGAATATCCATCCACAAGGCAGATAAAAAATAAGCAGGAATAATTGCAGCAGCAAACAATAGATAAATTCTTTTTAAAATTACAGGAGAAGATGAATTAAAAAGTTTGGCCACAATCAATCCCATACATGAAAAAAAGAACCAACCATTGTATTGGAAATGTAAATAAAAATATTCTGCTGCCAGAAACCAGTTTTGATGTGAAATTTTCGCTGCCATCATGGCTGCCAGCGAAAAGGCGCCTAAGGAAGAGAATACATTACAAAACAGTGCTGTTTTAAACCAATAATGGCTTATGTATCTGGTTTCTAATGTGTTCAGGTCTTTCCAGTATTGTATTGCAAATGCATAAGAAACGAAAATGGAAAGGGTGGAGAAAGTGATAGAAAATAATCCGTATCCCTCAAAAGGAAATGTAACCAACATGCCATAAGCTGTGACTACATTAGCATACAGCAGCCAACGATATTTTTTTAAAATACTTTCACCTTTTTGTTTGGCCAGATAAGCGACCAATAAGGTCATGATAGCTTGAGATATCCATCCGGCAAAAGCAAAATGTGAGTGGCCGTGTAATAAATGTTTTTGATTAACAATAGGAAGAGAATATGCTATCTTATATCTTAGGGCTACTCCAATGGCAGCAACGATCAACAGATTAATGAGGGTAAGTTTTATCCAGCGATGTAACACCAACGACATAGTCAATATTTAACACAAAGTAACTTCGGTTCAGTGTTAGTCGTTATGATTTGAATCATAAGCTAACAATAGACCTTTCCTTTTTCAATGACGAGTTGACCTTTTGCCTGTAAATTTTTAATAGTACGAATCACGGTTTCAACCCTGAGGCCTGTCATATCAGCAATTTGTTGACGTGTAAGTTTTATTCTGTTGCACTTTGTGCAAATATTAGTTTTTGTTTCTTTGAAATAGCTAAGTAATGTAGAGATACTGTGTTCTGGATTGTGGTTGGCCATTTCTTTTAAAATAAAGAATTTGAACCGCAACCTTTCTGATAATAACCGGGTAAATTTAATATGTATTTCAGGATTCTCTTTTATTAATTGAAAAAATGTAGAAGCGTGAAGGCGAATAACAACAGAATCTTCATTAGCTACCGCTGTTGCAGCAAATGGTCCGCCATCAAACAAAGGTAGTTCTCCAAAACATTCACCCGGTTCAATCATTACTTGCAAAAACTCTTTACCTTCTTCATTGATATTTACCCAACGTACACTACCGCTTACTAACTGATAATAAAATTGTGCTTGAATACCTTCCTTAAAAATGATGTCGTTGGCAGCTACTTTTTTATAAGCAGCCCCCCATGCTAACAAGGTGTCGATATCAATCATCATAATGATAGGTTTAAGTGTTGTCAAAGCTATCCATCTACCTCTTTGTGCTATATGATAGTTCTTATTGAATAACATGATTTTGATCATGTTATTTACACAATTTATCGATAAAATTTGGAGAATGCAAGGTTTAAAGCAGTTTCTGGAGCTTTTGATAATATAATAATTGCTGTAAATGAAAGCTGTTTCATACTTATGATTTGACGCATAAATATCAACAATAGGGTAACGTAATCTTGTACAATAAATTTTTAAATCAAAAACTAAATAATTATGAAAAAATTATCAATCATTTTGGTCATAGGAACTATTATAGCATCATGTGGTGGAGGTGGAGGTAGTGATGTAAAGCCTACAACTGATGCCTATGATGCAACAAAGAATGAAGCTCCTGCCGGAAACCCATCATATGATCCCAACCGCGGCGAAGGGAAATTTACTAAAGTAGATATTCCTGCTACGCTTGATGTTGCGAAAGCATCAGAAGGAGAAAAGATTTATGGAGTAAAATGCAGCAGTTGCCATAAGGTTACTGATGAAAAATTGGTTGGCCCAGGTTGGAAAGGTGTAACAAAACGATATGCTGCAGAATGGATCATGAATTTCGTAACAAATACTGATGCGATGCTTAATAAAGATCCTAAAGCCCAGGCTCAATTAGAAATATGTTTGGTAAGAATGCCCAATCAAAACTTAACAGATGACGATGCAAGAAATTTGTATGAGTTTATGCGTAAGAATGATGGAGTAAAATAATATGCTGAAATAAGGTAGATGAATAAAGTCGTTGGGTATAAAACTAAATAAAAAGCAAATGAAAAAGATACAATTTAATATGATAGCTGCCGCAGGAGTAGCTATTCTAATGAGCCTCAATGCCTGTAAACCCAAAAATGCAGGAAATGCTGTGAGCTCTGATGCTGCAGCAAAAGCGTATGTAGCACCAGGAAAATATGATGCATTTTATAATTTTGTTTCAGGGGGCTTTAGCGGACAAATGAGCGTATATGGATTACCGTCAGGTCGTTTATTGAGGGTGATACCTGTTTTCTCAGTTGACCCGGAAAAAGGCTGGGGATATAGTGAGGAAACCAAGCCCATGCTAAATACTTCTCATGGTTTTGTGCCGTGGGATGATCTCCATCATACTGAAATGTCTCAAACAAACGGTGAAATAGATGGTAGATGGGTGTTTGGTAATGCCAATAATACACCAAGAGTTGCCAGGATAGATCTGACTACTTTTCGTACAGCAGAAATTATTGAATTGCCAAACAGTGCAGGGAATCACTCTTCACCTTTTATCACAGAAAATACTGAATACGTAGTGGCAGGAACAAGGTTTAGCGTCCCACCCGATAATGTAAATGGAGATGTACCTATCAATACTTACAAAAAGAATTTTAAGGGCACATTGAGTTTTATCAGTGTTGGTAAAGAAGATGGAAAAATGGATATCGCATTTCAGATACAATGCCCTGGGGTAAATTTTGATCTGAGTCATGCCGGTAAAGGTAAGTCACATGGATGGTTCTTCTTTAGTTGTTACAATACAGAACAAGCCAATACATTGCTTGAAGTAAATGCTTCTCAAAAAGATAAAGATTTTATCATGGCGGTAAACTGGAAAAAAGCAGAAGAATATTTGAAAGCAGGTAAAGGAAGAAAGCAAGCAGTAAGATATGCTCATAATATATACAATGAAAAAACACATACAGCTACATCAGAGATCAGAACAGAAGTGACAGTGCTGGATGCAAAAGAGTTGAAAGATATCTGTTATTTCATGCCATGTCCTAAATCACCACATGGCTGCGATGTAGATCCAACAGGAGAATACATTGTGGGTAGTGGAAAATTAGCGGCATTGATTCCCGTGTTCAGTTTTGATAAAATACAAAAAGCAATTGCAGCAAAAGATTTCATAGGTGAATATGATGGTATACCAATCATAAAATATGAAAGTGCTTTATATGGGGAAGTTAAAAAACCGGGTCTTGGTCCATTACATACAGAGTTTGATGGTAAAGGGTTTGCTTATACTACCTTCTTTGTATCAAGTGAAGTGGTAAAATGGAATATTAAAGACCTCACAGTAGTAGATAGAGTGCCTACCTATTATTCAGTTGGTCATTTATGTATACCTGGTGGCGATAGTAAAAAACCGAATCCTAAATATTTAATTGCGTATAATAAAATTACCAAAGACAGATATCTGCCAACAGGTCCTGAGTTGGCTCAAAGCGCACAGTTGTATGATATCAGCGGAGATAAGATGCAATTGATACTTGATTTCCCCACCATTGGCGAACCGCATTATGCACAAGCTGTTTCAGCAGATCTGATAAGAGCAAAATCTCTTAAATTCTTTAAAATTGAGGAGAATGCACATCCTTATGCATCTAAAGGAGAAGGTACTACAAAAGTTGTGAGAGAAGGAAATAAAGTGCATGTGTATATGACCGCAATTCGTTCACATTTTGCGCCTGATAATATCGAGGGAATAAAAATGGGAGATGAAGTATATTTCCATGTTACAAACATTGAACAGGATTGGGATGTGCCACATGGCTTTGCTGTAAAAGGTGCAAGCAATGCTGAGTTGCTTATTATGCCGGGAGAAACCCAAACGTTAAAATGGATACCTGAAAAAACAGGTATGTATCCTATATACTGTACCGATTTCTGTAGTGCATTGCATCAGGAAATGTCGGGCTATGTTAGAGTATCTCCGGCTGGAAGTAACACTCCGTTATTGTTTAGTACGGGAAAAAATTTACCTGCTGCTGATTCAGTAGGTAGTAAATAAGTTTTTTTGAGTATACAATGGGGAGCAGGTGTATATATACCTGCTCCTTTTTAAAATTCATCAATTAATTATTGGCAATGGAAAAGAAAGGATTACAAAGCTGGGTAAGAATATTGTTAATAGTATGCGGATTGGCATTGATAGTAGTTTTGTTTGTTCCATTATGGGGAATAGACTTAGCCGCCCCACAATATCCTGAAGGATTGAAATTATTGATATATCCCAATAAACTAAGTGGTAATGTTGATATTATAAATGGGTTGAACCATTATATAGGAATGAAAACATTGCATACAGAAGATTTTATTGAGTTTAGGATATTGCCTTACATCATCGGATTTTTTGCTGCAGCTTTTATTTTGGTAGCGCTACTCAAACGAAAAAGATTACTTAATATTTTATTTATTTTATTTGTCTGTTTTGGCATTTTGTCAATGTATGATTTTTGGAGATGGGAGTATAACTATGGACATAATTTAAATCCGGATGCAGCAATCATTGTTCCGGGAATGGCTTACCAGCCTCCGTTAATTGGATTTAAACAGTTATTAAATTTTGGAGCGTATTCAATGCCGGATATAGGCGGTTGGATATTTGTAGGAGTTGGCGTGGCACTATTTATTTGTGTATTTACTGAACTGAGGGCTTCAAAAAAAATTAAAAAGATAGGAGTGTCAGTCAATACTATTATTGCAATTGCCACATTAACAACATTAGTGTCATGTAGCGCAGGGCCTGAGCCACTTAAGCCAGGGGTAGATAATTGTCATTTCTGTAAGATGACGATAAGTGATGTCAAATTTGGCGCTGAAATTGTTACTACAAAAGGTAAGGTGTACAAGTTTGATGATATGCATTGTGTGTTAGCCTATCTTCATACGGACGAACTTTCTGTAGCCAGTATAAAAGATATTTTTTTTACTAATTTTTGTGGCGATCATAGTTTGATCTCTCAAAAAAGATCATCCTTATTAGAAACTGAACAACTAAGAAGTCCGATGGGTGGAAATATTGCTGCATTTGATAACACAGATAGTTTGAAAATGATACAACAGCATTTTGGTGGAGATGTTGTAACCTGGAATGAATTAAGCAAAAAGTGAAATACTGCATCTATATATTATCCTTTTTAGCATTATCGGTTTCTTCTACAGCTAAAACTTTGCATGTTGGCAAAGGGCAAATATTTAATTCTATCAGTCAGGCTTTAGCAGTTGCCAATAATGGGGATGTCGTTTTGGTAGAAACTGGAATATATCATGAAAAAAATCTGATCATTTCCAAGTCAATCATTTTAAGAGGGCTTGATCATCCAGTTTTAGACGGAGAACATAAATATGAAATAATCTCTATAAAAGCAAATGATGTAACTGTAGATGGTTTTAAAGTAATTCATTCCGGAGTTTCCAGCATAGAAGATTTTGCCGGTATAAAAATTTATAATTCCAGAAATGTAATTATCAAAAACAATATTTTAGAAGATACCTTTTTTGGCATTTATTCTCAATACGGAACGAACTGTACAATCGAAAATAATCAGTTAACTGCTTATGGAAAACAAGAACAAGAAAGCGGTAATGGTATTCATTGCTGGAAAAGCGATAGCTTGAAAATTATTGCCAATACTATTTCTGGTCATAGAGATGGTATTTATTTTGAGTTTGTAACCAATTCGGTTATCTGGCGTAATACATCTTTTAAAAATCTTCGTTACGGATTACATTTCATGTTTTCCAACAGCGACTCTTATATTACTAATATTTTTAAAAATAACGGAGCAGGAGTTGCCGTTATGTTTTCCAGTAAGGTAAAAATGTTTCATAATTATTTCGAAGAAAACTGGGGAGATGCTGCATATGGGTTGTTATTAAAAGAGATATCTGACAGTTATATTGATAATAATCGTTTTGTAAAAAACACTACAGGTATTCATATGGAAGGGGCTAGTCGAATTACTATGACGAAAAATGTTTTTGAAGATAATGGATGGGCATTAAAGATACAGGCCAGTTGTATGGACATTACTTTAAATCATAACAATTTTATCAGTAACACTTTTGATGTAGGTACCAATGGTAGCCTTGTGTTAAATACATTTGATTACAATTATTGGGATAAATATGATGGATATGATCTGAATAAGGATAAGATCGGGGATATTCCTTATCGGCCGGTGAGTATGTATTCCATGATTGTTGAACAAAACCCAACAGCCATGATGTTATTCAGAAGTTTTATGACTTCGCTTTTAGATAAAACAGAAAAAATATTGCCGACACTGACTCCCGAAGGGTTGAAAGATAATTATCCATTAATGAAAGCACTGCCATTATGATCATAGCAAATAATGTCTCAAAAAAATTTGGTAAGCTAGCTGTACTGGATAATGTTTCAGTTACCTGCAACAGAGGTGAATGTATCGCTTTGATAGGTCCAAACGGAAGCGGTAAAACAACTTTGATCAAAAGTATTTTAGGAATGGTTGTTTGCGATAGCGGCTTTATTACATTCAACGATAAAAATATTTTACACGACTGGCAATACAGAGCCAATATAGGTTATATGCCGCAGATTGGTCGCTATCCTGAAAATATGACAATAGGCCAGATATTGGATATGATGAAAGATATCAGAAGCAAAAATAACAATGCTATCGATGAAGAATTGATTGACGCATTTAAGCTCAATGAACTATTAAATAAGCGAATGAGGACATTATCAGGGGGAACAAGGCAAAAAGTGAGTGCAGCTTTAGCTTTTTTATTTAATCCTGATGTGTTGATACTGGATGAACCAACGGCTGGCCTGGATCCTGTATCATCAGAAATGCTGAAAGAAAAGATCATAAAAGAAAAAACAAAAGGTAAATTGATCTTGATCACTTCACATATTTTAAGCGAATTGGATGACCTGGTTACACAGGTGATTTATATACAAGATGGGAAATTATGTTTTCATAAAAGTATACAGGCTTTACGGACAGATACTGGACAAGAGAAATTGTCAAAAGCTATTGCTGCAGTAATGCAGGAAAAAATTATTTGATCATAGAGATAAAGCACGTCAGATGAAAAAAATTATCAAATATGTAATTATAGATATACTGCGTAATAAGATTGTACTGGCGTATACAGTATTTCTGTTATTGATATCTTTCAGCATATTTAATCTGGAAGATAATTCTGCAAAAGGATTATTGAGTTTGCTCAATATCATTTTGATCGTTGTTCCGTTGGTGAGTATATTATTTGCTGCTATTTATGTTTACAACAGTGCTGAGTTTTTAGAACTGCTGGTAAGTCAGCCATTAAAACGAAAAACTATCTGGTTGAGCTTCTTCATAGGAGTGGCCAGTTCTTTGTCTTTGTCTTTTTTTGTTGGTGCAGGAATTCCTATTCTGTTGTATGAGCCTACTGCAACAGGGGGTATGATGTTACTGACCGGACTACTTATGTCAATTATTTTTGTTGCAGTTGCGATGTTGGCTACGGTGAAAATAAGAGACAAAGCGAAGGGGATTGGTGTCACAATTTTATTGTGGCTGTATTTTTCTTTGCTGTTTGATGGTTTGGTAATGTTCCTGTTGTTCCAGTTTTCAGATTATCCATTAGAAAAAATAATGGTAGGGGTAAGTGTATTAAATCCTATCGATCTGAGCAGGATACTTATTTTATTAAAGATGGATATTTCAGCTATGATGGGTTACACTGGCGCCATATTCAGAAATTTTTTTGGTACACAAATGGGGCTGATATTATCATTTCTTGTTTTGATTGTATGGGTGATATTGCCCCTGTGGTTATCATCTCGTTGGTTTAACCGTAAAGATCTATAATTATGATAAGACATAAATCTCTGGTGCCATTATCAAGAGAACACCACGACGCCTTACTATTGGCACAGCTATTAAAAAAAGAAGTGCCTGATTATAAGGGTATGCCAACTCAAATACAAGAGAAAGCTGCTTATGCATTAGCTCTGTATCATTCCAAGTTGAAACAACATTTTAAAAATGAAGAGATAATGTTGGGCAAAGTAAAAGATGTTCATGAAGAGATCACAAAATTAACAGATGATATTTTTAGAGAGCATCAGTTGTTGACAGCGGCTTTCCTTTCGTTAAGTAAACCGGATAATACCATCGACGAATTAAATGCGCTGGGGCTGGCTTTGGATGAACATATACGTAAAGAAGAACGTGTGTTGTTTCCAATGATACAGCAATATTGTAGTGAAGAAATATTGAACAGTTTTGATTTCAATTCGCTATAAAAGTTTGAGCTATGAAAAAGGATATTGAAAATAAGAAAGATGTGGAGTTATTGGTAAATACGTTTTACGATAAGGTAAAGAATGATACGATCATTGGATATATTTTTACCGATGTGGTAAAAGTGAACTGGGAAAAACATTTACCGGTAATGTATAATTTTTGGGAAAATACATTGTTTTATACTGGAAGCTATGAAGGCAATCCAATGGAGTTGCATAAACATTTACATCGTTTGATGCCATTGACCCAGGAGCATTTTGCGCAATGGAATCATCTCTTTAGTACAACAGTGAACGAGTTATTTGAAGGCGCTATAGCTGATCTTGCTAAACAAAGAGCGATAAGTATATCTACAGTGATGCAGATAAAGATATTTAAAGAAGATTCATCTCACGATAAAGTGTTTTAGGCACAAAAAAAGCATGTCAAATATTGCATGCTTTTTTTAGAGATAGATGGGTCGTTTTATTTTTGAGCAGGAGGTGGCAATAATACCTGGTCAATTACATATACAATTCCATTGGATGCAGGAATGGCCGCAATAACATTGGCGGTTCCATTCACCATTATTTTACCATCTTTTTTACTGATTGAGATGTTGCCTCCATTTACTTGTCCGATCACTTGCCCATCCTGCAACATATCTTCTTTGAATACACCCACAGAAACATGGTATTGCAGAATGTCGGTAAGTGCATCTTTCTTTTCAGGTTTTAATAAGCCATCAACTGTACCGGCAGGTAATTTGTCGAAAGCTGCATTGGTAGGCGCAAATACTGTAAAAGGTCCTGCATTACTTAAAGCATCTACAAGGTCAGCTGCTTTTAGTGCAGTTACCAAAGTGGTGTGATCTTTACTGCCTACAGCAACCTGTACAACATTCTTAGCGGATTGGTCATCTTGTACAGCCGATTGTCCGGCTCCGGTATTGGCAGCTGTTTCCGGAGATACTGTTTTAGGTTCTTCGTTTGAATTACATGATACAGCCAGTGTGAGGATTGCTGCAGTAAATATTATTTTAAATTCTCTTTTCATATATAAAAATTTTATTTCGATAAAACTAATCAGCAGGATGTATTCATATTATGACTTGAATCACAATTGACGAAAGTCATAAAAAAATCTTAAGGACTACCAAATCAAAGTGTAACTTTTGTAACCAAGACTTCTTTCAACTGTAACCAACTTTGCATCAATCAACATACTATGGAAATACTCGGTTTTTTTCTGGCAGCTTTGGTAGGCATTTCGCTTGGGATAATAGGCGGAGGTGGTTCTATTTTAACTGTACCCATACTGGTGTATGTATTGGGTGTAAATCCTTTGCTGGCCACATCTTACTCATTATTTATTGTGGGGTCTACTTCTATGGTTGGTGCAGCAAACAGTTATCGAAAGGGATTGGTGAATATCAAAACTGCTTTACTTTTTGGCATATCTTCCATTGTTACTGTCTATTTTACGAGGAAAATAATAATGCCAAAGATACCTTCTGTTATTTTCTCCAACGAACATATTTTGATCACTCAATCAATGGCAATTATGTTACTGTTCGCAGTTTTAATGCTATTAGCTTCCGTCGCTATGATAAAAAAAAGCAAAATGAATTTGGTTACAGGTACTGCCGTTACAGGCAATGATCATCATACCACAAAATTATTATTTTATGGTGTAATGATAGGGTTGGTAACGGGTTTGTTAGGTGCAGGCGGTGGATTCCTCATTATTCCTGTATTGGTCATTTTACTGAAGATGCCGATGAAACAAGCTATTGGAACGTCTTTGTTGATCATTGCTCTAAATTCTATGATAGGTTTTGCTGGTGATGCCGGACATTTTATTATTGATTGGAAGTTGTTATTAGCTATCACTTCTATGGCGGTAGTAGGAATATTTATAGGAGGGTATCTCGGAAGAAAAATTGATGGGAATAAGCTTAAAAAAACTTTTGGCTGGTTTGTATTGTTAATGGGTGTCTATATTATCATTAAAGAAACGATACTGAAATAATTGTATGGTAAGAGAAGTTTTGTAACAAAAGTAACTGAGTAGGAAGTTGTAAATGCTCAATTTTGTACAAGTAAAATAATTATATGAAGATCGAACAAATATATACGGGATGTTTGGCGCAGGGTGCTTACTATATTACAAGTAATGGGGAGGCGGCTATCATTGATCCGCTTCGGGAAGTGGAGCCTTATTTAAAGCGTATTGCAAAAGATAGGGTTAAATTAAAATATATTTTTGAAACACACTTTCATGCTGATTTTGTAAGTGGTCATGTAGATCTGCAAAGAAAAACCGGAGCATCAATAGTATATGGACCGAATGCTGCATGTGAATTCGATTGTATTTCTGCAAAAGATGGAGAGGAATTTACACTCGGTAATGTGGTCGTCAAAGTATTGCATACTCCGGGACATACATTGGAGAGTACTACTTTTTTATTAAAAGATGAGTCGGGAAAAGGTCACTGTATTTTCAGTGGCGATACCTTGTTTTTGGGAGATGTAGGAAGACCCGATCTGGCACAGAAGGCCGCCAGTATGACCCAGGAAGAATTAGCCGGTTTATTATATGAAAGTTTGATGAATAAGATTATGCCATTGGCAGATGATGTGATCGTTTATCCTGCACATGGTGCCGGTAGTGCCTGCGGAAAAAATATGATGAAAGAAACAGTTGATACATTGGGCAATCAAAAAAAGGTGAACTATGCGTTGAATCAACCAAACAAAGTCGCTTTCATCAAGGCAATTACTGATGGTCTTCTTCCACCTCCGGCTTATTTCGGGTTGAATGTTGCGATGAATAAAAAGGGATACGAAAGTTTTGATACTGTTTTGCATAAAGGAATGAAAGCTTTAACACCGGATGAATTTGAAGCAGTTGCAGAAAGTACGTTGGCGTTGATCTTAGATACAAGATCTAATCAGGATTTTTATAAAGGGTTTATACCACAATCTGTAAACATTGGATTGGATGGAGACTTTGCCCCTTGGGTTGGTGCTTTAATTGTTGATGTTAAACAACCTTTATTATTAGTGACCGATGAAGGTAAAGAAGAAGAAACGGTTACTCGTTTAAGTCGTGTTGGATTTGATAATATATTGGGGCATATCAAAGGTGGTTTTGCAGCATGGCTGGCTTCCGGTAAAGAGGCTGATACTGTCGACAGGATCAGTGCAGAGCAATTTGCTCAGCATGTAAAGATCGGAGCAGATAAGATCATTGATGTGAGAAAAGAAACGGAATATGCTGCAGAACATATTGAAGAAGCGTATAACAAACCCTTGGCTTATATCAACGATTGGATAAAAGACATTAATCCCGAGGAGCATTTTTTTATACACTGTGCAGGAGGATATCGTAGTATGATGGCAGCATCTATTTTACAAGCAAGAGGGTACAGGAATTTTACAGAGATTGCCGGTGGTTTTGCTGCGATCAGCAAAACAGATCTGCCAAAAACAGATTTTGTTTGTCAGAGTAAAATAATGCAGGTATAATATCTTGTTGAAGAAGTTTGATCATGGTAAACCGTGATTGAAAAACCGAGTGCATCCGATAAGGATGCATTCTTCATATATAAAAACGGTAGTGTAACAAAAGTAGCAGAAAATTGTTGGCATGTAACCTATCTTGCGCTTAAAACTAATCACATGAGAAAAAATATGGGTAATGCAGATCGCATAATAAGAATCATTGTTGCTATAGTAATATCATTATTGTATTCCACACATATTATTAGTGGTACTTTTGGTATGATATTATTAGTGTTGGGAGGTGTTTTTTTGGTAACAAGTCTTATAAGTTTTTGCCCCTTGTATACTTTGTTAGGTATTAATACTTGTAAGAAAAAAGAATAAAATCCTAGTATGAAAAAAATATTTTTTCTGTTAGTAAGCTATGTTAGTTTATTGACAGCTTGCAATAGTGAGGCGCAGGTCAATAATCTTTCTGTTGATGAATTTGAAAAAGCAATTTCGAAAACTGATATTCAGTTGTTAGATGTGCGTACAGCCGACGAATATCAATCTGGTCATTTAAATAATTCAATGTTGGCAGATTGGAATAATAAAACAGAATTTGCAGAAAGAGTTAAAGCTTTAGATAAAGCAAAACCTGTGTATACTTATTGTCTTGCCAGGGCAAGAAGCAAGGCAGCCACAGAATGGTTGCTGCAAAATGGATTTAATGCCTATAACCTTACGGGAGGCATTAAAGCCTGGAAGGCTGCTAATAAACCGCTGGTACAGGCAGTTTCAGTAAAACAAATGACCATGCAGGAATACATGGAACAAATTCCATTAGATAAAACGGTGTTGGTAGATATCAGTGCAGATTGGTGTCCGCCTTGCAGAAAAATGGCTCCTGTAGTAGATTCCTTAGTAGCCATGCATGGCTCAAAATTTGTACTGCTTAAAATTAATGGAGCAGAACAAACAGGTATAGGTGTAGAATTGAAAGTGCAATCTTTTCCTGCTTTTTTCATTTATAAAGAAGGTAAAATAGTTTGGCAAAAGGAAGGCATTGTAGATATAAAAGAGTTTATTCAACAGTTATAATTTTTTACCATAATATTATTAATGATGAGACAAGCTATTTTGAGTAACTGGAATTTGATGAGACTCATTAGATTGATAATGGGCATTGCAATACTTGTACAGTCTATGATTGCACGTGATATTGTATTTGGCATCGCAGGACTGGTATTTACCGGCATGGCAGTGTTTAATATAGGTTGTTGTGGAACTGCAGGTTGTTCAACTACAAGTAAACGATCTGAAGAAAATAAAAAAGATGTTACATATGAAGAAGTGGTTTGATAAGAGTAAATTATATGTGATCGGTGCTGCAATTGGGGCAGTTGGAGGTTTTTTGTATTGGAATTTTGTAGGTTGCACAAGTGGATCTTGTGCGATAACTTCAAATCCGATCAGAAGTACCCTGTACGGAGCATTAATGGGTAGCTTATTACTGAGTTTGTTAAAAACAAGTGTGAAAAATAACAATCAGCAAAATGACATTTAATGAATTGATACAATCAGATAAACCTGTATTGGTTGATTTCTTTGCAGAATGGTGTGGCCCTTGCAAAATGATGGCTCCTGTTTTAAAAGAAGTTAAATCGGGTATAGGTGATGCAGCAAGTATCATAAAAATAGACGTAGATAAAAATCCTCAGGTAGCCAGTGACTACCAGATACAAGGTGTGCCAACACTTATACTGTTTAAAAACGGGAAGGTGTTATGGAGACAAAGTGGAGTTGTACAAAAAAATGCTTTAATAGGAGTGCTTCAAAAATTTGCCTGATTAGGCTTTCCTTATTTTTCTTATTTCTTTTTTCAATTGTAACATAAGTAACCATGCCATGGTTTTTATTGTGGGAATTTTGTATTAAATATTCGTACAAATAAAACCAAATAAAATGGCACACGAAATAGAAGTTCAATGGATGGGTAAAATGCAATTCAATGCATTAGTAAATGGACATACAATTATAATGGATGCTCCGGAAAAAGTAGGCGGGGAAGACAATGGTCCGATACCAAAACCTTTTATACTTACAGCCCTTGCCGGTTGTACGGGAATGGATATAGCAGCACTACTTAAAAAAGCAAATAGGTCTGTCGATGATTTTAGTATGAGGGTGATCGGTGAAACCAGTAAACAAGCGCCGATACAGTATACTGAAATACATGTTATTTATGATTTCAAAGGCAATGAAGAAAACAAGTCAGCAGCTCTAAATGCAGTTGCTGATTCTCAGGAAAAATATTGTGGTGTTAGTAGTATGCTGAAGAAAGCATTACCCGTAACCTGGGAGGTTAGTTATAACGGTGTGCAGATATTTAATAATAAAACTACAGCTGCTCAATTAAATTAATAATTTAAAATATAAATTCTATACAATGAGTTTGGAAAACAAAACAATTATAGATGTCAGATCAACCGATGAATTCAACTACGGACATCTTCCCGGAAGCATTAATATTCCATTGCAGGAAATTCAACACCGATTGGAAGAATTAAAAGCAATGAAACAACCTCTAATATTATGTTGTGCATCGGGTATGAGAAGTGCTCAGGCAACATTGTTCTTGCAAAGTGTTGGTGTGTCTTGTGAAAATGGAGGAAGTTGGATGAATCTTAATTAACTAAAAAAAGTAAAATAAAAAACGATGTTACAATTGATCAAGAATTTATTGGGATTAGGTCCGAAGACGGATTTTAAAGCACTGGTAGAAAAAGGTGCTGTTATTGTTGATGTGAGATCAAAAGGAGAATACCAGAGCGGGCATATTCAAGGAGCAGTTAATATTCCGTTGGACATACTAAGAAGTCAGTTATCTAAATTGAAAAAAGAAAAGCCCGTTATTACCTGCTGTGCATCCGGCATGCGAAGTGCTTCTGCAAAAAATATTCTAATATCTGGTGGGTTTAAAGATGTATACAATGGAGGGGGGTGGATGAGTCTTCGAAACAAGATCAATTAAAATTGTTTGATACTATCAGTGTACAAATTTTGTTATCTTTATTTAGCAATTAAAATTGTAATCTAATAACAATATGAGCATTTTTGAATGGATCAAACAACCTTGGCCTTGGTATGTAGCAGGGCCGTTGATCGGCTTAACAGTACCGTTATTATTAATTATTGGTAACAAGTCATTTGGTATCAGTTCTTCACTGAGACATGTGTGTGCCATTGTTGTGCCGGCAAATATTAAATACTTTAAATACGATTGGAAAAAAGAGATGTGGAATCTTTTTTTTGTTTCAGGGATCTTGTTAGGTGGTATGATGGCTGCAAATTTTCTGGCCAATCCGGAAGCAGTTAAGATCAGTGAAAAACTTGCTGGTCAATTGACTGTATATGGTATTACTGATTACACAGGGTTAGTGCCTAAGCAATTATTTAACTGGCCTGCATTGCTTACTATAAAAGGATTGATCATGATGGTGCTGGGAGGTTTTATGATTGGCTTTGGCACCCGTTATGCCGGAGGCTGTACCAGCGGGCATTCCATCATGGGCTTATCTACATTGCAGTGGCCTTCTTTGGTTGCTACCTGTTGCTTTATGATTGGTGGCTTTATTATGTCAAATCTTATTTTACCATTAATTCTGTCTCTTTAAAATTCTACTATGCAAACGAAAGAAACAAATACAGATTTTGAAGTTCGTTCATTAGACGCCATGTGTGTAAACGAAAGTAGTTTAGAACATAAATGGTATCACAATATCAAATATCTTTTTGTCGGTATTGCTTTTGGAATTGTATTTGTAAAAGCAGAGATCGTCAGTTGGTTTCGCATTCAGGAAATGTTTAGGCTGCAATCATTTCATATGTACGGCGTAATAGGTAGTGCTGTTGTTGTTGGTGTTATTTCGGTATGGTTGATCAAAAAATTCAAGATCAAAACGATCTACGGAGAAAAAATAGAATTCAAATCTCATGCGTTCAGTAAGGGGCAAGTGTATGGGGGATTGCTCTTTGGTTTAGGATGGGCTATCACCGGTGCATGCCCGGGGCCACTATATGCACAGATAGGAGTTGGAGCTACAGTCATAGTCATTACCCTGCTAAGTGCAATTGCAGGAACATGGGTATACGGATACATAAGAGAAAAACTCCCTCATTAATTTTTCTATAGGTATGGATTAAGTGCTTGTATTTATTATATATGCTACTTCAGTTTAATGTAATAAATTTGTATAGTGCTGTTGCACTATTTATAATCCTTTCATGAATTTAGATAGCCTTAAAAATATATTTGAACCTGGATTGCTGCAGGAGATGCAACAATTTGGTATTTGGCAATCCTTCAAAGAAGGAGATCTGATAATGGATTACGGAAAATATATCCGTATGATGCCTGTAATTTTAAAAGGCACTGTTAAAGTGTATCGGTTAGATGAGAATGGAAATGAGATACTGCTTTATTACTTGTCTAGTAATGACAGTTGTTCTATGGCTTATAGTTGTTGCTTAGAAGCAAAGAAGAGTGAAGTAAAGGCAATTGCAGAAGATGATGTGGAGCTCATCGCTATACCCCATGTAAAGCTAGATGACTGGTTGTGTAACTATCCAAGCTGGAAAAATTATATCATGCGTAGCTTCAATGAACGCTTTATTGAATTATTAAAATCAATCGAAAGCATTGCATTTCATAAACTCGATGACAGGTTGATAGCTTATTTAAAAGAGAAACAACGTTTAACCGGATCTAGTGTCATCAAAGCTTCCCACTATCTTATAGCCGATGAGCTGGCCACTTCCAGGGTGGTTATATCCAGGCTGTTAAAACAGCTTGAAAACAGCAAAAAAATTATTCTCTATCGTAATGAAATAAAATTATTGCCCTCCTTTGGTTAAATTTTGTATGGGTAATTGATGGTATCAATTCTTATTTTTGATAAATGGAATTTAATCACCGGCAATATTATCAAAGCCATCAAAAACTAGCTTTAATAGGAGATAAAGGACAGCAATTATTGCAACGAGCCAGCATATTGGTAATAGGTGCAGGAGGCTTAGGATGCCCATCTTTACTCTATTTGGCAGGTGCCGGTATTGGTACGATCGGTATCGTCGATTTTGACTTGATCGCTATTTCAAACTTACATAGGCAGGTTTTATATACTATTGATGATGTTGGAAAACGCAAAGCATTCGTTGCTGCGGAAAGATTGTCTGCATATAATGCTGGTGTTATATTTAAAACTCATGATCTGTTTGTTGATGAAACAAATATATTGTCATTAGTAAATGAATATGATGTAATTGTTGATTGCACAGATAATTTTCAGGTAAGATATCTAATCAATGATGCCTGTGTGTTTTTGGATAAACCGTTGGTATATGGGGCCATTCATCAAACCGAAGGGCATATAACAGTATTTAATTACAAGCAGTCTCCTACATTACGTTGTTTATTTCCAAATGAAAATAATGAAGGGGTACAAAGTTGCGCTGATATAGGAGCCTACAATATCATCACCGGTATCATCGGAACAATGATGGCAAATGAAGGAATAAAGATCATTTTGGATCATCCTGATGTATTGGCCGGAAAACTTTGTCAATTTGATTCGCTTACTGTAACTACACGGCAAATAAAATACCAGCCATCTCTCATAAGCAGAAAAATAAGTACTGATCGATTTAATCAGCTACCTCTGTCAATTGAAATTTCTCCTACCACACTGTCAGAGAAAATAACAAATAACGAAAAATTTTATTTGATAGATGTAAGAGAGGCCAATGAACGGAAAATGTTTAATATTGGCGGTAGTCACATTCCTTTTCAGGCATTGATTGAACAAACAATCTTTCCTTTTTCATCATCCGATACAATAATTATCTATTGCGAAATGGGCAGCCGAAGTCTTCAGGCTGCAAGGCATTTGCTTTCCAAAGGTTTCACCAATGTATTCAGTCTCCAGGGTGGAATGAGTCGGTGGAAAAGAACCAATCTCCCAAAATAATACATATATTTTTTAATAATATTATTTTATATCAGCATTTTATACATAAAAAATCAATTTATGATTAAAATAATATGATTTAAAATATGATATTTCGATTTTTATGCTTAATATTGTTATATAAATAATGAATATTATTTATTTTAATGTGATTGTTTTAGCAATCTTCATTATTCTTCAACGATTTCTTGCCATTAACCAATAAAAATTTTCTACAATGGGAAATTCAACTAAGCCCACAGTGGTGGTTATAGGCAATGGCATGGTAGGCTATAAATTTTGCGAAAAATTAATAGCAAAATCAACCGACTTCAACATTATAGTTTTTGGTGAAGAGCCTCGTAGAGCTTATGACAGGGTTCATCTTAGTGAATATTTCAGCGGAAAAACAGCCGAAGAGTTGAGTATGTCAACTGCTGAATGGTATGCCGAAAATGATATTACCCTTCATTTAAGTGATCCGGTTCAGGAGATCAATCGTACTACCAAGGTTATACATTCTCAAAAAGGGATCTCTGTTAGTTATGATTACCTGATTCTGGCCACGGGTTCTTCTGCATTTGTTCCAAATATTCCTGGAGTTGAAAAAGAAGGGGTGTTTGTATATCGTACCATCGAAGACCTGGAGATGATGAAGACGCATGCAAAAAAAGCAAAGAAAGGAGCAGTAATTGGTGGTGGCCTACTTGGTTTAGAAGCTGCGAAAGCATTATTAGATCTGGGGCTGGAAGAAACACATGTAATTGAATTTGCACCACGTCTAATGCCAAGACAAGTTGATAGTGCGGGCAGCGCTATGTTAGAGAATAAGTTGAAAGAATTGGGTTTACACATCCATTTAAATAAAAGTACCAGTTCGATCAATGGCGATACAACGATAAACGCATTGCAATTTGCTGATGATACAAAAATGGAACTGGATATGTTGGTGATATCTGCAGGTATTCGTCCCCGTGATGAACTGGCTAAATTGTCGGGATTAGAAGTTGGATCGAGAGGTGGTATACAAGTGAATGAAAAATTACAGACCAGCGATGAAAATATTTTTGCTATTGGTGAGTGTGCCTTGCATAACGGAATGATTTATGGTTTGGTAGCACCAGGTTATGAAATGGCAGATGTGGTGGCAGCCAATCTTTGCGGCGGAGATAAATCTTTTAATGGATTTGATATGAGCACCAAATTGAAATTAATTGGTGTAGATGTGGCAAGTTTTGGTGATCCTTTTGTGACGGAACCCGATGGCAGAACGATCGTATTTGAAGACACCCATAAAGCCATTTATAAAAGGATCAATATCAGTAATGATGGCAAATATTTATTGGGGGGGATTTTAATTGGTGATGCAGAAGCATATAATATTTTGTTGCAGACTGTAAATAATAAAATTGTTTTACCTCCTAATCCCGAAGACCTGATCTTAGGCAGTCGTGGTGGTGAAGGAGCTGATGCCGGTGCTGGTGTAATGAGTTTGCCTGAAGAGACATTGATCTGTAGCTGCGAAGCTGTTACTAAAGGAGCAATTTGCGGAGCGGTGTCTGAACAAAATGTTACCACAGTTGATGGCATGAAAAAATGTACCAAGGCGGGAACAGGTTGTGGCGGTTGTGTACCATTGGTAAAAGACCTGATCGTTGGTACGATGAAGGCCAACGGCGTGTATGTAAAAAATGTAGTGTGTGAGCATTTCGACTATTCTCGTCAGGAGCTTTTGAGTTTGGTAAAATTAAACGGAATCAAAACCTATGATGAAGTATTGTCTCATCACGGTAAAGGAGATGGTTGTGAAGTGTGTAAGCCGGTAGTAGCAAGTATTTTAGCCAGTTTATGGAATGATCTTATTTTAAAACAAGATACAATACAGGATAGTAATGATCGCTTTTTGGCCAATATTCAAAAGGGAGGAACCTATTCTGTTGTGCCTCGTATTGCTGGTGGTGAGATAACTCCCGATAAATTAATTGCCATCGGTACTGTAGGAAAAAAATATAATCTCTATACAAAGATCACCGGAGGTCAACGTATTGATCTGTTCGGAGCACATCTTAGCGACCTGCCGGATATCTGGGAAGAGTTGATCGAAGCTGGTTTTGAAAGCGGACATGCTTACGGAAAATCTTTACGTACAGTAAAAAGTTGTGTGGGCAGCACCTGGTGTCGTTTTGGGTTACACGACTCCGTTAGTTTTGCTATTGAGGTAGAAGATAGATATAAGGGATTACGTTCTCCACATAAATTAAAAGGGGGGGTGAGCGGTTGCATCAGAGAATGTGCGGAAGCCCAGAGTAAAGATTTTGGTATTATCGCTACAGAAAAAGGTTGGAATTTATACGTATGTGGAAACGGGGGAAGTAAACCTCAGCATGCACAATTGCTGGCTACTGATATTGATAAAGAGACTTGTATAAAATATTTAGATAGATTCCTGATGTTCTATGTGAAAACGGCTGATCCTTTAACTCGTACTGCTACATGGCTGAATAAAATGGAAGGAGGATTGGCTTATTTGAAAAATGTGATCATCAATGATAGTTTAGGTATTTGCGAAGAGTTGGAAGCGGCAATGGTACAGCATGTAAACACATATCAATGCGAATGGAAAGCGGCTATTGAAACTCCGGAAATGCGTAAACGATTTAACCATTTCGTCAATGCTCCAAAAGAAAAAGATCCAACATCTGAACTGGTACCAATGAGAGAGCAAGTGAGAGCTAAAGAATGGTAATTGTTACCCCCATCCCCTTTAGGGGAGTAAATAAAAAAATTAATAATTTTTAAAAACAATATTATGGCCAAACTTGATAGTGAAATTATAACAGAAAATACCTTCAATAACTCCCCTTTAGGGGATGGGGGTGTTACCTGGTTTTTTGCTTGTTATGCAGATGATGTTTCTGAAAATGGTGGCGCTTGTGTAAAATACGAAGAGGAGCAAATAGCCATTTTTAATTTTACCCGTAGAGGAGAATGGTTTGCTACGCAGAATCTTTGTCCGCATAAAAAACAAATGGCTTTAAGTCGTGGGATGATTGGTAGTACAGGTGATGCCTGCGAACCAAAAGTGGCTTGCCCGTTTCATAAAAAAACATTCAGCTTATTAACCGGCGAATGTATGAGCGGTGATGAATGCGCTATAAAAACCTATCCAATAAAAGTTGAAGATGGGAAAGTATATATAGGTATTGATTCATAAAATTCTTGTCTCTGTTTATCATTCCGATGGAAAGGGGCTGGTTATCAATAGTGAAAATGTATTGGCCTCTTCTCTGTCGGAATGGTATTAACAGGTGTTTTGCTATTCTCGAAAATAAAATCAACGAAGTTCTACAAATTCTTTAATTGCTGTTCTGACTATATTTGCAGTATGCAGGTAAGCGAACTCTATATTTATCCTATCAAATCTCTTGGTGGGATTGCTGTGTCTTCTGCTGAGCTTACTGATAGAGGCTTTCAATACGACAGAAGATGGATGCTGATTGATGAGGGTAATAATTTTCTCACACAAAGAGAATATCCTCAAATGGCTTTATTGCAGGTGGACTTAATCGGAGATCATCTTGTTGTATCACATAAAATAAATAAAGCTTCCATTAATATTTCAGTAATTCCTGAATCACAGGAAATGATCATTGCAAAAGTTTGGAGTTATAAAGGGAAATTGCAGTTGGTAAGTACAGTTGCTGACAAATGGTTTTCAACAATGTTGTCAATACCTTGCCGATTGGTGTATATGCCTGATAGTACGATAAGAAAAGTTAGTTCGTACTATGCAGTGAATAAAGATATCACCAGTTTGTCCGATGGTTATCCGCTGTTATTGATTGGGGAAGCCTCTTTGCAGGATCTGAATAGTCGTTTGTCAGCCCCGGTTCCTATTGATCGTTTCAGGCCAAACATTGTATTTTCAGGGGGTAAACCATTTGAAGAAGACACTATGGCCGTATTTGAAATTAATGGTATCAATTTTTACGGAGTAAAATTATGTGCCAGATGTGCGATCACTACCATAGATCAAAATAGTGCAGAAAAAAATAAAGAACCATTGAAAACACTGGCTTCATATCGGAAGAAAAATTTTAATATTTATTTTGGGCAAAATGTTATTCATGGAGGATCGGGTAAAATTAATATCGGAGATACCATCAGAGTAATAAAAACTAAACGTAGAAAAATTATTGTATAATTATCATGAGAGATATCACACACAAACAGATCACACTTAGAACGGCCAAAGCGATCGGTATTATCTTTTGCAGTCAGGCTACTATTGATCTGATAAAAAATAATGAATTACCAAAAGGTAATTTGTTTGATGTGGCAAGAGCTGCAGGTTTTGTTGGCGCAAAAAGTACACCACAATTGTTACCACATTGTCATCCGGTAGCAATAGATGGAATGAATATTGAATTTGATTTTTTGAATGCTGAATTACATAAAGAAAATTTTGCCGAAGCAATTTTACAACGAACAGGGATTGTAATTACAGGTGAAGCGAAATCAATAGGACGCACCGGAATTGAAATGGAGATGTTAACAGCAGTATCAGTTGCAGCCTTGGAAATTTATGATATGCTGAAACCTGTAGACACTCAATTAGAGATCGGTAACATTAAGTTATTAGAGAAAAAGGGAGGTAAAAGTGATCGTAAAAAATTCTTTAATACACCGCCAGTTTGTGCTGTGTTGGTGTGTTCAGATTCTACTGCAGCTGGTACCAGGGAAGATAGCAGCGGTAAAATGATAGAACAGATGTTGATGGCAGTTAATGCGAATGTTAAACATTATTCAATTCTTCCTGATGATAAAGAAAAAATTCAACAACAAATAAAAGATTGGGTGGCCGAAGATGTGCATTTTATTTTTACGACCGGAGGCACAGGCCTTGGTCCGAGAGACAATACAGTAAGTGCTGTGAAAGAAATTGTAGAAAGAGATGCAGATGGAATAACAGAAGCGATCCGTAATTATGGACAAATGCGTACACCACTTGCCATGATGAGTAGAGGAGTGGCAGGAGCTATCGGTAAAACTTTAGTTGTTACATTGCCCGGCAGTACAGATGGTGCAAGAGAAAGCCTGGAAGCAATTTTGCCTGCAGTATTTCATGCAAGAAAAATGATGTTGGGAGGAGGGCACTAAGAATTTAAAATTTAGTAGAATAGAAGTATAAATATTTTAATTGATGATCTCATACAATGACGCAAAACAATTAGTGATAGAACAGGCACATTCTTTCGGAACTGAAAAGGTCTTATTGGATGATGCCCTAGGAAGAGTGATTGCAGAAAAAGTTTTTGCTGATAGGGCATATCCTCCTTTTAACCGATCATCAATGGATGGTATTGCTATAAAAATAAGTGATTGGGAAAAAGGGATAAGACAATTTGAGATAAAAGAAACGATCTACGCTGGTAAAACGCCTCAATCGACAATTGCATCAGAAGAATGTTACAAGATCATGACTGGTGCAGCTGTTCCTTTGGATGCAGATAGTGTTATAAGAAGAGAAGATTGTCATCAAACTGATAATAATATTACTGTTGATGATATCGAAGTGATCAAAGGCCAAAATATTTCAACGAAAGGTGAAGATCTAAAAGTGGGAGAAATTATTATTGATCAGTCAATTAAATGTAATACAGCTGTCATTGCTGCATTGGCTTCAGTTGGTAAATACGAAGTATTAGTAGAATGTTTGCCAAAAGTGGCGGTGATCACTACAGGAGATGAAGTGATCAATGTAGATAAAACACCAACGGATGTTCAGATCCGCAATAGCAATGCATCTGTTTTAAGATCATTGTTAAGAAAGTGGCAGATAACTCCTGTAGCCTGTGAGCATGTAGTAGACGACAAGGTAAAATTGGAGGAAGTTATCTCAAATAATATGTCGAATGATATATTGATCCTGAATGGAGGGGTGTCTGCAGGGGATGCAGATTACGTTCCTGGTATTTTAGCAGAATTAGGTGCTAAACAAATATTTCATAAAGTAGCCATCAAGCCCGGTAAACCTATTTGGTTTGGCAAATTTGATAACGGAGCCATTGTGTTTGCATTACCGGGAAATCCTTTTTCCTGTATGGTCACTTTTAAATTATTTATCGAACTTTTTTTGACTGTTTCTTTTGGTCTGACGATACCTAATAATAAACAATTACCTTTTAATGGTACAAGAAATAAAAAGAGCGTATTGGATGAATTTTTTCCTGTACAAATTATCGGGTCTCCATTAGCGTTAGTTCCAATGCAATTCAATGGATCTGGCGATATCACCGCAGCTCTGTTAGCTGATGCAATTGCACAACATCCAGCAGATAAACTTGTATTGATGAGTGGAGATTTATTGAATTATGTAGATCTATAGATCACTTTCATTCGTAAAACTTGTAAGCTTCACTTCATTAGTGATCAAAATATTTTTTCCTGAAAGTTCAATTGTTTTATCCTGTACCAACTCGTTTAGAATACGAAAAACAGTCTCATAAGTTGTGCCTGAGAATGAAGCCAAGTCTTGTCTGCTTAATACAATATCAAGATATCCTTCTTTTGTAGTACCGAAACGTTCTTTCAGTGATAATAAAGATTGCGCCACTCTGCCTTTAACACTCATATGAGCAAGGTTACGCATCTTTCTTTCAGATAACTGTAACTCATCTGCAAAAAACATCATCAGCTGAAAAGTAAAATCATTATTTACTTTTAATGTGGTAAGAAAAAAATTAAGATCAATAAAACATACAGTGCTTGGTTCAATAGCAGTGCCGGATACAGGATAGGTTGTATTACTGCCAAGCCCTCTATGGCCAACTATAGCTCCTTTATTTGCAAAACGAACGATCAGCTCTTTATCCGCCCCCCATTTTTTATGTACTTTTATCTTTCCTTCATTTACAAAGTACACACCAGTAACAGCATCACCTTCATTAAATAATACTTCTCCCTTTTTTACGTGATAGGTTTTTCTTTTGGAATCAATTGCAGGTAACCATTCCGGCATACACCCCTTGCAAAAAAAACAACTCTTTAAATCACATCCATGTTTACTTTGTTTCATCTTTCTTCTATTGGTTAAGCAAATCAATTACAATATTAAGGCTATAAAAATTAAACGAAGCAGATAATAAAGTAAATATTTGTATCATATTATTAAAATATTTATATTAATAATTAATCCGTTGTTACCTTATCATTTTTAATCATTTAGGTGTAAAACTATATATTGCAATAAAAAATATGTAAAATTTATCTAGCAATTGTTTCATTCTATCGTAAATATCTCTTACTTTTATATTGTAAATCATATTATGGCTAATGAATATGATTTGACAGGGTAAAAAAACATTAAATATAAAAAATTATAATATTTGTTTATTTCCCTTTTAGTTTTCGGATTCTATTTCAAAATAGTCCTTACTAAAAATTGCTGATTTAGCTAAATGTTCACTTCGCCTCGATTGTTTCCCCATTTTGAAAAATAGCCCCTTGGGCTGGTACTACAACTGTCGGTATTAGTACCTCAGGTCATAAATATAAAATTGCTCAACTAAAAAATAGAAACCAGTAAATCATTCAATATGGCATAATCAATTCAAACTAAAAAAAAGCCCCGACAGATTGCAGTCTGATCGGGGCAGGACAAAAAATTAAAAATTAATCTTTCATCAAACTACACAAAATTATGAGAAAAAAAACAACTTTTATCACGACATCATTCCTGATTGTTATGTTAGGGATCAGTTCTATAGTAATGGCTCAATTTTCATTAGTTGGCCAGGTTCGTACTCGTACAGAATTGAGAGATGGGGTTGGTAAATTAGCTACTAAAGGAGGCTATGTTAGTTCTCTTACTACACAACGTACACGTTTATCTTTTGGATACCTGTATGATAACAGAGTCAATTTTAATGTCGCTATTCAGGATGTACGTACCTGGGGTCAGGATGCATCTACTATTACTCCGGCAGATGGTGCTAAATTAGGTTTACACGAAGCATGGGCCGAAATAACTTTATTTAATATTAATGACACTACTATGAAGAAAGGTTTTCTTGAAAAACTTTTCTTTAAGATCGGTCGTCAGGAATTACTATATGATGATGCCAGATTATTAGGCAATTTGGATTGGGCCCAACAAGGTCGCAGGCATGACGCTCTCTTGTTAAAAGCATTACATCGTGGTTATCAAATAGATCTGGGTGCTGCATTTAATCAAAACAGTGATGCCATTACAACAGGCACAGTATATACACCAGGTAATGTTCCTGCATATGTATTGAATGATATTGGTGTGTTGGTTCCAACACCTGCAAGTTTTATTCCTACAGCAGCAGGTGGTTCTGCCTCAAATGTAAGCAGTGCAGCCGGTACACCTGTTTTGATCAATCCTGCTGGCACTAACGGAATGAACCAGTTATATAAATCGCTTCAGTTTTTATACCTGAGTAAAAAATTCGGACAAACTAAAGTATCTGCATTAATGCTTACAGACTATTTTGCTAAGTACACCAGTACTTCAGTTGCAGCTGGTGGAGGATTAGTTTATGGAAGAAAATTTACAAAAGGGATCAATCAAAGATTTACTTATGGCGCAATGGCAGTTGGTACCATCGGCAACGCATCCGGACTTAAAAAAACCTGGACAATTGCAGGGTATGCTCAGGCAGGAAAAAATAAAGATGGTAAAAAATTAGAAGCGTATCATGGTGTTGTAAATGTAATGTTGCAAAAAGGCAAATTTAGTTTTGGTCCTGGGTATGAATATTTAAGCGGAACAGGGCCTACAGCTGTTAAGGATGGTAGCTTCGATCCGTTGTATGGTACACCACACAAATTTTGGGGATATATGGATTATTTCTACGTAGGTACCGGTTCTCCAAAAGCAGGTTTACAGGATGCATATCTTAAAACAAAATATGCTACCAAAAATTTCTTTGCAACATTAGATGCACATTATTTTGGTACAGCACAAAAAACTTCTGTGGGTGCAGGAAATAAAGACCTGGGTTGGGAGTTAGATCTTCTGGCAAACTACACACTAAATAAATTCACCACTTTAGAATTCGGTTACAGCAACATGTTTGCAAACAAAACGCAGATGAAAGCTGCAATGGCTGCAAACTATCCTAATGCAGCAACTACATATAATTCTACAGGGTCTTGGGCATATTTGATGATCAGCATTAAACCGGATTTTTTCTTTGCTAAACCGGTGGCTATTAAACAGCCATAATGATCGATCAATTCTTAAACAATAAAATTAACACAATGAAACATCTACATATAAAATCAAAACTTTTCATAGTAACAGTATTATTTATCCTGGTTGCACATTCTTTTAGTTATGCTCAACGTACAGTAAAATTGGGGTTTATAGCCCTTACAGATTGTGCTCCTTTAGTTATTGCAAAAGAATTAGGCTTGTTCAAAAAATATGGTATCGATATTCAATTGACCAAAGAAGCGTCATGGGCTGTTGTTCGTGATAAAATTTTAAACGGTGAATTAGATGGAGCCCATTGCTTATTCTCCATGCCTTTTTCGGTGTATGAAGGAATTGGTGGTAAAGCCGGATCTGAAATGAGGATTGCAATGACATTAAGTAATAATGGACAAGCAATTACTTTATCAAAAGACTTTTGCGGTTTAGTAGGATTTAAAGAAACTAAAAAAGTAGCTGGAGCAGTGAAGTCTGTGAAAGCAAGAAAAGAAGTAACGTTCGCAATGACCTTTCCTGGCGGTACGCATGATATCTGGTTAAGGAACTGGTTATCTGCAGCTGGTATAAATTCGAAATCAGTAGGTATCATCACTATTCCTCCTCCACAAATGGTGGCTAACATGAGAGTAGATAATATGGAAGGCTTTTGTGTTGGTGAACCATGGAACGGTGTGGCTGCAACACAAAATATTGGATTCACAGAAATTGCCAGTCAGGATATATGGAAAAATCATCCTGAGAAAGCATTGGTAGTGAACAAAGCTTTTTCTGAAAAAAGAAGAGAAGATCTTAAGCTGGTAATGAAAGCATTGATAGAAGCATGTCAGTGGTTGGATAATATGGGTAACCGTAAAAAAGCTGCTGCTATTTTGAGTAAACCAAATTATGTAAATGCTCCGCTAGCAGTGATCGAAGGAAGATTGATGGGAAGCAATGATCTGGGTTGCGAATTGGGTGTACAAAAATATAAAGATGATTACATGACCTTTTATCGTGGCGGACAAGTAAATGCTCCACGCAAATCTTATGGCATTTGGTTCATGGCGCAATATGCAAGATTTAGCATGGCTGGTTTACCTGCCGGTTATAAAAACATTGCAGAAACAATTATCATGGATGAACTATATGCTGAAGTAGCGAAAAGTATGGGTATACCTGTACCGGCAGATGACATGAAACCATTTAAAACAAATTTAGAAACGATCACTTTTGATCCAAACAATCCAAACCCATATATAGCCGGATCTACCAAATAGGTAGTACGGTTATTAATTGAATTAAAATCATTCACAACTAATAACTATTTATCATGATAAAAAATATCTCAATAAAAATAGCATTATCAGTGTTCTATTTTGTAGCAGGCATGGGAATTTTAGTTGCTATCTGGGCATGGATATCCAAATCAACCAAAGGTGAAATTCCTTCACCGTTAGCAACATGGGATGTTTTTAAAGAAGTGATTCAAAACCCAATGCAAAATGACCCGGATATTACAGGTATCGGTACAAAATTGTTAAGCTCTCTTAAACGTGTAGGCATTGGATTTGGCTTAGGTAGTTTAATTGCAATACCATTAGGATTCATGATGGGAGCTAGTAAAATAGCTATGAATATTGTAAATCCTATTGTGCAAATATTACGTCCGGTATCACCGTTGGCCTGGTTTCCATTGGGGTTGGCAATCTTTCAGGATTCTCCACAGGCAAGTGTTTTTATGATCTTCATTTGTTGCATCTGGCCAACATTGATCAACACTTCATTCGGTGTTGCATCTATTCCTGCAGACCATAAAAATGTAAGTAAAGCTTTTGGTTTTTCAACATGGAAATACATTACTAAAGTGATGTTGCCATATAGCTTACCACACATATTTACAGGATTACGTCTATCTGTTGGTATTGCCTGGATGGTAATCGTTGCAGGTGAAATGCTTTCTGGCGGACAAGGTCTGGGCTACTTTGTTTGGGAAGAAGGTTTTAACGGCGGTAGCGTTGGAAAAATATTAGTGGCTATTATTATAATAGGGGTAGTAGGATTGGTGTTGGATAAACTATTTACAATACTGCAGAAAAGATTTTCATACGCAGTGTAATAACAAAATTTTCAAATCAATACTAATTAAAACTTATTTATATGGAATCTTTTGAAACAAAATTAAAGGAAATGGTTCAAGTGGCTGATGCCTTAATTGATCCTATTTTGAATCCGGCTCCTAGTATAGAAATAAACAATGTAACTGTAAGTTTTAAAACGCCTAAAGGAGTTTTTACTGCAGTAAAAGATATTTCGCTTTCGGTTAAAAGAGGAGAGATCATTGCTCTGATAGGTCACTCTGGTTGTGGTAAATCAACTTTAATGGGTACTATCAGTGGAATGGTTAAAGCTACAAAAGGAGAGGTGATAGCAAACAATAAAAAAGTAACATCTCCCGGTCCGGACAGAGGGATCGTTTTTCAAAATTACTCTTTGTTGCCTTGGTTAACTGTATATCAAAATATTTATGAAGCAGTTGACTCTGCAGTGAAAGATAAATCAACTGCAGAAAAGAAAGCGATAGTAGAAAAGAATTTAAAAATGGTGAATCTGTATGATCATAAAAATAAATTTCCTGGACAATTATCAGGAGGGATGAAACAAAGAGTAGCGATAGCTAGAGCTTTTGCGATCAATCCTACTATATTATTGTTGGATGAACCTTTCGGGGCATTAGATGCATTGACAAAAAGTACCATGCATGTGGAGTTATTGAAATTATGGAATCTGGATAACAGAGAAAAAACCATTGTAATGGTAACGCATGATATTGAAGAAGCTATATTCCTTGCAGATAGAGTAGTAGTGATGAACAATGGTCCCGCTGCTACTATCAAAGAAATAGTAGATATCCCTTTATCTCGTCCACGTAACAAAAAAGATATTGTTCACAATCCTGAATACATGACCATTCATGATAAGTTATTGAGTTTGTTGATTGATAAATTTTCAATTGATGATATCAGTGACATGGCTTAAACTATAAAATAAATAAAAAATAAATTCAATGAACCAACAATCAATTGCTCAACCATTAAGTAAACTAAACATCTTTTCTTTAAAAGGTGTACAGATGAAAACATTTCATATCACTTGGTTAACATTTTTCTTTTGCTTCTTTGCCTGGTTTGGAATGGCGCCTTTAATGAAGATCGCTAAAGAACAATTGCATTTAACCAAAGATCAGATCGGAAATATCCAGATCGCATCTGTATCTGCTACTATTCTTGCCCGTTTGTTGATAGGCAGGTTAGTAGATAAATATGGTCCTAAATTGGTGTATACCTGGTTGTTGGTGATTTGTGCTATACCGGTTTTGTTGATCGGCACAAGCCATTCTTATACATCATTTTTACTTTGTCGTTTAGCCATTGGTGTTATTGGTGCTTCATTTGTAATTACACAGTTTCATACTTCGGTGATGTTTGCGCCTAATATAAAAGGTACAGCAAATGCAACTGCCGGTGGTTTTGGAAATGCTGGAGGTGGCGCTGCAAATTTCTTTATGCCGATGATCGCTTCGGGATTTACAGCTTTAGGTTTTTGTACTAAAGAAGATAGCTGGAGATTTGCAATGATCGTTCCGGGTGTAATGTTGTTGGTTTGTGCGTTTTTATATTACAGATATACAAAAGATACAGCAGCAGGCGATTACAAAGAGATCGGTTACAAAGTAAGTGATAAGAAAAATACTTTCTTGATCGCTATTAAGGATTATCGTACCTGGATATTGACCATTGCATACGCAGCATGTTTTGGTGTTGAAATTACAGTTGACAATTTTGCTCCGATATTTTTTACTGATTCATTTAGTGCCACCATTGCAGTAGCGGGCATGACAGCCGGAATATTTGGCTGGATGAATATTTTTGCTCGCCCTCTTGGTGGTATTGTTGCAGATAAAGTTGGTGTGAAATATGGCTTCCACGGTAAATCTTTTATGCTGTCTCTTCTGTTGTTATTGGAAGGTATCGGTATTATTTGGTTTGCTAAATCAGGGAATATCGGGATGGCAATATTCATGATGTTCTTCTTTGGGTTGAGCCTGAAAATGGCTAACGGTGCTACTTATAGCCTGGTACCTTTTATTAGTCCGATAGCAGTTGGAAGTGTGGCGGGTATTGTTGGGGCTGGTGGAAATATCGGAGCGATGTTGATTGCATTTATGTTTAAATCACTTTCTGTAAAAACTACTAAAGAGGTAATTGAGAACGGTGTAGTAAAAACTAAAGAGCTGATAGACTATGGTCCTGCGTTTACTATGCTTGGCTTTATTGTATTGGGAATCGGGATTGCTGTATTGATTTTCAGAACTGTTGCAGCTGCGAAAGATACAGATACAGCTGGAGTGAAAGACCTGGCATTGGCACCGGTTGTTGCTAAATAATTTTTAAATAACGATTGCTTGATAATTTAATGATGCAAGAAAAAAACGATATCGTAAATACAAATACCACCACCTGCTGCTATTGTGGTGTAGGTTGTGGTATTGTAGTTAATAAAGATAGAAAAGGAAATATTACAGTAGAAGGAGATAAGAATCACCCGGTAAATAAAGGGATGCTTTGCAGTAAGGGCATGAATTTGCATTATACCGTAAATGATAAAAGTGACAGATTGCTTTATCCTCAAATGCGGTTCAATAAGAATATGCCTTTGCAAAAAGTGGGCTGGGATGAAGCGTTGGAAAGAACTGCTGCTGTATTTAAAACCTTTATTGATAAATATGGTCCGGACTCAGTAGCGTTCTATGTTTCAGGGCAATGCTTAACAGAAGAATACTATGTGATCAATAAACTGATCAAAGGGTTTATCGGTAGTAATAATATTGATACCAACTCAAGATTGTGTATGAGTAGTGCAGTGGTTGGATATAAAATGAGTTTGGGAGAAGACAGTGTGCCGGTATGTTATGATGATATTGAATTGAGTGACTGTGTTTTTGTAACAGGTGCTAATCCTGCATGGTGTCATCCTATTATCTGGCGCAGGGTAGAAGCTCACAAAGCTGCTAATCCTCATGTAAAAATTATTGTTGCAGATCCTCGTAAAACAGATACTTGTTCAATCGCTGATGTGCATTTGCAATTAAATCCGGGTACAGATATTACCTTAAATCATGCTATCGGAAGATTGCTGATCGAGAATGGTGATATTGATTTTGATTTTGTAAAAAATCACACAGAAGGTTTTGAAAAATATAGAACAATTGTTTTTGAAAGAACATTGAATGAATCTGCAGAAATATGCGGAATCTCTCCTGCGGATATAAGACTGGCTGCCAAATACATTGGTGATGCAAAAGGTTTTATTACCATGTGGACAATGGGACTGAATCAAAGCTCCATTGGTGTTAATAAAAATTTAAGCCTGATCAATCTGAATTTGATCACAGGGCATATAGGGAAACCGGGCTCAGGGCCATTCTCCTTAACAGGGCAGCCGAATGCAATGGGAGGCAGAGAAGTGGGAGGGTTGTCAAATTTATTACCGGCTCATCGTAACCTGGCAAATCCTGCACATAGAGAAGAGGTTGAAAAATTCTGGGGAGGCACTAAAATTTCAGAGAAACCGGGTTTAACTGCAACAGAGATGTTTGATGCATTAAATGCAGGAACATTAAAAGCGATCTGGATCATTTGTACCAATCCTTTGGTTAGTTTGCCGAATGTACGCATTGCAGAAGAAGGGTTAAAGAAAGCCAAATTCGTGGTGGTGCAGGATGTTAGTAATAAGCCCGAAACATTGAAGTATGCGGATGTTATTTTACCTGCGGCTTCATGGACAGAAAAAGAGGGAACAATGACCAACAGCGAACGAAGGATCAGTTACCTCAATAAAATTGTAGATGCTCCCGGTGAAGCATTGCCTGATACGGAGATCATTTGTCGTTTTGCAAAAAAAATGGGTTATAGCGGGTTTAATTTTAAAAATTACAATGCGATCTATAAAGAACATGCACAATTAACCGAAGGAACAAATATTGATATCTCCGGATTAGATTATGATATCATTAAAGAGAAAAAAACTGTGCAGTGGCCATATGCTAAAAATGAAACCGGCGATGGTATAAAGCGTTTGTTTGAAGACAAAATATTTTACACCTCTTCAACAAAAGCCATTATTCATCCCGTGGCAGATACGATCACAAGTGAAAAACCAAGTGCTGATTTTCCATTGATATTAACTACGGGCAGGGTTCGTGATCAATGGCATACGATGAGCAAAACGGGGAAAGTTAAAAAACTCAACCAACATACAGCCAATGCATTTTTGGAAATTAATCCGTTAGATGCAAAACGGTTACAAATTACAGAAGATGCAGTAGTGGTAGTAACTTCAGCCAGGGGCGAAGTGAGGGTAAAAGCGAAAATTACCGATAGCATTAAAAAAGGTGTGGTGTTTTTGCCGATGCATTGGGGTAAAATTTTAGGGAATGATCTGAACAGAGCCAATAATATTACCAGCCCGATGCTTGACCCAATATCCAAGGAACCGGATTTTAAATTCTGTGCGGTAAAGGTTGAATGCTATGTGAAACCAAAACAACGCATTGTGGTGATTGGAGCTGGAGCCGGAGCATTCGGGTTTGTAAAATCTTACAGAGAGATCAATGCTGATGATGAGATAGTTATTTTCAGTAAAGAAAATTATCCTTTCTATAATCGTGTAATGTTGCCAGATTATATCAGTGGCGTGCAGAAATGGGAACAACTGATAAAAATGACAGATGAAGAAGAACCGATTTTTAATATTCGTTTACACCGTGGTGTTAGTGTAGAGAAAATTGATAGGGAAAATAAATTCGTAGTTGATTCGAGAGGCGAAACGACTTATTATGATGTGTTACTGATGGCTACCGGCAGCCGTGCTGCAGTGCCAAAAAATGTACCTCAATTGCCGGGTATATTCACCATGCGTAGTCGTACCGATGCGGATGACTTCAAAAACCATGTTCCTAAAGACGGGCATGTGGTAATAGTGGGAGGAGGGTTATTAGGACTTGAGATGGCCGCTTCTCTTCGTGAGGTAGGCATTAAAATTACGATCATTCAACGTATCTCCAGGTTCTTAGACAGGCAACTCGATGTATTGGGTAGTCAGTTGTTACATGAAGAAATGGTTGATCAGGGCTGTGATGTATACTATAATGATGAGGTTCAATTATTTTATGGTCAGGAAAAACTAACAGGCATCAGGCTTGCCAGTGGTAAGCAAATTGATTGTGATGCATTAGTGATTGCAATTGGTACTGTTCCCAATGCAGAGCTGGCAAGAGAAATAGGATTAAACTGTCAGCGTGGTGTAATTGTAAACGAACGTTTGCAAACCAGCGACCCAAATATATTTGCCATAGGAGAAATTGCAGAATTCAAAGGTTTCTTATTTGGAATAACAGCAGCGGCCGAAGAACAGGCGGCTGTTGTTGCCAGATATTTACAAGGGGATATTGCTGCTTATTACGACGGAAGCCTGTTAATGAATATCATAAAAATTCATGGATTCGATCTGTGTAGCCTGGGTATTCCCGAAAGTCCGAATGATAAGGATTATGAGGAGATCGTTTTTATTGATAAAGCAAAACGCTATTATAAAAAATGTATCATTCATAACGACAGATTAGTAGGAGCTATTCTGATAGGCGATAAGACTGAGTTTATAGAATTCAAATCATTGATCGCAAATAAAATTGAATTGAGTGATAAACGATTACAATTATTACGTAGCGGCAAAAAAGCAGAACCTGTAATTGGAAAGTTAGTTTGTAGTTGCAATAATGTTGGTAGTGGTAATATTAAAAATAAGATAGCAGAGGGTTGTACAGAATTCAATGTATTATGTACTGCTACCGGCGCAGGTATGGGCTGTGGTAGTTGTAAGCCGGAAGTAAAAAGGATCATGGAGGAAGCTGTGATCGCCGGTATTGAAAAACTGATCAGCGTTAAAGTGTAATAGATGTGTATTCATCAAAAATGAATGGAATATGTTAGTTAAAAAAAGCAATATCGTAAAAATAAATCTGACCGGGGGGATCGTTTCTTCGGGTGATATGTATGCCATTATGTGTGCAGCAGAATCTGCTCAGATCAAAAATGTGCAATTTGGCGTGAGACAACAATTGTATTGCAAAGTGGCAGAAAAGTTTTTATATGATTTTGTTGAAACCTTACAAAACATCGGAATGTCTTTTGAAGTGAATGAAGAGCATTTTCCGAATATTGTAAGCTCTTATGTAACAGAGGATGTTTTTCAAAATGCAAACTGGTTAAGCGAAGGTGTATATAAAGACATTTTAGATCTTTTTAATTATGAACCAAAACTGAAAATTAATATCAACGATAACAGCCAGACATTTGTTCCTTTTTTTACCGGTAATATTAATTTTATTTCTTCTTATGTAAGTAACTATTGGTATCTGTATATCCGGTTTCCGAAAACAACACATACGTATCGCTGGCCGGTGCTGATCTACACAGAAGATATTCCTAAAATATCTAAATCGATAGAGACAATTATTGCGGCTAATAAAATGTTGTTTCAGGATAGAGATTTTATCAATGGTAATGCATTGTATGCATTGGTACATGATAAGGACAGTTACATTACACAGCCTGCAACCGAGGAGTTGATCATCCCTGACTTTGGAATGCCTTACTACGAAGGCTTTAACCGTTATGGTAATAAATCCTGGTTGGGTATTTATAAAAGAGATGAATTATTCAGCGTGGCATTTTTAAAAGATGTTTGCAGCGTTTGTTTAAAAACAAAGATCGGTCAGTTGTATACTACACCATGGAAATCTATCATCATCAACGGTATTCAGCAAGCTGATAGAAAATTGTGGGATTTTGTTTTGAATGAACATCGTATCAATGTTCGTCATGCAAGTAATGAATTGAACTGGCAGGTGGAAGATATGTGCGACGAAGGGTTAAGTTTAAAAAAATACCTGGTGCGTCAGTTTGATAAAGATGATGTGAGGACCTTCGGGTTGTTCTTTGCTATCAAAACGAAACCTAAGACCGGATTGTTTGGCTCTGTAATTATCCGCAAGCAACAAAAACCTGCTGCAGTCAAATATAAGATCACCGATCGTTTTGATATTTTATACAGTAGCAATTTTAATCCTAATTCTAAAGAATATATTCTGTTTAGAAGCGATGTGGAGAGAGAGAATCTGGAAACATACCTGCTTTCTTTATGTAAATATTATTATGAATTAAAAAATGAGGCTACAGATGTAAATCATGATGTATTCAGGAAGGTGGTTAAACCTGTAGAAACAGAACCTGCACTTAAGTTGATACATCAATGCCCGGATTGTTTTACGATTTACGATGAAATCTATGGAGATACAGTTAATGATATTGCGGCAGGCGTTACATTTGCTGAATTAAGCGATGCGTACGAATGTCCTACCTGCGGTGCAGCAAAGGAAAAATTCGTTCCTGTTGCTAAGCCATCATTAATTGAAAGCTAGATGAATGCAGAAATTTTGATCCCTGTTCTTTTATTAATAGTTGCATTTTTATATGCCTCTGTTGGGCACGGCGGTGCAAGCGGATATATAGCAGTGCTTACTTTATTTAACATTCCCTTAGCCGTTTATAAGCCGGTGGTATTGATATTAAATATTGTTATTGCATCTATTGCATTCATACAATTTTATCGTGCCGGGTATTTCAAATGGAAACTGGCCTGGCCTTTTCTCATCACCTCCATTCCCTGCGCTTTTTTGGGTTCGCATTTTACTACCAGCGAACATATGTATAAATTATTGTTAGGTATAGCATTGATTTTTCCTGTGATACGACTGCTTACAAAAGCTCCCAAAGAAAAAACAGATCAAAAAGATGTGGTCATTATTGCAGCACTGGTAATAGGAGCAGTGATAGGTTTTGCTTCAGGTTTTTTAAATATTGGTGGCGGAATTTTTTTAAGCCCGGTCATTATTTTATTGGCTTGGGGCAATGCAAAGGAAGCCGCAGCAGTAAGCAGCTTGTTCATAGTATGTAATTCCCTATCGGGATTGGCTGCTGTTTCAAATGGTATTAACTTTACATCCGCATCCTGGATATGGTTAACAGCAGCTATCATTGGCGGCTTGTTAGGTGCTTATATGGGAAGTGTAAAATATAAATTGATAACAGTGAGGTATGTACTGGCGCTTGTTTTGTGTATTGCTTCTCTAAAACTGATATTTGGTTAACACCAAATTTAAAAATGCATTTACTGAAAGATATATATAACAGAGATTTTAAAACACTGAGAGTAAGTTTACTCAGCAGGTGCAATTTGAGTTGTGTGTATTGTACGATGGGAGAAGATGATATCAAAGATGCTAATCATACAGCACCGGTAGATTCAGTAACATTATTGCAAACGATACAACAATTGCATGATCTGTTGCAATTAGAAACGATACGTCTTACAGGTGGGGAGCCTTTGCTTTATCATGAATTAATTCCTGTGATCAAAGGAATTAAAGCTATGGGGATAGATGAAATAAAACTGACCACCAATGGTTTTTTATTGGAAAGAATGGCGGAACAAATGAAAGATGCAGGCATGCGGTCGATCAATGTTTCGTTGGATGCGATTGATGAAGATGTATTCTTTTTAATGAGCAAACGGAGTCATGTGCAACGTATTTTAGATGGAATTGATAAAGCTGTTGACGCAGGGTTGCAGGTAAAGATCAATGCAGTGATAATGAAGGGGGTGAATGATACGCAGCTACTGCCTTTGCTTGATTATGCCTTTGCAAGAAATATTACGATCCGTTTTTTGGAAGTAATGGCAATGGGCCATCTGCATGCAGAGCCGGCAAAGTATTTATTTACGCAGGAAGATATCTTATCAACCATCGCAACAAAATATAATTTTAAAAAGATCAATAGAGCAGATTCATCCACAGCAAATTACTGGCAGACGGAAGCTGGTAATAAGTTTGGCATCATCGCTAATGAAAGCGAACCTTTTTGTCATGATTGCAACAGGCTCCGGTTAGACAGCGATGGAAATATATATGGTTGCCTCAGCAGCAATCATCCTATTTCGTTGAAACATGTAACGGACACCCAAACATTGATCGAAAAATTGCAACAGGCAATGGATCAAAAGCAGGTGGCTAAATTTGTAGGGAGTGAATTAAGTATGTTGCATATCGGAGGGTAAAGAAGTTGGAGGTAATAAGTAGTAAGTTTTAAGTTTGGAGTAAAATAAAAGAAGAACTTTCCAGACATAAAAACCGTAACACTTATAACTTATAATTTATAACTTATAACTATGAAGGTCACAGTTTACGCAGTGTTAAAAGATTATTTTGATAAAGAGTTCGCCATAACTGAACCCGTAGGTTCTATAGCGGAACTGAATGAGATCTTATTGCAACGAAATGCTGAAGCAAAAAACATACTACCCATTTGCCGCTTTGCAGTAAATGATACGTTTGTAGATAATAATTTTGAATTACAACCAAATGACAACATCGACATCATACCACCCAGCAGCGGAGGATAAGCTGATACATCTTTCTGCAACAGACATTGATGTGGTCGGATTGTTGTCGGCGGCACATCATCCCAAAGCCGGTGCAGTAGTGTTGTTTAGCGGAGAGACCAGGGATAATTCTCATGGAAAAGAAGTGGCATATCTTGAGTATGAGGCAAAAGAAACAATGGCCAATGCCATGATCGCTGCTATTGTAGCAGAAGCTACCCAACGCTGGAACTTGAATATAGCCATTGCTCAGCACCGCACCGGAAAAGTAGCCGTTTGTGAATCTGCTGTGGTGGTTATCACCGCCTCTGCCCACCGCAGTGAAGCGTATGCGGCTAACCGCTATATCATTGATAAAATAAAACACGAAGTGCCTATCTGGAAATGCGAATATTTTACAGACGGTACCAAAGAATGGGGAGGCAATTGTAACTGTCAAAAAATTACCGGGGATCCCCATAAGCATGTGTATGAGTTTGAAAAATAGAAATCTGCCGCCGTTGTTGGTCGCCTGACCAACAACAATCAATTTAATTTTTTGCTCACCTGACCGGCACCCTCCGCTTCAAAAAAGCTCAATAAAGCCCCACTGTACAAGAGTGCGACGCCACTGAAGTTTAATAGCAGCACTCAGTCCGAAACATAATAAAAATCTCAGGTAATTTTTGTACTTTGCAGTACAACCACCTACACCAATTTTATGAAACCTTCTATCAAAATTGAATACTGCCCAAAATGCCACTGGATGATGAAAGCCGCTTATATGGGGCAGGAATTTTTAACCACATTTTCTGATGAATTATATAGTGTGGAATTGATACCTAGTGAAGTGAGTGGACGATACACCATTTATATAGGGGATAAAAAAATATTTGACAGAAAAGAAGCCGGGCAATTCATTGAAGTAAAATTATTGAAGCAAACAATAAGAGATATTATTGCTCCGGGAAAAGACCTGGGACATTCTGATAAAAAATAAAACGTTTAGTATGCAAGATCTTTTAGGAGTTGTGTTATGTGGCGGCGAAAGTAAACGCATGGGTAGTGATAAAGGTCTGCTCTCTATTGTAGATTCTATCTGGGCAAAATATATTGGTGACAAATTAGAAGTGTTCAATATCCCCGTGGTTTTTTCTGTGAATGAAACACAGCTACAGGATTATGGTGCCTACATAGATGAAGACCAACTGGTTGTTGATTCTGTAGATGTAAGCGGGCCATTAAAAGGCTTATTAAGTACACACAAAAAATTCCCATTAAAAAATTTACTCTTATTGGCTTGTGATATGATCGATCTGGATGAAGCAACTATCGATACTATACTGCAAACATATCAACAGGAAAGTAGATATGATTTTTACGTGTACCAGGACGCAGCGTTTGCTCAGCCCTTTTGTGGTATCTATACAGCTAAAGCATTACAGGCCGAGTTAGCCCGTGCAAATACGCATTCTATCACAAAGTTCAGTTTGCAACAACTGCTGAATGAAGGCAATACCAAGCGGCTACCGATTGCCAATCCGGATGCCTTTAAAAATTATAATGAGCCTTCAGGTATTTAGCTGAATTTTTCTGCCTTTTCCTGTGCTATCTAAGCATAGATGCTTTATTTTTACACGAAACTTTTACCTATGTCGTCTACGCCGGAATTAGAATTGCTTAAAGAGAAGGAGAGATTTGAGGCGCTTTTTCAATACGCATCTTTAGGGATTCTGGTAGCCAACAAAGCCGGCGAAATAGTATTGGCCAATAATTTCCTTCTATCCAAATTTGGTTACGATGACCCGATGGAGTTGGCAGGAGAGAAAATAGAAAAGTTGATCCCTGCCCGTTTTCATCGTCAACATGTTCCACACCGTGATAAGTATATTGAACATCCGCAAAAAAGACCAATGGGTCTGGGGTTGGATCTGTTTGGAATTAAAAAAGATGGCACTGAGTTTCCCGTAGAGATAAGTTTAAGTAATTACACTACCAATGATGGCGATTTTGTGATTGCTTTCATCAGCGATATTACTAAGCGGAAGGAGATTGAAATGGCCGTTATTCAGCAAAAGCAGGAACTGGCCGAGATCAATTTGCAGATAGAGAAGATGAATGATGAGCTGGAACAAAAAGTTGAATTGCGTACCAAGCAGTTGGAAGAATCTAAAGATGAGCTGGCAAAAGCATTGAGTAAAGAAAAGGAGTTGAGTGATCTGAAAACACGTTTTGTTTCGATGGCATCGCATGAGTTTCGTACACCGTTGAGCACCATTCTTTCATCAGCCTCTTTAGTGGCAAAATATACGCAGGGAGATGAGCAGGAAAAAAGAGATAAGCATATTGTAAGAATTAAATCTGCGGTGAGTAATCTGAATGATATCCTCAATGAATTTTTATCTATTGGAAAAATTGAGGATGGAAAAGTGGTGGCACACCATAGCCGATTTAATATTAAGGAATTGATCACCACTATTGTGGGAGAGATACAAGGCATAGCCAAACATGGTCAGCATATACAATATACCCATATAGGCAGTGATGCTGTAGAGCTTGATGTTTCGCTGCTGAGGAATATCATTATCAACTTACTGTCAAATGCAATAAAATTTTCTCCTGAGAATGGTACGATCAATATTGTAAGCAGGGTGGACGATACCTCCACAGAAGTGTCAATACAGGATAGCGGTATTGGTATTTCCAAAGATGATCAGGAACATTTGTTCGAACGTTTTTTCAGAGGAGCCAATGTAACCAATATACAAGGAACAGGCCTGGGATTGCATATAGTGGGTAAGTATATTGAATTGATGGATGGACAAATCACGGTTGCCAGTGAATTAGAGAAAGGCACTACCTTTACCTTTACATTTAAGAATAATCTATAACCATTTTATTTATGAAGCATTTATTGTTAATAGAAGATAACGATGACATACGGGAAAACACCGCTGAAATTCTTGAGTTAGCAAATTATACGGTTACTACAGCAGAGAACGGTAAGGTAGGCGTGGAAAAAGCGTTGGAAAACAAACCCGACCTGATCATTTGTGATGTGATGATGCCGGTGTTGGACGGATATGGAGTGCTGCATTTATTAAATAAGAATCCTGAGTTAAAAGGGATCCCATTTATATTTTTAACTGCCAAGGCAGAAAGAAGTGATTTCAGAAAAGGAATGGAAATGGGTGCTGATGATTATATCACCAAACCATTTACTGAAATTGAATTATTGAGTGCTATTGAAAGCAGGTTAAAAAAAGTAACGCTTTTGCAAAAGCAATATGCGCCTGATGTTACAGGGATACAGGAAATGCTGTACGATTTTGCAGGCAATGGCTTACAACACCTTACTACCGACAGAAATGTAAATCAATATAAAAAGAAACAGGTGATCTACTCAGAAGGAAATCACCCATCCCGGTTATTTTATGTGCAGAAGGGGAAAGTAAAAACTTTTAAAACAAATAATGATGGTAAAGAGTTGACCGTTGGATTGTATACCGAAGGAGATTTTTTAGGTTACACTGCTTTACTTGAACAGACTGTATATAAGGATAGTGCGGAAGCCATCGATGAAGCGGAAATAGCGATCATACCAAGAGAAGATTTTGAAATATTAATTAACAGCAATAAAGAGGTAGCTCAAAAATTCATACAATTGCTGGCAAAAAATGTAAGTGAAAAAGAAGAGCAGTTATTGGCGCTAGCCTACAATTCTTTACGTAAGAGAGTAGCTGATGCATTACTTGCGTTACATAATAAATACAAACAGGAAGGTCAGGAAAAATTCTCAATACATATCTCCAGGGAAGATCTGGCAAATATTGCAGGTACGGCAACCGAATCACTGATCAGAACCCTCAGCGATTTCAAGAGCGAAAAGCTGGTTGAAATTAAAGACGGTAATATTATTCTGTTAGACGAAAAGAAGCTGGAAAGAATGTTTAATTAACGGAGATCAAACCACCGTTGGGAGATACCGGTTGAATTCATTTTTTAAGCCAATAAATTCTTTTTCGAAATACTCCATTTCGTTACGCAATTTTTTTTGTGCTTTGCTGATCTTTTCTTCGCCATTTAATATACTGCCTTTGTTTTTGGTCAAACGTTCTCTTTGTTCGTTTACATCGTGTTGTAATTCGTCTATCAATTCGTCTTTTAAAATGAATTTATTTTGAAACTGCTCTGCATAGGCAAGAAAATCCTTGTCAACAGTAATGTCAACTACTTCACTCAGCCTTGTTTTTAAATAGCTATTCTCCTGCTTGAAAAAATCAAGCAGTCGATCCCATGTAAGGCTCTCGTAAATGAACTGTTCTATTTTACTTGCTCCCATCACAATTTTTTTATCGGTCTTTATAATATTATTCAACATTTCTTCTTCAATATTTACCTATTAACATTAAGGTTTATGGCAACAACTATGCACCGTTTGTTTTTCCATATTCACTGCCGGGCTCACATAAGGTATTCCCAAACCCATTCCTCTTAAAATTAGCAGGCTTGCTACCAACATCATCATATAAGGATAGGCACTACGTATTTTTTGTCTTATTCCGATGCCTATATAATTGCCGAAAAAAGCGATACTCCACATTACCGGCAATGTGCCCAATCCGAATGCTGCCATGAACATGGTGCTGCTCACTACATTCCCCGATGAGACTGCTGCTGCAATAGCGATGTACACCAATCCGCAAGGCAATAATCCATTCAGCAATCCTATGGCAAATAAGGATGACTGATTTTTTTTGAAAAATAAATTCCCGATGGAAGAACGCAACTTTTCAAAAAATCCTGATCCGATATTTATTTGCTTAAAGGATCGTGGTGCTAATTTTGGCAGCAATACAAACAAAAAGATCACTACTCCCAGGATGATCGATAACCATTGCTGCAATCCGAATAGTACCAGGCTTTTACCAACCAAACCGAACACTAATCCAAAGCAGGAATAAGTAACAATGCGTCCGCTATTATATAATAAAGCACCCAAAAACTTTGATTGAAAACTATTGCTGTTGATTGGCAATGATAATGCCAGTGGCCCACACATACCTACGCAGTGAAAACTGCCTATTATGCCCATTGCCAATCCTGATAATATCAATTGTAACATAGTTTTAGTGTTGGTTTTGTAATGCTTTACGTTTTTGAATATGCAACATATATAAACCTCCCGCCAGAATAAATGGAATGCCGGTAAAGAGTGCTATGTCGGTTGCCGATCTTGATAAAAAATACCCTACCAATAAGAAACCTCCCAGGGTCATCAGTAATGCTCCCGGAAATTCTTTATACCATGTAAGTATATACCCTGCAACAGGTATGACAGCCAGTGGTAAAAAACTGGCTAATACAATGTCTTCTCTTCTGATCATATTTGGCAGATCATTACCAATTAAATAGAGTACAAAAAAGCAGCACACCATTAACCCAAAGGTTTGTGCCATTATTTTGTACGGCCGAATATGATGCGCTTGTTTTTTATGGTGGCTCATATCAATATTTTTTTCTGATAATAATAATTGTTACCATCTACTACCCAGCTGATATGGATCTCATATAAGCCTTTGCTTTTTGCAGGCAATGAAATAGCAGTCGTCAGATCCTGTGTGGCGAATTTTTGTGCTACATCTTTTCCTTCATCAGATGGGCAGTATAATAAAATATCACCCGCTATATTTTTACCTTCAAAATCTTTCGGAAATAATATGGAGATCTTATCATCAGCGATCGTACAGGCAATTTCTTTTGATAAGGCACTGGTTCTTTTTGCCTCATCAATTTTATCCTGGTACTTTAATTCCTTTGCATAATAATCCGTTGTAACCAGGTCCATTTTCTGGTTAGATGATTTTACCACCATAAACACGATGCCGGCAACAAAAGCCAGATACACAAATAATATTTTATATCCCCAGTTCATGTTTTTAATTTTAATTGTATACTTCCGGTCCGATAAACTTGGCGGAAATAGTTTTTAATTTTTTATTGTTTTCATACAGTCCGATCATCAATTCTGTTTTCCAGCTTTTCACATCATTCCTGTTTAGTTTGATAAAGAACTGAACATTGCTATACGCTTCTTTTTTTATGGTTAGATTACTGCTGCCTACATAAGTTATTTCGCCGGGAATGTTTTCCAGTTTTAGTGTAAACGGAATATCCTTATGTGTTTTGTTTGCCAGTTTCAAACTGTATAAATTACTGATACGTCCATCTGGCAAAGAAGTATAAGTCATGCCTGCAGTACGCATCAAACGGGCATCCAGGTCAGTTCTGCTTACCAATAAGAAAACCAGTAATGATAACAATAAAGTAAGCACTGCTGTGTATGCTTTGATCCTGGCAGAGAATTTTAATTTCACGCCGTCCTTAATACTGTTTTCAGAGGCATACCGGATCAATCCTGTAGGTTTTTTTACCCCTATCATGATCGCATCACATGCATCGATACAGGCAGTACAGTTAACACATTCCAGCTGTGTACCATTACGGATGTCTATACCCGTAGGACAAACTCTTACGCAGGCACCACAATCAACGCAATCACCCGGTTTAGAAAAATCTGCCAGTACCGCTGTGAGGTCTTTGCAGGAACCATTGCCTTTGCAATCGGTGCATTTGCAATCATCATGCTCTTCCTCTTTTTCTATTGGTTTAAAATTTGCTGTCGTAAATTTTCCTCTTGGTTCGCCACGTTCATAATCGTAGGCAACAACAATAGAATTCTTGTCGAGCAAAACACCTTGTAATCTTCCATAAGGGCAAACCACCAAACAGGCTTGTTCTCTGAACCACCAGTAAACAAAAAAGAATACGGTAGTAAATATCAACAAGGAAATAAGTGTGCCTACATGCGCTCCCGGATTTTCTACATAACCAATTAATTGATCCATGCTGATGATATACGCAAGGAAGAAATTGGCTATGATGAATGACATCAAAAAGAATACAATGAATTTTACTGCTCTCTTTCTGATCTTTTCGCCATTCCAGGGCATGTTCTTTAATTGTTTCTGCTTTGCAGAATCGCCATCGATCCAGTATTCAATTTTCCTGAAGACCATTTCCATGAAGATGGTTTGGGGACAGGCCCAGCCGCAAAATATTCTGCCAAATACCACGGTGAACAAGATCACAAATACAATGAACGTTAGCATGGCGATGCCGAATATGAAAAAGTCCTGAGGCCAGAAGATCATTCCGAATATGATGAACTTGCGTTCAATGATATTGAACATCAGCAATGGCTCTTCATTTACTTTTATGAACGGCAGAGAAAAAAATATGATCAGATAAAAGATGCTGAAACGGGTGCGGAGATCATATAACCGTCCTTTAGGTTTCTTTGGGTTAATAAAATTCCGTGTGCCCTCCTTTGTAATGGTGGCAACAGAATCCCTGAAGGAACCTTCTTTATCTACTATTTCTATTTCAGCAACTTCTGACATAATTATTTTTTAACCGCACTAACTGAATCTGCTTTTACTACTGTATTTGAATCTGCTGCTACACCACCTTCAACGTATAGGTCTCCCTGGGGAGCTTTTGCATTAGGAGGATTGGTACCTCTTAAGGTTTTAATATAACTGGCCAATAAACTGATCTCTTTAGGATTGTATTTTACAGCCCATGATTGCATTCCTTTATCAGGATACCCGTGTTTGATGGATTGGTAAACATCATTCAGCGAACCTTTGTGCAACCAGTAATCATCGGTGAAATTGGGGCCGGCACCACCTTCTCCTAATTTACCATGACAAGCCCAACAATCTGTATTGAAAAATTCTTTAGCTTTTTTAAGTCCTGCAGCATCTGCCATCGGCACATTGGCTTCATCAATTTTATCCTTGTTGCTGGCATCAAATAATTCTTTTTCAATTTTAGCTTTATCCATTTCTGCTTCATACTCTTGCGTAGGATTTTTTCCTGAACCGATCACATGGAAATTCAACAGGTAAATAACTGCTACTACTATGGTGAAATAAAAACCATATTTCCACCATGGTGGTAAGGCATTGTCTAATTCTTTTATTCCATCATAATCATGATCAAGCATTATATCTGCTTCCTGTTCTACCGGTATAGCTTTGGTAAATAATTTTTTATCCATCTTATCCCACCATGCACTCAGGCTTGATTTTTTGCCGGCTGCAGTAACAGGTGCCGGAAATAATTCAACATAGATACGTCTGATAAAAAATGTCAGAAATAATATGGCTGCTATTTCGATACCGATCACTGTAACAAAAGAATAATATTCATGAGCAGTTAAGCCCCCGTAATTCGGTACTTCTTTTACAACGTCTGCAACAGCAGGAGCTTGTTGTGCAAATGAAAGCTGAGATAATAACGTAAACCCTAACAACAAAACAACACTCAGTAGTTTTGATTCCTTTTTACTTCTGTCCATTAACTGTTTGGTTAATGCGATCAACGCTTGTCCCATACCCCAGATAACAAAAGCCAGCACAATAGCGGTAACGATTAACAGTGTTGCCAACAGGTTGCTGCCGGTGCTGGTTGCAGAGGTAGTTGTTGTGGTTGCATCTTGAGCCATAGTACTGTTGGCTGCAATCAATGCAAGTGCTACCAGTATATTTTTTTTCTTATTTAAATAATTAAAATGCATACAATTTTATTTATAAGGTTGAGTCGGTTAATTCTTCTTTATCAAATGGAATATTAGATAGCTCAGCTACTCTTTCTTTTTTCATTTTTTTTACAAGTACCAGTAATACCACAAAAAACAGGAAGAATATAAATAGAGATATCATTGGATAAATGGCTGCGCCATTCATTGTTTCGGTGTATTGTTTAATGAATTTGAACATGACTATTTATTTTGAGTTGGTGTTGTACTGTTAGTAATATCTTTTCCTAAACGTTGTATATAGGCGATCAATGCGATCACTTCTTTGTTAGGCGCAATTCTGATACTGTCATTTTTTAGATTATCAGCAATGCCCTGCGCCTGTATCATCAGATCTGCATTGGCCTGTTTGCTGTAATTTTTTTCGTAAGGAACACCCAGCGTGGTCATGGCATTTATTTTAGCTGCTGTAAGCGTAGTATCTAAATTCTGTTCCAGCATAAATGCATAATTCGGCATGATCGATCCTTCACTCATAGATGATGGTTCACGGAAGTGACGGAAATGCCAGCCATCTGATTTTTTCAGGTTGCCCACACCTTCTCTTGCCAGATCCGGCCCGGTACGTTTGCTACCCCATTGGAAAGGATGATCGTACACAAATTCACCTGCTTTAGAATATTCACCATAGCGTTCTGTTTCGCTTCTGAACGGACGGATCATTTGTGAGTGACATACATAACAGCCTTCTCTTACATAGATATCACGGCCTTGTAATTCAAGCGGAGTGTAAGGTTTAACGCTGCTGATGGTTGGTACATTTGATTTGACCATAAAAGTGGGAACCAATTCTATGATACCACCGATCAAAATAACCACTAAACTCAGCACCATTAATTGTACTGGTTTTCTTTCGATCCATCTGTGCCAGTGTTCGCCTTTATGTGCAACATATTCTTTTGCAAGCGGTGCAGCTTCTGCTTCTTCGTTGGCTACTAATTTACCGGACTTAACAGTTTTGTATAAATTGTATATCATGAAGAATACGCCTACCAGGTATAAGGTGCCACCCAATGAACGCATTGCGTAAAAAGGTTTCATGTAAGTAACCGTTTCTAAGAATGTATATTTTAACTGGCCACCTTCTGTAAATTGTTTCCACATTGAGCTTTGTGTAAAGCCTGCCCAATACATAGGTACTGCATAGAAAAGGATACCCAATGTTCCTAACCAGAAATGTATGTTGGCAATTTTTTTAGAGTAAAGTGTAGTGTTAAAAATTCTTGGTAATAACCAGTATAGTACACCAAATGTCAGCATACCATTCCAACCCAATGCACCTACGTGAACGTGTGCAATGATCCAGTCGGTGTAATGCGAAATAGCACTTACACTTTTCAGGGATAACATTGGACCTTCAAAAGTGGCCATACCATAAGCGGTAACAGCCACCACCATGAATTTTAAAATAACATCATCTCTAACCCTGTCCCATGCACCACGAAGTGTCAGCAATCCGTTGATCATACCTCCCCAGCTTGGGAATATCAACATGAATGAAAATACGATACCCAGTGATTGAGCCCAGTTAGGTAAAGCGGTGTACAATAAATGGTGAGGGCCTGCCCAGATGTATAAGAATATCAATGCCCAAAAATGGATGATCGATAATCGGTATGAATACACCGGTCTGTTAGCAGCTTTAGGCATAAAGTAATACATCAATCCTAAGTACGGAGTGGTTAAGAAAAATGCCACCGCATTATGTCCGTACCACCATTGCACCAATGCATCCTGCACACCTGAATACCAGCTATAACTTCTTAGCCAGGTATAAGGTAATTCGCCTGAACGCACAATGTGCAATACTGCCACTGTTACAAAAGTTGCTATGTAAAACCAGATAGCAACGTACAAATGTTTTTCTCTTCTCTTAATGATCGTAGCAAACATGTTCCAGCCAAATACTACCCAGATAAGGGTGATAGCCAGATCGATCGGCCAGATCAGTTCAGCGTATTCAGCACCATTACTCAACCCAAGCGGTAGCGTAATAGCTGCAGCTACAATGATCAGTTGCCAGCCCCAGAAGTGGATGTTGCTTAATACATCACTGTACATTCTTGCTTTACATAAACGCTGCAAAGAATAGTAGACCCCCATGAAGATACCATTGCCCACAAAGGCAAAGATCACCGCATTGGTATGCAGCGGACGGAGTCTTCCGAAAGAGCCATACTGCGTAATGTTAAGTGCAGGGAAAACCAGTTGTAATGCTACCCATAATCCGGCCAGCATACCTACGGCTCCCCAGATAACGGTTGCGTAAGCAAAGTTTCTTACAGTTTTGTTGTCATAATAAAATTTTTCTACCTGCATGTTTTTCTATTTGGTTTGAGTTAAATTTTCGGTGTTGTTGTTTTTAAGATCATCGTCAAACAGCATTCTAACGGATGGGGTATAGTCATCGTCAAATTGCCCGTTTCGTACACTCCATAAAAAGGCTGCCAGGAAGCTCCCCGCTACTACTATGCTGATTCCGATCAAAATGAATAATGCGCTCACTGTTTTCTTTTTTATGAAATTCAAAAATAATTTTATGGTTGCGTTTTGGGGGTGAGCAAAGTCAAGCCCCGGAATGATTTTCGTCATTCGTGGTTATAACCCTTTCTTATTGGCAATCAATGAAGTAAGTATGCTTACAAGTAGTACAATACTTATACTGCTGGCAGGCATTAAAATAGCCGCTATCATAGGAGACAGTTTGGCCTGTACGGCAAAGCTTATTCCCACAATATTGTAGAGGATGGATAAGATAAAACTGGCAGTCACAATGTGCTTGCCCGATCTGGCATAGGATAGGAATCTTCCCAACAAATGCACATTTTCGCCGGTGATGATGGCATCGCAGGCAGGGGAAAAACGGGCATTATTGTCGCTCACCGCTATACCCACATCACTTTGCATCAATGCCCCGGCATCATTCAGGCCATCGCCAAGCATAAGCACTTTGGTATTGTCTTTTTGTAAGGAAGAGATATACTCCAGTTTTTGTTGTGGAGATTGGTAGAACTGGATATCTGTATTTTTTCCGAATATCTTAGAAAGTGTATTCTTTTCGGTGTCATTATCACCCGATAGCACACACAGGCGGTAGTGATCGGAGCGGAGGTCTTTGACCAGATCCCCCAACCCGTTCCTGTATTGATTACCGATGGTATAGCTGCCCATATGCACATCATTCAGCATTACATGTACATGCGTACCCGTATCATGACTGATAAGCGCCTGGCTGTTTTCACTGATAAAGGCCGATGACCCGATCTTAACAGCAATATTGTCTACCAATGCTTCTACACCTTTGCCGCTGTATTCTTTAAAAGATCGTACAGATACCTGTCTGTCAGGAATAGCGGTTAATGAACCTGCAATGTTTTTGCTTAAAGGGTGAGATGATTGCCTGGTGATCTCTTTTATGGCCGTTAGTTCGGCAAGGGAAAGCGGCGTGCCCTCGTAACTTACTGCGGCCGCTTTGTTTTGGGTGATGGTACCTGTTTTATCAAAGACGATCGTATTTATTTTGGCCATCATTTCAATCACCGATGAATTTTTCAGGTACAATTTATTTTTGCCAAAAATGCGAAGCATATTGCCGTAGGTAAAGGTGGCAGACAGCAATAGCGAACAAGGACAGGCCACGATCAGTACAGCACTCAGTGCCGGAAATAATTTGGTGCTGTCTACCATCAGCCAATACACAGAGGCGGTGAGTGCAATACTGAAAAGTACTATAGTGAAATATTTGCTCCAGGGATGAATGAAAGATTTATCCGCATTTTTTTTATGGGTAAAAATATCATTGTTCCAGAGTTGGGTAATATAGCTCTGCGATACATCACTTACAATTTCCAGTTCGATGGCCGTACCCAATTGTTTACCACCGGCATAGATCAGCTCTCCTTTGTTTTTTTGAACAGGCGTATTCTCACCGCTCACAAAGCTGTAATCTACATTGGCATTGCCTTTCATCAATACTGCATCGGCGGGTATCATCTCTTCATTGCGAATAATGATCCGACTGTTTTTTTGTAATTGTGTAACAGGAATATTTTTCTCCACATCGTTTTCGATCACCGTTACCCCCAAAGGAAAATACGAACGGTAATCTCTGTCGAACGACAATGAATCATAGGTCTTATCCTGGAACCATCTGCCCACCAGCATAAAGAACACAATGCCGCAGCCAGAATCTAAATAGCCTGCACCCGTACCCGTTATGATCTCATAATAGCTTCTGAAAAAAGTAACCACTATTGCCAGTGCAATAGGCGCATCTATATTCAATGTCTTTTGCCGAAGCCCTTTCCATGCAGAAACAAAAAAATCGGATGCGGCAAAAAACAATACCGGTGTAGATAAAAAGAAGATCAGCCAGGTAAATGTTTCCTTCAATCCTTTCTGCTCTATATGTCCGGCAGAAAAATATTCAGGAAAGCTCAGCATCATAATATTGGAAAAGCAAAAGCCTGCCACACCTATCTTATAGATCCTTTTCTTATTGAATGTGCCCGATCTTTTTTCTGTGGTATCTTTTAAACTGATATAGGGTTCATACCCAATAAAAGCCAGCAATTCCACCACCTTTCTGAGAGATATCAGTTGCGGATTAAAGATGATGAACACTTCTTTGCGCTGAAAATTAGTTTGTGATTTGGTGATGCCCGGTTCTATCCGGTGCAAATTCTCCAGCAGGAAGATGCAGGAGGAGCAATGCATTTGCGGCAGCTGAAAAGTAACATTGGTTTGTGTATCGCTGCTGAATTGTATTAGTTTTTGCTGGGTGGCAATATCATCCAGGTAAGCAAAGCGCTCCGAAATGAATTTCCCTTTTGCTTTGATGCCCGGGTTTTTATCCAGGTTATAATAGTTGCAAAGGTTGTTTTCATTCAATAACAGATATACCTGTTTGCATCCTTCACAGCAGAAGTTCTTTTCTTCTGCTACAATTACTTCATTGCAGTTTTCGCCGCAATGGTAACAGGGGGGAGCTATGTTCTTTATAGTACTGATATGGTTAAGTTTTTAATAAATAATCAAAAGCCACCACATGGTTGCTTCATGTAGTGGCTGTTTGCGCAGGAAGTAATACCTTATGCTCCTTTAGGTTCACAAGTGTTCAATCCCAGGATCTTGTATAACGGACAGAATGAAAATAATCCTGTAAGCAGCGGCACTATGGCCGCCAGTGCCCACCAGCTTTCAAGGTAAACTCCTACCGTGGCTATTATTATAGCAAGCAATAGCCTTATCGCTCTATCTAGTTTTCCAACATTATATTGCATGATATTTGAATTTAAGACTCAGCATTGCTGCTTTATCTTGATAGCACAAAGTTGTAGGTAAACGCATAGGTATGCAATGATGATTCTCAACCTGATGGCTGACTTTGGTCATATTTTATCGGAGAAAAAAAGAGATATTATCCCTTTTCGAACAGCCATTTGAATGGACGGTAGGGGCGGTAAGGTGTTTCGTGTTTCAGGTCGAATTTAACGATGGTATTTTTTTGGATATAGGCCACTGCTTCATCGATAGAATCTGTTACCAGGAATAAATTGGTATCAGTTTCGGAAATGGTTTGCTTGCTTTTTATAAAATTGATGTGTTCGATCAGGTCTTTATGAAACTCGGTATCGAAGATAACAATAGGGAATTCGCTTATTTTTTTACACTGTATCAGCGTAAGTGCCTCAAAGTATTCATCCAGTGTGCCGAACCCGCCGGGCATTACCACAAAAGCGTAAGAATATTTTATCAGTAATGTTTTACGGACAAAAAAGTACCGGATATTTACCCATTTATCTAAATACGGATTGGGTTTTTGTTCGTGCGGTAGTACAATATTGCAGCCAACGCTTCTGCCGCCGATCTCCCTGGCACCTTTATTGGCTGCTTCCATAATACCGGGTCCGCCGCCGGTCATGATGGTAAATCCTAATTGAGCGATCCGTGCAGAAAGCTCTTGAGTTTTTTTATAATAAGGATGATCTTCTTTAAAACGGGCAGAGCCAAATATAGTTACACAAGGCCCGGTAAAATGTAATGTTCTGAAACCTTTAATAAACTCCAGCACCACATTCACAGTGAATTTAAATTCCTGCCAGCGGCTTTGCGGACCCTCTAAAAATTTTATTTCTTCTTTTGTCATACATTAAAAAAGCACACATGTAGTGGGCTTTTGTTTTACCGGTTAACAGCTGTGCTATTAATTACGTTTGTTATCTGCAGGTGGCGCTATGGGTGCATTGGTATTAGGCACCACTTTGTTGCTTGTTGCTGCTTCTAAAGTTCTGATGGCTTCAAGATTTTGTTTTGCCAATGCAAAGCTGCTGTCTAAAGCCAATGCTTTTTCAAAATAAGCTTTTGCTTCTGTTTTTTTATCAAGATCATATAACACCAATCCGTGAATATTGTAGATGCTTGATTGCAGATAGGTTCTTCCCATTTGTTGTCCTACACTGTAGGTCATGGTGTACTCAGGTTTGAACTGCAGCTTTTCTGTAGCTTCTGCAGTAGCTAAACATTCGGATAAGCGTTTGATGCTGTATTGCAATTCAAGTAATTTATATCCGTGAAAAGGACTTTGTGTTTTCTTGAATAATTTTTCAAAGATGTCGATGGCTTCTTTAGGTTGGTTCAGTTTATCTAAACAGATCCCTTTCATTTCCATCAGTCCGTTATCATCGGGCTTAGCGGTTAATCTTTTATCGGCCCAGTAATAACATTGCGGAAAGGCTCCTTGTTGTAAGTATAACATGGCCAGTGTATCTGCATAGGTAGTATTGCTGCCTTGTTCGGCGATATAATAATTTAATGCAAGTATAGCGCTGGCTACATCGCCGCTTTGTATGGTTTGGTCAAATACTTTCAGGTGTTGATTGGCTTTTGCAGCAGGGGACGCAATTTTTTTGGGTGTTTGAGCAATGATCATATTGCTTGATAGTATTGCAATAACAAAAAGTACTTTTCTTAGGTTCACAGTTTTAAAATTTAGTGGCTAAAAGTAGTGAAAAACCCTGAAATGTATTCAGGCGGGATGATTTTATGGTTAATGGGGTGTTATTCTGTCTTGATCAGGATTTTGAGGATGTATGGATGAACAGGATGAGGGCTTTTGAAGAGAAATAGTTTTTTACTAAAAAGTGATCCATTGTTTGTATGCGTATTAGCAAAACCCTTTTGGGACGGATGAATTTATTTAACTTTAATTGACACTTTATCTTTTACTAATGCTATTGTTTATGAAAAATTTAATTGCGATATGCTCATTGTTATTCGTGTTAATTATTACGGTGCATGCACAAAATGTGGGGATCGGCACAGCTTCTCCCAGCGATAAATTGCATATCAATGCAGCAAGTGGCACTAACCCATTACTCATACAGGTGCAATCTGTAAATAAGCTTCGGGTAAATTCAAATGGTGGTACCACTATCGGCTCATCAGTAACTCCGCCGGCAGACGGATTGTATGTAGCAGGAGTGATGAATCCTTTTGGCGGTATTGCTTCATCTACCAATGCGATCAATATTCAGAGTACTAACGATAGTGTTGAGATACAAGCAGGAACCAATAGAATTGTGGTGTTTGCAAATGGCGGTATTAAAATTGTTACCACCGGTAATACAGGAGGCATTACCATTGATGCAGGAACAGGCAATCTTGTATTGAAAGGAAATGTCATTACAATGAACGCTTTAACGGATATGAATTTATCTTCCAATAAGAATATATTACTTTCTTCATCTGTTGCTACAACGATACAATCTTCAACCATATCAGTTTTAGGAACGGCACTTACCAAAATAAATGGAGGATTGATCACTTTAAATAACGGCGGCACACCGGCAGCGAGGGCAGGTGATTTTGTAAACGTATCAACGGGCACCGGGGTGGGTAATATTGTTTCGGGTAGTGGTAGTGTTTTAATTGGAAATTAATGATGACCGTTCGGTATTCATCGCCGTTGAATACTTTGGTATTAAAATGCTGTCACTTTACAGATCAGCATAATGCAGAGGTTGATAATGCTTCACTTCCTGTAATTCATAAAATGACGCACTGCTATGTTCGTTTGTCCGCCGGGACAAAAATCCTGTTCATCCATACATCCTCAAAATCCTGATTAAGACAATTTTCCCTTAATAAAAATGCCCGCTTAGACAAGCGGGCTCTTTGTTTGTGTGCTCATAATGGATCTAAAACATGAAGCTTCGTTCCGAAGGGGGGATAAACAGTGCTACCTATTATTTTACTGTCTCGATAATCCCCAACATATAATATTTTGTCTTTTATCTGATGTTTGTGAATAAATGCCCGCTTAGACAAGCGGGCTCTTTGTTTACGCCTTGGCATTTTCTCAATTTGCAAAAACGGTCTTTATGGTAGTTACTCCCAATTATTTATTCTGCCTGTTCAGGGGCATCCGGCCCGGTATTATCATTATTGCCACCAAGCCTGCGTGCCAGCAGGTCGTTATAATAAGTGATAAGGCCGTTGATAGACGATACCACTTTTTTATAAGGATCGTTGCCATCATTAATAATATAACGGGCATTGATATTGTCTCTTAGTGTATAGTAAGCCTGGTTTGCTTCAACACGTTTTACCTCGAAATTTTCAGTAGTATCAGTACCGACTTCAATAGCACGGGCCAGGTATCTATCTGAAAAATTATTATTGGCTGTTTCTAATGATGCTTTCCAGCTTTGCAGATCGAGTGCGGTTATGGCTGCCGTTAGTTCCGGCTTTTGATTCCAGTCGGCAATGATGTTGCGGATGGAGTTTGTTTCGCTTTGGTAACTATCTTCGGCGATGTTTTTACCAAAGAGAGCCAGGTGTGTATCTAAAATGGTAGCATGGTTTTTTATAACGGGGTCTTGGCTGTACATATTACCACGTACAATTGCAAGGATACCCTTTAAAGCATTATCACGTAGCAGATCAAAATTTTCCAGCTCTTGTGTAAGAGCGCTGCCGAGGGGTATTTTAAAGAGCGATTCTATTTCCAGTGCTACAGCTATTAATGTAGTTAATTGTGGCTGAACCTGCAGATCGGCAGGGTCATTTTTGTTGACGATTTCGATAACATCCTGTAGGAATTGTGAATATTCACCGTTGCGGAGTTTATAGAGTTCTATACTATTGATCATGGGGTGTTTTTTTAATGTAATTGATTGATTATCTGTGTTTAATGTTGATTTTTAGTTTTTTATCCCTGGAGGGAGGCGGTACGATACCGGAAGGTCGCCGGAACTCTGGGGAAGCTTCCGGTATCGTACCGGAAGGCTGCCGGAACTCCGGGGAAGGTTCCGGTATTGTACCGGCAACCTCCCGGAATGCCAGGGAAGCTTTCGGGGTAAAAAACCGGTTTTGAGTAATAATAGGGTGGCAAGATGCCCGCCACCGGTTTGCATACGATCAGAAAATGACATACTGTTATAGTTAATTTGTTGGTGAAAAATTAATAAACAGGATGAGGTTTAACAGGGGTTTTTAAAAAGAGAAGGTTGAGAACCTACGATGCAACAGATGGCTGCATGTTGTTAAAGTGAAGGTAAAAAGTGTATGTCGTCAAATCAAAGTGAACTTTCTCTTAGAGAGTGTTTCGTGATTTAAAGATACTTTTTATTTTTAGTTTTATAGTGTACAGATTAAAATTAAGATGCTATTTTTTGTCTTAAATAATTTTGCCTTCTTCTTTGAAGCGTTAGCATTTTTATTCTTTGCCTGTATTTAAAAATCTCTTCTTGCCTTCCGTAATAAACATCTGCCGGTGTGACATTCCCAAGAGACTCATGATAGCGTTCATGATTATAGTAGTGTACAAAAGCCGTTAATGATGCTTCCAGTTCTTCAGGGCAGTAGTAATTATCCAACTTAACAACGTTTTTCATTGACCGATGATAACGTTCAATTTTCCCTTGTGTTTGCGGATGATTGGGCCTGCCATGTAAAAGTTTCATTTTCTTGTTTTGTAAAAAGATTTTGAGTTCTGATGCGATATAGCAAGCTCCATTGTCCGATAATAACTTTGGCCTGAACTCATTTGGCAACTCTGAAGCCTCCAGGGCTCTATTAACTGTTCGTTGTACATCCTCTGTTTTCATTGTCTTACAGAGTTCCCAATGAACAATAAAACGGCTGTAATCATCCAGTACTGTACTCAGATAATACCATCCCCATCCCAATATCTTGAAGTAAGTAAAATCTGTTTGCCACATTTCATGAACAAAGCAGGTCTTTTGACTAAATTCATTTCCTGCTGCTAACAAAATATGTGAAGGGCTGGTGATTAACCCTTTGGCCTTCAAAATCCGGTACACGCTGGATTCTGATATGAATATTCCTTTTACATCACTGAGTTTACAGGATAATTCTCTGGGTGATAACTCGGCATATTCCAGCGCAATCTCCACTACAAGATTCTTTTCAGACTGTGGTATCGTATTCCAGCGTTGCCGGGTAGCACGTTTTGATTCAAGGCCATTAGCACCCTTATCCAAATAAGCTTTGTACCAATTGTAAAACGTACTCTTGTTGATCCCCAACTGTACCAAAGTTCTGTTTACTCCCAGTTCTGAACGTTCAACCAATTGAATGATTTCCTCCTTTTCTGCTACTGATAATCTCATACGACGTTGATATTTTTCGCTTACTCCAAGATGGTTAAGCTTTTTTTTACAATGTCATAGCGGAGCATCAGATCAGCTACCATTTCTTTTAACCTTTGATTCTCTTTACGTAGTTCAGTTACTTCGTCACTAGTAGCTTCACGAGTAGTATCACCATTAAGGCGTTTCTTACCTGCTTCCATGAACTCTTTATTCCATTTGTAAAACAATGCCTGGTTAATCCCATGTTTACGACATATCTCTGCGGTAGAGCTTTCACCTCGTAGTGCTTCCATAACTATAAGGATCTTTTGTTCGGAGGTGAACAATCGCCTAGTCCTGCGACGGATGTCTTTAATGAAGTTTTCTGTGGACTGTTTTTGTTTCTTTTCCATGTTATTCTATTTTAATGATGAACAATGGAAATACTCTCTAAAATTAACTTATTTTTAGTCCAGTTTTAGCTGACGATTTACAGTTCACATATATTCCTCATAGGCATAAGACTCTTTACCTTTTATGCGTCGGGGTTTCCCCTAATTGGTCCAATCTTGTAACAAATTAAAAAGAACCTGGCGCAAGCGTCCGCTTGTGCCAGAATTAAATAATCTAACTAAATGATCTCCTCCCCATAGGCAGAGGACGAAGTCCTGTGCCGGCTAGTTACTAATCTCTTATTGTTAGTTAAGTAATGTATACACACAGGGCAGAGTCCTGCGCCTATATATGGTGGTAAGTTTTTAGCTAGCTACAATCTACGCTTCAATAAAAGTTCAATGATGATATACTGCACAAGAGTGCGACGCCAATGAAGTTTAATAGTGGCACAAAAGCTAAGTACATAAAAAAGTGCAGTCCATGGAACATGGACCAAGGTTGGAGTACTGCACCGTGTCGGCGTAACATCCTCTTTTTCATATTTCCATTTTTTTTAGTGACAAATCTGTCTACTTTTACAGTACACTATTTTGGGGCGTACCTTTTCATCACATACAAATATTAAGCAATGAAAAATATAATCGCAATCGCTTTTTTACTTTTTAGTATAGCAGCAAAGTCTCAGCAGGTAGGTATTAATAATACTTCGCCGGATGCTTCGGCAGTGTTGGATATTAAAAGTTCGAGCCAGGGTATACTGATACCCCGGTTAGAAAAGAACGAGCGTGAAAAGATAGAAAAACCTGCCAACGGTTTAATGGTATATCAATCGGGGCCGGATAGTACGGGGTTTTATTATTTTCAAGATAGCTGGCACTATATCAATTATGATAGCCTATTGCCACCAAGTAGTATTGTATTGTCTAAAACTTATCCCAACCAGAGTCTGCAAAACAACAATTTTAAATACGGCGGACAAATAAATATTCCCAATGCCACACTTACTGAATTGATGGCGGTAGCTTCCAACGTGTGGAGCCCCATCGATACTACTGTTGCCAACTATCCCTCCAGCAGCTACGCAGATCTGAAAAGCGTTTGGGCAGACAGTGTGTATTTTATAGCAGGCGGATATACTGCTGCAAATGCAGGTATTCCATTTTATAAATACAACCCCACTACCGGCGCCTGGACAATGGCGAATAATAGCACCATAATGCCTTCGGGTGCTAATTGCGTAAGGGTGGGTAACAAATGGATCTTTTGGGGTGGAATTTCCGGTTTAAGTGTTCCGTACGGAAATGCTTTTCCTGCTTATATATTCGACCTCAATACTTTGGGCTTAACACAAAGTGCTGCTATTAATGATACTGCCAGGCGTTTTCCCACTGCAACCAATGTTGGTAACAACATATATTTCTGGGGCGGTATGAGTATTCTCAATTCGAGCTACATTTTTGGCACGGGTTATAAGTATGATGTAGTGAACAACACATGGACGGCCATGGCTGTTTCGGGTGCACCGTCGCCACGATACTTTGCAGGTACCGTAGCTGCCGGCACAGATGTGGTACTATGGGGTGGCTATAATCCATCGGGTGGTATTTTAAAAACAGGTGGTGTTTACCATACGGGCACCAATACCTGGACGGCAATGACTACTACCAATGCACCTGCCACGGGTTCGGTAGAACCGGCCATGGCGTATTATAACGGTAATGTGTATATCATTAGCGGTAGTGAAACAAAACGGTTTGATCCGATCGGCAATACATGGACAACGCTGTCGCCGCCGCCATATTCTTATTATGGTCAAAAGTTTGCGTACGACGGCAACGGGAAAATATATGTATGGGGAGGAGCCCGATACTTTTATGCCGGTGCGCCGGTTAATACGGGTTATGTATATAATTTAGCTACTGATACCTACACTACTATATCAACTGCAAATGCACCTATTGCAAGGGCCGGTCATACCATGTGTTATGGCAATAATGGTTTTATGGTTTGGGGTGGCAGTACCTCTACTGGGTTTAATCCTACAGCCGCAGAGTGCTTAAGAACTGGCGCAAACTTTTATCTAAATGCTCAGAATGTTTTTGTAACACAACCATTGGCGCCGCTTTATATGTATGAGAAAAAATAGATAGGCGATGGGCAATGGGCAATGGGCAATAGGCAATAGGCAATGAGCAATGGGCAATGAGCAATGGGCAATGAGCAATGGGCAATGGGCAATAGGCAATGGGCAATGGGCAATGGGCAATAGGCAATAGGCAATGAGCAATGGGCAATGAGCAATGGGCAATGGGCAATGGGCAATGGGCAATGGGCAATAGGCAATGGGTAATAGGCGATGGGCAATGGATGGAGCAATAATATTTTCATACTGTGGTCAGTGGTCTGTCGCCTGTGGCCCGAAAGACTGTTGTAAGGGTAGCCCTTGTGGCTACCCGGCATCCACGAGGGATGTGTGCATCCAAAAGGGATGCCCCTACGCCCCGGTTCGTGGCACACGAAACGGCAAAATTAATGTTGTTTCGTGTGCCACGAACCGGGGCGAAAAGTTTGTGAAAACAATAATTGACAAGCAAGTAATCCAGCTATAACAATTAATAATGATTTCATTGAAATTAGTCTATTTAATATTATAAGTATCCCCATACATATTGCTGATACTAACAACTGGCCCATTTATATTATTTCGATGAACTAAGGCGTATGGATTTCTAACTAGATAACTTTCACAATCAATATCATACAAAAGTCGTAAGGACAAATGCGCTTTGTTTCTAAGAATAAAAAGCCGCTCACATTTTGCAAGCGGCTGAATGAATTTTTCTATTTTTTAGTTACCGATTTTTTAAAATATTCGTAATCTCCTTCGTTTGCATATTTTCTAAGTTGAAGTTCTTTGTAATCTTCTGTTAGGACATACAGTTTATCCTGGTAGTGATTTTTAAACCCATAAACAGGATATTTATAGCTATTATCTTTCACCAATAAATCAATATACTGAACTTTTTTATTGGTAATATAATAGAAAGTGTCCGCAGTAATTTTTACAAAACAAGTCAAATTAGGGATAGTATCATTTGGCTTTGCTCCCTCTTTTTTATACTGTTGCCATTGTCCGTTAAAAGCATTGGTATCAATAGTTATATTTTTTGTTTTATCCATCTTGTCAGGGACTTGACCTAAATTTGGCTTGGTAGCTTCAATTGAGTTTTGCCCACTTTGGCAACTTAAAAAAATAAAAATTAAAATATATGTGGCAAGGTATTTCATTACTTACTTCTTGTTTTTTTAAATAATTTCCAATCAACTTTTCTCTTTGCAGTATTCATTGCTGCTTTATTTGCGGCAGTTTTATTAGTGTTATATGTCGCCCTTGCATCTAAATAGCCCATGTAATCTTGTTCATTGTCAATTATTGTTTGATACCGTGCTTTCGTTGTGGCATCCATGTTCTTCCAATCATCCGTTGCCCTTTGTAAACTTCCAAACCATGCCATTGCATTGTACCAGTCTCCTGAATGGGTTGTTCCATTTTGTTTATCAAATTGCTGCATTCCCTTTACCAAATAACCAACATACCCTTCTGCCATCGCTTCATGTTCACCTTCATATCCGGGGGTAGTTTTTTGCTTTCTCATGTGCCTATCTAATGTAGGATAATTGGCATCATCTCCCTCTGCATGAATCAATCCGTTTTTGTCATGCAATCCTTCATGGAGTATAACTTTCGCAATAAATGTAGGGTCAGCAGTAAGATAATCGCCATTCATAAAGCCATTGCCCCCTAAATTAAGCTCATAACCGTTTGCCTTTCTAACAGGGTCTGCATAGCCAAAATAGCCACCAGCCGTAGGTTTGACAACAACATTATCTTGATTTTTAATAAATCGTTTGAAGATAGTTTTAAAAACTTCTGTCTTTTTTAAATTTACGATTACAGTCTTAAACTCTTTGTGCCGCCATAATGTAAACCACCACGTAACTCTTTCTCCATCTACATCAATGTTTGAAATGGGATTACCACTTGCAAACGAATAATTACTTTCATAAGGAAATTCCTTCATTAAAGGGTCTAACGAAAATAGTCTTCCAATTCTTGGGTCATAAATCCTTGCACCAAAATCATAGGCATTTCCTTCACCGTAAATCTCATTATCCTTTTCTTTATCATTAAACCCATATGGATACTTTGCTTTATCCGTTGTGTTACTTCCATTATTAATTGCCCCCGGCAACAGTTGTAAGTACCCATTCAACGTAAAATTATCCAATCTAAATGTACCGGTACTTCTATGTGAAGTGCCATACAGGGTGATCTTCACCGTTATATGCCCCTGTAAACCATTTACAGCTTGTGTAACATTACCAGCTGCAGTTGCAAGTGTTCCATTGGAGTTAATGTTAACATTGCCACCCCCTGCATTTATGCCGTTAATATCCATCAACCAATAAGGGTATCCTGTCTGGCTGGTGCAGTTCATAAAGCTGTAGCCGGTTACATTCAGTATTTTACCTGCTGCCACATCAAACTCTAAGGTAATGGTGCTTGGTTGCGTACTATCGCCGGGCAGGCCACTTATGTATAAGGCTGTTTTATTAGTGGCTGTAGTATAGATGCTGCTCCAAACACCTTTACTGTTTGTCCATTTACTGTTGGTGATATTGGGGTTTTGCGTTGGAGCTTTTGTTAAGTAGGGATGAACCGATGGAGTGTCGTTAAAAGTATGTTGATACAACACGGCAGAGCTTGTTGCTGTTCCGGAGTTGGCTACCGGCTGTAATTTTTCCGATTCAGGTACCGGGTAGATCCTCCCCGGCATCTGCATACCGCCGGGATAGTAATCAGTGGCCGTTACCACATCCGGCACAAACAAACCTATCGTGTTGCTATATCCATTACCACTGCTGTTGGTAATGGTTTTGTATATCTTTTTATCTGATACAGTTGCCATTACATTCCCCACCTGGTTGGTTAAATTATATTGTTTATTTCCTCTTGTAACATAAAAAACCTCCGAAGTGCCGATACCAATATCCTGCCATCCGGTGCTGTTAGACCATTTTTTTCTTACATCGGTCATTGCCTTTTCCATCAAATCCAGTAAAGGTATCGTCATATCGGGTATTAAGGTATAAGATATTTTTTGCTGCAACAATTTTATGTGCTCCTGTGCCGGCCTTACCAGCTTGCTGCTCATATCTGCGGCAGCTGTTTTTCTTTTATTGGTAGCGGCCTGCTTTTGCAAAAAGGTACAGGTGTATGCTAATTGCCATTGCAGCCAGCTGCGGTATATGGTAAACAGATCAGCTTTTTCAGGATCTATTTCATGCAATCTTGCTGGTTTTATTTTAAAGCTGTCTGCAACGATATTTTTTTTATCATAAATATAAACAGTGGCTGTTGTCATATTTAAAACAGCTTTCGAGAGTATTGAATTGTTGTTGATATATCCCACATATTGAACAGCATTACCGTTGTTTTCCCGCTGTAGTTTTAATTTGGATTGCTCATAGTTTTTCAGGCTATCTTTTTTTTCATAGATATTTACCGGCTGATAGAGTATTGTGTTCATTAAGATGCACTGCTGCCAGATCGATCTTTCATAATTATCAAGCAGGGATAGTTTATCTGATGAACCGGGAGCTGAGAGCAGGGGTGTATAATTTATAAAAGAATTTTCGGGCAGGTATTTTTTCAGGTCGTTGGCATGAATGGTTACAAGTGTCCTCATTGCATGTATCTCCTCCAGGCAATCCATCGTAAACAGCCGGGAGAAATAATCAAATACATCTACATTTTTGAGGGTAATTTGTTCCGCCAGTTTGGGGCCAACAGCAATGGAATCGAATATCTTTCCGAAAGTGGTGACATAATATAGTTGCTGTTTTTGGGTATCAAATATTGCAAGTGGGATATAATGATCATCATCCGTAGCGTGATGAAGTGCAAGGAATCCGGGAGTGTGTTGATCTGCTGCTTTAATGACGGGATGTTGCCAGGGTGAATAATTTTGAGAGAGAACCGTTTGCGTAAAAAATAAGATCAGCATGAACAGGTAGTGTTGGATAAATCTCATTGCTAGCGGATTTTTTTCATAGATGAAAAAATCCAAATAAAGGTTGCATACTGGTATACAATGATTTTTTTCTGTAGCGATTCTGTGTAGACGCAGAACGGAGTCCTGCGTCTATATTAGTGTTGTTCTCCTATCTGTTGTTTGTTACGAACGTTTTCCTTTCTTCCAATGTTGCCGTATATCTAACGTACATGGATACTCCTTGTTGATCTCTATTTCGGGTGCATCAATAACAAAGGATGGTCTGTCAATGGTGATATAATGGTCTTCGCCGATGGTGTCGGTTGTTTGTACCGTGGCGATCAACACATCCTGTGTATGCCCGAAATCGTTGAAGCGGCTCACACGTCGGCTCTCTGCCTCAAAGCTGTTCACGGGAAATGCATCGTAAGATCTTCCGCCGGGATGCACCACATGATATGTACAGCCTCCAACAGAGCGGCCATTCCATGTATCAACAATATCAAAGGTTAGTGGCGTATCAATACCAATGGTAGGGTGCAATGCACTTGGCGGCTGCCAGGCACGGTAACGGATACCGCAAACATATTCGCTTTTAATTTCGGTGGCTCTTAAGGGCACACGGGCTCCATTGCATAAGAGCACATAACGGCCTTCATTAAAATTGCGGAGTTTTACCTGCACACGTTCAAGGGAGGAGTCAACAAAACGGGCAGTGCCTGAGCTGCTCATCTCTTCGCCCAATACATGCCATGGTTCAATGGCCATGCGGAGCTCCATATCAATGCCTTTTATCTGCACACTACCGTAATGCGGAAAACGGAATTCAAAGAATGGTTCGAACCAGGAAAGTTTGAAAGGGTAACCTGCATTGTTGAGGTCGGTCACTACTTCCTGCATATCTTCTCTTACAAAATGTGGTAACATAAAACGGTCGTGCAATTCTGTACCCCATCGTATCAGATCATGTTTGTATGGTTTCTTCCAGAACCATGCAATGAGTGTGCGTATCAATAACATCTGCATCAAACTCATTTCTTTATGTGGCGGCATATCAAATGCACGGAATTCTAAAATGCCTAACCTGCCGGAAGAAGAATCAGGAGAATATAATTTATCGATACAGAATTCTGCCCGGTGTGTGTTGCCGGTGATATCGGTCAACAGATGTCGGAAAATTCTATCTACTAACCAGAAAGGCACTTCTTCTCCTTCGGGCACCTGGCTGAAGGCAATTTCCATTTCATACAATCTTTCTTCACGGCCTTCATCAAAGCGTGGCGCCTGGCTGGTTGGTCCGATGAATGCACCGGAAAATAAATAAGACAGGCCGGGATGGTGTTGCCAATAAGTGATGAGGCTACGCAATACATCGGGCCTGCGCAACAGCGGACTATCCGCAGGTACAGCACCACCAATGGTGATATGGTTGCCGCCACCTGTGCCGGTGTGTTTACCATCGAGCATGAATTTTTCTGTGCCCAATCTTGATAGCCGTGCCTGTTCAAACACGGTATTGATAATATGTTTTAACTCATCCCAGTTCTTTGCAGGATGAATGTTTACTTCGATTACGCCGGGATCGGGAGATACCACCATTCTTTCCATACGGTTGTCTCTTGGTGGTTCGTAACCTTCAATGCGTACAGGAATATTTAATTTGGCAGCTGTTGCTTCTACGGAAGAGAGCATGTCTAAATAATGTTCCAGGTAATCGCAGGGCGGGAAGAATATATATATCACACCTTCTCTTTCTTCTACACACAAAGCTGTTTTGATAACAGGGATTGCTGCGGTGATGTTTTCAGCGGCAGCTGCTGCCACCGGCTGCGGTCTACGGCTAGTGTTTTCGGCTGCGGCAAGTGGCCGACGGCTAGTTGAGGGATCGTTGTGTGTACTTACTGAATCGTAACGGGCACTAATGGTATCATCGAAGTTTTCAAATGCAGGCACTTCTTCAAACAAACTGCGTTCTACTATTTGAGGTTCATCTTCTTTTGCAACGGCAGGTAATGAGTCTAACGGTAACCGTAAGCCGATAGGAGAGTTGCCGGGGATTAAAAATACTTCTTCACGGTTCATCTGCCATTTAATGCTTTGCCATGTATTGCTCCAGTAGTTCCATGCAATGGGGAGTACAAAGCCGGCAGGTTTTTCTAATCCTTTATCGAGTAGTTGAGCAATTGTTTTTCTTTCGGTGGTATCTTTTAAATTATATTTTAACGGATCAACATTGGCAGGTATCTTTCCTTCGCTCCATAAAAAATAAAATACATCTTCATACACCGGGGAAATATTTTCAGTGCTTACGGCTAAATGTTTTGCTAGTTCATTGGCAAAAAGTTCAGCCTCTTTTTCGGTATATTTTTTTTCTACTCTTTCACCTGCGATGTAGTTGCTGTTTTTCCAGACAGGTACACCATCCTTTCGCCAGAACAAGCCGTATTGCCAGCGTGGCAAGGGTTCGCCGGGATACCATTTGCCCATACCGTAATGCAACATACCTCCGGGGCCAAATTGATCTCTTAATTTAAAAATAAGATCGTGTGCTAATAAACGTTTTTCTTTTCCATCTGCAGCAGTGTTCCATTGTGCAGATTCCATATCATCGATGGAAACAAAAGTTGGTTCGCCACCCATGGTTAGTCGCACATCTCCTTCTGATAATTCCTTATCTACCTGGTGACCGAGTGCATCCATCTCAGCCCATTGCTGTTCGGTATATGGTCTGGTTACTCTCGGGTCTTCGTGTATACGTGTTACGCTGTTATCAAATTCAAATGTTACGTTGCAAAGATCTGTAGTGCCTACAACAGGTGCTGCACTGGCAAAATCGGGTGTGCATGCCAGTGGTATATGTCCTTCGCTTGCAAACAGGCCAGAGGTAGGGTCCATGCCTATCCAGCCGGCACCCGGGATATACACTTCTGCCCATGCATGCAGATCGGTGAAATCTTTTTCGGGACCCGAAGGGCCGTCGAGAGATTTTATATCGGCAGTTAACTGCACTAAATAACCTGATACAAAACGAGATGCCAATCCAAGATATCTTAATACCTGTACCAGCAACCATGCAGAATCTCTGCACGAGCCCCATCTTGTTTCAAGTGTTTGTTCGCAGGTTTGTACACCGGCTTCCATACGAACGGTATAATTGATATCTCTGTTTACTTTTTGATTGATAGAGACTAAAAAATCTACAATGGGTTTGGGTGATCTGTCGATCTCTAATAACCATTGTCTTAATAGTGGTCCGTTTTCTTTTATCTCACGATAAGGAACCAATTCTTTTGCTAATATTTCATCATACTTAAATGGAAAACCTTTTGCATATTCTTCTACAAAAAAATCGAATGGATTGATAACGGTTAAATTGGCTATTACTTCTACATCAACTGATAACTCAGTTGCCGGGTTAGGGAATACCACTCTTGCCTGGTAATTACCAAAGGGATCTTGCTGCCAGTTGATGAAATGGTCTTTCGGGGTGATCTTAAGTGAATAGGCTTCAATGGGTGTCCTGGAATGCACTGCTGGTCTTAACCTGAAGATATGCGGAGCGATGGTAACAGCTCTGTCGTATTTGTAGGTTGTTTTGTGTTGTATTGCTACCCTGATTGCCATAGTTGTTTTGGTTGTTTTGTGTTTGTGAGGGCAGGCAATCGTTACTGTATAAAGTAAAGGTATTTTTTGGGGATTACAAAATATTGTTGTCTGATCAGGATTTCCAGGATTTGAAGATTTCCGGGATTAGAGTATTGGGAAGGGGGGATATATTTAATTAAAATGTAGTTATCTTTTTTTGTCTGAATCGAATTTTCGAGATCAAATTTTTATTTGGAAATATTTTCAAATTTTATTCTTAAATCCTGTTCATCCTTTCATCCTGTAAGTCCTGATTCTGACAATTAATTTACTCTCTTTACATCCACCGACACAAGCAATTTATGCGGCCGGCTGCTGAGGATGATACCTTTTAACGGAGCAATATCTGCATAATCTCTTCCCCAGCCAATGGTGATATGTTGAGAAGAAGGGATCTGGTTATTGGTGGGATCAAAATCTACCCAGCCTGCACCAGGTATATATACAGAGAACCAGGCATGTGATGCATCTGCTCCAACAAGTTTTTCTTTTCCGGGTTTGGAGATGGTTTCTATATAACCACTGATATAGCGGGCAGGCAAACCAACCGATCGCAAACAGGTGATTGCTAAATGAGCAAAGTCCTGGCAAACACCTTTACGCAGCTTAAGCGTTTCTTTTACAGGAGTGGCTACGGTAGTCAATCCTGCTTTGAATTCAAAGTCTTTGTATATTCTTTGCATCAGATCATAAGTGGCTTCAAATAAAGGCCTGCCGGGAGTAAACGATTGCAGTGCGTAATCCTTTATTTCAGGAGTGATCTCAGTCATGCCCGTTTCCGGTATGTATTGGCGTACTTCTATATTTTCTTCGGTGTTGGTAAGGAGTTTAGCAGCTACATGTTCCCATGCTTCTGTAGGGTATTCGTTGAATTGTAAGGTGCCGGGAGTGATCTCAATATTTGAGGTAACTGTTACCGTTAGTTTGCTGTGATCTTGCTCAATGGCAAAATAGGCAACATGGTTACCGAAAAAATCTTCGTATCGTTTGTAGGTGTCAGGCTTTGGGGTAATAACGATCTCAGACATACTACATACTTGTCCGTTAACGGATCTTGGTATCAGCCGGGCAATATTATGACAGAGTGCAATGGGCTCTCTGTAGATATATTCTGTTTTATGTGTGATCGTGTATTGAATCATGGTAAGTACTGCAATTATATCGATGGATCATCTTCGGATGTAAATAATTGTTTTTGCCCCTGTGCATGTTTAAAGTATTTCCTTGAGATCACATCAGGGATCGCTAAAAGCAATGTATTCAGCTGAGCAAATAATTCTTCTAATTTTTTATAGGTCCCTGTTGTTTCATCTGCCTTTGCCAGTTGATTTTTATCTGCCAGTTTCACTAAAGTAAATGCTTCCAGTATCAGCCGCTCATGTTTTTCAAGCGAATGATCATTTCTTGTTTTAGGCAAACTGGACAAATAGGCTTTTAATCTTTCGATCTGATATATCAATGAACGAGGATTTGTTGTATCAAGCAACATCAGTTCAAGCACAAGCGGTAATTGTATATGTACCTTGTATTTGTACCGGTAGTTCATTAATGTTTCATGACTTTTCAAAACAGCTTCCTGCAAATTGTATTCAACTTCTTCCGTAGCGGTTTCTGTTAAGGTAGATTGCAGGATATTGATCAATAAAAGACTTTGTTCAATTTTTCTTCCCGTATCTAATAAATTCCATCCCTGTTCCCGTGAAATACTTTCCCTGTTCAACCCGATGAATGCCACCATTGAAGTGATGAGATTATCTAAGGCACTGATCATCCGGAAATTGGTTAGTTGCGATTTTGCCGCAGCGTCCCATTCATCTTCCATTCCTTTTAACACACGCCAGGTATCTGTGCTCCAATGATCACGAACTGTATTGACCGCTTTGGTGAACAAAGAAAAATTATAACTCAAACTTCCCGGTCTGTCTATATTGAATAAAGTGTCTGTTAATTCGGGCCAGGGGTTTTTGAATTTTTCTTCTGCATCATCTCCTGTAAAGCCGGGATAGGTGCAGGTGTATTCTGTTAATGTTCGTAAAAGCTGGTGTTCTGTTTTAATATCATTTTCAAATTGCAGTCTGTTACCTTCTGTTACAAATTGCATTACGGTACGTTGAAAACGGGCATTGCCCAACACTCTCTCAGCATAACGGCCTACCCAAAAAAGATTTTCTGCGGTATGACTTGGCAGCACGCCACTAAAAATAGGATTCTTTGTTTTTAATACATCCTTGTTGCTGCTCATGGTGTAGCCGGGTTCCGGAGAAATGATCCAGGTATCTTTACTGATACCTCCCAACTGATTGGATATAACAAAATTTCCCGGCTCTGCAGAAGTTCTGCCGAGTCCGCCTGTCATGCAGGTATAGCTATCACCATTGCTTACAAGAAAACTTCTGAATAATACATTACGTGGTTCAATATGTCCGCTTATCAATGATGGAGTAGAAGAGAAAGCGATCTTCTCTTGTCCCACAAACATATACGGATGAGCAATTATTTCCTGTTTCAGTTTTGCTACGCCTTCTTTGGTAAGATTAGCCGTATTGACTGATGTGCTGATCCTCGATTCTCTGTATATCTTTTTAATGACCAGTGATTCAATATTATCAAGCACATACTGCAATTCTTTTGGTTGTCCACACCACCACGATGCGATGGTAGGTAATATCAGGTCTTCTCCAAAAAAATGTCTTGCCAGTCTTGGTAAGAAGCCCATCAGCCCCGGGTTTTCTAACACACTGCTTCCGAGCGGATTGGCAATGGTAACATTCCCGCTTCTTACTGCCTGCAATAAACCGGATACACCTAACCGTGAGTCTTCTCTTAATTCCAACGGGTCACAATACACATCATCCACCCTGCGAATGATCACATCCACTTTTTCCAGTCCGCCGATTGTTTTTAACCAGACAAAATTATCTTTCACCATCAGGTCTTCGCCCTGTACTAAAGTATAGCCTAAGTAAGAAGAAAGATAAGAGTGTTCAAAATATGTTTCGTTGCTTGGTCCCGGTGTAAGAATTACAATACGTGGATTCTGTGCTTTTGCCGGAGCTAAATTTTGTAATGAGTTTCTTAATGCAATAAAATAAGGAGAAAGATGTCGCACTTTTAAACCCGAAAATAATTCGGGTAATATACGTGCAATGGCTGTTCTGTTTTCCAATGCATAACCCGATCCTGAAGGTGCCTGCGTACGATCGTTCAATACCCATATTTTGCCTTCGGGGCTACGGGCCATATCTGCTGAATATAAAATGAGGCTATGCTTACCCGGTAGTTGTATGTCTGAGCATTGTCTTAAAAATCCTGAGTGATTATAGATCAATTCAAGTGGTAACAATCCTTCTTTGATCAATAAACGGTCACCATAGAGATCTTTCAAAATAAGATCGAAAAGAGTAGCACGCTGAATAAGTCCGGATTCTATTTTTTGCCATTCCTGCTGGCTGATCAAAAAGGGGATCACGTCCAGGTTCCAGGGGCGGTTCAATCCATTGGGATCACCATATACATTATAGGTAACACCATTCTCTTTTAAAAAACGTAAAATATCCTGGGCCCTGTCTTGTATTTGTGAAGGGCCGAGCTGACTAAAAGAATTAAAGAATGTTTGCCAATGGGGGCGGAGAGTACCGTCGTCGCCTAATAACTCATCGTATGAATAATTGTTGCTGAAGTAATGTTGAAATATTGATTCCTGGGTGCCTGCGGTCATGTATCTTTTTTATGTGAAGCTATTTCTACCTTAAAAATAACAAATAATTCTATGTGACAGGCATCTGGCCTTGAAACAAATAGCCGGAACCTTGGTTCCGGCTATGTACAAAAGTTGTAAGCCTGTAATAATTTATGTTTTAGTCGCCCCAGATCTCATCCTTTCCTTCCAACCATGATTTTACTAATTCGGTTGTAACAGATTTTGGTCTTTCAAGAGGGAAGCCTAACGCTCTGTCCCAACAAAGACTGGATAATACACCCAATGCTCTTGATACACCAAACAATACGGTATAGAATTCATATTCAACCATTCCGTAATGAACTAATAATGCGCCACTGTGTGCATCAACGTTTGGCCATGGGTTTTTAATTTTTCCTAATGATTGCAGGATAGGAGGTACTGCTTCATATATATTCCAAACAGTGTTTACTAACGGATCGTCTGGTAAATGTTTTTTACCGAATTCCATTTGAGCAGTAAAACGTGGATCTGTTTTACGAAGAACAGCGTGTCCGTAACCCGGCACTACTTTTCCTTCGCTCAACGTTTTCTTAACGTATTCTTCTATCTGTGTTTTAGATGGAGTTTGTGTACCAAGTTCATCGGTCATTCCAAATATCCATTTGATCACTTCCTGGTTAGCCAATCCATGTAATGGTCCGGCTAAGCCATTCATACCTGCAGCAAAAGCAAGGTAAGGATCACTTAATGCAGAGCCTACCAGGTGTGTTGTATGAGCAGATACGTTACCACCTTCATGATCAGCATGAATGGTCATATATAAACGCATCAACTCTTTAAAGTCTTCGTTATCGTACCCCATCATATGGGAAAAATTACCGGCCCAATCCAACAAACCATTAGGTTCGATATGGCGTCCGAATTTATATTTACGACGATATATATATGCAGCAATTCTTGGTAAACGAGCGATCAGGTCCAATGAATCATCAAACACTGCTTCCCAATAATCTTTTTTGCTCATGCCTTCGGCATAACGTTTGGCAAAACTGCTTTCAGTTTGTAATGCCATGATAGCAATTACAAATTGGGTCATTGGATGGGTGCTGAGCGGAGTGGCCTCAATTGAATCTAATACATGTTTTGGCACGTGACTGCGACGTTGTAATAAAGATGACAATTCTGCTACATCTTCATCGGTTGGCATCTCACCCATCAACATAAGATAAAATAATCCTTCCGGTAATGGTTCTGTACCACCCGGAGCCTTTGGTAATTTCTCCTGTAATTCAGGTATTGTATGTCCACGAAAACGGATACCTTCCTGTGCATCTAATAAAGATGTTTCAGAAACAAGTCCGGTAATACCTCTCATACCTTGATAAATCTGGCTAAGTGTTACTTCCCCGATTTTTTTATCACCGTGTTCCTTAAGCATTGCCTTGATTTCTGCTCCTACTACATCCGACTTTGCTTTAAACTTGTCTTTGATTGCACCCATATATGGTTGTTTTTTTATATGATTTCTGTAAGGTTATTTTGCCTTTTTTTTGCACAAGTGCTGTGAAAAGATGCCTAAAAATACGGTGCAAACTACTGCTAAACAAAAGTTTTGCAAGAAACTTTCAATTATTTAGTTAAATGCTGTTTTGCAATCGTTTGCGTAGCTGGCTTGTGTTTCGTTTAAGATGGACAAGCATTTTTTTATTGCTTTTTTTTGTTGTTAAAAGCTGCTAATTTTTTTTACCCCGAATATTTGCAGTATGTTTGCATGACCTCTAGGATTTTTTCTCATATTCACTTTTCCACTGGTCAAAATATGTACTTTTCAACGATCTGTTGAGAGGGTGATTTTAATTTTATTAATTAATATTCTATTATATACTATGGCCAAATATATTTTTGTTACAGGCGGAGTTACATCTTCTTTAGGAAAGGGGATCATTGCAGCATCTCTTGCTAAATTATTACAATCAAGAGGATTGAGGGTTACAATTCAAAAATTTGATCCTTATATTAATGTTGACCCCGGAACCTTGAATCCTTATGAACATGGAGAGTGTTTTGTTACCGAAGATGGGGCCGAAACAGATCTGGATCTGGGGCATTACGAAAGATTCTTAAATATATTTACTTCCCAGGCAAATAATGTTACCACAGGCCGTATTTACCAAACTGTTATCAATAAAGAAAGAGAAGGGGCTTATCTGGGCAAGACCGTACAGGTAATTCCACACATAACGGATGAGATCAAACGAAGAATGTTATTGATTGGTGATAGCGGCGAATATGATATTGTAATTACAGAGATCGGCGGAACAGTAGGTGATATCGAAAGTTTACCATTTGTAGAAGCTGTTCGTCAGTTGCAGTGGGAAATGGCAGATGAAGATTGTTTGGTGGTTCACCTCACATTGATCCCTTATTTAAAAGCGGCAGGAGAGTTGAAGACCAAACCAACTCAACATAGTGTAAAATTATTAAGTGAGAATGGTGTTCGTCCTGATATAATAGTATGTCGTTCTGAAAAACCTTTGGGTGCAGACCTGAAAAGAAAAATTGCCCTGTTTTGTAATGTGAAAACAGAAGCAGTGATTGAAGCAATGGATGCCAGCACTATCTATGAAGTGCCTATTAAAATGTTGCAGGAAAAACTGGATACAACTGTTTTAAAACTATTACATATAAATGGGTATGCTGCACCCGACCTGGTGAAGTGGAAAGGGTTTTTAGATAAACTGAAACATCCGGCAGGAAAAGTAAATATAGGATTGATCGGAAAGTATATTGAATTGCAGGATGCCTATAAATCTATTTTAGAATCATTTATTCATGCCGGTGCTATGAATGAATGCAAAGTGAATATAGTAAATGTGCATAGCGAACATATTACGGATGACAATGTAGCAGAAAAGCTAGGTCATTTAGATGGCTTGTTAGTAGCACCTGGATTTGGTATGAGAGGAGTAGAAGGAAAGATCATCGCTGTAAAATATGCAAGAGAACACAAATTGCCATTCTTCGGGATTTGTTTAGGTATGCAAATGGCTGTTATTGAATTTGCAAGGAATGTATTGTTTTTAAATGGAGCACATTCTACAGAAATGGACAAGGATACCAAACATCCTGTAATAGATTTAATGGAAGAACAGAAAAAAGTAAAGAAGAAAGGCGGCACCATGCGTTTAGGAGCTTATCCTTGTGATCTGAAAGAAGGGTCATTAGCATATGATATATATGGTCAGTCTTCAATAAGCGAAAGACATCGTCATCGTTGGGAGTTCAATAATAATTATCTGTCTCAGTTTGAAGAGGCAGGTATGATCGCAAGTGGTAAAAACCCTGCAACCGGACTTGTTGAAATTGTCGAATTACCTTCACATCCATTCTTTATTGGTGTACAATACCATCCTGAATTAAAGAGTACTGTAGAAAACCCTCAGCCAATTTTTATGAGATTCATCAAAGCTGCAAAAGAATTTTCCGGTAAAAAGAATGCCGTAAAATCTGGTGCATTGCATAATGAAGTGAATTAAAAACGATTATAGCATTAACATTTAATTACCAACTGCACTTAAACCTATGGTTGCATAAAACCGTCTATGTGTTTATCTTTGCACCCTTTAAAATAAGAAAATGAATAAAGTATTAGCGGTTTTGTTGTTGAGTTTGTTTACAGTGACTTCAGTTATTGCCCAACCTTTGAAAGGAATGGGTAAAAGTGACCCGGAAGCTAAAAAAATATTAGATGCAGTAAGTGCAAAATTTAAAACTTTTAAAGCTGTTCAAGCAACTTTTTCTCTGAAAATTGAAAATGCAGCAGGTAAGGTATTAGGAAATAAAACAGGTACAGTTTTCATGAAAGGAACCAAGTACCGTGTAAATGTAACCGGCCAGGAAATTTATTGTGATGGTAGTAATGTTTCAACGCTGGATAAATCAGCCAATGAACTAACGATCACTAAAATAGACCCAAGCAACAATACGCTTACTCCTCAAAAAATATTTACCAATTTTTACGACAAGGATTTTTTATACAAATTGAATGGCGATAAAACATTGAATGGTAAAGTGGTTCAGGAAATAGAGTTAACGCCGATCGATAAAAGCAAACCATTCTTTAAAGTATTGGTTTACGTAGATAAGGCTACACAAACGATCGTTTCTACCAAAGTATTTGAAAAAGCCGGTAACAAGTTTACCTATTCTGTAAAGAACATGAATACAAAAGCTGTAGTTGCAGATGCTCAGTTTGTATTTGATGCAAAGAAAAATCCAGGAGTAGAGATCATCGATCTGAGATAATTATTTGCAGAACACTGATTTGACTTATTGAACTCATGATCACTTATTTTTTATTAGTGGTACTCAGTTTGATCGGTGCCGTCAGTGTTCTTTCATTCTCCCCAGCGATAAGTACTAATATCCAGCCCTGCAAGATCTAAAACACGATCAACAACAGTTGCTGCCACATCTTCCAATGTTTTTGGTTTACTGTAAAAAGACGGCGTAGCCGGACAAATGATGCCCCCGGCTAAAGTGATGGTTTCCATATTTCGGATATGGATCAGGCTATAAGGAGTGTCTCTTGCTACACAGATAAGTGTGCGCCTTTCTTTCAGCATCACATCTGCAGCTCTGCTGATCAGATCGTTGCTGATGCCACCTGCAATCCTGCCCAATGTGCCCATACTGCACGGAACGATCAACATGATATTATATTTGCCGGAACCTGATGCAAAAGGGGCATTGAAATCCTGTTGGGTATAGAATTTAAAAGGGTAATTGGTGTAGCGCTCGTTATCTAATTCCGTTTGCCAAACAGTTTTGGCATTCTCTGTTAAAATTACACCAATTTCATCCCATTGATTTTTTATGGCAAGTAATTTGTCGAGTAAAACCTTGGCGTAGATAGATCCACTGGCACCTGTAATGGCTACAACAATTTTATTCATTATTTTTATTTAAGTAAATAGCTAAGCTACTAAACAATTATTTATGCAAAAGGTTATTAATTTTTTAGCGGTAACAACTTTTTTCGTGGTTGCGGTTTCTTTTATTGCCCCTAAAAAGGCAAAGGTACAATGGATGAGTGTGGAAGAAATGCAGGAAGCGTATATAAAAACTCCCAAGCCGATATTGGTAGACCTTTACACAGACTGGTGCGGATGGTGTAAAGTGATGGACAGGGAAACATATCAGAATGAAGCTGTTGCCAATTATATCAATCAGAATTATTATCCGGTAAAGTTGAATGCTGAGTTTAAAAAGCCGATACAATGGGATGGAAAGATATATTCTTATAACAGCAGGTACAGGGCCAATGACCTGGCCGTTTATTTATCGCAGGGCAATATGAGTTATCCAACCACTGTATTATTACCTTCAATAAATGCCCAGCCGGCGCCTTTACCCGGTTTTTTTAAGCCCGGAGAATTGGAATCTCCATTGAAATATTTTGGAGATGGGGGCTATAAAACAAAGACTTTTCCTGAGTTTTTAAAAACTTTTTCAAAAACTTGGTAATTTTTTTTTACAACCATGCAACCAATTCGAAAAACTAATCGACTATATAATTGGTTTTTCATAGGATAAGGTTTAATGGTTAATGGTTTTCGATTAGACGGGCTTCTCACGAAGCCCGTTTTTATTATGCTTTTATCCTGTCTGCAGGGGATTGGTTCAGCAAATCGCTCATTGCGGCATATAACTCTGGATGAACAGCTCTCATCTGTAAAGGTTTTTCAAAAAATATCTCTATACTTTCTGCCCAGAATTCCTGGAAATTCTTCATTGCATAATCTGAATAGAGGTCCTTTTTTAAAGCATGCTCCTCAGCAAAAGCTTTGTTCCCACTAATATTAAATGTTTCAAAAGTATTTTTAAAATCATTGTCAACAGATTCGCCTACTACAAAAGTTTGGTAGTATAGGGCGTGAGACATTTCATGCAATCCCACATTTTCTCCGTCCTCAGGAAACTGAAAGCCTTCCAAAAAGTGTTTCCAGGAAAGATTAATGGTATTACCGGAAACATTCCCCTCTAAAAACCGGATAAAGGGTTGTACGCCCAAAAACTCCTGGGGATAGATATTAATAGTATCAAAATAGGGTAGTAAATATTTCTCAAGTCCGAATGTGAGTTGAATGGCGCTGGCACTGATAAGGATTGGCATTTCTCTAAAGCCGCTTTCATCATGAATAATAAAGATCTTTGATTCGATGAATTTTTCCAGGCGATTGATGAATTTGTCTTTTTCAAATCCATCAAGAGAGTTATAAAACGGAAAATGTTTGAATAAAACAGTGGTTAGAGTAATTCTTGAAAAATTTAGAGTGTTGCCATGATATATGAGGTAGCTTGGTTTAGGAGACTCATCAATATCTACCCATTTCGTAGAATAAGGCCCCGTCTCGTAATAATCCGGGTTTACATAATTGAGATTACTTGAGTAATATTTGAAACGTTTGATCACTTGTATAACTCCCCAAACAAAAAGGATAATAAAGAATATTACAAAGCAATACATTGGAAAAAGATTCGGTTTTTCATATGCTGCAAATGAAGCCGAGTCGTTTTTGTATGTTTTTAAGATGATCTTATTTTGTAAATCAGCGCTAAGGGTATCAAAACCTGAGGGCAGATGTGTGGTGTCAATAAAGTAAGTGACATCATCAACAGTAAAAGGAACAATATGTTCGGTTGGGGCTTGCGGCATATTACTCCTCTAACAAATTATCATCACCTCCATCTAATAAAGGAATATCACCCACTGAAGCACCGGCAATGCCTTTTACCGAACCGTACATGCCGCTGGTACTGATCAATACTTTTTCTAATTGTTTTTCTCTTTCCTTCCAGATCTTTTCCATCTGGATACGCTCTTTGGAAATACCCTGTTTCATGGCCATAAAACCCTCTACAATAGATTCCATTTGTCCACGGAATTCATTACCGGTCAAATAATCATAGAGCATTTGCATTTTATCACCTTTGTTCTCATGCTTTTTCTGTTCTTCATTTATTCTGATGATAGCACTTCTTAATGCATGTGCCAGACTGCCCACTTCATTGAATGTACAAACCCACACACCATCTTTCTCTCCAAATTTCTCCATATCCTTCGGAAATGTTTGTGTAACCAATATTGCAAAATCAGCTCCGCTGTTACGCTTATCATTTTTTAGTTTATCGATCCATGCACCGCTCCATCCTTTTGTACGTTTGCTTTCATAAATTATTTTACCACATTCCTGTCCTGTATTGTTTCTTACAGTTTGAATACAATCGGCTCCCTCTACACCTTTACCTACTTCTGCAATAAGATCAAACGGGAAATGTTCCTTTAAAATTTCTTCCAGCAATATCTCCTGGCTTTCGCCTTGTAATTGCATACTGCCCTGTTCACTCTTACGTTTTAATTCTTCAATGAGTTTTTGCTGTTGCTCCATTTGCAACTTGTATTCTTTTGTTTTAAGATCAAAGATCTCCTGTTCTCTTTTGATAGCAGAATCTTCGATCTCTTTTCTTTTTTCCAGGAAACGCTTTTCAATTTCTACTTCAAGGTTCTTTTGTTTTTCTTCCAGTGCATTTTTATCTCTCAGCAGGTCGAGTTCTTTCTTTTGCAGTTCCTGTAGCTGCTGACTTTTAATTTTAGCATCTTCTTCAAAAGATTTTAATTGCGAAGCAAATTGTTCGGCTGCTTTTTTTTGAGCGGCTGCTTCTACAGCAAGTTTATTTTTTTCAAATTCTTCTTCTTTTTTCTTTTGCCAGTCAACCATTTTGCCACGCAGTTCTTTCTCTACCTCATTTTTGAGGCTTTCATTCAATTCAAACTGATGTCCGCAACTGGGACATGTTATTTCATTCGCCATTTCACAATTTTTTTACAAGATAAGAAGAAGGGAATTCTTACACAAAGATTCACAGAGATTGCACAGAGTTTTACAGAGAGCTCATAAACATTTGAAGAACAATACCCTCTCGGTGTATCTTTGTGATTCTTCAGTGTTTCTCTGTGAAATAAAAGATTGCAGCGAAAAGCCGGAACTAAGGCTCAATATGGCTATAAAAGTAAAAAGCCCCAAAAAAATCATAATTTATAACACATAATTCATAATTATTCTATACCTTTGCCGCCCCAAATAGTTCTTTATAGGAATTTATTGTATTGGGAGTGTCGTTAAAATGACGGCACGCTATCACCAAAAAATGTAACAACATGGCAAAAGAAATCACAGGTTATGTGAAATTGCAGTGTAAAGGCGGTCAAGCCAATCCTGCACCACCAATCGGACCTGCATTAGGTTCTAAAGGTATCAATATCATGGAGTTCTGTAAGCAATTCAATGCTAGAACCCAGGATAAACAAGGGAAAGTTCTTCCCGTTCTTATCACAGTTTTCGCTGATAAGTCTTTCGAATTTATCATTAAAACTCCACCGGCTGCAGTTCAATTAATGGAAGCGGCAAAATTACAAAGTGGTAGTAAAGAACCAAACCGTGTAAAAGTTGGTAAAGTTACCTGGGCGCAAGTACAAGCGATCGCTGAGGATAAAATGGCCGATTTAAACGCATTTACCCTAAACAGTGCAATGAGCATGGTTGCAGGTACTGCACGTAGCATGGGTTTAACTGTTGACGGAAAAGCTCCTTGGGAAAATTAATTATCAACCACAAAAATTTTAGAAAATGATTACTAAAAAAAGAAAATTAGCCAACGCTAAGGTTGATGTTAACAAAGCTTACTCTTTAAAAGAAGCTTCTTCCTTAGTTAAAGAATTAAACACTACCAAATTCGACAGTTCTGTTGATTTGCATATTAAATTAGGAGTTGATCCTAAAAAAGCTGACCAGGCTATCCGTGGTACGGTTTCATTACCACACGGTACCGGTAAAACTAAAAAAGTATTAGTGCTTTGTACTCCTGATAAAGAGGAATCTGCAAAAGCTGCCGGTGCTGATTATGTTGGGTTAGACGAATTCGTTGCAAAAATTGAAGGTGGATGGACAGATATTGATGTTATCATCGCTACTCCTGCTGTAATGCCTAAAATTGGTAAACTAGGTAAAGTATTAGGTCCTCGTAACTTAATGCCGAATCCTAAAACCGGTACAGTTACTAATGATGTAGCTGGTGCAGTAAACGAAGTGAAAGGTGGTAAAATTGCTTTCAAAGTTGATAAAGTAGGTATCATACATGCTTCTATCGGCCGTGTAAGTTTCAGTGCAGAAAAAATTGCTGAAAACAGTCAGGAATTGATCAATGCATTGGTAAAACTAAAACCATCTTCTTCTAAAGGAACTTACCTGAAAGGTGTTAGCATGGCAAGTACCATGAGCCCGGGTATTTTAATTGACACTAAATCTGTTTCTAACTAAGTCTCACCAGAGATTAAAAAATATTAGTCATGACTAAACAAGAAAAAAACGACGTAATTGTTGCACTGAAAGAAAAATTCTCTCAGTACAATAACTTCTACGTAACTGATACCGAAAGTTTAACGGTAGCGCAAGTTAGTCAACTTCGTCGCCATTGCTTTAACAAGCAAGTGGAAATGAGAGTTGCTAAAAATACTCTGATCAGAAAAGCATTGGAAGGATTAGATGCTGAAAAATATACAGGAGTGTATGATTCTTTGCATAAAGTAACTGCATTATTGTTCAGCGAAAATCCTAAAGAACCAGCTTTAATTTTAAGCGGATTCAGGAAAGAAAGCAAAGGCGAAAAACCTGAATTAAAAGCAGCATTCATCAACGGTGATATTTTTGTAGGCGACAATCAATTGAAAGCGCTTACTCAAATTAAAACTAAGAATGAGTTGATTGGTGAAGTTATTGGATTGTTACAATCTCCAATACAACGTGTATTGGGTGCGTTACAAAACAAAGACGCAGCTAAAGCCGCAGAAGAAGTTGTTGCTGAAGTAGCTGCTCCTGCAGTAGAAGCGGCAGCACCAGCAACAGAAGCACCAGCTGCTCCTGAAGCTCCGGCAGCAGACGCAGCGGCAGAAGCTCCTGCAGCTGAATAATTGCATTTAAATCATTAAATGATATGCCTTGTCTCAGGCAAAAGAGGCACCAAACAATTTTTTTAAACTCTCCGCCGGAGTGAAAACTTTGAAGGCGGAAAAAATTAAACATTATGGCAGACGTAAAAGCATTAGCAGAAAGTTTAGTAAACTTAACTGTAAAAGACGTACAAGAATTAGCAGAATTTTTAAAATCAGAGTACGGTATTGAACCAGCTGCAGCTGCAGTTGTAGTAAGTGCTGGTGGTGGCGAAGCTGCTGCTGCTGAAGAAAAAACATCGTTCAATGTAATATTGAAAAGCGGTGGTGCTAACAAATTAGCGGTTGTAAAAATCGTTAAAGAATTAACAGGATTAGGATTGAAAGAAGCTAAAGATTTAGTTGATGGCGCTCCAAAACCAGTTAAAGAAGGTGTTGATAAAGCAACTGCTGACGAATTAAAAGCTAAATTAACTGAAGCTGGTGCTGAAGTTGAAGTAGCTTAATTTCTAAGTAGTTTCTAACATAGCTTTAAAAGCCGGTCTACGCAAGTAGGTCGGCTTTTTGCTTTCAATCAGTGTGAGAAATAAGTTAATTGACCAAACTTATTGTTTGATCATTTTTTGCGTAAGTAAAATATTGTTGGCACTAAATACCTTCACAGAATAAACACCACTTGGTATTTTTTCTTTAACCTCTACAGTAGGTTCGGTTGTTTTGGCTGAATAAACAATTTCTCCCTGGGCATTATAAATTTTTATCAGCGCAGGCAGGTGTTGAGGAGAAACATTTACTTTAAAAGTATTGATAGCCGGATTAGGATAAATGCTCATACCAAAATCAGCCTTGTTTTTAACGGAAACAGTAGTTGAGTAAGATAACTTTCCGGTGATCTCTACTGTTTTGATGCGATAAAAAAGTTGAGGTTGATTAGGTATTTTATCGGTGTACGAATAGTTCTTTTCTACGTTATCAGTCTTCAACGCATATACAGTAGCCAATTCAGCAAAATTCTTACCATCAACACTTCTTTCTATCACAAATTTCTCACTTCCTGTTTGTGAAGAGGCAGACCATTCAATGTTACATGTATTTCCGGCCGAAGGGATGGCTTCAAAGCGGCTTAATTTTATCGGAACACTTATGGTGCTGATAATTACACAGCCATTGGTAGCTCCGGGCACAGTAGAAGCAAAAACCAATGGAACATTACAAGGCACACATACAAAAGCATTATCAACACCAGGTTCGGGATACGTTCCGGGTATTTGAACGGTGGTGATGGTTTGTAATGGAGAGCCACCGAATATATTAACAAGCACCCCTTTGGGCCAGCCATTCAAAAGAACTGCACAGCCAGGCTCGGGAATACATAAAGAATAATTGATTGCAAATGCTGTAGCACTCGGAGGGCACTGAGCTACTAATATGTTCTTACCGCATATTATCGCTATGATGGAGAATAATAATAATTTTTTCATAGGATGGACATAATAGATCTGTATGCGAAGTTAGAATAATTAATCAATTGGATTGCAATTTTTACGTTCAGTTCAGTAATTCTACAAAGCTAATTTAAGCCGGAACGTTTTTAAGCTAAAAGTTTTCAACTTTTACCCATTTCGTGTGGAATATTCTGCAAAAATCATGCATCAGGTATTTCAGGACTTTTATATATGATCGAGTAAAATACTACCAACTTCCGGTAACTGTACTAACGTATATTTTTACTATTTCTGCGAAAAAGCGAAAAATTGCGAAAAAGTACCTAAAAAAGAGTGGGGATTTATACTAGGTTTAAAGCTACGGTATAGTGAGTTTTGGGCCCACTTCACAAAAACCCTACCAAATGGGCAAAAAAAACTATTTTTTTAATTAATTCCCCATTTTTTTCATAACTTTGCCGTCCTTATAATTTTGAGTGAGCTACAGCTGTGTCAAAGCTTGATTGAATAAGGATCTTCTCAGCATTAAAACGTTTTAATTAAAATATGTCTGCAACTAAATCTCCCGCCGCTAAACGTATCAATTTCGGTAAAATTGAACATTTGGCAGAGCAACCCGATTTGTTAGGAATTCAAATCCAGTCTTTTAAAGATTTTTTCCAGTTGGAAACTACGCCGGATAAGCGTAACGTAGAAGGATTGTTCCGTGTATTCAAGGAAAATTTTCCTATTACCGATACCCGTAACATCTTCGTTCTGGAATTTTTGGATTATTTCGTTGATCCTCCACGTTACACGATTGATGAGTGTATCGAAAGAGGGTTGACCTACGCTGTGCCTTTAAAAGCAAAGCTTCGTTTAAGTTGTAATGATGAAGAACACGTAGATTTTCAAACCATCGTTCAGGATGTATTCTTAGGTAACATTCCTTACATGACACCACGTGGTACTTTCGTTATCAATGGTGCTGAAAGGGTAGTGGTATCTCAGTTACACCGTTCTCCTGGTGTATTCTTCGGACAATCTGTTCACCCGAACGGAACCAAGATATACTCTGCAAGAGTAATTCCTTTCAAAGGAGCATGGATGGAGTTTGCTACAGATATCAATAACGTGATGTATGCATACATCGATCGTAAGAAAAAATTCCCTGTAACTACATTGTTACGTTCTATCGGCTTTGAAACAGATAAAGACATTCTTGAATTATTCGGAATGGCGGATGAAGTAAAAGTGGATAAGAAAACGTTGAAAAATTATGTAGGCAAACGTTTAGCTGCACGTGTATTACGTACATGGGTAGAAGATTTCGTGGATGAAGATACCGGTGAAGTAGTGAGCCTTGAAAGAAACGAGATCGTATTAGAAAGAGATAGCATTTTAGACGAAAGCAATATCGATACTATTCTTGACTTAGACATTAAGAGTGTTTTCGTTCAGAAAGAAGAAGTAAGTGGTGATTATGCGATCATCTACAACACATTAAATAAAGATACTTCTAACTCTGAGTTGGAAGCGGTTCAACATATCTACCGTCAGTTACGTGGTGCAGATGCGCCTGATAACGAAACAGCACGTGGTATCATTGATAAATTATTCTTCTCTGATAAACGTTATGATCTGGGTGAAGTTGGACGTTATAAAATTAACCGTCGTTTAGGATTGGATTTCCCGATCACTAAAAAAGTATTAACTAAAGATGATATCATCGCTATCATTAAAACATTGGTACAATTAACCAATGGTAAATCTGAAGTAGATGATATCGATCACTTAAGCAACCGTCGTGTACGTACAGTAGGTGAGCAATTATATGCTCAGTTTGGTGTAGGGTTGGCACGTATGGCTCGTACCATTCGTGAAAGAATGAACGTACGTGATAACGAGGTATTTACTCCGGTAGATCTGATCAACGCAAGAACATTATCTTCTGTTATCAATTCATTCTTTGGTACATCTCAGTTATCTCAGTTCTTAGATCAAACAAACCCATTGTCAGAGATTACGCACAAACGTCGTATCTCAGCGCTAGGGCCCGGTGGTTTAAGTAGAGAGAGAGCAGGTTTCGAGGTTCGAGATGTACATTATTCTCACTACGGTCGTTTGTGTACAATTGAAACGCCGGAAGGACCAAACATTGGTTTGATATCTACACTATGTGTACATGCCAAGATCAATGACATGGGCTTCATCGAAACACCATACCATAAAGTAACTGATGGTAAGGCTGACATGAAGAAGATCACTTTCCTTTCTGCTGAAGAAGAAGATACTGCAAAAATTGCACAGGCAAACATCCCGATGGATGATAAAGGAAACTTCATCGAAGACAAGATCAAGAGTCGTCAAACAGGCGATTTCCCGATCTTAGATAAAGGCGAAGTAGAATACATGGACGTTGCTCCAAACCAGATCGTTGGTTTGAGTGCTTCATTGATTCCGTTCCTTGAACATGATGATGCTAACCGTGCCTTGATGGGATCGAACATGCAACGTCAGGCTGTACCATTGTTACGTCCGCAAGTGCCTATCGTTGGTACTGGTTTGGAAGCAAAAGCAGCACGTGATGCAAGAATTCAATTACATGCAGAAGGTAATGGTGTGGTAGAATACGTTGATGGTGATGAAATTCATGTTCGTTACAACAGAAGCGAAATACAACAATTGGTAAGCTTTGAAGATGATCTTAAAATATATAAAGTAACTAAGTTCATCCGTACCAACCAGGAAACAACCATCAACTTACGTCCATGTGTTGTTAAAGGACAAAAAGTGGTTGAAGGCGATTTCTTAACGGAAGGATACGCAACACAAGGTGGTGAAATGGCCTTAGGTCGTAACTTAAAAGTGGCGTTCATGCCATGGAAAGGGTACAACTTTGAGGATGCGATCGTTATCTCTGAAAAAGTAGTAAAAGATGACTGGTTCACGTCTATCCATATCAGTGAGTTTGAAACAGAAGTACGTGATACTAAATTAGGAGAAGAAGAATTAACGCCGGATATTCCAAACGTTAGTGAAGAAGCTACTAAAGATCTTGATCAGAACGGTATCATCCGTATCGGTGCTCATATTAAAGAAGGCGATATCATTATCGGTAAGATCACTCCAAAAGGTGAAAGCGATCCAACTCCTGAAGAGAAGTTGTTACGTGCCATCTTTGGTGATAAAGCAGGTGATGCTAAAGATGCTTCTTTAAAAGCTCCATCAGGTACTGAAGGTGTGGTGATCAATAAAAAATTATTCCAACGTGCTAAGAAAGATAAGAATGCAAAAGTAAGAGAGAAAGCATCTTTGGATAAAATTGAAAAAACACACGAAAAGAACGAAGCAGATATTTTAGAATTGTTAGTTGGTAAATTAACTACACTTTTAAAAGAAAAAACTTCTGCAGGTGTTAGCAATAATTTTGGTGAAGTATTGATCGGTAAAGGTGCTAAATTCAATCAAAAGAATTTATCAAACATCGATTACCTGAACGTAAATCCGTTAGGATGGACAGGTGATGCTAAAGTGGATGACCTGATCAACATATTGTTGCACAACTACAGTATTAAATTCAACGAAGAGTTAGGTCGTTATAAGAGAGAGAAATTCAACATCAGTATTGGTGATGAATTACCTGCAGGTGTATTGAAATTAGCTAAAGTATATCTTGCTGTAAAACGTAAGTTGAAAGTGGGAGATAAGATGGCAGGTCGTCACGGTAACAAAGGGATCGTTTCCCGTATCGTACGTCAGGAAGATATGCCTTTCTTAGAAGACGGAACTCCTGTTGATATCGTATTGAATCCACTGGGTGTACCTAGTCGTATGAACCTTGGACAGATCTATGAAACTGTATTAGGATGGGCTGGTGAAAAATTAGGTGTAAAATTTGCAACGCCGATCTTCGATGGTGCAAGTGTAGCCGAAATTGATGCGAACATCACTAAAGCAGGTTTACCTAAGTTTGGCCATACGTATTTATATGATGGAGAAACCGGCGAACGTTTTGATCAGAAAGCAACAGTAGGTATCATCTATATCATCAAATTACACCATATGGTGGATGATAAAATGCATGCCCGTTCAATCGGACCATACAGTTTGATCACACAACAACCGTTAGGTGGTAAAGCTCAGTTCGGTGGTCAAAGATTTGGAGAGATGGAGGTTTGGGCATTAGAGGCTTATGGTGCATCTAATATCTTGCAAGAGTTGTTAACGCTTAAATCTGATGATATCATCGGACGTGCTAAAACATACGAAGCAATTGTAAAAGGTGAAAACATTCCTCGCCCTGGTATTCCAGAATCATTCAATGTATTGGTTCATGAATTAAGAGGTTTAGGTTTGGATCTTACTTTCGAATAAGAGAAGATCTTCTCAATAAAATTTCAAAGGCGTTTCGATAAATATCGGAACGCCTTTTTTAATTTTTGAAGGCTGATTTTTTATTGCCCTTTAAATATTGTATAAAAAATATTTATATCTTCACCCGAAATGTAACTACTGCATTTTAATCTCCTCTTGATCCATAAAAAACTGTTTGAGAATGTTTTTTCTGAGGTATTCTTTGGCAAGTAAAAAGTCAAATAGAACTCACTAAGGAATAAATTTCCATCTGAATATTTTAAAAGATTGTATTAATTATTTATGACGAATATTATTAGAAAAGGGTTATGTATTTTACTGGTAAGTTTATTATGCCGGTTTTCTTTTGCACAAACAGTTACGCTGACGCAACCTAATGGCGGAGAGGTATTGTATGCCTGTCAGCAGTATCCGGTTAAATGGACACAAACCGGCACATCATCCAATTATTGGAATATTGATTATTCTTTAGATGGAGGAACAATATGGGCATCGGTAGCTACAAATTATTTATCTGCTAACGGTCAGTTTCTTTGGACTGTACCCAACATACAATCCTCTACGGTACTCCTAAGAGTGTATGATGCTCAGGCGCCAACTACAACAGATAAAAGCGACGCCTATTTTACGATAAACATACCCGTAACCGTTACTTCACCTAATGGAGGAGAAACATGGCAGGGAGGTACAGTGCATAACATTACATGGAATGCGGTTGGTACTTCAAACACTTATAACATTGCTTACTCTTTAAATGGAGGAAGCTCATGGGTAAACATTGCTACCAATTATTCTACTACAGGAGGAACGTATGCATGGACCTTACCCGCTGTTGCATTAAGTACAAATTGTTTGGTGAGAGTACAGGATTATGTGCAAAACTGTATGCAGGATATAAGCAACGCAACCTTCACCATCACACCGGCGCAACCACTATTGATCAGTCCTAACGGCGGTGATGTATTAAGTCCCCGTTGTACATTTAATATTACCTGGTTGACATCAAGATTATATACCACGGCAAGACTGGAGTACTCGGTAGACAACGGCAGCACCTGGACCTTGATCACGAACGCTGCACCCAATACAGGAGTATATGTATGGACAGTACCTACAGTAGCCTCCACACAATGTTTAGTAAAGATCAGCAACACCGGCGATGTATCAGTGAATGATATCAGCGCTACAAACTTTACGATCATTCCTGCGGTAACGATCACAAGTCCTAATGGTGGCGAGACAGGCATAGGTTGTAATATCTTACCGATCACCTTTAATAAGACCACCTGCGGCGGTGTGTGGAATATTTATTATTCAATCGATAGCGGATCTACCTTTAATTATATCACAGCAGTATCAGATAATAGTTTACTAACGCAGACGTATAACTGGACAGTACCAAACGGTATCACCACCAGTAAAGCATTGATCTATATTTACGGATCAAATTCTTCTTCAACCATAAGAGACACCACTAATGCGGTGTTCAATATCATCCCGAGCAACGACATCACGGTAACCAGTCCTAACGGAGGCGAAAGCTGGGTAGGCTTAACAGGCCATACCATCACATGGACAAACTTACCTACTGCATCGGGTCAGTACAATGTACAATACTCATTGAATGGTGGCAATAGCTGGACAACCATCGCTACCAATATCACGGGCAACAGTTACAACTGGACACTCCCCAACACATCCAGCACCACCTGCTGGGTAAGAGTAACAGATTATGTAAACAACTGTAAGTATGATGATAACAATGCAGCCTTTACTATTACCCCTGCAACACCCATACTCACAGCACCTAATGGCGGCGATGTATTAAGCCCCCGTTGTACGCAAAACATTACCTGGTTGACCTCAAGACTATACACTACAGCAAGATTAGAGTACTCAACGAATAATGGCAGCACCTGGACCTTGATCACGAACGCTGCACCCAATACAGGAGTATATGTATGGACAGTACCTACAGTAGCCTCCACACAATGTTTAGTAAAGATCAGCAACACCGGCGATGTATCAGTGAATGATATCAGCGCTACAAACTTTACGATCATTCCTCCTGTAACGATCACAAGTCCTAATGGTGGCGAGACAGGCATAGGTTGTAATATCTTGCCGATCACCTTTAATAAGACCACCTGCGGCGGTGTGTGGAATATTTATTATTCAATCGATAGCGGATCTACCTTTAATTATATCACAGCAGTATCAGATAATAGTTCACTAACGCAGACGTATAACTGGACAGTACCAAACGGTATCACCACCAGTAAAGCATTGATCTATGTTTACGGATCAAATTCTTCTTCAACAATAAGAGATACCAGCAATGCAGTATTCAACATCATCCCGAGCAATGACATCACCGTAACGAGTCCTAACGGCGGCGAAAGCTGGGTAGGTTTAACAAGCCATACCATCACATGGACAAACTTACCAACAGCCTCTGGTCAGTACAATGTACAATACTCATTGAATGGTGGTAACAGCTGGACAACCGTTGCTACCAATATCACGGGTAATAGTTACAACTGGACACTCCCCAACACATCCAGCACTACCTGCTGGGTAAGAGTAACAGATTATGTAAACAACTGTAAGTATGATGATAACAATACAGCCTTTACCATCACACCGGCAACACCAATACTCACGGCACCTAACGGCGGCGATGTATTAAGTCCCCGTTGTACATACAATATTACCTGGCTGACCACAAGATTATACACTACAGCAAGATTAGAGTACTCAACGAATAATGGCAGCACCTGGACCTTGATCACGAACGCTGCACCCAATACAGGAGTATATGTATGGACAGTACCTACAGTAGCCTCCACACAATGTTTAGTAAAGATCAGCAACACCGGAGATGTATCAGTGAATGATATCAGCGCTACAAACTTTACGATCATTCCTCCTGTAACGATCACCAGTCCTAACGGTGGCGAGACAGGCATAGGTTGTAATATCTTACCCATCACCTTTAATAAAACAACCTGCGGTGGTGTGTGGAATATTTATTATTCAATCGATAGCGGATCTACCTTTAATTATATCACAGCAGTATCAGATAATAGTTCACTAACGCAGACGTATAACTGGACAGTACCAAACGGTATCACCACCAGTAAAGCATTGATCTATGTTTACGGATCAAATTCTTCTTCAACCATAAGAGACACCACTAATGCGGTGTTCAATATCATCCCGAGCAACGACATCACGGTAACCAGTCCTAACGGAGGCGAAAGCTGGGTAGGCTTAACAGGCCATACCATCACATGGACAAACTTACCTACTGCATCGGGTCAGTACAATGTACAATACTCATTGAATGGTGGCAATAGCTGGACAACCATCGCTACCAATATCACGGGCAACAGTTACAACTGGACACTCCCCAACACATCCAGCACCACCTGCTGGGTAAGAGTAACAGATTATGTAAACAACTGTAAGTATGATGATAACAATGCAGCCTTTACTATTACCCCTGCAACACCCATACTCACAGCACCTAATGGCGGCGATGTATTAAGCCCCCGTTGTACGCAAAACATTACCTGGTTGACCTCAAGACTATACACTACAGCAAGATTAGAGTACTCAACGAATAATGGCAGCACCTGGACCTTGATCACGAACGCTGCACCCAATACAGGAGTATATGTATGGACAGTACCTACAGTAGCCTCCACACAATGTTTAGTAAAGATCAGCAACACCGGCGATGTATCAGTGAATGATATCAGCGCTACAAACTTTACGATCATTCCTCCTGTAACGATCACAAGTCCTAATGGTGGCGAGACAGGCATAGGTTGTAATATCTTGCCGATCACCTTTAATAAGACCACCTGCGGCGGTGTGTGGAATATTTATTATTCAATCGATAGCGGATCTACCTTTAATTATATCACAGCAGTATCAGATAATAGTTCACTAACGCAGACGTATAACTGGACAGTACCAAACGGTATCACCACCAGTAAAGCATTGATCTATGTTTACGGATCAAATTCTTCTTCAACAATAAGAGATACCAGCAATGCAGTATTCAACATCATCCCGAGCAATGACATCACCGTAACGAGTCCTAACGGCGGCGAAAGCTGGGTAGGTTTAACAAGCCATACCATCACATGGACAAACTTACCAACAGCCTCTGGTCAGTACAATGTACAATACTCATTGAATGGTGGTAACAGCTGGACAACCGTTGCTACCAATATCACGGGTAATAGTTACAACTGGACACTCCCCAACACATCCAGCACTACCTGCTGGGTAAGAGTAACAGATTATGTAAACAACTGTAAGTATGATGATAACAATACAGCCTTTACCATCACACCGGCAACACCAATACTCACGGCACCTAACGGCGGCGATGTATTAAGTCCCCGTTGTACATACAATATTACCTGGCTGACCACAAGATTATACACTACAGCAAGATTAGAGTACTCAACGAATAATGGCAGCACCTGGACCTTGATCACGAACGCTGCACCCAATACAGGAGTATATGTATGGACAGTACCTACAGTAGCCTCCACACAATGTTTAGTAAAGATCAGCAACACCGGAGATGTATCAGTGAATGATATCAGCGCTACAAACTTTACGATCATTCCTCCTGTAACGATCACCAGTCCTAACGGTGGCGAGACAGGCATAGGTTGTAATATCTTACCCATCACCTTTAATAAAACAACCTGCGGTGGTGTGTGGAATATTTATTATTCAATCGATAGCGGATCTACCTTTAATTATATCACAGCAGTATCAGATAATAGTTTACTAACGCAGACGTATAACTGGACAGTACCAAACGGTATCACCACCAGTAAAGCATTGATCTATATTTACGGATCAAATTCTTCTTCAACCATAAGAGACACCAGCAATGCAGTATTCAACATCATCCCGAGCAATGACATCACCGTAACGAGTCCTAACGGCGGCGAAAGCTGGGTAGGTTTAACAAGCCATACCATCACATGGACAAACTTACCAACAGCCTCTGGTCAGTACAATGTACAATACTCATTGAATGGTGGTAACAGCTGGACAACCGTTGCTACCAATATCACGGGTAACAGTTATAACTGGACACTCCCCAACACATCCAGCACTACCTGCTGGGTAAGAGTAACAGATTATGTAAACAACTGTAAGTATGATGATAACAATACAGCCTTTACCATCACACCGGCAACACCATTCTTATTAAGTCCTAACGGCGGAGAAGTATTGTATTCAGGAACAGTTCAAAACATTACATGGACAACTTCCAAACTATACACTACCGCAAGACTGGAGTACTCTACCGACAACGGCACCACCTGGACATTGATTACCAATGCAGCAAGCAACAACGGCAGTTATGCATGGACGATACCCAATCAAAATTCAACTACATGTTTGGTAAGAATAAGTAACACCGGAGATATGTCAGTAAGCGATGTAAGCAATGCAGTATTCACCATAAAACCGGCAGTGACCATCCTCACGCCGAATGGCGGAGATGTAATAAGTGTTGGCGGTTGCACCGTTACCTCCATCACCTTCGATCGTTCTCCGGCATGGAGCTCCTATGCGATAGAGTACACGTTAGATGACGGAGCTACCTGGACAAATATCACCAGCAGTTTCTCCGCAACAACCAACCCTGCTACCTACAATTGGAATGTGCCCAATATTTTTTCCGACAAAGCAAGAGTAAGGGTGAAACCAACGGCAAACAGTTACGTTGATATGAGCGACAATGTATTCAGTATTATAAAAGCCGTAACGCTTATACAGCCGAACTTTGGAGGCATCATGCAGGTAGGCACCACGTACGATATCTCCTGGTCATCAGACGGGATATCCAGTTTGTATGATATTTTTTATTCTACCAATGGCGGATCAACCTTTACAAATATTGTAACAGGCTACAGTACGTCCAACAATAAATATACCTGGACAGTACCCAATATTGTTTCTACCAACTGCAGAATATTGATAAGAGATAATGCCAACAGTTGTAAAACAGATACCAGCGATCTGCCATTTACCATCAGCACCACTGCAGCACCGATTATGTTGGTAACGCCTAACGGTAACGCAGACACCATTTATGCCTGTTCAAATTATACCATCAACTGGAACGAAACATCCACCATCGGCACCTATACCATTGCGTACTCTACCAATGCCGGCAGCAGCTGGACAAATATTGTAAGCAATTACAGCACCACAACGCACAGCTATGTGTGGGCAGTGCCTAATACAATTGCCTCCACCACTGTTTTGCTAAGAGTAAGCTCGGCAGGCAATAGTGCAGTGTACGATCTGAGTGATGCTTATTTTAGCATCATCCCGCCAACCTACACCTTCATCGGTACGGGCAACTGGGATGTACCATCAAACTGGGCCAATAACCTGGTGCCTCCATCGCCGCTTACCGCCGCCTGTGCAGAGATCATTATTGATCCCGTAGCCAATGGAGAATGTATTTTAAATAAAACGCAGGAAATGTACCCCGGCACAAAAATTACCGTAAAGACCGGTAAGAAATTCCGAATACCGGGTAACCTTGAGATCAAATAATGGTAGGGGCACCCACAAGGGGTGCCCCTCGCCCCTGTAACCACCCCCATCATTCCCATTCCGAAATAGAAATAGGGGCACCCACAAGGGATGCCCCTACATCATCGATGTGTTCACAATAAATAACAATGTGGAATATGTATGTGGTGTAAAACCCAATCATTGTTCACCCTTCAATAAAAAAATTGCAAACGGAATAGAAGTATCATATTATTCGTAATAACAAATTCCACAAAAAAATGTCAAGGTAGAAAATACAGTCTTTCATTTATAGATGTGAATTGTGCATTGGAATTCTATTGTACGTCTTTAGCTTGTTACTGGTTTTCATTTTAGGCATCCGGTAAGCGTATTATAGTAGACGGCAGGAGATTTTTTAAAGACGTTAAGAACATTGAAGTAGATGGCGAGAGTTTTGTTAAAGACGGCTGTAATATTGAAGTGGACTGCAGGAGATTTGTTAAAGACGACAGGAACATTGAGAGAGACTATAAGAGATTAGTTAAGGACGTCAGGAGCATTTAAGTAGACGTCAGGAATTTTGATAAAGACGGCGTAAACATTGAAGTGGACGTGAGGAGAATATAAAGAGATGGAAATAAAAAACTCCCTGCAGAGCGGGAGTTGGTAATTGTTGGGAAGCGATTGTTATTTTTCCTAACGGCTTTTGAAAGCGATCTTTTTTATTTGTTTGTATTCGGGGCTTGAAGCATTGTAGATGGACAAAACATATTTTTTTACGCTGGCGGCTGTATCGACTAAGCCTGATTTTTCACTATATAATACTTTATTTCTTGTGATGATGCTGTTGGTATATGCTGTAGTGCTATCACTTACTGCTTTGTTGGTTGCTTTTAATTGTGTAATCTTTTTCTTGAGAGAAGGGGCTTGTAAATTTATTTCATTTGGATTGTATTGTGGCTCTACTTCAATCAATTTTATGAGTTTATCGAAATGATCTATTAATAAATCATAACTCTGTTGGCTTGCGGATGCGGATTTGGGCTCTTTGTTTTTTGTTTCTTCGGTTTGTGGGGGTGTTTCTTTTTTGGGTGTTCTTTGTCCCTGAATTTTACGGTTGATAGTTTTTGCGTTTTTTACCGTTTGTTCAGTTGCATCTGTGGCTGCCAGCGAGTTTATGATCTGTGTGCTTAATGGCTTTAGTGTTTTGAATTCGGCCATTCGTGCATTGGTGGCGTTGTTGAAATTTGTTTCGTTGGTTTTGACGTTGCTCATTTCTGCTTTTGCATTTGCTAACAGAATGTTGAGGTTTGCTACCGTTAGTACTTCTTTTGATGGATTGTACGTATCGCCATAGCTTGTTACGTATGCAATCAAATCTGCGAAGTTTTCTACATTTTTGGCGTGACCAGTTTCGGAACGTGAAGGCATAATTGAAAATTTTTTTGGTTAAAAATATTTTCTAATTATGACGAGGAGGAGGGGGGAAGGGTTGCATGGGGAAGGGGAAAAATGTAAGTTGTTTGTGTGACGACTGATAAAGGATATATATTTAATTGGGTTATTAGCAAAAAGAATTTATATTAGCTTATAAACCCTAATTTAAAGAATATGGTTGACTTGTGGACAGATGCTGAACTAGAAAAAGCTATTCGGGCTTATTTCAAAATGATCCAGTATGAAGAAGATAAGACACCTTATGTTAAGGCAGAGGTAAATCGACAATTGCAGAAGAGTTTACCCAGACGTTCACATAAGAGCATTGAATACAGATGGCAAAATATTTCTTCAGTACTTCATGAAAATGGCATTGAATTTATTGATGGATTCAAACCTGCAAAGAATGTAGGAGCCAGTGTGAAAGAAAGGATTTGGAAAATCATTAATGATTTAAATTTGATAGAATGAAGGGATTTTAAGAATGTGTAAATCGTCAGCTAAAACTGGACTAAAAATAAGTTAATTTTAGAGAGTATTTCCATTGTTCATCATTAAAATAGAATAACATGGAAAAGAAACAAAAACAGTCCACAGAAAACTTCATTAAAGACATCCGTCGCAGGACTAGGCGATTGTTCACCTCCGAACAAAAGATCCTTATAGTTATGGAAGCACTACGAGGTGAAAGCTCTACCGCAGAGATATGTCGTAAACATGGGATTAACCAGGCATTGTTTTACAAATGGAATAAAGAGTTCATGGAAGCAGGTAAGAAACGCCTTAATGGTGATACTACTCGTGAAGCTACTAGTGACGAAGTAACTGAACTACGTAAAGAGAATCAAAGGTTAAAAGAAATGGTAGCTGATCTGATGCTCCGCTATGACATTGTAAAAAAAAGCTTAACCATCTTGGAGTAAGCGAAAAATATCAACGTCGTATGAGATTATCAGTAGCAGAAAAGGAGGAAATCATTCAATTGGTTGAACGTTCAGAACTGGGAGTAAACAGAACTTTGGTACAGTTGGGGATCAACAAGAGTACGTTTTACAATTGGTACAAAGCTTATTTGGATAAGGGTGCTAATGGCCTTGAATCAAAACGTGCTACCCGGCAACGCTGGAATACGATACCACAGTCTGAAAAGAATCTTGTAGTGGAGATTGCGCTGGAATATGCCGAGTTATCACCCAGAGAATTATCCTGTAAACTCAGTGATGTAAAAGGAATATTCATATCAGAATCCAGCGTGTACCGGATTTTGAAGGCCAAAGGGTTAATCACCAGCCCTTCACATATTTTGTTAGCAGCAGGAAATGAATTTAGTCAAAAGACCTGCTTTGTTCATGAAATGTGGCAAACAGATTTTACTTACTTCAAGATATTGGGATGGGGATGGTATTATCTGAGTACAGTACTGGATGATTACAGCCGTTTTATTGTTCATTGGGAACTCTGTAAGACAATGAAAACAGAGGATGTACAACGAACAGTTAATAGAGCCCTGGAGGCTTCAGAGTTGCCAAATGAGTTCAGGCCAAAGTTATTATCGGACAATGGAGCTTGCTATATCGCATCAGAACTCAAAATCTTTTTACAAAACAAGAAAATGAAACTTTTACATGGCAGGCCCAATCATCCGCAAACACAAGGGAAAATTGAACGTTATCATCGGTCAATGAAAAACGTTGTTAAGTTGGATAATTACTACTGCCCTGAAGAACTGGAAGCATCATTAACGGCTTTTGTACACTACTATAATCATGAACGCTATCATGAGTCTCTTGGGAATGTCACACCGGCAGATGTTTATTACGGAAGGCAAGAAGAGATTTTTAAATACAGGCAAAGAATAAAAATGCTAACGCTTCAAAGAAGAAGGCAAAATTATTTAAGACAAAAAATAGCATCTTAATTTTAATCTGTACACTATAAAACTAAAAATAAAAAGTATCTTTAAATCACGAAACACTCTCTAAGAGAAAGTTCACTTTGATTTGACGACATACACCAAAGTAACTAAACGCATTGTTTTTTATAGTAATATTCTCTATACTCCTACCCACCCCCTCCTTGCATCCTAAAAAAACTTTCCATCAAAACCTTTGTTAACAGTCGTGCCTCTTTATAAGTTTTACATTTGGTAACACCTTAACTTATAGTCAAAATTTAAAAAACACAAAAAAATCATCTCCTCACAATCTTTATCTCCACCCTTCTATTATTAATTCTCTCCTCTTCTGTTTTTTCCGGGTAAGGAGTAAGCGGTTGTTGGTGACCGTAACCCTTAAAGAATAAACGTTTCTCATCAATACCACTTTTATTCAGGTACTTGCAAATTTCCTTCGCCCTGTTTTCAGAAAGGTTGTAGGTACGGGTGCCAATATCAAACCCATCGGCATCTCCATCTTGACAACAGATATGCCCTTCTACCTGTATCACCAACGTAGGATTCTTTTTCATGATCTCCACCAACTCCATCAGGATAGGCAGCGATTGCGGCATGATACTATGTGTGCCGCCATAAAAGCTCATGTTCTGTAAAACGATATTGGTGCCGGCGGTGGTTGCAGTGTCGGCGATCTTTGCCGTTAAAGACTTATCCGTTTCATTGTTCAGTATCGGTTCTTCATTCTTCACGGCATCTTCGTCAACAACGATCTCCACCCGGCGGTTGAGGTACATTTCTTTTTCACCATGATTGTTGTTAAGCGGTCTGCGTTTACCAAATCCTTTTTCTTCAATGATGTTAGCAGCAGTAAAACCCTTGCTCACTAAATAATTTTTTACAGCAGTAGTTCTTTTTAAAGAAAGCGCATCATTGTATTCGTAGCTGGCCATAATATCGGTGTGTCCGTAGAGTTTGATGGTAGCGCCGGGTTTATATACAGTAATAAAACTATCAAGACTTGTAGTGGCATCTGTTGTAAGATTGAATTTATCCAGGTCAAAATGTACAGCAAATGAATGGTTGTTTTGTGCATGACTTGTCAGAGCGATCAGTAACAATGCAGGAAGGAATATTTTTTTCATACATAATTGTTTTATGTAAGAACTGTACATGAATGCGAAAGGGTTGGGTGCTGAAAGGGATAGACAAGTTACATTTTTTAATATAATATCTAAAAAGCGGAATATTGTATTTAGTGTATCATTTTATTTGCAGAGCCTCTCTTATTACTTTTTTTGCGGAAAAAAAGTAACTCCCGAAATAATCGGGACAGGCGCCAAAGCCGCCGACAAAGGATTACTGCCCCTTTGTCGGTTGGTTCCCTGATTAAGCTTTTGTACTACTGTAAACTCAACATCGGTAATTCTATATTGTGTTTTAATTTCAAACAGCTACTGAGATATGTTGAATGCCGATGCTTAAAAATATTAACTTAGCAGTATGAATGATCAGCCGACAATACGGTTAGTGAATGTAACCCGATACATCACTCCTTTACGGGAGGGAGGGTCGTTGCCTGCAATTGTAGAAGCGGATGATAGTTTTATGTATGTGTTGAAATTCAGGGGAGCGGGGCAGGGTGTTAAAGCGCTGATCGCTGAATTGATCGGTGGCGAAATAGCAAGAGTGTTAGGATTAAAAGTTCCTGAAATAGTTTTTGCCAATGTAGATAGTGCGTTTGGCAGAACAGAACCGGATGAAGAAATACAGGATCTGCTGAAAGCAAGTACAGGGCTTAACCTGGGCCTGCATTATCTTTCGGGGTCTATCACATTTGATCCGGCAGTAACGGTGGTTGATCCGCTACTGGCCTCCAAAATTGTTTGGATGGATTGCCTGCTCACGAATATGGATCGTACGGTGCGTAATACAAACATGCTTTGGTGGCATAAAGAATTGTGGTTGATCGATCACGGTGCCTGTTTGTATTTTCATCATAACATACATGATTGGCAAGACAAAGCATTGCGGCCTTTTGTATTGGTAAAGGATCATGTATTGTTGCCACAGGCAGCAGCGCTGGATACTGTTGATACAACTTTCCGTTCGTTGTTGACCAATGAGCATATACGCAGGATCGTTGGACTGATACCTGATGAATGGCTGGCAACAGATACCTCATTTCAATCTACAGAAGAACACAGGCAGGTGTATAGCCAGTTTTTAGAAACAAGATTAGCCAATAGTCAAATATTTGTAAAAGAAGCACAACATGCACGAGAAGCACTTATTTGAGTATGCGGTAATACGCATTGTACCAAGGGTAGAGCGGGAAGAATTTCTGAACGTTGGGGTAATTGTGTATTGTGCTAAAGAGAATTTTTTACATGCACTGATAGGAGTGAATCATCATCGCCTGCAGGTTTTTTGCGGCGACGAATTAGACCTGCATGAAATAGAAGCCAACCTGGATGCGTTGCAACGTATATGTGTTGGCGGTAGTTCATCGGGCCCCATCGGCAGATTGGATATGGCCTCACGGTTTCGCTGGTTAACTGCTACCCGTAGCACTGTGGTGCAAAGCTCAAAAGTTCATCCCGGCTTGTGCACCAATGCCGGCGAAGTGCTGAAAAAATTATTTGAGCAATTGGTGTTATAAATAAACAAGTTAAAATCCGTAAGTATGAGTTTGCTTTTTACTCCGTTAAAGATCAAATCGGTTGAGTTTAAGAACAGGATAGTGGTTTCACCCATGTGTCAGTATTCAAGTGTTGATGGCTTTGCCAGCGATTGGCACCTGGTGCATTTAGGTAGCCGTGCAGTGGGTGGCGCAGCATTGATCATGCAGGAAGCAACAGCAGTATCACCCGAAGGCAGGATCAGTTATGGAGATATGGGCATATGGAAAGATGAGCATATTGAAAAATTGCACCAGATCACTTCTTTCATTCATGAACATGGAGCTGTAGCCGGAATACAATTGGCACATGCAGGCCGGAAGGCAAGCACAGAAAAACCGTGGGAAGGAGATAAACAAATATTGTCCGGAGAAAATCATTGGCAAACAGTTTCTGCATCACCCATTCCTTTTAGAGAAGGAGAGATGATACCGCACGAATTAACTGCAACAGAAATAGCCTCGGTGATAAATGATTTTAAAAATGCAGCAGTACGCTCTTTAAAAGCAGGATTTAAATTGGTAGAGATACATGCGGCGCATGGCTATCTGATCAATCAGTTCTTATCTCCGTTATGCAATCAACGAACAGATGGATATGGTGGCAGCTTTGATAACCGGATAAAATTTTTATTGGAAATAATTGATGCTGTAAAAACCGTGTGGCCTGCTGAGTTACCAATATTCGTTCGCATTTCTGCTACCGATTGGGTAGAGGGCGGCTGGACAATTGACGACTCTGTACAATTGGCCCTGGTACTAAAAGAAAAAGGGATCGATCTGATAGATACTTCATCCGGCGGTACATCTCCATTGGCTAAAATTCCCGTTGGGCCGGGTTACCAGGTACAACTGGCAGCAGCGATTAAAAAACAGACCGGCATTTTAACCGGTGCAGTAGGTATCATTACCAATGCACAACAGGCAGAAGAAATATTACAGCAGGAACAGGCTGATTTTATTTTTATGGCAAGGGAGCATTTACGTGATCCGTATTTTGCATTACATGCAGCACTTGAGCTGGATGAAAATATTGAATGGCCGGTGCAGTATGCAAGGGCTAAGCGGAATAAGAAATAAGAAAGTATGTTACACTGGTAATGTGATCCTCTTTCCTAACCAACTATCTTTTACAGGAATGATCCATTGTTCCAGCAGGTCTTTTTTAGTAAGTACGGTATTATTAAAATACAAGGTATCGCCATCAATGAATTTATTTTCTACTGCATAATTCAATTGTGATAATGGAAGCAGTTGTGTTTTCTCTTTAATAATAAATGCCAGCATTTGTCTGTCGAACATTTGTACATTAAATTTTTGTTCGATCTCTTTGATCATTCTTACTGAACTATCTGTACTGCATCCACCAACAGTTGTGGCTGTTTCATCTGCCATGATCACAATAAACTGCCCGAAAAATAAATTGGCATATCCTTTTACCGGAGCTCCATGGCTTTTCCAGTTGGCAACAAATTGTTCAAACATTTCTTCTAACTGAAATGCTTCACTCATAAAAAATACACGACTGCTTTGATAGATCCATACTTTAGAGGCGTCGTGGAAGTCAGCAGGTATGTGCTCTTGAATAATATCGATGTCCATAGTGCAAAATTATTAAATAGATGCGGCAATTAACTCAGCAATGTCTAAAACTTTTATATCATCTTCTTTATTGCTGTTTTTTACCCCATCAGTCATCATGGTATTGCAAAATGGGCAGGCAGAGGCGATAATGGTAGCACCTGTTTCCAATGCATCTTTTGTTCTTTCCTGGTTGATACGGATATCTCCTTTTTCTTCTTCTTTAAACATTTGTGCACCGCCGGCACCACAACAAAGCCCGTTGCTTTTGCAACGTTTCATTTCCACCAATTCTACATCCATGGCTTCCAACACTTTACGGGGTGCTTCATAAATATTATTCGACCGGCCAAGATAACAGCTATCGTGATAGGTGATCTTTTTCCCTTTAAAATCACCTCCTTCTTTCATGATTATTCTTCCTTCGTCGATGAGCTGCTGTAAAAAAGTGGTATGATGAATAACTTCATATGTGCCCCCCAACTCGGGGTATTCGTTTTTTAATGTATTGAAACAATGAGGGCAGGCAGTAACAATTTTTTTGATGCCATATCCATTCAATATTTGAATATTTTGATAGGCCATCATTTGAAACATAAACTCATTGCCGGCACGCCTGGCAGGGTCACCCGTACACATTTCTTCTTTCCCCAAAATGGCGTAACTGATCTTTACTTTATCAAGAATGGTAACAAATGCTTTGGTGATCTTTTGTGCCCGTTGATCAAAACTCCCGGCACAGCCTACCCAAAATAGTACTTCGGGACTGTTTCCGGCAGCTGACATTTCAGACATAGTTGGTACATGCATGGCAATCTGGTGTTGATTCTATCTGTAATTTAGGGTATTATTTTTTGTATGACAAACTTCACGGATTAGTTTTGATTATAAGGTGTTATTTTTGCGACTTGATGAAAAATCTATTCCATAAAATAACGAATTGGGAAGCCTGGCCATTTAAAATCCTATATACGCCGATCTCCATTTTTTGGTTGTGGTATATTATCAAATCGAGAGCTGTTTGGTTTTTTACACCAAGCAATCCTAAACTTACTTTTGGCGGCATGGAAGGAGAGCCTAAAAAGGAAATGTATGACCTGCTGCCCAAAGAATTATATCCTACTACTTTTAATGTGATGCCGGGAGATGACTTTGATGGCATCAAAATAAAACTGAAGCAATATCAGATTATTTATCCGTTTATTGTAAAGCCCGAAGTTGGCGGACAAGGTATCTTATTGAGGAAAATTGATTCGGAAGAAGCACTGAAAAGTTATCATGCTAAAATGCCTTGGGAATATATTGTGCAACAGCTTGTGCACTACCCGATGGAGGTAAGTGTTTTTTACATCAGGCATCCAAAAGATACTACAGGAACGGTGACTGGCTTTTTACATAAGATCCCTTTGCAGGTAATTGGTGATGGTAAACATACGTTGGAAGAATTAGTAAAGCATCATCCTAAAGGGGATAAACATTTTGAAGCAATGAAGATCAAACATGCCGATAACTGGCATATTGTTATTGCTGCAGGTGAAGTGTATAAACTGAGTTACGCAGCTAATCATAACCGTGGGGCACAGTTCATTGATCTGAAAGAACATATTGATGACAAGCTGGTGAAAGTGTTTGATAAGATAAGCCTGGATATCAATGACTTTTTTTATGGCAGATATGATATAATGTGTACGAGTGTGGAAGACCTGAAGGCTGGAAAAAATTTTACTATCCTTGAATACAATGGTTGTGGTGCAGAGCCGAATCATTTTTATGATACCGGTTATACATTGATGGGTGCATATAAGGAAATTATCAAACACTGGAGAGCACTTTATACTATCAGTAAATACAATGCTTCGCAGGGAGTAAAACCATGGGGTTTGCAAAAAGGAAGAAAATTTCTTACCTATACAAGACAATTAATGGTGGATATGAAAGCCGTTGATGCAACAATTGAGTAATGATTAAAATAATAAAAGTATTTTTCTGGGGATTATTGATCAGCTTTTTAGGCTCATTGCCGTTGGGTACACTCAATGTAGCTGCGATGCAGATCGGCATACAGGAAAGTGTGACGGATGCGCTGTGGTTCTCGTTGGGGTCTATGATCGTTGAAATGACCTATGTAAGAATATCATTGATAGGGATTGATTGGATCAGGAAACAAGCGAAACTGATGAAGATAATGGAGTGGATCACACTTGGTATTATCCTGGCATTGGCTGCAGGTAGTTTTATTGCTGCAATAAAAGGCGGTGGCAACAGCAAGAATATCATGCTGAATAATAACATGCATCGGTTTTTACTAGGAATGTTCATGTGTGCTATTAACCCGATCGTTGTTATTTTTTGGTTTGGCTGGAGTACAGTGTTGTTTACTAAAAAAGTGCTGGAACCTAAACCGGCACAATACAATAGTTATATATTAGGTATCGGCATAGGCGCTTTTTTAGGCACCTGTATCTTTATCTTCGGCGGAAAATGGATCGTAGAGCGGATTGAGAACAGTCAGCAATATTTAAATTGGGTGGTTGGTGGAATATTTGTTTTTACAGCATTGGTGCAACTGATAAAAATGTTGCGGCATAAAGATGGTGTTTCAAAATTTACTCATCCTGAATCTTAAAATAAAAATATATGTCTATTAAAACTGGCTACATCAGTGAACTAAAGCGTGAATCTGATGCAACGAAAAAAATTCTGGAAAGAATTCCATTTGATAAAAAAGATTGGAAGCCGCACGAAAAATCAGCACCTATCGGCAGACTGGCTACTCATGTTGCGGAAAATACACATTGGATATCCAGGGTCATTCATATCTCTGATTATGATTTTGCTGCAAATTATACACCTACTGTAGCGGCTACCTCTACAGAGGAATTGCTGAAAGTGTTTCAGGATAATCTTGATAAAGCATTGCAGGATCTTGAGCAGGTAAGCCTTGAAGAATTAGATGCGATATGGACGGTAAGAAATGGTGATCAGATATTATATCAGTTGCCAAAGAAAGTGGCCATACGTGCCTGGGCTTTTAGTCATATGATACATCACAGAGGACAGCTTTCTGTTTATCTGCGTTTGTTGGATATACCAGTGCCGGGTATGTATGGCCCTACGGCAGATGAGGGATAATATACCAGCACAAAATGTAAGTACTGATTACACCCATTAAAAGATTGGAATATTATTCATGTATCAGACTTTCACTTCTTTCCATTTGCCCTTTTTAAAATAATACCATGCAATCAATGCAATAAAAGTTTCAGCAACCGGTACAGCTATAAAAGCGCCGGTTGTTTTCATATCAAGTCCTTGTGCCAGGAAATATGCCAGAGGTATCTGAAAAAACCAAAACCCAACGAGGTTGATAAGGGTGGGAGTTTTAGTATCGCCGGCACCATTTAAGGCTTGTGTCATCACCATAGCAATGCCGTAAAAGATATAGCCTGATCCAATTATCTGTAATGCCCTGGCTCCGTATCGCACTACGTTATCATCATTTGTAAAAAGACGAATGATAAAGTTTGAACAAAAAACAAACAGCAACATCACAAAGCTCATGAAGATGGCGTTGTACTTGGCTGTTATTAATACGCTTTGTTCAGCTCTGTGTATCTCTTTGGCACCAAGGTTTTGCCCCACCAGTGTTGCTGCCGCATTACTCAATCCCCATGCAGGTAAAATAAAGAAAACAACATTTCGTATAGCTATCTGGTAACCTGCAGAAGCTGTAGTGCCACCGGTTTCAGCTACCAGTCTTGCTAATATGATCCAGCTTCCGCTTGCGATGATGAATTGGAAAGTGGCGGGCCATGCAATATTGATCAAAGATCTTATAATAGGGATGTCAAATGCAACATGTTCTTTCTTGAATTTTATAATGCCGCTTCCTTTAAATAAATGATAACACTGGTATAATACACCAGAACTTCTGCCAATGACTGTAGCAACGGCTGCACCTTTTAAACCCATGAAATGAATAAGGATAGGACATAAAATAATATTAACACCACTGGCTATCCACAGGCTTTTCATTGCCATTTCGGCGTCGCCTGCACCTCTGAAAATACCGTTGATCAGAAATAATAACATGATGACCAGGCTGCCGCCAAACATGATACGTGTGAATATGGCTCCTTCATGAACCACTTCTTTACTTGCCCCCATCAATGATAAAATGTTTTCGGCAAATATTATTCCGGCAAGACTGGTCAACACTGAAATGACCATTGCCACGATCAAAGACTGTGCGCCGGCATGTGCGGCAGCTTCAGGATTCTTTTCTCCGATCCTTCTGGCAACAATAGCGGTGGCAGCAACACTTAAACCGATTGCAACAGAATACACTATTGTGATCACAGATTCTGTTAGGCCAACTGTGGCTATCGCGTTTTGTCCGAGTTTACTTACGAAGAAAATATCTACCACGGCAAATACACTTTCTAAACTCAATTCGAGTATCATCGGGATAGCCAGTAAGAACACTGCTTTGCGGATGCTGCCCTGTGTGTAATCCTGTTGCTCTCCGTTCAATGATTGTTTGATAACGGAAAATATAGTTTTGAGTGTAATGCTGTTTTCTGATGTACCCATTTTATGTAATGCTGGTTATTAAAAAAGCCTCCGGTTTAATGAAGGCTTTAAAAGTTATTTGTGCGGCCTTTATTTTTCTAACACCACTTTTAAATTATTTAATCCATCACCAAGATCTTTGCCGATCATTTTTTCTACATTCATGAAAAGGCATATAATATTGAGTGGGTATTTCATTTTATTATGAAATCCCCATTTCACTTTTGTTTGGTTTGAATCTATAGCGGCAGTCGTCATATAAGCATCGGCAAAACCTTCAAAAGGTTTTATAAAATGCAAACTAAGATCGAGGCGTTCTCCTTCTGTTATTTGTTTTATTTCCTGCTCACCTTTTCCAACATTTTTATTTTCGCTATCCCAGGATGAAACAAAGCCAACTGTTCCATCGGTGCCTTTATATTCCATTTTAGCATTGGGGTCCATTTTTACCCATACACTATAATTGCTTTGGTTTTTGAGTAATTTGATATAATTAAAAACTTCTTGTTTGGGTTTGGCTATTGTTACTTCACGTTCAACCGTATATTCTTTTTTTACAAATAATGCAACGATCAAAAGCAATGCAAAAAGTACAAGTATGCCAATAAATATTCTTTTAAGAATTTTCATATGATTTTTGTTTTGATGAAAGTTGATTTTAAAGATAATAAATTTATTAAATCCGGCACAGGCTTTTGGGATAAAAATTCAGTCTGGTTGCTTGCATTCCCGGTTTATTAATGGTATATTTAACGTACATCCTTCCTTGTTTAAATCGATTGTCTTTGCCCGATGAATACATTATTATTCATCTTAAAACATATTACAAATGAAACCAAACAATTTTTTTGCGGCTGCAATTATTGCTGCTTGTACACTGCTTGCATTTTCTGCCTGTAATTCGGGCGGAAATAAAGAGAAAGAGAATACCATGGATACAACTGCTAACAAGATGGAACCGGTGGCCACTAAGCCGGGAAACACGTTGATCGTTATTCATAAAGTAGCAAATTATGCCAAGTGGAAACCAATCTTTGACAGCGATGATTCTGCACAAAAAGCACATAGCTTAACCAAGTTTACTTTGGGCAGAGGGATGGATGATTCAAATATGGTATTAATAGCATTCAGGATGCCTGACACTGCCCAGGCAAAAGCATTTGCTGCTTCACCCGAACTGAAAGCTAAAATGGGGAAGGCCGGAGTAATAGGAGCACCTTCAATGACATTTTATAATGTGGTGATGCTTGATACAACTACCAATTCAATAACCAGCCGGGTAATAATGACACATAAAGTAAAAGATTGGGATGCCTGGAAAAAAGAATTTGATAGTCATAAGCAAGCCAGAACAGATGCTGGTCTTGTTGACAGAGCCGTAGGGTATAGTATTGACGATAATCATATTGTAACCGTTGTTTGTGCTATTACAGATATGGCAAAAGCGAAAGCATTTTTTAAATCTGCAGATCTGAAAGAAAAAATGGCGAAAGCCGGCGTAGAAGGAGAGCCTAAAGCATTCTTCTATAATGTTGTAGAAACGTATTAATGTTAATGAATAATATAGCAGAGAGATCATTATTGATCTCTCTGCTTTTGTATCTGTTATTTTTTAAAAAACAGCTTGACCTTTGGGAATATCGTTTCCTTCAAAAGCTTTATCAAACTGTTTCTTTATAATGGCTGCTTCAGTATTTTTTTTCTGTTTGATGAGTGACTGATATAAACCATATAAAGCCCAATGATTGTTAGGGTTTTCCTTCAGGTCTTCTTTAAAAACAATTGCAGCCCTGGCTGGGTTACCTGCTTTCAGTAGCACATTGCCCAAATATTCTCTGGCGGGGAGCAACCAGTCTTTAGGTTCATCATAAATTAATGCATCTTCATTGGCAGCAGCAGCTGTCAATAATTTTGTTGCTTCGCTGAAATTATTTTCTTGTTCTGCAATCACACCTGCTAATATTTTTTCTGCAACTTTCATTGCACTGAAAGGAGAATTAAATGGTTCCATTACTACCTGCATGTCTGGCGCTTTCATTTTTTCCTGTACAATTTTTAATTCATTCTTTGCTTCGTTGATATTTCCTTTTCTTGCTTGTGCCATGCCTCTGGCCCAATGCCACAAGGTGTTAGCATAGATATGATGTTCCTGAGGGGCCTTGGTGTTTAGTATACTATCCCATTTGCCAAAGCGTACATTATTTATAACGGGAGTCATGTATATGTATTGTATAAAGTTGCCTAACGGTTGCTGTAATGACATAAAGCTGGTGTCAAAACTTTGTTGAGCTTCGATAGAACTTTTGTTGCTGTATTGATAATTACTTCTCATCATAGCACAACTGCTTTGCATGTGCAAATTGTGTATCAAATAAAGCGGAACATTATTTTGTACATCGGGGTACAATGCCAGGTAAGTATTATATCCTTTTACAGACATCTCATTTACTTTAATACCTTCTTTATATTTTCCACTTCTGATATAAATATGTGATGGCATATGTATCATGTGAGAAACACCAGGCATTAATTTTCCCAACCTGTCTGCACTTGCCATTGCTTTCTGTGGATTTGGAGATGCTTCTATAGAATGGATATAGTAATGATTTGCCCCCGGATGAAGAGGATGAGTTTTTAAAATACCTTCCAGCACGGATAATATCTCAGGAGTCCATGGCTCCGGCGTTCCATTATGTTTCCAGTAATCCCATGGATGCTGTAGCATCATTGCATCTGCGTACAGAGCAGCAATATCTGCATCCTGTTTAAATTGGTGGTAATATTTTTTCATTGCATCTGCATATAATTGATTTAAGGATGCTCTGCTGAAAGTGCTGTCTGACGTATATCTGACCGCCATTGCTTCAATCAATGCTTTCTCTTTAGCAGTGCAATTATTTTTTAATGAAAGTGCTTTTTGTGCTGCTGCAAAAGCTTCGGGTGTAGCCGCATAAGCAAAGTCATTAATGTTGGGGCCGTAGGCCAAAGCCTGCGCCCAATATATCATTGCATTGTTGTTATCAAATCTTTGTGCTTTTTTAAATGAAGCCATTGATTCAATAATATGAAAGGCATAATACATGTTAATGCCTTGATTAAAATAAAATTGAGCGCTGTCATTTTTTGTGCTGATGTACCAACGATAATTACCCCAGCCGGGTAACATGCCAATTCCATTAGCAAGACTGTCTTCATTTATATGTGCCCAATCAGGTGAACATTGTATAACTAATTTGTTCTTAAATATATTTTCTCTGGAAATGTGTTGGAGTGTTGGTTGATGCACTTTATTAGCATATCTAAAACCTGCTATTAATACAACAGTAACCAGCGCTGTTGCAAAAAATATTTTGCTTTTCATACTCTTAGTTTAAATAAGAAAAATAATAAAATTATATGTGAAATGCAATAGGGTATCAGGTTTGCTTAAATCCAGGTCTTGTTTCTCCGGCTTCATTTTTGCCACATAATCCGCAATATTCTGCCTCATTGTATTTGTTGCCACACCAATTGCAGCCCTTGGCCTTTTTATTAGATAGTAACTCAACGATCCAGTAACCAATGAACGGAATTAAAAGGATCAATAATAGTGTACCTATAAAACCCGTGGCCTTTTTCTTCCTTCGTGCCGGGAATACAGAATAGAAAGGATAATATAAATCGGCGCCAGAATGTAAAATACATACATCGATCAATTGTTTAATTCTTCTGTCCATTTGTCTCTGTCATCCGGACTAAATTTCCAGGGAGCAAAATTGTTTTCAATGTTGCCAAACATGGTGTTCCATTCCTGGGGCGCATTGCTGTCTTCCATGATCAGGCTGCGGCGTAATTGTATAATGATGTCAAGCGGACTAATGCTTACGGGACATTGCTCTACACATGCATTACAGGTAGTGCAGGCTCTTAATTCTTCTGTAGTAATATGACTGAACAAATTCTTTCCATCATCAGCGAACGTTTTATTCAGATTGATGTTTTTGCCTACAGCTTCCAATCTGTCCCTGGTGTCCATCATTATTTTCCTGGGGGATAATAATTTCCCTGTTTGATTGGCCGGACATGCGGCACTGCATCTTCCACACTCTGTGCAACTGTATGCATCGAGCAGGTTTTTCCAGCTCAGATCAAAAATATCTTTAGCACCGAATTTCATAGTATGTGCCTCTGCGTTAGTTGGAGCCAGTTCGGGTTGCATGGCATATAGTACTTCGTTTTGTACGCTTTGCATATTTTCCATTTTTCCCGGCACTTGCAACCTGGCATAATAACTATTAGGGAAGGCCAGCATGATGTGTAAGTGCTTACTATATGGCAGATAATTTAAAAATGCTAAAATGCCTATGATATGGAGCCACCAGCAACTTCTTTCAAGCATGATCAAACTTGCGGTGGAAAAATGAGCGAATAAGGGGGCAAGCATTCCGGAAAAAACAAAACTGCCGGTACTATGATAATGCTCAACACCTCTGTATTGTAAAGCTCTGTCTGTGCTATTCATTGTAAGAAACAGGCACATTAAAATGATCTCTGTGATTAATATATAATTGGCATCACTACGAGGCCAGCCATTAAGGTCTTTACTGATAAAACGTTTTAGTTTGATGATATTTCGTCGTGCTAAAAAAACAACACATACCACAATTACGCCAAATGCCAATATCTCAAAAAAGTTAATTAAGAATGTATAAAGATTGCCTAGATAAGGAAAGAATAATCTGTGTGTGCCTAAAATGCCATCTAAAACAATTTCAAGTACTTCTATATTGATAATGATAAAACCTGCATAGATCACTAAATGCATTAGCGCCACTAATGGATTTTTAAACATTTTCTTTTGTCCTAATGCCAATAGCAATAAGTTTTTCCAACGGGTGGATCTGTTATCACTGAGGTCTTCATCTCTGCCTAATAAAATATTACGGCGTATTTGTAATATGTTTTTGGTAAATAGTCCGATGGCAAAAATGGCGATGGCGGCAAAAAGCAATTGTTGTAATAGATGCATAAAAGATCTTTAATTACTAAATAGGATAGAACACTGATGACACGGATTGAACTTATAAGCACAAATAGATCTGTGTTAATCTGTTAGATCAGTACCATTAGTGTTCTGTCAAAAATGTATTGCATGTAATTTAAACTTTCCATTTGAAAATTCTATGCTCGGAGCAGGAAATTTAAAAGCACTTAGTACGGAGAAAAGAAACTTGACTCCCTTTTTACGGGTTTTGATTTTGCTGAAATCTATATCGGGGGATAAATACCATTGACGGTATCTTTTTATATCAGACCGGTCGATGGTAGTATTTGAATTTTTATCTTTCCAGGTATTATCAAATCCACCAAACATGCCATTGGCGCCGTAGCCTACTGCAACTCCGAGCCATTCCGGCAGATCACTTTTAGGAAAGAAAGGTTTGAGGTTGGCACTTGCCCAGTAGGTTTGAGCATTATAGTCTTTAATGAATCTTTCGGCCAGTGTTTTGCCAAAAAGATTATCGGCACGCTGATTTAGCTGAGCATCTGAATAAGAATTTTTATGAAAAGAGAATTTTATTTTTATTCTTTGATCATTCCATGCTAATTCCTGTCCGATCAATATACCGCTACCCAATATATTAGCAGTAAAATCGCCCCAGCTCCAGCCCCATTCTGCACTAAATCCATCCAATGTTTCAATAACGGTTTGATATACGGCACCACTTAAGCCACCCAGCCAGATTCGTTTTTTACGTTCGATACCTGTCCAGCGCCATAATTCCATACTGGCCCTGCTTTCAATGTAGGCACTATACATATGTCCCACTTTATCTACCTGTAACCATTCTTTATCATCGTTGAATGAATGAAAACCGGTTCTGGGGAAATCGGCGTACCATGCCGCATTTAAACCCACCATGATTGCACTGTATCCGGCAATATTAGCTATGGCAACGGTTCTCACTCTACGTTTTATTTGTGCTTTGGATAGAGAAGAAGCCGGCTCGGGTTTGTAAGTATTTTTTTTGCCAATGAATATTTGTACGATCGAGGTATCAATAGTTTCTTCGCTTACAGGTACCAATTGTACATGGGTGGTTTGAGTAGAATCCTGTGCAAATAGGTGAAAAGTGGTAACAAGCAGCAGGCAAAAGCTCAATATAGCTTTAAAAGTTGATGAGTGTCCTTCATTCCTCAGGATAAACTCTGCCACTGAAGTTGGGCTATGTACCGATGTTTGGCTCATAAAAAACAAATTTACTGTTATATACTTTATTATATACGAATGTTTTATTTTTGAAGACTTAAAAATTTAAACATGGATAATAAAATTCAGGAAAAAGTAAATGTGTGGTTGAACGGTAATTATGATCAATCAGTAAAAGATGCGATTAAACAATTAAGTGAAGATGAATTGGCTGACGCCTTCTATAAAAATTTAGAGTTTGGAACAGGTGGATTAAGGGGTATTATGGGTATCGGTACTAACCGCATGAATAAGTATACTGTCGGGATGGCTACACAAGGCTACGCCAATTATTTAAAGATATGTTTTGGTGATGATGTGAGTGTGGCCATTGCTCATGATTGCAGAAATAACAGTCGCTTTTTTGCTGAGACCACTGCCAATGTTTTTGCTGCGAATGGTATCAAAGTGTATTTGTTTGAAGCTTTGAGACCGACACCTGAATTAAGTTTTGCGATCAGGCATTTTGGTTGTAAAGGTGGTGTGGTTTGTACGGCATCTCACAATCCTAAAGAATACAATGGGTACAAAGCATATTGGAATGATGGCTCTCAATTGGTGCCACCGCATGATAAAAATGTAATTATTGAGGTAGATAAAATTGCTTCTGTTGATGATGTGAAATGGAGTGGTGGCGAATCTAATATCATCCCCGTTGGAAAAGAGTTTGATGCTATTTATATCGACATGGTAAAAGGATTAAGTGTGTATCCTGAAGCATGTGCGGCACAACATGATCTGAAAATTGTATACACTTCTATTCATGGTACAGGTATTGTGTTAGTACCGGATGTGTTGAAAAAATTTGGGTTCACCAATATCAATGTTGTTGAAGAGCAAATGGTACCTGATGGAAACTTCCCTACTGTAGTATATCCTAATCCTGAGGAAACAGAGGCAATGAGCATGGGGTTGGCAAAGGCAAAAGCTATCAATGCAGATATCTTATTAGGCACTGATCCGGATGCCGACAGAGTTGCGATCGGTGTAAAAAATCATAAAGGAGAATGGGTATTGCTGAATGGTAACCAAACAGCCATGATCGCATTTAACTATATGATAGAAGCCCGTAAAGCGAAAGGCATTGCACAACCGAATGATATGGTAGTGAAAACAATTGTTACTACTGATATGATCGATATTATTGCTAAGGAAAATAATGTGGCCTGTTATAATGTACTGACCGGATTTAAATGGATCGCTGCTGCTATCCGTGAAAAAGAAGGTAAAGAAAATTATATCATTGGTGGAGAAGAAAGCTTTGGTTTAATGATCGGAGATAAGATCAGGGATAAAGATGGTATCAGTGCGGTGGCATTGGCTTGTGAGATGGCTGCATATGAAAAAAATAAAGGTCGTAGTTTGTTCGATAAATTAATTGACCTGTATCTTCAATATGGTTTTTATAAAGAAAGCCTGGTGAACATTGTTCGCAAAGGAATGAACGGGGCTAAAGAAATTGCAGAGATGATGGAAGGCTACAGAAAAAATCCGCCAACAACAATTGATGGAGCTCCTGTTGCTAAATTGTATGATTATGAATTGCAGGTAGGTAAAAATTTACAAACTGGCGAAAGCTTTAAAATTGATCTGCCAAAAAGTAATGTGTTACAATTTGAATTAGCAGATGGAACAAAGATCAGCGCAAGACCAAGTGGTACAGAGCCTAAAATAAAATTCTATTTCAGTGTAAATACAAAATTGCTTGCTGCTGCAGAGTTTGATGCAACAGAAAAAATATTGGATGATAAAATTGAAAGAATAATCGGAGAGATGAAATTGAGAGGATAATAAGCATCAATCAAGAAATTCATCCTGCCCTTTATGAAAATATTTTTTATAATTTTTCTATCGTTGGTTACGAAAGTTTCTTTTTCGCAATCGGTTCGTGCTGATGTACTCAGACAGAAAGTGGTTACATTAAGGAGGTTTTTAGAACAAAATCATTATCAACCAATAACATGGAATGATTCTTCTTCTATGATGTTATATGATCGTTGGATAAATGAACTAGATGATGATAAATTATTGTTTTCAAAATCAGCTACCAACCAATTAGCGGGGTTTCGTACAAAGTTGGATGATGAGTTGTTGGGCAATGGCTGGGGATTTTTTGATAAGAGCATCCAATTATACCGAACGGGTTTATTGAAAGCAGATAGTGCGATCAAATTACTTACAGATAAACCTTTTGATTATACAAAGCCAGATAATATTGTCTGGCCTTACACAGACTATACAGATAATGTCTCCCAGGGATGGCAGTCATATTTAAAATGGCAAACACTCCAGGCCATTGTTGATCTTGTTTCATCAGACAGTACTAGATATAAGATGATGTCTGCGGCTAAAGCACCTGCAGATTTTGCCGCATTGGAAATTAAAGCAAGAGCAAAAGTTAAAAACAGGGAATTGCTTTGGGTGAAAAAAAATCTGGCAGAGATCGATAGTTCGATGTCGGATGTTGAAAATAATTATCTGAATGCTGTTACTTATTGTTATGATCCTCATACTGCATACATGGATATGAGTGATAAGAATGATTTTGAAACAGAGATGAGTGCACTTGAATTTTCTGTAGGTTTTGAAATTGAGAAGGATGATAAAGGAGATTGGGTAGTATCTTATTTAGTACCGGGAGGTGCTGCATGGAAAAATGGTGAATTGCATAAAGGTGATGTGTTGATAAAAATAAAACCCGAAGGCAAACCCGAAGTTACATTAGATGAATTATCGGAATACCAGGTCAGCAGTGCATTAACGGCTGGTAGTAAAGGGAAAATAACTGTTACCGTTAAAACTCCTGAAGGAACACAAAAATCAATATCTCTTTCTCCGCAGAAAGTAACGAATGAAGAGGAGATCGTAAAAAGCTATGTAATAAAAGGAGCGAAAAAAATAGGGTATATCAATTTGCCTGGTTTTTATGTAAAAGAAGGAGAGGAAGAAAATGCGAACGGTTGTTCAAATGATGTGGCTAAAGAAGTGGTTAAATTAAAGAGAGATAGTATAGCAGGTTTAATATTAGACCTCAGGTATAACGGAGGAGGTTCTTTAGGAGAGGCATTAGAATTGGCCGGAATATTTATTGATGAGGGTACACTTACTTCAACAAAGAATAAAGCAGGGAAAGTGCACTTTTTGAAAGACCCTAACAGAGGTACAATTTATGATGGCCCGATGATCGTTTTGGTAAACACTATGAGTGCTTCTGCTTCTGAATTGGTGAGTGCTGCATTGCAGGATTATCACAGGGCATTGATAGTGGGTAGCCCAACCTACGGCAAAGGGTCTGCCCAACAGATCCTTCCTATGGATACAACAGGAGTTTTCTCCAAAAATCTTACGTATGATAGTTATGTAAAGGTTACAGATCAGAAATTTTATAGGGTCGATGGTTCTACGGTACAGTGGAAAGGAGTAATACCTGATATTATACTGCCTGATTATTATGCAATAGACAGATTAAGAGAGAAAGCTAATGTATCGGCATTGAAGCCTGATAATGCCAAGCAAGCTATCTATCAACCAATGCCTGCAATTCCGGTTTCAGCTCTACAGGAAAAAAGTAAGGCCAGGGTGGATGCTAATGTGGGTTTTAAACTGGTGAACAAGTTTACCGAATGGTATAAAAATAAAAATGCCTCCAAAACTATTCCGTTGCAATGGCAAGGATACATGAACTACACTAGAAATATCAAAGATCTGTATGATGAAATTGATGCGATAAAAGATAGTAAAGAAGATGCAACCATAGAAGTAGATAATAACGTCATGGATAAAGAAAGGAATCGGGTAATAACAGAAGAGAGTAAGGCCATAAATGACGATAACCTGGAAGATCTGAGTAAGAATGAATATGTAAAAGAAGCATATAGAATTATGCTGGATTGGGTTAAATAGTTTTTAATTTTCACAATAAATAAAAATGCAAATGAGAAAAGGCTATCTTTTTTTAATTACAATGGTTTTTATGACCATTACCGAAACTTTACATGCACAGGATTTTGACAATGTGATCACTTACATGGATTATATTGGTAAGCAACACCAAACAATTGCAAAAAGATTTCTGACATATAACAGTGCTGCTTCACACGGAAAGAGGGCAAAAAAAGTAGAAAATTTAAGGAATAAAGTATTGAATGAGATTGATGAAAGCAGAATGAATATCAGCGGCATGCCTTCATTTAAAGGCGATAAGGAATACAGAGATTCCGCTGTTTCTTTTATGAAACTTTACTACAATGTAATGAATGGCGATTTCAGCAAAATTGTAGATATGGAAGAAATTTCAGAGCAGTCTTACGATATGATGGAAGCCTATTTACTGGCAAAAGAGATGGCCAATAAAAAACTAGATGATGCCAGTGAGGCACTGCATCTTGCAGAAAAAAGATTTGCATTGGCACATAACGTTAATCTTATCGATGGTAAAGATGAAATAGGTAAATTAATGGAAGAAGTAAGTGAAGTAAATCATTATTATAATCCGATCTATCTCATCTTTTTTAAAAGCTATAAACAAGAGGCTTATTTAATGGATGCAATAGAAAAAAAGAATATTAATGGGATAGAGCAAAGTAAAAACACACTTTTAAAAAATGCAGAAGAAGGATTGGCTAAGTTAGATACGATGAAAGGATTTAAAGGTGGTGACAGGAGTTTGATCATCAGTTGTAAAAAGGTATTGGAGTTTTATATAAAAGAAGTAAAAGAAAAAATACCGGTTATTGCAGATTTCTTTTTGAAGAATGAAGCTTTTGAAAAAATGAAAATTGAGTACGGGAAAAAATCTCAGCCAACGCAAGCTGATGTGGATCTGTACAACAAAGGGGTGAAAGAAACCAACAATGCAGTAAATGCATATAACGAAGCGAATAATTTTTTAAATAATTATAGGAAAGATCTGGTCAATAACTGGAACCAGACGGTAGATGCTTATTTTGATAATCACATGCCAAGTTATAAATAGAGTAAAAAGAAACAGGACCTAGTGTCCTGTTTCTTTTTTAAATGCCTGACCGATATGATCTATCATATCGGAGGCCAATAAAGAATATTCTCCGGTAGTTTGTACGGCTATATCTGCGGCCAGTCCATGTAAATACACCCCGGTAATACATGTATCCTTAGATGAGTAACCTTGCGATAGTAAACCGGTAAGCATTCCGGTCAATGTATCTCCGCTACCGCCTTTTGCCATTCCCGGATTTCCGGTGGGATTAAAATAACAAGAGCCATCCGGACAACTGATGCAAGTGTAACGGCCTTTTAATACAATAAATACATTGTGTTTTGTAGAAAATTCAATTTGTAATTTATTTCTTTCGAAATGATCGTTGGTTTTACCAACCAATCGTTCAAACTCTTTAGGATGGGGAGTGAAAATACTCTCGGGTGGAATGAGATCCATCAATTCTTTATTCGCAGCAATGATGTTGATGGCATCCGCATCAATTACAATTGGTTGCTTATAATGTTGAAGTATTTGTTTAAAAACATTCACGGTTTCATTAGCAGTGCCTATGCCAGGGCCAATGCCAATTGTATCGAATGTGTCGAGTGAATATTCTGATGAGATCATTGTATCATTTTCATCACAGATCACCATTGATTCGGGTACAGTAGTCTGCAGAATATCATACCCACATTTTGGAATGATCATCGTCAGTAATCCGCATCCCGTTCTCAGGCAGGCTTTTGCTGCTAATACGGCAGCTCCCATTTTTCCATAACTGCCTGCAATGATTGCAGCTTTTCCATAATTTCCTTTATGTGAAAAAAAGGGCCTTGGTTTAATGATGTGTTGAATATGTGTTGTTTCAATCAGCTCATAATTGCTTTGGCAGGAATCAATGAACTGCTCATTTAATCCGATTGGGAGAATGATCACTTCGCCGGTGTATGGTGCATTTTCTGCAAAGAAAAAAGCCAGTTTATGTAATTGAAAAGAAAGGGTATAAGTGGCTTTAATGATTTGATTAGATGATACGCCTGATGGTTGGTCTGCAAATAAGCCTGATGGCATATCTATAGCGATCACTATTGACCTACTATGATTGATGTATTGTATTAGGTCTGCAGCAACTCCTTTTATAGGCTTATTTAAACCGGTGCCAAATAATGCATCAATAATAATATCATTTGTTGAAATTAGCGGAAGTTCAGTGATAGACGTAATATCGATACATATTGCTTCGTCAATATTTTTTAACCTGGTTTCATTGGTCAAAAAGTCCGCCGATGCTTTTGATTCGGAATGAACAATATATGTTGTGACCGGGCATCCGAATTGATGCAACATTCTTGCAATAGCCAATCCATCGCCACCATTATTTCCTGTTCCGCAAAAGATGGTGAATCGAACTCCGGGGTTAGTGTTTTCAATGATCCATTTAAAACAGTTTGCTGCAGCTCTTTCCATCAAATCGATTGAAGCAATAGGTTCATGCGCTATGGTATAGGCATCTGCTTCTTTGATCTGTTTTGCTGAAAGGATCTTCATGATATTTAGTTTTCTTCGTAATACTTCACATTCATTTCCTTTAAAAATTCTTTGATGATATCAGCATGTATGCATTGTCCTAAATGAATGAAGGAATAGTCCGAAACTTTTTTGGCTTCGTTATTTATCATGATCTCTTTATCCATAATGTCAAAACCGAGGTGCAGATGTTTGGTAGAAAACTGCATACCGCATACAACACCTGTTTTGTCAAATAGAGGTCCGCCGCTCTGGCCTTTTAATCCCGGCGTGCTAAGCTCTATTCCATATAGTCTATTATCTTCTGCCAGGAATCTTGTTACCATTCCTTCAATTGGAAATCTGGGAGAGCCTATTATTCCTGTACTTGTCCACTCTATATCATCAGTTGATTCATTATATGTAAAATTGGTGAATTCAGGAAAAGGAAATCCCAGCCTGCATAAAAATTCACCTTGCTTTATCTGTGTAGTATCTTTCTTAAATACAGCATGGCCTTTGTAACTGATATTTTTATAATTATTAAATTTCAAAATAGCGAGGTCATATTTCGGATGCACATTCCATGTAAATCCCGACATAGAATCTACGCAATCGAGAAATGAATTTTTTATTTGAATGATCGTGTCGCTGTTGAATTTATATTTTAGTTCAAGACCTTTAAGATTGGTTTTGTATTTGCCGTCTTTTGGCAGCCTGTCTCTTTCAGCTTTGAAATTAGTAAAGTTGTTCATTATGTTATCTGAATGTGACAATAACTCGATCACATGTTTACAGGTTATAGCATAGCCTTCCTCATTCACAAAAAAGATAGTAGATGAACCGGGGATGATTTGTTTTCCTCCATATGTTCTAAGTATTGTATGAATCGGTCTGGTGTAATTGGCTGTTTTTTCAATTGCTTCTATGAACATATGTTTCTTGTTTCTATTGTCTTAAATGTAAACACTAAATGCCTGTGTTGTTATCAACTATGAAGTTAATTTAAAAAGATCAACTTATGGAGAGTAACTCTAATATTGGGACAAAGATTGAGGGGATTATTATCAGTACAATGACAATACGCAAACAGGAATCTACATCAGCAGATACGCTGAAGTTGAAGAGGATAAAATAAAAGGTCTATACCCTGGTATCATCAAAATCGAGGTCACGTTGGTCGCCATTAGACCATTCTTGTAAAGCTTCCTTGATCTTTTTAAAAATTGACTTGTGCTCTTCTTTTTTGTTTGGAGGATTTTGCTCTGTCTTGTCTTTTATTTCATCTTTTACACCCGAAGACTTATTGCTGCTTTCATTTTCACCCCATGGGTTATATATGAAATGGTTTTTTACGTGTATCATTTTGTTTCTTTTAAAGGTTAAAAACAGAATTGAATGACAACGGAACTGGTACTTAAATTTACTGATTTTTTTTTAAAAAATATCAATAAATAACCATCAACCACACCCTCAAAATGTGTATGAACAGGAAATATTTTTTCTTAATTTGTTACTGTATGATCAATAGTTGATTCGGGAGAAATATACAAACTACTGCTTTCCTTTCTGCAGCTAAAAATCAGCAGAAAGGAGTATATCGGCTTCTTATACTAAGATAAGAGCTCAATCAGTTTACGATGTTAATTGACTATACCTTAGTATCGTCATATTCAAGATCACGTTGATCGGAGTTTGACCAATCCTGTAAAGCTTCTCTTATTTTTTGCCAAAGGGTCTTTTTTTGTTTGGTCTTTTCTGTATGTTCAGCATCGGATACATCTACTTTTGTTTTTTGTTGATCATTGTTTTCGCTGCTGCCTCCGTTTTCGCCATCCGGACTATATGCAAAGTGATTGATTACGTGTATCATCTTATTTGTTTTAAATTAAAAATTGATTATGATTGATATAAGCCTGATCCGTATATTTTATTAATACAATGAAACTCATTGCTGTTTTTCAAAATTGCTTTTTATATGGAGCAAAAAAAATGACATTAATCATCTTTCGAAATGATAGATATTGCAGGTGAGTTATGGGATAAAAAAATCAGTGAAGGATCGCTCCTCCACTGATACAGCATTAGTTATAGGAAATAGATCTATTTAGATTGCGTTTGCCATAAAATGAAAGCCCATTTTTTTGCTTCTTTTTTCATGCCTGCAAACTTATCTTCACTATCTCCGTGGCCACCATTGTAATCTACCTGCAATAGGGTTGGTTTGCCAGATGTGTTAGCTTTTTGTACGGCCGCAGCAAATTTTGCAGGCTGCCAACTGATCACACGAGGATCGTTCCAGCCGGTGGTGATCAGCATTGAAGGATACTTTGTGTCTGGTTGAACATGTAATGTGGCATCCATTTCCATCAGAGCAAAAAATTCGTTGATGTTTTTTACGCTACCGAATTCAGGAGTATTGATCGGACCGTTTGGTGCAAATTCTTGTCTGATCATACTCAAACAACCTACCTGAGGAACGGCACATGCCCATAGATCCGGTCTTTCAGTTATTGCTCTGCCAATCAAGATGCCGCCGGCGCTTCCTCCTTCACAGGATAAATGCTCAGGGCTTGTTAGTCCTTTGTTTACCAGGTATTCTGCACAGCTATTCAGGTCTTTCCATGTATTAGGTTTGCTTTGTTTATAGCCAGCCAAGTGCCAATTTTCTCCCTTCTCACCACCACCACGAACGTGGGCAATAGCTATGATCATTCCTTTGTGTGCCATTAAAAGGAAGTCGGAACTGAAGCCTGCACCTGTGCTATATCCGTAAGCGCCATAACTATATACGTACGCAGGATTTTTTCCGTTCAACTTCAGGTCTTTTCTGTATACAAGAGATAAAGGGATCATCACGCCGTCGTGACCCGGTATCTCAATTTCTTCAACTTTTAATTCATTTACGTATGGATAGGCAACAGTTTTTCTGAAAGAGAATTTCTTTTCGCCTTTTGCAGGTTCTGCAAGGTTAGCATAAGTAAATTGCAATGGAGTGATCCAGCCTGTACGTGCAATATGTATATCGTCGTTGTCTTTATTGAATGGAGTTAAGTAGGTTAAATTAGTACTCTCTGCAAATGGATTTTTTGATACTTTGTTTGAACGCATATCTATAATGCTATGCGACATCAATACACCATTTTTTATATAAGTGGCAATCAAAAAATTCTTAGACTGAGTAAGAGATCCTTCACCTTCAAGGGGTATATCTTTTTCAGGAATAATTGTCTTTGCTTTTTTTATATCAGGGTTATTCAGGTCCATTACCAGGATCTTGCCGTTGGGTGCATTTTTTTTAGAACCCATATATACTTTATTGCCGTAAATGTTCAGCATATATATATCGTCTTCTTCCATACTGATTATCTTTTTCCATGCTGCTTTAGAATGTAGAGGACGATAATAGAAATCGCTGTAAGGAGATACACTCGATCTTACTATAAATTCATATTTACAGGCCGGATCATCTGACCAAAAAGGAGAAACATATTTTGAGTTATCTAAAGTGTATAACTCTGGATTAGTTTTGTAAGAAAGATAAATATTGTCTTGTAAAGTATCAGAACCCAGCAAGTGTGTTTTAAATACTTTGTCTTTATCCTCTATGGCTACATGTACATCATAACTCGGTTGCTGCATGTATAAAATTTCATAAGGCTTAGCGGTAAATCCGGCGAATAGTCCGGGGATGCTATCAGGTAGAAATTTGTTTTTTGCGATATCGTAAAATTTCACCACATTTTTTTCTTTACCACCTTCTCCTGCACTGATAGCGAGGTATTTTTGAAATGGTTCAATATAATAATCTGCTATGTTATAGTTGTTGCCCCACATAGCAGGTTCAGCAACTAATTCTTCTTTACCGAACTCTCCGTTTCTTTTAAATAGTTTTGCTTTAGGTTCTCCTAATTTGAGGTTAAAATAAAAAAGTGTTTTTCCTACCTGACGGATTTTATAAATTTTGTCAGGTTGTATAGAGTCCAGCATCAGCATTTGCTTATACAGCTCATCTGTTTGCGGCAAATTGTCTACAATGCTGTTGGTATAATCCGATTGTTCTTTAAACCATTTGGTCACGGAAGAATCTTTTAAATTTTCCAACCAACGGTAAGGGTCATGAACAGTAATTCCGTGCCAGGTGTCGCTACTGTCAACAGTTTTGGTAGCAGGGTAATTGTATTGAGCCCTTGCTGAAAATGCAAGAAGCAAACATAAGTTTGCAATGAGTATTTTTTTCATAAAATTATTTACAAAGAAGTGAATGTAAAAGCAACAATATTGCATGCAAGGGGTATTAAGATTACCTCACAGTATATTAGTTGCTGATTTTCCAAGACCGATATTGAAGATAATTAAAAAATTAATTACTCTTCATCCATATTGTCTTTAATTTCTTCGGAGATCTTAACAAGGAGTTTGTCGATCCGTTGGCTATCCATATCAATTATTTCAAATTGAAAGCCACGCCAATCAAATGTTTCGCCTGTGGTGGGGATATGTTCTAATTCATGTAATACAAATCCTGCAAGGGTATCAAATTCATGCTCGCCTTCGTTCATCCATTCTGTTTTTTCAAAACGGCTAAGGAAATCATAAAATGGTATTTGTGCATCTACCAGATAAGTGCCGTCAGCTCTCTCTACTACTTCGTATTCGTCCTGTCCGGTTTGCGGTACGTCACCAACAATGGCCTCTAAAATATCGTTGAGGGTAATCAAACCTTCCAATGTACCATATTCATTTACAATAAAACAACTGTGAATTTTTGTTTCTTTTATTTTTTCTAAGAGCTGGTACGGATTATTATTTTCAGGAACAAACAATGCAGGTTTAATTAGATCTTTCAATGGTGTATTTGCTTCAGCTTTTAACAGATCTTTTATATAAATGAGTCCCTTAATATCATCAACTTGTTTTTCACAAACAGGATAAGTTGAATAGGTGATTGCATCAAATTTATCTTTTACAGTTTGTACAGTATCATCAATATCAAACCATTCAATATCTGTTCGGTGTGTCATCAACGATGTAATGTTTCTATCACCCAGATGAAAGACCCTTTCAATAATTTCCTTTTCTTCTTCTTCAATTGTTCCATGTTCACTTCCTTCGGTTATCATGGCTTTGATCTCCTCTTCCGTTACCGCACTGTCCGGAGATTTTTTTACATTAAATAATCGGAACAAAAAGCCACTGATCGTTGTCAAGAGCCAAACGATGGGGCCGGTGAGTTTTGAAAAAAGATCCATCGGCCCAGCAACTAATCTTGCAATCTTTTCTGCTTGCATCATACCCAATCTTTTTGGCATTAGTTCTCCAAAAATGATTGATAGAAAAGTTACGATGATAACAATGATAGTGGTGGAGAGAGTAGAGGCATATGGTCTCAGTGAATCGAATTTTTCTACATATGGCCTCAGGTCATCACTGAATTTTTCTCCCGAATACAAACCCGTTACAATTGCGATCAACGTAATGCCTATTTGAGCTGCGGATAAAAAAACTTCGGGATTCTCAGCTAATTCTAATGCTTTTTTTGCTTTGAGATCACCTTTATTGGCCATTGATTCCAGCCTGGATTTTCTGGCACTAACCAGCGCTATCTCACTCATCACAAAAAGCCCGTTAACAATAATAAGCAGTAATAATATAAAAACTTCTGTCATGATAAGTTATTCCAAACCGAATTGTTTGTTGAACGATTTTCCTGACAAATATCCGATAAGTATTCCAATTATAGCACCTCCGGCCACATCAAGTGGATAATGTACACCTACATACACCTGTGCATATGAAATAGCAAAGGCCCAAATGAAGAATAAAATGGACACCCATTTGGGAGAATATGGTTTTAAACTAAGGTATAAATACATAGCTAATGCAAAATGATTAGCAGCATGCGAAGAAGTAAAACTTGAACTTTGAGGTCTGTAACCAACCAAAACCCTTACCCAGCTTGCAATTGAAGGGTCGTTGCATGGCCTTAGTCGATAGATATTTTCTTTAATCAAGTTGCTGCTGACATAATTGCTTAAAATGACGGTTAACGTGCCTATACCAATCCACCACCAAACGTTTTTTTTAAAATTTACAATGATCAATAAAAGTAAAAATAAATAAAAAGGATACCACATTACGCTGTTTCGCAACAAGGGCATTAGCCAATCCATCGCGGAATTGTGCCATTTACTATTGATCAGGTGAAAAAATTGCTTATCCCATTCAATTAAAGTGTGCATGTTGCAGTAGTGATTTTAGCAAAAATAATTAATCTAACTTTGCCACACATTAAATAATTGCTATGCAGTTTTATAGTAAAATACCTCGTTTGATCCGCTGGATAATAAGTGTGATGATAAGTTTCTTGGTTGTAATGAGTGTATTAAGGCTCCTTTTTTATTTTCAGTTCAATCCTCCCAAAAAAGCATTTTCCGGAGGAACCTTTTTAATGGGTCTACGATTTGATCTGAAGTCGATTTGCATATTAGCCCTTTCTATATTTCTTTTATGTAGCATTCCATGGATCAATCCTTTCAAAAAGATGTATGCCAAAAGAATTTGGAATATTTTACTGACTGTTGTATTTGCAATTTTGATCATTTTTTATGCAGCTGATCATTATTATTATGATTACTTACATCAACGATTAAACGCAAATATTTTGAGTTATACAGAAGATGCAGGAATTTCTGCAACAATGGCCTGGCAGTCGTACCCGATAATAAGTTTTTTAATAGGTTTCATAGTACTTGTATTTGTTGCAGCAATATTTTTTAGAAAGAGATTGGCCAAATATGTGCAGGAGGATGCAGCAGTTGTAAAGAGAGCATGGTTATATAAGCTAGTGTTTTTTTTACTTTTAGGGTTGGGTATTTTTGGTAAGATCGGTCAGTTCCCGTTAAGATGGAGTGATGCATTTACTTTAAGTGATGATTTTAAAGCAAATCTTGCATTGAACCCATTTGAAAGTTTTGTGAGTACACTAAAGTTTTCTGATCTGCAAATTGATGTAAAAAAAGTTAGAAGGCATTATCCGTTTATGTCTGCCTATATGGGAGTACAGCAACCGGATAGCAACAAATTGAATTACAAAAGATATTATTCTTTCAACGATTCATTGGTTAATAAACCAAATGTGGTATTAGTGATCTGCGAAAGTTTCAGCATGTATAAAAGTAGTATGAGTGGCAATCCTTTAAATACTACTCCCTATTTTAATCAATTGTGTAAGAACGGGATCTTTTTTGATAGATGTTTTACTCCGGCATACGGAACTGCAAGAGGCGTGTGGGCAACGATTACAGGCTTGCCGGATGTATTAGGTTCCAGTAAACAAACGGCAAGTAGAAACCCAGCTGCTGTAGATCAGCGTGTGATCATCAATGATTTTAAAGGGTATGATAAATTTTATTTTTTAGGAGGGGATCCTACCTGGGCAAATATTCAGGGATTATTAAAAAATAATATTGAGGGGTTACGTATTTATAGTCAGGATGATTTTAAAGCAAAAAAAATAGATGTTTGGGGAATAAGCGATAAGAATTTATTCTTAGAGGCCAATAAGACGTTGGCAGAAAAGAAGATGCCTTTTTTTGCTATCATTCAGACAGCAGATAATCATCGTCCATATACCATTCCTTCAGAAGATCAGGCAGTATTTAAAAAAGTGTCTTTTCCTAAAGATTCTATAAAAAAATACGGCTTTGAAAGTGAGGAAGAAATGAATGCATTCAGGTATACTGATTTTAGCTATCAACAATTTATCGAAGCAGCTAAAAAGGAGAAATATTTTGACAATACCATTTTTATTTTTGTTGGTGATCACGGAATTAATGGGAATGCAGATAATATATACCCAAAAAGCTGGACCAATCAGCGGCTTACCGGTGAACATGTGCCATTATTATTTTATGCACCCAAATTGATACAACCTAAATGGGTAAACAGCATTTGTTCACAAATTGATATTTTTCCAACCATTGCAACTATGCTAAGAATTCCTTACACCAATAATGCGTTGGGAAGAAATATAATTGACACTGTTGCGGCAACCAATAAATGTGCTTTTGTGATGGATCATGACCTAAAGACAATAGGTGTTGTTACTGATCAATATTGTTTTCAAACAAATTTACAATCAGGAAAACAAATTTTTGTATCAGTTCTTAATAATGAACCGATACAACCATCTGCAGAAACAGACAGCATGAAAAACTACCTTAGTGAATTGACAAGCGCTTATTACGAAACAGCGAAGTATCTGATCCTTAACAACAAAAAAAATTAATGTATTTTTTTTAATTGTTGCATCAGTGCTCTGATGTCTTTTGGCAATTCGGCAGTAAGATCAAACGGTTTGCCTGCCGCATCTTTAAATTTTAACTGGTAGGAGTGTAGCGCAACCCTGTTAAGAATTGGTCTTTCTTCTTCATCATGTTTACTTAGTTTGAATTTCTTTTTGAAAGAAGAAAGTAATACGGGCTTTCCATCGCCATATAAGGGGTCGCAAACAATGGGATGGCCAATATTTTTTGCATGTACTCTAATTTGATGAGTACGTCCTGTATGAATTTGGAATTTGACTAAACTGTATTTTCCCAATTCTTCAATTACTTCATAATCTGTTACAGAAGGTTTCCCTTTTTTATTGATCACCATTTGTCCTTTGAAAACTGGGTTCTCCATGATAGCGGCATCAATTGTACCGGTTTTATGAATGGGGGTTCCGTGTACAAGGCCCATATAGAATTTTTCTACACCTCGTTCTTCAAACTGCTTAGAAAAATATTTGTGAGCCGTTTCATTTTTGGCAAATAAAATAATACCGCTTGTTTCTCTGTCAAGTCGATGAACGGTAAGGATGCTGCCGTATTTTTCAATCAGCATATCTTTTAACGATGGCTCTGATTGGGTTCTGTCGGGTATTGACAATACGCCGGCCGGTTTATTGAGGATAACAAAATCTTCATTCTCAAAAATAGTGATGTCTGATATCCCCTTAAAAGATTTAGTAGTTCTTAGCGGTTCCATTATTTATCAGCAGGCTTTTTTTTGTCTTTCGGAGTTGCTTTCTTAAGCGATGCATTTAAATATTTAAGCAGACGAACTTCTTTTTCGCTGAGATAACGCCATTTACCTCTGTCTACATTCTTCTTTGTTAATGTGGCATACATCACCCTGTCTAATCCTTTTACATCATAGCCCATACTCTCAAAGATCCTGCGGACAACACGATTACGACCACTATGTATTTCAATGCCAATTACCGATTTATCTTTTGGGTCTACATAACCAAGAGAGTCGGCTTTGATTTCACCATCTTCTAATTTTATACCTGTTAAGATCTTGTCGAAATCGGCTTTTAATAAAGGCTTATCTAATTTAGCTTCATATAGTTTTGTGATATTATAACTAGGGTGAGATAACTTTTGCGTAAGTTCACCATCATTCGTTAATAATAAGACACCAGAAGTATTTCTATCTAATCTTCCAACAGGGTATATCCTTTCAGTAGTAGCTTGTTTTACCAATTGCAAAACAGTTTTTCTTCCCTGAGGATCATCGGTTGTAGTGATATAATCTTTCGGTTTATTTAGTAAGATGTATACCAGGTTTTTAGCAATGAATAATTTTTTTCCGTTAAAGATCACCTCGTCTTTCTCCGTAACTTTAAAAGCAGGTTCAAGTATAACGTTGCCATTTACTTTTATTTTTCCTCCTTTAACTATCTCCACAGCGTCTCTGCGACTGCATACGCCACAATGAGCCAAGAATTTATTCAAAGGCATTTCAGCGAATTTTTTTACGGCTACCTCTTTATTTTCTTTATCTGCTGTTTTTACAGGTGATGCAACTCCGGCAGCTTTTGGTTTGCTAACAGCTACTTTAGCTTCCTTAGGATGCAGGTTTTGGTTAGTAGGTAAACGACCTTCAGCCTTCATTCTTCTCTTTTCTTCAAAGCGTTGATTAATAGCTGCGGCACGTTCTTTTTTTGCTTTCTTTTTTGCTTGTTTGAACTCTTCCTTTATGGCGCTGTTCTTTTTCTTCTTGGCAAATTTTTGGAAATGCTGATTGCTCATGGTTGTAGTAGTTTGCTGTTTTTTCAACAGTAGTGAGGTATAAAGGTAAAACAAAAAAGGCGAACCATGAGGATTCGCCTTTTTATCTGAGATCATAGAGAATATTATCTTACTGTCTTTTTGCCTTTATGCTGCTTCATTTCTTCCATTTTCTTTATCTGTTCAGGAGTAAGGTATTTTTTGATGCTTTCTTTGTTTTGTTCTTTCAGTGCCATTAATTGCTCTTTTCTTTCTGTACGACTAAGTTTTTCATTATCTCTGATCGCCTGCATTTTAGCATGATTAGCAGTTCTTTCTGCCTTTATTTTAGCAAATTGATCGTCCGAAAGACCAAGATTGGTTCTCATTTTCTCCATTTTTTGTGCAAATTTCAATTCACGTTGAGCCTGCTTATCTTTCTTCATCTGTTCCATTTTAGCTTTCTGATCGGGAGTCAATATTGCCATCATTTTAGCTTTCTGCTCTTTTTTCAATGCTTCTTTTCTGTCACGTTGCTCTTTTACAGTAATGTTTTCATTTTTGTTCAATTCCTGCATTTGCTTTTTGAACGCTTCACGATTAGCTTTCATTTGTTGTTGTTGCGTATCAGAAAGATTCAATTCTTTCATCATCATTTGTTTGTTGTTTTTTTCGTGATGACGATCTACACCCTTCATCATTTTTCTGCCTTCCTGTTGAGCGTTAGCTGATAATGTAATAGCAGCAAATGCAAATAAGCTTAATAATATCTTTTTCATTTTCAATATTTTTTTTGTTCAGGTATATAGACGATAACATAGGTTCATAGTTTAACTATGAACCTAAAATTATTTTTAAAGAAAAATTTTTGTTATTTACCCTTGTTGGCTAATTGTCCGCAGGCGGCATCGATGTCCTTGCCACGACTACGTCTTACTCTTACATTGACTCTGTTCTTAGCCAGATGATCGGTAAAGCTTTGTGTAGTGTCTTCATCTGGTTTTACAAACTTTTCGCCTTCGATAGAATTGTATTCTATCACATTAACCAAATGTGTAGGCACTTTTCTATAGATCTTGATCAGGTCATCTGCATCTTCAATAGTGTCGTTAACACCCTTTAAAAGAATATATTCCAGTGTGATATCGTTCTTTGTTTTTTCGTAGAAATAATTCAAAGCATCTACCAATTCAGCAATATTGTTTGTTTCATTGATAGGCATTATTTCATTTCGTTTCTTGTCGTTGGCTGCATGAAGTGATAAGGCTAAATTGAATTTCACGCCATCATCTCCCAGTTGCTTGATCATCTTTGCCACACCCGCTGTAGAAACGGTAATACGTTTAGGGCTCATTCCAAATCCATCAGGAGCAGTTATTTTTTCAATGGCTCTTAGTACATTTTTATAGTTGAGCAAAGGCTCCCCCATACCCATAAAAACAATGTTTGATAATTTTTTATCAAAAGTTTTTTCCGACTGCTGATTGATCAATGTTACCTGGCTGTAGATCTCATCAAAATCAAGGTTTCTTTTTCGTTCCATTTTTCCGGTAGCACAAAACTTACAGGATAGACTGCAACCGATCTGTGAAGAGATACAAGCTGTATTTCTTTTTTCAGTTGGAATTAAAACACCTTCGATCATATGACCATCTACGGTTATGAACCTTGATTTAATAGTGCCATCGCTACTGAATTGAGTTGCATTTACTTTTAATGGAGTAAGGGTGAATTTTTCAGCTAATGTTAGTCTTAGTTCTTTAGAAAGGTTGGTCATTTCATCAAAACTCTGCACATTCACTTTCCACAACCAATCATATACCTGAATGGCTCTGAATTTCTTATCTCCCATTTTTTCAAAATATTCTTTCAGTTCGGGAAGTGAGAAGTGACGAATGTTGGGCTTAACTGCTGTTTTCATGTTATTGCAAAGATACGAACGTTACCGCTTGTTATTTATTTAGTACTCAAATAGTCAAATAGGTTATCCAATATTACCAGCTCCTGAACACCAGTAGCCAGTTGTTTAACCTGGCAGTAATTTTGTTCAATTTCTTTACTTCCGATAATGACAGCGTATTCAATATTTTTCTTTTCCGCATAGCTGAATTGCTTACTGATCTTTGCAGATTCATAAAAAAGTTCACATGCAATGCCTTTACTACGAAGTTGTTGCATGATGCCGAACGAAAAATTGGCCTCCTGTTCGCCCATGTTAAAAAATATAGCTTTTACAGATTTTCCTATGTTTTCAGGGAAAAGATTCAGCTCTTCCATCACATCATAAATTCTGTCAACACCAAAACTGATACCCACACCCGGCATACTTTCTTTTACACCAAAAAGGCTGGTAAGGTCATCATATCTTCCTCCACCACCGATACTGCCTATCGATACCTCTGCCGGAGCTTTGGCTTCAAAAATGATTCCAGTATAGTAGTTGAGACCTCTGGCCAAAGAGAAATCTACTGTAATATTCGCATCCGTTGCTTTTTTTACTACGTTGGTTATTTCTTCCAGCCCTCTGTTAGCTTCGGCACTGTCGCCAAATAATGCAATTGCTTGTGCTATTTTTTCATCATTGCTTCCGGATATGTTCAGGTATTTTTCAACAGTGTCGATCTGCTCCTGAGTAAGCCCTCTCTCAGACAATTCTATCTTTACTTTATCAATACCAATCTTATCGATCTTGTCAATAGCAACTGTGATATCAGTCATTTTATCGGCCCCGCCACAAAGTTTTGCTAAAGCAGATAGGATTTTTCTGCTATTGATCTTAAGTTCGTAGTTTTTAATACCAAGTTGTACAAATGCCTCGTGATAAATATTTGCCAATTCTACTTCTATCAAAAGAGAATGACTACCTACAATATCCGCATCACATTGTGTAAACTCTCTGTAGCGACCTTTCTGCGGTCTGTCTGCACGCCACACAGGTTGTATCTGATAGCGTTTATACGGAAATGTTAGTTTCCCTATATTCATAGCCACATATCTGGCAAAAGGGATAGTAAGGTCATATTTCAAAGCCCTTTCAGTCAATTCATTGGAACTTTTTCCTTCTAATAATTTTTCAAATCCAATTTTAGCTTTGTCGATATTCTTAGGATCACTTAATCCGTTGTTTAAAATTTTAAAGATCAATCTGTCTCCCTCCTCGCCATATTTTCCCATCAATGTATCCAGGTTTTCCATTGCCGGCGTTTCTAATGGTTCAAAAGCATATTTTTCAAATACATTTTTTATTGCAGAAAATATATAGTTGCGTTTACGCAATACTGTTGCATCAAAATCTCTCGTTCCTTGCGGAATGCTTGGCTTACTCATTATCTAATTTGTATTGTAGGTTAAATTGTTTTTTTGTATTTGGCGATGATAGCATCACACGCTTTGTCAATCAGGTCAAATGCTTTGTGGTATTCAGCTTCAGGCCTGCTCCACGGATCGGGTACATCTACGTTTTGGTTTGGATAAATTTCATCCAGTAAGAGAACAGCTCTGTCAGCATCGAACTTTTCTCTTGCAATATATCTAATGTCACCCAGCACATCATCTGCCATCGCATATATTTTATCAAAATTATCAAAATCTTCTTTTACGAAGGATCTGGATATTTGTTTGCTGATATCTATTCCGTTTTGCATAGCTACCTTTTGCGATAACTGATGCGGATGTTCACCGATATGATAACCATTTGTTCCGGCGCTGTCAATAATCCAGTTCAATCCTGCCTTAGCAGCTTTGTCTTTCAGAATTCCTTCTGCAAGAGGACTGCGACATATATTTCCCAGACAAACCATCAGAATTTTCATGTGGCAAAGATAAGATACGGATAGTAAGCTGCAAGTGGCTTTATGGAATTTATGTAATGCAGCATCTTAATACAAACGGCGCCGGTTTTGAAAATTATTGATTAACTCAAAACCAACTAAAATGAATAGCGATCAAATTATGAAAAGCGATATCCTGGATATCCTTTTCGAAAAGCGTAATAAATTATACGGTGCGTATATACTTCGCAAATTTTATACGAGCCGTTTAACCGTGTCATTAGGTATTATGCTGATGCTGGCAACCGTTCTATGCGCCTTTACCTTTTTACCCGGAGAAAAATTTATGCAGACATCGGGTGTATTTGCAATAGAAGACATCCGAACAGGAAAGATTGACGTTAGAAAACCAGTGGTACAGGAATTTAAGCAAAAGATAAAAACGACGGCGGCTCCTGCATCGAGTATTCCCTCAAGTAAGTTTACCAATAACATAGTGATCACAAAAAACGATGTTGGAGATAAGTTACCTGACAATTTAGATCAATCATTGATTAGTAGCGTTACAACACCAGGAGTCTCTGGAGGTAAAATCTCTTCTGTGGATTCAGGGAAAGGGGCTTATAAACCCATTGAAAGTACAAAACCTATGGATGTAACAACGGCATTGGATGAGGCGGAAATTATGCCTTCTTTTCCCGGTGGTACGGAAGGACTTAGAAGATTTTTGGAAAAAAACCTTACAAATCCTGCTTCCATGGAGGCGGGAGAGGAGATTAGTGTTAAGGTGAGATTCGTAGTTGGGTTTGATGGAAAATTAAAAAGCTTTGTGATCGTCCAAAATGGAGGAGAAGAATTTAATAATGAAGTAATTAGGGTGTTGAAAAAAATGCCGCAATGGATACCCGGGAAATCAAACGGGCAAAATGTATCTGTTTACACAACTATTCCGGTAAAATTTGTTGGTGCCGACTAAATAAACGATAATATTTGAGTAATTTGCCAACCCAATAAATAAGTGATATGGCTTTAGAAGAATTTGAAAATAAAGAACTCAGCGAAAGAGATAAAGGGATCATTCAGATGCGTACCATTACCAATTATGGTATGGGAGCGTTTATGATCATTGCCGGCTTCTTTTTTATGTTTCCGATCAAAGGATATACCGCTTCATTTGTAAATCAATACGACCCGGTGCTTATTAAGATATTTGCCGCAGTTTGTTGGTTGTATGGTGCCTTCAGAATTTACAGAGGGTATAAGAAAAATTATTTCAGAAATTAATGAAACATAAAAAATATTCTTCGGTATTGCAGAAGCTTTTATGTTTTCTGTTAGTGTTATTGCTGAACGCTTGTAATAATGAAGGGAAAAATAAACCTGCAGATGATACACCTACATCAGGAACTATACATATCAGTGTAGATGAGAGTTTTAAGCCAATCATTGATGAGCAGATAAAAGTGTATGAAGCCTCTTATCCCGGAACAAGAATTATTGCTCATTATAAGCCTGAGGCTGAATGTTTCAGGGATCTTTATTCAGATACAGCCAATAGGATGATCATAGTTACCAGAGGGTTAAATACCAAAGAGGATAGATTTTATAATGACTCACTTAGTTATTCTCCTGTAAGTGATAAGATAGCCTCTGATGCTATTTCTATTGTGGTAAACAAAAATAGTAACGATACGTTATTTACTATTGAGGGGTTAAAGAAGCTATTGGCAGGTGAGATGGGGAAAAATAGATCTGTAGTTTTTGATGGGTTGAATGCAACCAGTACGGTACGTTTTGCTATCGATAGTATTTTGAAAGGTCAGAAGTTTGATACAGCGGTAGTAAAAGCAGTAAAAAATAGCCAGGAGGTACTTGATTATATTGCCAATAGTCAAGATGCGATCGGGTTGGTAGGGATCAGTTGGATTGGGAATCCTGAAGATACAGCACAGGTGAATATGTTAAAGAAGGTGAAAATTGGTTATGTGCAATGTAGTATATGCAAGGATTCTCCATATATAAAGCCCACGCAATATAGCATTCAGACCAGAAGATACCCTTTGGTACGTGGTTTGTATTATATACTGAAAGAAAATTACAGTGGGCTAGGGTCGGGATTTGCGTCGTTTATGAAATATGAAAGAGGGCAGTTGATTTTTAGAAGAGCATATCTGGCACCTGTAATGGATTTCGACATCAGAAATGTTAAGGTTAACGAAAAATTAAAAAAAGAATAAGACTTTTTTAAAACAATACAGTCAATATTAAATATCATTGCAAAGCTTAAAAAGTACGAAAGATGAATACAATTAAAACAGGATTTTTGATTTTAACGGCGTTTTTATTTACAACTACAGTAAAGGCGCAAAACCTGGAAGACGGAAAAAAATTATTCTTTTACGAAAAATATAAAAGTGCAAAGGATTTTTTCAGTCAAATGACCAATAATGTTGATGCAACTTATTGGCTGGGCCAAACATTACTTGCTACTGAGGATATTACAGGTGCAAAAACCTTGTATCAGCAAACACTTTCGGCAAACCCCAACAGTCCTTTGTTAATAGCAGGTATGGGGCATATTGAATTGCTGGAAGGTAAAACACAGGATGCTCGTCAACGTTTCGAAACAGCTATCAGTCTTTCGCAGGGCAAAAATGCGGCTGTGTTGAATGCTATCGGTTTTGCCAATGTGGACGTAAAAAATGGAGATGCGGATTATGCCATAGATAAATTGAAACAAGCAACTGCATTAAAAGGAATGAAAGACCCTGATGTTTATATTAACTTAGGGGACGCCTATAAAAAGAATGTTGATGGAGGGTTAGCGCAAACAGCGTATGAATCTGCACTTGCGTTGAATAAGAATTATGCAAGGGCATCTTATAAAATTGGCAAGATCTATCAAACACAAGGAGCTTCTCAGGAAGATATTTTTATGAAGTACTACAATGAGGCTATCGCAAAAGACCCTTCATTTGCTCCGGTTTACTACAACCTATACGATTACTACTACAAGATCAATGTTTTAAAATCCGGTGAATATTTAGAAAAATACCTTACAGCTAAAGGAGATGATGAACCTAATGCATGTTACTATAGAGTATCTATGAAATATGCCCAAGGTCAATTCGCAGATGCTATCAGCGGAGCAGATGCTTGTATTGCTGCATCAGCAAGCCCTTATCCTAATCTGTATGGATTGAAAGCATATGCATATAGTCGTTTACAAGATTCTGCGAAAGCAAAAGCATCATTTGATGAATATTTTATCCATCAAAAAGCTGACAAGATAGGAGCTGGTGATTATGCGGCTTATGCGGCTGTTTTACTTAAGTTTCCTGGAAATGATAGTTTAGCAGGTACTTATACCGACAAAGCAGTTAGTTTGGATAGCACAGAGGCTGGCAAAGTTGCCTTACTAAAGGGAGCGGCTGAATATTATGAGTCCAGAAAGAAATTTGATGTAGCTGCTATTTGGTACAATAAGATACTATCTGTAAAGAAGAATTTGACAAAAACAGACATTTACAATGCTGGGTATAACAGTTTCCGTTCAGGAAATTATCAATCTGCCATCAGTGCTTTTAATACCTATTCTCAGAAATTCCCTGAAGATGCTTTTGGTTATTACATGAACGGGAAAGCTAATTGGGCAATAGATTCAACTATGGCTCTGGGAGCCGCCAATCCTTTCTTTGAGAAAGCGATAGCGGTCGGAATGGCTGATTCAGTAAAGTACAAGAACCAGATAATAGGCAGTTGCAGATATTTTGTGGCCTATTATGCAAATATTAAAAAAGATAAGGCCAGTGCTATCGCTTATTGCGACAAGATCTTATCAATTGAGCCAACCGATGCAGAGGCCTTGGCAAACAAAACAGCTATTGCAAACATGAACATGAGTGCACCTGCTACAAAACCGGCAACGAAACCTGCAGCACCTAAGACAACAGGAGCGAAAACACCGCCAAAAAAAAAGTAAACACTAAAACAAAATAATTTCAATCCCCGTCTTTTAAGAAGTACGGGGATTTTCTTTTAAATTCTAAGTTGTTTTTTGACCTACCTGCCTTATTTTTGCGTATCAATTACATATATGGATTTTTTCTTGCTCCAATCATCTCAGGCGAATAGTGCAGCAAATTATTTGCCCATCGGTATACAGTTAATTTTTGCAATAGGATTTATTGCAACAATGATGGGGCTTACGCATTATTTTGGCCCTAAAAGAAAGACATCTGATAAGCTTCAAAATTTTGAAAGCGGAATAGAAATAAAGGGTAATGCCCGACAACCTATGGCTATTAAATATTTTTTGGTAGCCATTTTGTTTGTGTTGTTTGATGTGGAGGTTATTTTCTTCTATCCTTATGCTGTAAATTTCAGAGAATTGGGCTGGCACGGTTTTACGGCTGTATTATTGTTTGTAGGACTGTTTGTGTCAGGACTGATCTACATCTTTAAAAAAGGGGCTTTGGATTGGGAGGATTAAGGAATTGAGCCGATTTATGAATGTGCTTATTTGTAGATCGTGGAAATGCTAATTATAAAAGTGTTAACCAATTAATAATAATGTTCACCAATTAGCACATTGGCGCATTGGTAAATTTTAAAATTATTATGTCACGTCCGGTACAATATAATACTAAACTTAAAATGGTTGAAGCTCCTGAGGGCTTCATGGGTGATGGGTTTATGGCAACTTCATTAGAAAAAGTTGTTGGCCTTGCCCGTAAAAATTCTATCTGGCCTCTGCCATTTGCTACTTCCTGCTGTGGTATCGAATTTATGGCTACCGCCGCCAGTCATTACGATATTGCCCGATTTGGTGCAGAGCGTATGAGCTTTTCCCCCCGTCAGTGTGACCTGTTGATGGTAATGGGAACTATTTCTAAAAAAATGGGGCCCGTTTTACGTCAGGTATATCTGCAAATGTCAGAGCCACGTTGGGTACTGTCTGTAGGTGCATGCGCCTGCAGTGGAGGTATTTTTGATACATATTCTGTTTTACAGGGTATAGATCAGGTAATTCCGGTGGATGTTTATGTGCCAGGCTGTCCCCCAAGACCGGAAGCTATTTTAGATGGTTTTTTAAAGATCCAGGACCTGATCGGTAATGAAAGTTTAAGAAGAAGAAACGGTGAAAAGTATAAGGATATGTTGGCAGAGTATGGAATACAGTAACAATGAATAACTTAAAATTAAAAATCTTCGTCAAGTGAAGTTTTTACTTTTTACTTTTTAATTTATGGGATTGACTAACGAGATAATTAAATCAAAACTAACCGAAAAATTCGGTGATCAGTTAACAGATTGGGAAGAGCCGTACGGTATGCTTACGTTTACTGCTGCAAAGGATCTTAACCTGAAAGTATTACAGTTTTTATATGATGATCCCGAATTAAGATTTCAATTTTTGACCGACCTGCAGGCAGTACATTATCCTGATAGAAAAGGAGAGGAATTGGCTGTGGTATATCATTTGCATAATTTGGTAGATAATGTGAGGGTCAGGTTGAAAGTGTTTGTTAGCATTGAAAAACCTGATGTGTTTAGTGCAACAGCATTATTTCAGTCGGCTAATTTTATGGAAAGAGAAACCTATGACTTTTTTGGTGTAAACTTTTTAGGTCATCCGAACTTAATCAGAATATTGAATGTTGATGAGATGGATTATTTTCCAATGAGAAAAGAATTCCCGTTAGAAGATCAGACAAGAATTGATAAGGATGATGATATGTTTGGAAGATAATGAGGCGATCTGAAAATTTGGTGATGAGTAGGAGAAAGAAGTTCAATGAAGGGATGAGGTACAAGAGAGTGACACAACGATCCCCAATTAGTGGGGGATGAAAAACAAATGTTGGCAAAATAACAACAGCAAAACATAATCAATTTTCCGCCACGGCGGAGATAGGTAAAAAATAAAAAATTAATGTCAGATATCGGAAATCATATTTTATTACCTGAAGGCTCGATAGAGAAACAAACTAATACATTAAACCTTGGACCAACGCACCCTGCTACGCATGGCGTTTTTCAAAATATTTTGGAATTAGATGGAGAACGTATCCTTAAAGCTACGTCTACTGTTGGTTACATACACAGAGCCTTTGAGAAATTGGCCGAACGCCGACCATTATATCAGATCACTCCCATCACAGACAGGTTAAATTATTGTTCATCTCCACTAAACAATATGGGATGGCACCTTACCTGCGAAAAATTATTAGGCGTTAAAACTCCCAAAAGAGTTGATTACTTACGTATCATCATTATGGAGTTGGCTCGTATCAGCGATCATTTAATTTGTAATTCAATTGTTGGTGTAGATACCGGAGCGTTCTCCGGCTTTTTGTACTTGATGCAATACAGAGAATTGATCTACGAAATTTATGAAGAAGTATGCGGAAGCCGCTTAACAACAAATATTGGTCGTATCGGTGGATTTGAAAGAAATTTCACCAACACCGCTTTTGAAAAATTGGAAAAATTCCTGAAAGAATATCCGGCAACTTTGAAAGAGTTTGAAAAACTATTCAATCGTAACCGTATTTTCATGGAACGTACTATTGGCTGCGGCCCTATAAGTGCAGAAAGAGCGTTGAACTATGGTTTTACTGGTCCTAACTTACGTGCAGCCGGTGTAGACTATGATGTACGTGTTCATACGCCTTACAGCAGTTATGAAGATTTTGATTTTACTGTGCCTGTTGGTACAACCGGAGATTGTTATGATAGGTTCCTGGTGCGTAATGAAGAAATGTGGCAAAGTTTAAGCATCATCAATCAGGCGTATAAAAAAGTGAAGGAATTCAAAGGAGCTGAAGCTGAAGTGTATCATGCAGATTCTCCTGCATATTATTTACCGGAGAAAAAGGATGTGTATACAAAAATGGAGGCACTCATATATCACTTTAAAATTGTGATGGGTGAAACGGATATTCCTGCAGGAGAAGTATACAGTAGTGTTGAAGGAGCAAATGGTGAATTAGGTTTTTATCTGATCAGCGATGGTGGTAGAACACCGTACAGACTTCATTTCCGCAGACCTTGCTTCATATATTATCAGGCATACCCTGAGTTGATAAAAGATGGAATGTTGAGTGATGCAATTATAACAATGAGTAGTCTGAATTTGATTGCAGGAGAACTTGATGCGTAAAATAAAAAGTAAAAGCTCAAAAGAAAGCAGTGCTTTAAACTTTTGAATTTCTTTTTTGAATTTTAATTTTTGACTTTTGATTTTAAAACATGATTCAGTTTAGTAATAAAAGTTTAGAAAAAGTAGCAGAGATAATTAAACGTTATCCTGAAGGCAAACAGAAGAGTGCATTGTTGCCTGTGTTACATATGGCCCAGGATGAGTTTGGCGGATGGTTAGATACACCTGTAATGGATTATGTAGCCTCTTTATTGAGTATAGAACCAATTGAAGTGTATGAGGTGGCAAGTTTTTATAGCATGTATAATTTGAAACCTGTTGGCAAGTATTTATTTGAAGTGTGTCAGACAGGACCTTGTATGTTGAACGGAAGCGATAATATTATTGACTATATCAAACAAAAACTAAATATTGGTGTTGGTGAAACAACGGCTGATGGTATGTTTACGTTGAAGACAGTTGAGTGTTTAGGAGCTTGCGGGTATGCGCCTATGATGCAGTTGGGTAAACATTACAGAGAACATCTAACCAAAGAAAAGGTTGATGCGATCATTGAAGAATGCAGAAGTAAAGCAAATTAAAAATTATGTGTAAGAAAATATTTTTCACGTTTCTTTTCTCGGCAATAATGGTTGTAGCTTTTGCGCAATCATCAGTAGAAGCAAAAGTTTGGAAAAATGTAGAAGCTTTAAATAAAGCAATTTTTGTAGATAAAGATAGTGTTGCATTAGAGAGTCTTGTTAACAGTGATGTTACTTATGGTCACTCTGGCGGTAATGTGGAAGATAAAAAGTTAATGATCAAAAAAGCATTAGCTAATATTTCAACTTACAAAGATGTAAAAACAGAAAGAATCAGTATTAAAATTGTTGGTAATACAGCTGTAGCAAGGCATATTATATCAGCAACAGAAAATAGAGAAGGGAAAGAATCTTTGTTGAAATTAAATGTGTTGCAGGTTTGGCAAAAATTATATGGTAAATGGAAATTGATTGCCAGACAAAGTGCAAAAGTTCCAACAACATAAATAAATAATTATCAGGATCAATGGGTAGAAAATTATTGTTAGATAAAGCAAATGTTCCGGGTATCCGCAGCTTCGAAGTATATCGTCGTGAGGGTGGTTATCGTAGTGTTGAGAAGGCGTTGAAAATGTCTGAGGCAGATATAGTTGAAGAAGTGAAGAAAAGTGGCTTGCGTGGTAGAGGAGGTGCAGGTTTCCCTACAGGAATGAAATGGAGTTTCATTGCAAAACCTGAAGGTGTACCTCGTCATTTAGTGGTGAATGCAGATGAAAGTGAACCGGGAACTTTTAAGGATAGGTATCTGATGGAATTCATTCCTCATATCCTGATTGAAGGAATGATCGTTTCTTCGTTTGCGCTTGGCAGTAATGTTAGTTATATTTATATCCGTGGAGAATATGCATGGATCGTAGATATTTTAGAAGAAGCCATTGCAGAGGCAAAACAACATGGATTCTTGGGTAATAATATTTTAGGGTCAGGGTTTAATTGTGAAATTTACGTACAACGTGGAGCCGGTGCTTATATCTGTGGTGAAGAAACTGCACTGATAGAAAGTTTGGAAGGTAAAAGAGGTAATCCAAGAATTAAACCTCCGTTTCCTGCGGTAAAAGGTGTTTGGGAAAGACCAACAGTGGTAAATAATGTAGAAACTATTGCGGCAGTTGTACCGATCATCAATGAAGGAGGAGAAGAATATGCGAAGATTGGCGTGGGTAAGTCAACAGGGACAAAATTGATCTCTGCCTGTGGTAATATCAATAAACCGGGTATTTACGAAATAGATATGACCATCTCTGTAGAGGAATTTATTTACAGTGATGAATATTGTGGAGGAATACCTAATGGTAAAAAATTAAAAGCTTGTATTCCGGGAGGATCATCAGTACCTATTTTACCAGCTAATTTGTTGTTGACTACAGCGAAAGGCGAGAAAAGAATGATGAACTACGAAAGTTTGGCTGATGGTGGTTTTGCGACTGGTACAATGATGGGTAGTGGCGGATTTATTGTAATGGATGAAGATCAATGTATCGTTCGTCATACATTAAGTTTGGCAAGATTCTATCATCATGAAAGTTGCGGACAGTGTAGCCCTTGCCGTGAGGGTACAGGCTGGATGGAAAAGATATTGAAGAAGATCGAATACGGAAAAGGAGAAATAAAAGACATTGATCTGTTGTGGGATATTCAACGGAAAATAGAAGGTAATACAATCTGTCCTTTAGGAGATGCGGCGGCCTGGCCGGTTGCAGCTGCTATCAGGCATTTCAGGGATGAGTTTGAATGGCATGTGTTGAATCCGGAAGAATCACAAAAAAGGAATTATGGATTGGCGCATTATGCAGATCCGATTCATGTTCCGAGTGCAGTATAATAAAATTGACAAGATTTTTAATTTATAAAAATGGCTGAAGAAGTAAAAGCACCACCGGCAAACTTTAAAGTAACGATCGATAATATCACTATCGAAGTGGCACCTGGTACAACGGTGTTGAATGCTGCAAGACAAATAGGCGGAGATGTAGCACCTCCTGCAATGTGCTACTATAGTAAGTTGCAGGGCAGTGGGGGTAAATGTCGTACTTGTTTGGTTGAAGTAGCTGCAGGTTCAACTGCTGATCCAAGACCAATGCCGAAATTAGTTCCATCATGCAGAACCAATGTGATGGATGGGATGGTGGTAAAAAATATTACCAGCGAAAGAGTAATTGATGCAAGAAACGGAGTGGTTGAATTTTTATTATTGAATCATCCGTTAGATTGTCCGATCTGTGATCAGGCAGGAGAATGTCATTTACAGGATCTGGGATATAGCCATGGTAAAGAGGGTACTCGTTACGAATTTGAAAGAAGAACATTTGAGAAAGAAGATATTGGTCCATATATTCAGTTACACATGACAAGATGTATACTTTGTTATCGTTGTACTTATGTGGCAGACCAATTAACCGATAAGAGAGTGCATGGTATTTTGGACAGAGGTGATCATGCAGAGATATCTACTTATATTTCCAAAGCAATCGATAATGATTTCAGTGGTAATATGATAGATGTATGTCCTGTAGGTGCATTAACAGATAAAACATTCAGATTTAAAAACAGGGTTTGGTTTACAAAACCAATAGATGCTCATAGAGATTGCGACAATCCTAAATGTTGTGGTAAAGCAACTTTATGGTTACGTGGTGATGATGTTTACAGAGTAACAACACGTAAAGATGAGTGGGGTGAAGTACAAAGTTATGATGGTAAGCCCGGCTGGATATGCAATACCTGTCGCTTTGATAAAAAGAAAACAAGTGATTGGGTAATTGAAGGACCGACCAAGATCAATCGTCATTCTGTGATCGCTCAGGGACATTATGAGAATGGAGTAATACCTAAAGACACAACCAAAGAAGTAATGGGGGGCAGAGCACCTAAATTATTGATGGACATCCATAGTGTAAGTGAAGTTAACCCCAATAAATAAAATTCGAACAAAAGGAACATGTTATTGAATATAGATATCGCTTTAATAATTGAAAAATTAGCACTGATTGTAATTGTGGTTATGTCTTCTTTAGTGATAGCCATGTATGCGACTTTTATGGAACGTAAAGTGGCTGCCAGTTTGCAGGATAGACGTGGACCCAACAGGGCAGGTCCTTTTGGATTGCTGCAACCATTGGCAGATGGGTTGAAATTGTTTTTTAAAGAAGAGATCATTCCTAATTTTTCTTCTAAATTTTTATTCATCCTGGGACCATGTTTGGCTATGTTAACAGCAATGATGACAGGAGCTGTCATTCCATGGGGAGATAAAGTGCACTTTTTTGATAGGGATATTTCTTTACAGATTGCAGATGTTAATATCGGTATATTATATGTTTTTGGTGTAGTAAGTATGGGTGTATACGGTATCATGATCGGTAGCTGGGCAAGTAATAATAAATACTCTTTGATGGGTGGTTTAAGAGCTGCTTCGCAAATAATCAGTTATGAGTTGGCAATGGGTATTGCATTGATCGCTTTACTGATGGTAACGGGAACGCTTAGCCTGAAAACAATGGTGGGCTATCAGGTAGATGGCTGGTGGAATATATGTAAACAACCACTCGGATTTTTGATTTTTTTAATTTGCGTTTTTGCAGAATGTAACCGTACACCGTTTGATCTGGCAGAGGCAGAAAATGAATTGATTGGTGGTTATCATACAGAGTATTCTTCTATGAAACTGGGCTTTTATCTATTTGCAGAATACATTAATATGTTTATCAGCAGTTCGGTAATGATCAGTTTGTTTTTTGGAGGATATGATATTCCTTTTGTAAACGATGCACATCTTTTAGAAAAACTGGGAACGAACTGGATGGCATTGGTGCATGCAGGTGTGTTCTTAATAAAAGCAGTCATGTTCTTGTTCTTCTTTATGTGGGTACGTTGGACGATTCCACGTTTCCGCTATGATCAATTAATGAACCTGGGTTGGAAGATTTTAATACCATTGGCATTGATAAATATGCTGATAACTGGCGGGCTGATTTTGTTACAACAAAATCACTGGCATTTTTAAACAATAAAAATATATTTGCGCAACTTTTGTGTTGCAACAAATAAAAATAATATGCAAGCATTAACTAACAGAGTAAAGCAAGTAGACCGTAAGCCAATGAGTTGGATGGAGAGGGCTTACCTGCCTGCTATTTTTAAAGGTATGATCATCACATTTGGTCATATGTTTAAAAAGAGACCGACAATCAATTACCCGGAAAAAACTCGTCCATTTAGTCCTGTTTTCAGAGGTTTACATATCCTGAACAGAGATGAAGAAGGAAGAGAAAATTGTACCGCTTGTGGTTTATGTGCAGTAGCTTGTCCGGCAGAAGCCATTACAATGGAGGCGGCAGAAAGAAAACCTGGAGAGGAGAATTTATATAGAGAAGAAAAATACGCTGCTAAATATGAGATCAACATGTTGCGTTGTATTTTTTGTGGTTTGTGTGAAGAGGCTTGTCCGAAAGATGCGATCTATTTAAGTGAAACATTTGCTCCGGCAAATTATCAACGTAAAGGATTTATTTATGGCAAAGAAGATCTGTTGATACCGCATCCGATCACAGAGAAAGAAGCGTACGAAAAAGCGAAAGGCGGAAGGGTTTCAGTAAGATAGAAAATGATTGATAATTGATAATTGATAATTGATAATGAGTGTAACAGAAATATTATTTTGGTTTTTAAGTGTACTTGCATTAGGCTCTGCTGCAATGGTGGTAGTTAGTAAAAGTCCTGTACACAGTATTTTATATTTGATCATTACTTTCTTTGCCATTTCCGGTCATTATATTTTATTGAATGCACAATTTCTGGCCATCGTAAATATCATTGTTTACGCAGGGGCCATTATGGTGTTGTTTTTATTTGTGGTGATGTTGATGAATTTGAATGCTGATTCTGAACCGCCACAAAAAAATAAATATTTATTGTTTGGAGGTACAATTGCAGGAGGTAGTTTGATAGTTGTGTTGGTAGCAGCTTTAAAACAAAGTGCTGTTAGTAATCAGTTAGCACAGATGAAAGATGGCGATGTTGGTTTGATCGCTAATTTAGGAAAAGCGTTATTTACAGATTACGTTTTCCCTTTTGAGATAAGTAGTGTATTGTTTTTGAGTGCAATGGTTGGGGCGGTAATTATATCTAAAAAAGAAAATGAAGTTATCTAGTATGAAAAAAATAATGATAATTATATTGATGACAGGATTTATGGTAAATAAGTCGTCTGCTCAATTTGATCTGAATAAAATACTTGATATAAATGATATTGTAGGTAAAGTAATGCACGTGAAAAAAGGCTTTGCTCCTAAATTTTCTCTTGGGAATGTATCAATACCTAAGATCAACAAAGTGGGTGAAATCTTCGGACTTAAAAAGAATGAGCAGGTAAATAAATTATTCAAAACTTTCAAGACCGGCAGAACAGTTTACAGGATAGCATCTTATGCCGGTGGGGCAATCGCTTTATATGGAACGATAAAAGCGGTAGACAAAGCTTCTATCGCTAAAGATTATAAAGGCGCATTGGTTGGAGGCTTAAGTACAATTGCATCCGGACTGATAACGAAGTTTTTAACGAAAGGAGCTGCATATAAGGCAACTGATGTGTTTAATGGAATTGTTACAAAAAAAATCAAAAATATCTTTTCAATACAACCAGCATCCAGTACAATGGGAATGGGGGTTTATGTAAAATTATAAATTTATTTATGCCGGTATATTATTATATAGTTCTTGCGATTGCATTATTTAGTATTGGCGTGATCGGCGTATTGACCCGCCGTAATGCCATCATTATTTTTATGTGCATCGAGTTAATGTTAAATGCAGTCAATTTATTATTGGTAGCATTTTCAAAAATGCATAACCTGGCAACAGTGGCTATTAATCCTACGGCTGCTAGCGATGCTCAGATTTTTGTTTTTTTTATAATGGTAGTGGCTGCAGCGGAAGTAACTGTTGGGCTGGCTATTATTGTAATGTTGTATAGAAACACACATTCGGTTGACGTAAATTTTTTAAACAGGTTGAAAAACTAAAAACTAAAAACTAAAAATTAAAAATTGAAAATGTGAACCAGATATGGTTTTTTCATTTTAGATTTTTCATTTTGATTTTCATGTATGAATAATGTTTTGCAAATAGTTTGGTTGATTCCAATTTTGCCGCTGATCGGATTTTTGATCAATGGGCTGGGAAGAAAGCAATTATCAAAAACGCTTACTGGCATTATAGGTAGCGGGGTAATTTTAGGCTCTTTCCTGATCAGTTTATTTGTTTTCTTTAATGTTAAAAGCGGCAATACACATGTTGCTCACTATTTTAATTTTATCAATACAGAATCGATCAAAGTCGGCTTCGATTTACAGATAGACCAATTGTCTTCTCTTTTCTTATTAATAATTACAGGCGTGGGCTTTCTTATTCATGTATACTCAACTTCTTACATGCATGAAGAAGAGAGCAAAGATTTCGCTAAATACTTTTCGTACCTGAATTTATTTGTGTTTTCAATGTTATTGTTGGTGATGGGTGGTAACTACATCATCATGTTCATTGGTTGGGAAGGTGTTGGTCTGTGTTCTTATTTATTGATCGGATTCTGGTTTACCAATAATAATTATAATGATGCTGCTAAAAAAGCATTTGTGATGAATCGAATTGGAGATCTTGGGTTTTTATTAGCCGTATTTTGGTTGATATCAAAAACAGGTACTGCAGATTATCACGAGGTATTCGCCAATGTGTCTAAATTATCAACCTTTGATATCACAGGTATCACTCTATTATTATTTGTTGGTGCTACTGGTAAGAGTGCACAGATTCCTTTGTATACCTGGTTGCCAGATGCGATGGCGGGTCCTACACCAGTGAGTGCATTGATACATGCCGCTACGATGGTTACTGCCGGTATTTACATGATAGCACGTAGTAATATCTTGTTTACAATGGCTCCTTTTACACAATGTGTAATTACTATTATAGGATTGGCTACTGCTGTATTGGCGGCAACTATTGCATTAAAACAAAATGATATTAAAAAAGTATTGGCATATTCTACCGTAAGTCAATTAGGGTATATGTTTGTAGGCTTAGGAGTAGGTGCTTATACAGGTGCGGTATTTCATGTAATGACACATGCATTTTTCAAAGCATTATTATTCCTTGGGGCCGGTAGTGTGATACATGCAATGGGAGGAGAACAGGATATGCGTAATATGGGGGGATTGAAAAAATACATGAGCATTACTCATATCACTTTCTTAATTGGCTGTATTGCTATTGCAGGGATGCCACCTTTCTCCGGGTTCTTTTCTAAAGATGAAATATTAGCAGAAGCCTTCGCCAAAAATCCTGTTTATTGGGGAGTAGGGGTGTTAACTGCATTCATGACTGCTTTTTATATGTTCCGTTTGTATGCAATGACCTTCACAGGAAAGTTCAGAGGAACACACGATCAGGAACACCATTTACACGAAAGCCCGGTAGCGATCACTATACCACTTGTAATTTTAGCGATATTGGCAATCATTGGTGGATGGGTAGGAGTGCCGGAAGCATTGATGCATGGAGGACATAGATTAGAAGCTTTTTTAGAACCGATATTTACCGGTAGTAATGCCATTGCCGCAAAACATGAATTGACTCACAGTACCGAATATACGCTGATGGCAGTTTCAGTTGTTGGTGCACTGATGGCTTTATTATATGCCTGGAACAAATTCAGTAAATACGAAAAATCGACTGCCGAAGAAACCGGGTTGGGTAAAGTACTGGAAAACAAATGGTATGTGGATGAATTATACGATGCTATTATTGTAAAACCACTTCAGTCTATTGCCGCATTCTTCAACAATGTTGTAGAGAAAAAAGGAATAGATGGTTTTGTGAATGGTGTTGGCAAAGCTGTCAATTACGGAAGCCGTCAGATACGTTTATTACAAAGCGGACAAGTAAGTGCTTACGTATTAATGATGGTTATAGGTATTTTGGTATTATTTATTATTCAATTGTTTTTTATAAAATAATTTTTAATGTTTGGTAATTATATAACTCTTCCACATTTGCTGATCTTTATACCGTTGTTAACGGGATTGGTTACTTTTTTTCTGAAAAAAGAAACTACAGCAAGATCATGGTCATTACTATCCGCTATCATTACGCTGGGTGTTTCCGTTTTAAGTTTGGTTTATGCAAATAATAGGGAATTAAGCGGTACCACTTTTAGTTATGAGTGGCTAAAATATATTGGAAGCAGTTTTGCGGTAGGGCTGGATGGTATGGGTAGATTACTTACTTTCCTTACTGCGATCGCATTTCCTTTAATTTTTGTTTCTACGTATAAAAGTAGTTACAAGAACTCCAATGCATTTTACGGATTGATGTTGTTATCTCAGGCAGGGTTAATGGGCGTGTTTATGTCAATGGATGCATTGCTGTTTTATTTCTTTTGGGAATTGGCATTAATTCCGGTTTACTTTTTATGCAGTCGATGGGGCGGAGAAAGACGCATACAGGCAACATTTAAATTTTTCATATACACATTTGCCGGCTCATTATTAATGCTGTTGGGTATCATATACACTTATCTGCATACAGCACCAACACAATTTGCTGAACATAGTTTTTCTATGAGTGCATTTTACTCGGTCGTGTTGAATGCTCATCAGCAAAACTGGTTATTCTGGTTATTTTTTATAGCCTTTGCTATCAAGATGCCGATATTTCCTTTTCATACATGGCAACCTGATACATATGAACAATCACCGACTGCTGTTACCATGGTGTTAAGCGGAATAATGGTAAAGATGGGGTTATTTGCAGTGTTGCGCTGGTTGTTACCGGTTTTCCCCCAAGCTGTGTTGAAGTTTGATAATGTAGTGATCGGCTTATCTGTTATAGGGATCATTTATGCAAGTTTGATCGCTATAAAACAGGATGACCTGAAAAGACTGGCTGCTTATTCTTCCATTGCTCATATCGGATTAATGTGCGCTGCAATTTTTACTACAAAATCTATTGGCATAGAGGGTGTAATGATACAAATGTTCAATCATGGTATCAATATCATTGGCTTGTGGATAGTGATCGAATTGATTGAAAGACAAACCGGCGTTCGTAAAATATCACAATTAAGCGGCGTTGCTCACAAAGCTCCGGTGCTCACAATTATGTTGGTGGTAATTGCATTTGCAAATATTGCTCTGCCTTTGACCAACGCTTTTGTAGGAGAGTTTATGATGTTTAACGGTCTCTTTAAATTTAATATCTGGTACACTGCTTTTGCTGGTATCAGTATCATTTTAGCAGCGGTATATACATTGAATATGATCAAAAAAGTTTTTTACGGAGATGTAAATACTGTTACTACATTAATGAAAGAAATTTCATGGAATGAAAAACTAGTATTAAGCGTAATAGTTGTAGCTGTATTTATAGTAGGAGTGTTTCCTCAACCAATGTTGGATCTGACAAAGGATACAGTAACAGCAATAATGATAAGATTTAAATAATTAAAATAAAACTATCCGTTTCAAACGGAACAAGGGCATGAATGCAATAATATTTACAGCAGCGATGGGTGTACTGATGATGTTTGGAGGAGTATTCTTCAAATCTAAAAGCACGCCTAAATATGCAGCGATAGCAGGGTTGATTTTGACATTGATCGTAAACTGTCTGGAACTTAGGTCCGGAGAATCTTTATTCGACATCAATGTGATGAATATGCTGCATTTTAATAGTTTTAACCTGACTTTTTTAACTATCATCTTTGCATGCACATTGTTGTTTTTTCTTTTGAACGGAAGAGATATTGAAAAAGTTGGCAGTAATGTGTCTGAATATTTTTCACTTATATTTTTTGTGCTTTGTGGTGTGTCTATTGCCGCTACATACAATTCTCTGTTAACATTGTTTTTGGGTATTGAAATAATGTCAATTCCATTATACATACTAACTGGTAGTGATAAACGCAATTTAAAAAGCAACGAGGCGTCGTTGAAATATTTTTTAATGGGAGCTTTCTCTACAGGTATTATGTTAATGGGTATCGCATTTATTTATGCCGGAAATCCTACAGGATCATTTTATATAGATAGTATAGCATTGGGTGTAGGTAAAATGCCTGTGATGATAGCAGTAGGGCTAGTGTTTTTACTGATCTCCATGTCATTTAAAGTATCAGCAGCACCTTTTCATTTCTGGACGCCGGATGTATATGATGGGGCTCCGACAGTATTTACCTCCTTCATGGCAACGATTATAAAAGCTGCCGGATTCATAGCATTTATTCGCTTATTTGATAATGCATTTGGTAAAGCTCACGAACAGTGGCAAACATTATTGGCGATCATTACTGCTGCAACATTAATTATTGGTAATCTTACAGCAGTATTTCAACAAAGTGTAAAACGGATGCTGGCTTACTCAAGTATCGCACAGGCAGGGTTTATGTTATTAGCTATTTTTTCGCTCAATCAGTTCGCTAAGGAAGGATTAGTTTTATATACAGCGGCATATTGCCTTGCTTCTATCGGTTTATTTGCTATCCTTATAAAAATGAATGATTATACCATTGATGGTTTTAATGGATTGGCAAAACAACAACCATTGTTGGCTATTACAGCAACTGTATTTTTATTGTCATTAACAGGTATCCCGCTTACCGCAGGGTTTCTTGGTAAATTTTATATGTTGATCGCTGCTTTGCAGGACGGACATCAAAAATGGCTGGTTGTATTAGCTGTGCTATGTGCTGCTATTAGTGCCTACTATTATTTCAGGATCATTCAGGCGATGTTCTTTAAAGAAAGCACAGAAACAGTAACGCAGGAATGGGATATTACCTCAGGGTTTAAATTGCTGCTGATAATAGTTGCCACCTCTATCATAATACTAGGATTGTATCCTTCGTTAATAACGGACTGGTTACATTATTAATTTTCAACCCTTTTACCGCTCGTAATTTTTTGTATGGCAAATGCTTTCGCATGTATACCTTTGGGTAGAATACGTTCAGCATGACCACCGTCGATACAATATCAATTTCTTATCGCACCATAAAGAGCAATAAACTTCGTACAGTCATTACTGTTATAATAATGGCATTGGGTATTATGGCTTTGATTGCAATCATTACAGCTGTGGAGGCAGTGAATCAGAGTCTTACACAAAGCTTCAGTACAATGGGAGCCAATTCTTTTAGTATCCGCTTTAGAGAACGAAATGTGCGATTTGGCGGTGACCCTAACAGAGGGATCACAAAAAAGACCACCCGTAATCTGTTAAAACAAAAAACTTCCAGCGAAGGCAAAGCTATTTCATTTGACGAGGCAAGAGAATTCAAAAAAAGATATTCTTTTCCTGCAACTGTTGGCATTGCATTGTCGGGACCTAACGGGATCATTGTCAACACCGGAGATAAGAAAACAAACCCTGATATACGTGTATTAGGCGGGGATGAAAATTATTTGCAATTAAATGGATATGAATTAGCGGCGGGAAGAAATTTCAGCAATGCAGATGTAGAGTCGGGCAGAAGTGTTTGTATAATGGGAAATGTAGTAGCTCAAAAATTGGTTGGAGAAAATATTGAAAAAGCGATCGATAAGATTGTAACGGTTGCAGGAAACAAATATCGTATCATAGGTGTAACAAAAGATAAAGGTAGTAGTGCCTTTATGAATGCTGATAAAGTAGTGATCACCACTTATAATAATATCCGCAGGATTTATGGAACCGAAGGTAAGTCATATAATATTGCTATAATGGTACCTGATCTGAAAATGATGGATGTGGCCATAGGAGAGGCAAAAGGGGCATTCCGGCCGGTTAGAAAACTGGATGTAAAAGAGGAAGATAATTTCTACATTGATAAAAGCGATAGTATAGCACAGACCCTAATGACCAATCTCGGTTTTTTAAAATATGCAACATTGGCAATTGCACTTATCACCTTAATAGGAGCTGCAATTGGATTAATGAATATCATGTTGGTGGCAGTAAATGAAAGAACAAAGGAAATAGGTTTGATCAAATCATTGGGAGGGAAAGCAGTCGAAATAAGAGCCCAGTTTTTGTGGGAATCTTTGTTAATAAGCCTGATGGGGGCTGTAGCCGGAATTTTAACAGGGATTCTATTCGGAAATATAGTTGCAATTATGTTAAAAACCGGTTTCGTTATTCCCTGGGCATGGGTGATTACAGGAGTAATAATTTGCTCTTTAGTGGGGCTTTTGGCCGGTCTTTACCCTGCTTACAAGGCATCAAAATTAGATCCGATAGTGGCACTCCGCCACGAATAGACTACTCTTTTTTAGTCAAATTCCACACATAGATCATACTTCTTTAAAAAAAACTTTTATTGGGGGATTACATTAAATTATTTTACTAACTTGTGCATCCCAATAAAAATATTTAACGATAAAATTTTATTGCGGAAATGCTTTTTTTTCTTAGCATTGTAAAATAAAATATTTTTAAAAAGAATCTAATTTCATTAATTAAAATTTGAATGTTATGGCAGCATCTGCAACTGTAAAACCAGCTAGTACAGTACAAGTAAAGAAATCGAGTAATGCAATCTCCCTTTTAGCACCAATAATTTGTGTAATAGCAGGTTATATTATCTGGAGATTCGTGTTAGGTAATCCAGCAGGATTTTCCAAACCGGGAGAAGGTTGGTTTTGGCCTTCACATGATGGCCCTAAGAATGCGCTGAACAAAATGTATTTGGGAGGAATTATCGTACCACTTCTTTTGGGTACTTTCTTAACCATGATAACTTTTGTGATCGAACGTTTTTTAACTATTCAAAAAGCTGGTGGTAGCGGAAACAATGCAGATTTTATCCGTAAAGTGCAATATCATTTGGCTAACAAAAATGTTGATGCAGCTTTGGCAGAATGCGACAAGCAAAAAGGAAGTGTAGGAAATGTAATGAAAGCAGGTTTACATCGCTACAAAGACATGATTTCTAATACAGAATTAAATACTGAACAAAAAGTATTAGCAATACAAAAAGAAGTAGAAGAAGCAACTTCGTTAGAATTGCCAATGTTGGAAAAGAACCTGGTTTTCTTATCTACAATCGCTTCAGTAGCAACTTTATTAGGGTTATTAGGTACGGTATTAGGTATGATCCGTTCATTCTCTGCTTTAGGTGAAGGAGAAGGTGGTGGTGATGCAGCCAGCAAATTATCTGTAGGTATCTCTGAGGCCTTGTATAATACAGCATTAGGTATTGGTACATCAGCTTTTGCGATTATTTTCTATAACATTTTTACTACAAAAATCGATGGTATCACTTATGGTATAGATGAAAGCGGATTTACATTAACACAAAGCTTCGCATCTCTTTACAAATAATTTGTATGGAATTTACGCAGAATTGAATCTTAATTAAGTAAACTTTTATACAATCATGGGAAGAGCTAAAATACCTCGTAAGAGTACAACGATAGATATGACGGCAATGTGTGACGTTGCCTTCCTGTTACTTTCGTTCTTCATATTGGCTACAAAACAAAAGCCGCCGGAAGCAGTAACAGTTGCTCCGCCGAGTTCTGTTTCTTCAAAAGCAGCTCCCGAAAAATCAATTTTAATTACGCTCACAAAAGAGGGGAAATGTTTTTTGATGTTGGGGGATGAAACAAAGAAAACAGAAATACTAAACGATATTAACACTACAAGAGGCTTAGGTTTGTCTGGCGCAGAAATTAGTAAACTGAAAAAATTACCTTTTATCGGAATGCCTCTTGGGCAGATCAAAGGTATACTTGCATTGGATCAAACCATACCTCCTGATAAATTATCTGGTATACCTATTGCAGATTCCGCTAACAATGAATTAGTAGACTGGATACGTAGTGTTACTAACGCTTATGCCGGTGGAGATCAAAGGGAATTAGAAGAAAAAATTCTGATCAAAGGTGACCAGATGGCTAAATACCCTGCATTTACCAACATTAAATATGCGTTGAAGAAAAACGACATATTTAAATTCAGAATTGTTACTAATGGTGAGGCTGCTCCAATTGGGTCCGAACTATATAATAACAATAAACTGGGAGTAGATGCTACCGGTGAAAAGAAATAATATCTAAGAATTTAAAATATTTTTTATGGCAGAAATGGATACTTCGTCGGGTGGCGGTCACAAGAAAGGCGGTCCCGGCGTCAAAAAACCTAAGAAATTATCTACCAGGGTGGATTTGACACCAATGGTGGATTTAGGCTTCCTGCTTATAACATTCTTTGTGTTTACTACTACAATGAGTAAGCCCACAGCAATGAATATGAACGAACCAAAAGATGATCCGGATAATCAATTAAAAGTGAAAAATTCGGGTGCAATGACAATACTTTTAGGTAAAGCAGATCAGGTGTATTATTACATGGGAGAACTTACTGCAGAAGGTGCTTCACAACAGTTCAAAAGCACTAATTATAAAGATATTCGTCAGATCATTTTGGATAAAAAGAAAGCTACTCCATTGGGAGATCTGATGTATATCATCAAAGCAGATAAAGAAGCGGTATTTAAAAATGGTATTGATATTTTGGATGAAATGAGTATCAATGCAGTGCCTCCTGGTCACTATGCAGAAGTTGATATTTCTGATACAGAAGCACAGTTGATCAAATTGACGGAAGAGGCAAATGGAATTAAATAGTTATGGATTTTAAGAATAACTGAATCTTAATAATAAAGCATTCACAATGGATATAAATAAAATTTTAAGTGCTGATATTCTTGATATTATCTTCGAGGGTAAAAATAAAGAGTACGGTGCTTATGACTTAAGAAAAACATACAACAGCCGCTTAAAAAAATCATTGATCTTAACAGCTATTTTCGCATTATTGATTTTTTTAACCAGCGTGTTTGCAAGCGTATTTAAAAAATCTGGTCCGGACAAATTAGATGTGTTGGATACGCAAATGGCAGAGATTAAAAAAGATGCGCCTCCGCCACCTCCACCACCGCCACCTCCGCCACCAAAAGCTCCACCACCACCGGAAATCAATCAGGTGAAGTTTACTCCTCCGAAAATTGTGAAGGACGAAGAGGTAAAAGAGGATGAAAAAATTCAGGAGATCAAAGAAGATCAGGTGATTAGTACAAAAACTATTGAGAGTGAAAATACTCAACAAATAGTTCAGGCTCCTGTTTCGGACGAAGGCTCTAAAGTGGTAGAAGCACCAAAACATGATGAAAATGAGATCTTTACTAAAGTAGAAAAGGATGCTGATTTTCCCGGAGGACCAGGTGCTTGGGCTAGATACTTACAAAAGAACCTGAATGCCAATACTCCAATTGATAATGGTGCACCGGAAGGAACTTACACCGTAATGTTGAACTTCGTGGTAAACCTTGATGGAAGTATTACTCAGGTTGAATGTACCAGCGATCCGGGGTATGGAATGTGCGAAGAAGCTAAAAGAGTTATTAAACGTACATCTAACTGGACTCCGGCTTTGCAAAACGGACGTAATGTAAGGGCTTACCGTAAGCAACCTATTACTTTCGTTGTTCAGGATCAATAAAAATAAAAGACTTTTAAACTGTTTTCCCTCTTCGTTTTCGGAGAGGGATTTTTTTATGCAACAATGAAGGAAATAAATAGTTGAGGCATTATGGAATATTGAATTTTACCAATCTTATTTAAAAATATTTTATGGCAGAAATACAATCTAATAAACATACGGTAAAAGGAGAAAGTACGAGCTTGCATAAAAAGAATACAAGGGTTGATCTTACACCGATGGTTGATCTTGGTTTTTTGTTGATCACTTTTTTTGTTTTTACTACAACAATGTCACGGCCAACGGCAATGAATCTTGTAATTCCAAATGATACAAATGATACTGTACGCAATCCAGTTTGTAATTCTTGTGTGCTTACAACTATCTTAACTGCCAACAACAAAATAAAATATTACGAAGGGGATATTGCAACAGCTTTAATAAAGGAGACAGATTATTCTTCGGAAGGAATAAGAAAAATATTGGTAGAAAAAAAGAAGAAAGTACAATCAGTCAGAGGAAAATCTGATGCATTTGTATTGGTTATTAAACCATCAAAAGAAGCAACCTTTAAAAACTTTGTTGATATGACGGATGAAGTTGCTATCAATAATATCAAGCAATATTATATTGATGAAATTAGAGGAGACGAAACAAAAGTATTATAAAATGGAATAATTTTTTTCCTATAGTGTATTGAGAGGGTATCTTTGTCCAATGTTACAGGAACTTACAGGGTGGGATGATACAATTGTTGCGATAGCCACACCACCGGGTGTGGGGGCTATTGGTGTGATTCGTTTAAGCGGTAAAGATGCCATTGGTATTGTTAATCAATTATTTCCATCTAAAGATCTGTTGAAGACTGCTTCACATACTATTCATGTAGGACTGATCAAAGAGAATGATACGGTGTTGGATGAAGTAGTTGTTTCAATTTATAAAAATCCTAAAAGTTATACCGGCGAAGATGTAGTTGAACTTGGGTGCCATGGTAGTCCGTTTATACAGCAACAGGTATTACAGGCGTGCATTCGTAAAGGAGCAAGATTGGCTAAGCCAGGAGAATTTACACAAAGAGCATTTCTAAACGGGAAGTTGGATCTTACACAAGCCGAAGCAGTAGCTGATCTGATTGCATCTGAAAGTGAAGCGGTTCATCAAACAGCTTTGCAGCAAATGAAAGGTGGTTTTAGTAATGACATAAAACTATTGAGGGAGCAATTGATAAATTTTGCCGCATTAATAGAATTAGAATTAGATTTTGGAGAAGAAGATGTTGAGTTTGCCGATAGAAACAAATTGGAAATATTAGTGACAGAAATTTTATTGTCAATAAAAAAATTGATTCAGTCTTTTAAGTTGGGTAATATCATTAAAAATGGAGTAACAACTGTAATTGCAGGAAGACCCAATGCTGGCAAATCAACGTTGCTGAATGCAATGCTTAATGAAGAGCGTGCGATCGTAACCGACATAGCCGGTACAACAAGAGATACTATTGAAGAGAAACTGATCATAGACGGAATTGTCTTTAGGTTGGTAGATACTGCAGGAATCAGGGAAGCCACAGATGTGATTGAAAAAATAGGAATTGAAAGATCAATTGAAAAGATAAATACTGCCGGTATATTGATTTATGTGTTTGATGCAAGTACAAGTTCAGAGTTGGAAGTATTGGAAGATCTGAAAAAATTACAGCAACCTTCTCAACAGGTATTATTAGTAGCTAACAAAATTGATAAATGCCACGAACATCAATTAGGGATGTTGCAATTCAGTATAAATGAAATGAGTGGAGAAGCTCACACTATATTTGAGGTGTCTGCGCTTAATAAAACACAGGTGGATGATCTGATCGATTATTTACCTTCTTTAGTGCTGTCTGAAAAAATAAATACCAATCAAACAATTGTAGTTAACTCTCGTCACTATAACTCTTTAATAAGTTGTGAACAATCTTTATTGAAAGTTCAAGCCGGCCTTCAGTCAAATATCAGCGGAGATCTATTGGCTATGGATATTCGCTATGCTTTACAATCTCTTGGTGAAATAACCGGAGAGATATTACATGATAGAGACATATTAGGAACGATCTTTGGGAAGTTCTGTATCGGGAAGTAATATCTTATAGTTTAATGAATTTGTTCTGATATATTATTTTGCCATTTTGTATCACACGTATTTTGTATAGTCCTCTTAGAAGTTTTGATGTTTCTATTTTCGTGTATACATTAATGTTATTTTTCTGATATAAAACAGTTTGTCCGATACTATTTGTTAGTATTATCACAGCATTTTGTAAATTACCCGAAGTGGTTATTATAAGCTTGTCATTTACCGGATTTGGATAACTCGTGATATTGGATATGTGTTCTTTACAGGTTGGTGTTATACTAACAGTTTTTGAATATTGTATGTTGCCGTTGATGGCTGTTTGTTTAATGCGATAAAAAGTTGGTTCATCTAAAATATTTACATCTGTATATTGATATTTTTTAACTGTATTGCTGTTGGATGAAGTGGTGATTTTTTCAATACTCCTCCAGATGTATCCGTCGTTACTTCGTTCGATTTCGAAAGAGCTATTTCTTTGTTCATAAATTGTTTCAAAACTTAGAACTGTTGTACAATTTTTTTCTTTCGTACTAATTGCCCCGAAAGTAACGGGCAAAATAACCAACGGCAATTGATAGTCTTCAACTTCTCCATTACTAAAGAAATAATTGTATTGTGAAAAAGATATGGCAGAATCGCTTACGATCAATCTTACTTTATAATCACCTACCGATACACCTCCCGGTTCTATAGCGTCAGTAGGTACGCAAACACTAACAGGAATTGATGTTATTCCTCCTGCAACAGGAGTATTACCATTACCAGTATAAAAAGCAGGATTTCCATAGCAGTCTACATCATCTGAAAAATTCCCATTATTATTCCAGTCAAACCAAAGCGCATAATATATTGTTTTATTGGATGCATTGCTATTGATGTTTGGTATGTAAGTGTACTTACTGCCACGATTAACTGATCCTGGAGGGAATGACATGCCGTCATCGTAATTGTCACTCGTTGCATTGATAGCGCTGTTTTTTGGTGCGCTTTCAAAATCTACTCCTGCGCCGGCCCAAACGGATGTTGTATTACCCACGTCATTATTGTCAATTACGCAGTCGCCATTTGTGTCCTGGCCTTTTGTATTAGCGGCAGCAATAGGCCAACCGGTTGGGAGGTCGCCAAAATCAGGAAGATGAATGGCTGGCACATTAGTGGTATACGTAACTCCCGTTGGAAGAAGGTAGGTCCAGTTGTCAATTAAGCGTTGATTACCCCAGGCTCCTAAATTTGGCGTTGCATTATTGGTACTCCCTCCTGAACTGGGTGGGGACGCTGTGCCACATTGATTCCAGCCATGTACCCCGCCTGTACTGTTTACGCCGGCCCGACCATCAACAATACTTGTTAACGAGCAGTTGGATGCCGACAACAGATTGGTATCATCCCAATAAATAGTTTTATTAGGAGACCCTGGTCCATTTAATCTTGTTACCTCAATACCTCCAAATATTTCAATATCGCTCATCACAAAATGTGTTTCACCAACTTTATCAATACTTACTTTAATATTGATCGCTTGTGAAATGGGGATTATTTTTCCATATCTATCCAGGCCGTTGAAATAAATACTATTGGCACCTGTGCTGAAAACCGTATCAGTTCTGTCTGCCGAATCTGTAAAAATACCGTTGCCATTAACATCAAAAGCAACATATACACTTCCGTAGAAATTATTGGTGGAGAAATATACATTTCCTTGTTGAATACAACTTCCAGTTCTGACAAAAGTAGCAGCTGAGAGTGTTGGTGTAAGTGGTGTAAATATTAATGCCTCTGTTATTTGCCCTATTCCGGTAGTCGTATTAAATCTTACAGATGATGCAGGAAGTGCTGCATTGAATGCGTTAAAAAATATTTTGTTTCTTGCTCCGCAGACTGCGGAGTCGGGACCGAGATTACTCCATTTGCCGGAGTAGGATACACTTTTGTAACTGGAAATACAGGAGTTGCCTGAAGTTCGTACACCAAAATTATCTGAAACAATGGTGTAGTTTAATCCGTTCAATCCTTTATAAAGTCCGGAGTATTGGTATCCATCCGGATTGAGAAAATACAATGTAAAATTCGCTTCCAACGGAGAACTTTGATCTAAGCCATGTAAACTGTATGTGTATACTCTTCCCGTTAAAGGAGAATTAGCAGAAGTGTATACAGTCAGATCAAAACTTACCGCATCATTATTGGCATTAGAAGTGGGGATGGCTAGGAGTGTCCATATGCCGGCAGTTGTGCTGGTAATCGTAATTTTGGGCATAGTGCAAGTGGTGCCGATGATAGAACTATTCAATAAAAATTTATCAACAAGTCCTAAAGGAGAAAAGATCTTTATCGTCCACGAACCATCTGTAGAGATACCGGCAGATCTTGTTCTTTCAATTCTGAAGTCGATTTTCTCTCCGGCTTGTGCATACCCATATAATGCAATAATACCCTCCTGAGCTGCAGCTCCAAATAGCGGATTACCGGCACTACTGCCCCTGCCTTCTGCATGTGTATCATGAGGAGTAATAAAAAAGATCAAAATTAAAACTACGAGTAGTAAATTTCTTATCATCATTTTCAGGTTTTCAGGATCGTTAAAATGTAGAAATAGATAAAAGACCTATCACACATTTTAAAGTAAGGATATCAGTATAAGTAATAAAAAATGTATCGGAAGACCCGACAAACTCTTAAGGGGAGAGGTAGATGCTGGTCAGGATTTATTTTCAATAAAAGAAAAATAAAAACTGATCATTGCGATATCAAATGTACAGTCTATTTTTTTTAAATAATAACAGGAAGAAAGAATCAGTAAAACTACTTGCAGCAGAAAGGATAGGAATTTACGGAGAGAAATATTTAGTAAGAGGGATAACACTAAATAAAAACACCTGTGATTCTTGCGGTTAGTTTACAAGAAAAACAGGTGTTACTAATTTCGTATATACGTAATCGTTATGCTGCTTTTACGTCAACCTTGAAAGCAAGGCTGAAATAAGAGAATGCATCTCCTTTTTGATTATTTTTTGTGAATTTCCATTCTTGTCCTGCTGTGAAAGGAGGGTGAGAATGACTGCCGACCGCTTCTCCAACGCCAATAAATGTTTCAGTACTTTCTAATTTAAAGCCGTACGCTTCACCTTTTTTCAAATGAAGTCCGGGTAAATTAAATGCTACCCATTTACCGGTATCTGCTTTATTGAATTCTACACTTGCGCTACCTAAGGCAGGTCCCCAGCTATTTTGATTAAGGTCAAAATTATGCAAGGTCATTACTACTTTTCCAGCATCTGTAACAATGCTTGAAAATACTTCAATTGCTTCCAAATCGCTTTCTGCGGTAGCAATAAAGGTCTGACCGCCAACAACATCTTTGTTATCGCCGGGACGATGTCCAATCCAACTGGTAGTGTTATTTGTCACTTGCTGTACAATAGGATGTAACGAAGAAATCTTTGTGTGAGTGCTCATGGGATTTTATTTTAAATTGAATAATAAAGCTACACCTTGGTCGGTTTTACCCTGGTGTACCTTTTATAACAAACATCTACGACAAATATTGTGCAACCCCTATGAATTTTTTCCGAAAGTCAAGTTAAAAATATTAACTCTATCTTTACTGCAATTTAGTAATCAATCCCTTACAGAGTATATTGTGAAGTTCACAGAATTCAATTTTAACGAAAATTTAGTAGAAGGAATTCAGGCCTCAGGCTATGAAGATGCTACGCCGGTTCAGGAACAGGTAATTCCCCTTGTATTACAGGGTAAGGATGTGATTGCCTCAGCACAAACAGGAACTGGTAAAACTGCTGCTTTTTTGTTGCCACTGATCAATAATATTATCTCTGCACCTATTGATCATCATAGCATTACGGCACTGGTGATTGTTCCCACAAGGGAGCTGGCTGTTCAGATAGCTCAGCACATGGAAGGGCTTTCTTATTTCACCTCTGTTAGTTCAATTGCCGTATATGGTGGTGGAGATGGGAACGCCTTTGTACAGGAGAAAAAAGCACTCAGTGCCGGCGCTGATGTAGTAATCTGTACTCCGGGGAAAATGCTGGCCCATATTAATATGGGCTATGTAAAATTACAGGGGCTTAAATACCTTGTATTGGATGAGGCTGACAGAATGCTGGATATGGGCTTTTATGATGACATAATGCGTATCATACAAGCATTACCTGCCAAAAGACAAAATTTGCTGTTTTCCGCAACCATGCCGACTAAAATAAGAGAGTTGGCTCGTAAAATTTTACATCATCCCGAAGAAGTAAATATTTCCATTAGTAAGCCCAATGAGAAGATCATTCAATTGGCTTATGTGGTATATGATACGCAGAAGATACCACTGGTAAAATATATTTTGGGGCAAAAAGAGTTTTCGTCAGTATTGATCTTTTGCAGCAGTAAGATCAGTGTAAAGCAATTGAACAGAGAGTTGCGTCGAACCACTTTGAAGGTAGACGAGATACACAGCGATCTGGAGCAAAGCAAAAGAGAAGAGGTGTTGATGCATTTTAAGAGCGGAAGGTTAAATATTTTAGTTGCCACTGATATTTTAAGCAGGGGCATCGATATTGATAATATAGGATTAGTGATCAATTATGATGTACCACATGATGGGGAAGACTATGTACATCGTATTGGGCGTACTGCCAGAGCAGCGGCTGATGGGACAGCGATCACCTTTATCAGCGTAAAAGAGCAACGTAAGTTTGGGCAGATAGAAAAACTTTTAGGGAGAACTGTAACCAAAGTCCCTGTGCCTGAACAGTTTGGGGAAGCCCCCGAATACAATCCAACTGCATTTATACCTCGTGATGGCAAAAAATCCGGGAAAAAGCCATTCAGGCATAATAAGGATAGATCTGTCAATAAAAGGTAAGGGAACCACCTTTCACAAGCCACCCGAAAACCCCTTTGTAAATCAAAAAAATGGTGTATCTTTGCCGCCGCTAAAGAGGTACTGTAAGTATTGTGCGTAGTACAATTTAGCATATTATGAGAGCAAAATAAATCATATCAAACCCCGAACGGCAAAGAAAAACGGCTGTTCAACTACGGGGAAGCTATGCTCAATAAAGATATAAAGTACAAGAGTGCGACGCCAATGAAGCTTAATAGTAGCACAAAGGTCAAGTACAAAAAAAGCAAAGTAAAAAGTTAAAAGGCAAAACCCAAATGGAAAGGTCTTTAGCTTGACAAATACAAATTTTTAATTTTTAATTTTTAATTTAAAACAATGGCAGATTTACGTTATCAACGCAACTTTGGTATTGCCGCTCACATCGATGCCGGCAAAACCACTACAACAGAGCGTATTCTTTATTATACCGGTGTAAACCATAAAATTGGTGAAGTACATGACGGTGGCGCTACAATGGACTGGATGGCTCAGGAACAAGAAAGAGGTATCACTATTACAAGTGCTGCTACTACTTGCTTTTGGAACTTTCCAATGGTACAGGGTAAAAAAACACCTGATACTAAACAATACAAATTTAACATTATCGATACTCCAGGTCACGTGGATTTTACTGTAGAAGTAGAACGTTCACTTCGTGTATTGGATGGTTTATTAGCTTTGTTTTGTGCTGTATCTGGTGTAGAACCACAATCTGAAACTGTTTGGAGACAAGCTAACCGTTACAAAGTACCGCGTATTGGTTTTGTAAATAAAATGGATAGAAGTGGCGCTGACTTTTTGAACGTGGTAAAACAAGTTCGTGAAATGTTAGGTGCTAAAGCGGTACCATTACAATTACCGATTGGTGCTGAAGATAGCTTCAAAGGTGTGGTTGATCTGATCACCATGAAAGGTATCGTATGGAATGAGCATGATATGGGGATGACTTTTCAGGAAGTGCCTATTCCGGAAGATATGGCGGAAGAAGTTGCTCAATACCGTCAGGAATTGATCGAAGCGGTAGCGGAGTATGATGAAAAGCTATTGGAAAAATTCTTTGATGATCCTAATACGATCACTGAAGATGAAGTACATGAAGCGATTCGTAAAGCAACGATCGATATGTCTATCATTCCGATGATGTGTGGTTCGTCTTTCAAAAACAAAGGTGTACAAACAGCATTAGATGCAGTAGTAAGATATTTGCCTGGTCCGATGGATATTGAAGCAATCAAAGGAACAAATCCTGATACAGACGAAGAAATATTCCGTCATTGTGATCCTAAAGAGCCATTCAGTGCATTGGCATTTAAGATCATGACTGATCCTTTCGTAGGTCGTCTGGCTTTCTTCCGTGCATATAGCGGACGTTTAGATGCAGGTTCTTATGTTTTGAATACCCGTACAGGTAAAAAAGAACGTATCAGCCGTATCATGCAGATGCATGCAAACAAACAAAACCCGGTTGATTTTATCGAAGCAGGTGATATTGGAGCAGCGGTAGGATTTAAAGATATCAAAACAGGAGATACTTTATGTAATGAAGAAAATCCGATCGTTTTAGAATCTATGACCTTCCCTGAACCAGTTATCTCAATTGCTATTGAGCCTAAAACTCAGGCAGACGTTGATAAAATGGGTATGGCAATCGCTAAATTGGTAGAAGAAGATCCTACCTTACGTGTACGTACAGATGAAGAAACCGGTCAAACTATTTTGAGTGGTATGGGTGAACTTCACTTAGAGATCATCATCGATCGTATGAAACGTGAGTTCAAGGTTGAAATTAACCAAGGAGCTCCGATGGTTGCTTACAAAGAAGCATTCAGAACAACTGTTCAACATAGAGAGACATATAAGAAACAAACGGGTGGTCGTGGTAAATTCGGTGATATTGCATTTGACCTTGGCCCTGCTGATGAAGAATGGTTGAAAGCTAATCCGCTTGGTGGTATGCAGTTTGTAAATGAAATTTTTGGTGGTAGTATTCCAAAAGAATTTATTGCACCGATCATTAAAGGGTTTACAACTAGTATGACTTCGGGTGTGCTTGCTGGTTATCCTGTAGTTGATATGAAAGTTAGAGTACACGATGGTAGCTACCATGATGTGGATTCTGATGCTATCTCTTTCGAACTTTGTGCTAAGCAAGGTTTCCGTGAAGCAGGTCGTAAAGCAAAACCTGTTTTACTTGAACCAATCATGAAAGTAGAAGTATTAACTCCAGACCAATACATGGGTGATGTTACAGGTGATTTGAACCGTCGTCGCGGTATGCTAGAAGGTATGGATAGTAAACATGGAGTACAGGTAATCAAAGCTAAAGTTCCATTAAGCGAAATGTTTGGTTATGTAACTCAATTGCGTTCATTATCTTCAGGTCGTGCTACTTCAACCATGGAATTTAGTCATTACGCTCCGGCACCAAACAACGTTGCGGAAGAGGTAATAGCTAAAGCAAAAGGTAAAATGAAAGTAGAAGAGTAATCGAATACATTCACAGTTTTAATAAAACCCCCATTCTTATTGAATGGGGGTTTGTTTTAGCATACCGTTTGGATTAAATGGTATAATTATTGGTACTTTTGCGGCAGAGATGAAAAAATCTCAACACTTTATGAAATATATTACACTACTACTTATTACCTTTTCTATATGCCTGTTGAGTGTTGCTCAAAAAAATAACCACCTTGATCAGGATCATGAAAATTTTTTCAGGATCGGAGCAAAAGCAGGAGTGAATATAAATAAGATCCAAGGTTCTTCTTATAAAGATGGGTACAATTATAATTACCAGGCGGGCTTATTTCTTCAGTTCAATTTTAGTAATCGTTTCGGAATACAGCCCGAGGTGAGTTTAGTGCAAACCTCTACAGAATTCTCTGATGATAATTCCAATATTTATAATGATCTCTTCAGAGGCGGTACGCAGAAAAATGCAAAACTGAATTATCTGGAAATACCAGTTTTATTGAACATCAATGTTGGGCCGAGTAAACGTGTGAAGCTTCAATTAGGGCCATCATTCGGAAACCTTTTAAAAGAAACAGTCGATAGCCTCAAAACACCACAGGCATTCTTTAAAAAATCTGAAGTAAGTGCTATAGGTGGTTTGTGGTTACAGTTACCTGTAGTAAATATTGGTGCCCGGTATAAAATTGGCTTGAATAATATCAATGCTATTGATGATAAACAAGTATGGAGAAACCAGGCTTTTCAAATTTTTATTGGTCTTTCTTTTTAGAGAATACTATAGGTTTAAAAATTCCTGATAAAGTTTATTAGATGCCGATTCGTATTGAGTTTATAGCTTATAATTGGTTAGGCCTGATGGTCATAAGCAAGTAGAAATTCAAAATGAGCTTTTTTCTTTTTTAAAAATGTTTGGATTTTTAAATATGTTTTATATCTTTGTGTCACACTACACTACTTTTACTAGCAAATAAATCCCCCCTTACGTTTTGTTTGCCTTTATATCCACCTATTACATTAGCCAATTCACACGTTTACATTTAGTTATTTATCCCATCCTTTGAATGTCCGGAATTAAGAGTATTCTCTTAACTCATCCATCCTTTATTTCCTGAATTACCATAATCCGGTTGAGTGTATACTCAACACGTACCTTAAAAAATAATTTTTTTAGAGATGGGAAATAGTTGGACAAAGGTTATTGTAGTTTTTCTGCTTATGTTTTTTGTGGGTGATCTTGCAGCTCAAACACCATGGAAATGTGATGGCAGAGCAATCGGGACATATAATCCGGGAAGCAATAGTTATACAGATGATACTAAATTATACTCTGCAGTTTTTGATGCAGCAGGTAATGTTACTTATATAGACAAAACAGCAACTGCCGGTATTGGGCTAAATGCTATTGGTTACAGAAAACAGGATGGTTTCGTTTATGGCGTACGTTATACAAAAGGAGATAATACTGTTAATGAACTTTGCCGTATAGACTCTGCAGGTTCTATCGTTTCAGTAGGAGACATTACTGGGCTTAAAGCGAATGTTCAATATTTCGCCGGAGCTGTTGATGCTAACGGTTACCTATATGTGTCATCCGGCAGCGGAAGTTCCCCATATCAATTATATAAAATTGATATTGCAACCAGAGTGGCAACCGATTTAGGAACACTTACTTATCGTTTGATCGATATGGCGTTTGATCCTATCACCAACGAATTATATGCAACGAGTGCGGCAGCAGAAACCAATACAGGTAATCTTATCAAAATAAATACAGCAACAAATCCGGCAACGATCACTGACCTTGGCAGTATGCAGGTATTTATGTTTGGTATTTTCTTTACAGATGCGGCACAATTATACGGCTTTGGTAGAGCGGCAATTGATAATAGCACTGCATACTATAAAATGAGTAAAACCAGTTCAGCTATTATATCAGCTGGCGCAGGTCCTTCTGCTACCAATGCTGATGCATGTAGCTGCCCTTACAGGTTATCTCATACATTGCAAAACAAAGCAACTTGCTTAAATCCCGGACAAGATTCTTCATTTACTGTGACGGTTACCAACATTACCTCTACTACTGTTAGTGCAAGGTTTACCCTTACTATGGATAAAAGATTTTTCTTTACTGAAACTGCTACACAAATTCAGAATAATGTAAAAGCGTCTTTTCCAGGTTCAACAGCGGCTGTTAATATTACCAACTCAAATGGGGGTACCAACAATGCGATCGTTATTTCGGATATAGCAGTTTCTGCTACTAGTTTAGCAACTGCTGCAGCTTCGTTTAAGCTTGCTTTTAAAACAAAAACATCCGGATTTATTGCCGGTGAACATATTTCGTTTCAATCTGTCTTAGATGTACCAGGAGGAGCCCTTAATCTTGGTGCGGATGTCTCTGACAACCCTCTTACTGCACAACTTGATGACGCCACTACACTTACTATTTGCGGTCCCGAAGATGGCTCATTACCCGTTTCTATTACTGATTTCAAAGGTCAGTTAAATCAAAAAACTACCAACTTAAGCTGGGATGCTGTTCAGGAACTGAACATCCAACGCTATGAAGTTGAAAGAAGCTTCAATGGTGAAAGCTTTGCTAAGTTGGCTGATGTAACTGCCAAAGGGATCAGTAATAGAACTTCTTATCAATTCGCTGATGTAAATATTCCTGCGAATGCGGTTGTTTATTACAGATTAAAAATTGTTGAAAACAGCGGCTTAATTAAGTACTCATCTATCATTGCATTAAAAATGAATGATCTTACAATACAAACTACAGTGTATCCATCTCCATTCAAAGACAAGTTGGCCGTTAATACTTATGCACAAACAAAAGGTAATATGTTGATCGAAATTATTGATGGTACCGGAAGGAAACTGATTGAAAAGAACACGAATGTAACAGAAGGGAACAATACAATAACATTAAACGGGTTAAATGGGATGCAGGAAGGTTTTTATTTCATAAAGGTGTACAATAATGGAAAATTGATTCAGACCAAAAAGACAATGAAGATGCAATAACAATAAATCTTTTAAGGAAGTAGAGTCCGAAAGCGACCTTCCTTATTTCAAAATAGATCACATTTCTGCTTAATACCATTTTTATTATGGTAATTATCTGATCGATAAAATTTTATCGATAGCAAATTGAATTCTGTTAAAATAGCTTTTACTTTTTGTAGTCTAAAGACGACTACAGCATCTATCTGTATATCCTCCATAAATTCCATAAATCGGCTTAAGCTGCCCGATTATTAATTTCCTCTATTCTTGACAAATCACCGAACCAATAGAAAATTTATTTTTTAAACCCTTATTACACAAAAGATCAACCAATGAAACAAATTTCAACAAAACAACTTTTATCATTAGTATTAGTATTTCTTGCATTTAACGCCTTTGCGCAAACACCCTGGAAATGCGATGGCAGAGCCATTGGTACCTGGAGTGCCACAGAGGGTTACAATGTTACAACTAATCTTTACACAGCTTCTTTTACTCCTTCGGGTAATGTAGTTTATGTAAACAAAACTGCTACTACCGGTATAGGCTTAAATGCCATTGGTTTTAGAAAGCAGGATGGTGTTGTATATGGTGTCCGTTATTTAAATGGTAACAACAACGCTCTAATTCGTATTGATTCTGCAGGTACTATGACCAATATGGGGAATATCAGCGGTATGCCGGGTGATGCATACTATGCCGGAGCATGTGATGTAAATGGCTATTTGTATGTTATAAGAAATGGGGGGGGCGAATCAGTTGTACAAAATAGACGTTACTACCAGAGCGGCTACATTAATTGGTAGTACCAATGAGTCTTTTATTGATATTGCATTTGATCCGCTTACAAATATTTTATATGGAACAGTAGGTGCAACTTTATATACAATCGATATAAACAACGGTACGGCAACACAGGTAGGAAGCTCCTTTACGGGGTCTATTTTTGGCCTTTTCTTTACTGATGGAGCTGAATTGTATGGTTTTCATACTGCAAACATTAATTCCAATAGCGCTACTACTACTTATTATAAGATCAATAAAATAGATGGTACAAGAGTTTCTGCTGGCTCTGGTCCGCAGGCTACCCGTGCAGATGCATGTAGCTGCCCTTTCAGGTTATCACATACATTAAAAACTAAGGCTGCTTGTATGCGTCCAGGACAAGACACTGTGTTTACAGTTTCGCTAACAAATATCACCACCTCTTTCCAAAGTGCAACTTTCGATCTTACGATGGATAAAAGATTTTCTTTTACTGAAACAGCTTCGCAAATTCAGGCAAACGTTCAGTCTTTATTTCCAGGTTCTTCTGCAGTTGCAACAATAAGCAGTGTCAACGGTGGTACCAATAATGTAATTTCAATTAACAGTATTAAAGTGCCCGTAACTACTTCTACACCTCCATCCTTTAACTTAGCTATAAAAGCAAAAGTTTCAGGTTTTAATGCCGGTGAGCAAATTTTATTTCAATCTGTTATCGATGTGCCGGGAAATACCCTTAACCTCGGCGCTGATCTTTCTGACGACCCTCTTACTGCACAATTAGATGATGCTACCACTATTACTATCTGTACTCCTAATAATGGTCCGCTGCCTGTTTCAATTTCCGACTTTAAAGGACAATTGAATCAAAGTAATGCTATATTAAACTGGACAACTCAACATGAATTGAACACCAATAAATTTGAAATTGAAAGAAGTTTTGATGGGGTAGATTTCGATAAATTAGCAGAATTACCTGCCAAAGCAAGTGGTGGAACTGCTACTAATTATCAATATACAGATGCCTATGTATATGGTGGCACTATAGTTTATTACAGGTTAAAAGCAATTGATAACGATGGGATCTTTAAATACAGTTCTGTTGTGACCTTAAAAATGAATGGAGCATTGTCACAAACGATCGTTTATCCGACTTCATTTTCTGATTTTTTATCAGTATATGCTAATATTGTTAAAAGAGGTAAAATAACCATTTATCTTTCTGATGCTGTTGGTAAAAAAGTTGCGGGTAAAACTGCTTTACTAGAGACAGGAAGCAATACAGTCACTTTAAACGGATTGGACAAATTGCAAAAAGGATTTTACTTTGTTAAGATCTACAATGAAAATGAATTTGTAGAAATTAGAAAAGTAATAAAACAATGAGGATATTTTATTGCTACTAGAGAAAAAAGGGTTGCCGTCAAAAGCAACCTTTTTTTATTTTTTTGCTTCTATATAATATTATCTGAATCAAAGTTTAAAGGTCATAAAATTCGCAATGAACAGGCGTAGTTGAATTCTAATCAAAAGAACGAACAATTAAAAAATCATACAACATGCAAAATATATCACTCCAAAATCTTCTATTGATTGATATAGAGACTGTTTCAGAAAAATCTGATTTTGACCAACTTGATAAAGACTGGCAAATACTTTGGGAAGAAAAAACAAGCAGAACTTTGCCTGAAGGAATTAACGCAGCCGCTTATTACCAGCAAAGAGCAGGCGTAATGGCAGAATTTGCAAAGATCGTTTGCATAAGTATCGGTTATTTTAAAAAGGAAGAAGGCTGGCAATTGCGTATCAAATCATTTTATCATGATGACGAGAAAGTGCTGCTTAAAAATTTTATTGACACCATTCAGCAAATTGAATCGATCAATAATAAATGGTGTTTTACCGGGCATAATATCAAAGAGTTTGATATACCTTTTTTGTGTAGAAGATTACTGATCAATAATTTTCCAATTCCTCCTTACCTCGATTTTCAAAATATGAAACCCTGGGAGACTAATATGATAGATACGTTTCAGTACTGGCGTTTTGGGGATTATAAAAATTATACTTCTTTGAAATTACTAGCAGCATCATTAAAAGTACCATCCCCAAAAGATGATATTGACGGCAGTATGGTAGGTAATGTTTATTGGAAAGAAAATGACCTAAAGCGTATTGCTGTGTATTGTCAGAAGGATGTGGTAACAGTAGCGAATATAATTTTACGATTTAAGAATATGGAATTGTTGAAAGAAGAACAGATTGTGTTTGTGTAGTCGAAGACTCCCGGAGTTTAATTTTTTGAGATATCTGAAAGTGGCTGCAAAATATTGAAAGTCTGGATATAACTATACCTGATTTTTCTTCTTTCTTCTCAATCCGATCACCAGCACAACCAGCATTAATATACCAAAGCCTAAGCGCAAATACATTCGTTGTTTGGCTTTCTTTTCCTGTACCTTTCTTTCAGCCATAAATGCATCCATATTTCGGGTCATTTGTTTATTGGTCTCAATCATATTCAATGAATCCATTCTTCGGATACTTTCATTGATGGATTCGTTCATCTTCCTTGTAACGCTATCCATTTTTCTTGCATTGTCCTGCATTTCCTGCAATTGTTTTTGACTCAATTGTGCATTTGCAACGGACGAGAGTAAGAGGGATAAGAATAATAAATAACGCATACTTTTTTCTGTAAATAAACCAATAGGAAAGTAATTATGCAATACCATTATGTGGGTATTTTTCTGTTCCTTTGAAGAGGAGTTAATAAATTTGTCATTCAACGGCTTTTAAAATGCAAAAAATGGAGCATACTACTAAATCAATACGACCATTCATTGGGTCTAAAGACTTTAAAACTTCACAGAATTTCTACAAAGATTTAGGGTTTCAGGAAATTGTACTGGAGCCAAGATTATCTTATTTCAAAACAGGAGAAACAGGCTTTTATCTTCAGGATGCTTATGTTAAAGACTGGATAGATAATACAATGATCTTCTTAGAGGTGGAAGATGTTGATCAATATTGGAATAGGCTGATAGGGTTGGATCTAACTGCTAAATATGAGAATGTAAAAATAGTTCCTATCCGAAAATATGATTGGGGCAAAGAATGTTTTGTGCATGATCCCTCAGGCGTTCTCTGGCATATTGGAGAGTTTAATAAGTAACAATTAGTAGCAATACTGTCAGACTTGTAAAATAATGCCTTCAAATAGGGGGGATAGTAGTCTGGAACAAGTTTTGTGGCGGTAATAGTAGTAATAAACTCTTCTGTTATGTTAAGTACAAAGGAAGATATAAAAAAAGTTGATCATCATTTTGTTGATCCAAAAGACAAAACTGAAGTAGAGTATTTGCATAGCAAATATCCCTGGATCAGTGAAAAAGTGATCAGATCGGCTATTGAAAAACAAGGTCCTGAAAGAAAAAACATTGAGGATTACCTGGATAGGTATCATTCTTGATTTTTTTGTACAGAAAGAACTTGCACACTGACGATATTGTTGTCGGGCAGGAGGCTTCTATTTACCATTTGCTTCAATTCCGGAGCTATTCAATATAAAGCAGCGTTATTTTTGCTACGAGTCAATTTTCTTATTTTATGGTTCATATATTTATTTTTTTATCTATCAGCATCAAACATGGCATAGGGTTAGCGTTTATTTAACTAATTACCAGATATTTACCCTTCTCTTGTCAAGATTCGATCTCCAACTTCGAATAATTTCCTTCTTTTTTCAAAAATCTTTTCAAAACGCTTTGCTATTTGAAACCAACCCCTTACCTTTGCACTCCAAATTCAAAAAAGGGAATTTTAAAGTTCTTTATATATGTCACAAAGAATCAGAATAAAACTACAGTCTTACGACCACAATCTAGTTGATAAATCAGCTGAGAAAATTGTAAAAACAGTACGTAGTACTGGTGCAGTAGTAACAGGGCCAATACCCTTACCTACACACAAAAAGATCTTTACTGTGTTACGTTCTCCTCACGTTAATAAAAAGGCACGTGAGCAGTTTCAATTGTGTACACATAAACGTTTATTAGACATATACACCAGCAGCAGCCGTACGGTTGACGCTCTAAGTAAATTAGACCTGCCAAGTGGTGTAGATGTTGAGATTAAGGCTTAATGAACCATCTGCTGAGAGGCGGAAAGGCAAAAAGTCAGTTCTTATAACAAAATAATGAAACATCCATCTGTTTGTAATTGAACAGCGCTGGATATAAAACAGATACAATGAAAAGTATTATTGGAAAGAAAATTGGCATGACCAGTGTCTTTGATGCAACAGGCAAGCAAACTGCCGTTACGATCATTGAAGCAGGTCCATGTGTAGTTACCCAAAAGAAAACCGTAGAAACAGACGGTTACGATGCACTCCAAATTGCATTCGGAGATAAGAAAGAAAAACACTCCATCAAGGCTGAAATCAACCATTTCGCCAAAGCTCAGACTTCCCCTAAAAAAGTAGTAAAAGAAATACGCAATAGCGAAATCGACAAAAATGTTGGTGAGATCATCACTGTAGACATATTTGCCGAAGGCGATAGCGTTGAAGTAGTTGGTACCAGCAAAGGTAAAGGCTTCCAGGGTGTTGTTAAACGTCATGGCTTCCATGGTGTAGGTGAACAATCTCATGGTCAGCATGATCGTCAAAGAGCTCCGGGTTCAATCGGTAACTCATCTGATGCATCACGTGTATTCAAAGGTATGCGTATGGCAGGTAGAATGGGACAAGACAGAGTGAAAATGAAAGGGTTGAAAGTAGTTAAGATCTTCGCTGAAAAAAATTACATATTAGTAAGTGGTTCAGTTCCTGGTCACAACGGTTCAATCGTTTTAATTCAAAAATAAAAATCGATTTGAAAATTTGAAAATTTGAAGATGTAACAATTAAGCATCACCAAATTTCCAAATCACCAAATCTCCAAATTAAATAAAATGCAAGTAGATATTTTAAATATTAGTGGAGCTAAAACCGGCAGAACAGTTGATTTGCCTGAAGAAATTTTTGGCGCAGAACCTAACAATCATGTTATTTATTTAGCGGTAAAACAATACCTGGCTGCTCAACGTCAGGGAACGCATAAAGTAAAAACAAGAGCTGAAGTACATGGTTCATCTAAAAAATTACACAAGCAAAAAGGAACCGGTGGTGCTCGTAAGGGTAACTTACGTTCTCCGATCTATAAAGGTGGTGGTACTATCTTTGGACCAAAGCCACACTTATACGATTTCAAATTGAACCGTAAAGTAAAAGATCTTGCTAAAATCAGTGCATTAAGTTACAAAGCAAAAGAAAATGCAATCGTAGTGTTGGAAGACGTTACATTGGATACGCCAAAAACAAAACAATTGGCTACTATTTTAAAAGCTTTGAACATCAGCGATAAAAAAGCTTTATTCGTTACTCCTGAACACAATGATAATGTGTACATGAGTTTAAGAAATATTCCTTCAGTAAAAGGAAGTTCTTTAAGCGACGTAAACACTTACGATATCGTAAATGCAAGCGTGTTGGTTTTCACTGAAAGTGTAGCAAAAATATTTAGCGAAGAACAAGCAAATTAATTAATTGATCTGAAAATTTGAAGAAGTAACAATTACTCATCTCCAAATCATCAAATCACCAAATTATCAAATTGATATGAAACTGTCTGAAGTATTAATAAAGCCGATCTTATCTGAAAAGATAAACAAGCAAACTGAAAAAATGAATCGTTATGCTTTTGTGGTAAGCAGAAAAGCTAACAAATTAGAGATTAAGAAAGCTGTAGAAGAGTTTTACGGTGTACAAGTACAGAATGTTAATACAACTGTTATACCTGGTAAAGCAAAATCTCGTAATACAAAAGCCGGAGTAGTTTCAGGTCGTAAACCTGCAAAAAAGAAAGCATTTGTAACAGTAGCTCAAGGCGAAACAATTGATATCTACGGAACAGTATAATAAAATTATTTAAAGGATGGCCTCAGCTGCCGCAAAAGTTGAATAAAAAATAATATAAAATGGCATTAAGAAAATACAAACCTACCACAGCCGGAACTCGTTGGAGAATTGGTAATGCGTATGCAGAAATTACCACCAGCACTCCTGAAAAATCTTTGTTAGAAAAACAAAAGAATACAGCTGGTCGTAACTCACAAGGTAGAAGAGCAATGCGTTATATGGGTGGCGGAAACAAAACCATGTATCGTTTGATCGATTTTAAAAGAGATAAAAAAGATGTACCTGCTACTGTTAAAAGTATCGAGTATGATCCAAACCGTACAGCATTTATTGCTTTATTGAATTATGCTGATGGTGAAAAACGTTATATCATTGCTCCAAACGGATTGCAGGTAGGTGCTACAGTTTTAAGTGGCGATGCAGTTGCTCCGGAATTAGGGAATGCATTACAATTGAAGAATATGCCTTTGGGTACTATGATTCATAACATTGAAATGCAACCTGGTCAAGGTGGTAAATTAGTACGTAGTGCAGGCGCAAGTGCTCAGTTATCGAATAAAGAAGAAAAGTATGGTGTTATTAAAATGCCAAGTGGTGAGTTAAGAAAAGTATTGATCAATTGCTATGCAACAGTTGGTGTTGTAAGTAACAGCGATCATAATTTGGAAAGTGCAGGTAAAGCAGGCCGTAATCGTTGGAAAGGTGTTAGACCAAGAACGAGAGCAGTTGCGATGAACCCGGTAGATCATCCGATGGGTGGTGGTGAAGGTAGAGCTTCTGGTGGTCACCCACGTAGCCGTACAGGTAAATATGCTAAAGGTGAAGTTACACGTACAAGAGGTAAAGGATCAGATAAAATGATCATCCAAAGAAGAAACGGAAAGAAATTAAGTAACAAGTAAGAAACAGTTAAAATGCTCCGGTGTTTTCGGAGAAATAAACAAGATTAACATTTACGAAAAGAGTTTCAATTCGTAAATCGTAAGTCACAAATCATAAATAAAAATGGCTCGTTCGATTAAAAAAGGTCCTTATATCGATGCTAACTTAGAAGACAAAGTGTTAGCGATCAATGAAGGAAAAAACAAAAAAGGTGTAATCAAAACCTGGTCTCGCCGTTCTACAATCTCTCCGGATTTTGTAGGTCATACACTGGCAGTACACAACGGGAATAAATTTATCCCGGTTTATGTAACTGAGTTTATGGTAGGTCATAAATTAGGTGAATTTGCACCGACAAGAAATTTCAGAGGTCACTCAAGTAAAAAAATAGGATAAGAAGTACTAAGTAATAAGTACTAAGTATTAAGCAATTAGCTTACGACTTACGACTTAAAACTTACAACTTAAAACTTTATAAAAAATGGAAGCAGTAGCTAAACTTAACAATTACCCAACATCACCACGTAAAATGCGTTTACTGGCTGATTTGATACGTGGCATGGAAGTAGAAAAAGCTTTGGGGGTATTACAATTCAACCCTAAGCACCCTGCAGTGCCTATGTACAAATTATTGAAAAGTGCAATCAATAACTGGGAGCAAAAAAATACAGAAGCAAAAGTGGAAGATGCTCAGTTGGTAGTTAAAACAATTATGGTTGACTGCGGAAGAGTAATCAAACGTATGCGTCCGGCTCCACAAGGTAGAGGGTACAGAGTACGTAAACGTAGTAATCACGTAACAATTGTAGTAGACAGCAAAATTTAAACTTTTAAAAATCTTGCGAATCTTTCTTTCAAAAGAATAGCAGGAAATAAATTAACAATATGGGTCAAAAAGTAAATCCGATTGGTATCAGACTAGGAATCATCCGTGGATGGGATAGTAACTGGTATGCAGATAAAAAAGATTTTGGTAAAAAATTAATTGAAGATAACAAAATCAGAAATTATTTAAATGCCCGTATCAACAAAGGCGGTATCTCAAAAATAGTAATTGAGCGTACGTTGAACAAGTTGATCGTAACAATCCACACCTCTAAACCAGGTATCATCATCGGTAAAGGTGGTGGAGAGGTTGATAGAATCAAAGAGGAATTGAAAAAATTGACCGGTAAAGATGATGTTCAAATAAACATTCTTGAAATACGTCGTCCTGAATTAGATGCTCAAATTGTTGCTGATACAATTGCTCGTCAATTAGAAGGTCGTATCAATTTCAAACGTGCTGTTAAAATGGCAATTGCTTCAGCATTACGTATGGGTGCAGAAGGAATTAAAGTTAGATGCGGTGGTCGTTTAGGTGGAGCTGAAATTGCACGTAGCGAAGAGATCAAACAAGGTCGTACGCCGTTGCATACTTTACGTATGGATATCGATTACGCAAATGTATTTGCTCAAACAGTTTACGGAAAGATCGGTATTAAAGTATGGATCTGTAAAGGTGAAGTTTTAGCTAAAAGAGATCTTAACCCAAATATCTTAGCCGGTGGTGGTAAAGAAGGAGATTCAAGAGGTGGTTTTGAAAACCGTGGTGGCGAAAGAGGTGGAGATAGAAGAGACGATCGCAGAGGCGGTGGTGGAGATAGAAGAGGTGGTGGAAACCGTGGTGGTGGAGCTGCTGGCGGAAGACGCTAATTAAATTTACGATTTGCGATGTACGATGTATTTCGGCTTGCAGATCTCAACAAAAAATTAAGTACTGATTCGGATTGAAGAAAATCAAAAATCATCAATCCAAAATCTAAAATAGAAATAAGATGTTATCACCGAAAAGAGTAAAACATAGAAAAGCCCAGAAAGGCCGTATCAGAGAAGTTGCTAAAAGAGGAACTACTATTTCTTTTGGTTCATTCGGATTAAAAGCTTTAGAACCAATTTGGTTAACTAACAGACAAATTGAAAGTGCTCGTCAGGCTATGACTCGTCATATGAAGAGAGAAGGGAATGTTTGGATCAGAATTTTTCCTGACAAACCAATCACTAAAAAGCCAGCTGAGGTGAGAATGGGTAAAGGTAAAGGTAACCCTGAATATTGGGCTGCTGTAGTAGAGCCAGGACGCATCTTGTTTGAAGCTGATGGTGTTCCGATGCAAGTTGCAAAAGAAGCATTTGAATTAGCGGCACAAAAATTACCTATTGCTGTAAAATTTGTGGTACGTAGAGATTATCAAGCATAAACAATTAATCAATTTGAAGATTTGAAAATTTGAAAATGTAATTATCAAATCACCAAATCACCAAATTATCAAATTAATAACAATGTCAAAGAAAGTAGATTTTTTAACGAGCATTAAAGGTTTAGGTCTTGAAGACTTAAAGGCTAAGATCGCTGAAGACGAATTACGTTTGAAGAAAGTATCTTTTGCTCACAGTATTTCTCCTTTGGAGAATCCGGTAAGCTTACGTTTATTACGTAAAGATCTTGCACGTTTAAAAACAGCATTAAGAAGTAAAGAACTAGGTTTATAATTAAACCATAAATTTTGCAACAATGAGTGAAGTAACAACAATAGTAAGAAACTTACGTAAAACTAAATTAGGGGTAGTTACCAGTAACAAAATGGATAAAACTATCACAGTTAATGTAGAAAGAAAAGTAAAGCATCCGCTTTATGGTAAGTTCGTAAAAAAATCTACAAAGTTTCATGCGCATGATGAAAAGAATGAGTGTAGCATAGGCGATACCGTTAAAATTATGGAGGCTCGTCCTATGAGTAAAACAAAACGTTGGAGATTAGTTGAGATAGTTGAAAAAGTGAAGTAAGTTATAAGTTTTTAGTTATAAGTTATAAGTAATAAGAGGTACGATAGCCGGATTAAAAATTCGTAAATCGTAGTTCGTAAATCGTAAATAAAAATGATTCAGCAAGAAAGCAGATTAAATGTAGCAGACAACAGCGGCGCCAAAGAAGTTTTGTGTATCCGTGTATTGGGTAACTCTGGCCAGGATTATGCTAAAATAGGCGATAAAATCGTTGTTACTGTGAAAGATGCAATGCCAGCCGGCGGTATTAAAAAAGGTACTGTTAGTAAAGCGGTTATTGTACGTACAAAAAACAAATTACGTCGTAAAGATGGTTCTTATATTCGTTTTGATGACAATGCAGTTGTGTTGTTAAACAATTCAGATGAACCAAGAGGTACACGTATTTTTGGCCCGGTGGCTCGTGAATTAAGAGACAAAGGGTATATGAAAATTATTTCATTAGCACCGGAAGTATTATAAAGTAAAAGGCGTGAAGCCTGAATAAAATAAAACTTGCCAAGCGTTCAGCGAAGCATAAAGCATAAAAAAATGAGTACAAGATTTAAAGCAAAGTTCAACATTAAAAAAGGCGATAGCGTAATTGTTATCACCGGCGAAGACAAAGATCTTAAAAAGCCACGTAAAGTGTTGGAGGTTATTATAGAAAAAAGTCGTGTATTGGTAGAAGGTGTTAACATCGTAACCAAACATACTAAACCAACTTCACAAAACACTAAAGGTGGTATTGTAAAAGTTGAAGCTCCGATCGCAATTTCTAATGTAATGCTTTGGGATGCAAAAGCTGCAGCTCCGGCTAAAGTGAAACGCACAAGAGAAAACGGTAAATTAATTCGTGTATCAAAAAAATCAGGGGGGGTAATCTAACATGGCAACAACAACATATACTCCAAGATTGGCAGATAAATACTCTAAAGAAGTAGTACCTGCCTTAATGAAAAAATTCGGTTATAAAACCGTTATGCAAGCGCCTAAATTGACCAAGATCTGTTTGAATCGTGGGGTGAACGGTGCCGTTGCAGATAAAAAATTAGTAGACATTGCTGTTGAGGAATTAACAACGATCACAGGTCAAAAGGCTGTACCTACTATGTCTAAAAAAGATATTTCTAACTTTAAGTTGCGTAAGAACATGCCGATTGGTGCAAGAGTTACACTTCGTGGAGTTAAAATGTTTGAATTCTTAGATAGATTCGTATCTGTTTCTTTACCACGTGTACGTGATTTTAAAGGGATCAATGATAAGTCATTTGATGGCCGTGGAAATTACACTTTAGGTATTACGGAACAAATCATTTTCCCTGAAATTGATATCGATAAAGTAAATAAAATTACCGGTATGGATATCACTTTTGTTACTACAGCAAATACTAATGAAGAGGCATATGAATTGTTGAAAGAATTGGGAATGCCTTTTAAAAACGTTAAAAAATAATTTAAATACTAACAAAACATGGCAAAAAAGTCAATAGAAGCCAGGCAAAGAAAGCGTGAAGCAATGAACGCTAAATATGCTGATAAAAGAGCAGCTTTAAAAGCAGCCGGTGATTACAAAGCTTTGGATTTATTACCAAAGAACTCATCTCCGGTTCGTTTAAAAAATCGTTGCCAGTTAACTGGTCGTCCAAGAGGTTACATGAGACATTTTGGATTATCAAGAAACATGTTTCGTGATATGGCGTTACAAGGAAAGATACCAGGTGTAGTTAAAGCTAGCTGGTAGTAGAATTCTTAATTTATAATTTATAATTTTTAATTGATATGGTAACTGATCCTATAGCAGATTTTCTTACAAGAATCCGTAATGCACAGATGGCAAACCATCGTATTGTGGAAATCCCTGCGTCTAATTTAAAAAAACGCATGACTGAGATCTTGTACGACAAAGGTTACATTTTGAAATACAAATTTGAAGATGATAACAAACAAGGTGTGATCAAGATCGCTTTGAAATATGATGCATCTACAAAATTACCTGTAATTCAGAGTTTAGAAAGAGTGAGCCGTCCGGGTTTACGTACGTATGCTAAACCTGAAGAATTCAAAAGAGTGAAAAATGGTTTGGGTATTGCAATCGTTTCTACATCAAAAGGTGTAATGACTGATAAAGAAGCAAAAGCTCAAAATGTTGGTGGCGAAATTCTTTGCAACATCTACTAAGCAACTAACTTCCTGAACTTCTAAACAAGAACGATAGGGAGTAGCGATAAAGAAAATGATTTGATAATTAAGCCGAAGTCGTGGCTGAACACGAATCGAATTTAAAAAACAAAATAAAAAATCGACTATGTCTAGAATAGGGAAAAAACCGGTTGAATTTCCAAAAGGAGTAACCATCACAGTTGGAGCAGATAATGTTGTAACTGTTAAAGGTCCGAAAGGAGAATTGAAACAAGCAATTGATAGAGATATCAAATTAGAAGTGAAAGAAGGAACGGTAGAACTGGTTCGTCCAACTGATCAAATTCGTCACAGAGCAATGCATGGTTTATACCGTTCATTGGTTAGCAACATGGTAAAAGGTGTTACTGAAGGATATGTAAAACAAATGGAATTGGTGGGTGTGGGTTTTAAAGCTGCTAACCAGGGGAATGTATTAGATCTTGCTTTAGGATATTCTCATAATATTATTTTTGAAATACCTAAGGAATTAAAAGTTTCTACTTCTCAGGAAAAAGGACAAAATCCTATCATCACTTTAGAAAGTGTAGATAAACAATTACTTGGTCAGGTATGTGCTAAATTACGTGGCTTACGTAAACCTGAACCATACAAAGGAAAGGGTGTTAAATTTGTAGGTGAAGTATTAAGAAGAAAAGCAGGTAAATCTGCAGGTAAATAATTGATTTGAAGATTTGGAGATGTGCCGATTTGGAAATGGCACACTATTCGAAAGAATTAACAAATCACAAATTATCAAATTTTAAAATTCGTTCCGGCAGTATCGGAATAATAAAATAAAAGGTTATGAATAACAAATCAAGTGCAAGACAAAAGATAAAATTCCGTATCCGCAAAAAAGTAAGCGGAGTAGGTGTTAAACCACGTTTAAGTGTTTTCAGAAGTAATTCTGATATCTATGCACAGTTGATCAATGATGATAATGGTACAACTTTGGCATCGGCATCTTCAAAAGATAAAGATATCCTGGCTCAAAAAGTAAATAAAACTGAAAAGAGCAAATTGGTAGGTAATGCAATTGCTAAGAAAGCTTCTGAATTGGGAGTTACTACAGTTGTGTTCGATCGTGGTGGATATATCTATCATGGAAGAGTAAAAGCAGTAGCTGAAGGAGCAAGAGAAGGTGGGTTACAATTTTAATTTTAAATTTTTAATAAGAACTATACATGTTAAAAGCAAACGATAACAGAGTAAAAGCCGGCGATCTTGAGTTGAAAGAAAAAGTAGTTTCTATCAACCGTGTGGTTAAAACAACCAAAGGTGGTCGTGCATTTAGTTTTTCTGCTCTTGTAGTAGTAGGTAACGGTGCTGGTGTTGTAGGACAAGGCTTGGGTAAAGCTAAAGAAGTACAAGAGGCTATTACAAAAGGTATTGAAGATGCAAAAAAGAATTTGATAAAAGTTCCGATTATGCATGGCACTATACCTCATGATCAATGGACAAAAGAAGGTGCTGCTAAGGTTTTAATAAAACCAGCTGCTCATGGTACCGGTGTAATTGCCGGAGGTAGTATGAGAGCTGTGTTGGAAGCTGCAGGTGTTACAGACGTTTTGGCTAAAAGCCTTGGTTCTGCTAATCCTCATAATGTGGTAAAAGCTACAGTAAAAGCATTGGCTACTTTACGTGAACCAATTGCTGTTAGTAAAGCAAGAAACATTTCTTTAAAGAAAGTATTTAACGGATAAGCCTTAAGTGGTTGCCCAAAAATTATAACAATGGCTAAGATTAAAGTAACACAAATTAAAAGCGTAATCGATAGATCTGAGCGTCAAAAGAAAACTATGACTGCTTTGGGCTTGAGAAAAATTAACGCTACTGTAGAAGTTGAAGCTACTCCACAAATTTTAGGAATGGTTGCAAAAGTCAACCATTTGATCAAAGTAGAAGAAGCTAATTAATTAATTTGAAGATTTGAAAGTTTAATAATTAAAAGCATCTGCTGAATTATTATCTCCAAATCTCCAAATCAGAAAATTATCAAATCAATAACAAGCGAGGGGTGATACCCCGTAAGTACAAAATCAACATAACATGAAATTACATACATTAAGACCAGCGAAAGGAGCAACACATAAAGCAATCCGTATCGGTCGTGGTGAAGCTAGTGGTAAAGGTGGTACATCTACTAAAGGTAATAAAGGTGGACAAAGTCGTGCCGGTTACAAAAGCAAACCAGCTTTTGAAGGTGGACAGATGCCTATTCAACGTAGAGTTCCAAAACGTGGGTTTACAAATATCAACCGTGTTGAGTATAAAGTGATCAACATAGGTAAAATTGATCATTACGCAGAAAAATATGGTATTACAGAATTCAGCTTGCAAAACCTTTACATCAATGGTTTGATCAGTCAATTTGATAATGTAAAGATTCTGGGTGTTGGAGAAATCAAAGGCAAATTTACTTTCAAAGTAAATGCGGTTAGTGCTAAAGCTAAAGCTGCTATCGAAGCTGCCGGAGGTTCTGTAGAAATTATTAAATAAATTAACGATATTTGCGGACGCATTTCTACTTGCTATTAATTAGTAGGTTTGAAAAGCGTCTTTTTTCATTTTACGCAAACATTTAAATTGTCTCAAGTCTGTGAAGAAGTTCATTCAAACACTAAAAAATATCTGGAGCATAGAGGAGCTACGCAGAAAAATACTTTTCACTTTATTGTTGATCTTTATTTACCGTGTTGGTTCTTATATCGTACTTCCGGGTATCGATCCTAATAAATTAGAAAACCTAAGTAATAGTGCCCAAAGCGGTATGCTTGGTTTGCTTGATGCTTTTGTTGGTGGTGCTTTCTCGAAAGCGTCTATTCTGGCATTGGGTATCATGCCCTATATCTCTGCTTCTATCTTTATGCAGTTGATGACCATACTGGTTCCTCAAATGGCAAAAGTTCAGAAGGAAGGTGAAAGCGGCAGAAAGAAGATCAATCAATGGACTCGTTACCTGACAGTTATCGTTACTGCATTTCAGGCAGCAGCTTATATCGGTTACCTGAAAAGTCCGGGTAATGCAGAAGCGTTAATTACTTCTTACAGTTCTTACTTCGTTATTTCTACAGTTATCATTTTAACCGTGGGTACGTTGTTCGTAATGTGGTTAGGAGAGAAAATCACAGATAAAGGATTAGGTAATGGTACTTCTATCATCATCATGATGGGTATCCTGGCCAGACTTCCTCAGGCGTTTATACAAGAATGGTCTTCCAGGGCAGCAAGAGGCGGCGGTGGGTTATTGATCTTCTTAATTGAGATTGCATTTTTAGTGGCTATCATCATGGGGTTGATCATGTTGATACAAGGTACAAGAAGAGTTCCGGTGAATTATGCAAAACAAATTGTTGGTAACAAACAATTGGGTGGAGCAAGAAACTTCTTACCATTAAAAGTGAATGCTTCTGGTGTAATGCCGATCATTTTTGCTCAGGCTATATTATTTTTACCAACCATATTCTCTGGTTTTACAGGGGGTGGATGGGCTAAATATTTTACTGATCACACCAACCTAATCTACATGATCGTGTATTCAGTTTGTGTAATTGGTTTTACTTTCCTATATACAGCTTTGATCTTTAATCCGAAACAAATGGCTGAAGATCTGAAACGCAGTAATGGATTTATTCCGGGTGTTAAACCTGGCCAACCAACTGCTGATTATATCGGTACTATCATGGATAGAATTACTTTGCCGGGTGCTGTGTTATTAGCATTTGTCGGTATTTTGCCAGGTATCTTTCAGTTGGTATTTAAAACTCAACAAGGGTTTGCAAGTTTCTACGGTGGTACATCATTATTGATCATGGTGGGTGTAATTTTAGATACTTTACAACAAATAGAAACACAGTTATTAATGCGTCAATATGATGGCTTAATGAGTAGCGGAAGAGTGCAGGGCAGACAGACACAAACTGTAGCTTCAGGAATATAAATCACCTTTCTCCGAGAAGGGATAAAGAATAAAATTAACAAACCCTGACGCAAAAACGTCGGGGTTTTATTTTAATAACATTTTGTAACAGGTAAACAGATGGTCTATTATAAAACAAAAGAAGAAATTGAATTAATGCGGATCAGCAGTCTGCTTGTCAGTAAGACATTGGCTGAGGTAGCAAAAATTATCAAGCCGGGTATAACTACATTGGCAATAGATAGTTTTGCAGAACAATTCATTTTAGATAATGCTGCTACACCATCCTTTAAAGGATACGGAGTACCTCCATTTCCTTTTGCTTGTTGCATTTCTGTGAATGATGCGGTAGTGCATGGTTTTCCTACAAAAAATGAATTGAAAGAGGGTGATATTGTTTCTGTAGACGTGGGTGTATTTAAAAATGGGTTTCATGGAGATAGTGCATATACATTTGCATTAGCTGGTGTTACAGATGATGTAAAAAAATTGCTGGCTGTAACAAAGGCCTCTTTGTACAAGGGAATAGAAAAGGCTGTACATGGTAACAGAGTGGGTGATATATCTTTTGCTATTCAGGAATATACAGAGAAACAACATGGCTATGGTGTAGTAAGAGACTTGGTAGGACATGGTTTGGGAAGGCATCTACATGAAGATCCGCAAGTGCCTAATTATGGCAAAAGAGGGACAGGAGCCAAACTGGTAGAGGGTATGGTGATAGCTATTGAACCAATGATCAATATGGGAACCAAAGATGTGTATCACGATAAGGATGGCTGGACAATACGTACTAATGATGGTAAGGCTGCTGCTCACTACGAACATAATGTAGCGATACAAAAAAATAAGCCCGATATTCTTTCTTCTTTTACTGAGATAGAGGCTGCCGAGAAAGGAAATGCAAATTTGTGTTCGGATTATTAAAATTTCTATTTACAAAACCCGGTATTTCATTTCAACCCTTTCATCTTTCCAGATGTGATCAGGGCTGATATAGGAATCTCTAAATTTAAAAAGAATTCCTGCTTTTGCGTATATGGCTTGTACTAATTCAGAACAGATGTAAGCCTTGTTTCTTTCACGCTTGCCGATTTTAAAAAGGATTCGTAACATGATCCTGATTATTTCCCAATTATCATATGGCCGCGTTAATTCATCTAAGCCAAAACAAATGCCTTTATTCAGGCTTTCTTTATTAAGTGATACGTTAAGCTTATTGACGAAAATCTTTCCTTTATATGGTCTTTTAGAATCTTTATAATTGCTTAGATATTTAGAGAGAGGAATAAGACGAATGCCAACAGAAGGCTCTGCTTCCAATACCAGTACTCTTTCTAATTCTTCATCCTTATAAATGATCGCTACATGGCTCCAGGTACTTTTAGTTAGTTGTTGAATGACTCCTGAAAAAAGATAATTGCCGCTACAAAATATAATATCACCTGTTTTTAAAAATGGCCTTATTTGTTCATATGGCATTATGGGAATATCCTTTAATTGTTTGGGGGATAATTCGTGTGCCATAATTTGTGTTGTATGTTAATAGTATAACTTTACTGCAATTTAATAATAAGATGAATGTAATGACAAAAAAAAGACTGATCGTTATAGGGGGTGGTGCAGCAGGTTTTTTTTGTGCAGTGAATGCGGCAAGATTAAATAATGCACTGGAAGTTGTGATCATTGAAAAAACAAGTAAGTTGTTAAGCAAGGTAAAAGTGAGTGGAGGTGGTAGGTGCAATGTTACTCACCATTGTTTTAGTATTGCTGAAATGGTGAAAAAATATCCAAGGGGCGAAAGCTTTTTGAAGAAAGCATTCCATCATTTTTTTACAAAAGATACAATTGAGTGGTTTAATGAAAGAGGGGTGAAATTGAAAACTGAGGCTGATGGAAGGATGTTTCCGGCAACAGATTCATCCCAAACAATTATTGATTGTTTAATGAGAGAGGTAAATAAATATGGAGTGGAGATATTGATGAATAGGGAAGTGAAGCAATTGACAAAAAGTAATGGGCAATGGATAGTTGATTTTGGAAATGATAAAGTTGAACAAGCAGATTATGTATGTATTGCCAGTGGCGGATATCCTAAAGCAATGCAATTTGATTGGTTGAAAAAGATGGGGAATACGATACAGGATCCGGCGCCTTCTTTATTTACATTTAACATGCCGGGTAATGCTATTACTGAATTGATGGGGATTACGGTTGAACGGGTGTCTGTAAAGATCATTGGGACAAAACTGTCAGAAAGTGGCCCGTTATTAATTACGCATTGGGGGATGAGCGGACCGGCGATATTGAAATTATCGGCATGGGGAGCTAAGGAATTGGCTATATGTAATTATCAATTTGCAATATTAATAAATTGGTTACCTGACTTTAATGAGAATAGTTTAAGGGAAAAATTTCAACAGATAAGATTTGATATTGCGGCGCAGAAAATCGTAAACAGAAATCCTTTCGGATTACCTCAAAGATTATGGCAATATTTATTACAACAGTCTGGTATAAATGAAGATATGCGTTGGGCTGACCTGCCTGCGAAAGAACAGAATAAATTGATCAAAAATTTATGTGCTCAGGAGTTTGCAGTGAGCGGCAAAACTACTTTTAAAGAAGAGTTTGTAACTGCAGGTGGCATTACGTTAAGTGAGATCGATCATAATACCATGCAAAGTAAAATTGAACCTAATTTATTTTTTGCAGGCGAAGTGATAGATGTGGATGGTGTTACGGGGGGATTTAATTTTCAAAATGCCTGGACAACCGGATTTATTGCTGCAAAAGCTATAGCAAATTCAGCCTCGTCCTAGCGAACGAGGCTGCTTAATATTATTACATGTAGGCTTCAATCGGCTCACAGGTACACACCAGGTTTCTATCGCCATGAGTATTGTTTACCCTGCTTACACTTGGCCAGAATTTATTTCCTTTTACATATGCTAAAGGAAATGCAGCTTCTTCCCTGGTGTAAGGTTTAGTCCAGTCGTTAGCACAAATCACAGCCTGTGTATGTGGTGCATTTTTCAAAAGATTATCTTTCTTATCTGCCTTGCCATCTTCAATTGTTTTTATTTCGTGGTATATGCTGATCAATGCATCACAAAATTTATCCAGTTCATGTTTATCTTCACTTTCTGTAGGCTCAATCATCAAAGTGCCTGGAACAGGAAAAGAAAGGGTAGGAGCATGGAATCCATAATCCATCAAACGTTTAGCTACATCCTCAGCTTCAATGCCGGCACTGGTTTTGAAAGGGCGCAGGTCAACAATGAACTCATGTGCAGCAGTTCCGTTTTTACCGGTGTATAGTATCTTGTAATATTTTTCCAGTCTTGCCTTCATATAGTTGGCATTTAAAATCGCATACTCGGTAGCGTTACGAATGCCCTCTGCCCCCAATAATTTTATATACGCATAACTGATGAGTAAAATACTTGCGCTGCCATATGGAGCGGCTGAAACACTACCACCGGTTTGATTTAAATGACTGTCTGTTTTTGGCAAGAATGGCACTAACTGTTCTGCCACGCAGATAGGGCCAACACCTGGCCCGCCACCACCATGTGGTATGGCAAACGTTTTATGCAGATTTAAATGACATACATCTGCGCCAATAATGCCCGGGCTGGTTAGCCCTACCTGTGCATTCATATTGGCACCATCCATATACACTTGTCCGCCAAACTGATGTATAATACCGCAAATTTCTTTGATACTTTCTTCAAACACACCATGTGTGGAAGGATAAGTAACCATAAGGGCAGACAGATCATCTTTATGTTCTTCTGCTTTAGCTTTCAGATCTTCAACATCAATATTTCCTGCATCATCACATTTGGTAACTACCACTTTCATTCCTGCCATGATAGCACTAGCAGGGTTAGTGCCATGCGCCGAGATGGGTATCAATACAACATTCCGATGCGCCTCACCTCTTGAAATATGATAATTTCTAATAGCCAGTAATCCTGCATATTCTCCCTGTGCGCCGCTATTGGGTTGTAAAGAAGTAGCAGCAAACCCAGTGATAGTGCTTAAATAATTTTCTAGGTCAGTAATTATCTGACTATACCCTTTGGTTTGAGCTGCAGGGGCAAAAGGGTGAAGCTTACTAAATTCAGGCCAGCTAACAGGTATTAATTCTGTTGCGGCATTCAGCTTCATGGTGCAACTACCTAAGCTGATCATCGATGTGTTTAAGCTCAGGTCCTTGTTTTCTAAAAATTTCAAATATCGCATCATCTGGCTTTCGCTATGATGTGTATTGAATACTGAATGCGTTAAGAATGAGGATGTTCTTGTAAGTGCCGATGGTATATTATTTAACGCAGCTTCATTATCAAATTCTGCAGTAGCAGTTTCAATATTTATAGTAGCAGCAAAAATGTACAGGATATCAACAATATCTCTTTGTGATGTTGTCTCATCTACTGAAATACCGATATGGTTGTCATTAAAATAATGAAAATTTATTTCGTGTTGTTCAGCTAATTTTCTAATAATAGTAGTGTCGGGTACTTTTATTTTAAGTGTATCAAAAAAATACCTATTGGTATTTTCAAATCCTAAAGCGCTTAATTCTTCACTTAAGGTCAATGCTAAAATACTTACACGTTTCGCAATATTTGTTAGTCCATCGCTTCCATGATATACGGCATACATTGCAGCCATATTGGCTAACAATGCCTGTGCTGTACAAATATTGCTGGTAGCTTTCTCTCTGCGGATATGCTGCTCTCTTGTTTGCAATGCCATACGTAAGCATCTGTTACCTTGTGCATCAATGCTGATGCCGATAATTCTTCCGGGAATATTTCTTTTGAATTCATCTTTTGTAGCAAAAAAAGCAGCATGTGGGCCACCAAATCCCATTGGTACACCAAAACGTTGTGAGGAACCGATGGCTACATCAGCACCTAGTTCTCCTGGAGGAGTTAATAAAGTTAATGCCAACAGATCAGTAGCCATTACAACCATTGCATTTACTGCGTGAACTTTATTGATGAACTCACGGTAATCAACAACCGAACCGTTACTGTCCGGATATTGAACGATTGCCCCAAAATATGTTTCGTCTACCGTTGCCGAAGAAAAATTGCCGAATACCAATTCAATTCCTATCGGAGCGGCTCTGGTGATCAGAATATCTTTTGTTTGTGCAAATACATTTTGATCTACAAAAAATTTAGGCGCAGTAATGTGGTCGTGATCTTTATTCTTATGATTAAACAACATTGCCATCGCTTCGGCTGCTGCTGTACCTTCATCTAACAAACTTGCATTGGCAATAGGCAAAGCGGTTAAATCGCTTACCAATGTCTGGTAGTTCAATAAACTTTCTAATCTTCCTTGAGAAATTTCTGCCTGATAAGGCGTGTATTGGGTATACCACCCCGGATTTTCAAAGACGTTTCTTAAAATAACGCTAGGTGTAATGGTGTCATAATATCCCTGCCCGATATAGCTTTTAAAAACTTTATTTTTTTCAGCGATATTTTTAAGGTCGCTTAAATAGTCGAATTCACTTATAGCCGAGGGAATAGCCAGTTGTTCTGTTAATCGTATAGAATCGGGAATAGTCTTACTGATCAATGCATCGATAGAGTTTACTCCAATTACCGATAGCATTGCTGCGGTATCTTTCTTATTAGGTCCGATATGCCTGCCTGCAAATTCATTCTGTTGTTTTTCAAAAAGGTTCATTGTCTCGTTTTTTTATGCCGGAACTCATGCATCTATCAAATTACAGCCGCCTTGAGTGGACTAAATTGTACTGTAATGATACTTTTTAGCTTTTAAGTAAGCAGAGATAGCCGAAAAGGACCGGTCAGGATTCTATAAATTCCTGCAAAATTACGTTAACAGAACAAGATTTGATGCCAATATGTTCATTACCTTGCATCTGTGGAAAATTGGGGCATAAACCAGCCCAAAAAATACAACATGAGCGAAAAATTACTAGTTGATTGGGAAAAAAAATCTGCGGAAAGACAAAAGGCATATAAGCAATACTTACATAGAGCGGATAAGAAAAAAGTGCTGAAAGTATTGCCGGACCTGCATGAAGAAGCTTTTAGTAAAATCGATTGTCTGCAATGCGGCAATTGTTGTAAAGGGTATTCTCCCAGATTTAAGACTCCGGATATAAAGCGGATTGCCAAACACCTGAAAATGAAGGAAGGTGATTTGATCAACAATTACCTTAGGGTAGATGAGGATGGTGATTATGTGATGAGGGCGGCTCCTTGCTCGTTCTTAGGAGAAGATAACTATTGCAGTATTTATGAAGTACGTCCTACGGATTGTCAGCGTTTTCCATACACCGACGAAGATGTGTTATTAAAAAGACAGCCATTGACATTAAAAAATTCTACGTTTTGCCCGGCTGTATATTATGTTTTGGAACGTTTGATAGAAATGAAATAGTTTATTCTTCAATAAAATTCAAATCTTTACCAAAGGTTTCTTTGGTATACAAGGCTGCAAGTACTGCTATGAGCATAATAATGGCTCCCGTTATCCAGCCGCCGGTAATATAGTCTCCGGTAAGTGAACGAATTCCTCTGAAAAGAAGTAAGATGATTGGCAATCCCCCACGTACCATATTGGGAATTGATATAGCAGCGGAGGCTCTTAAATTAGTGCCAAACTGTTCGGCCGACATGGTGATATATAATACCGAAAACCCTGATCCAAAACCGAGTCCTGCACATAGCCAGTATAAATTATCTGCGCTGCCACCATGTTGTGTGAAAAATAAGATCATGAACAAACTAAGTATACCAAAGAAAACAAACAATGCTTTTTTGCGGCTTTTTAAAAAATTGCTTAACAGTCCTGCAGATAGATCTCCGAAGGACAGAGCAAAATATTGATACATGATTGCTTTGCCGGGATCAATGTTAGCAATACCCATCTCTTTGGCAAATTTGTCAGAAAAAGTAATTAATACGCCAATAGCAAACCATACGGGTAAACCAATTACCACCCCTTTGATATATCTGAAAAAACGGTCTCTGTTTGTAAAAAACATAAGGAAATTACCACGTTGTACAGTTGAGTTTTTAATTGCATCATACATACCGCTTTCAAAAATACTTACTCTTAATAAAAGCAACAGTAGTCCCATACCACCGCCGATATAATAGCATAGTCGCCAATCGCCAAAAGTTTGATATACCAAAAATGCGGTTACAGCTCCAAATACACCTACGCTTGTAATTACAGATGCAGCGATACCTCTTTTTTCTTTAGGTAAGATCTCTGCTACTAATGTGATACTTGCGCCCAGTTCGCCAGCTAAACCGATACCTGCAATAAAACGGGCAATAATATATTGTGGAATCGTTTGCACCATACCGTTAGCAATGTTTGCCAATGAATATAAAAGGATAGATCCAAACAATACATTCAGTCTTCCTTTTTTATCACCCAATATGCCCCATAGTATTCCACCAATCACCAGTCCGAGCATTTGAATACTGATAATAAATTCGCCCTTGGATAAGATCTGATCAGCATTTAATCCTAATGAGGCCAGGCTTGGTTTTCTTACAATTCCGAAAAGCAGCAGATCATATACATCAACAAAAAGCCCAAGCGCACCAACAATAACAGGTAAGGAAAGAACGCCTAATTGTTTAGGTAGGCCGGCAGTTGCAGCAAATGCAGTTTGAGGGTTTGTATCTTTTATCATAGTAGCTAGCTAATGGCGAAAGATAGGAAATTATATAAAATAATACATACCGGTTGTTCATTTCTTCTGATAATTATAAAGGCCGCAATTGCGGCCTTTATATGTTTTATTGAATGATAATATCTTCAGGCTTCGAAACAATGATCTCGGCCTTACCCTTATATTCCACCACTTTGCCTAGCACACAAATATTTTTATTACGATATAATTCTTCCACTGAAGGTTTGAAATTCTTTATATCTTTTGCAAAAATAACCACGGTTAAAGGACTGCCGGGTGATTTAGCGCCAAGATTAATAAAGGTTACATTTTCCAAAGCTTTTACTCCGTATACATGAGAACAGGCAGTTACATTCTTATCAAGAAATTGTAACGCATCTTTTGCATCTATACCATTTTTATATTTGGCAATGACAGCTTTCATGTCAATCTCAGGAGCATCAGGCATAAATAGTTTATTCAATATAGCGGCTAATCTTACACCACCTATTACTAATTGTCTTTTTACAATTTCAGCACTTCTGTCAACATATGCCGCAGTAATAGTGTAATCATTAAAATCATACACTTTGCCTAGTAACGAACGAGTTTCTTTCATCCATAGGCCGGGGTGTATACCTGCGATGGTATCTACTTTATCGTTTGGCATGCTTCTATATAATGCCATACAATCTTCAAAGCTGATGGCTTTCAGATCAATAATGTTTTCATCCCAAAAATGATGAAGATTTGTTTTTAAAGTATCTAATTGCACAGGGCGTTTGTTGCCCCCCAGATCATAATCATATCCATTATGCAATGGTTGACTCAAATCTCCTAACAGATGCATTAGAATAAGCAGATCCCAACGAACCTGTTCGTCGCAGAGAACTTGTTTATGTTGTAATTCATTAAAAGTATAAATGATCCTGTTAACAATATTCTCATCTGTAGAAGGCGTATATACTTCATCTTTAGGGAAATCTATATAATGCCAAGGTTTCATAAAATCATAGTCCGAATTAGATCGCTGGATATCCATCCAGTTTGCAGCAGTATCGATTGGCATATTATTTAAAATAGCCAATACATTTTTCTTTACTTCCGGATTCAATAATTCCATGGCTATTTGTGCCACGATTGTATGCCCTTTCGGCCCCCATGCTTTTGCATTTTTAGGGCAAAGAAAAAATAATACTAAAAGCAAAGAAATACTCGATTTTAGTATGAATCTGTAATTCGTACCTGTTGTAATAATCGATGCATATTTTTTGATAATAACGGGTATAGGCCCGGTAGAGGAGCAAAGTGTCAATTTCATGAACAAGGTTTGTTCAAATATAACCTTTTATCATAAGGAAAGGCAGTTGTTCAACTGATTTTAGCGAAGCAATAACATAAGTGTTGAACGGGATAAAGCGAGTGCTAATATTCTAACTTCTTCAATGAGGGGGCGCTAATTCGTGTTAAAATAACAACCAGTACTGTCATACAACCGCCAAATACAACAGAAGGTACTACTCCCATTAATCTGGCCGCAACGCCACTTTCAAATTGCCCTATTTCATTTGAGGAGTTAATGAACATAGAGTTAACACTCAAAACACGTCCTCTTAGTTCGTCAGGTGTTTTTAATTGCACAATATTGCCACGTACCACAACACTTACACCATCCAGCACACCGGCAATTAATAATGCGCTAAAGGACAACCAATACCATTTGGAAATTCCAAAAATGATGGTACAAATACCAAAACCAGCTACTGCGATTAATAATTTTATTCCTTGTTTTTTACGCATAGGAGAGAGGGTTAATCCAACTACCATGATGATGGCGCCAATATCAACTGCAGCATTTAGCCATCCAAAACCTATCGGGCCTACCTTCAGGATGTCTTTTGCATAAACTGGAACCATAGCAACTGCACCACCAAAGAGTACGGCAAATAGATCCAGCGATAAAGCCGCTAACACTTCTTTTGTTTTAAAAACAAAACGCAATCCTTCCGCTACGGCGTCCAGTGTTTTTTTTTCGGAAGAGATACCTGGTTTCTTTTCTCTTAATTGATTGAGTAATATCCATCCCAGAAAAATAAATACAGAAATTACAGCGAAGGTGCCGGTTACACCCAATCCGGCAATTAAAAAGCCCGCCATTGCATGCCCGATAATGCTTCCTACCAACCAGGTGGTTGAACTAAGTTGTGATGCTGTTGTCAGTAATTCTCTCGGTACCAGTGAAGCTATGATAGCGCCAAAACTTGGGCCGGCAAAGGCTCTTATGATTCCTGTAAAGAAAATTACACTATAGATGAAAATAATGATGAGCTTATTGCCAAATTCATAATGAAACCAATCGGTAGATGTACCAAGTAAAACAAGCGTGCATACGAGATAAAGAAATGTTGTAAAAAGCAGCAACATCCTTTTTTCAGATCTATCAATTACATATCCTGCATACAAAGCCAATCCTATTGCCGGAATGGCCTCAGCTAATCCTATCATACCAATGTAAAATGCATCACCTGTTAATTCATACATCCACCAGGATACAAGTGTTCCCATCATGCGCAGGCCCATAATAAATACAAATCTTCCCAGAATAAAATTTCTGAATTCGGCGATTTTTAATGCGTTTAAAACAGGTTTGCTCAAAGGTTTAATAATGTAGTTAATATAATAGTAATACCATGAAGATACTTAAACAATTTGTCAATCAAGGCAATGAAAGATAATGTTGCCCTCCTTCATATGTCTTGTCTAATGCATCGGTGATTACTTTTAGATGATCTTCATTCGTCAAAAAATCAGCATTTGATGCATCAACAAACAGTGTGGTAATATTATGTTGCTTTATATACTGGGTATAGGTTTCCTGTAATGTAAAGAGATATTCATTTGGGATACCTTGCTCGTATTCCCTGTTGCGTTTTTTTATGTTTTGCTGAAGTTTATCAACCGGTGTATGCAGATAGATCAAAATATCAGGTTGAACAATTTGCGGATTGATAATATCAAATAGTTTTTGGTATAACCTGTATTCTTCCTCTGGTAAATTTACTTTGGCAAATAAAAGACATTTTGTAAAAAGATAGTCAGATACGGTTATGTGTTGAAACATATCCTTCGTTTGCAGTAATTCTTTTAATTGTTTGTAGCGCTCTGCCATGAAAAATAATTCAAGCGGAAAGGCATACTGCTCTGGATTTTCGTAAAATTTTGGCAGAAAAGGATTGTCAGCAAATTCCTCCAGTATCAATCTTGCATTGTAATGCTTGCTTAATAAATGTGCTAACGTGGTTTTTCCTGCTCCGATATTCCCCTCTATGGTGATAAAATTGTACTGCATAGTTAAGCGTGCAAAATAAGTTGAAACATCACTTGAACAATTAAAACTTTTTCACATTCAATTTATCCTTACAAATCGTTAGTAAATAGTGAATAGTTTTATTCAATACAGGATGTTTCATATTGGGAGAAAGCTCATTTAAAGGTGATAATACAAAGTTTCGATTTTGTATTTCGGGGTGAGGTATTTTTAGGTCGTTATCGTTGATGATTTCCTTATTGTAAAATAATATATCAATATCGATCACCCTGGGAGCATTCTTGACCGTCCTTATCCTTCCCATTTCTTTTTCTATAGACAGAATTGTTTTTATTGTTTCCCGGGCAGATAATCTTGTTTCTACAATGATCACCTGATTAAGAAAATCGGGCTGGTTGGTATTTCCCCATGCGGCAGTTTGGTATAGACTCGAAAGGCGGGTAATCTTTCCGATTTGCTTTTTAATATTTTTTTGAGCTGATAAAAGCTGCTCTTTAGAGTTACCCATATTGCTGCCCAATAATAAATAGGTTTTATTCATAATGCAAAAAGCCTTTTATCAGGCCAAAAAGAGGTTGTTTTAATAATTTTTATTTTCTTAAAATCAGGGTGCAATGGATTTGCAAGATAATTGTATTCCTGGCTTACAACTGCCGAAGGCACTTTTAATAATAAGGATTGCTTTTGTTTGATAAATTCATCTCCCATAAATTTTGTAAAATCAGAATCCTCTCTCCAGTCTGCTTTTAGTTTACCATGCTTGATCTCTGCAATACCGGATGTAACAGGTAATTGTATGTAAAGCAGATCCAAAGCAATATCATAATCCTTGAAATTTGTATTGACGAGCATCTCCAATATGGCCAGAGAAATATGTTCAGCAGTGTACAACATCGCTGTTCCCGCTGAATTCCAACGGGCACCATTTAGTTTGGCACCCATGCCACTAATATCATTGCTGTAAACCTTATTGCTTATCCTGTACACTATCATGCAAACAAACCGTGTTGTATTCTTCCTAATTGTGTTAACACTTTTTCAATTCCTTCATAAGTGGTAAGAGAATTGAAAGATAAGTTTCCTTCCAACATATAAGGATTACGTTTTAGCCAGTTGTAAAAATTATCAATATTCCCAAAAGCAATTTTAGCTTCCTTTAAAACTTTGGCTATTTGTAAGGCTCGTTCGGCATTGATAGGAGCGAAACTACTATTGTTTTTAGCGTAGCGCTGTAAAGTACGTTCGCTAACGTGGAGTATTGATGCCCATTCGGCTTGAGTAAAAGGAGTTTTGTCTGCAATTTTTTTAAATTCGCTATAGGTAAAATCTTTAACCGAAGGAATGAGCTTTATATTTTTGTTGAAGGTAACTTCGGGTTCTTCGGCTTTTGTAATTGCATCATTTCCTTTGTAAGGAGCAGTTTTCTTTGTTTTTGCGTCTTTTTTCATTGTCCGACATTTGTCGTATAAATGTACGACAAATGTCATAAGGTGCAAAAAATTTTTTTACCGTTCCTTTTCCGAATAGCTTTACACTCTTAAACCAATTCTTTCATGCAGGAGTATAGTCAGTTAAGAGCGATGTTAGCAATAACAAAGGCAAGTTTGAGGGCCATTTTCAGAAGTCCTTCGGCAGTGATCTTCAGCTTTGTTTTCCCATTTATTTTTATTTTAGTTTTTGGTTTTGTTGGGAATAACGGCGGTGGAGGTGTTTATAAAATTGCGTTAGACAAAAATTGTGATACAACAAATACATTATTTGATTCTTTAAAAACAAGTGCCAGGATCAGAATAGTGTATTTTGACAATGATAAAGAATTAAGAAGTAGTTTGGTGAAAGGGAAAATTACGGGGGTATTAAATATTCAAAAAACGAAAGATTCAATTCCTGCTTTAACCTATTCAATACAAAGTACTACAGCCAGCAATGATAAATTACCGCAATTAAGACCAGTGATCAACAATATAATAAATACTATCAGCAATAAGCAATATGCTAACAGACCAACATATGCGATAGAAGATGTTGAAAGAAGTCATCTTGAAGTAATAAGAGAATATAAAACGATAGATTTTATATTGCCTGGTCAGTTAGGTTTTTCTTTGTTAAGCTCTGGTGTTTTTGGCGTGGCGTTCATGTTCTTTAGTTTACGAAATACGTTGGTGTTAAAGCGTTTTTTTGCAACTCCGATAAGTAGAACGTATATAGTTTTGGGGGAAGGTTTGGCAAGAGTGCTTTTTCAAATGTTGACCGCCATTGTAATTATCGTGGCTGGTAGATTTATTTTTGGATTTACATTGGTTAATGGACTAGAGACGGTGATAGAACTGCTGGTACTTAGTTTTATAGGGTTAGTAGTTTTTATGGGGCTCGGTTTTATTGTAAGTGGCATAGCAAAAAGTGAAAGTACAATACCGCCTTTGGCCAATATGATCACACTACCACAGTTTTTGTTAGGAGGTACTTTTTTTGGAGTAGATGCATTTCCAAAATGGTTGCAGCCAATCTCAAAGATGTTGCCATTAACTCATTTAAATACAGCGATGAGGGCTGTAGCTTTTGAAGGGCAGAATTTATGGGAAGTAAAAAATGAGATTGCTATCTTGTTGTTATGGGGCGTTGTTGTTTATGCAGTAGCTATTAAAGTTTTTAAATGGGAATAAAATTATGAGAGTTATAAAACCTTTTTTTATCGGCATTATCGGGCTGTTTATTTTCAGTACCCTATTATCATTACTGATACCATCTTCTGTAAAAGTGTCGAGGACAGTAATTGTAAATGACACTGTGAGTAAGGTATATGCACAGGTTTCTGATTTTCATAATTGGAATAACTGGCATCCGATGTTTGTCTCTAAAGATGTGTCAGTGAATTTTTTGAATAACGGGTGCGATGTGGTATATAATAATAAAACCACTCATTTGATATTTCAGTCTGCAGACTCGACATCCATCAAATTTTTATTAAAAGCCGAGGGAGAAAACGATATCAGTAATGAAATAATCGTTCAGTCTGTGCCACAGCAAAAAGTTACGCAGGTTGAATGGAGAGCAGTTACCAAATTGCACTGGTATCCATGGGAAAAATTCTATGCAATATTTATTGACAAGATGACCGGTCCCGGATATGAAGCAGCATTGAATGGTTTAAAAACATTTATGGAAACAGCACACTGATCTATTGTGCTATAAATTGTAGATTTCTTTTTATTCCCTGCCATTTGCTACGCTTTAAAGGCGAATGCCTGAAAATCGTTTTGAAAGATTCTTCTGTTAATTCTTCCCAATCATTTGTGGTGAAATTTAATATCTCCGGTATTGGAGTGAAATTCAATTCTTTATTGGGTGTAGAAAATCTGTTCCATGGACAAATGTCCTGACAAACATCACAACCAAACATCCAGTTGTCAAACTTCCCTTTCATTGTATCAGGTATTAATGCGTCTTTCAATTCGATAGTAAAATAAGAAATGCATTTGCTGCCATCAATAACTTTATCCGGAAGTATTGCATCTGTAGGACAATTATCGATACATTTGGAGCAACTGCCGCAATAATCTTTTGCATACGCATCATCATATTCCAGTTCAATATCAACGATCAATGTGGCAATAAAAAAGAAGCTGCCCATTTGTTTATTGATCAAATTCCCGTTCTTACCTATCCATCCAAGACCTGACCTTTGTGCCCAACTTCTTTCTAATACCGGAGCACTATCAACAAAACCTCTTCCGTTTATTTCTCCGATATCTTTTCTGATCAGTGTTAAAAATATTTTTAGTTTTTCTCTGATTACTTCATGGTAATCGTTTCCAAAAGCATATTTTGCAATTTTTGGAGCATTATCATTTTGTTGTTTATCAGGAAAATAATTTAGCAATAATGTTATCACAGATCTTGCTCCCGGAACTAATTTGGACGGATCGATACGCAGATCAAAATGATTGGCCATATACTGCATGCTGCCGTTCATTCCTTTACTGAGCCAGCTTTCTAATCGGAGTGCATCTTCACTTAACAGCTGCGCTTTTGCAATACCACAAAAATCAAAACCTAGCTGGCTGGCATGTTGTTTTACTAATGTGGTATTATTGGTATTATTATTTATCATCTTCCAAATGTAACTTATGGAAAAATCTGTGTGCAATAGGAGCAATTAAAATACCGATGATTGTTATAAACATTACACCACTAAATAAGGCATATACCGATGCAAATACTTTTGCTGTATTTGTCAATACTATTTTTGAATCAATAACAGGCCCCATACCACTCAAGATCATCGAGGCATTTAATAAACTGTCATACCAATCAAATTCTTTAATAGAAAATTTATATCCTACAACACCTACTGCCAGGCAGAAAGCTAAAATAAAAAAGCTGACTGTTGCATTCTTCCACAAGCGTTGATAGAAAATTTTTCTTGGGGCAAGTTTATCACTTTTACGTTCGTACATACCGGAAAAATAAAATAATAAATTGAGAATTGATATTAATTGCCAATTTCTTCGTCCACTAATTTTTTCAGCTCTCTGTATTTTTCATTTCTGCCCCTACTCTTTATATTAAAGGTCATTAAGAAGGCTGCATATTTTTTGTTGTTATCTACCCAGGGGAAACTTCCGAACAATCCGGGGCTGGAAACTGCATTACTTCTTATTTCGCTTGTTGCACCATCCATTATCCATTCGCCAAACCCATACCCCCAGCTACCGGCTTCTGCAGGCGAGTAGGCAATGGTAGCATCAGCAGGTACCCTGTTCTTTTGCATTTCAACAATGTTGTTTTTTGACAGTATTAAGTTATCATCATAGATGCCTTCATTTAATATCATTGTTAAAAATTTAATATAATCTTCTGCTGTACTTCTTGCTCCTCCTGCTGCCAGGGGTACATTACCATCTCCCCAATCAGTGTTCAACATATTGCATCGATAAGCGATCCTCTCTGAAAATGCAGTTTTAAAATCCAGTCCACTTATCTTTTCTACAACAGCAGCCGCAATCTGTAACCCTACATTACTGTAATGAAAAGCTTTTCCGGGCTCACCTTCCATAGGAAGTTGTGCAATTTTTTCTATGGCATCATCCATAGAAGCAGCGCTGGTTATCTCTTTAACACCTTCTTTCAATGGCGGAGCTTTTATACCGGTAAGATGACTGAGGCATTGCCAGATCTTTATTCCTCCTTTGCCATTAGCTGTCATTACGGGTAAAAATTTTCCAACAGAATCCTCAAGGCTTAAGTTGCCTTCTTCAACAAATGTCATTACCAGTGCAGCAGTCAGCCATTTGCTGCTACTGGCGATCAATTCACGGGTAGTGCTGTTGAAATCCTGGGTACCTTCATTTTTATCAAGCCCTTTTTTCTTAGCAATAAATTTCCCGATCATTTTTTGTTTGCGGCTCATGTTGTTTTCTGCATGATTGTATATTATTTTACCATCTTTATAAATAACCAAAACAGCCCTGCCACCAAGTGATTGCAAATTATCTACTAACCAATCATTTACTTTATTGAAATTTTGAGCGTGGGAAACCTGCAACAATAGCAGAAAAATAGCTATGATACTGCATTTGCGGCAGATTGAGCTTAACTTATACGTCATAATTGCTGAATTTGTTTTTTGGATTACCATTTGCGTCTCAGGTTTAAAATTAACAACATAAATTAACTTATATGAATCTTAATAATTTCACCATTAAAGCACAGGAGGCGGTGGCTCAAGCTCAACAGTTGGCGTATAATAACGCTAATCCTACCATTGAGACGGAGCACTTACTCAAAGCATTGTTAAGTGAGGATGATTCTCCTATAGAATTCTTGTTGAAGAAGAATAATGTGAACGTAAATTTTGTAGAAACCAAACTAGACGAAAGCATTAATAAATTACCTAAAGTGCAAAGCGGAGAGCCTGCTCAGGCGGTTAGCCGTGATATGAATACGGCAATATTAAAAGCGACCTCTTCACTGAAAAATTTCGGAGATCAGTTTGTAAGTGTAGAACATTTGTTGTTGGCTATGTTACAGCTGAATGATAACAGTGCAAAATTATTAAAAGATGCAGGTCTTACTGAAAAGGGATTGATAGCCGCTGTTAAAGATCTTCGCAAAGGTTCAACCATTTCCTCCCAAACACAAGAAACGCAATTTAACGCATTGAATAAGTATGCAAAGAATTTGAATGAAATGGCACGTTCAGGAAAATTAGATCCTGTAATTGGCCGTGATGAAGAGATTCGCAGAACTCTGCATATTTTATCCCGTAGAAGTAAAAATAATCCCATCTTGGTTGGTGAGCCTGGTGTTGGTAAAACAGCCATAGCTGAAGGTTTGGCCATGCGTATAGTAAATGGAGATGTACCCGAAAATTTAAGATCGAAAGTTATTTATGCGTTAGATATGGGACAATTGATCGCCGGGGCAAAATACAAAGGTGAGTTTGAAGAAAGATTAAAATCTGTTGTGAAAGAAGTAGCGTCGAGCGATGGAGAGATCATTTTATTTATTGATGAGATACATACACTGGTAGGCGCAGGCGGGGGCGATGGTGCCATGGATGCAGCAAATATTTTGAAGCCAGCTTTGGCAAGGGGAGAGCTAAGAGCTGTAGGCGCAACTACATTAAGTGAGTATCAAAAATTCTTTGAAAAGGACAAGGCGCTGGAACGTCGTTTTCAAAAGGTGTTGATAGATGAACCATCTGTTGAAGATGCAGTATCTATTTTAAGAGGATTGAAAGACAGGTACGAAACTTATCATCATGTTTTGATAAAAGACGAGGCAATTATTGCTGCAGTAGAATTATCGCATCGATATATCACTGATCGTTTTTTACCGGATAAAGCTATTGACCTGATCGATGAAAGTGCTGCTAAGCTCAGGTTAGAGATGAATTCAATGCCCGAAGAACTGGATAAATTAGAAAGACAAATTCGTCAATTGGAGATTGAAAGAGAAGCGATAAAAAGAGAAAGCGATGAAACGAAGCTGAAAGAATTGAATACAGAGATATCTAATCTTGCAGTACAGCGTGACACATTTAAAGCTAAGTGGCAACAGGAAAAAGAAGTGGTTGAAAAGGTGCAATCTGCCAAGGCAGAAATAGAAAATTTGAAAGCAGCTGCAGAAAAAGCTGAACGTGAAGGTGATTATGGTAAGGTAGCTGAGATACGCTATGGTAAGGTACAGTTACAGGAAAAGATCATCGAAGAGCAAACTAAACTCTTGGATGATATTAGTGAAAAACGTTTGTTGAAAGAAGAAGTGGATGCAGAAGATATAGCAGAAAATGTTGCGAAGGCAACAGGTATACCCGTGATGAAAATGATGCAGAGTGAAAGAGAAAAATTATTGCATCTGGAAGAAGAATTGCATAAAAGAGTGGTAGGTCAGGACGAAGCGATAGAAGCGGTAAGTGATGCAATACGTAGAAGCAGAGCTGGTTTGCAGGATCCTAAAAAACCGATCGGCTCATTTATTTTCTTAGGTACAACCGGTGTGGGTAAAACAGAGTTGGCAAAAGCATTAGCCGATTATTTGTTTGATGATGACAGCATGATGACGAGGATAGATATGAGTGAATACCAGGAAAAACATTCTGTTAGCAGATTAGTTGGTGCACCTCCGGGCTATGTTGGATATGATGAAGGCGGACAATTAACAGAAGCTGTAAGACGTAAACCGTATAGTGTGGTGTTGTTAGATGAAATTGAAAAAGCTCATCCTGATGTGTACAATGTTTTGCTACAAGTATTAGATGATGGCCGGTTGACTGATAATAAGGGCAGGGTGGTCAATTTCAAGAATACCATTATCATTATGACAAGTAATATGGGTAGTCAGATCATTCAGGATAATTTTGAAAATATTACTGATAAGAACAAAGATGAAGTGGTTGAAAGTACGAAAGCTGAGGTAGTCAATTTACTTCGTCAAACAATTCGTCCCGAATTTTTAAACAGGATCGATGAGATTATCATGTTCCAACCTTTAATGAAAAAAGAAATAAAAGGTATCATCACTATACAATTAGAAGGATTAAGGAAACTGGTAGCTCAAAGTGGTATCCAGTTAACCTTTAGTGATTACACCTTGGATTACCTGGCAGAAAATGGATACGATACCCAATTTGGTGCAAGGCCCCTAAAAAGGTTGATCCAAAAAGAGATCATCAACCAGTTAAGTAAGCGGATCTTGGCAGGTGATATAGACAAAACAAAGCCTGTTTTAGTGGATGTATTTGACGGAACAGTAGTCTTTAGAAACGAGGTTAATGAAGAGGCTAAAAAGCAAACTAAGACCAAAACAGTGTAAATGGAATGTTAAGGATTTTAAGGCAACATTTTTAATGGATTGATTATCAATATATTAACGATGGTTGTTAGGAAATATTCCACTATTGGTAACTGATAAATGGCAAAAAAGAGTACCTTTCGTCGCTTGTTAAACCATTTGTGCTTGCTTTTTGTATTTTAATACATTGCATTATAAGATGAACTGACAGGTCATGTGATATTACACAGAGTAGGTTTTTAACCTAAAAACATATAAAAAAAGGATAAAATTATGGCATTTAAGAAAGAAGTAGTAGAGATCATTGAACCAAGAGACGTTTTTGTTGGTGATAAAAATGCACCGGTTACATTAGAAGAATTTGGCGAATATGAAAGTGAAGCATGTGCAAAGGCAAATGAAGTTGTAAAGCAATTGCTGGAAGAATATGAAGGCAAGATACGTTTTAACTTTCGTCATTTCCCTATGACGAATATTCACCAACGTGCTTTAAAAGCAGGTGAGGCTGCAGTAGCAACTGCACAAACAGGGAAGTTTTGGGAAATGCACAATATTTTGTTTGCAAACCGTAGAAACTTAGGTACTACAAGTTTAAAATTACATAGTAAAGAAGCCGGTGTAGTTAACAAACACTTTCTGGATGAATTAGTGAATGCAACTTATGGTTGGCAGGTACAAGGCGATATCAGAGAAGGAAAAGACAGAGGTGTTACTGATGTACCAACCTTCTTTATTAACGGTGAAAGATTTACCGGTAAAGTTTCTTACGATGAATTAAGTAAAGCGATTGAAACTTCATTGAAGAAAGTAAAGAAAAAAGCACCAGCTAAACAAAGAGCTTAAAATAATGATCCCCAATGAAAATTGGGGATTTTTTTATTCGGTGATTTCTGCGGAATAGGTAAGTACAGGCTTATTATTAATTAAAACAGTAACCGGGTAAGAGTCTTCTTCATCAAACTTATAGTTAAACGATAAGGTACCTGCTGCAAAGGTATAATCTACAGTTTTAGTTTTCTTCTTTTTATCAGAACCAATCAATAATGCGACAATTTGAACAGTAGCAGTATCTGCTATTTTTAGTGTAAACTGTACAGGCTTGCTTGATTTAGATTTGATAAAACCATTTGCAGGAGTAAAATTTCTCAATCCGAAATCGTATGCAGCCGCTTTGGTGATTGGCATTCCGATAAATTCTTTCAGGCTTTTTGTCCCCGGGCCTAATTGCCAGTTTATATTATCGGGGTAATGCTGAAAATTAAAAACCGGTTTATCGGCAAAAAAGTATGAGTCATTATAACTTTTAGTGAATACAGACATTTTATCGTCTGTAAATCCGCTTCCCCAGGCCGGATCTACATAAAACCAGGTTTCCGGGCTTTGTCCTAATTGTACAACCGCCCAGGTATGGTTAAACTCATCCGGTTTTTCTCCGATCTGTTCAATATTATTTTTTACATAACCATCTACCGTAAGACACCTTATTTTAACCACACTACACATATCCTGAAACAATGCAGCATAGCCAGCGGGAGTTGTCTTTCTCAATTTTAAAATCTCGTCAGAACTGATTTTATCATTGTTGTTACTTTTGGCAGCCTTGCAATCAAAACTGATATTGTAAGCGATCCAATCGAATATAGCCCTTACCTTATCTAAGTTATCCGGAAATTTTTTTGTAACCACATAGCTGATAGTACCCATGTTTAAAGTATCCAATGGGCCTACTGTTTTTACATAATTATCTACTGCAGAAAAATCTTTTTTTTGTGCAGATGCCTGAATCGTTATAATGGAAAAGAGAAGTATAATTAGAGGTTTCATAAAGCTTGTCATGTATTAAAAGTACAAATAGAAACGTTAAGGAATTATCAATAATACCAACTGTGGTTTTCCATAGCATCAGCGTGGCGTCGCAATCACTTCATCTCTATACCTATGGGCATCATTATAGACCATTTTATAAAGAAGTTTTTAATTCGTAACTCAACTTTCGTAATTCGTACATTACACCAATGGTTCCTGCTGACTCAAACAATGAAAGCTTCCCAATCCCCAAATGATCTCTGTAGAGTCAATACCTACTACCTTTCTATCAGTAAAACAAGATTGTATGATCTGCAATGCTTCATCATCTTTTTTACATCTGAATGTAGGCACAATGATTGCATGATTAGCAATATAAAAATTAGCATAAGATGCAGGCAATCGTTGGTTTTCATACACAACAGCATCAGGCATTGGTAACTCAGCAATATTTAATTGCTTGCCATTCAGCAAACGCATTTTTTTAAGTTGATGTAAATTGTCCTGTAGTAACTCATAGTTCTCATCCTGTTTGTCTGTTTCAATAACGGTAAGCACAGTGTCTTCATTTACAAAACGTACAGTATCATCAATGTGCCCATCGGTATCATCACCAACAATGCCTTCATCCACCCATAAAATTTGTTCGGTACCATAATAATCATACAAATAGTTTTCTATTTGCTGCTGATTCAAATGTGGGTTACGATTCTTATTTAATAAACAGGCTTTTGATGTAAGTATCGTCCCTTTACCGTTGAATTCTACAGAACCTCCTTCCATTACAATACCCGGATGGTATACAGGCAAATTAAATTGTTTGCCGATCAATGTAGGTACTACATCATCCAGATCGAAAGGAGGATATTTATTTCCCCATGCATTGTAATTCCAGTCTACAATTATTTTTTTTTCTTTAGCGGAAGGATTAATTAAAAATGCCGGCCCATGATCCCGGCACCAGGCATCGTTAGTTGGATGAAAATAAAATTCAATTTTAGAAAGGTTTGCTGATGCTTTTTGTAAATGGCCGATCGCAAATTGTTTCATTGCTTCATCGCTTACATTGATACGTACTTTCTCACTTTTGCTTACCTCTTTTATAAATTCACAATAGTAAGGATATATCTCATCTATTTTCCCCGGCCATGAAGCTTCTTTATGAGGCCAACTTAACCACATGGCTTCATGCTGTGCAAATTCAGCAGGGAAATAGTAGCCTAAGTCTTTTGGAGTTTTACCCCAAACCCCTAAAGGGGAGTTATGAAGTTTATTTTTATTGTCAGTCATTTATTATTCTGTATAGCTTTAGGGATTTCAAGATATTTTACTCTTCCAAGTTCCCCTTTTAGGGGGCTGGGGGTATTAATCCTCATCAATAAATCTTTTTGTAATAGGTTGATAACTGTCAATTCTTCTATCTCTCAAGAAGGGCCAATGCGTACGATAGCTATCAGTTTTAGCTGTATCGATTTCTACGATGGCAACTTCTTCTTCTTCGTGAGATGCTTTGTATAATAATGTTCCAAACGGATTGGAAACAAATGATCCACCCCAGAATTTCATCGCACCATTCTGTTCAAAACCAACCCTGTTCACACTTACTACATGTACACCATTTGCAACAGCATGACTGCGTTGGATGGTTTGCCATGCATTGTATTGTTCCGTATTGGTTGCTTCATCCTGCGATGTTGCCCAACCTATTGCAGTGGGGTAAAATAAAATTTCGGCACCCATCAATGCGGTAATTCTTGCAGCTTCCGGATACCATTGATCCCAGCAGATAAGAATACCGAATGTGGCAAATTTTGTTTTAAAAATTTTGTAGCCAAGATCACCGGGAGTGAAATAAAATTTTTCGTAAAAAGCCGGATCATCAGGAATGTGCATTTTTCTATACTTGCCTAAATATTTTCCATCAGCATCAATTACTGCGGTGGTATTATGATATAATCCTTGTGTTCTTTTTTCAAAAAGCGAAGCAATGATCACCACTCCCGTTTCAGCAGCTACTGCACTCAATGCTTCAGTTGATGCGCCGGGAATAGATTCTGCTAATTTAAAATGTTCATAATCTTCTGTATCACAAAAATATAATGAGGTAAATAACTCCTGCAGGCAAACAATTTGTGCGCCTTTTTTTGCTGCTTCTCTTACTTTACTAATCGCTTTATCCAGGTTGGCTTGTTTATTTGCAACACAACTCATTTGTACCAAAGCAATATTTACTTTTGCCATATTCATTTTTTAAGAGGACAAAGATATAGCTTTGTTTTTAGGTAAATTATCAATGTACAGGCATTATGGTAAAATTTACAACTACTATTCAGCAGTTTGCAAAACAAGGTGAAAAGACAGGCTGGACATACGTGTCCATTCCTGCTGATATTGCTACTGCGATCCATTCCGGGGATAAAAAAGGCTTTAGAGTAAAAGGTAAACTGGATGATTTTGCCATAAGTGGAATAGCGGTTTTGCCCATGGGAAATGGAAGCTTTATTTTACCCTTAAATGCGGCCTTAAGGAAAGGAATCGGTAAACGTAAGGGGGCAATGTTAACGCTTCAATTAACCGAAGATAAAAAGGGGTATGAATTGAATAAGGAATTTATGGAATGCCTGGAAGATGATCCGGATGCGTTGACTTTTTTCAAAACCCAAACCCGGTCAATGCAAAATTATTTCAGTAAGTGGATAGAAACAGCGAAAACTGATGCAACCAAAACAAAGAGAATTGCAATGGCAGTGTCTGCATTATCGCAAAAACTAAATTATTCTGAAATGATCCGAAAACAGAAGAAAGATAAAGAAGATCTTCTAGGTTGATGACATTGAGAGCACAAAGAATACTGAAAGATTCATGGAGAATGGCGGTTAGCAGTATGTTGAAATTAAAGATGCTCTCATTGAATTTTACTACTTAGTGGATCTTTATGAAAAAAGAAAAAGTTAAAGCAACACTCTCAATAGCAACGCAAACCCATCATCTTTTTTGGGATTATCTTTTATGGTGACAATGTGTAAACCCACATCGGTCCATACTTTAAAAATATCTCCCTTTTTGTGTGCAGCAATAGCTTCGTCTAACTGAGGCAGCATGATACCTCTGATGAACCAACCCAGATCCCCACCTTTTGTAGAAGAGGCATGATCAGAGCTGTATGTAAGCGCCATGTTATCAAAACCAGCTCTTCCTGTTTTTATTTTAGCTATAATGGTATCTGCTAAATTATTGGCGAACTTTACATTAAAGGTGCTGGTATCTAAAACAATGTGACTAACATGATAAAACGTGTTAGGCAATTTTGCCAGCACTTTCAAAAGATAATTTCCTTTTTTAAAGGGGCCATACACTTTCCCCAGTTTTCCTTTGTAGGCAATGCTATCGGAGATACCTACAAAATTTGTGGTGGTTACAACAGTTACAGTGTCGATCTTAAATTTTTTCTTCAATTTATATTTTACATAACCGATAGGGTCCGGTGTAGTTTCCAATTCTTTTTTAATGACAGCGATTTGCTGGCAAAAAACTGTAATATAAATGCTGGAAAAAACAAATAGCAACAATAATTTTTTCAACATATTACAGTTTAAATTTTCTTATGAGAGATTTTATTTGTTTGGTCATTGTATCTAATTCAGCCATCTGCTCCTGAATAAATGTATTGTCTTCTAAGCGGCCGATAACTTTATTCATTTCTTCGTTGGTCTCATACACCATTTTACGGAATGGATTGCTGTAATCTTTTGCCCTGCTGTTATAAATACCCTTACACATCCATTCCTGTGTTTTCAATACCTCAAGTAATAATTGTTTAAAAAGCGCTGCAGTAAATTGCTTTGGAGTGATATGAAGTATTTCCAGCAGAGAGGTGTATGCATGATTCAATTTGTTATTAGCATAGGCGGCACCTTCTTTACGATAGAAAGTATGCACTTCATCCCAGTTTTTTATTTTATCTTTTTTAATTGAAATTTTTAAGTTTTCTACAGAAGTTTTTTGAATTAATTGTCCGCCGATATTCAGCCATTCTGTTCGTTCTATTTTAGCCGAAAGGCTTTTCTTCAGGTCATCAAAACTTTTTACACGATTTTTTTCAATATGATTCAATATTTCTGTTACACCATAATATTGGATCACTTCTTTAAAAACTTCAATAGCTTTTGGTACTTTTAGGATCAATGTTTTTCTGTCGGTGTTTTCCCAATTGGCAACTTCTGCAGTGCCACTGGCATCAGGTTTTAATTTTTCTAATAATTTTAAACCGTCAAATAATTCGTTGATTGTGTCGGGGGCTAAAAAATTATATTCGATCAGTTGGATCTTTTCAGTGCGGCGGTCCCTGTCTACATATTTTCTGGAATTACGAACCAGGGCATACATGTTGTACATGAACCAATAACCCGGTATTACAACCAGATTATCTTTGCTTACATCATTACCAATTAAACTAAACGGGATCGGTATATTTATTTCGGCAGGAAAATCTCCTTTGGCAATGATACAGAATGAAGCAAATTTAGAATTGTGTTTAAGGCTTACACACAACCCCGGCCAGAAGCCACGTCCGGCAATAATTTCACCATCTGCCGCTCTGCTGTTATGGTTGCTTCCGATAGTAGCCCCTGCGGCCATATTGCTTTGTCCCATTATTAAAGAAGCACACAAAAAAGAATTATTATGATGTTGTTCGTGTGCAGGAAATATTAAAGAGTTCAGTACTTCACAACAGGAAATAGTTGAGTTATTGCCCAGATAAGAATTCAATAATCTTGCTCCATATTTTAATTGTGAGTGAGATGCCATCACAAAACGTACGGCTTTAACACCGTAAAATATCCGGCAACCAAAACCAATGATGCCGTTCACAATTTCGCAACCTTCACCTATCTGAGTGGTTCTTTCTCTATCACTGTTGATGGTAAGATTTTTAAGTTTATTAGCTCCTTTCAAATATGCATCAGAACCAATCATTACATCTTTAATGATCTTACAATTTTTGATCACTGTTCTGTCTTGTATCTTTCCGTAATACCCTCTTTTCGTATCAAATTTGTTTTCTGTAAAACTTTTAAACTTATTCATTAATGCAGTATCACTTCTGTATCTGCTCCATAAATATGCGTCACCTGTAAGCATACCGTCAAACAGTATAACTTTCCGGCCTCCGTTTTCATTACATAATTCCATCCATACTCTGCTCCTCTCTTCTTCTCCATCGGTTAAAATACCATTACCGAATTTTGCTTTATCGGTTGTAGCCAGCTCGTTTACATTGGCGATCATTACTTCATTGCCGATGATATAACGACTTAGGCAATTCACATTATCGATACATACATTGTCACCAAAATCCGAGCTGATTATTGTGCTGTTATATAAGCCCACCGGCATTCTTAGATTATGGAATTCCAGGTAAAGAGATTCCAGTTTACCGATTCTGATGATGCCATAAAACTGGCAATTTTTTACCAACTCAGGGTTGAAGGACTCTGAAACAAAAATTTTATTCCAATCGTCTGAAGTATTTCTGTTGCGAACCAATACCTGAATTTCAAGTGCATTCAGTTTTCTGTATTTTACTGTTTTGTCTCTTTGTAAATTACGAAGATGGTATTCGTCTTTTCCTTTTGGTATATATTGGGGCTCAATGAAATTGTATCCGAGTTGACTTAGAGGTTGCTTCTTAATAATGTTCATTGCTTAAAAGATAATGAGGGTCTAAAGTAGTAAATTTCCCTGAATATAAACTTTTCTTATGGGAGAGTGGTACTGATTTGGTATGGCTACCAACTACGAGATTAGGGTTACCCTAACTGTGTATAGATAAGTCACACTAACTTATTCCCTGCTTGGGTATTTTCTGTTGGTGGGGATATTGTTTACGATCACTGCTACAATAAAAAGTAACAATACGCCTGTTAATACCGGCGAAAGTACATATCCATACCCCAGCGTTTTTATTTTGATACTGCCTATGTTGGCAATCAATGCGGTTGCGCCACCTGGAGGGTGCATCGTTTTAGTGATCTGCATCAATACAATGGCAAGTGAAACAGAAAGGGCTGCGGCAAGCCAGGTAATATCAGGTATTAGCTTATGAAAAGTTACACCTATGATGGCACAGATCAAATGACCTCCTATAAGATTTCTTGGTTGTGCAAGAGGACTATCAGTTGAGCCAAATATCAATACGGCAGATGCTCCAAACGAGCCTATTAAAAACAAGTTGTCACTTTGAGTTAATTGTATGCTCTGTAAAAGCCCAATACAACTAATGCCTAAAAATGCACCGATAAATGTCCAAAAATGATCTGAAGGGTCAATAAGTGTTTGTTTATACACCACATATTTTGTAACCCTGTAAGTACGTTTAATTTTTTTCTTCAAAACGATTGTATACTTGATTATTATTTTTTCTTGTAACCGCTTTTATCAATCTCTTACCGTGTACTAAAACAGTAAGTCCATAGTTTCGTAAAGAAATATGTGGAGACTTTTTTTCATGTTCATCTTTACCATGTTTATAAGCAGTAATAATATCTTTATAAGATACTACTCCGATAATATCGTTGGAAGTAGCAACAACTGGTAATACATCAATGTTTTCTTCTGCCATTTTTTCTACCGCAGCTCTCAGGCTGCTGTCGAGGTAAATGGCTGTATGTTTTTGTTTGATCAATGATCCTATCGGGTCGGCAGGTATATGCCCGGTACTTAGCAGGTCTGATGTACTGATAATTCCTTTAAATGTATTCTCAGCACTAATCACAATAAAATAATTATTGTTGATCGTCTCTTCTGTTTTTAACCATGTTCTAATTTCCTCGATCGTGTTTTCTTCACTCAGTAGCGTAGCATTTTCATTCAGAACATCGGCAACAGTTTTTCTTTCCAATATATCGGGTTCGTAAGAATCTGGTGTGCTTACGCCTCTTCTTCCAATTTTTTCTGTCATGATGGTATTCTTCATCAAAAAGAAAGAAACAAAATAGGCTGCGGTGCAGGCTGCCAATAATGGCAGTAATGCATTGGTCTGTCCGGTAGTTTCTAATGCAAAAATGATAGAGGTAAGCAAGGCTCTGGAAGCTCCGGCAAACATAGCAGCCATACCTACAAGTGCAGCTAGTGAAATGGATATTCCTGAGGAAGGGAAGAAATGGAGAATAAGAGCACCTACTAACAGTCCCGTAGCAGCGCCGATGGTAAGTAGTGGAGCCAATGTACCGCCTGAAGTGCCGCTGCCCAATGCAATAGCCCAGGAAATAAATTTTAATATACACAATGACAAAACAATTTGAACAGGAAGAGTGCCGGATATGATATTGGTGATATTCTCATAACCTACTCCCAATGTGTGAGGATTAAAATAGCCTACTGTGCCAACTGCAATGCCGCCAATTGCCGGCCACCACATCCAGTGTATCGGAATTTTTTCGAATAAATCTTCGATGAAATAAACAGACTTTGTAACACCAACAGCAAGTAATCCGATCGTAATACCAATAATACTATAAGAAAAAATAGCCGTATTAGATGCTGCCTGAATAGTTACAATGAGCGGAAAGACGGGCCCTTTTTCAAACAACAAATAATGCCCGGCAGCACCGGTTATACAGGCAAGTGCTACGGGTATGATCGATCGGGGAGAGAACTCAAACAATAATAATTCAATAGCTAAGAATACTGCAGCAACAGGGCTTCCGAAAATTGCCGACATCCCGGCTGTAGCCCCGGCTGCTAATAATATTTTTCTTTCGTTGTGAGTTATTTTTAATAGTTGCCCGATGGTAGAACCCAATGCCCCTCCTGTAGCAATTATGGGACCTTCGGCACCAAAGGGGCCACCGGTTCCGATAGCGATTGCTGCTGAGATCGGTTTTAAATAAGTGATGGTTGGTTTTATTTTACTTTGATTTGTTAGTATCTGCTCCATTGCTTCGGGGATACCATGACCACGGATTGCCTTAGAACCATACAAGGCCATAAGGCCTACGATGATGCCTCCAATGACAGGGATCACTATTACCCAAACACCCAATGTGTTGCCTAAAGGACTTACATGTGTAATAGAAAAATTTCCATGAAAAGAAATATTTGTTACCAGGTTGATCAATGATACCAGCACTTTTGCCAGCAGGCTGGTAAGCACAGCAATGCCTATAGCCAATAAGGCAATAGTAATAATTCTTTTTTTATCCCTTATCTGCCTGGGATAAATATTTTCTGCCTCTAACGTTTCGGTTAAGGAAATTGAAACAGGAATAGGAGTATCCCTCATACTATGTTTTGACATTAACGTGCTAATAAATGAGCAGCAAAGTTCTGTCTGATACTTTGGATAAAAGTTGCCATTTGGCAAATAATGTAATTCTTATATTTTTTTTGCAAACTCTTTCCTGATCCTGCTTAAGGAAGTATTGGTGACCCCAAGATAGGAGGCAATGTTTTTTAATGGAGCATTCTGGAATATATCCGGACTATGCTCTATTAAAAGACTATAGCGTTCTTCGGCAGTATTATGCAGCATAGATAACATTCTTTGTTTCAGATCAGCATAAGCACTTACCAGCATTGATCTGCCAAATTCCCGAAACTCGGGCATAGAATGAAAAGCGATCTGTAATTCATCAAAAGTGATACACCATATGTGGCAATCAGTAATAGCCTGGAAATTTTCTTTACTGGGAATCTGTTTGAAGAAAGAAAATAATTCACATACAACTTGTTTGTCGGAGTAAAAGTTAGTGGTAATATTATTGCCTTTGATATCATGGGTAGATGACCATGCAAAACCCGTTTCTAAAAAGCAAAATTCTTTACATATTTTTCCTTCTACCAAAAAGTAATCATTCTTACGAATTATTTTTTCTGTAAAACGAGCTGCAATTTCTTCTGCTTTATTAGTAGAGATGGGAAATGTTTTTTGTATGTATTCCAGTAAAAGAGTATTGTTTCCGGGCATTATTACAAATCGTTTACATCAAAACTACTGTTTTAGGTAATACAAACACAATGAATATTTAGAAGGTGGTTACGTAAAAAATGACCCGTAAAAAACGGGCCATTGTATAAATATTGTTTTATTTTTTATTATTCTACAGTAACACTTTTTGCCAGGTTTCTTGGTTTATCAACGTCAACTCCTTTTGCAATACCAACATAGTAAGAAAGTAATTGTAAAGGAATACAACTTAATAATGGTGCTATCAATTCATCAGCTGATGGCACATAATATACATCATCAGCTAATCCAGGGATAACTTCATCGCCTTCTGTTATGATAGCAATTACTTTACCCTTTCTGGCTTTGATCTCCTGGATATTACTTACTATCTTTTCGTGGTAGCTATCTTTGGTAGCTACAAATATTACAGGCAAATTCTCATCTACCAATGCAATAGGACCATGTTTCATTTCGGCAGCAGGATATCCTTCTGCATGTATGTAACTGATCTCTTTTAATTTTAAAGCACCTTCAAGAGCAATAGGGAAGTTGTAGCCTCTGCCTAAAAATAAAGCGTCGCTTGCTCCTTTATATTTTTCTGCTATAGCTTTAATCTGGTCGGCACTTTTTAACAATGCATCTACTTTTTCAGGAACAGCTTCTAATTCATACAATAAAGCTGAATAGCGATCATGGCTGATCGTATTTTTTTCTTTAGCGATCTTTAATGCCATCATGGCTATAACCGCTAATTGTCCGGTAAATGCTTTTGTTGAAGCTACACCAATTTCAGGACCGGCATGTGTATAAGCACCGCCGTCACTGATACGTGCAATAGATGAGCCTACCACATTTACAATACCAAAGATCACAGCACCTTGTTGTTTAGCATTTTCAATCGCTACTAGTGTATCAGCCGTTTCGCCACTTTGTGAAATAGCAATAATGATATCTCCTTTATTGATGATAGGATTTCTGTATCTGAATTCTGATGCGTATTCAACTTCCACAGGGATCCTGCATAATTCTTCAATTACATATTCGGCTACCAAACCGGCATGCCAGCTGGTACCGCAAGCCAAAATAATAATACGGTTGGCTTGTTTAAATGCCTCTATATTATTTTGGATACCACTCATGGTAATGGTTCCTGCAGCAGCGTCTAACCTTCCACGTAAGCAGTCATGTATAGTGCTGGGTTGTTCAAAAATTTCTTTTAACATAAAATGTTCATAGCCGCCTTTTTCAATAGCCGCTAATTCCATATCAAGTTTGGTAATGAACGGAGTTACCTTCTCATTACCCAGATTCTTAAGTATTAATTCATCCGGTTTTACGATTGCTAATTCGTAATCATTTACATATACTACCTCTTTTGTGTACTCTAACATCGGGGTGGCATCACTTCCTAAAAAATGTTCTCCCTTACCAACGCCAATTACCAGGGGACTTCCTTTTCTTGCAGCAATAATAGTTTCAGGGTCATCTTCATCAATCAATAGGATACAATAAGCTCCTGTAATCCTTTTTAATGCAATTCTTGTAGCTTCTTCTAAATTACAGTTGTTATTATTCTTAATATCCTCAATAAAATTCAGCAGAACCTCTGTGTCAGTATCACTTGTAAATGTGTATCCTTTATTAATCAGCTCTTTTTTTATCTGAGCATAGTTTTCAATGATACCATTGTGGATCATAGCTAATTTACCGCTGGCAGAAGAGTGAGGGTGTGCATTTCTATCACTTGGCTCACCATGTGTGGCCCAACGAGTGTGCCCGATACCAATGTGAGCGTGCATATCTTTGCCAACTACAGATTCTTCCAGATCGGCAACGCGGCCTTTCTTTTTATATACTTTTAATGCACCGTTCATCAATGCTACACCAGTACTATCGTATCCTCGGTATTCTAAACGTTTTAAGCCTTTAATTACAATAGGGTAGGCTTCTCTGTGCCCCGTATATCCAACTATTCCACACATAATTATATTTTTTTAGCCCAGTACGGCAGTTAAGTGAACTCAGGCGTAGTTTATCTTGCAAAATAGTAAAAAAAGAGGAAATACGCCTTTTATAAATTACAGTAAAATACCTTTTAAGAACAGGTAAGCCACTGAGAAATAAATAATCAGACCCGTTACATCCACCAGCGTTGCTACAAATGGCGCTGATGAAACCGCAGGGTCTGCTCCTAATTTTTTTAATAAAAGCGGTAGCATTGAACCGGTCACTGATCCCCACAATACTACTCCTATAAGCGATATGCCAACACTTATGGCAATTAAAAACCAATGAACACCATAAAGATCCTGCATGATGCCATGCGCCATTAAACTATGCCACAGGCAGATTCTGAAAAAACCAATGATGCCTAAGATACTTCCCAAAGTAAAGCCGCTCAAAATTTCTCGACGCATAATTCGCCACCAATCTGCTACGGTTATTTCACCTACTGCCATTGACTGAATAATTAGTGTAGAAGCCTGTGAACCACTGTTACCACCGCTGGAGGCGATTAATGGCATGAACATTACCAAGACGGTCGCTTTAGCTATTTCATCATTGAAAAATGCTAAAGCAGATGCTGTTAAAAATTCTCCTAAGAACAATACTACCAGCCACCCTGCCCTTTTCTTTACCAATTTAAAAAATGGTGTATCAAGATAGGGTTCATCCAATGCCTCGGTTCCCCCCATTTTCTGCATATCCTCACTAAATTCTTCATTAGCTACCCACAACACATCATCGATAGTAACAATACCCAATAGTTTATTGGTTTTGCTTACCACAGGCAAAGCCACACGATTGTTCATTTTAAATGCTTCGTTTGCTACTTCCTGGTCATCATCGGCATGTAAGGTAATGAAGCGGCCGTCCATTAATTCATTCACCTTTTTATCAGGAGTAGCCATAATAAAATCCTTAATGCGAATATCATCCAGCAATTCTCCTTTTTTATCGATTACATAAATCACATCGATTGTCTCGCTGTTCTTAGCATATTTCCTGATAGTGTTTAATACATCTTCTACGGTATCATTTTCGTACACGTAAATGTAATCAGGGGTCATCAGTCTTCCTACACTTCCTTCGGGGTATCCCAAAAGAGATAAGGTTACCTTTCTTTCATCGGGATTCAATGCTTTTACCAATTCTCTCACTGCACTGCCAGGTAATTCACTTAAGAAAGCTGTACGGTCATCCGCAGGAAGTTCGTTCAATAATTCTGCTGTCGTAAATGCGGGAAGATGTTTGATAATTCTTTTTTGAGTTGAGAGCTCAAGTATCTTAAAAACACTGGCAGCTCTGTGCAAAGAAAGATGACTAACTATTTGGGTTTCATAATCTTCATTTTCGTATATCAATTCGGCAACATCACTGATATTCTGATGATTCAGAAACTCCTGGATCTTCAGTTTATCTTCTGAGGCAATTACTTCCTCAAACTGTTGCTGTATCGATATTTCTTCTATCTCTAACGACATGACAATGTTGTGCTTAAATTTGTAACGATGAATTCAGCGCAATTTACTCTATTTAACTTTAATTAATTGTTATGATAAAACCTTACTTGTATTTACGGCAAACAGCAAACATGGGAAGAGGGGTATTTACTAAAGAAAGAATTCCTGCAGATACAGTGATAGAGATATCTCCGGTGATAGTGATGAGTAAAGCTGATAAAGAGCATCTTGATAAAACATTATTACATGATTATATTTTTGACTGGGGAAAAGGTAAAGACCAATGTTGTATGGCTTTGGGATTGATACCAATGTACAATCATAGTTATAAAAGTAATTGCGATTATATAATGGACTATGAAGACGAGGTGATATTTATACAAACCGTAAGAGCAATCGAAAACGGGGAAGAGCTAACGATCAATTACAATGGAGATTGGGATGATGCTACCAAGATATGGTTTGATGCAAAATAAAAAGAGCGGAATCTTTCTGAGATCCCGCCTTCTTAACCATAACCTAACTGTACTATTGTTGTTCTATCAATTGAATTTCTGCTATCAATCTTACTTCATCACTTACCACTACACCACCTGCTTCGGTAACTGCATTCCATGTTAATCCAAAATCTTTACGGTTGATCTTACCATTAATGGTAAAGCCAGCTTTTGTATTGCCGTAAGCATCCTGAACAACACCGCCAAATTCAACAGATAATTTGATATTTTTTGTTACATCTTTAATGGTGAAATCGCCATATAGTTCATACGATCCATCATTATCAATATTTTCGTATTTGGTAGCCACAAATTTTATTTGTGGAAATTTTTCTGCATCAAAAAAGTCTGCACTTTTTAAATGCCCGTCTCTTTGTTCATTACCAGTTGAGATAGAGTTTACATCCGCAGTAAAGCTGATTGCCGCCTTTGTGAAGTCTTCGTTCTCTGTTTGAACAGACGCATTGAAAATATTAAAACTACCCGTGACATTAGTTATCATCAGGTGTTTTATTTTAAATTGTACTTCGCTGTGTGAGGGGTCTATAACCCAGTTTTTTGTTGCCATGATTTTTAATTTTAATGCAAGATACAATAATTAATGTTTAAACATTGAATATTGTGTGATTTTTTTTTGTTAAAATTTTTAATAACTTAATAATCAATTGAAATTGATGACTTTTTGGCCTGCATTACTTGTAATCGCAGCCTCGATGATCCGCATTACATTGATCCCGTCATCTGCTGAAACGGGCATTGGGAGACTTTTCGTAAGGCCTTTGTATACCTCATCATAATAATCGTAGTAGTTTCCCTGTAATGAAGGAATTTTCTCTCTTATAGATGTTCCATCTTTTTCAATATGCAGCAAACCTTGTTCACTAGCAGGTTCGGTGCCCCAATCTGTAAGATTGGGTTTCATACCTGCTAATAGATTGGGCTCCTGTATATCTGCTCTGCTTTTTAAAAATGAGCCTTTGGTGCCGTGAAATATATAGGAGGGCAGCGGTTCTTTTACAATATATCCAGCTTTTAATCTTATTCTGAATGATGGATAATATAGAAGAATATCAAACCAATCGTCTACTGATGACTCTTTTCTGGTAATTCGTATGTCTGCAAATAATGATTGCGGCATACCAAATAAACATAGAGCCTGATCGATCAAATGTGGTCCGAGATCTTTTAAAATTCCGGCTCCGGGCCCCGGCACCTCCTTATGTTGTTTGGGGCTTAATGCTAAATTGTATCTATCAAAATGAATTTCAGCTTCATTAAGTTCTCCTAACAATCCATCTGTAATAACTTTTTGCACTGTCTTGAAATCGCTGTCCCACCTGCGGTTTTGAAAGACTGCAATTTTTTTATGTTGCTTTTCTGCAAGTATTTTTAATTCAATGGCTTCCTCAACGGTAGTGGTAAATGCTTTTTCTACAACAATATGTTTATCGGCAAGAAGTGCTTTTTTTGCATACTCATAATGTGAGTATGTAGGTGTATTTACAATTACCAGTTCTATTGTTTCATCTGCTAATAATTCTTCTAATGTTTGGTATGATCTGGTATCAGGATAATGTTGCTGAATTGCTTTTGTACTTCTTTCCCATGCACCCATAAGTTGAAAGCCGGGATGTAAGGAAATGAAAGGTGCATGAAAAACTCTGCCAGACATACCAAATGAAAGCAGAGCGGTTTTAATAGGTGTTGCCATAATTATTTTTTAAATCTTCCTGCTAATATAGCAGGTATTATTCTTTTTAAAGGGCAATCAATAAAATAATACATAAGTAAGAGTAGAATGTGGTTTTTAAACAAAATGTTAAACATTCTTATTTTTAAATTTTCAAGAAATGTATCTTATTAATAATCAATTTATATCTGAGTTTGTTTTTGAGGGCATAAAAATTAGCTTGACAAATTCAATTCAGTTTTGTAGGTTTACATCAGTTCTTATTACCTCATTTATTTTGTATGCATTTAATGAGTCAAATACAACACTGGAGTACTACCCACCATCCCAGATGGCTTGTTTTTTTACGAGTGATTCTTGGACTTTGTCTCTTTGCGAAAGGTGTAGCATTTTTAAGTGATAGCTTACAGTTGCAGCAATTGATAGAAGGTAGTAGTTTACAGAATTATCCGTGGTTACCACAGTTCATTACCTGGGCTAATTTGTTGGGAGGAGCCTTAATAGTAATGGGGTTGTTTACAAGGATATCTTGTTTAGTACAAATACCTATTCTGATCGGAGCGATCGTTTTTATACATTTTAAAAGAGGCATGTATGCAGTAGATACCGACTTAAACTTTACTATTGTTATTTTACTATTGTTGTTGGTTTTTCTGGTAGAAGGAGGAGGTCGTATTTCACTGGATAATTATTTTGAAACAAATAAGAAGTAGATATAGATAATCTGAAAATGAAAGAGTCCCGCTGTATAGCAGGACTCTTTTTTTGCATTCAATAGTTTTTATTTATTACTGGCAGCAAATTCTCTGCGAATAATATTCAACGCACCACCTGCTTTGAACCATTCTATTTGTTGTTCATTGTAAGTGTGGTTTACCTGAATAGTTTCATTACTTCCATCTGCATGATTCAATACGATCTGCAAAGGTTTGTTTGGCTCAAAAGCTAATAATCCTTCTATGTCAATTGTATCATCTTCCAATATTTTATCGTAATCTTCTTTGTTGGCAAAAGTTAATGCTAGCATACCTTGCTTCTTCAAATTGGTTTCGTGAATACGAGCAAAAGATTTTACCAATACAGCTCTAACACCTAAGTGACGAGGTTCCATTGCGGCATGTTCTCTTGAAGAACCTTCACCATAGTTTTCATCACCAACAACGATCGTTCCGATGTTAGCAGCTTTGTAAGCTCTTTGTGTTGCAGGTACCGGGCCGTATTCTCCGGTCAGTTGATTTTTTACATTGTCAGTTTTTTCATTGAAAAAATTCACTGCACCGATCAACATATTGTTACTGATATTATCTAAGTGTCCACGGAATTTTAACCATGGCCCAGCCATACTGATATGATCAGTTGTACATTTTCCTTTTGCTTTGATCAACAATTTCAATCCTTTCAGATCAACACCTTCCCATGCAGCAAATGGATCTAATAATTGTAAACGTTTGCTCTCAGGAGAAACTTTTACAACCACACCACTGCCGTCTTCTGCAGGTTGTTGATATCCGGCATCCTCTACATCAAATCCTTTGATAGGTAATTCAAAACCTGAAGGAGCGTCTAATTTTACTTGTTCGCCTTTATCATTGGTAAGAGTATCCGTTAATGGGTTAAAAGAAAGATCACCGGCGATAGCCAATGCAGTCACTAATTCAGGACTACCAACAAATGCAAAAGTATTAGGGTTACCATCAGCACGTTTTGCAAAGTTTCTGTTGAAGGAATGTACAATAGTATTTTTTTCAGCTTTTTCAGCACCAACTCTTGCCCACATACCGATACAAGGTCCGCATGCATTCGCAAAAACATTAGCTCCAATTTTATCAAATACGCCTAAAAAGCCATCTCTTTCAATGGTATATCTTACCAACTCACTACCCGGCGTGATATTAAATTCGGCATTTAATTTAAGTCCTTTCGCACTTACCTGTTCAGCCAAACTTACTGCACGGCTGATATCTTCGTAAGAAGAGTTGGTACAGCTACCGATCAAACCAACTTCAATTTTTGTAGGCCATCCGTTTGCAGCTGCCGCCTCTTTCATTTTAGAAATGGGTGTAGCAAGATCCGGAGTAAATGGTCCGTTTAAGTGTGGTTCTAATGTATTTAAGTCAATCTCAATTACCTGGTCAAAATATGCTTCAGGATTGGCATATACTTCAGGGTCGCCAGTTAAGTGTGAAGCAATTGCATCAGCAGCAGCAGCAATTTCTTCTCTTCCTGTTGCTTTTAAATAGCGGCTCATACTTTCATCGTATCCAAAAGTAGAGGTGGTTGCACCAATTTCTGCACCCATATTACAGATTGTTCCTTTTCCTGTACAACTCATACTGGTAGCACCTTCTCCAAAATATTCAACTACAGCACCAGTACCACCTTTTACTGTAAGGATTCCGGCAACTTTTAAAATAACATCTTTAGGAGCTGTCCAGCCATTTAATTTACCGGTCAATTTTACACCGATCAATTTCGGCATTTTCAGTTCCCAAGGTAAACCTGCCATTACATCGCAGGCATCAGCACCACCAACACCAATTGCGATCATACCTAAACCACCTGCGTTAACAGTATGACTATCAGTACCGATCATCATACCACCCGGGAAAGCATAGTTCTCTAATACTACCTGATGAATAATCCCGGCTCCCGGTTTCCAGAAACCGATACCGTATTTATTACTTACAGAAGCCAGAAAATCATATACTTCACTACTTTCATGAACGGCTCTGTCAAGATCTGTTTTGCTGTTTACTTTTGCTTCGATCAGGTGATCACAATGTACAGTACTTGGTACGGCAACCTTACTACGGCCACTTTGCATGAATTGTAACAATGCCATTTGTGCAGTAGCATCCTGCATAGCCACACGGTCCGGTGCAAAATCTACATAATCCTTGCCTCTGGCGTAAGCCTTTGTAGCATTACCTTCGGTAAGGTGGGCATATAATATTTTTTCTGTAAGTGTTAGAGGTTTACCTGTTACTTTACGGGCTGCCTCAATACGTGTAGCGAAGTTGGCATACACTTTTTTAATCATTTCGATGTCGAAAGCCATAGTACTGTTTTGATGAGTGGATAATTGACTATTTGGGGTAGATGCAGAGTCCCTTTTGTTAAAAGATGTCTAACATCTTCCGAAATATGCGGCGAAATTACGACAAAACAGTTTAGCATTTCATCAAACTTTGCTGATATTTCATTTTATTTTTTGTAAATTAGCAGTATGAATAAGTTTAAGCACTTTATTGAATGGCATGTGTTTGGTGTTTGTTCGGCCATAGGAGAGCGGATGGGTGTAGCTACGTCTACTATACGTAAAAATTTTATATATATATCCTTTCTTACAATGGGGTCTCCCGTAATTATATATTTGTTCATAGCGTTTTGGATGAATATTAAAAGATATATATTAAATGCACGGCGAAATCCATTGCGATATCTGTGATACTCCACTTTATTAGTGCCCGCTGATTTTTTCTTCACTTCTCAACCTTTGTTATGGTTGTATTTAATATTGATCATACTAATTATAAAAAGCTGATCAGTGATCTGGCATCAGTACTTGGACTTACTGTTCAGCAGGAAGATCTCTTGATTATTTCAGATCCGGTAGGAAGCGGTATGATAAAAGTGTTTAGTTTATTTGATGAACTGGAAGTATTACTGATAGATGCTGTTTTTTACGAAAGATTAATTACAATCAGGGAAAAATCAGATAACAGGTATTATATCTTGCATTTCGATAATATTGCTATTACTGATGCTACAAAGTTTACAGTAGGAGAAGAACAACTGCAAAAAACAAATACTCATCATTCAGTAGCAAGACTTACGAGTAACATTTTTCTTAACAAAGAAGAGATCCCTGCGAATACACGAATAAGATCTGTAAAGATTCTATTTAATAAAAAATGGTTAAAGAAATATCTTCATTTGGATAGCGATGCGGATGTTTTGCAAAAATATTTATCACTCAAAACAGAAAGTTTTGATATAGAAAAGCTGGATGATGAGTACCAAAAATTATTAGATGATCTGTGGCGAATTGAAAAGGATGACCCGATGAAAAATATATTTCTTCAAAACAGGGTTTCACTGTTGGTAGAACGTTTTTTTTCCAGATTGTATAGTAAGATGGATTTGCTGGAAGGGAAATTCAATCTTACAGAAGATGAAGTAAGGCGTTTAGTAAAAGTGCAGCAGTTACTGGTTAGTAATTTCAGTGAACAGCCCCCAACCATAGATGAGTTTTCCAAATTAGCCTCAATGAGTGTTACTAAATTAAAAAAGAATTTTAAAGATATTTATGGGGATAGTATTTACGCATATTATCAAAAAATCAGACTGCAGAAAGCCAGAGAATTATTGGCAACTGGCAAATATAATGTGAAAGAAACAGCCGAAGCGATAGGATATGCCAATCCGTCTAATTTTATTAATGCGTTTAAGAAACAGTATAAAGAATTGCCTGGAGATATTGTGGCGAAGGATGCTGTTTAATAGCTGGTGTTATGTTTTATTTCAATTATAACCATACCGATTATACCTCTTTTTTGCAGGCCTATGCAAAAGCAATGGGAACTACCTTTGGTAAGGATGGTGTGTTACATTTCCCTTCAGCTTATGGAGAGGGGTATCATAAGTTGGTTGTGCTGCCAAATGGATTGCAGGCGATCATCATAGATGTAAAACTTAATCAGGATTTTTGCGTTACAAGAACTAAGTCCGATAAAGAATTTTACGCACTTAGATTTGACGAAGTGCAGATCGCTAACTCTATCACTGTAAAATTCGGGAGAGAACATTTTTCAGAAGACGAACACAATCGTTCTGCGGTATTGCTTACGAGTTCGCTTTTTGATTTTGGATTTGTTTTAAAAAAAGGGAGTATTGCAAGAGGCGTCAACATAATGATCACTAAGGAATGGTTAGCAACTTATCTTGGAATTAAATCAACAGATAAGGTCATTCAAAAATACCTTGCTTTAAAAACAGCCAGTTTTAATTTTGAACCTTTTGATGCAGAGTACCGGCAGTTACTTACCGAAATAATGGAAGAAGAGAAAAGGCATAATCCTATGAAAGCAGTAGTGATTCAGAACAGGATCATGCTCTTAATAGAACGCTTTTTTATGAGACTCTATCAAAAAATGTCTTCGAAGACTATCCGGAATACTTTGACCAACCATGAAATTCAACGCTTAATGAATACAGAAGCCTTGCTTGTAAGTGATTTTTCTGTAACCCCACCAACTATTCCGCAGTTGGCCCGTAAAGCCGCAATGAGTGAAACAAAACTCAAAACGCTGTTTAAAAAAATCTATGGATTAAGTATTTATGAATATTATCAGAAAAACAGAATGTTGAAAGCCAGACATTTATTAACTACTAGAGAATATTCAATCAAAGAGGTGGGAACCATGCTCAATTTTAAAAATTTGAGCAATTTTACTATTGCATTTAAAAAAGAGTTTAATATTTTACCCAGTGATCTGTAGAATTTGGCATATGTAAAAATAAATTCATGATTTATTAATTTGACTTTTACAATTATCAAACAGTCTGAATTGATTATAATACCGGCCTCAATCGGGTGTAACTTGCACTAGTGTTTTTTGTGTACATGATACATTATTTGTACTTCCGCTTTTGTTCAACCTGTGGATGACTTTATGTGTTTTTTGATTTCTTGATTGATGGTTTTGATGTAATGAATTGTCCTGCCTTGGCGGGACAATTTAATTTACAGCCTTCCTGATGCGTAACAATTTTTCCAACAGCGGTTCCAGTAAGTGTAAAGCCAGCATATTAGCTCCATCACTTTTTGCTACAGCAGGATTCGGATGTGTTTCGATGAACAATCCATCTGCACCGGTAGCAATTGCTGCTTTAGCAATAGTTTCTATTAGTTGAGGATTACCTCCGGTAACACCACTTGTTTGATTGGGTTGTTGTAAACTGTGGGTGCAGTCCATTACCACAGGAACACCATGTGCTTTCATCCAGGGGATATTTCTGTAATCTACTACAAGGTCCTGATAACCAAAAGTATTGCCTCTTTCTGTTAGTAGTATTTTTTTATTTCCTGCAGCAATTATTTTTTCTGCAGCAAATTTCATAGAGGGGCCACTAAGAAACTGCCCTTTTTTTACATTTACAATTTTGCCCGTTTCGGCAGCTGCAATTAACAGATCTGTCTGGCGACACAAGAATGCAGGTATCTGAAGGATATCTACATATTGAGCGGCTATTTTCGCTTCTTCGGCAGTATGTATATCGCTGGTAGTTGGCAGAGAAAATTTCTCGCCTGTTTTCTTTATTAATGCCATTGCATTTTCATCACCAATGCCGGTAAAAGAATTTGCACTGGTTCGATTGGCTTTTTTATAAGAAGCTTTAAAAACATATGGTATACCGAAGTTTTTACAAATGCCGGAAACCTTTTCTGCTATCTCCATAACGATCTCTTCACTTTCTACAACGCAGGGACCGGCAATTAGAAAAAAATTGTCTTTACTAAATGTTTGCTTACTGAATATGTCTTGTAAATATTTTTCCACGCTACAAATTTACTGAATTTCGGTTTGTATTACTATCGAAATTGATCAAACCAAAATAATTGTGGTGTAGTGTACTGTTTATGCAAGTAGTATTATAGTAGTATGGGATAGCGTTCATGGGTAGGCGTAAGCAGTGATCAGTATGTAAAAAAGGATCAAAAGTTTTCAACAAATGCCGTTTTTTTGTTGAAAACCCGCTCAAATCGGTTAAATACCCGTTAATGGGTATAACTGTCTTATAAATTTTATTAATCTTTGCCTATCGGTATGAATTAAAAAGATAACAAAAAAATTTGTCTTTAAAATTTATAATGGTAATTTTGCACTCAAATTAAAAAATCAAAAAATCAAGTAACATGAAAAAAGTAATTTTAAGTTTAGCGATCGTAGCTTTAGCTGCGTTTTCTGCTAATGCACAAAGCAAAGAAAAAAAATCAATGCAATCTTTAAGATTCAGCGTAGGTGTTGATGCTGGTCTTCCAATTGCTGATGCTGGCGACGTTTACAGTTTAGCTATCGGTGGTGATGCTCAAGGTGAATACGCTGCAACTCCAGAAGTTGGTATCACTTTAAGTGCTGGTGTTAGTAGCTGGTCTATTAAAAGCGCTTTCGGTGGTGGTTCTACAACTTCTATTCCAGTTTTAGCTGGTGGTCGTTACTACTTCTCTGACAGAAAAGTTTACGCTAGTGTTCAAGCTGGTGTTACAATCTTTACTGCTAAAGGTGGTGGTTCTTCAACTTCAGGATTTACTTATGCTCCAGGCGTAGGTTATTACATCACTGACAACATTGATGCAATGTTGAAATATCAATCTGCTAGCGTAACTGGTGGAAATATTTCTCAAGTTGCTTTAAGAGTTGCTTACAACTTCTAATTTAATTAGATACAATATTAAAAAAGCTGTTCCTTTTGGAACAGCTTTTTTAATGGGACTATACGAAAATAAAAACTCCGAAGTGTTGATTACTTCGGAGTTTTTATTATTTTGTATGTAGATAATTAAGTTGTTGTATTAAATACAGCCTTCATCTTTTGCATCAATTCTTTTTCGAGCATACGCTGTGCCGTTATGATCATGTTTTTGAACGCTATTGCATGAGAAACACCATGGCCGATGATCACAGGTTTGTTTACGCCTAATACCGGAACACCTCCATACATTTCAAAATTAAAGCGCTCAAAATGTTCGTCGTGTATACCTCTGCGTTGTATGATATCATAAACACTTTCTGCCATTTTCAATAATACATTACCTGTGAATCCCTCGCAAACCATTATATCAGCTTTGTCTAACAGGATATCTCTTCCTTCTATATTTCCAACAAAATTGATCTGAGTATTTTCTTTTAACAGTGGGAAAGTAGCCTGAGCTAATATATTTCCTTTGCCTTCTTCCTCGCCTATATTCACTAGCCCTACTTTTGGTGTATCGATTCCTAAAATATGTTCAGCAAACAGAGAGCCTAAAATTGCAAATTGAACGAGATTCTCGGGTTTGCAATCAGCATTGATTCCTGCATCTAATAATAAGCCCAGCTTGCCATTTTCTCTCGGCATATATGCTCCGATCGTTGGACGTAGCACTCCTTCAATTGCTTTAATACTGAATAATGCACCCACCATCATGGCGCCGGTATTACCTGCACTGATGAAGGCGTCGATCTTATCAGATGCCAGCAAATGAAAGCCTATTGCAATAGATGATTGTTGTTTTTCTTTTAATGCTTTGGTAGGATGTTCATGCATTTCAATGACCTGGTCTGCATGAATAACGGTAATATTATCGGATGTAATATGGTGTGATTGAAGCAGGTCCTTCACTTTACTTTCATCGCCGATCAAGGTAAGCTGAATAGCTGGATTGCTGTCTGCTAAAAACAATGCAATGCCTTTTACAGCCTCAAGAGGAGCAAAGTCGCCACCCATCATGTCAATGCCTATATTCATTTTGTAAAATTACAGATTAGAGATTGCAAAATACAGATTATCAATCAAAATGTCGGCATATTAAAAATTCCAAACTCCAAGATAGTAGACTATCTCGAAGTTTGGAATTCGTAATGTACAATTACTAATTTATTTATTAGGCTTTAAGTGGAGCTTTTTCAGCTACAACTTGTCCTTTGTAGTATAGCTTGCCTTCGCTAACGTGAGCACGGTGACGTACATGCGTTTCGCCGGTTGTCTTATCTACAGTTAAAGTAGTTTCAGTTGCTTTATAATGCGTCCTTCTCTTTGCGCTGCGTTGTTGCGAATGACGTCGTTTCGGATTTGGCATAACCTGTTATTTTTAATTTTATATTAATTATTGTCTTCTTCTTTGTTCTTGAAATTTTCTAATCCCTTCCAGATGGCGTTGGCATTATTCTCTACTTCTTTCACCTCCATAGCCTTCAATTTTTCCAACACCTCTTTATTGCATTTATCTCCTCCAAACTCTTCTTCGGTGCACATTTTCTGGTTGGGTACACTTAAACTTACAAATTCAAAAATCCAGTCGTTCAAATGCAAATGACTTTCTGTTTTTGAAATGTAAAATACATCCGGGTCTTCTTCCAGTTGATTCATCTCTTCCGGATTATCAACCATCTTTACCAGTATATTAAATTCGTCCCAAAGATCTTTATTGAGGGTGTTTCCGCATCTGTCACAAACAACATCTGCTTTTCCTCCAATTTCAAACTTGAGCATTAAAAAATTGCTCTTCTTATCTAACTGAACTTTGACAACTGCGATGCAATTCTCAAATTCCCTGTTCTCGATTTCCGCAAAGAAATCGTCATTCACTTCGTATGTAAACTCGTGAATACCAGGCTTTAAACCTACAAATGCTATCTCGAATGCCTTTCTTTTTCCCATTACCGCTGGTTTAAAGGACGGCAAAGGTACAAAAAAAGTTTGAGGTTTAGAGTGGAAATGAGAAGTTTTTTATGCAAAATCGGCCAGAATCGTGATTTTGACTATTTTTAAGGTGTATGATCTCAAAAAAACAATGGTTTTCTGTACTCTTTCTGTTGATGGTAGCTATATCCATTCGTTTTTTTTCTGCTAATCCTTTTTGGGCGGAGAAATACTACGCTGCCGGATTTTACCCTGTAATCAGCCGATTTTTGAGAATGGGCTTTGGTTGGCTACCATTCAGTATTGGAGATCTGATATATGGGATTATTGTTATCTGGCTTTTTTATAAGATTGTTTACGGGATAAAATTGCTCTGCAAACGCAGTATTACTTTTCAAAGTTTTAAAAGTGGTATTGTAAAATGGAGTACTGTTTTACTGTTTTTGTACATACTATTCAACTTGATCTGGGGAATTAATTATGATAGAAAAGGAATTGCCTATCAACTTGGATTATCCGTTCAGAAATATACAATTAAAGAATTGCAGGAGATGGATTCGTTGCTGTTGCAAAAAGTGAATGAAAGTAAAAAAGCAATACTGAAAAAGAACATTGCTCAAAAAACAAAGAGAGAAATATTTGATGGAGCTGTAAATGCTTATACTGAAGTAGAAAGGAAGTATTTGTTTCTACACTACACTGCAATATCTGTCAAACCATCCATGTGGGGCTGGGTGGGGGATTATCTTGGGTTTACCGGATATTATAATCCATTTACCGGAGAAGCTCAGATCAACAGAGGAGTGCCGGTTTTTTTGCAACCATATACAACCTGTCATGAAATAGCACACCAACTTGGGTATGCCAAGGAGGACGAAGCCAACTTCGTTGGATACCTGGCTGCTTCTGCATCGAAAGATACAGTGTTTAATTATTCAACTTATCTAGATCTGTTTATGTATGCTAACAGAAGTTTGGCACATGTCGATTCATCTGCAGCAAAGAATTTTTTTCATCAGTTGTTGCCGGAAGTAAAAACTGATATAAAGGAATGGAAAACATTTCTTATCGATCATAAGAACCCGATTGAACCGGGGATCAGATGGATGTATGGAAAGTTTTTAGAAAGTAACAATCAGCCCTCGGGGATGCTTAGTTATGATGAGGTAACGGGATTGTTGATTGCGTATTACAAAAAATATGGGAAGGTTTAAAACGTTCGGAAAGTCTATAGATGGTAAGTGTTACGCTTTAGATCTTAAACGTTTTAAACCTTTCAAGCCTTTAAAACTTATTCTTCCACATCATGCTCTCAACGGGCTTGTTATGCTGCCCGCTGTATTTAGCATTCTTCTTCTGATTGTATTTTACTTCTATCTCACCATCAGCAGGGAAATAGATTAGCTGCCCGATCGGCATTCCTTTATACACTCTCACCGGTTTTTTTACAGAGATCTCCAGTGTCCAATTACCACAAAAACCAACATCACCTTTGCCGGCGGTAGCATGTATATCAATACCTAATCGACCCGTAGAAGATTTGCCTTCTAAAAAAGGTACGTGAGCATGTGTTTCTGTATACTCTTCAGTTACACCCAAATAAAACTCTTGTGGCATTAGTACAAATCCTTCGTCAGGGATTTCAAAATGTTCTATTGTATTATGCGCTTTTGCATCCAGTTCTTTATTGGTATAGGTAGCTAAATGTTTTCCCAAATGCACATCATAACTATTGCTTCCCAGACATTCCCTGTCGTAGGGTACAATTTTAATGGTCCCTTTTTCAATTTCCTCTAAAATACGTGTATCACTTAATATCATTGTAATGATTGGTTTAACAGTTTATTCGTTTATTTGTAAAAGTAAATAATCGTAAATCTTAAATCGTCATTCGGAATTAAAAATGCCTTTGGTTTATCAACAAAATATCAACGAAGCCACAAAAATAGGCATTTGGCATATTGCTGAGGCTGAAGAATACTTTTTACGGGAGGTGCCTGTGCAAAGAGAAATAACTCATCCTCATAAAAGATTACAGCATCTGGCAGGTAGAGTGATACTCAAAGAATTATATCCCGATTTTCCTTATTCTCTGATTAGGATTGCGGATACCAGAAAACCTTTTTTAGAAGATGAAGCGTATCATTTTTCAATTTCTCATTGCGGAGATTATGCGGCAGCAATAGTGAGTAACAAAAACAGGGTAGGGGTAGATATAGAATTGGTTACAAAGAAGACTGAAAAAGTAAAGCATAAGTTTTTAAGTAACACCGAACAGGAGTATTTATCGGCGATATTCAATCATCAACATTCGAAGGAAAATGATCAATCTTTAACTGCTGCATGGAGCATAAAGGAAACATTGTTTAAATGGCAAGGAGTAGGAGAAGTAGATTTTATAAAACATTTACAAATAGGGGATATCACCAGGTTATCAGAAGAAAATTATAAGGCAGCTTGCCTCTTGAAAGTATCATCCGAAATTAAGCTGGATGTTTTTTTTAAATTTTTTAATGACGCAGTTTTATCCTGGTGTGTAAAATAATCAATCATATTTAATGTCGACAGAACAACCAAAATTACAACGCAGTTTATCACTTTTTCAAGGCACGGTGCTAAATATGATAGACATGGTAGGGATCGGTCCTTTTGTGACTTTACCAATTGTGATCGGCTTAATGGGGGGAATGTTTTTGTATGCATGGATAGCGGGGGCAATTCTTTCTCTGGTAGATGCAATGATCTGGAGTGAGTTGGGAGCGGCCTATCCTTTGGCAGGAGGCAGCTATAATTTTTTGAAAGAAGCGTATGGGAAGAATGGGATGGGTAAAATGATGAGCTTTTTATATGTATGGCAAACTGTTATACAAGCTCCGCTGGTGGCGGCTTCTGCGGCGATTGGTTTTTCTCAGTATCTCGGTTATTTGATTCATTTGGATGAGTGGCAGGCCAAAGCGGTATCGGGAGTGGTGATAATTTTTATCACCTTATTATTATACAGAAAGATAGATAGTATTGGTAAGATCGGTGTGCTATTGTGGATGGGTGTATTGCTTACAATTGGCTGGATAATTTTTGGAGGTATAGCCAATGGTAATTTTTTACAACCCTTGCATCAGATCAGCACAGACTTTAGTTGGGGGCAATTGGCATCTTTTGCATTTGGACAAGCATGTGTAAAAACTATCTATAGTTATTTGGGGTATTATAATGTTTGTCATTTAGGAGGGGAGATAAAAGATCCCGGTAAAAATATTCCCCGTAGCATGTTTATTTCTGCGATAGGAATAGGGATATTATACATGGCAATGAATATGAGTGTAAGCAGTGTTATCTCATGGCAGGAAATAAAGCATTGGCAGGATACAGGGCAGAATAATTTTGTAGTGAGTACTTTTATAGAACGATTGTATGGCACGGGTGCAGCAAAATTAGCTACCGTTATGATATTATGGGTGGCATTAGCTTCTTTGTTTGCTGTAATGCTTGGCTATTCACGTGTGCCTTACGCTGCAGCAGTGGATGGCGCATTTTTTAAAGTGTTTGCCAAACTGCATCCTACTAAAAATTTTCCCTATGTTTCTTTATTGGTGTTAGCAGGATTTGCTTTTGTGTTTAGCTTATTGTTTAAGATGAAACATATCATCGATGGTATTTTAGCTATGCGTATTATGATACAGTTCATCGGGCAGGCAGTTGGTATAACGTTATTGCGTAAACGAAACGGAACAACAGGGCTGCCGTATAAAATGCCACTCTATCCTTTGCCGGTTATAATGGCAGTATTGATGTGGTTATTTGTTTTCTATGCAACCGGGCTGACAAGTATTGTTTCTTTTTTACTTGTTTTTGGAAGTGGTTTGGTGGTGTATTTAATTTCTTCTGGTATAAATAACTATTGGCCATTTAATTCTGGAAATAAAACTGAAAAATGAGCACACCCATTGTTATAATAGGCAGATTGTTTTTATGTTGTTAATAATATTAGAATTTAAAACGAACGCCAGTAGTTAGTCCAATTGAATTCGAATAAGATCTAATGCCAATATTTTTATTGATAGGAGTTAGCGCAAAACGAGCTGATGGCGAAAATATGATCCCCCATTTACTTGTCAGATTATAGGTGATACCGATTCCAGCAACTCCCGAAAAATATACATTTCTTAATCCTTCTATTTGATATTGTTTGTGGTGTTCATCTTCATCTCTGTCTTTTAGGGCTGCTTCTAATTTACTTTTAATTAAAAAATTAGCGGATACTCCTGCCAATAAATTAAATTCAAATTTTTTGTAAGGGATACTATATTTGATGGCTAAAGGAACACTAAGGTATTGCAGAGTATGTCTTGATGAAGAGGCATTTATACTATCTCCAACTGCGGGTAAATTTCCTTCCGGAGTTTTAATGAAGGCATAGCCGGAAGAAGACCAATAGCAATATTTGATATTACCATTGTTATCTGCTTTTGCATAAATTTTTTTAGGAGCTCCTCCAATGGTAGTTTTTGAAAAAGTAAAGCCGGTTTGTATGGCCCAATGCTTATTAAAAGTGTAATCAAATAATAAGCCTGTGGTAAAAGCGTTTTGATGGTCTTCATTCTGTTCAATTTCATCCTTGTTTTCCCCATCAAGTTGATTATTATTATCTCCATTTAGCAAGTTATAGGAAGCAAAATCAGGAGAGAAAAATGCAGATAGTGCTAAGCCTGGTTCAGATTTAGTTTTTCTCTTTATTGTGGTTTTTATTCCATTTTCTGTTACTGTTTTCTTTTTTGCTATGATAGCGGTAGTTTTACTGCTGTCAACTTTCATTATCGCAGTAGCAGGAACTTCTGAATTACTATTTTCAATAGCATTATTTTTTTCAGGGACACTGGTAGAGTGATATTCTGTAGTTATTACATCATCGGTTGAGGCATTAGTGATTTTTACAGATATTTTTTTCTCAGTATTTTTTTTATTTTTTTTCTGTTGCTGTCTAAGAGTAGTGGTGCTTAGATTTTTATCATTCACCGGGACAGGGAATTTTTCAAATGTTTTATTTCTGTTCGAATAATTATTATTTGTATGCTTTATTGAAACAATTTTTTTTATTTTATCATCATTGATGTCGATTTCTTTATTTGTTGTTTGATTGTTGTTTCGATTGGTCAGATAGTCCTTGTGAGTGGTATTTTGGTGATCTAAGACGCTATTGTGATCCTCATTAATCGTTTCTCTATCGGGAATAACCTGAGTGAACTGTAAATCTTTATGCGAATTGTTTTTTGGTTTCGTAAATAGATAAATACTAACGCCAGTGAGTAAAAGGAATAATAGAACAGATAATCGTTTAAGCCAGTAATTTTTTTTGCGGTAATTGTCGACATCTTTTTTATTTAGATTGTTTTCAATAGCATTCCAAACCTCATCTGAGGGAGATTCCTGATGTTGATTGATAGCCGATTGAAATAATTTATCTATATCGTGTAGATTTTCTTTCATATAGAATTAATATTTTGTTTTGCTGTAAGCAAGCTATTGTTTACGGCTTTTTGTAAAAGAGTTCTTGCGTCAGACAAATTCGATTTTGAGGTTCCTTCCGCTATGCCTAGTTTCAGGGCTATTTCTCTGTGCTTCATTCCCTCAAAAACGTATAAGTTAAAAACCATTCTATAGGCAGGAGGAAGCTGTTGAATCATTTTTAATAATTCTTTAACACCGAGTTTTGATAGTATATCTTCATCCCCGATATGCTCAACTATGTTGTTGTTTATGTCAATAACTGCATGCAATTGAGGTTTATTTCTGTACCGCTGCAAGGCGCAGTTTACAATTATTTTTCTGATCCATCCTTCAAAAGAACCTTCAGATTTAAACTGATGAATAAATGAAAAAACCTTTGTAAAGCCATCCTGCATTATATCTTCGGCCTCTTCCCTGTTTTTTGAATATCGCAAACAAACGATAAACATCTTGGGTGCATATAAGGCATAGAGCTGACTTTGGCTATACCTGTCACCTCTTATACATCCTTGTATGAGTTTATCGGTTGAATCCACTAAATATTCGTCGTTTGCCACAATAGATGCTGGATTTATCGAAATGGTTGGGTTGTGGTATGTTTATTGTTAAATATTAAACATACCCAACCTTTTTGATTGAGATATACATCTACCTATTACAAGTAATTTTTTTCATCAATCACTAAATTCATTTTATATGAAAAACACAAAAGTAACCATTATTGGTTTTGCCCTATCACTGTTTCTAGTTACATTATTTTTTTCTGCCTGTAAAAAGGAAAATAGCAGCGGTTCAGGTTCTCAGAAATTGTCTTTGTATCTGACCGATGACCCTGCACTTTTTGATTCTGTATTAATTGATATACAAAAAGTAGAGGTAAAGATCGATACAAGTGAAGAGCATCAACATAATGACCATTTTGGCGATATTGATAATGACAATGATGATGATCATCAGGATAGTGATGCTTTTGGGCAGTGGATTGATTTAGCCATGACACCAGGTGTGTATACTGTATCTAACTTAAGAAATGGTATAGATATGTTACTGGCTTCAGGAACTATTACAGGTAAAATCAGAAAGGTGAGGATCACTTTAGGAACAAATAATACTGTTTACGTTGGTGGAGTAGCACATGCATTAACACTTTCTGGCTCGGATAATCTGGTTTATGTAAAGATACATGGCGAAGATGAACAGGGAGAGCATGAAAGCGGCGATGATAACAATGAGCAACATGATTCGCCAATTGGTGTTTGGTTAGATTTTGATCTTGGACGTTCTATTACGTTAATCGGAGGGCAGTATTATCTTAATCCGATAGTAACCCCATTCTGCGATGCAAAATCTGGTAAAGTGGAAGGAAAAGTTCGTCCTGAAGCTGCTCATGCAGTGGTAACAATTTTTAATACCACCGATACTGCTATGGCGATACCTGAACATGATGAAGATGGAGAGTATAAGATCAGAGGTTTAAAGGCGGGTACATATAGTATTCATTTCAAAGGTTTTAACGGATATAGCGATACAACTATCAATAATATCGTAGTTGTAATAAATGACGATACACATGTACCAACTGTAACGTTACATAACTAAGCATTAACAAGTTTTTTTGCCACAGCAAAGTATCTTTAGTTTACTTTGTTGTGGCCTTTTTAATGAAAAATATAAATTCAATAACTCCATGAAAATTTTTGCTACCATGTTGCTTGCGACTATGATGTTTACAGGCACTACTAATTGGCTCACAAATTTTACCGACGCTCAAAAAATAGCCAAAGAAAAAAAACAATTTATTGTATTGAATTTTTCTGGTTCTGATTGGTGTGGGCCTTGTATAAGAATGAAAAGAGAAATTTTCGGCAGTGATGAATTCAATGCTTTTGCAGTTGATAATTTAGTTCTGGTAAATGCAGATTTCCCCAGGAATAAAAAAAATAAATTGGCTAAAGCGCAGGTAAAATTAAATGAAGCTTTGGCAGACAAATATAATCCTGAAGGAAAATTCCCATTCACATTGTTGCTGGATGCGGAGGGTAAAGTTGTAAAAAAATGGGATGGTTTTCCAAATGTAAAACCTGAAGATTTTGTTGCATCAATAAAGGCTGTTATTAATGCAGACAAATAATATTTCTTCCATACATAAGGCGGTTGTTCGTTTGATGGGAAATCGTTTTGAGATCAGCGTTGTGTCTGAAGATGCATTATGGGCTGACGAAAGAATTGAAGAAGCAATCGAAGAGATCATGCGAATTGAAAAGTTATTGACTACTTACAGCGAAGACAGTCAAACCAATCAGATCAATATCAATGCAGGTATTGCTGCTGTTAAAGTTGATAAAGAAGTTTTTGATCTGATACAACGATCGATAAAAATATCTGACATTACACAGGGAGCGTTTGATATTACTTATGGTTCTATTGATAAGTCATTGTGGAACTTCGATAAAAATATGACAAGTTTGCCGGATGCTACTACGGCAAAAAAATTAGTACGACTGATCAATTACAGAAATGTGATCTTAAATGATGTAGATTGTACAGTGTTTCTTAAAGAGAAAGGAATGCGAATTGGTTTTGGCGGTATAGGTAAAGGCTATGCTGCAGAACGAGCAAAGTTTATTTTAAAACAAAGTGGTGTGGAAAGTGGTATCGTAAATGCGGCAGGAGACCTCACTGCATGGGGCAATCAACCCGATGGCAATCCCTGGACAATAGGTATTGCCAATCCCGATGCACCACAACATGCATTTTCTTATCTTGATATTACTAATATGGCAATCGCCACATCGGGTAATTACGAAAAATTTATTCTGATCGACGGTAAAAAATATTCTCATACAATTGACCCAAAAACGGGACTACCTGTTACAGGAATAAAAAGCGTGACCATTATCAGTCCTAATGCTGAAGTGGCCGATGCGATGGCAACACCGGTGATGATAATGGGTATCAAAGTAGGATTGGATATGATCAACCAGATACATGGGTTGGCCTGTATCATTATTGATGATCAGGATAAAATATATACATCTGCAAACATTAATATAAAATAGTGTGTATGAAAATAAATAAAACAGGATTGATTGTGCTATTAGTGGTCGCTGTATCATCTTGTACTTCGGTGAAAGAATACCAAAAGAGCAGGCTGAATGATGCCGAGATGCAATTGGGGACTCGTAAGATACAAAAAACAGAAATGAGTTTTGAAGCCTACAGGGAAGGAGCATCAGGTGCTAACGGTGGTAAGACCGGTGGTGGATGTGGTTGTAACTAACGAATTAAAATTTTAAAATATTTCCATGAAGAAAATTTGCCTGGTAGTTGTGGGATTGTACCTGAATTTACTAAATGTATTTTCACAGTCAGTCAGTAAACCGGATACAGCCGAATATCAAACCAGAAAATTAAAATTAGAAGAAGTAAATCTGATCAGTAGTTACTATCACCAGGATGGTAACAATTCTTCTGTAACCGGTGGGATCGGTACAGAAAAGCTTACAGACTTTGCCAATATCATCGATGTTAAGTTTACTAAATATGATACTAAGAACAGACTACATACTTTTACGGGAGAGTTAGGAGTAGATACCTATTCATCTGCTTCTTCCGATAAGATCGATCTAAAGGCGAATTCTTCTGCATCATCATCTGATATAAGAATCTATCCATCTGTATCCTGGTCGATGGAAAATAAACAAAGAGGAACAACGATCGGATTAAATGCATCATCATCTACAGAGTTTGATTATCAGTCTTTTGGTCTTGGTGCAAGTTTTTCAAAAAAGTCAAAAGATAATAACAGAGAGGTTGGAATAAAAGCGCAGGCTTATTTGGATCAGGTAAAATTAATTTACCCAATAGAACTAAGAACTACCACAAGTGGAGGAGGTAGAGAGCGTGATGATAATGACTATGCATCAACAGCACGAAATTCATTTACAGGATCTCTTACTTATTCGCAGATCGTTAATCAACGATTGCAATTAATGTTTTTATTAGATCTGGCTTATCAACAAGGGTTTTTAGCTCTGCCTTTTCATAGAGTTATCTTGAATGATAATACACATAAGTCAGAATTGTTACCATCTTCCCGATTTAAAATTCCTGTGGGTATCAGAGCAAATTATTTTGCAGGAGATAAAGTGATCATTCGAACCTTCTATCGCTTTTATCATGATGATTGGGGTTTAACAGCTAATACTGCTGATATAGAAACTTCCATTAAAGTAACACCATTCTTTTCTGTAACACCTTTTTATCGGTATTACAATCAGAGTGCGATCAAATATTTTGCTCCATACATGGAGCATACAGCAAATGATGCATTTTACACAAGTAATTATGATCTGTCAAAATTTGACAGTCATTTCTTAGGGGCCGGAATACGATTGGCTCCGCCAAAAGGTGTCTTTGGCATTCAGCATTTTTCAGCATTAGAGATACGGTATGGACATTACAACAGAAGTAACGGACTGAATTCAAACATTGTGAGTTTGAATATAAAATATAAATAAGCATAAAAAAATAAGCCAGCCTCAATATAAGGCTGGCTTATTTTTACAGTATTTTTTCTCTTACATTTTCTCTGCCATATCAGGAATATCCACGGCTTTGTACGCACCTTCGTCTAATTTTTTCTTAGTTTCTTCAAATGCTTTTAAGGTGATATCAATATCTTCATCGCTGTGCGATGCTGTTGGTATTAACCTGTAAATGATATCTCCTTTAGGTATTACAGGATACACTACAATAGAGCAGAATATACCATAATTTTCTCTCAGGTCCATCACCATTTGTGTTGCTTCGGGAACATCACCTTTCATGTAGATCGGTGTAACGGGAGAGTTGGTATCACCAATATCAAAACCTCTTTCTTTTAAACCATTTTGCAAACGATTTACATTGTGCCAAAGTTTTTCTCTTAGTTCAGGCATGGTCTTGATCATCTCCATGCGTTTCAACATCCCTTCTACAACTAACAATGGAACACTCTTTGCAAATATCTGCGAACGTGTATTATAACGTAAGAATTTGATCACAGCTTTTGGTCCGCAAATAAATCCGCCCAGGCTTCCTAAGCTTTTAACCATCGAAGAAAAGTACAGATCAATTCCATCTTGGCACTCTTGAGCTTCGTCAGCACCGGCACCTGTTTTACCCATGTACCCAAATCCGTGAGCATCATCAATTAAGATCCTGAACTCATATTTTTTCTTTAAAGCAACGATCTCTTTTAATATTCCCTGCTCACCATCCATACCAAAAACACCTTCAGTGATCACCAGAATACCACCACCTTGTTTGTTCGCTAATTCAGTTGCTCTTTGTAATTGTTTTTCGCAATCTTCTGCATCATTGTGTTTAAATGCATACCTGTGTCCCATGTGTAATCTTACACCGTCAACAATACATGCATGAGATTCTGCATCATATACGATAACGTCTCTTCTGTTGACCATCGCATCAATACAACTCATTATACCCTGGTACCCAAAATTTAAAAGCATTGTATCTTCTCTGCCTACAAATTCACTGATCACTCTTTCCAACTCTTCATGTTTGGTGGTATTTCCACTCATCATCCTGGCACCCATCGGGTTGCCCATACCATATTTTGCTGCAGCTTCTGCATCTATCTTTCTTATTTCAGGATGGTTTACTAATCCTAAATAGTTATTCAAACTCCACACCAACACATCTTTACCTCTGAATTTCATGTGTGGCCCCAGTTCTCCTTCTAATTTCGGGAAAGCAAAATAACCATGTGCTCTGTCCATATGCTGACCGATCGGGCCACCATCTTTCACTAATTTTTCAAAAATGTCTGCCATGCGTAATTACGATTTTTTATTTACGATTTACGAATATTTGCCTGTACAATATTTAAAGGGGTATTTGATTAGCAGAATGTAATTCTGTAATGCCATAATCCTGTAAATCCTGATTTTGACGATGTGCAAAATTACGGAAATGACATCAAAACACATAACATTGAGTTAACAAGCAGTATTTATCAGCCAACTATATTAATTTTATATTTACTTAAACAACAAAACATGATGCTTCGCAGATATTATCTCTCTGTTTTTTGCCTGATCTTTATTGCCTGTTCTACATTCGGCCAAACTACCAAAATTGCTCCGACAATTGCAAAACCAAAGCTGGTAATTGGTTTGGTAATAGACCAGATGCGCTGGGATTATCTGTATCGCTATAATGAATTATATAGCAACAATGGATTTAAAAGATTGTTACGTGAAGGATTTGCCGCTGAAAATACAATGATTCCCTATGTGCCTACCTATACAGCTGTGGGACATACCTGTATCTATACAGGCAGTATACCTGCTATAACCGGAATTGTTGGGAATAACTGGTATGATAAAAGCCTGGGTAAAAATGTTTATTGTACAGATGACTCAACTGTCAGGGGTGTTGGTAGTGATAACTGGGCAGGTAAAATGAGTCCTGAAAATTTATGGGCAACAACGATCACAGACGAACTTCGATTGAGTAATAATTTTAAAAGCAAAACGATCGGTATTGCGTTGAAGGACAGAGGCGCTATTTTGCCTGCCGGACATAGTGCCAATGCTGCTTATTGGTATGATGATACTCAAGGGAAATGGATATCCAGCACCTACTACATGAAAATATTACCTACATGGGTGGATAGTTTTAATAAACAGGAGTTGGCGGCGAAATACATGAGCAAAGATTGGAATACCTTGTTGCCGATCGATAGATATGATCTCAGCAGTGATGATAATGAGCCTTATGAAGACCGGATAGAAGGGTTGACGTCATCCATATTTCCGCATAAACTTTCTACATTAACAAACACTAAATATCAGGCACTCAAAAGAACACCTTTTGGAAACACATTTACTTTTGATTTTGCTAAAGCTACCATTAACAACGAATTAATGGGTGCTACTCCGGATATCACAGATTTTTTAACTGTAAGTATCTCTTCTACAGATTATATTGGTCATGCGTTTGGTCCAAACTCTGTAGAGATAGAAGATACTTATTTAAGATTGGATAAGGATATTGCGGATTTCTTGTTGTACCTGGATACTAAGATAGGCAAGGGGAATTATTTGTTGTTTTTGTCGGCAGATCATGGCGTAGCGCATGTGCCGGGGTTTTTAGCACAACATCAAATTCCGGGAGGGCAGTTTAATGATGATGATCTGCGAAATGAATTAAACCCGATTTTGGAAAATGCATTTGGGATAAAAAATATCATTGTGAACCTGCAAAACTATCAGGTGTATTTAAATACGAATGAAATTGAAAAGCAAGGAAAGGATATTGAATTGGTAAAGAAAGCTGTTATTAAAGCACTGAAACAAAAAGTATTTTTTCTGGATGCGTTTGAGACAGATAAACTTGCTATTGCTACTTTGCCGCAACCGCAGAAGGAAATGATGATGAATGGATACAATCCCAAACGAAGCGGCGATATCCAATTCACATTAAAGCCCGGCTATTTTGATGGATGGGGAAAAGGAACTACCCATGGTCTTTGGAATCCGTATGATGCTCATATACCTTGTGTATTTTTTGGATGGGGTGTTAAGCCCGGAAAAACTAACAGAGAGACATACATGACAGATATTGCTCCTACCATTGCAGCGATGTTGAAAATTCAAATGCCTAGCGGATGCGTGGGCAAACCAATTGTTGAGGTGATAAAATAATTTGTTGAGCAATTGCTATGCATGATTTTATTTCACAAAGTTCATTTCGCAATCACATTGTTGCACAGAGAATATATTTGTTTTTAAGAGAGAGGCTGTGATCAGAAATATCTCTTAGTGCATCTTTATGAAAAAGACAAACTGCAGCATATTATTTGTAAAAGACCTTATTGCTTTATAAACTTAGCCTCTGTAATTTTTTCATCCGGTTTACTGATGACAATAAAATAAGTTCCTCTGCGTAATGAGGATACATCAACAGTTATTTTATTTTCTCCGGAAACTAAAGAGCCGGCAATATTTTTCACTTCTCTGCCTTCGGCAGAATAAATTTTACAAATAATATTCTCTTGATCTGCTGCGTTGCAAATGATATTAAGTTGATTGATGACCGGGTTAGGGTTGATCTTTGTTATTTCTACAGTTGGTTTACTGATAGTTATTGCTGTAATGGAAGAATAAACAACATTGCCGGTAACAGCTGTTTGTTTTAAACGATAAAAATTAATGCCGTTAGCCGGAATGGAATCAATAAAACTATAGTTATTCGGTTGATTAGTATTGGCCGATTGTATCGAGCCTATTACAGTGAAATGAATACCGTCAACGGCGTGTTCGATGTCAATTTTGTTGTCGTTTATTTCCTGTGCAGTGGTCCAGTTCAGCAACACTTTTTTCTCTTTTTCTATAGCTGTAAAATTGATCAGTGTCAAGGGTACACTGCTCAGATTTCTAAATACCCAAATGGGTGCAGTGTAAATAAAATCGCCATCTTTTTGAATGATCCTTGCGAAGTAATAAAATTTATCGTTTAAAACAGTGCTATGTGTATAGCTGAGTGTGTTTGAAGAAGTGACGGTTCTTAATATTGTAGGCAGAGATCCGCTTCCAGGAATACCATAATAAATATCTATTCTGCTCACGTCATCTCCTGCATCGGCATCTGCTACACTCACCTGTATGTCTGAGTTGGTTGCAGAAGTAATATTACTTCCCATAAAGCTGCCATTAACAGTAAAATTCACCTGTGCATTCCAGTCATCTGTTGCATAAAATCTATTGGCTTTATATGCAGCAGTAATGCTATCTCTTTTTAAATTTTTTGCAAGCACTACTGTTCTGATATGATTCGTTCTTCCGAAGTTGGTATAATGATTATCCTGATCGCAATTAGGGCCCAGGTGATATCCTTTTGCCAATGCATTGAAATAAACAGATTGATAGGAGGAAGGTGCAGGGTCTGAGTAATCCGTTGTTGTTGAAAATGCAGCGCCGCTTCTTACGGCTACACCAACTATGGCACTGTCTGCCGAAGGATTGTAAGTGCCTTCAATTAAATTATTGTAATCAAAATCCTGTGGATGTGCCAAAGTGCAAAATGCTGTAGGATAGGAGTTGATGATCTTCCAGAAATTGCTGTAATCATTTTTAGCACAATAGATGGTGTAGTTATTAGATGGTCCCCAGCTTCCGCTTCCGGATTCCCATCCGATCCAACCGGGTACACCATAGGTAATGATATGACCACCATTATCAATTACTCCCCATTCCATTCCAAACATACAAACAAAACTTCCTTCCTGATTAGCAGTATCTGCCTGGTATGCACCTTTTGTGTAATCTGCTACATGCATTCCCGGATTATTGGTAGAGGAAAAATGGTTGTGTTCAGCTATACCTAAAAAATCCATGTGATAACTTCCTTTGGCATAAGAAAAACTGCTGCCTGGTGTTTTATACCCTGTAGTGGCGCTGTCTTTATTGCCGTCGGAGTAAGCGGTGTGAGCATGTAAATTACCAAAGTAAAAATTATACTGGCAAAATGAAGGTAAGGTCAATGCAATAGCAAGTACTGTTAAAAAGCTTTTCATTAATTTGGAAAGGTGTAATGGTGCTGTTGATCAGCCTTGTTGTCAAGGATGGCAAAAGCAATTTGGTTTAGCAGACAAAGGTAAAGCTCTTATTCAGAAATCAACGAATGTAATGAGGTTGATTAACAAATAATTCAAAAAAATAACCGGTTTGATGAAAATTTGGTAGTAAAATAGCAGGGATTATGAAAATAAAGATGATTTATATATACCCATTTTATGTAATCTAAACAGCAGCGAATTTTTTATGCAACCCAATCCATATTTAAGACTTCTTGAAAAATTGATGGAAGAGGCTTCTTCAAAATATTTTGTAGGGCAGGTGATCTCTCCGATATTAAAGCCATGAAATATTGCCTGTGATAAAAATTGGTTATCAAAAACAAAATCATCAGAATTAGTTTGCCATTTTATTTTTTCCAAAACAGACCTGTTGTATGCCCTGTAACCTGTGTGGTATTCTGATAGTTTGGCTTTCATCAACAGGTTTTGTGTGAGGGTAAGTATACGATTAAAAAAATATTTATAATAAGGCATACCTCCCGATAAAGCTTTACCGCCTAATATTCTAGATCCTAGTACAACATCAAACTCACCTGATTCCAGTAAGTAAGCCATTGCGCTGATCAACTTAGGCGTATACTGATAATCGGGATGCAGCATGACCACAATATCTGCACCGGCATTCAATGCAGCGGTGTAACAGGTTTTTTGATTACCGCCATAGCCCAGATTTTTTTCATGTATGTGCAATTCAATATTGAGCTCTCTTGCGATCTTGCTGGTTTCATCTGTACTGGCATCATCTACCAGCAACACTTTATCTACTATATCAAAAGGAATATCGTTGTATGTATTCAACAGCGTCTTAGCTGCATTGTATGCAGGCATTACCACCACTACTTTTTTATTTCTAATCATAACAATCTATACTTTAATATTTCAGGCAAATTACCGGCAATATTTTTCAGTCAGTTTCAATGTATCAGTATAACCATATGCAGCAGCACTTCTCCAGTCTTTGCATGCGCCTGTAATATCGTTATTTTTTTGTTTCGCAATACCTCTTTCAAAGTATGCCTGCGAAAAATTATTTTTCAATGCAATGGCTTTATCAAAATAGAAAAAAGCAGAGTCTAAATGATTTAATTCTCTGTGTGCATGTCCCAAGTTATTGTAAACGATCGGAGATGGTTTTGCTTTCATTAACTGAAGTGCTGTATAGCAGTCGGTTATAGCTCCCTGGTAATCGCCGTTCAATATTTTTGCATATGACCTGTTGTTATACGGATCGGGGAAATTTGGTTGAAGTTTGATCGCTCTTGAATAACTGCCGATCGCCTGATTATAATCTTTTACTTCTAAAAAAAGATTGCCGAAACTGTTGAAAACCTTGGGGTTGGTAGAATCTAACGACGCTGCCTGAAAAATATCCCTGAAAGCACTTTCATATTTTTTCAATAATCTTTTTTCGATAGAACGAGCCATAAGTGCATCAACAGCATTTGGTTGAAGGCCAAGCGCTAAAGAAAAATCGGCTTCTGCCTCTTCATGTTTTTGCAACCTTGCCATTATTTTTCCACGTTCAAAATACATATTGGCATCTTTGTTATTCAGTTGAATCGCTCTATTGATGTCTTCCAATGCTTTTGTTGTATCTCCTTTAGAAAGATATTCTCCTGCTCTTCCTGATAATCCCGAAGGGTTATCCAATGTAGCTGCTCTGTTTCTCAACGTAAAAGAGTCTTTGTAATCAGCACAATGAATAGCAGCAAGGATCGTAAACACTGCAAGCACCGGAATATATACCCAATTGACAGTTTTTTTAAATGAGACATGATGCATGCCTGTATTGAATGCAAATCCCACAATGATGAACATACCGATCATAGGCAGGTAAGTTCTGTGTTCCAGGTAATTAAAAAATACATCTGCATTTTCTAATCTGTAAATAGTTGGCGGTACGGCAAAAAATAAAAACCACAATAATCCAAGCAAAACAACCCAATGTTTTTTTGCAGAAAAATAAATAGTAACAAATGCCACCAATAAAAGAAATATGCTTCCGATAATAGTGTCCGTATTATTATATAAAGGAAATGTTGAAAGATTATAAGGGAAAAAGAATTTTCCGATGATGGTAGGAATAACCGTATTGTTTTTAAAGAAAGGAATGATCCCCAATACATCACTGGTGGCACCAGAGTTGGCCACCACATTTTTTCTCATCATAAAATAAAAGACAAGCACACTTGCCCACACAATAAAATAGGGCAACAGTTTTAGCGAATGATATTTTATCTTTTTTATTTCATGCGGATGCTGAATATTTAAAAAGTAATGGAACAATAATAACAACGGAAATAAGATCGTTGTTTCTTTGGTGAAAATGATCACCAAAAAGACCAGTGCATGCAATATAAAATAAATGAATTTTCGTTTTACAATGTGTCGGTCGAATGTGATGAACAACAATATTCCCAACAAGCCGATCAGGATATCACCTCTCGACGGAACCCAGCCTACGCCAGATGCAAAGAGAGGATGGGCTGCAAATAACAATGATAATAAAAATGCATTGAGCCGATCGATCTTTAACACCTGCAGAAAAAAGTACAAGGCGATACCTGTAAAAATATGAATCAGTAAATTGGTGATGTGAAACATCCATAATTTTTCTCTGCTCACCTGGGCATCCAGCATAAAAGTAATGTTCTGTACAGGTCGGTAAAAATCCCCCGACTTATTAAAGAACGCATCTACTTTGTATGCAGTATCTATTTTTTTTATGTCTCCAACAATATCAAATTTTTGTAAAATGATCCCGTTATCATCAAAGTTGGTATAATCAAATTTTACCGTTTGGAAATAGATCAATGCTGGTAAAACGATCAGTGCCAGCATATGCCACCATTTATTGGTGGATAAACTTTTTATAACGTTTTCCTTGGTTATTTTAATTTTCATATGTCAGCTTTGTCTCGGGGCTTTATTTGCAATATTTTTTTATAGTATCCTGCGCCATTGTAAAACCAAGTTTTACAGACTCCTGCCAATCATAACAAGCACCATTCATATCTTTCTTTTGCAGCTTGGCCATGCCTCTGTAAAAATGCCCGAAATAAAAGTTATTGGCAAGAGACAACGTAATGTCAAACTGATGAATGGCTGAATCGCTTAATCCCTTTTCATAAAAGATCATTCCTTTATTGTAGTAAGCATTTAAGAAAGCGGGATTTAGTGCAATGGCCTTGTTGCAGTCAACCATAGAGCTATCAAATCGCTGCAATTTATAATTTACAAAGGCCCTGTCGTTAAATGCTTCTGCATAATTACTGTCCAGTTGGATCGATGTAGTAAAATTAGCCAAGGCAGTTTCATACTGTTGTGCTGTTACATACGCTTTTCCTGCGGTATAGAATATCTGCGGATTTTTAGGAGTAAATTGTTTTGCTTTTTCCAGATCGCTTAAAGCACCCCCTACATTTTGTTGTAATATTCTTGCATTTGCTCGGCTAATGTAGGCATCAAAATAGGTAGTATCTAAAACAACCGTAGTAGTAAAATCTGCTTCGGCTGCTTTGTAATCTTTTGTAAACGTTAAATTGATCAAACCACGATTGTAAAATGCCGGAGGGTATTCACTTTGTGAGGTTTGAATGGCATCTTCAAAATCTGCCAAAGCATTGGTCACATCTCTGTCTTTGATATATTCTTCACCTCTTTTGGTCATAGCACCAGGGTTATTTAATGATGCAGCATTGCTGAAGAAACTGATGGAATTTTTAAAATCATCACTATGTATGGTAGCAATTGGTGTAAATACAATGATCAATACGGCCGGTAACCATATAATATTTTGTGTTTTAGATGCAGTTAATTTTTGATTGAAGAGATAAGCTGCAAATATGATGATACCGATAACAGGCAGATACATCCTGTGTTCATAATACTCCAGTAAGAATTTACTGTAATACAATTTAAAGAACATTGGTGGAATGATGAATAAAAGAAACCAGCCGAATCCTACTACAGGCAGCCATTCTTTTGATCGAATCTTTTTTATTATCACTACAGCAATCACTACTAATAATAAACATCCGATCAGGGTAAATGCAGGCTCGAACAGTGGGAGTGTAGATAAATTGAATGGTAGGATCAGCTTGGCAATGATAATAGGGATAGTTGGTAAATTCTGAAAGAACGGAGATATACCAAAAATGAAATCAGGAGGCGTGCCACTCACCACTTTGCTCCTGAATAGTAAAAAGGTAGCCGTAACCGTTACCCATAAAATAATAAAGGGGAGTAATTTTTTTATATCAAATTTTTGTTTTGCTATAAAGAAATAATACACCAGTAAGATCACCGGAAATATCACGGTAGTTTCTTTAGTGAAAGCAGCGATTAAGAAAAATGCAGCGTGCAAAATGAAATAGATACGCTTGTTGGTAGCAAGGTATTTTGCAAAATTGAGTACCAGTAATATTCCAAAAAGACCTATCAACACATCCCCACGGGCAGGTACCCACGAAACCGCTGAAGATACCAGCGGATGCAGGCTAAAAAACAAACTGAACAAAAAGGCGCTGATCTTTTTCAGGTCGAAAAATATCAATAGATAGTATAAAGAAAGTACGGTTAGTAGATGATAAACCAATTCCATTACATGGTATATCCATGGATTGTCTTTTCCTATAAATGCATCCAGCATAAAGGACACCGTTTGTATCGGACGATAATAATCTCCATGTGGTCCGAGGAAGGCATCCGTTTTAAATGCGATGCCAATATTTTTAAAACTGCTTAAAACATCATAATGGTTTTGGATAATTGCCACATCATCCATATTAATGAACTGAAACCCGGCTACTTTAATGAATATAAAAAAGGGGAACAGCAGCAGCACGGTGATCTGCAAAAAAGTTTTATCACCAAAAGCCGTAATAAATCTGTTAGCAAGTGTTGGAGCAGACAATTGAATAGCTGCAACAGGTTTTTCTTTTTTCTTTGCCATGAAGGGAAAAAGTGAATTTTTTTTGAACGTGTAAAATAAATAAAAAAAAGTTCTAACCAGAACAATTTCGTAAATCCTGCTATTTAGCCCCTTTTATATTGCGTAAAATAGGTATTTGAAGCAAAATGGCCATTTTTGATGTATATAATTATTTTTAATGCGTCATGTGTAAAAAATATATAAAATGTATTTTTTTACAACTAAAAATAAAAATTATGCACTTTTTTTATACGTTTTTGATTTTTTAACTTTTTATTCATACTTTCACATATCAACTTCGGGCTTTTGTTTCCTATTTCAGTCTGAATGTTGTACTTACTCCAATATAATATAGAAAAGTTTTAACATTGTTTGTCTCCTTTCAACTAAACACTGAAAGTTTTGTTACTGAATGATAGAAGTATATCATTTGGGTTTTAGTTTTTAATATTTATAAACAACAATAAAAAAACATCTATGTTAATATGTTCCACCCCTTACAGAAACAGACAGGTACTAACTACAGTTTTTCGTGTATACAACACTGTTAGCATAGTACAACAATAAAATATCATTGTTATTAAGTTGATGATTTGATAACAATTAGTTTATACAGAAGCATTTTTTTTGAATTCGTTAGACATAAAAAAATATAAAATAGACTTTATATGATTAGTAATTTACCCGTTTCTTTTATTAAGAAAAACCTTTTGAAATTCAGTTTCCTATTTGTAGTGATTGTCTTGATCAATACTCAGGGTTGGGCTCAGCCATGGACCTATGATTTTGGGACTGCCGCAAGTACTAGTTATACAACTTTAAGTACAAACGTGAATTCTCCCACTTTTCTTTCAAGCCCCACTAGTGGAACGGCAAGAATGAGAAATGCTAATAGTGCTGGAGCCGGAGCTTTTTTGGATAATCCGGGATTGTCCACTCTAGGTACAGGTGATGAACTCAGGATTGTTCCACCGACATCCGGTACAACTTCTTCATCAAAATTTGGTATTATAGATTATACACCAGGAAAAGAAGGGTTTATTAAATTTTCTATCGTACTTGGTGGAGCTGCAACCAGTGGTCAAACTTTTTTTGAATTTGGGGATGGAACTTTTTATGGAGATAATACGACTTTTGGTACAACATCTCTTGGTGTTACATTTGGTGCGATACGATGGACCTGGGGGGCAAGTACAACTATAACTACTAACATTAACTCAGGAAGTGCCATAAACTGGGTTTCTACGGGGATTACAAATCCTACTACAACATTTGTAAAAGGATCTGCTCATAATGTTGAGATATACTTTAATAATACAACAACCGCTTCTAAAACATATGTAAGATCGGGAGTTAGTCAAACTGTTGCACAAAATAAATGGGATCTCTGGGTAGATGGAACATTAATTGGAGATGAATTAGCCAAAGCCGGTATGGCGAATGATTTACCTATTGATTCATGGTTGTTTGAAGCTACGAGCACATCTAATACAGCCGTAACATATTTGGATGATTTCACGTATTCAAATGCATTGCCTCAGCCAACAGCACCCGCTGCTCCAACGATCACAGGTATCACCGGAAGTAATCAGCAATTAAGTGTTGCCTTTACAGCAGGTTCTGATGGAGGTAGCGCCATTACAAGTTATAAATATTCAACTGATGGCGGTTCAACTTTTAGAACCCGTCAAACAGGTACCACCGCAACTCCAATTGTGATCACCACCTTATCATCGGATGGAACTACGCCTTTAACAAATGGTACTACATATAATGTACAAATAAAAGCAGTGAATACAGTAGGAGATGGTACAGCAACAGGTACCACTACAGGTACTCCTTTTACTACACCATCTGCACCTACCATTACAGGGATAACGCCGGGTAGTCAGCAACTGAGTGTTGCCTTTACTGCAGGAGCAACGGGTGGTAGTGCTATTACTTCTTATAAATATTCAACCGATGGCGGTTCTACATTCCTTACCCGTCAAACTGGAACCACGGGAAGTCCAATTTTGATCACGACATTATCAACAGATGGAACAACCCCATTGACAAATGGGATATCGTATAATATTCAGATAAAAGCAGTGAATGCTGCAGGTGATGGTGTTGCAACAACGTCAACATCCGGTACACCTTCAGCTGCTGCAGTGGCACCGGGTGCACCAGCTATTACCAGTATTACGCCGGGTAACCAACAATTGTCTGTTGCCTTCACAGCAGGTGCAGATGGAGGTGATCCGATCACTACATATAAATATTCAACCGATGGCGGTATAACATTCTTAACCCGCCAGGCAGGAACGACAGGAAGTCCGATCGTAATTACAACTTTATCATCTGACGGAACAACACTATTAACAAATGGTGTATCTTATAATATTCAGATAAAAGCGGTGAACGGAGTAGGAGATGGTGCTGCAACAGCTTCAACTGCAGCTACTCCTGCAACAACGCCATCAGCCCCAACCATTACAGGTATTACACCGGGTGTTGGTCAATTGTCTGTTGCCTTTACAGCAGGTGCAGATGGCGGTAGTGCGATCACTTCTTATAAATATTCAACCGATGGCGGTTCAACTTTCTTTACCCGTCAAACCGGAACAACAGCAAGCCCGATTGTAATAACAGGCTTAGCCAATGGTGCTTCATATAATGTACAGATAAAAGCTGTAAATGCAATTGGTGATGGTACTGCAACGGGTACAACCAGTGCATCAACACCAGCCGCACCATCGGCTCCAACCATTACAAGTATAACGCCTAGTAGCCAACAATTATCTGTTGCTTTCACAGCAGGTGCTGATGGTGGTAGTGCGATCACTACTTATCAATATTCAACTGATGGTGGTACAACATTCTTAACCCGTCAAACGGGATCAACTGCAAGTCCGATAGTCATTACAACGCTATCTACTAACGGAACTACAGCATTGACTAATGGTGTATCTTATAATGTACAAATAAGGGCACTGAATGCAGTAGGTAATGGAACAGCAACAGCTTCAACTGCTGCAACACCAAATATTCAACCGATCAATATTTCGAACGGTACTACAGTAAGTGAGGATTTCAATACAATTGGAACTTCAGCTACTGCATCAACGCCTAACGCATGGAAGGTTGATAAGGATGATGCAAATGTCAGAACAGTAGGAACCTATTCTGCTGCCGTTACTGCAACAACGCAGTCTGCAGGTGGAGGATCAACAAACTTCACTTCAAGTGGTATCTACAACTATGGTGCAGGAGCTGATAATACAGGTACTGATAGAAGTCTTGGTGGATTATCTGCAGGTAGTGCAGCTAAGTCAGTAAATATTTACACTCACTTATACAATAATGGTGCTGGCACTATTCCAAGTTTCAATATTTCATACAATGTAGAGAAATATAGAAATGGTTCGAATGCTGCAGGATGTAGTATCCAAATGTATTATTCTACAGATGGAATTTCCTGGACAACTGCCGGGTCAGATTTCTTAACAAGTTTTTCTGCAGATGGTAATCTTAATAGTTATGCTACAGCACCTGGAACTACAGTTGGCGTAGCAAATAAAACATTGTCATTAAATGTAGCACCTACAGGGCATTTATACCTGGCATGGAATTATTCAGTTACTACAGGTACTACAACAAGTAGTGCTCAAGGGTTAGGTATTGATGATATATCAATTGTAGCAGCAAATCCTGCAACAGTACCGGGAGCTCCAACTATTACAAGTATCACTCCGGGTAATGGTCAATTATCTGTGGCATTTACAGCTGGTTCAAACGGAGGTACACCAATAACCAATTACAAATATTCAACCGATGGAGGTAACACTTTTACGGCATTAAGTCCTGCAGCTACCACCAGTCCTTTAACAATTAATGGCTTAACCAATGGAACATCTTATAATGTTCAGATCCGTGCGGTAAATGCAATAGGAGATGGTACTGCATCAGCTACTACTGCTGCTACACCGGCTACCACACCGGATGCGCCAACGATCACCGGCATTACTTCAGGTAATGGTCAGTTATCAGTAGCGTTTTCAGCTCCTGGATTTAATGGTGGTTCAGCTGTTACCAATTATAAATATTCAACTGATGGCGGAAGTACCTTTACAGCTGTAAGCCCGAGAGCTACCAGCAGTCCTATAGTAATTACAGGATTAACCAATGGTACCTCTTATAATGTTCAGATCCGTGCGGTGAATGATCAGGGAGATGGAACAGCTACTGCAAGTACTGCTGCCACACCTTATACAACACCATCTGCTCCAACCATTATTGGTATTACTCCGGGTGATGGTCAGTTAACAGTAGATTATGCTGCAGGCGCTAATGGCGGCTCTGCATTAACCAACTATAAATATTCAATCGATGGAGGAAGTACATTTACTGCGGTAAGTCCTGCTTCAATTACAAGTCCGATAGTAATTACCGGATTAACTAATGAAACATCTTACAGCATTAAAATACTTGCTGTGAATGCAGCAGGAGATGGTGCTGCTTCAGCGGCTTCTTCAGGAACGCCAACTGCAGGTCCGGTATTACCGGGAGCTCCAACTATTACAGGCATCACAGCAGGTAATGGTCAGTTATCAGTAGCGTTTACAGCGGGTACTGATGGAGGTGCAGCGATCAGCAATTATAAATATTCAACTGATGGCGGAAGTACATTTACTGCGGTAAGTCCTGCTTCAACTACCAGTCCGATCGTAATTACCGGCTTAACCAACGGTACACCTTATAATGTTCAGATCCGTGCAGTAAATATTGTGGGAGATGGTACAGCTTCAGCTACTACTGCAGCAACTCCGTCAACTACACCATCTGCACCAACGATCACTGGTATCACTCCGGCTAATGGCCAATTGATAGTAGCGTTCACTGCTGGTGCCACTGGAGGTGCAGCGATCAGCAATTATAAATATTCAACCAATGGAGGTAACACCTTTACAGCATTCAGCCCTGCAGCTACCACCAGTCCTTTAACAATTAATGGATTGAACAATGGTACTGCTTATGATGTAAAGATCCTGGCAGTAAATGTTCAGGGAGATGGTGCTGCATCAAATCAAGTAACGGCAACACCGGCAACTGTACCAACTGCACCAACTATTACCGGTATCACTCCGGGTAATACTCAGTTGATAGTAGCCTTCACCGCACCATCATCTGATGGAGGTTCGCCAATTACGAATTATAAATATTCAACTAACGGCGGAAGTACGTTTACGGCACTAAGTCCTGCTTCAACCACCAGTCCTTTAACTATTAATGGGTTGACCAATGGCACTCCTTATAATGTACAGATCCGTGCGGTAAATGCAATGGGAGATGGAGCGGCAACAGCAACTACTGCTGCAACGCCAGCTACTACTCCTGGGGCACCAACTATAACTACTATTGCACCAAGTAATGGTCAGTTATCGGTATCATTTACAACAGGCACTACCGGTGGTTCAGCTATCACTAATTATAAATATTCAACAGACGGAGGAAGTACGTTCACAGCAGTAAGTCCTGCGGCAACTACCAGCCCGATCATAATTACCGGTCTAACAAATGGTACACCTTATAATGTACAGATAAAAGCAGTAAATGCAATCGGCGATGGCGCTGCATCGAATCAATTAACAGGAACACCGCTTCCGATAATCTATTATCAGGATTTTGGAACTGGTATTGTTGCATCGAAACCATATACGGGAACTCCAGCGATATTTGATGTAAATCTTTCTTCGTCTTCTTGGACTACAAGTTCTTCAGGATTTGGTAGCTTAGGTGGTAGTAATGGAGGTGCATTGTCTTTAAACAATTCAAGTGGTACCCCAACTTTCACACTTACATTCACTATTGCTGCCGGATATAGATTAAATGTTTCACATTTTGATTTCTGGAGAGTGAGATCTAGTACAGGTGCAGCAAACTGGGCTATGACCATAAACGGTACTTCAGTAGGCAGTGGAACTATTCCAACTACTGGAGCTGCGCTTGGTGTTACTCCTGTTAGCAATACAATAGCTGATCTTACAGGAACAGTAACAATTGTATATACGATGTCAGGAGCATCTGGAACAGGATCAGCCCGTTTAGATGACTTCACTTTATATGGTACTGTAGTTAATCCGCCAACTGTAACAACTCCTACAGCAACATCAATAACAGCCACAACAGCTGTATTAGGTGCCAATGTTACCAGTGCAGGTGCAGGTACATTATCTGCAAGAGGTACTGTTTGGGGTACATCGGCTGCGCCAACTACCAATAGTTTAGCAGAAGGTGGTACATCAACCGGAGTGTTCACACATTCACGTTCAGGCTTTACTGCAAATACAGTATATACGTACAGAGGATATGCTACAACTCAATATGGTACAAGTTATTCAGCTGATGCAACTTTCACCACATTGCCTGGTGCACCTACTTCTTCTGCTGCTACAGCAGTTGGTTCAGATCAGTTCACAGCTAATTGGTCTGCTCCGTCTGGTGGTGCAGTTACTTATACGTATACATTGATATATTCAACAACGTCTGATTTCTCTTCAGGTAATGTTTCGATCACTGCTATTCCAAGCGGAACGTTAAGTAAAACAGTAACCGGATTAGCGGCCAATACACAATATTGGTATAAGGTTTTAGCAAATAACGTTACAGGTGATGGGGTTGCGTCTACAACACAAACGCTTACTACCACTGCCAACGTAGCACCAACACTTACTACACCAACAGTATCTGCTATCACCAATAGTTCAGCAACATTAGGAGCAACTATTACAACAAATGGTGGTGCTACAATTCTTGACAGAGGTACAGTTTATGGTACATCAGCAAATCCAACAGGAAATGGATCGTCAGAAGGAGGTACAACAGTAGCTGCCTTTACACATTCAAGAACAGGATTGGCTCCAAATACATTCTATTACTTCAGAGGATATGCAACAAACAGTGTAGGTACATCTTACTCTGCAGATGGCACATTCACCACATTACCGGATGCTCCGATCGTAGGAACGGCCAGCAATATTGCAGGTACATCATTCACTGCTAATTGGTCTGCTCCAACAATTCCGGGTACTGCTAACTATGGTTATGAAGTACAGGTAAGTACAGATGGAACAAACTTTACAAGTCCGTTTACTTTTACAGTATCACAAGTAGCTTCACCTGCTACTACTGTTTCAGCAACAGGGCTTGCGTTTAATACAACTTATTTCTTCCGTGTGAGAGCGGTGAATGTTCAAGGTAATGGTGCCTGGTCAGCAGCAAGTGCTTCAGTGCAAACATTGGCTTTACCAACTGTTACCACAACTACTGCAACTTCTATTACCACAACCACTGCAACGTCAGGTGGTAATGTTACAGCAGAAGGAAGTGCATCGGTTACTGCAAGAGGAGTTGTTTGGAATACCAGCGCAGCACCTACTGTTGCATTGGGTACAAAAACAAGCAACGGAACCGGAGCCGGTTCATTCAGCAGTTCAATCACAGGATTAACAGCTAACACTAAATATTTCTATAGAGCATATGCAACAAGTAGTATTGGTACAGCGTATGGTACTGAAAGCAATTTCACTACCTTACCGAATGCACCAACATCTGCTGCTGCAACTGCAGTAGGTGCAACAGGTTTCACTGCAAACTGGACAGCACCTACAGGTGGAAGCGAAACTTATACCTATACTTTACAGTATTCAACTACATCAGATTTTTCTAGTGGTAATACGTCTATTACAGCTATCAGTGGTGCTGCGACAAGTCAGGTTGTAACCGGACTTAGTTCTACTACTCAATACTGGTACCACGTATTGGCTACCAACACTACAGGAGCAAGTGTTTATTCAAGCACACAAACATTGGTAACCACTGTAGCCGCAGCAACATTGTTAACTGCTAATTTAACCTCTACTACAGGTTGGACAAGTTCAAATACAACCAATGGTTGGACTACAAGTAGTACTTCTATATCCGATACTTATACAGGAGCTTCGGGTGGTAATAATTATGTTTTTAACGGCTCAGGAACTGCCGGAGTGGTTCATACATTAACTTATAATAATAGTCTTTCTACAGTGGGTTACTCAAACATCACTGTATTATGGGGAGGCAGAGGAACGGCGGCATTTAATTCAGATGTTATTTTTGAATACAATAATGGTACCAGTTGGGTTCCGGTAACTTATACGTATACTAAAAATGCAGCTGTTTGGGCTTTGGTAAACGGTGGAGCAAGAATTGCATTAGGGTCAGACGCTGCAGGAATAGCAAATCTTCAGTTACGCTATTCAGCTGCTTCTGCTAATTCAGGAAACTACCGTATTGATGATATCGTTGTTCAGGGATCACCAGTTCCGACTATCACAGCGGGTACTTTAAGCACATCAGCGGTTCCTTCTACATGTCTTGGAACAGCATCAGCTACGGCAAGCTTTAGCTTGTCAGGAGCAAATATGTCTGCAGGTATTACGGTTACTCCACCGGCAGGTTTTGAAGTTTCAACCAGCAGTACATTTGCTACAGGTGGTGGAAATGGAACTGCTATTGTTGTAGGAGCTCCGGGTACTATTGCATCTACCACAGTATATGTTAGATTAGCAGCAAATGCAGCAGCAGGAAACTATAGCGGTAATATTACATGCACCAGTGCAAATGCAACCACAAAAACTGTTGCAATCGCTTCAAGTACAGTATCAGCATTGCCTTCAGCGGCTGTTGCAGGTACTGATAAGATCATCAGTTCTCTTCCTGGCTCTGTAACCCTGACAGCCACTGTGCCAGCTTCTGGTACAGGAACCTGGTCAATTGTTGCAGGAAGTCAAAGCACTAATATTTCACAAATCACAGGCGGTTTAAACAACGCAGGAGCTACATTTACACCAGACGGTGGAGCAGGTACTTACACACTACGTTGGACAGTGTCTACTAGTGGTGGTGCTTGTACTGCTACAACAGATGATGTTGTGATCCATGTTTACACCGGAAATACCATTTCTGGAAATGTAACATTTGCAAACGGTTCGGGTAATATCAGAATCACTTCAAATGTAAACGTTACCGGTTCTTTGGACTTCACCAATACGGTAGATACGTTCATCATAGCCCCAGGTGTAAGATTAACCGCCAGCGGTTCAGGAAGCATTAACTTCCACGACAATGCGGTGTTAATTAAATCAGACGCAACCGGAACAGGTTCTATCGGTCAGATAACGGGAACTTTATCAGGAACAGCAAATGTGACTGCAGAACGTTATATCCGTCAGAATACGTACAGAGGCTGGAGATTACTGGCAGTGCCGGTAACTACTGCAGGTCAAACGATCCGTCAGTCATGGCAGGAAGGAGCGACTACCTACACAGCCGATCCTAACCCGGGCTTTGGTACCCGTATCACAGCCAGCACTGCTAATGCAGTAGCGAACGGTTTTGATGCACAGACATTTGGTAACTCCTTGTTACAATATACAGGATCCAGCTGGAGTGGCTTTACAGGCAGCCTGTTAACCACCAAAGTATCAAGAGGTACAGCGGCGGATGCATGGATGTTATATGTAAGAGGCGACAGAGGCGTTGATACAGCAGGAGTGATCACGGCACCGACACAAACAGTGTTGAGAGTGAAAGGTCCGTTGTACACTGCCCCTTATCCGACAGTAACTATTCCTGCAGGCACCAATGGTCTTGTAGGTAATATCTTACCATCAGAAATAGACTTTACATTACTCAACAGAGGTGGCGGTGCAGACAATGCCTTCTACCTGTGGGATCCACAGTTATACGGTTCATATGGTTTGGGTGGTTATCAAACCTTCAGTGCCAATACACCAATACCTTGGAAACCTGTACCGGGCGGAGGCAGCTATGGCACTACCCCAAGTTCTAAGATACAATCAGGTTTGGGCTTCATGGTACATGCATCAGGTTCAGACGGAACGATCCAGCTGACCGAAGCTTGTAAAACAAGCGGCAGCAATGTAGGTGGCAGCGGCTTCAGACCGGTATCACCAACAGCAGCGATACCATATCTTGAAACCAACCTGTATGCAGCGGCACCTAATAACACGTTCAACTTAGCCGATGGTAATATCGTAGGCTTCGATGATTCTTATTCAAATGATATCGACAACAAAGACAATATTAAAGTACAAGGCTTTGGTGATGGTATCGGTATGGTAAGAGGCACCACGGTATTAAGTGCAGAACAACGCAAACTGATCGTAAGCGGAGATGTTATTCCTTACAGAATGACAAACCTTAAGAAACAGGCGTATAAATTAGAGTTCACGCCAAGTGGTTTGGATAATGGAGCTACAGCGGTGTTAGAAGATAAATACTTAAATACGACAACACCATTCAACCTGTCAGCTACTTCATCCGTAGTGTTCAACGCAGACCCTGCAGTGGCAGCATCGTTCACCGACAGGTTCCGTATCGTGTTCAGCACACCAACACCGGTAACTATTACCAACTTAAATGCACAGCAAAAAAATACTGCAATGCAGATAGATTGGAAAGTAGCGGTAGAAAGCGGTGTTAAAGAATACGCAGTAGAACACTCAACCGACGGCGTTAACTTTACACAGGTAGGAGTAGTAAGTGCTTCAGCCAACAATGGCGGATCAGCTACTTACAGCCTTACTGATGCCAACCCTGTTGCAGGAACTAACTACTACAGGATCAAGACAGTAGATCTGTCAGGAGTAGTTAAATACACAACAGTGGTAAGAGTGGTAATGGGGACAGTTAAATCATCGATCGAATTGTCTTCAACAGTTATCACGAACAACCAGGTTAGCCTGCAGTTGAACAACCAGGATAAAGGTCGCTATGGTATCCGTCTGATCAGCAGTGTTGGTCAGGAACTGATGACAACAAACTTTACGCATAATGGCGGAAATAGCACACAAGTTGTATCTTTGCCGACGGTTGTAAGTAAAGGGCTGTATCAATTAGAGATCACCAGACCAAATGGTGCTAAGCTGATCGAAAGAATAGTAGTGAACTAATAGGGCAACCAGAGAATACAATTAGTTGACTCAAACAAACAAATTAAGAAATAAAAAAAATATCAAAGATGAGTGCACATTTAAAGACATCGTTATCAAAGTTCACGAGCCGGTTATACCCGATGCTGGTGATGCTGATAGTGTTCATGATGCCTGTAGTATTATTTGCTCAGAACCCGGATGATAACCCCGGAGGTAATCCGGACTACCGTCCACCAGCAGTGCCATTGACTCAGTGGATGAGTATTGGCCTGCTTGCAGTAGGTGTCGGTCTGGGTGTATGGGTGATCAAACGCAGGAATGCAAAGAAGGCGATGATGGTTCAGGCAGTGTCAGACAATAGCTAATAAGCTCATCTTACTAAATTTAATGCACCTCTCTTAACCGAGAGGTGCATTTTTTGTTTTGTAAAGGTTGCATTATACGTCAACGTAACTTATTGACAGTGTAAAAAATACATATATATAAATAAGCCTTTTGTAGAATTTAACGCAAACGATTGCGTAAATAAATGCCTGTTTCAACATCAAAATTTTAATGGATTGTTCTAACTTGACGTTCGCAATGTGGCTGAGAAGTACACATTAAACGATTCGATACCTAGAGAATTCCTTGCCAATCCCCTTAGAAAGCCTTATTGAGCTTGTATTTTAACGATTTTAACATTTGTCTAACAGTTGGGCGCAAACGCCAAAAATTGCCATTATGAAAAAAATATTTACGCCTTCGATTGCGAAAATTTCCGTTTCTGAAATCCTACCCAAAATTCAAAAACAAAGTTCTATGTTTAAAAAATCACTATTTACCTTTTGGGTAATATTGGGAAGTTTATTGTTTAGCGATAATCTGGCCTATGGACAATTTACGGCTACCTGGGCATTGACTGCTGATCAAACAGTGGCTAAAGCAGGTGCAGCTGCCGCTAATGTGACTGCTGCAAGTCAGGTAATGAGTAGTACACTTTTTATCCCGGCTTCTAGTCCTTATACAGGTACCAATAACGTAGCTGGAGATGGGCAACGTTGTAGTCCGAAAAATGGTGGTACAGATGGTTCTTGGTTAAATGATGGAGCCGTAGTAGCAGGTCGATATATGGAGTTTGTAGTTAATCCCAATGCAGGATTTTCTATGAATGTAAGTGCGATATCGTTTTTTATAGGTAATAGAGGGTCAACTAATGCCAGGGGTAATGCATATTACTATGTAGGGACTGATAACTCAGGTTTTACAACATCAAGTGGAACAGCGTTAGGTACTGCATTGACATCAGGTTCATCGTCTAATACATATGCGACTCAATATAATTATACATCTCTAAATATTTCGGTTGCGGCTGGTTCAAAAATATTTGTAAGGATATATCCATATAGGGTTTCTTCTTCTGGAACTAGCGCCTACTTTGTAACTAAATCAGTGGTAGTTACAGGAACAACTGCATCTACTTGTACAAACCCTACATTTTCTACACAACCTACCGATAATCAATCAGAGTGTGTAGGAGGTTCTTTAACATTGGGTACTGTAGTGGCAGATCAATCACCAACTTATCAATGGTATTCGAATACAACTAAAACAAATTCAGGCGGAACAACAGTTGGAAGTGGTAATGGTGGTAGTACTGCTACTTTTACTCCTTCTTCTGCAACAGCTGGTACATATTATTATTATTGTGTGGCAACAAATGGCAGTTGTGCAACTGCATCCAGTGCTGTACAGATCACTGTTAACGCAGCAACGGCAATTACTGGCCAACCATCACCAACAGACGCCAATTATGCTGTGGGGGCAACTGCTACCGCATTGACAGTTACTGCAACTGGTACGGGGCTTACCTATCAATGGTATAAAAATGGTCATACCAATTCAAATTCGGGAGGAACAACTGTTGTTGAAGGTGTAGATGGAACAGGAGGACAAACAGCTTCATTCACTCCATCTACTGCAACTGCAGATTATACTTATTTTTACTGTGTAGTTTCAGGCTCTTGTTCTCCAACAAGTGTTACAAGTAATGTTTCAGGTAAAATTGATGTTCAGGTTCCTGCATGTACACCACCAGCATTTTCTACACAACCCACCGATAATCAATCAGAGTGTGTAGGAGGTTCTTTAACATTGGGTACTGTAGTGGCAGATCAATCACCAACCTATCAATGGTATTCAAATACCACTAAAACAAATACAGGAGGAACATCTGTAGGAAGTGCAAATGGAGGTAGTACAGCTACATTTACTCCATCATCTTCAACAGCTGGTACATACTATTATTATTGTGTTGCTACAAGTGGTATATGTACTACGCCGTCTGCTGCTGTACAAATTACAATTAATGGTTTACCGGCAATATCCAGCCAATCAACAGCAGGAGCTAGTTATTCTGTTGGAGGTACTGCATCAGCATTAACAGTGACTGCAACTGGCGCAGGCTTGACCTATCAATGGTATAGCAGTACAGATAATTCAAACAACACCGCAGGAGATGATGTTTCAATAGGAGGAGCTAACAGTAACAGCTATACGCCGTCAACTGCAAGTGCAGGAACAACTTATTACTATTGTGTTGTATCTGGTACATGTACGCCAAGTGTTAAGAGTGCTATCTCGGGTGCTATTGTGGTATCACCATACGCAGTAGGAGATTTTGGTAGTGTAGCTTCAAGTACTTGGGCTACTGCTGCAACCTGGAAAAAATGGGATGGTTCAGGTTGGAATACAACAGCTGCTGCAGCACCAACTGCATCAGATAATGTATGGATAGTGGGAGGGTTTACAGTAACCGTAGGCGCATCAGGAACTTGTAAAGATTTGCATGTTACCAATGGGATTTTAAAAACCGGAACTGCGGTAAACTCTATACAGACAATTACAGTAGCTGGTACAACCATCGAAGTTACAACCGGTGGTACAATAGGTAATGGCTTGGAAGATAACTCTGCAGATGGAATTTCTATTACTTGTTCTAATACAGGAACTACAACTATTACCGGTACAGGAGGAGCAATGGATGTGTCTAAATTAATTCAAAGTGGTAATAATGGAATATTGGTTATTAATCGTGATCTTAAAGTTCGTTATCATGGATCAGGAAATGGTGGTAATGCATCGGCTTTGTATCCAACAGCAGCAAATAATACCCTAACAATAAATGCAGGAAAAACGTTAACAATTGCGAAATGGGCTTCAATCTATTTGAATAGTAATTCTGGCAATTTGGTTAGCCAAAATTATACAATGAATATTAACGGGACACTTACCTTTGAAGCAGGAAGTCCTACAGATGCAAATGATAGAACTTTATTGAAAGGTTACCTGATGTTAAATACTGTGGCAACTTTTACTGCAGCAATTAATGTGGGGACTACAGGTACATTGACAGTTCAGGATTTTTATCCGAATGGATCTAGTAATACAGGTACAGCAGCTGGTACTACAACAATTGCTGTTGCCAGTGGGGGTATACTTAATATTGGTGTAAATGGTGATTTCAGCAGATCGGCTTCACAAACTATTACAGGTGCAGGTACGGTGAATATTCTATCAGGAGCAACGCTTAGAATTGCAAGTCTTAGTGGTATAACTGCTTCTTCTGCGAACGGACCAATACAAACCACCACACGTAATTACAACACCGGTGCAAAATATGTTTATTCAGGTGCGGCAGCTCAGGCCGCAGGCGATGGTTTACCTGCTACAGTTGCCGGATTAACCATAAATAATGCAGCAGGTGTTACTATTGGTAGTGACCTTACTGTGAACGGTGTATTAACTTTCACTACTGGTAACTTAACAACGGGTGCTAATAAAGTGATTATTACTTCTGCAGGAAGTGTATCACGTACAAGTGGGCATGTTGTAGGTAAATTGCAGAAAACAGCTGTTGATGCAACAGCTACTGTATTTGAAATAGGTACTACTGTATATGCGCCTTCAACATTGACTGTTAATGGTGTTTCAGGTGCTGTTGATCTTACAGCAAGTGTAACTGCAGGTAACCCTACAAGTGGTTCAGGAGTTGATCCAACTAAAAAAGTGGATCATTATTGGACTGTTGATAAATCAGGTGCCGGTACTTTTACTTCTTATAGTGCCAAATTCGACTTTACTAATACAACTAATACAGGAACAGTAGCTAATTATAAAGTTAAAAAATATACAGCGTCAAGTTGGGCTGCTACTACAAGTTCAGTAACAGGTACTACCATTACTGCCACTGGTTTAACCAGCTTCAGTGATTTTGAAGTGGGTGAATTGTTACCTTGTACTGCACCAACTATTAACACACATCCGGTAAGTTCTACACAAAGCATTTGTGTGGGCGGGGTGCTTGGTTCATTATTTGTAGAAGCTACAGGAACTTCGATAAGTTATCAATGGTATAAAAATACCACTGCTTCTAATACAGGTGGTACTATCTTAAGTGGAGAAACATTTGATACGTATACTCCTCCAACAGACGTTCCAAGTCAATTATATTATTATTGTGTAATAACCAATGATTGTGGAGGAGGAAGCACCAGTTCTCTTGCAACGAATGTTTCGGGTTTAATAACCGTAACTAATACAGTAGGCGGTACCGCATCCGGAGCTCAATCTGTATGTACAGGTTCTGCACCATCTTCAAATCTTACTGTTAACGGGTACACAGGTTTAGGAACAGTATCAGTAGTTAAGTGGCAGTATTCTTCAGATAATTTTGCAGGAGATGTTCATGATATTAGTAATGCAAGCGCTACCTTAACAGGAGCAACCATCGGGGCTTTAACCAGTTCTACTTATTTCAGGGCAGTAATTACAAGTGATTGTGGAACTGCTAATTCATCAAGTGTACTGGTTACAGTTACTCCATTGTCAGTTGCAGGAACAGTTTCGGCAAATCAAAATATTTGTTCCGGAGCTACACCTACACAATTAAGTATTGGTACAAGTGTTGGAACAATTCAATGGCAGGTATCTACCACTGATGCTAACAGCGGATTCAGTAATATTGGTGGTGCTACAGCTTCTACTTACAGTCCTGCAGCTTTAACACAAACTACTTATTACCGTGCAGTTGTTACCAGTGGTGCTTGTTCATCAGTAAATTCAGATCCTATTACTGTAACTGTTGATCCTAGTCAGCAAATATCTTTAACATCTGGTTCTGCTACTCAAACCGTATGTATCAATACTGCAATTACAGATATCGTTTATACAGGTAATGCTGCAGTATCAGGTGCAGGAGTAACAGGTTTACCTTCAGGTGTAACCGGAACATATAATGCCGGAGTGTTTACCATTTCTGGTACGCCTACACAATCGGGCACATTCAATTATACAGTAACCACTACAGGGACTTGTATACAAGCTACTGCAAATGGTACAATTACTGTAAATGCAGCTCCATCTGCAGGAACTGTTTCATCCAGTCAGGCGATCTGTTCTGGTGCTACACCTGCTCAATTGAGTATCAGCGCAACAGTGGGTACCATTCAATGGCAGGTTTCTACAACAGATGCAAATAGCGGATTCAGTAATATTGGTGGTGCAACAACCACAACTTATACGCCTGGAGCATTAACTCAAACTACTTATTATCGTGTGATCGCTTCTGTAGCAACTTGTACATCTTCTACTTCTAATGCTGTTACTATAACTGTTAATCCATTGCCTTCGAATGCAACAGGAGCATCCAGTAACAGTCGTTGCGGAACAGGAACAGTTGATTTCTCTGTTACTGATCCAGGAGCAGGTTTTGCAGTAGATTGGTTTGCGGCTGCAAGTGGTGGTACATCTTTATTTACCGGAGTAACTTATTCACCAAGTATATCTTCTACAACTACTTATCATGCTGAAATCAGAAATACAACAACTGGTTGTAAATCAGCTGCAAGATTAGCAGTTACAGGTACAGTAAATAATGCACCTAGTATCTCTGTTAATCCAAGTAGTGCGAATGTTTCTTATGATCAAAATCTAACAGCTACTGCTTTAACAGTTACGGCAGCCGGTACAGGTATTTCTTACCAATGGTATAGCAATACAAGTGCTTCTAATTCTGGAGGAACATTAATAGGCGGCGCTACTTCAAGTTCATATACACCATCAACTGCAACAATAGGAATACTTTACTATTATTGTGTTGTTTCAGGAACTTGCTCACCAGCAGCGACAAGTAATGTTTCAGGTGCTATTACAGTAAATCAAGGTCCTTTGGTTTTTGAATTTGTAACAGCTACGGCTACATCTGCTCCAATTGGGTACCAAAAAACGAACGTAGGAACTTATTATAAAGCAACTGGAGCAGGTACTATAACATTTGGCTCAGCATCCTGCGATGGGTATGCAGTATCTGCACCAACAGGAAGCAGTTTATTCGTTTTCAGTCCTGCAATTAATGCTAGTTCTATTGTTGTACGAGGAACTGGATCTGGTGCAAATAGAACCTTCAGTAGTATGACAAGTTCTGCAACTTTAGCTAGCGGATATACAAGTTTTAGTGCATCTGCTACTGGTACTATTGCTAATCCAACCGCCGGTACTTGTGGGGCAATAACGATTACCCCTAGTACAATAATGCAGGCTGGTAAATATTATAGCATTGTTTTCTCAGGTAACTTAAATGTTACTTCAATCTTAGTTTACCCATGTACAGGTCCTACATTTACTACGCAACCTACCGACAATCAGGTAGTTTGTAAAAATGCAACACCTACCTTAGGTACTGTGGTTGCAACAGGTGCAGGGACTACTTATCAATGGTATTCTAATACAACAAAAACTAATACAGGTGGTACAATTATAGGAGGTGCTACGAGTGCTTCTTATTCACCTTCTACTGCAACAGCGGGTACATATTATTTCTATTGTGTGGCAACACCAACAGATGGTTGTACTTCAGCTTCAAATGCAGTTCAATTGACTGTTAATCCTGATCAATCAATATCACGTACTTCTGCTGTGGGTACAGACGCACAAACTGTTTGTGTAAATACGGCTATTACAAATATTGTTTACACTGGTAACAGTGTTGTAACAGGTGCCAGTGCTTCCGGATTACCAACGGGGGTTAGTGGATCATATAGTAGTGGAGTATATACGATCAGTGGTACACCTACTGTTCCGGGTACTTACAATTATACGGTAACATCCACTGGTTCTTGTGGTGCTGCATCTCAGGCTAATGGTTCTATCATCGTATCATCGGCTCCTGCAATTACAGCAGAAAGCTTATCAGGTGCAACTTACACAGCAGGTGCTACTGCTGCTTCATTAAGTGTTACAGCTACTAATGCTACAACCTATCAATGGTATAAAAATACTGTAGCTTCAACAACCGGTGGTACATTTGTTGGAACATCTAATACTTATACTCCACCAACTACTACAGTTGGTACATTGTATTACTACTGTGTGGTAAGCGGAGGTTGTTCACCTGCAGTAATAAGTAACGTATCAGGTGCTATAGTAATTGAAGCGCCACTTGTACCTACTATTGCAATAGACCAAAGTGGCTTTAGTGGTTCATTCGGTAATGTAAATATCAATTCGACTTCTGCCGAACGTTCGTTTGTTGTATCTGGCTCAAGTTTAACTGATGATATTCATGTAACTGCTCCTGCCGGATTTGAAGTTTCTACATCATCAGGCAGTGGTTTTGGTAGTTCAGTAACTTTAACTCAAACCAGTGGTAATGTCGGTAATACAACTATTTATGTGAGATTTGCGCCAACGGTTGCAAATGCTTATTCTGATAATATTGTAGCGTCAAGTACTGATGCAACTAATGTGAATATTGCTGTAAGTGGTACAGGAACTATACCAACCATTACATTGTCATCTTCAGCTACACTTAACTTTAGTGTAACAGGTTGGACAACTTCCATTTCACAGAATATAGCTACTGTAACGGGAGCTAATTTAAATACAAATATTAGTGTATCTGTTTCGGCTCCGTTTGAGATAAGCACAGATAATACAAGCTTTGGAACAAGTAAAACCTTTACGCAAACTGCGGGTAGTGCAAGCGGAACATTGTATGTACGTTATAACCCCACAGCGTTAAATGCAACCGGCTCTGATAATGCTACTATTACTTTTACCAGCACGGGTGCTACTAATAAAACAGTTAGTGTAACTGGTAAAGCAGGTCCAACAATTGCGTTGAGTTCTGCTGCCGCTACTACTACTCAAATAGTAAAAGCAGGTGTTGCAATGACAAATATAACATATGCTGTAACTGGCGGTGTAGCTAGTTCTCCTGTAACCGGATTACCAACAGGTGTTTCTGGCTCATATAGCAATGGAGTACTTACTATTAGTGGAACTCCAGCAGCACAAGTTAGTTACCCTGCTGTATACAGTTATACGGTAACTATCAACGGAGTTTCCGGAGCTTCTCCTGCTTTAGTTACTGCTACAGGAACGATCACAGTAAAAGATCCTAATGCGAAAAGAGTTGCATATATGACAGCTACTGCATCTCCAACCAATCAGCTTTACAACCAGTTGATAAACTATTATGATGTTACGGTATATCAAACTACTACGGCTAGTGGAGGAATTAATAATACTGCTGCCTATACAGATGCTATTGTAGCAACTAATCCTGATCTGATCGTGTTACACGAAAGTGTTCCAAGTGGTACACTTTCTGCTCAAAGATTAGGAACTTATATAGGACAGATACCTATCCTGAATACAAAGGCTCACATGTATGGTAATAGTGGTTGGCCAGCAGGTTCTCCTAATAATGGAACTGCAGGTACTAGTGTCTCTGTAACGGTGAATCCAACATATTTAACTCACCCGGTATTTGCAGGTGCGACTTTCAGTGGCAATAGTGTTACTATGGCCAATGCATCAGCTCCAACGGGTAATATCAGATGGGTGGATAATCCTACTACTACTGGTCAAAAAGTGTTGGCTAACAACTATCTAAATACTGCAAATGCAGTATCTATCATGGAATTGAATACTGCGGGCACTAATAGTTTGAGTAAGTATATGTTGATTGCTTTGTCAGCTGCAAACGAAAACTTAACAACTAATGGTCTATTGGTATTGAGAAATGCCAGCAGCTATTTGATGACCAAATCAATTACTGCTTCAGCAGGTTCAAACGGAAGTATCTCTCCTAGTGGAGAAGCAAATGTTGCTAAAGGAAGCAATCAAACATATACAATTACGCCTGCTGCTAATTACATAGTACAAGATGTATTGGTTGATGGTGTTTCTGTAGGAGCAGTTAGTTCTTACACATTTACTAACCTTTCAAGTAACCATACAATTAGTGCTTCATTTGCATTATGTACTGGCTATACTTTCACCGGAGCTATCGATAACGACTATACTAAACCAGGCAACTGGCAGTGTGGTATTGTTCCTCCTGCAAGCGGAGCAGTAACGATCGCAAACGGTTCAGGTAAGGTTAGATTAACCTCTAACTTAGATGTTACGGGTTCTTTAGATTTCACCAATACGGTAGATACGTTCATCATAGCCCCAGGTGTAAGATTAACCGCCAGCGGTTCAGGAAGCATTAACTTCCACGACAATGCGGTGTTAATTAAATCAGACGCAACCGGAACAGGTTCTATCGGTCAGATAACGGGAACTTTATCAGGAACAGCAAATGTGACTGCAGAACGTTATATCCGTCAGAATACGTACAGAGGCTGGAGATTACTGGCAGTGCCGGTAACTACTGCAGGTCAAACGATCCGTCAGTCATGGCAGGAAGGAGCGACTACCTACACAGCCGATCCTAACCCGGGCTTTGGTACCCGTATCACAGCCAGCACTGCTAATGCAGTAGCGAACGGTTTTGATGCACAGACATTTGGTAACTCCTTGTTACAATATACAGGATCCAGCTGGAGTGGCTTTACAGGCAGCCTGTTAACCACCAAAGTATCAAGAGGTACAGCGGCGGATGCATGGATGTTATATGTAAGAGGCGACAGAGGCGTTGATACAGCAGGAGTGATCACGGCACCGACACAAACAGTGTTGAGAGTGAAAGGTCCGTTGTACACTGCCCCTTATCCGACAGTAACTATTCCTGCAGGCACCAATGGTCTTGTAGGTAATATCTTACCATCAGAAATAGACTTTACATTACTCAACAGAGGTGGCGGTGCAGACAATGCCTTCTACCTGTGGGATCCACAGTTATACGGTTCATATGGTTTGGGTGGTTATCAAACCTTCAGTGCCAATACACCAATACCTTGGAAACCTGTACCGGGCGGAGGCAGCTATGGCACTACCCCAAGTTCTAAGATACAATCAGGTTTGGGCTTCATGGTACATGCATCAGGTTCAGACGGAACGATCCAGCTGACCGAAGCTTGTAAAACAAGCGGCAGCAATGTAGGTGGCAGCGGCTTCAGACCGGTATCACCAACAGCAGCGATACCATATCTTGAAACCAACCTGTATGCAGCGGCACCTAATAACACGTTCAACTTAGCCGATGGTAATATCGTAGGCTTCGATGATTCTTATTCAAATGATATCGACAACAAAGACAATATTAAAGTACAAGGCTTTGGTGATGGTATCGGTATGGTAAGAGGCACCACGGTATTAAGTGCAGAACAACGCAAACTGATCGTAAGCGGAGATGTTATTCCTTACAGAATGACAAACCTTAAGAAACAGGCGTATAAATTAGAGTTCACGCCAAGTGGTTTGGATAATGGAGCTACAGCGGTGTTAGAAGATAAATACTTAAATACGACAACACCATTCAACCTGTCAGCTACTTCATCCGTAGTGTTCAACGCAGACCCTGCAGTGGCAGCATCGTTCACCGACAGGTTCCGTATCGTGTTCAGCACACCAACACCGGTAACTATTACCAACTTAAATGCACAGCAAAAAAATACTGCAATGCAGATAGATTGGAAAGTAGCGGTAGAAAGCGGTGTTAAAGAATACGCAGTAGAACACTCAACCGACGGCGTTAACTTTACACAGGTAGGAGTAGTAAGTGCTTCAGCCAACAATGGCGGATCAGCTACTTACAGCCTTACTGATGCCAACCCTGTTGCAGGAACTAACTACTACAGGATCAAGACAGTAGATCTGTCAGGAGTAGTTAAATACACAACAGTGGTAAGAGTGGTAATGGGGACAGTTAAATCATCGATCGAATTGTCTTCAACAGTTATCACGAACAACCAGGTTAGCCTGCAGTTGAACAACCAGGATAAAGGTCGCTATGGTATCCGTCTGATCAGCAGTGTTGGTCAGGAACTGATGACAACAAACTTTACGCATAATGGCGGAAATAGCACACAAGTTGTATCTTTGCCGACGGTTGTAAGTAAAGGGCTGTATCAATTAGAGATCACCAGACCAAATGGTGCTAAGCTGATCGAAAGAATAGTAGTGAACTAATAGGGCAACCAGAGAATACAATTAGTTGACTCAAACAAACAAATTAAGAAATAAAAAAAATATCAAAGATGAGTGCACATTTAAAGACATCGTTATCAAAGTTCACGAGCCGGTTATACCCGATGCTGGTGATGCTGATAGTGTTCATGATGCCTGTAGTATTATTTGCTCAGAACCCGGATGATAACCCCGGAGGTAATCCGGACTACCGTCCACCAGCAGTGCCATTGACTCAGTGGATGAGTATTGGCTTGCTTGCAGTAGGTGTCGGTCTGGGTGTATGGGTGATCAAACGCAGGAATGCGAAGAAGGCGATGATGGTTCAGGCGGTGTCAGACAATAGCTAATAGGCTCATCTTACTAAATTTAATACACCTCTCTTAACCGAGAGGTGTATTTTTATTTTATCTTTAAAATAAAATATGCCTGAAAATTTTAATTTTTTTGGAGATGATGTTAGCCTGAATAAGGAAATAAAATCTTTTTTTATAAAGGTGGTTGTATTTATAATAGCATGGCAACTGCTATACAATTTAGTGCTACTACCTGCAAATATTCCGGATCATTTTTTAACAAAGATCACAGCTCATGCTACGGTGTTTTCTATCAATGATATTTTGAGGGTTACTCCAACGGTAACAGTAGGAGAGTTCCCTATTCAGGAAAGGGCAATACCAATAATGGAAAATAAAAGAATCATTTTATATATAGCTGATGGTTGTAATGCGCTGGATCTGATGGTTATTTATTTGTCAATTATTTTATTGTTGCCATATTACACATGGCGCAGAAAAATGGCTTTCTCTATTGGCGGGGTTATTGTTATAAATATTGCAAACATTATCAGGTGTACATTACTTTATTGGGTGTATCGTTATCACAATCCGATGTTTGAACTTAACCATAAGTACATCTTCACGATACTTCTTTATTTAGTAATATTTTGTTGCTGGATATTATTTACAAGAAAAGGGTTTAATCGTGAAAAAATTTAGTACTTTTTTTTTATTGATGCTTTTAATGACAGTCACAGTATTTGTACTTGATTGGTTGAAAGCAACTTATTTTTTACACAAGTATCATGCTTTATTTGTAATCATACGAACGGTTTTTTTACCGATAACAGGAATAGTGGTGATGAAGTATTCTGTTACTGGTAAAATGTTTAGAATATTTCTGCTTGTATATCTCTTACTATGGGGAGGGTATTTTCTGTCAAAACTTATCATCTTAGGATTGGGACATTTCCATTTGGCAACCATTAGTCCTGAGGCAGCAATTAATTTTACCAGAGATTATCTGGTATTTACAAAACTACTAACACCATTCCCGTTTATCTTTTTCTGGATGGTAGATAGAATATTCTACCAACAACAAAAAAAGCAATCGTAAAACGATTGCTTTTTTTTGTTGTTGGGTTACCAGGATTCGAACCTAGACAGACAGAATCAAAATCTGTAGTGCTACCGTTACACCATAACCCAATCATTTGCCCAGATTGATTTGGGAGTGCAAATTTACAATAAGATGGTAGAATTCCAAAAATGATTTTAAAGATTTTGTATAATCTTACTGATATTGCCTTTCATAGGTATGAATGGCATGTTTAATAGCGAGAAAAACGCTTTTTAAAGAATATGAGACTATACTTTTGAAGCAATTAGCTTCAATATCCGGCTTTAATATTTTTATTATCATTCTTGTATAAAAAATCCCGACTGCAGAAGCAATCGGGACTTATTGGAGGTATTCAGGGTTTTAAGAACTTAAATCATATTATAGTTTAATGAAGCGAATGGTTTTGATCACCTTTCCATCAATAATACCTGTAAGGTTATATACTCCATTTGGAAGACCAGCACAATCAACTTTTATTAAGCTACTTCCTTCAGCAATTTTCTGAGTTGCAGCTTTAATAAGTTTACCAGTCATATCAGTAATGATCGTATTCATACTGGCAGCTTTAGCAGTTACCAAGCTAAGCGTTGCATCATTTTTGATAATTGAAGGGTACAGACCTGTAATCTCTGTTCCTTTTGCTTTATTCAAAATGGCAATTATTGAAGAATAAGAAATTCTGCCGTCTATATCGATCATCTTCAAACGATAATAATTAGTGCCGGCAAGCGGCTGTGCATCCATAAAATCAAATGGCTGGCTGCAACGGGATTGAGTGGCGGTGATAGAGTTTACCGTAGTGAAATTAGTACCATTAGCCGATCTTTCAATTTGCATTGTAATACTTGTAGATGTACAATTAACTTTCCAGTTAAGTGCGTTACCTGCCGCAGATTTTATTCCATTAATGAACTCTAATTTAATAGGAAGGAGTGCATTGACTTCTGCAATAGCAAAATCACTAAATCCTGTATTTCCTGTTAACTGTGAACTTGTTGGAGTAAGTGTTCCTACAGTTGGATAAGTCCAGCCACCCAGACCGTATTCTCCAATTATGAATGAACTGGTGCTTGCTCCTGCATCTACATCTGATGCTATGAAATTGAAGACAGCGTCATAAGTTGTAAATGTAATTCCTCCATTGGTTAATGTCCAGTATCTGTTCACAGATAAATTACCATCCAGTTGAGAGATAGCAACCAGTGGATGATCTCCCGCTGTTGTACTGGCGGTAATACTACCTCCACCAGTGATACTGGCAAAAGTTAGATCTACTGGAGTATAATTTGTAGCATCACCAATTTCAAAAGTTTTGCTGATAGCACTACCTGTTTTGAAATATTTCCTTTCATTACCATGCACATATTTACCAGCACCTGCTCCCGTTGTAGTCGCCATGCTGTCTAATATTAGTTTATTTGCACCTGTATGGATCAATCCATTGGTAAATGTAAGCGTACCGCCAATTGGTCCAAAATCAGTTAATAAGGTTACACCTGCAGCATTATTTATTGTTACAGAAGTTGTATCAGATAATCCTATTGAAGATATGTTTTGGTTAGATGTACCGTTAAATACAATCAAACCGGTTGTGTTAACAATATTAGAATCTCCAAAAGAACCGCTGGTATGTACAAGATTACCTTTAATATTGATTGTACCAGTACCAGTACCAGTATTACCTGCTGATGCATATAAACGGCCACCGGTTACATTTACATTACCATTTACAGTAAGTGTTTGGTTGGTAGCACCACTTCCGGGAGTACCTAATACATCATATCTACCACCTGAAACAGTTAAGTTACCTGAAATGGTCAATGATCTTCCTGTACCACCTGAACCATGATTTATCTGCCCATTGGTCACTGTCATATTACCTCCAATGGTAGTATTACCATTTAAGTAAGAACCGGCTCCTGTACTGCTCCAGGTTACATTACCACCAATAGTAGCAGGGATTCTGGCAGCACCTTGTAATACAATGATATCTGACCCAGCATTGTAAGTACCTGTAGGGATAAAACCGGCAGAATTTCCAACCGGAGCATTCATTATGTAAGCACCGCCACTGTTAACAGTGATAGTACCGGTCATAGTAACTGTACCTGTAGATTGATTGTCTAAAGCTCCGTTAACTACCAAGGCTTTTGAAGCAGCAACTGTATAAGAAACTCCATTGCTACCTTTTGGTCTCAACGTGTCTCCGGCAGGTATTGTAAGATTTTGCAAAATACTGATTCCCTTATTGGCTGCAACAACAGAACTACTTCCACTTATAGAAGTTCCGGCAGTGTTATTAACGATCAAACTATCAAAAGTGAATGCTGGGATAGTTTGAGCGGATGTACCGTTAAACGAAAAATTATTTCCGGCAACTGCAGAAGAAGTTGATCCGGGATTGAATGTTCCAAAAACACCTACACTACCTACTGGCAAAACACCACCATTTAATAAACCAAGGTTACCAAAGTTAGTAGCGCTGGCTGTTGTTCCTGCTCCATCAAAATTTACTGTACTTGCAGTATTAATTGTTCCGAAAGTAGGGTTAGTGGCAGTTTTAATCGTTAAGATACCAGCTGCTGCAACATCAGTTGTAGCATTCAAGGTTTGTGTGGCAACAAAAGTATTTTCAATAATTAATTTAGAGGCTGTTCCGGTTATGGTCAGAGGGCCTGACATTGTTCCACCTGTATTTAACAAGTGAAATACTTGTCCGTTAGCAGTAAAATTTGCAGCAGGTGTGCCAGAGCCGTTTGTGTTAGTGCCCCAGTTCCCCGGTATTGTAATATCAGTGCCTGCTACATTATAAAAATCTGTAGTTGGAATAGTTGTAGTGAAAGTCAGGTCAGCTCCATAAGCTGTGTCGATTGCATTGATTGCATAGGCTCTTACATGGTACAAAGTACCCGCTGTTAATCCTGTAATTGAACTGACAAATGAACCTGTACCCGAACCATTTACTGTGGTATCGGGTGCATATGCTTTAGGGTTTGCTGATGTACTCCAGCAAACACCTTTTTTTAATACAGCACTTCCTCCGTCAGAAGTAACATCACCACCACTGGTAGCAGTAGTGCTGCCTATTGAAGACGGAGCTGTAGTAGTTACTACAGGAGCTGAAGGACCACCACCTGAAATAAGAATATCGTCAATTCCAACTGATCCTGCAGATACACGTTGGAATTTCACAAGAGCATCATCTGTTGCCGCTACATTAGCAGTAACGCTCAATTGTTGCCAAACACCGGAAGTTAAATTTACTCCCACGCTAAAATAAGATATTGACCATATTCCTGAAACGGTACTACCTGACCCTGCTGTGTTTGAGTAAGAGTTGGATAATTGCCCAACCCCCGTAGTATTGGTACTAGTAGCAATACCTATATTGAACCTTGTAGTAGCTGAAGTAGGCATTACCCAAACTGTGATACTAGCCACACCACCTTTGATGATTGGAGTTACGATATAACTTGAACCCGTGGTTCGAACCTGAACGGCCTTTCCACTTCTTGCTAGTGTGGTTACTGTGCCTGTATTACTGCAAACAGATATAGCACTATATAACCAGCTTGTATTTGCGGCACTGCTACTGGTAGGAATTGCTCCTGCTACGGTTCCTCCAACATCCGTTCCGCCTACTACCCAACCGGCTTCTTCAAAGCTTTCTGATAGTACCTGGGCTTTTATGATTCCGCTCAGGGAGAGACAGCAAAGTATTAATAAATAGATTTTTTTCATAATTGGTTTTTTTGTCGTTAAATTTTAAATTGATATTGATGATTATGTAATTGGTTTATTGTTTGAGATTTAGCAGCGTACGGCTATTTTTTATGAAATGGGCTTGGATTTAATAAGTAAATATTTTGTCTTTGTAAGGTAGACTTTTTTTTAGATTTTCCTTAACAATCAGATTCTTATTTTTTACGCAATCGTTCCCATGCTATAAAAGAGGAGTTGGTTTTATGAAAGTGTTGCTTCTCCAATAAAAAAATCGGCTGCTAATAGAAAGCAGCCGATTTTTGGTATTCCTTCATTTTTTATTTTATGATAGTAACATATCCGACCTTAGGTTCCACCATTCCATTCAATTCGATGATGTAATAATAAGTACCGAACGGTAATGGTTTTCCTTTGTAGGTACCATCCCATCCAAGCGGATTGTATTTTTTGGTTTCATAAACGATCTGTCCATACCTGTTGAACACCTGAACTTTTTGTATCGGGAAAGACGGCAGTTCTTCGATAACCCAGTTATCATTGATACCATCATTATTAGGAGTAAATGTATTAGGCACTCCAAAGTCCTTCAATACTTTTACCGCTACACTGCTGTCAGCTTCACAACCATCCTTAGAGGTTACTGTAAGTGTATAGGTGATATCAGCCGCAGGGGTAGATATCGGCGCTTTAATATTATCAGCATCCAGGTAAGTAGCCGGATCCCACAGGTAGGTTTGTATATTACCGGTGATGGTAGGATTGAGTTTGATCTTATCTCCCAGCATTACCGCTTTGGTAGCATCCATTTTAATGGTAGGGGTAGCGTACACAAATACAGATTGGGAAGCTTTGCTTACACAACCGTTGGTAGCAGTATCGGTATAAGTGATCAGGTGATTGCCTGGTCCTGCAAGGGCAGGGAAGAAGCTACCGGCACTGTCCGTAATTCCTTCACCACTGAAGAAAGCAGTACGTATCGGCAGGTTATTGGCATCTTGCGGCACATCGATCTGTATGGTATCTTTTTCTTCACAGATACCGGGTATTGCATTAAATGTTAAGCTAGGCGAAGCCAATAGCGCAATTGTTCTTGCCGAGTCTTTATAACATCCTGAAGCAGAGTAAGCCCTGATCACCACTTCATAGTTTTGATCAGCAGATAGATCAGGATATTTGTGCGTATAGGTGCCACCGGTAGCCGGTGCATTGTCTACTGTTTTGTTGGTAGCATCAGATACCCCATTCCAGAAGATCTCGATCTTACTAACGGTACCAAATCCGTTTGGCACAGACTGGTCGATAAGTGTAACCGGAGAGCTGCTGCACAGGTTAGCACTGTTGATGATGCTGTCACTTGCGATCGGCGCACTGGTAGCGGTTACATCAACGGCAGCACCTGTAGTGGTACATCCTTTATCTGAGGTAGCCGTAAGCGTTACCTTGTAGATATTGCCTGCAATATAGTTGTGCGGAGTAGAAGCTACCCCTGTTACAGCAGGAGTGCCATCACCAAAATTCCAGCTCCAGTCAGTTACCGATCCGCTGGTAATAGTGCTGGCATCAGTAAATATTGGTTGAATAGTTGGTAAACAGATATCAGTTACTGTAAACAAAGGAACAGGATTAGGATAGACATCAACGGTTAATCTGAATGTATCACTGATACAGCCTTTGCTGTCTCTGATCACCAGGGTGGCCGGATAGCTTCCGCCTGTTGCATAGGTATGTTTAACAGCCGCAGCAGTGGTTTGTTTTAATTTGTTTCCGTCGCCAAAGTTCCAGTTCCATTCAGTAATGGTGGCCCCGGTGGTAGTGGTGGCAGACCCGTCAGTGAATGCCACTTCTTTACCGGCACATCCTACTGCCACCTGGGTAAAGGAAGCTGTAGGTAAACTGTTAACGGTAACGGTCTTGTTAGCTGTATCCGAGATACAACCTACAGCAGAAACGATATAATGACGAATGGTCTTATCACCCGGCACACTCCATGCGGCTACGGTATCTTTTTTAGATAATGTACCAAAGCTGCCTGTTCCGAGGTCCCAATACCAATCTGCTGCAGTGCTGGCTGCTGCCGAACCGGTACTGCTGAATGAAGCATTGCTGTTCAGGCAGGCTTCTGCAGGAGCGGCGGTGAAAGTAGCTTTAGGCTGAGCATAAATGGTATTCAATATTTTAGGGGTAGCGGTATTGTTACAACCGTTCACACTGGTAGTGGTAAGTTTAACCGTATACGGCCCAACCCCGGTATAACTGTGTTGTATAGACGCTAGTCCGAAGCTGGTATCTTTTTTAGTACCGTCGCCAAAATCCCAGCTGTTCACAAACCCTGCTTCTGTACCATCAGCGATGGTAGAGGTGTTGGTGAAAGTAGCAATACCAGCCGGTAAACAGATATTAGCAACAGGCAAAGTAAAGCTTGAAGCCGGCGTAGCACTGATGGTGAATGTTACACTTGCTCTGTTAGCAGAATCCTGGCAACCTTTAGAAGATTCTACCCAAAGTGTGGCAGTGTAAGGTCCTGTGCCGCTGTAAGTATGCGATACAGTAGCATTATTGCCATCATCCCGGGCACCATCTCCAAACACCCAGTGGCGTTTTGTAATGGTACCTACAGCAGCAGTTGATTTATCAGTAAAGGTTACTTTTTTGATACTGCAATCAATGTCTTTATCAAACAGGTTAACCGGTAATGGATTAACCGTGATCGATTTAGAAACAGTATCCGATACACAACCTACTTTAGACACAAGATAGTGTTTGATCGTTTGGGTACCATCGGTGGCCCATGCCGCTACGGTATCTTTTTTAGAAAGCGTACCATAGTTATCCGTACCATCAAAACTCCAGTACCACATATCCGGAGCGCTTCCTGCAGCAGTACCTGTACTGCTGAGTGCCGCTTTAGCGTTCACACAAACTTCTGCCGGAGGAGTAAAGCTTGCTTTAGGTTGTGTAAAGATGGTATTGACTATTTTAGGTGTGGCAGTGCTGGTACAACCGAATTTACTGGTGGTAACCAGTTTAACGGTGTATGGCCCTGCGCCTGTATAGGTATGTTGTATAGATGCCAGTCCGGTGCTGGTAGCAGCAGGAGAGCCGTCACCAAAATCCCATGCATTGGTAAACTCAGCTTCCGTACCATCCGTAATGGTAGAGGTGTTGGCAAAAGTAGCCACGGCATTAGGTAAACAGATATTACCCGGTAAGCTAAAGCTTGAAACCGGCGAAGCAGCGATACTGAAAGTAACGGTTGCTTTGTTAGCAGAATCCTGGCAGCCGTTGGATGTTTCTACCCAAAGGGTAGCAGTGTATGGTCCTGTTCCGGAATATGGGTGTAGTGGCGATACCAGATTATTATCATCCCGTTGTCCATCACCAAAATCCCAGTGTCGTTTTACAATAGTACCTGCAGTAGTGGTTGACTTATCAGTAAAGGTTACTTCTTTTTTGGTACAATCCACGTTTTTATCGAAGAGATTGATTGGTAATGCCAATACTGTTACGCTATCCTTGAATACAACGGTAGAAGGACAACCTCCTGCAGATTTTACACTGAGAGTGACTTCGTATTTGCCGGGAGCGGCCCAGGCATGCTTAGGGTTTTGCAGGGTACTTTTTTTAGTATCGCCAAAATCCCAATCCCAACTATTGATACTTCCGATAGTAATGGTGCTTTTATCGGTGAACTGAAGACTATCTTTCAGGCAAGTGATCAAACCTTTTTGGAAAGCCGGTACAGGAGTGGCTTCAACAACCATAGTATCAGTAAACAATGTGCTCTTACAACCATTTGCAGTTTCTACCTGAAGTGTTACTGCAAATTTTCCTGCAGTATTGTAAGTATGCGATTGAATAGCAGGAGTTGTAAGTGTGTATTCGCCACCTTCACCCATATTCCATATCCACTTGGTGATAGCACCTGCTGCACCACTACTGGTACTGGTAGCAGGATCAACAGTTATGGCGCCGCCTGTACAAAATGTATCTTTTGGAGATACAATAAATTTAGCTTTAACGCCTGCACTAAAATCAATGATGCTGTCCTTCGTGGTGGCGCAACCGTAAGTATTAACTGTTTTTAATTTTACTGTGTAAGGATTTAATGCAGGGTAATCATGCAGGGGAGGAGTTTGTCCATCAAATACAGGAGTGCCATCACCAAAATCCCATGTCCATTTTGTGAATGTACTACCAAATGCAGGAGTTGATAAATTAGTAAATGTAATTTTTTTGTCTCCGCAACTTTGATTACTGAAACTAAAGGCTACGGTATCTTCATTCACTTCTACGGGGAGTGTAACAGGTAAAAAGCCTACCCCACATTCATTTGAAAAAGTGCCGGTGATTTTTACAAAAATTGAATCGGTAGCAACTTTTGAAAACAAATATTTTACTGGTGATTTATAGACAGTATATGTCTGGTCATTTAAAGTATAAGTTCTTACAGGTACAATACTACCTATCAACACTCCATTCGGGGTAACGTTGGGGCTTTTTGATTCCCAGGTAATACCTGTAACCAATGACTGATTATATGGGATGGCCACTTCAAATTCAGCACTGTTTCCTTTACACGTTTTTGGAGATCCTTCAACCTTACCTTCGGGATTATTGGTGGTTATAATCGCAGACAGATCCTTTATAGCTGTACCTGCATTGTAACCATAGCTTTCGCCTTGAGTTACCCCATATACGATGGCATTAAATCCTTCAGAAGACTCCAATGTATGTGTTAGCCCTATGGTACCAACCGCTACATTAGTAAACTGAGCATAATAATAATTTGCATCTTGTGGATGCGGTTTGAATAGGTTGGTGATTGGATTTCCGCCATAAGTAGATAGTCCGTCAAATTTAAAAGTCGCTACCCCTTCTTTTTTGATAATTACATTAATGAAATGATAGTTGGTAGCATTAGTTGCGAATCTGTTTTTTCTTGGAGAGAAAACAGCAATATTGTTTAGTGCCTGTTGTATAGGACTAATGATGATCATTTCTGATTCTGAAGGAGCAATATTGCCATGTTCATTGCATCCTCCGCCAATTGTACTAGGCATAAATTGAGTAACCATTACAGGCTTATCACTTTCAATCATAATAGGCTGATCGGTTCTGTATTCATAATAACCATTTGTTAAACCTGTCATGGGAGTAGTATGTGCCGGATTGTTTAACCAGACTTGCGTTGAGGGGTCAGAAACATTTATTCTGAAAATATTATACTTAGCCGTTGCAGTTGCCGGGCTGGTTAAATATTTTGTCCCCCATGCTGTTTTGGGAAACATTTGCTGTATTAAATTATCAGAAGATGCGGCGGCCGTGCAGGCTGGGTCTGCGGCTAAAGCGACTCTTCCGTTTCCTGCAAACACGGTGATTTTTTTATCGCAATCTCTTGCCTTCACTGTAGTACCTGAAAGGTCTATTCCATTCAATAATGAACCAACCTTGGTTAAAACTCCCATTGCATTGTATACTTGCCCCTTATTTAAGGTGACGGAGAAAGTAGTATTATTAGGCCGTAAAATATTTGCTGCGGGAGTAGGATTACCATTAAATATGGTTTTATTGGATGAATCGATAATACCTCCACCAGGACCGGATTTTACTGTAATATCAACAATAGTATTATCGTCTTTTGCAATGACAAAAAAGAAAGAATTAGGTAATCCTGCATTGGTTAATCCTCCTACAGTAGACACATTGTAAGTAGATCCCCATGTGTTGGTAGGAAATATCATTGTAGCTCCACCCACGTCTGTGCCGTAGCTGTATTGATAGGCAGCTATTGGTTCACTACTTAAACTTTCAATATGTATTGCCCTATTTGTAATGCCTGTAAAATATAATCTACTATCGGGTAGTAACGCCTCATTATATTCATCACTTAAATCTCCTACAGGAAAATTATTTACTTCCACCACGGAACCACCGGTTATGGTTACTTCTTTACAATTACACGGAGCAGGAAACCCAAAAGTAGGAGCAGGGAATTGTAAACTTACTCTTGCCTTGGTTGTTTTTTTTGCAGTAAGAAAAATAGACATATAACTTCTGCTAGTACTGGTGATGTCTTTCATTCTGGTATTAAAACCATAACCGGTCCAGAAATCTGTACCATAGTTGGTTAGTTCCTGTGCAAAAGAATTAAGACTAAATAAAAGGGAAAAAATCAGTAAGATTTTCTTATTCATAAAGTGGGTGTTTATAACAAACAGAAGAGTTGTCTTATTTTGCAAAACGCTGCCTGTATTAAATTAATATTTAGTTCACTGCTGATTAACTGATCGAAAAATATCATTTTTAAAGCACCAATCGTGCCACAAAATATTTAAAAAAAATGCTATCTACCCACCTTATTTGTTCACAGTATAAGCAGGGAAGATAGCGAAATTACAAAGGGCTTATTCTTTTAAAAGAATAAGCCCTTTGTAAAATAGATATAAAAGATATTAAAAGAAATACCTTAATGAAATTTCATGAGCATCGCCACCATCATCGAAAATACTCAATGGAGTGTTGTATACATCATAGGCATAACCAATAGCTAGTTTATGATTTATTTTAACTCCTGCAAAAGCTGCAAAACTTTGTTTGTAATGGTAGTTAAATCCAACCCAGATCAGGTCTTTATGTTCTAATCTAACACCACCTTCAACATCAACAGGAGAGTTAGGCAGGTATCTAACCAATACATTAGGAATAAGCACATTGTCTTCGTCTGTTCTTGCATAATAATCTGCAGTGAAGTTATAATGTCTGTAGTTTCTACCTTGAGTGGTGGTAGTTCCTTTTATGAAATCCAGTTTAGATTGAACGATTTGTTGTACAGAAAAACCAAAATTGAAAGTAGGTGTCTTTAAATAAACCCCGGCAGATGCATCACCTTTTGTTACAGTGCCCGGAGCAGATAACAATGGATCTGTTTCATCAAAATAGTCTGAATTAGCTAATTCAGCTTTATTGATCTTGTATTGCAACACCTGTCCGCCTAATCCAAACATTAAGCGTCTTCCATTTTCAAGATTGATACTGTAAGACAAATTTGCCTGACCACCGGTACGGCTGGTTGGTCCGGTTTTATCATCATACAATACTACAGCTACACCTACTTTTTTCTTAGCAAAATATTTGTCTCCGAAAAGTATGGTAGTTTGAGGTCCGCCATCAATACCGCTCCACATTTTTCTATATGATGCCCCTACTGAGGGAGCATCACTAGCACCTGCAGCGGCAGGGTTATACAAAAAGTTGTGCTGATTGTATTGGCTTATTCTGAATATCTGTTGTGCATTTGTGTTGGTAAAACAAACACTCAAAAGCAGCACAGCAACTATTGATTTGATTTGCATATTATTTATTTTTTTATTGGTCATGATTTTATTAACTGTTAGACTGATTCGTTTATCTGATGATAGTTACGTTACCTGTTTTTGTTTTCGTATGTCCTCTGCTATCGGTTGCTTTAATTACATAGTAGTAAGTTGCATCCGGAACAGCTTTTCCTTTAAACTCACCTGTCCAGTTATTGGTGTAACTATCAGAATGATATACTAAGCCACCCCAACGGTTGTATACATCCACCTGAACTCTTGTATAACATCCCTGATCTCTATATGCAATCCATTTTTCATTCTTGCCATCACCGTTAGGTGTAAACGCTTTCATTGGATCAAGGCAATCTGCAGGAGAAACTACTGACAATACCATTTCATCAAATGCCTGGCAATTGCCTGATGTTGCTGTTAATCTGTAAGTATAATCGCCTAATTCGCTGATCTGTGCCTGAGTGATCAATGATGAAGTAGAACCAGTTAATCCTGTAGTTGGAGTCCATGCAAAAGTAGCTTCAGAGTTACTTGTACCTGTGATGGTGATGGATTCATTTTGTATAACTGTTAAGTCCTCTCCTGCACTTACCACAGGAACAGGAACTACACTAATTGAATTGGTAGCACTGTTTACACAACCCGTAGAATTTGTAACTGTGTAAGTAATTACATTGTTTGATGTAACATTAGCTGCTGCAGGATTGAATTTGTACACACCTTCTGTAGAAGTAACACCTGTTCCGCTATACACGCCTCCTGTTGGTGTAGCCTGATTCAATGTGATTGATTGAGCATTGCTACATAATGGAGCAAACTCTGTGCTAAAGCTTACTACAGGCAATCCAACAACTTGTATATCAATTGCAGCAGGAGTAGAGCAATTATCTTCAGGTTTTGTGTAAGTGATGTGATGTAAACCAACACCTGCTGTGGTAGGATTGAATTTATATACACCATCTACAAGTGAAACACCTGGTCCGCTAACTACGCCACCTGCAATATTGTTAGTTACTAACGTAACAGCATTTGCATTGATACAAAGAGGATTTACAGCAGCAAGTGTAAGCACTACTGATTGACCCACACTGATATTTTGTGTTTTAGGATCTGCTGCACAACTGTTACCACCTGTAAAGTTGTAAGTGATCACATTTGGTGTTGTTGTTGAAACGCTAGAAGCAGCAGGGTTAAACCAGTATTTACCTGATCTTAATTCAACGCCGTTACCAGAGAAAATGCCATTTTCTGGAGTTGCATATGAAGTTAATTCAAATGCAGCAGTAGGTGTGTTACACAAACCTGTAGGCAAAGGATTAAATATGATTACCGGTTTAGATTGAACTGGTAATGCTTTTTGCAATTCACCGAAACAACCGATGCTATTGATTGCGATCATTTTTACATTGTTGGCAGTGTTATTTACAGGGTTAGCAAATGTTGGATTTTGAACGATGTCCTGACCGCCTGGTAATGGTTTGCTACCATTGTCATAACTCCAGTTCCATTTTACAATATCAAATCCTACACCGCTTGTAGCTTGTGAGTTGATAGTAACAGTATTGCTGATACAAGTATTATAATCAATTGTATAAGCTGGAATGATACCATCAGATACTTTTATTGTGTAAGAGATTGTTTTGCTGCTACCTTCCTGGCCACATCCTTCAGATGGGGTAGGGTTGAAATAAGTTACATTAATGCGGTAGTCGCCATTTGCATTAAAAATATGTTTTTGCGCTAATTTGTAAACATAGAATCTGTTTCCTGAACCTACAGGGTATTCAAAACTATGATCAAGTACAGGGTTAGTAATTACATCATCAGCATTAGGGCTAACATTAGGATTATTACCATAACTGAAAGTAATACTGTGGCCTTGTACATTTTCAAAAGGAAGAGTAGCTGATAATGTAACTTCAGTTCCTTTACATGTGGTCAATGGTTTAGATGAATTCAATGAGTTTAACGAATCTCCGTAAGGATTATTCAGGATCAATGGTGTTGTTAGATCTTGTAAAGCAGTACCTGCATTATACCCGTAACTTTCACCCGCTTTATCACCTCTTGTACCATAAGCAATAGCTGTAAATACTTCACTTGAAGAAATAGTATGTGGCTGATCGCTGGTCACTTTAAATCTTGCCCACACATAATTAGCATCTAAAGGATGTGGTTGAAAAGCAGCTAATACCGTACTATTTGCTACTGTTACAGTTGGATCTGCAACATCATTTAAATAAGCATTATTATTACTTGCCACACCTGTATCAACTAAATTCGATCCGCTTAAGCCATCAATTGTGAAAGAAGACAATCCTTCTTTTTTAAGAATTACATTTATAAAACTCGTTCCACCAGAATTACCTCCAGCATTAGATTTAAAGCCTGCAGAATATACAGTTACTTTACTAATGCCTTGTTGAACAGGACTAATGGTAATCATTTCAGGATCTGCGTCCATTACATTATTGCCATTAACACTTAAATAAGAACATGCGTTATCTAATATGTATTGAGCTACACTCACTGGTTTATCAGATTCTATTAAATTCAAACTATCGTTGGCAATAGAATAATACAAATTATTGATAAGGCTAGAAGCTGGTAAAACATTATTATTAACTTTTACAACAGTAGTAGGATCTTGTACTACAATTTTAAACATGTTGTATTCCATTGTTTTGGTAGGAGTAGTAAGGTATTTAGTGCCCCATGCCACTTTTGGTAACATTTGTTGTACAAGGTGATCGGATGTAGGCTTGTTTGGAGAACAACCCGGAACATCTGTTAAACCTAATCTGCCATCACCACCAAATACAGCGATTTTTTTATCGCAGGTAGTAGATACTTTAGTACCTGTTAAGTCCAATGCGCCTAATCCTGCTTTAGTGTAATCTGTAGAGCCATCTATATAGCCGATACCATTAAATACTTCACCTTTATTAAGTGTAACGGTAAAGGGTATGTCTTTATCATATAAAATGTCTGATGCAGAATGTGTATCTGTAAATGCCGATGTAGGTTTAATGATTGGATTACTAGGGATGATTGTTACTTCTGTATTATCCTCCTGCGCTACTACAAAGAAGTAGCTATTACCTATATATCCATTATTAACTTTACCTCCAGAACTTAATACATAGTAAGAATTGTTCCATGTATTTGTTGGGAATAAAAGACTACCTCCGGCAGAATTATCCGAAGAATAGGTATGCATCCATGCTGAGATAGGAGTTCCTGTTGAACTATAAACATGAAGTCCTTTCTTTTTAATACCTGTAGAATCTAAATAAGTAAGATTAGTAAACAGGTAATCAGGGATTGTTGCTACCTGGTTAGCTGCGATATCAATTTCATAAGGCACACCACCATTAAAATTGGCGGCATTAGCAGGCATTTCTACAACTACATGAGCCGGCGCATCGCCTGCAGCTACATATACAGACATAAAGATCTTAGAACTCTTCATATCTTTTTGGTATCCGAATCCTAACCAGAAATCGTTTCCTGCATTAGAAGCAACAGCAGGTGTAGGCAATTTACCCTGTGCAGATAGCGTTGGGGAAATATTGTATAATCCAACTGCACCTCCACCGGTTTGAGTTACCGATCCGCTATATGTTGTGAACGCTGTAGGTGTAAAAGTAACAGAAACTACTTGCGTAAAACTGTTACCAGTATATGTAATAGTAGATGGGCTAATAGTGAATCCTGCCGGCACACTCAAAGTAATAGGGCTACCGTCAAGTGTAGAACCTGTTAGGGTATAGGTTAATGTTGAAGAAGAACCTATAGCAGTAGCAGGAAAAACAATACCTGATTGTGAAGCGAACAAAGAAGGTTGTGGAGCAGTGGTAGTAAATGTTATTTGACTACCATAATCTGTACCAGTTGTATTTGTTGCATATGATCTTACATAATATTGAGTTGATGCACTCAAACCTGTAATTTGACTATTGAAACTTCCTGTGCCGCTACCATCAACTGTTGAATTTACTGATGGTAAAGTTGGGTTTGGAGATGTACTCCAAACAACACCTCTTGCAGTAACATTTGAACAACCGTCAGCGCTGACAGTTCCACCGGTTAATGCACCAAAAGAAGTGACATTTGTTGCTGCTGTTGTTGCAGATAAGATTGGTGCACTTGGAGTTGCTGTAGTAAAAGAAATAACTGATCCATAAGTTGTACCAAGTGTATTTGTACCATACGCTTTAACATAGTAAGTAGTTGCGCTTGTTAGAGAGCTTAATGAAGCTGAATAAGAGCCTGCTCCCTGACCTGGGTCAGTAACAACATTATCTGCTAATGTAGGATTGTTGTTGCTGCTGCTATACACAAATCCTCTTGTTACCTGAGAAAATCCACCATCATTATCAATGCTGCCGTTTAGAGTAGCAGTTGTACAATTGTTTGCAGTTGCAGAGGTTGTACTTACTACAGGAGCACTTGCATTATTCAAAAAGTCGATTGAAGTAACGTTTAAGTTTCCAGAGAAAGTGATTCTGATATAAGTACCGCTATTGATATTAGCTGAAGGAACGATCACAATGCTTCCACAAGTAGTACCGTTGATTGTACCTGTTCCGGTTGCACCAGCATCTTGTGTGTAAGTGCCGTTTATTGTTGCAGCTGTTTCAAGCTTTGTAAAGGTTCTATTACTACCGGTACCTGTACCATTCACAGTAATTTTTGAGATATTACCTATACTGGGTAGGAAAACAAACAACCCGGAACTGGTTGGTTTAGAAGGAGTATATCCAAAACAAGACGCAGAACCGTCAGAAATAGTACCTCCTGAAGTACCTTTATAATAAATACCAATACCTGTTTGTTGATACCCGATTGGTGAAGCTGTTTGCGTAGCACCGGCAAAACTGTAGGTTACTGTTTGTGCCTGGGTGTTCGTTGACCAAATAGCAGATATTGCAAAGATCAATACCAGGCTCAATGGTTTCAACAGTCTTGATATACCCAAATTCTGAGTAAGAGTGTTGTTTCCTTTCTGTAATAAACGCATTTTCATGTTGTGCAGCATTTTATGATGTTGTTTTATAAATTGAATAGCTGAATAAAGCCGGAAGAAGGTCCGATTGTAGAGCAATCTTTTTTAATAAGATGTATTCATCTTTTTGTGATGTAACCTTCATATGGCATTAATTGGTTGTTGAATGAACAACGATAGATTTTGCAAATCAGTTTTGGTTAAAACAAGAGGCAAAATATTCAACTAAGTTGATACTTAAATTGAATATATAGTTGGATTTTTTATGCAATCGTTGCCGGGAACGTTATTTTACTAAAAGTTTCTAAAACCGGCATCTGTTAAGCACTTCGAACATCGAAAGTAGTTATAAATTGTCGTATTTCGAAACAATTCGGCTCTTTTTTACTGTTCATGTAAGAGGAGGTGTTTTAAACAATAAACGCTGCTTATCGGGCAGCGTTTATTATTATGATACATTAAAAAAAATTAAATAAAAATTGAAAGGTAATAGTTCTTTTTACCTTTTTGTATCAAAAGGTATTTGTTATTCAATAAAGCAGTTGCTTGTACAAGATGATCGGGATTATCAATTTTAATTTTATTGATACTTACACCGCCTCCTTGTATCATTTTTTTTGCTTCTCCTTTGCTTGGAAAAATTTTTGTCTCTGCTAAAAAACTTACAATATCTATTCCGTTGATGATGCTTCCTTTCGGGTATTCAACAGTTGGTACACCATCCATTACATGTAATAATTGTTCTTCATTCAGCTGATTTAAAATTTCGGCTGTATCATTATTAAATAAAATTTCCGACGCTTTGATTGCAAATTCATAATCAGCTCTGCTATGTACCATGCAAGTAACTTCTTCGGCTAATTTTTTTTGTAGCAGTCTTTGGTATTCGTTGCCTTTGTGTTGTTCGATCAGTGTATTGATCTCTTCTTTACTTAAGAGCGTAAATATCTTTATAAACCTTTCAGCATCTGCATCTGCTGCATTCAGCCAAAATTGATAGAATTGATAAGGAGATGTCTTTTTAGCATCCAGCCAGATATTTCCCTTTTCTGTTTTGCCAAATTTCCCGCCATCGGCCTTGGTCATCAGCGGACAGGTAAAAGCGAAGGCTTCATTGCCTGATTTTTTTCTTATTAATTCTGTACCGGTTACAATATTTCCCCACTGATCACTGCCGCCCATTTGAAGTTTGCAATTTTTATGTTGGTTCAACCAGTAAAAATCATATCCCTGTACAAGCTGATAAGTAAATTCTGTAAAGCTCATTCCGCTATCACCTTCCAGTCTCTTTTTTACACTATCCTTACTCATCATATAATTCACGGTAATGTATTTTCCCACATCACGGATAAAGTTTAAAAAACTGAAATCTTTAAACCAATCGTAATTATTTACCATTTCGGCAGCATTGGGTTTTCCCGGATCAAAGTCAAGAAACTTTTCCAGCTGAGCTTTGATGCCTTTTAAATTGTGGGCCAATGTTTCTTCACTTAAAAGATTTCTTTCTTCGCTTTTACCGCTAGGGTCTCCCACCATACCTGTTGCACCACCAAGCAATGCAAACGGTTTGTGTCCGTTTCTTTGAAGGTGTATCAATAGCATAATAGGCACTAAGCTGCCAATATGTAAACTGTCTGATGTGGGGTCAAAGCCAATATAGCCATTGGTCATTTCTTTTTTAAGCTGATCCTCTGTTCCGGGCATTATATCCTGGATCATACCTCGCCATTGCAATTCTTCTATCAAATTCCCAGTCATTTTCTATACTATGTTTTGATTAATAACGTTTAATAAGCTGATTGTTACTGCAAAAATGCTTAGAAAAATCGAAAAAAATAATTAAGTTTGCAACCACTTACGTTTTTCACCCGTCTATCCAACTACAACCTTAGATTAGAGGTTGATAATGAGCATTTATTATATTCGTATACAACACTAACCTTTTTTATATTTTGATGAAAACTTTTTTCTTATTAATTGGATTGATTGTGAGTGCTTTGTGCAGTAATGCCCAAACATACAATAATGAATGGATAGACTATAATAAAACCTATTATAAGTTCAATGTGGGCGCCAACGGGCTCTACCGTATTTCTCAATCCGCCTTGTCTGCTGTGGGCTTAGGGAGTACTCCCGCAGAAAATTTCCAATTATGGAAAAATGGTGTAGAAGTACCTGTTTACACGAGTGTTGCAACCGGAGTGCTGGGCATCACTGATTTTATTGAGTTTTACGGAGAAATGAATGATGGTACTACAGATACAAAACTGTACAAAACCGATTTACTTCAGATGTGTACTAAAAATAGCTTATACACTGATACTGCAGCCTATTTTTTAACAATAAATACAACTTCTGCCAATAAAAGAATGATTACTGCTACTAATGATGTGGCAGGAAATGTATTGCCTGTTGAACCTTATTTTCTCTACACTTTTGGGAAATACTATAAGAATCAGATGAATGTGGGATATGGATATGATCTGGGAGAATTAGTGAGTGCAGCTTCTTATGAAACGGCGGAAGGCTGGACCAGTGCCAATATTGGCCCGGGAGCAAAGCTAACAGAAAACAATGCCAGTTTGAGGGTATATACTTCCGGTCCGGCAGCAACGCTGAGTACTGTAATGGCAGGAAATGCTTACACCAGCAGAACAGTTACCACAAAGCTTAGAGGAAATACAATTGCAACAACAGCGATCAATGGATATAATATCAGCAGAGTAACCACAGGTGCCATTCCGCTTACTTATTTGGCAAATGATTCGGCAAGACTTGAATTTTCAAGTGCCAGTAGTTCTACAGGAGATAAAATGGTTGTGTCTCATTTTGAATTGACCTATCCAAGGCAATTTAATTTTAATGCCGCATCTCAGTTTTATTTTGAACTGGCAGCAAGCGTTTCGGGGAAGTATCTTGAAATTGCCAATTTCAGTTATGGCACGGGGGCTCCTGTGTTGTATGATCTTACCAATCGCTTAAGATATGTGGGGGTAGTAGCATCAGGATTGGTGAAATTTGCTTTGCCAGCCTCAGCCTCAGTTAGAAAATTGGTTTTGTTAAGCACAGATCCAGGTAAGATCTTGTCTGTAAATAAATTTACTGTTAGAAATTTTGTTGATTACAGTCTGGCAACTAATCAGGGAGATTATGTTATTATCAGTCATCCGCTTTTGTATGATGACGGATCAGGTAATAATAATGTAGAAAAATACAGAGCTTATAGAAGTTCAACTCAGGGAGGTAGCTTTAATGGGATAATTGTTAATATGGATCAGCTGACGGATCAGTTTGGTTACGGAGTTAAGCATCATCCATTATCAATAAGAAATTTCTCGGCTTTCGCTTTGGATAATTTTACGGTAAAACCAAAATATTTCTTTTTGATAGGAAAAGGGTTGAATTATACAGCGTTTAAAAATCATGAATCATCGGCTGCTATCGATAAACAGGCGATGATACCAACCTTTGGTTTCCCTTCGTCTGACAATTTACTTACTGCAAGCAGAACAGGCGAATATCCATTGATACCAATAGGAAGACTTTCCGCTATTGCTGGAAATGAGGTGGGTATTTATTTAGAAAAAATAAAACAATACGAATCGGCTCAACAAAATCCATCGCAAACTATTGCAGATAAAGCCTGGATGAAAAATATTGCAGAGGTTACCGGAGGTTTGACAGATGGTAGTTTAGCAGGATTGATCACAAGTTACATGCAGGGCTATGAAGAAATAGCAAGTGATACTTTGTTTGGTGCAAAAGTGTATCAATTCAGCGCCAACTCAGGTTCAAATAAAGCATTGGGTACTAATAAAACCATGGAAGATCTGTTTAGCGAAGGATTGACCTTGATCACGTATTTCGGGCATTCATCTCCCAATACGATCGAATTTAATCTCGACGATCCTCAGGGATATAACAATACAGGAAAATATCCATTGATAGTGGTGAACGGATGTGAAAGTGGCGATTTGTTTCAGTTTGATACAGCAAGAGCCTTCAGCTCCGGAACGCTTTCAGAAAAATTTGTGTTTGCTGATAAAAAAGGGAGTATCGGGTATATAGCGAGTACACATTTTGGTTTGCCTACTCAGTTAAATTATGTGAATACAGAATTTTATCAAAATTTTTCGAACAATATGTATGGAGAATCTATTGGAAAAATTTTGCAGACTACAATGAAGGATGTAAGTACAGTGTATAGCTCAGATTATATTGCACAAACACATGTAGAAGAGATCACCCTTCATGGAGATCCGGCGATCGTTATGAATGCTCATGCCAAACCTGATTATGTTACTCAGGATTCTTTGTTGAACCATACTCCGCTAATTGTAAGTGTAGCTGATGATGCAGTAACGGTTACAGCAAAAGTGGTCAATATCGGTAAGTCTACATTAGATTCTGTTGGAATCCTTATTCAGCATACAAAACCTAACGGTACCGTAGAAACGATATTTAACGGAAAAATCAATCCTGTAAAATTTCAGGATAGTATTTCGGTTGTGTTGCCACTTAATCCGTTAGAAGATAAAGGAGTGAATCAGATAACTGTTACAATTGATCCGGATAATCTTGTTCAGGAATTATCAGAAACAAATAACACGGCTACAAAAAGTTTTACCATCATTGAAGATGAGATCCGTCCGGTATATCCATACAATTATGCCATAATCAATAATAACAATCCAGTGTTGTTTGCGTCAACAGCAAATCCAACAGCAGGTGTGGAGCAATATGTAATGGAAATGGATACTACGGCATTATTTAACTCTCCATTTAAAGTAACTAAAATAGTGTCAGGCTCGGGAGGTGTGATACAATTTACCCCCGGTGTGGTTTTATCAGACAGCACAGTTTACTATTGGAGAGTAGCTATAGGGCCGGCATCAGATAGCACTCACTGGTTAAGCAGTTCATTTGTATACATTAATGGAACTGATGATGGCTTTAACCAATCGCACTACTATCAATATAAAAATGATAATTTTTCTGGCATCAAAATCAATGATTCAAGAAAATTTGCATTTGATGATAAACTAAGTAAGATATTGGCAAGAGTGGGGGTGTATCCCTTTTATAACTGGGATCAGAACAATGTTAATCTGGATGATATCCAGGTTGATTTCTGGGGTTGTACGGCTAACGGAATGCAATTCTATATTTTCGATAGTGCCAGTATGGCTCCCTGGGAAAATTCGATTCAGCTAGATGGAAATGGAAGGTTTGGCAGCAGACCACCTTGCGATGGAACCAGAAGATTTTTCGAATTCCCTATGGATCAGCAGACATACCGGAAAAAAGCAATGGACTTTTTGGATAGCATCCCTAATGGCACCTATGTGCTTATCAGAAATATTGTGGTAAACGGATCTGGTAATCTGTTTATCGACAAATGGAAGAGTGATACAGCTGTGTATGGCAGTGGAAATTCTTTGTATCATAAATTTAAAAACCTGGGCCTTAACAAAATCGATTCTTTTACAAAGGCTCTTCCGTTCTTGTTTGTCTTTAAAAAAGGAGATTCTGTTAATGTTCCTATTTATCAGGATATTGGAACTTCAGTAAGTGCGCAACTTGTTGATGCGTATTATATCCCTAGTAAACAAATATCAGGTGATGTTACCACTCCATGGCTTGGTCCTGTAAAAACATGGAAGAATTTCAAGTGGGATGAATTTACCGATCCGCAATCAACAACTGAAAAGAGTTTTGATATCCTTGGTAAAGATATATATGGACAGGAAGTGTTGTTGGCAAACGTCTATGAATTAAAAGATACAAGCATTGCTTTTATAGATGCTGCAACTTATCCTTATCTCAAAATAAGACTGCACAATACTGACCCTCAACAAGCAAAAACAACCCAGCTAAAATACTGGATGCTTACAGGAAGTAAAGTGCCTGAAGGGGCCATCGCTCCGGATATAGCGTATCAATTCAAGGATACAGTAGCCTTAAATGACACCCTGCATTTTAAAGTAGCATTTAAAAATATCAGCGACGCCGCATTCGATAGTATTAAAGTGCGTTTAACCATTACTGATAGAGACGGCGTGCCGCATGTGTATAATAATATCGGAGGAAGACGTATCAAACCTCTGGGAGCAAGCGAGTATGCAGTTATTGAGTATAATATTCCTATGGCAAATTATTTCGGAGAAAATCAGTTTTACCTTGATGTAAATCCGGATGGCAGCCAGCCCGAACAATTTCATTTTAATAATGTGTTGTACAGGTCATTGTTTGTTACCGAAGCGGCCAAATGCCCTAATGGGAAAGTGATTTATTATACCGGAAAATATTCGCCAACCAATGTGTACAGATGGCAGGTAAATACCGGTAGTGGTTATCAGGATATCACTGATAACGGAGTTTATTCGGGAGCCCATAAAGACACCCTGACTATTTTAAATGCCCCAACATCCATGTATGGATACAAGTTTAGGGCAATCATTAATAAGAACTCAGTATTATCTACCGGGTATGAATTCACATTAAAATTTGCACTGGTTTGGACAGGAGCTATAGATGATTCCTGGGAAAATCCGGGCAATTGGGGATGTAATAAAGTGCCTGATGCAAATACGGATGTTATCATCAATTCTGGAGTAACGGTTTACCCGGTTATAAGAAGTGCAGCAGAATGCAGGAGTATCAACTTATTGCCGAATACATCTGTGGAAGTCAGCGACGGATCTTCTTTAAATATAACCGGTCCACCGAGTCAATAATATTATAAAAGTGGTAGGGCTGTTTTTATGTAAATAAAAGCAGCCTTTTCGCTTTTTAAAGCGTCTTTTTTACAAAATGGATATATATTTGTTAAAACAGAAATTCTATTACATCGTATATTGATTAAATTTGTACCCTAAGGTTGTTTTAATAGACTTAAAATAGTTTTCACAGGCTGTTTTACATAACCATTATCAATTGCTAATTAGAATAAAATGACGAATAGAAATCTGTTTATAGTAGTTTTTTTACTTTCCCCTTTCTTATCTTTTTCTCAATTCAGAAAATACTCTAACGAGTTTTTAAATATTGGTGCAGGTGCCAGAGGATTGGCTATGGGTGGAGCGCAGGCTGCATCTGTAAGTGATGGTACTGCAGGCTATTGGAATCCGGCCGGATTAGCATTAGTAGAAGATCATCCTGATGTGAATTTAATGCATGCAGAATATTTTGCCGGTATCGGTAAGTACGATTATGTATCTGTCGCTATTCCGGCTCAAGATAATAAAAGAACACTGGGGGTGTCTCTTTTACGTTTTGCTGTAGACGATATACCTAATACTTTATTCTTGGTGGAGCCTGACGGTAATATCAACTATAATAATATTCAAACATTTTCTTCAGCCGATTATGCATTATTACTTTCTTATGCTCAAAACATTAAACCGATCAATGACAAGCAACTTAGTTTTGGAGTTAATGCAAAAGTGATTCACAGAAAAGTGGGAGCTTTTGCAACAGCATGGGGCTTTGGTATTGATGCAGGACTGCAGTTACGGGCCGACAAATGGCAACTTGGTATTGTTGCAAAAGATCTTACAACCACATTTAATGCCTGGTCGTTCAAATTTTCTGAAAAAGAAAAGGAAGTACTCTATCTGACAAAAAATGCCATACCGGTAAAATCAACAGAATTAACAGCGCCACGATTGGTTATAGGCGGAGGGTATAATTTCAATATCGGGAGTTCGGTGAAATTATTAGCTGAAGCAAATCTCGATCTGACCTTCGATGGTAAACGTAATACTGTAGTTAGTACTAAAGCTGTAAGTATTGATCCGCATATAGGTTTAGAGGCTGCCATAAAAGAAGTATTCTTTGTAAGAGGCGGCGTTACTAATTTCCAACGGGCATTATCTGACGGAGATTTGATCAATCAAAAAAAAGTATGGATCTATCAGCCTAGTCTTGGTGCAGGTTTCAGGATAAATAATGTTACAATTGATTATGCGTTCACTAACCTGGCCAATCAATCCAACCCTTTGTATACACATATCTTTTCTCTACATCTTGGTTTAATAAAAAAAGAAAAGTATTAAAAATAATATAGCAGTGATGAAAAAAATATTAATTCCCTTCTTTTTATTAATAACGCTGGCGGGGCACGCTCAGCTTAATAATAGTTGGATTGATTACAATAAAACATATTACAAGTTTACTGTTGGCAGCACAGGCTTGTACCGGATCAATCAATCTGTATTAGCGGCCGCTAATTTAAATACAGTGTCGGCTGAAAATTTTCAGTTGTGGAGAAACGGCCAGGAAGTTCGTTTGTATACATCCGTTAGTACCGGGGTTTTTGGGCCTTCAGATTATATCGAATTTTTAGGAAAAGCTAATGACGGGCTATCGGATAAGCAGTTATACAGAAAACCTGAGTTTCAACTTTGCGACAGTATCAGTTTGATCACAGATACTGCAGCTTATTTTCTTACCGTGAATACTGCTTCTGCCAATTTACGCTATATCAATACACCTAATGTGACTGCAGGTAACAGCTTGCAGGCAGAAACTTATTTTATGAGGAGGCTGAGCCATCCTTTTAAAGAACAGATCAACAGAGGCTTCGCTGAAATTGTGGGAGAATATGTTTATTCTTCGTCTTACGATAATGGTGAAGGTTGGTCAAGTTATGATGTGCAGCCAGGAACAGACCTGAATTATCAGTTCAATAATTTGAATGTGTATACAGCAGGACCAGCTGACGGGCTTTCGGTATATATATCGGCTTCAGGTAATGCCCTGAATTATAGGAGTGTTAAAATGAAACTTTTTGACAACGTGGTGGTAAATGAAGTGATGGATGTTTTTAATTCTCTCAAGAAGCAGGTAGATGGATTACCCCTATCGTATCTGCAGAATCCGAATTCTGCCACATTCTCCATTAACGGTACTTCAGGAAATGTAAATGATAGAATTGTTATTTCAGAAATCGCACTTACTTATCCGGCAACTTTTAATTTCAATAATCAGAAGAATTTTTATTTTGAGTTAAAGGCATCAGTACCCGGCAATTATTTAGAAATAGACAATTTCAACAATGGTGGCGTAGCACCGATATTATATGATATCAACAACGGAAAAAGATTGGTGGGAGATATTACAAGTACCCCCGGAAAAGTAAAGTTTGTATTACAGGGTTCTGTTGACGCAGTGCGTAAGTTTATGCTGGTAAGTGAAGATGCTTCTAATATTTCAGCAGTAACTAGGCTTACAAGTCGCACATTTATAAACTATGCTAATACGATCAATCAAGGTGATTATTTACTGATAGCAAATCCGGTATTGTTTAATGACGGCACCGGAATTAATAATGTAGATAAGTACAGTCAATATAGAGCATCTGTTACAGGAGGAGGTTTCAATACCAAAATAATTTCTACTGATGAACTTACAGATCAGTTTGCTTTTGGGATCAAAAAGCATCCGGCATCGATAAGAGATTTTATTCGTTTTTCTGTAGCACAATTCTCCGTAAAACCTAAATACATTTTCCTTATAGGTAGAGGAGTTAGTTATGATGAGTACAGAAAACATGAATCCAGCCCTGAAGCTGATAGATTAAATCTGGTACCTACTTTTGGTTGGCCTGCATCTGATATGTTGCTTGCTTGCGAACCTGCCAAATTTGTGCCGCTGGTACCTATCGGTCGTATTGCTGTAGTGAACGGTACAGAACTTGGACATTATCTTGATAAAATGAAGGAGTATGAACAAGTACAGGCGGCTCCAAGCTGTTCAATAATAGATAAAGCCTGGATGAAGAATTTTATTCATGTTGTGGGTGGTGCTGATAGTGCAGAAGATGCGCTTTTCAAAAGCTACATGAAAACGTATGAAGACATTGCGTCAGACACATTATTCGGTGCTAAGGTGGAAACATTTAAGAAAGAATCAACAGCTTCTGTAGAACAGGCAAATGGAGAAAGGATCAAAACATTATTGAAAGAAGGGACAAGTTTGATCAGTTATTTTGGTCACTCTTCTGCAAATACTTTGGCATTTAATCTGAGTAATCCCGAAGTATATGAGAACAAAGGCAAGTATCCTTTCTTTTGTGTGAGTGGTTGCAGTGCCGGTAATTTCTTTACATACGATCTGGGAAGACTTGCAGATAATCTTTCGTTGTCAGAAAAATATGTATTGGCTAAAGACAGGGGTAGTATTGGGTTTTTAGCAGATTCACACTTAGGTATACCGCCTTATCTTGATCTGTATAACAAACAATTTTATGGAGCATTTTGTCGTACTCTATATGGCAACTCTGTTGGAAATCAATTGAAACAAGTGTTGCAAAACCTGGGAGGTAATATCAGAGAGTCTGATTATTACTTGCGAATGCATTTGGAAGAAATTACTTTGCACGGAGATCCGGCGCTGAAGATGAATCATTTTGATAATCCGGATTTTGTAGTAGAAGATCAAACGGTGAAGATCAGTCCTTCAATTATTTCTGTTGCAGATAATAATTTTACCATTAATGTTAAGATGTTTAATATCGGTAAAGCTGTAAATGATTCTATTCGTGTTACAGTAAAACATAAATTACCCAGCGGTGATGTACAAACGCTTTATGATAAAAAGATCGCTTCGATCGATTATATTGATTCTGTAAATCTGATCGTACCTATCAATTCGTTGACCGATAAAGGACTTAATCAAATAACAGTAACAGTAGATGCTGATAATAAAATTGCAGAATTATGTGAGGTGAATAATGTGGTTACAAAAGACTTTTACATTTTTGAAGATGAGTTACGTCCTGTATATCCTTATAATTATGCTATTGTAAGTCAGCAAAATATTACCTACAGTGCCTCTACAGCAAATCCATTAATGGGGCAACGCCAATTCCTGATGGAAATAGATACTACCGAATTGTTTAATTCAGCATTTTTAAAACAATATACCTCAACCGGTTTAGGAGGATTGATACAGTTCACGCCAAATAATGTCACATTTACTAATGGAACAGTGTATTACTGGAGAACTGCTATTGCTCCGTTAACAGCCACTCCACCGATCTGGAATACCTCATCGTTTGTGTATTTGGCAGGTAGCAGTACCGGTTTTAATCAATCGCACTATTATCAGCATTTACATAGTACCTATACAGATATGAGTTTGGGTACTGATCGGAAATTTACTTTTGATAAAACTAAAAATGATCTATTAATAAGAACCGGTCTATATCCATATTTCGACTATGATGGTATTGATATCAATCTGAATTTTTCCCGATTAGATCTATATGGTTGTCGTTATAATGTTTTGCAGATCGCTGTTTTTGATAGCATTACTCACTTGCCATGGAAAAACTATCCGGTAAATGGTGGCACAGAAGGGCGCTTTGGTAGTTGGCTTCCCTGCCAGGATATAGCGCATCCAGAATATAGGAATTTCTTTGAATTTCCTTATGATATAGCATCTTATAGAAAAAAGGCGATGGACTTTTTGGATGCAATTCCAAGTGGGATGTATGTATCAATTACTAATTTAGGTTCTGATGTAGATGCCTTTGGCTTTGTTTTTAAGAACACTACTTTTATAGATGACTGGAAGGCTGATCAGAGTACTTTAGGTACGGGACAATCGTTGTATCATAAGTTAAAATCTGTAGGGTTCAGTCGTATTGATGAGTTCACAAAAAATCTTCCTTTCCTGTTTTTCTACAAAAAAGGAGAAGCGGCCACTTATCCACCGCATCAGTTTGTGGGGGTTACAGCAGAAGAACATATTGAACAGGCATTTCCTTTACTTGGTTCAGAACGTTCGGGTACAATTGAGTCGCCTTTATATGGCCCTGCAAAAACATGGCATGAATTACATTGGAGAGGTACTACTACTGATCCTGTAATAGCAGATTCTGTATCTGTTGAAGTATATGGTGTTAAGAAAGATGGCACTAAAGTATTAATGGCAACGGTACGTCCTGCCATTGATACAACACTGGCATTTATCGACGCATCGGTATATCCGTATGTTCAATTAAAAATGTTGAATACTGATGAAATTTATGCAACGCCGCAACAACTTACTTACTGGAGAATAAATGCTGATTATCTTCCTGAGGGGGCGGTGGCACCTAATATTTTATTGAATATGAAAGATACGCTTGAACAAGGAGAGAAAGTTGATTTTTCGTTAGTATTCAAAAACATAAGTGCTGTAGCATTTGATAGCTTGAAAGTTAAATTTGTGATCACTGATAAGGATAATGTTCCGCATGTAATTGATATTCCTAAGAAGAAAGCATTGGTTGCCGGCGATACTGTGATTGTGAGGTATAGTATTGATACCAGGGATTTAGGTGGCAATAATACCTTGTATGTAATGTTCAATCCGGATGATGATCAGCCTGAGCAATATTTATTTAATAATTTTATCTATAAGAATTTTTATGTAAATGAAGATAGATATAATCCTTTGCTGGATATTACTTTTGATGGAGTGCATATCCTGAATAAAGATATAGTAGCAGCCCAGCCTAATATTTTGGTTAAACTGAAAGATGAGAGCAGATTTCTGGCACTGAAAGACACAGCCCTGCTAAAAGTACAGGTGCAGTTCCCGGATGGTTCTTTGCATGATTATCATTTTGCAGATATGCTCAGGTTTACGCCGGCAGATTTGAGTAATGGCCAAAATTCAGCTACGATAGAATTTAATCCCACATTTACTGATGATGGAGAATATCTGTTTATTGTTTCTGGTAAAGATGTGGTAGGTAATAAAGCCGGCTATATTGAATATCGTGTAGTCTTTACTGTTATCAATAAACCTATGATCTCTAATCTGTTGAATTACCCGAATCCGTTCACAACTTCAACTGCATTTGTATTTTATATTACCGGTAGCGAACCTCCGCAGGGTATGCGTATTCAGATTCTTACCATTACAGGTAAGGTGGTAAGAGAGATCAGTAAGGAAGAATTGGGGCCTATACATATTGGCAGAAACATTACCGAATTTAAATGGGATGGAACTGATAGTTATGGTCAGAAACTGGCTAATGGGGTTTATCTATACAGGGTGTTGACCAGTCTGAATGGTAAAGCATTAGATAAATATAAGCCTGAAGGAGATAAGACAGATAAGTTCTTTAATAAAGGATACGGTAAAATGTATTTGATGAGATAGGGCATGAAATTTATCAATGAAAAAAGGGTTGTTTTAATAATTTAAACAACCCTTTTTTGTGCGGCAAAGGAGATTCGAACTCCCACGCCCTTTCGAGCGCTACCACCTCAAGGTAGTGCGTCTACCAATTTCGCCATCGCCGCAGATGATTTAGTGGTGCAAAAATAAGAAACGAAAGGTTTAAAAGCTTGAATGGGTGTAACAAGTTTAAAAACTTTAAACGCCTTAGACATTTTAAACTCATTCATCCTTTCTAAACTATTTCTTAAGTACAATTCTAAAAGTAGTTCCTTTATTAGGATCAGACTGTTTTACAAATAGATCTCCTTTATGGTATTGTTCAATGATCCTTTTTGATAAGCTTAGTCCTAATCCCCAACCTCTTTTTTTAGTGGTAAACCCCGGCTTAAAAACTTTCGTGATATTTTGTTTGCTGATACCTTTTCCTGAATCTGTAACATCTATCATAATTTGGGCGGCTTCATTTTTTATACTGACGTTTATTTTTCCTCTTCCTTCCATTGCGTCTAATGCATTCTTTAATAGATTTTCTATCACCCAATCAAACAACGGAGCATTAATGAGAGCGATTACTTCTTTATCATTAGTGGTTATGGTAAAATCAACTTTGTCGGTGGCCCTGCGTTTAATATAAGTCACCATATTCTCAATCTGCGTAACAATATTGGTCTCTTCTAATTGAGGAGTGCTGCCTATCTTGCCAAAACGATCACTTACTAATTTTAATCTGTCAACATCTTTCTCCATTTCAATAGCAATCTTTTCACTGCCGGTATTTTCTTTTAAGATCTCTACCCAACCTTGCAATGAAGATAATGGAGTACCTAATTGATGTGCAGTTTCTTTTGCCATGCCGGCCCATACCTGGTTTTGTGTGCTTTTATTTCTGGTAGATATAGTAATTAATGTTATTATAATGAAGAGGGCAACAATGATCAATTGAATGATAGGGTAGTACCTGACTTGTTTTAACAAATCAGATTCTCCATAAAATACACGGTTTGTTTGTAATGAATCTAACGGATTTCGCCATTCGATCGGCTCGTGCAGCTTTTTAAATTCATCTAATTTATCCTTAAGATAATTCTTGTTGATTTTTATTTCGGCAGTATCTAAATTATAATGGTCAAGTATGCTGTCTTTTTCTGTAACAGCGATCATTGGAATGTTTTTACTGTTTTCCACCAATATCAGGCCGGATAAATTAGTAGGCAATACTTCCGGGTTATTGATGTCCTTTAACGCTTCTACCCATTGCTGTATCTTAAGTCGTTCTTCCGTAGCAATCTTTTTCGCCAATTGATTTGAGTAGAAAACCGTGCCTGTTACAATAATAATTGCAATAAAGGCCAGTAACGTACGCCAATTTAATAGTTGTGTAAACATTTTATCAAATATAAAATAAGAAATAAGAAATGAAAAATAAGAAATGAACTATGTTTGTGCAAAATGTACTAAAGTTAAACAGTATTACTATGTATGAACAGATCCGTCGGTCGACGGACGATGCTGAGTTACCGGGTATAACCGGTAGCGAAAAATTGCCTTCGGTGGCAATTGTTATTTTAAACTGGAACGGGAGGAATTTTTTAAAACAGTTTCTGCCCTCAGTATTGGCATCTACCTACCCAAATAAAAGAATAATAGTTGCAGACAATGCATCTTCGGATGATTCGGTCGCTTTTTTGCAACAACATTTTCCTGCAGTGGAAATATTGCAGCATGCTACTAACGAAGGGTTTGCGAAAGGCTATAATTCTGCATTAGAGAAAATACAAAGCGATTACTATATATTGCTAAATAGTGATGTAGAAGTGGAGCCTGGTTGGATTCAGCCGGTAATATCGCTGATGCAAAATGATCATACCATTGGAGCATGCCAGCCTAAACTTTTGTCGTATACACATAGACGTGAGTTTGAATATGCAGGCGCAAGCGGAGGATGGCTGGATACTTTCGGTTACCCTTTTTCACGGGGAAGGATCTTTGATATCGTAGAAGAAGATAATGGGCAATACAATGATGCAGAACCTTGTTTTTGGGCAAGTGGTGCAGCTATGTTTGTACGATCAGAATTATATCATAGCTTGGGAGGATTAGATGAATATTTTTTTGCACATCAGGAAGAAATAGATTTTTGCTGGCGGATGCAATTGGCGGGGTATAAAGTATATGTACAACCTCAGTCGATAGTATATCATGTAGGGGGTGGCACATTGCCCAAACAAAATAATCTGAAGGTATTCTTGAATTTCAGGAATAACCTGATAATGATGGCTAAAAATTTCACCCCGGGTGAAATTTTATGGAAAGTACCCTTCAGGATGTTGCTGGATACAACTGCTGCCTGGAAGGGGCTCTTGGAAGGTAATGGGGGGTATTTTGTTGCCATCACAAGAGCCCATATACATTTTGCAAGGTGGATCTTTACAAAAAAGAAAAGGCGCTTTTTTCCCCAGCGAAAGAATACCCAATTATACGGGTGGTATGCTGGATCTGCAGTATGGCAACATTTTGTAAAAAAGAAAACTACTTTTTCAGAAATTGTTGGCTCTAAATAAGTTTTTTTGAGTGGCAAACCCTATTTTTGCAGTGCAAATCAAAAAATATTATGGCTCAGGAAATTATAGACAATAAACACAAGGATTTTGCCCACAACTGGGTGTCTTCATCTCGTTTTATTTGGTTCTGTCAGGTTTTTTTGGTGGTGGCTTTCATTTTGGGAGGTTGCTATAATTTATATACACATCGCTATAAAGGGAAACCGGAAGTGGCTGTGCCAGAAAATACTTTGTACAATCCCACATATAAATAAATAATTTTTTGTGGTTGTTTGTACAACCCTTATTTTTGCAATCCCAAAAAAAGAAGTTCTTTTAATAAGTTTAATTGGTCGAACAGGTTGTAAAGTCTAAAAAGTGTATAATTTCTATAAACGTTTTAAACTTCTTAAATCTTTTAATCTTTTAAACGAATATAATGCGGAAGTAGCTCATTTGGTAGAGCACGACCTTGCCAAGGTCGGGGTGGCCGGTTCGAGCCCGGTCTTCCGCTCTGAATAAATTCCATCTGCTATAGTGGATGGATTTTTTTTGTGTTTACTCGGGTGGTGGAACTGGTAGACACGCAGGACTTAAAATCCTGTTCGCAGTAATGCGAGTGTGGGTTCAACTCCCATCCCGAGTACTGAATTAAAGTCTTAAGATTAGTTAAATAACTGATTTTAAGACTTTTTTTGTTTTTTGTACATGCCCACAAAAAAGATAACTTGTAGTCAATTTGATAATTTAATTGGCGTAACTAAAACCACTTTTAAATATTTGAAATATGATAGCTGCAATCATTACAATTGTCTTTGTGTTGGGCTATACAGCTATTGCATTCGAACATCCGCTTAAGATCAACAAAGCAGCCTCAGCTTTGATCACTGGTGTGCTCTGCTGGACAATCTATATTCTGCAAAGCCAATCTTCTCATGTAGTAGGCGAAGAGCTATTACATCATCTGGGAGATATCGCTTCAATTTTATTTTTTTTATTAGGAGCAATGACAATTGTGGAGTTGATTGATTCTCACAATGGCTTCGATATCATTACGCAAAAAATTACCACTACCAGTAAACAAAAATTATTGCTGATCATTGCAGCTGTAACATTTTTTCTTTCTGCCTTATTGGATAATTTAACAACTGCAATAGTTATGACCTCATTGTGTGCAAAAATATTGAATGAAAGAGATGATAGATGGTGGTTTGCTGGGATGATCGTGATTGCTGCCAATGCTGGTGGCGTTTGGTCGCCATTAGGAGATGTGACTACTACTATGCTTTGGATAGGAGGTCAAATAACAGCGCTTAATATTATGAAGCAATTGATACTGCCTAGTTTGGTTGTATGTATAATTCCTGCTTTGATCATTGCTCGTAGACTTAAAGGAAAGCGCATAGAAGTCTTACCACCTTCAGCATGTACGGCAGTTGAAAAAAAGGATGGAAGAATAATTCTTTTTGCAGGGATAGGTTTTTTGATCTTTGTGCCTGTATTTAAAACACTTACTCACCTTCCTCCATTTATGGGAATGTTATTGGCTGTAGGAATTATGTGGGTGATCACCACTTTTCTTCATAAAAATAAAGATGCTGAATATGCGGAAAAATTTACGGTGACCAAAGCATTGCAAAAAGTTGATACGCCAAGTATTTTGTTTTTTCTGGGTATTTTATTGGCCGTGTCTGCTTTGCAATCTTTTGGTTTACTTAAAGATTTGGCCAATGTACTTAGCAATGCCTTAAAAAATGATTATTTGATAGGCATTGCGTTAGGATTACTTTCTGCTGTTGTTGATAATGTGCCGTTGGTTGCCGCATCCCAGGGGATGTACGATTTATCTGCTTATCCAACAGATCATCCTTTCTGGGAATTTTTAGCATTAACTACAGGCACGGGAGGAAGCGCTTTAATTATCGGCACTGCTGCTGGTGTTGCAGTAATGGGTATTGAGCAAATAGATTTTATGTGGTACCTGAAAAAAATTGGTTGGTTAGCTTTGGTTGGCTTTATATCCGGCATAATCGTTTTTTTATGTCAATTACAAATAAGCTAATATTGGTTCAAACATATAAAAATTGATCCTGATATAGGGAAGAACAATATTTTTATTAGCTATCTCATCTTCTGCATATCTGCTTTATAGATTGCTGCTTTTTTCTTCTGAAGTAATAGCTGGCAATCTCCATACCATTCATATCGAAATTATCATGCTTCATCCATATTAACTATGTGATCCCGTTTTTTTAGAATTGATTTGCAACTTAATTAAATTAAAAAATTGCAATGAGAAAAAAAATGAGTGTAATGATGGCAGTTGCTTTGCTTATCACTACACAACTATTGGCCCAAAGCCCCGGTAAAATAAGTGGGGCAGTGACGGCTAATAATAAACCTTTACGTTCTGTTACAGTATCGCTTTTGCTTGCAAATGACAGTACCTTTGTAAAAGCTGATATCACTGATGCAGATGGAAAATATTCAGTGCCAGTAAAAAAAGCGGGTACATATCTGCTATCATTTTCTTTGATAGGGTATGAGAAAAAAATATCGAAGCCTTATGTGATGGAGGAAGGTGCCGAAATAGATGCTGGAACCGTTTCGTTGGATGTAAAATCAAATCAATTATCCGGTGTTACAGTTTTGTCTAAAAAACCGATGATTGAGGTACAGGCGGATAAAACTGTTTTTAATGTAGAGTCAAGTATCAATGCTACAGGTAGTAATGCATTAGAATTGTTGCAAAAAAGTCCCGGTATTCAGGTAGATAACAATGATAATATCAGCATGAAAGGTAAAACCGGTGTACGTGTATACGTAGATGGGAAAATGATGCAATTAGATACAAAAGATCTGGCGGCTTACCTCAAAAGTATCAACAGTAATGATATTGAAGCGATTGAAATGATCAGTAATCCGAGTGCTAAATATGATGCCAGCGGTAATGCCGGTATCATAAACCTTCGATTGAAAAAAAATAAAAAATTCGGGACAAATGGTAGTGCCAGTCTTGGTTTTACACAAGGGGTAACGCCAAAAGGGAATGGCTCTTTAAATCTTAATTACAGAGATAAAAAAGTAAATATATTCGGCAATATCGGAGGGAATCTTGCTAATTATGAAAATACATTGAGTTTATATCGTATTCAGAAAGATACATTATATGACCAAAATAGCGTTAATACCAATTCCGATAAAAGTGTAAATATTAAAGCAGGGGTTGATTATTTTGTCGATAATAAAAATACGATCGGAGTAATGGCCACTACCAATTTTAATGATAATAGTTTTGGCAGCACAGGGTCTACTATGATTTATTATAATCCTACAGCTACTTTCATAAAAAGCCTTCAGGCAAATAACACGATACCAGGTAGCAGAACAAATGTTAATCTGAATCTTAATTATAGATATGTTGATACAACAGGTAGAGAAATTAACTTTGATGGTGATTATGGTTTCTTTCGTGGAGTAGGCAGAAGCTATCAGCCTAATAATTATTTTGACAGCAATAATGATCTATGGTATACTGTGGTTAATCGTAATTATACTCCAACTGATATTGATATCTATACGGCTAAAATAGATCTGGAACAAAAATTAGGTAAAGGTAAATTTGGTTACGGCGCTAAAACATCTTTTGTTATTACAAAAAATACATTTGATTTTTTTACTGATAATGTAAGTGGGGATCCAATTAAAATATTAGATAGAAGCAATAGCTTTAAGTATACCGAAAATGTGAATGCTGCTTATGTTAATTACAGGCAACAACTAAATGCAAAGTGGAGTCTGCAAACAGGCTTACGTATGGAGCAAACCAATAGCGAGGGAGTCCTTACCAGGGCAGATGGCGTAACCCAGGCAGATAATACAGTTAAAAGAAGTTATTGGGACTTTTTCCCAAGTGCTGCAGTTAGCTGGAGTATAAATCAAAAACATTCATTGAGTTTAACATACAGCAGAAGAATAGACAGGCCTACTTATCAGGATCTGAATCCGTTTGAAAATAAATTAGATGAATTGACCTATCAAAAAGGGAATGCTTTTTTAAGACCTCAATACACCAATAATGTTGAGCTTACACATACATTTATGGGTTTCATCAATACCAGTGTTGGGTATAGCCATGTAAAAGATTACGCTACAGAAGTTACGGATACAGTTAAAAATGCAACCTTTTTACAACAGAAAAATTTAGCCACACAACAGATCATTAATTTTAATATCGGCTCGCCTTTGCCAATAAAAAAATGGTGGAATGGGTATGCGAATTTCTGGTATAATTATCAGATATTCAACGGTGCAATAGGAGAAAATAAAGTGCAAGTTGAGGTGCCAAGTTATGGAGCTTATATGCAACATAGCTTTACTTTAGGAAAAGATTATTCTGCAGAGATCAGCGGATGGTATAACGGTCCGAGTATCTGGGGTGGTACATGGAGAACCAGACCACAAGGTGGTATTGATGTAGGATTTCAAAAACTACTATTGCAAAAGAGAGCGACCATCAAAATAGCTGCAACGGATATACTGTATACAGCTCCGTGGAGCTCTGTAAATGATTTTGGCGGTACTTATATAAAGGGTAAAGGATCTTGGGAAAGCCGGACATTCAGGGTCAATTTTTCATGGAGGTTTGGTAATAGCCAGGTTAAAAGTTCACGTCAGAGAAAAACAGGTTTGGAAAGTGAGGCGAGCCGGATCAAAGGAGGAAATTAAGAACCCGAAAACTTATTATAAAGAAGATCCCCTCAATTGTTGAGGGGGTCTTCTTTATATGTTATACCATAAATGATTACTTGTATTCATACTCAAAAGACCCTAACAGATCTTTTTCTTTTGAGTAACATTTTTCGATGATCCTTAAACCATCATCGCCATAAAAATATTTCCAGATAAAATAGTCGCTATTGGGTCCTTCTTCTGAAGTGATCATTTGCAGTAGCTGCCCTGCGGTGTTGTACTCAAAAATAAAATCCGGTAGTAATTTATTTTTAATAACATTGTACCGTACTATATCTGTAAGTCTGTTATTTTCGCTGTAATAATAGTAATAGTGTCGGCCATTAGGGATAGCTTCAATTTCATCACTCACATTCCCTTTTTCATCAATGGTAAAATTGATAACGGTAGTGTCTTTCCGATTTTTGATACGTAATAATTTTACCGGTTGATTTTTTTCGTTGTATAGATATTGGTGTTCTTCGGTAAGAGTGGTGGCAAAATCATCATCATTTGAATGCGATACAGAAGTAATATTGATGAGGTTATTATTGTTGTCGTATTTATAAGTGGAAGTAGATGCCGATAACTCAGAACTATCAGTTGTTTTCAATACAAGCCCGTCGGGGGTAAAATAGGTGGTTAGTATTGATTCGCCGCTGATATTAGATTTACTGTGAGTTTCTATACGTGTAAAATCCTTATTGATATTTTTCTCACAAAAAAAATCTTTACTGGGTTCGCCGTCGGCTTCAAGACTATGGATAATGATAGTTCTTGTTTTTTGATCTTTAAAAGCATTTCGGTCTGAGATCAACTGTTTGTTACTTAATATCTCCTTGTAATAATATTGAGCAATGGTGTAATTAGTAAAGAGGGCACTGCTTAAGAAAATGAGTAATATCCGTTTGTTCATTGTATAAAATTTCGGCATAAAAATAACTTTAATTTGGTTATATACACTGCTTATTTTGTGCCAAAACTTAATATGTGCAGTATCTTTATTTCTTTTAACAACACCTTATCAATAGATTGCAATGGAACTTCAATATAGTACTTTGTGAAAGACGTGTTCTGATGGCTGTATGATGACATTTTTAAGGATAATTGGTCTATAAAAATGAGTCTGGAACTATTTTTGCAATCGGTTATGGGTAAAAAAGCCCGATAAAATGTAAGGATTTGATATCTTAAAGGTGAATTTAAATAACGTTCAAACAACAGGTATATAAAAATAAAACTCTATGCAACAAGTTACTTCAGATGCTTTTTTACGGTTGGTAAAAATTATGGATGAATTGAGAGCGCAATGTCCCTGGGATAAAAAGCAGACCATTCAAACGCTTAGGCAACTTACTATTGAGGAAACATATGAGTTAGTTGATGCTATCACAGACAATGATTGGAGTGGTATCAAAGAAGAACTGGGAGATATTTTATTGCATATTGTTTTTTATGCCAAGATAGGATTAGAGCAAAATCAATTTACTTTAGACGAGGTGATCAATGGGGTTTGTGAAAAATTAATATATCGTCATCCGCATATTTATGGAGATGTGAAAGTAAATGACGAGGAAGATGTAAAACGCAACTGGGAAAAGCTTAAAATTAAAAGTGGCAAAAAATCTGTATTGAGTGGAGTACCCCAATCTCTCCCAGCTACAATAAAGGCAATGCGTTTGCAGGAAAAAGCTAAGCAGGTTGGCTTTGAGTGGGAAAATAAAGAGCAGGTTTGGGATAAAGTGGAAGAAGAAAAACAAGAACTTTTTGAAGCAATTGCTACAGGGGATAAAAATAAAATGGAAGATGAGTTGGGAGATGTTTTTTTCTCCCTTATCAATTTTTCCAGGTTTTTAGATATAGATGCTGAAAATGCATTAGAACGTACCAATAAGAAATTTTTTAATAGGTTTACAATGATGGAAGAAGAGGCCCTGAAGATGGGTAAATCTTTATCGGATATGACATTGCAGGAAATGGATGCAGTGTGGGATTCTATCAAACGTCGTCAATAAATAATATTTTAATCTACAGCCATTGCATAAAGAGATCAGTCTTAAACAGTTCATTTTCAAAAATAGCTACCTTTTGATAGCTGCAGCATGGCTTATTACCATCTCATTCATTATTGATAATTATTGGTCAGACATTTCTTCAGTAAGAGCAGCTGAAAGAAATATTGCCAGATATATACACGATCAGGAAGATGATTTTGATAAGCTGGGCAATGATTCTGTTCTCGTAAAAAAAATTGTTTCCGGAAAATATGAAGAATCTTTTTTGAAAGAATTAACGGGGAAAAAGTATTTTTTTTATGTGTATCAGCAAAATGCAATGCAAGAGTATGACCTGAAGTTCTGGAATACACAGGTTGTAACACCTTCCCCGCAAACATTATCAAATTTCGATACAAGTGGTTATTTTCAATTATCAAATGGTAGTTATGTTTGGCGGAAAGCAAGGTGTGGCGGGTATGCTTTGTTATGTTTAATCCCGGTAAAATGGGATTATACAATTACTAATGAGTACTTAAAAAATAATTTTGCAGCAGGAAACGATATCGGTGACAATTATACTATTTCGGATAAAAATAAAAATAGTACCATCATCAGATCGAAAGAGGGAGAATATCTTTTTTCTTTAGAACCGATAACGCAAATAGTTATAAAGCATAATAATCTGGGAGCCGTAATGTGCCGGTTGATTGCGGCTTTTCTGGTATTACTCTTCATCCATTTTACAGCCACATATTTGGTGCAGAGAAAGTTTTTGCCGGCGATATCTTTTTTGATCCTGATGGTAGTTTTCTTAAGAGTATTGAGTTATTACTATCCAATACCATTATACTTTCGACAGTTCGAATTGTTTGATCCCTCGGTATATGGTTCCAATGCAGTACTTCGTTCTTTGGGTGACCTGTTGATCAATGCGGTGCTATTGCTATGGTTGGTGTTGTTTGTTCGACATTACATAGAGGAAAAAAAAGTAGTGATCAATACCAGGTCAGCGTTCGTTAAATGGGTAGTTATTTTTGTCGGAATAACAATTCTTTTGGGTGGAACTTTTGTTTGCGGTAATATATTTCGTTCAATGGTTGCAGACTCTCAGATATCGTTTGATGTAGTTAACTTTTTTACACTTAATTATTATACTGTTGTTGGTTTTGTTGTTTTGGGGTGTATATCAATTGCCTACTTTTTTATAACTCAGATTGTGACATACCTGATATTGCCTCTTTTTCCGAAAAAGTTTTTGCCATTGAATTTTTTCGTTGCGGTGGTCGGTTTGGTGGCACTTACTTCACAGATAAACAGGCTGAATGTAAGTTTTGAGTTGATGTTGCTCGGATGGTTGGTATTGTATCTTCAGTTATTAAACAGCAACTATCTTTCATTGTTAGCATCTAAAATTATCTCTTCAAGATTGGTATTTTGGGTTTTCTTTTTTTCCTTTTCATTGGCATCAATAATCATTGTAGAAAACAATAAAAAAGAAAATGAAAAAAGGAAGCATTATGCTGAAACCCTTGCCAATAAAGCAGATCCGTCAAGCGAGCGATTAATGAACACGGTACTGACGGATTTTCGAAGCGAAGCATTGGCGCCATTGTTCTATAAATTCAGAAATGACTCAACGAATAAACTTTTAAAAGATAGCTTGCTAAACGAAAACTTTTCGGGCTATCTGAATAAATATGATACCCGTATTTTTACTTTTAATGAATATGAACGTCCTTTGTTTAATCAGGATTCAACGAGTTTCAATACATTGATCACAGTGTTGAACACACAGGGAAAACCGACAGGTATAGGAGACCTTTTTTATTATGATGTTTCTTATGATCGCTTTACTTATATCAGTAAAAAAGATATTACGGACACTTCGGGTAAGTTGCTTGGGTACGTTTTTATACTGGCATCGCCTAAGAAATATAAAACGGATGCGTTGTATCCTGAGTTATTTTTAAAAGGGTATAATAACTCCATTGAAAATTCTCCTATTTATTCTTATGCAGTTTACAATAAATTGCAGTTAGTGAGCAGTCATAATGATTATGCGTTCCCATGGCAGTTAGATACCGCTCAGGTGCCGGAAAATGAATATGTTAATATCAGAAAAAATGGATATGACGAGCTTTGGTATAAAGCCGGGTCAGATAAAGTGGTGATTATTTCTAAAGAAGATAATTTTTTCATTGAGTCAATTACATTGTTCTCCTATTTATTTTGCGCCTTTTTATTTGTAACCGGAATTTTTTGGTTTTTAAATGCAGTTATCCGCTCTCGTTTCAGACCGAATGAAATGCGCAAATATTGGCAAATGAGTATTCGTAATCAGGTGCATGGTACCATTATCTTTATCAGCTTACTATCATTCATTGTTATTGGTATTGCCACCATCTTATTTTTTATCAATCGTTATCATAGTAATAACAGAGAAAAATTAAGTCGTACGATACATGTAATGGCTAATGAAGTAAGAAATACCATTAGTGAATTGTCGGTATTTGATGATGCTATAAAGGTTTATGATCAGGCTTACAGAGCAAGTTTGGAGCAAATGGTAACAAAGATCTCTGAGATACATGCAGCTGATATTAATTTGTATGATCTGGATGGTAATTTGCAAGTGTCCTCTCTGCCTTTACCTTACAGTAAAGGAATTGTTAGTAGTAAGATGGATCCGCTGGCCTATTATCATTTACATAAGTTGAAAGAAATTCAATATTTCGGAGAAGAGAAGATAGGTACCCTGGAGTATTTGAGTAACTACGTACCTGTAATTGATGAATCGGGGAGAGAATACGCTTATCTCAATATTCCGTATTTCACAGCGCAAACAAAACTTCGCCAGGAAATTTCGAATTTCCTCGTTGCCATCATCAACCTGAATGCATTTATATTTTTAATAGCAGGTATTGTTGCGTTATTTATAACGAATCGTATTACAAGATCGTTCTCTTTTATCAGTCATAAAATGAGAGAAGTAAATCTGGGCAAGAAAAATGAAGCGATTATATGGAACCGTAAAGATGAAATAGGAGAACTGGTAAATGAGTACAATACCATGGTTAATAAGCTTGATGATAGTGCCATTGCATTGGCAAAGAGTGAAAGGGAAGGGGCCTGGCGTGAAATGGCAAAACAAGTAGCACATGAGATCAAGAATCCGCTGACACCCATGAAATTGAGTTTACAGTATTTGCAAAAGGCGATCGATACTAATTCTGTTAATGTAAGAGAATTAAGTATTAGTGTGGCCAAAACACTGGTTGAACAAATAGATCATCTTAGTCAGATAGCCGGAGACTTTTCACAGTTTGCTAATATTGGCAATCCCAAAAATGAAGTATTTAACTTGAACGAAACATTGCTTTCAGTTGCTCAGTTGCACTCTATAGAAGATAATATCGATTTGACATGGAATTTTGTATCTGCACCGGTAAAAGTAAATGCAGACAGTACACATATCAATAGGCTATTTAATAATTTGGTTCAAAATGCCATACAATCTATTCCGAGCCCTAAAAAACCAGTAATAGAAATAAATGAAACGATTGTGGGCAAAAATGTATTGGTAACCATAAAAGATAATGGGATTGGTATTCCAAGAGAAATGCGACATAAGATCTTTATGCCCAATTTTACTACTAAGACTTCTGGTACGGGGTTGGGCTTGGCTATGTGTAAAGGTATTGTAGAGCAAAGCAAAGGACGTATATGGTTCGAAACAAGGGAAGGAGAAGGTACTGTGTTTTTTGTGGAGCTTCCTTTAGTCGGAACGAATTGATACAGCATTAAATCATCAGATCAGTTTTTTTGTTGCGTAAAAACGCTTCAAATTCTTTCAATCCAAAACTGCTTAAATTGTCTTTTACAGTAAGCATACCTTTCTGAGCAGCCAGTACACCGTATCTGATATCATCATATCCTTCAATTGTATGGGCATCCGGGTTGATAGAGATCAATACATTTTTCTTCAATGCATATTCTATAAACTGCCAGTCAATATCCAACCTATTAGGGTTAGCATTTAATTCTATCACCACATTATTAGCAGCACAGGCATCAATGATCTTTGTATGGTTGATTGGGTAGCCCTTGCGACTTAAGAGTAATCTTCCGGTAGGATGACCTAAAATTGTAGTGTAAGGATTTTCTATTGCAGTAATAAGGCGCTGCATGGCTTTTTCTTCGGTCATTTTTAAGATAGAGTGCACAGAGGCAATAACCAGATCGAATGTAGAGAGAATACTATTACTGTAATCAAGATTGCCATCGTATAAAATATCACTTTCAATGCTTTTGAAGATCTTGAATGGGGCCAGCCTGGCATTAAACTCGTCTATCTGCCTGTGCTGTTGTTTAATTCTTTCTTCATCCAGCCCATTGGCATAAAATGCACTCTTGCTATGATCACTGAGCACCAGGTACTCAAATCCTTTTTCTATAGCTGCTTTAGCCATCTCTTCAACAGTATTACTACCATCGCTCCATGTACTATGGCTGTGAATGATTCCTTTAATATCCGTAGGTTGTATAACATCGGGTATTGCAAATGCTTTTGCTTTATCTATGATGTCTGCAGTTTCTCTTAAGTAAGGTTCTATATATTGTATACCAGCATTTTTAAAAATGATACTATCATCTGTTATATTATCATCAGTATAAACAGTGTCAGAATAATTATTATTGAAAGTTTCATTGAATATTGCAGATCCGGTTGTAGTAAATAATCTTTTGGTGAATGATTGGGTTCCGGTATAAAAGCGGATTTTTAATCCATTCATTAACTTATAAGCTATGCTTGTTTCACTCTCATCTAATAAAGCGGGAGGATTTGCACTTTGCATTTTTTGTTTTACTACATCGTTGGACACATTCACTACAAATTCAATTTCATCAATAGTAAGTTGATGTCTTCTATAAGCTCCCGTTTCGTTAATTACCTGTGGAAAAAATATTTTTTCGAGGTACCCTTTTATTTGCGAAAAAACGGTTTCTGTCTGTGCAAAAAGGAAAATTCCCTGATTTTGAAAATAGAATTCAATATTTTCTTCAACACTTTTTTGTGTCTTTTCTCCAAACCCTTTGTATAATTTTAATCGGTTTTCTTTGCATGCATATAATAATTCTCCGATAGTTTCAATGCCCATTTCTTTCCAGATCACACTGATCTTTTTTGGACCGATCCCTTTTATGTTCAACATTTCTACAACACCGTTAGGCGTTTTTAAAATGATATCTTTTAGTGAAGAGAGCTCTCCTGTTTCCAACAATTCAATAATTTTTTTTGCACTTGATTCGCCAATTCCTTTTAGTAAAAATAATTCGGCTTTATCCATTTCCGATAATTGCATCGGTAATTTCTCAATATTAAATGCGGCGGCTGCGTAAGATTTTGCTTTAAAACTATTTTCGCCATGTATTTCCATCAATTTGGCTAAAAGTGAGAAGCAGTCTGCTATCTGGGAGTTGTTCATATATCAAAAATAGTAAAAAAATGAGCTGTTTTCTATATCGTTCGGCCAATAGAAAATGAATTGATCAGACAAGTATTTCCTATGTCGATACATTTTTATTTGTTGGTAGAATAAAGTGAGAGTAGGTACAAATTAAAAAGTCTCCCAATTGCTTGAGAGACTTTTTTATTAGTTTCGCTTTTTAAAAAGCAAAGCTTACTTCTTTTTTGGAGCAGCTTTTTTAGCAGCTTTTTTTGGAGCAGCTTTTTTAGCGGCTTTTTTTGGAGCAGCTTTTTTAGCAGCTTTTTTTGGAGCGGCTTTTTTTGGAGCAGCTTTTTTTGCAGCTTTTTTCGGAGCAGCTTTTTTTGCAGCTTTTTTTGCAGTTGCCATGTTTTTTAAATTTAATTGGTTAGTAAATAATACTTAAAAATAAAAACATTTTTCAATCTACCAAAAAAAACTTTTATTTTTTTTAGTTGGCAACTTCAGCAGCGTTCACTGAAATGTAACTTTTATCTCCTTTTCCTTTTTTGAATTCTACAATTCCATCAGCTAATGCGAAGATTGTAAAGTCTTTTCCAACACCAACATTTTTACCAGGATGATAAACAGTACCACGTTGACGAACGATGATGTTACCTGAAAGAGCAGGTTGTCCACCATAAATTTTTACGCCTAATCTTTTGCTTTGTGAGTCTCTTCCGTTCTTTACGGAACCTTCACCTTTTTTATGTGCCATCTTTATTTAGTTTTTTAGTTTATAGTTTTTAGTTCATAGTTGATCACTCAACTCTAAACCTTCAAACGTTAAACGTAATTACGCAATGTCTGTTACTTTAATTTGTGTGTAGTGAGTACGATGTCCGTGTTTTTTACGGAAACCTTTTCTTCTTTTCATTTTAAAGGCAATTACTTTATCACCTTGAATAAGGCTTTTGATAATTTCTGCCTTAACTACTGCTTTTACACCGGCACCTACAGAGATTGCTCCTGCATTATCAGTTAAAAGCACTTCAGAGAATTCAACTTTATCGCCATCATTACCTTCAATATGAGGTACATAAAGGCTATCTCCAGCTTTTACTTTAAATTGTTGTCCGGCTATTTTTACTACTGCTAACATATGTCCAAAATTTAGGACGGCAAAGGTAAGGAAAAACAATTAGAATTTAATACTTGATATTCAAGATTTTTCGGCTTCATGGTATTTTGTGCAAAAATGCCAGAAAAAGAGGCAATTTACAGCAGATAAGCCGTTAATTTCTAAATATTTAGCTATTAACCGTTTATTTTAATCATCTATATTCGCTTTCTGATTATGAGATACATCTTCGCCATTTTACGGGTAATTTTTTCAATTTATGGCTTTATAGTGTTTTTTGTGTTCATGTTCCTGTTTTTTCCTCTTGCGATCATTGCTTCTTTTTTTGGTACAGTACGGGGAGGTAACATTATTTACAAACTTTGTCATATATGGGCAGATCTAGCTCTTTTATTCTGGGGGATCTTTCATAAGAATATTTATGAAACACCTCATGATAAGAATAAACAATACATTTTTGTATTCAACCATATCTCTTTTATGGATGTTCCTATCATATTGAAGGCAATCCGTGGGCAGCATTTCAGGGTATTGGGAAAAGCAGAAATGGCCAAGATCCCGATATTTGGTTTTTTTTACAGAAATACTGTTGTGTTGGTAGACAGAAGCAATGCAGCCGAAAGAGCAAAAAGTGTAATGCGGTTAAAGGCAATTATCAGAAGTGGTATATCTGTAGTATTAGCTCCCGAAGGAACATTTAATACCACAGGTAAACCGTTAAAAGAATTTTATAACGGTGCTTTTAAAGTTGCCATCGAAACGCAAACGCCAATTAAACCGATCTTGTTTTTGGATGCATATGATAGATTGAATTATAAGCAAATATTATCATTGACCCCAGGGAGATCACGGGCTGTTTATCTTGAAGAGATAAGTGTAGAGGGGTTGACGTTAAAAGATATGGATAAACTAAAAGACAAAGTTTATCATTTGATGGAGAAGAAATTAATTGAATACAAAGCAAGTTGGATAATTACGTCCTAACCCCTAAAGGGGAATACGACAAACCTCATAAATTTTAAAATGACTAACGAAAATCAAATACTCTTCACAACTCTCCCTTTAGGGGGCGGGGGGGTATATGCAGAAGTGATTCTTCCGTTGGCATTGCCTAAAACATATACCTATGCTGTGCCTCCTGTTTTTGTTACTAAAGTAAAAATTGGTTGCAGGGTAGAGGTTGTGCTGGGAAAAAACAAAAGATATGCAGGCATCATTAAATCTCTTTCCTCCACACCGCCGACATATCAGACAAAAGAGATCATAAATATATTGGATGACGAACCCGTACTCTACCCACAACAGTTGCAATTGTGGAACTGGATGTCAGAATATTATATGTGTAGCGAAGGCGAAGTGATGGCGGCGGCACTACCAGCTCATTTCAAACTTAGCAGCGAGACCATTTTATTATTTAATGAAGAGTATGGGGACGACTTTACAGGTTTGGATAACGATGAGTATGTAGTGGCAGAAGCTTTATTGATAAAAAAACAACTAAACCTCAGTGAGGTACAACAGCTATTGGATGTAACGCATGTGTATCCTGTAATAAAAAGATTGATAGAAAAAAAGGTTTGTATTGTTTGGGAAGCATTGAGTGAGAAATATAAAAGCAAAAAAGAAAACTTTGTTACACTCAATCCTCAGTATGATAATGAGGAAGCCATTAGTGAGTTATTAAATAACTGGACAAAAGCACCTAAGCAAATGGAATTATTGTTGAGTTATTTACACCTGGTAAAAACGCAGGGAGAAGTTACACAACCGGAGCTATTAAAAAAGTCAGGAGCTACTCCGGCGCAATTAAAAGGCTTAGCAGAAAAGAATATACTGCTTATTGAAAAAAGAAGTGTTGACAGGATAAAAGTGTTACCTAGATCAATGGAGGTGAACTTTGAACTAAGCAGTGCACAACAACAAGCATTGGAAGAAGTGCAGGAGAGGTTCACTCAGAAGAATATTTGTCTCTTGCATGGTGTAACAAGTAGTGGGAAAACGCAGGTATTTATAAAACTGATCGAAGCATATTATAAACAAGGAAAGCAGATACTTTATCTTCTACCTGAAATTGCGCTGACCGCACAAATGATCCGGCGCTTACAATTACACTTCGGCGGTAATATTGCCATCTACCATTCTAAGTTTAATAATAATGAAAGAGTGGAGTTATGGAATAAGATAAAGACAGGAGAGATAAGAATTGTATTGGGGGCCAGAAGTGCTTTGTTTCTTCCATTTAAAGACCTTGGTTTGGTGGTAGTAGATGAAGAGCATGATGCTTCTTTTAAACAACAGGATCCGGCACCGAGGTATAATGCCAGAGATGCCGCTGTTTTCTATGCATCTTTATTTAATGCGAAGGTTTTGTTAGGAAGCGCTACACCATCTATAGAAACATACTTCAATGCACAAAGAGGCAAATATGGTTTGGTAGAATTAAACGAACGTTTTGGAGGGATTCATTTACCAACGATGGAGATCATTGATACCAGGCAAGTGGTGCAGAAAGGTAAAGTGATGATCTCCCCGCAATTAAAAGAAGCGATTGAAAAAACAGTTGCCGGAGGTAGACAGGTGATCTTGTTTCAAAACAGACGAGGGTATTCTCCTTATTTAATATGTGGTACATGCGGCTATTTGCCTCAATGTAAAAATTGCGATGTGACTCTAACATTGCATAAATTTTCTAACAAACTGCATTGCCATTATTGCGGTACTACCTATCCGAAATTAACGGAGTGTCCTGCGTGCGGCAAAGTACATTGGATAGAAAAGAATTTTGGTACTGAAAAAATTGAGGAGATGATAGAAAGCGAGTTTCCTGATTTGAAAGTTGCCAGAATGGACGTAGATTCTGTAAGAGGGAAATCGGCGCATGATAATCTGATCAAATTATTTGAACAACAAAAGATAGATGTGCTGGTTGGTACACAGATGGTCGTTAAAGGCCTTGATTTTGAAAAGGTAAGCCTGGTGGGTATACTCGATGCAGATGGTTTGTTAAGCTTTGCAGACTTCAGGGTGAACGAAAGAGCATTTCAGCTAATGGAGCAAGTAAGTGGAAGAGCAGGAAGAAAAGATGAGCAGGGAAAAGTATTGATACAGGCTACACAGACAAAGCATCCTGTTTTACAATTTGTGCAACAGCACGATTATAAAAAGATGTATGAGTTTGAACTGGAGAACAGGAAGCATTTTTTTTATCCTCCATTCAGCAGGATCATACAAATTACGTTGAAACATAAGTTGAAAGAAGTGGTGGATGCTGCTGCTGAAAAATTAAGTCTTGCATTACAGAAAGATTTGAACAATTTTGTAGTAGGGCCTGCGGCACCTTTGATAGGCAGAGTTCGCAATCAGTACTTAATGGAGTTATTGGTGAAATTGCCATTAGATATGAAACAGATTCAGCAGTATAAAAAAGTGATCATGAATCAGTTTAATTTATTGCACTCTGAACAAAGATTTAAAAGTGTGATAATGGTTGCAGACGTGGATACAAATTAGGGTTGAATCGATAAAGGTTTAAAACGTTTAAAGGTTAATAAGCAATGTTAATTCAAGAAAATATCTCTCTAAAAAAATACAACACGTTTGGTATAGATGCTTATGCGGCATATTTTTCAACGTTCAGAACTTTGGATGAGTTGAATGAACTACTTGAGTACAAAAAACTTCCAACTTCCAAACTTCAACTTCCAACCCTCATCCTCGGTGGCGGTAGCAATATCTTATTTACGCAAAATTTTAATGGAATTGTTTTAAAGAATGAACTAAAGGGTATTGAAAAGGTAAAAGAAGACAATGAGTTTGTATATGTGAAAGCCGGGGCCGGAGTTAACTGGCATCAGTTTGTGGTGTTCTGTATTGATAATAATTGGGCCGGGGTAGAAAATTTGTCTTTGATACCGGGAAATGTAGGAGCTTCTCCGATGCAGAATATCGGAGCATATGGGGTAGAAATAAAAGATGTGTTTTATGAATTGGAAGCTTTCCATCTTGCAGAAAAAAAAATAGTAAGGTTTGGCTTGAATGAGTGTGCTTTCGGATACAGAGAAAGTGTTTTTAAAAGAAAGCATCGGGGTGAGTTCGTTATCATAAATGTAACGTACAAACTACGGAAAGATCCTATTTATAATACTTCTTACGGAGCAATAGAACAGGAGTTGGAAAAGATGGGAGTGAAAGCGTTAAGTATAAAGGCAATTTCAGATGCAGTGATAAATATCCGAAGCAGTAAACTTCCTAATCCTGCAGAAATAGGTAATGCCGGAAGCTTCTTTAAAAATCCTGAAATTCTCAGTGATCAGTTTACAATACTCAATGCTCAATATCCAAACATCGTTGGCTATAAACTGGATAATGGTAATGTAAAGTTGGCGGCAGGATGGTTGATAGAACAATGCGGATGGAAAGGTTTCAGAAAAGGTGATGCCGGTTGCCATGCAAAACAGGCATTGGTGTTGGTGAATTACGGGAATGCTACCGGTAAAGAGATCTACTCACTAAGCGGCGAGATCATTGCTAGTGTTAAGGAAAAATTTGGTGTAGAATTAGAAAGAGAAGTTAATATCATTTAACCTCTCTTTCTGCAAAATTTTTAATTGAAATCACTTTCATTAAAATCTTCATCGGTAAAAGACTGTAATCCCATGTTCAACATGCTTCCCATCAGATCTTTAAATTCGATTTTTCCATCTAATACTTTTTTACTGATAAGTGAATAAGCAGCCAAGCCATGCAATACAAATTCCATCAGCAATGCATTTTCACTTTCATTAGCAGTTTTGTAATGTTTTTTTACCAACGCATGCAAGCCATCTACTTTATACAACAATTGAATTTTATCTTGATCCTTTGTTTCAAAAAAAATATTCAATGAGTTACCTGCATCAAACCAACGGGTGATGGCCTTATAAGGATTATCTTCTGCGCCAGCCTCTTTCCCTCTTTTCTTTTTGAGTGTGTCCGGGTTAGGGAAGTACTGACTGAATTGGGTACGTATTGCTTTCTCTAATAAATTAAAAGCAACCTGGTATGGTCCCTCCTGTTCTCCTTCATACACCAGTTCTATTTTGCCGGTGATAGAAGGAATGATACCCACCATATCGCTGACCCAAACCTGCGTTTCTTTTTCATCGTTTATAATAGCTCTGCGTTCGGCTGCACTCACTGCATTCTCGTAAGCAGCAATGGTCAACCTTGCACTTACCCCGCTTTTTTTATCAACCAATTCACTGCCTCTGGCTTCAAAGGCAACTTGTTCTATCAAACGTTTTATCAGGTCGCTTACTTTTACTCTTTCAGATTGTTCCTCATAAATATTCGCCTCTTGCTCTGTAATGGCCAGGGAGGTTTCAATTGATTTTGGATAGTGGGTGAGTATCTGACTTTCGATCCTGTCTTTTAACGGGGTAACAATACTCCCCCTGTTGGTATAATCTTCGGGGTTTGCAGTAAATACAAACATCACATCAAGGGGTAAACGCAATTTAAATCCCCGTATCTGCAGATCGCCTTCTTCTAAAATATTAAATAAGGAAACCTGTATTCTAGCCTGAAGATCAGGGAGTTCGTTGATAACAAAAATACATCTGTTGCTTCTTGGAATGATACCGTAATGCAATACTCTTTCATCTGCAAAACTTAATTTTAAGTTGGCAGCTTTGATAGGATCTATATCACCAATAAGATCGGCGACACTTACATCGGGGGTAGCCAGTTTTTCTCCGTAACGCTGACTTTTGTGTAACCAGGCAATGGGTGTTTCATCTCCTTCGGCTTCTATTAAATCTAGTGCATAACGGGAAATAGGTTGCAGCGGATCATCATTGATCTCACTTCCAGCAACCACAGGGATATAGTCATCGAGTAATTCGGTCATTTGCCGGGCCATTCTTGTTTTGGCCTGACCACGTAAACCTAAAAACAAAATATTGTGACGGGATAACAATGCTCTTTCTGTATCGGGTATCACCGAATCTTCATAGCCTAATATGCCGGCGAAAGTATTTTCCTTTGCTTTGATTTTTTTAATAAGATTCTCACGTATCTCATCCTTGATACTTCTGCTTTCGTAGCCGCTTGCTTTTAATTCGCCTAATGTTTTAATTTTTGGTTTACTCATCTTTTAAAGTTAAAATTCAAAAGTCAAAAACAGAAAATGGAGATTGTTGTTGGTTTTGACTTTTTACTTTTGATTTTTTAATATACTGTTTTTCTTTTCCCGCTTTCAAAATCTTTAAATATAAAAGCCCCTAATTTATCCAACGATGCAAAGAATGCTTTACCATGATTTGTCTCGGTGAATTCCTGTACAAATCTTTGTAAATAAGGATCGCTGGCAATCATAAATGTAGTAATGGGTATCTTAAGTTTTTTGCATTGTGTAGCAAGGCTCATACAACGGTTTAAAATTTTTCTATCTACTCCAAAACTGTTTTTATAATACCGATTCCCTACCTTCAGACAAGTAGGCTTTCCATCAGTGATCATAAATATTTGTTTGTTGGGATTTCTTCTTCTGCGTAAAATATCCATTGCCAGTTCTAATCCGGCAACAGTATTGGTATGATAAGGTCCCACCTGCAGATAGGGCAGGTCTTTCACTTCAATGGTCCAGGCATCATTACCAAAGACAACAATGTCTAAGGTGTCTTTTGGATATTTTGTTTGTATCAATTCACTCAAGGCCATTGCTACTTTTTTTGCAGGTGTGATCCTGTCTTCACCATACAATATCATTGAGTGAGAAATGTCGATCATTAATACAGTTGATGTCTGTGATTTAAAATCAGTTTCTCTTATTTCCAGATCATCTTCATGTAAACGAAAACTTTCTGCGCCATGGTTGATCTGTGCATTGCGGATTGAAGCCGTAAAATCGATTTGCTCTAAAGTGTCACCAAACTGGAATGGTCTGGTCTCCGGGTTGATCTCATCACCACCACCCGGTTTAAAAGTATTGTGGTTGCCTTGTTTTGTTTTTTTTAGTTTACCGAAGATCTCTTCCAGGCTTTTTTTACGAATACCCTGTTCTGTTTTCGGAGTAATTTTTATTTCACCGTTTTGTTTATTCTCATCGATATATCCTTTCTCTTTCAAGTCCTCAAAAAAATCACCCATACCATAATCATCATTGGTAAGATTATATTCTTTATCCAGTTCATTCATCCATTGCATGGCTTCGCCGACATCACCGTTGGTATAGGTAAGTAATTGCATGAAGATATCCAGCAGCTGCTCAAAACGTGTTTTGCCGTTTTGATTGGGATCAAATCTGGAGAAATTATATCCTTTCATAAGTTTTGCTTGATAGCTGACGGTATACGACTGACCACTTTACTATTCTAAATCCGTCGTTTGTTGCTCATTGCTCATTGCCCTTCCACAATTTACGAAACATTTAATCTTATCGATTGGTTCATTTGTTAAATAAAAAATCCTCTCTTTTTTACGGAGAGGATTTTTTGTAATCATATATATGGTTATTTTTTTATTTTTCCACTATCAGCGGCCTGTGCCGGGGGAGGAGTTTTGTATTGCATTTCTATCTGCTGCATGGCCCTTAAGAAACTGGCAGCCTGATCACTATCACTTCTAATTGCATCTTGTTTGTCATCGCTCAGATTAGTAAAAAAGTTAACCTGTTGTTCCAGGTCTTTTTTGACACTTTTGCTTACTTTATCGGCCAGTGCAAAATCACCTGCTTTATAGGCTGCTTCTAAAAATTGTAATGCGATATAATTGTGTTGTTGATAACGGGAAGCCATTCCATATGGAAAGTTTACTTCCAGTAAATTTTTATCGCATCTTTCCAATAATTTTTTGGCATCTTCTTTTCTGCCTGCATCAGCTAAATTGCTTGCTACTTCAGCAAATGCCAATCTAATAGTGTTCAAATGACGACGGTTTTCTTCATCATAATAAACTCCGGGTTTATTGCAATTTCCAAACACAAACTTATTCATCATTTTATCTGTTGCCCAATCTTTGTTCACTACACCATTAGCTACAGGTACAAGGCGATAAGTTAATCCATCACGACGTAAATAATTATCAAAGCCAAGTCCCACACGATCATTAGTAAAGTAAATAGGGCGTTTCCATTTGTTGGCTGCAATGATGTTTAGTACAGCCGCATCATTTTTGTATATCTGAGTTTTGGTCAGATCAAATTGCAATGCAGGTACAACACTATCGCTGCTGTTCACAGTACCATTTTTTCTTACCAGATCAATGTCTACCGGTACAAATACTTTCTTGGTTGGATAAACACTTAAGTAACTTCCATCTCTGTTTTGTACCATTTTGGTTTGATCTTCACTACCTGCATAATCTTTCATCAATGTGTAAAGATCCATTGGCTGATTTGGATCTACACCCGGGATCGGATAATTAACGATCACATCTCTTTTAGGCCCTTCAATTTGATCTGCTGTCCAGATAGCATCGATAGGGTCACTTTCATTGACCTTATATCTCAATTGATTGATGTACCAGTCGGTACCCAATAAGCTGGAGTTGATCACTCTAACATCTCTTCTGATCCCTTCTACTTCCTGAGCATACCAAAGAGGGTAGGTATCATTATCGCCATAAGAAATTACTATGGCATTTTTATCACAACTTTCCAGGTAATTAATTGCAAGATCTCTTGCTAATGTTTTATTGCTACGGTCATGGTCATCCCATTCCTGGTTAGCCATTAACACAGGCACAGCTAACAGACAAACAAGCGCTGCTGCATAGTTGGTAATTTTTGATGCCATGAATTTTGCCAGCAGATCTTTTACATACAAAACACCTAATCCGATCCAAATGGCAAATGCGTAGAAAGAACCTACAAATGCATAATCTCTTTCACGTGGTTGATTGCCCGGCATGTTCAGATAAAATACAATGGCAAATCCTGTGAAGAAAAATAACAGGCCGGTTACTAAAAAATCTCTATTGTCTTTTTGATATTGAAATGCTGCACCAAGTAGCCCTAATATTAAAGGCAATGCAAATAATTTATTGTTTGCTTTATTCTTTTTTAAACTATCGGGTAAATAGGTTTGATTACCCAATCTTGCATTATCCCAAAAAGAGATACCACTTTTCCAGTTGCCATCACGAACATTGGTCATGTTCACACCTTGCACATCATCTTGCTTTCCTGCAAAATTCCACATGAAATAACGCATGTACATCCAGCCTACCTGGTACTGCATAAAGAAACTGATATTTTCTCCCATGGTAGGTTTTCTGTCCCAGGCACCTGTTTTTTGATCTTTACCGATACCTGCAAAACTTGCATAGTAATCAGCATGTCCCTGGTCATTACTTTGATCCCACATACGAGGGAAGAAATGCTGATCCTCATCTGCATATATATACTTAACTTTTCTTCCGTTCTTTTCGTATTTGTCTTTTCCTTTAATATATGTTTCTTCAACTTCAGAGTCTTGTACGTCTGCGGTAAAATCCTGACCAAACAAGATAGGGGACTCTCCATATTGTTCACGGGCAAGATAGCCAACCAAACTCACCGGGTTATCAACATTGTACATATCTACTGCTGTATCTGCATTACTGCGGATCAATGTAGTGAAGTAGGTGGAATATCCAAGCAACATAAAGGTGAAGGTCCATAGCCCTAGTCTTAAGAAATTCCAGTTATTCTTTTTAGCGATGCGTAATCCAAAAAATATCAATACACCTAAAAGGATAAAGAAGAAAGCGAAGCCACTAAAAAATGGCATACCAAAATCGTTTACAAATAATACGTCGAAATTACCTGCACCTTTGATCGTCCATTGAATAACAGCTTTTTGCACAATACCAGTAATGGCACAGCCAATAACAAATGCCCAAATGGTACCCCAGGTAGTTACTTTGTAACGTTTAAAGTAATAGATCATTACAATCGCTGGAATGGTCAATAGGTTCAACAAATGGACACCTATAGATAATCCCATCAAATAGAAGATAAGGATAAGCCATCTGTCTGCACTGGTGAAATTTCCATGTATACCTGCTGCCTGTTCTTCTGTAACAGCATTTTCCCATTTAAGAATAGCCCAGAAAACTATTGCAGTAAAGAAAGAAGACATAGCGTATACTTCACTCTCAACAGCACTATACCAAAATGAATCACTGAATGTATATGCTAAGGCACCTACAGTACCTGCGGCCATGATGCCGAATATTTTTTCTCCGGTTAATTCTGCCCCACCTTTCAATGCAATTTTTTTGGCAAAATGGGTAATGCTCCAGAATAAAAATAATATAGTAAAGCCACTGGATAATGCACTCATCAGGTTTACACCGGTGGCAGCATGTTTAGGGTCAAAAGGCACCATGAACAATCGGGCAATGATCACAAAAAGAGGAGCGCCTGGCGGATGCGGAACCTGTAATTTGTAGGCACTGCTGGCAAATTCACCACAATCCCAAAAACTACCGGTAGCTTCCATCGTCATAATGTACACTGTACAAGCAATGATACACACGATCCATCCGGTAATGTTGTTGATACGTTTATAATTCATATAGTAGTTGGTTATGAGGGGGCAAATATAATTAGATTATAGTTTGCGCTTTATAGTTTATGGTTATTTATGATTTTTTTTGGAAAGAGCTGGTTGGAATTAGTTAGGAGTTGGAGGTTGTTTCCGATTTGAATAGATATTGATATGTGTTCGGCAGATGTCTAATTTTCAACCTCCAACTTCCAACCTTCAACCTTCAACTTCCAACACATTCCTATCTTTGTCCCAATGAAAAAAGCCCTCATACAATTACATATCGCTGTCTTTCTGGCGGGATTTACGGCCATACTTGGAAAGCTGATCGGCTTGAATGAGAGCCTGTTGGTATGGTATAGGTTATTGCTTACAGTGATTGCTTTGGCGATCATATTGTATTATAAGGGACAGCTAAAGAAGATTCCCCGAAAGGAAATGTTACAGATCTTTGGAGTTGGAGGGATTGTAGCATTTCACTGGCTGACTTTTTACGGAAGTGTAAAATATGCCAACGTATCTGTGGCAGTTGTTTGTTTGGCCGGTTCAGGTTTTTTTACAGCCTTTTTAGAACCGCTGATTTTTAATAAAAAAATAAAATTGGTAGAAGTATTGTTGGGGATACTGGCAATAGCGGGCATATATATAATATTTGATTTTCATCCGCAATATAAAGTGGGTATTGTGTTTGGTATTTTGGCAGCATTGGGAAGTTCTTTGTTCCCTATTTTCAACAAGCGGTTGATTGTCAGGTATTCTCCCTTGGTATTAACTTTTTATGAATTGAGCGGCGGGATATTGGTACTCACTCTGGTAGTTCCTTTATATCTCTATTATTTTCCGGCTACCTATTATCTGCCAACAATATTGGATGGTTGGTGGCTGTTGGTTTTAGCTTTGCTTTGTACGGTAGTCTGTTTTGACCTTCAATTGAATGCTTTAAAAAAGATATCTCCGTTTACCTCAAATCTGGCGTATAATTTAGAGCCGGTCTATGGTATTATCTTTGCGTTTGCTATTTTTCAGGAAAATAAGAGTCTTAATCCGCAATTTTATGGAGGATTGGTATTAATAATTCTGGCCGTAGCCTTGCAAACCTTCAGGATCACCAGGCTAAAACCCTTGCCTGTACTACATATTGATTAAATATCAGATTTTTTTGCACAAACGTAAAAAATCTTAATTTTTAATGCATAATTCTTAATTCTTTTCCCTACCTTTGCCGTCCAAAAAAAAGAGTACAATGGCTAGAGTATGTCAGGTTACAGGTAAGAAGCCTATTACAGGTAACAAAGTATCGCATTCAAATATTAAGACAAAACGTAGGTTTTTGCCGAATTTGCAAACCAAGCGTTATTTCTTAGCTGAGGAAGACAAGTGGGTAACACTTAAGGTTTCTTCTGAAGCTATACGCACAATCAATAAAAACGGGTTGTTTTCAGTTGTTAAAGGATTGAGAGCTGCCGGCGAAAAAATTTAATAATCTTACAATTAAGATAAAATGGCAAAGAAAGGTAACAGAGTTCAGGTAATTTTGGAATGCACAGAGCATAAAGCTAGCGGCAAACCAGGCACAAGCCGTTACATTACAAAAAAGAACAAAAAGAACACTCCTGAAAGATTAGAGTTAAAGAAATTTAACCCAATTTTGAAGAAAGTAACAGTACACAAAGAAATTAAATAATTAACGATTTGAAAATGTGTTGATTTGGAAATGAGCTGATAAGTATCGCCAAATCACCAAATTACCAAATCTCCAAATTAAAAAGTCATGGCAAAAGCAGCATCAAAGAACTCGAAAATTAAAGATACCAAGGCGGCAGCGGACGCAAAGAACTGGACAAAAGTGATACGTGCATTCCGTAGTCCAAAAACTGGTGCTTATACTTTTAAAGAGTCTATCGTACACAAAGACAAAGTTAAAGAACACTTAGCAGGTTAATATTGCGGTGTACATTATTATATCAAAGCTGTTCTGATTCATCGGAACAGCTTTCTTTATTTTGTCAATACTTCGAACTACCAACTAAGAACTATAAATTAAGAACTAAATATGGGACTTTTTGACAAACTTTTCGGGAAAAAACAACAACAAGAAAGTCTTGAGCAAGGGTTGCAAAAAACCAGGGAAGGGTTTTTTAGCAAGATAACAAAAGCTATTGCCGGGAAGAGTACAGTGGATGAAGAAGTGTTAGATAACCTGGAAGATGCATTGGTTAGCGCAGATGTAGGTATTGAGACGACGGTTAAGATCATCGAGAACATTGAAAAAAGAGTAGCAAAAGATAAGTACATAAACACGTCAGAGCTAAATGGTATTTTAAAAGAAGAAATTGGGAATATATTGGTAACTGCTCCGCAGGATACCGCATATGAAAATTATGAATTGCCGGCAGGAAATAAACCGCATATCATTTTAGTAGTAGGAGTGAATGGTGTTGGTAAAACAACAACCATCGGCAAATTGGCACATAACTTTTCTAAAGCCGGAAAAAGTGTTTTATTAGGAGCAGCAGATACCTTCAGGGCAGCGGCTGTAGATCAACTAACGATATGGAGTGAACGAACCAATGTGCCGATAGTAAAAAAAGAGATGGGCAGCGATCCGGCTTCCGTAGCGTATGATACAGTGATTAGTGGTGTAGCAAAAAATGTGGACGTCATCATTATTGATACTGCGGGAAGATTACACAACAAAGCGCATCTGATGGAAGAGCTGAGTAAAATAAAAAGAGTTATACAAAAAGTAATTCCCGAAGCGCCACATGAAGTGATGTTAGTGTTGGATGGCAGTACCGGACAAAATGCATTGGAACAGGCAAAGCATTTTACAGCAACTACTGATGTTACTGCATTAACCATAACCAAACTAGATGGTACTGCAAAAGGTGGTGTGGTATTGGCTATTGCCAGTCAATTTAAAATCCCTGTAAAATTTATAGGGGTAGGGGAAAAAGCAGAGGACCTGCTTGTATTTGACAAGCATCTGTTTGTTGAAGGATTATTTAATTTACAAACATAATAAGTCGTTTAATGGTTTACGTCATTTAAGGTTGAACAACGTAAACCATTAAACGATCAAATGGATTTTATGATAAAAGTCGGAGAATATAATACACTAAAGGTTTTACGTGAAGTAGATTTCGGCGTATATCTTGATGATGGTGATGCAGGCATTTTGTTGCCCAAACGTTTTGTTCCTGAAGGAACAAAAGTGGATGATGAAATAAAAGTGTTTGTATATCATGATGGCGATGAAAGATTAATAGCCACTACACAACGGCCAAAAGGTGTAGTAGGAGATATTGTAAAATTAAGATGTGTGAATGCAACTCCACAAGGTGCATTTCTAGATCTTGGTTTGATGAAAGATATTTTTGTTCCTGCTGCAAAGCAAATATCAGGCATGAGGGTTAACGGAGATTATCTGGTTAAGATATATATTGATGAACAAACGGGGCGTATTGCCGCAACAGAAAGGCTTGCAGATGCTTTAAACAATGATGTTGTGCAATTGAAAGAATTGGATGTGGTTGATCTGATCGTTCAACGCCGTTCAGATATTGGTTATGTGTGCATCATTAATAATCAGTATACAGGTGTTTTACATTTCAATGAGATATACAGAAATATCCAGGTAGGGGATAAGTTTCAGGGGTTTATTAAAAAAATATATCCCACAGAAAATAAAATTGATGTGGCTGCAGGTAAACCAGGATATCAACGAGTAGAAGACGAAACAGAAAAAGTTATTAGACTTTTAAAAGAGAACGAAGGCTTCCTTCCGTACAATGATAAGAGTAACCCTGATGATATTTACGATTTTTTTGCAATGAGCAAAAAAACTTTTAAAATGACAACAGGGAATTTATATAAGCAACGTAAAATTGTTTTTGAGAATAATGGAATTAAACTGGTTGGTTAAAATCGTTTAAGGTTTAACTAGACCAACAGTATGTTGCTTAATTGATCACCTGTTAATCTTTTACGACTTAAACCTTTACACGTTTTTATGGCTAAAATAAAAGTCGATCTGCATCCGATTTACAATAATAGCAAAGCAATAGATAATGCATTGCTACAAGCATTTGAAGATGCAATTGAAAAACGTATCACTGAAGTAGAAATAATCCCGGGTAAAGGTAGCGGGCAATTGAAAAAGAAAGTACAACGTTTTTTACAAATGCCACATATCAAACCATTGTATCATAGAATCGAAAACGACAGTAAAAACTTTGGAAGACTGTTTGTTTATTTTAAGTATAAATAATTATTTACGATTTAAGATGTACGATATATGATTTCTTTTGAAATGCTACAGGCAGGATCACTTTAAAAATTTGAACAAAATCGTAAATTCCTAAACCATAGATTTAACTACCTTTGTCACTACATAAATATGCGTACAAAATCATTACATAAGGATAAAGTAAACATCATTACACTCGGTTGCAGTAAGAACATGGTGGATAGTGAAGTGCTCAGCGGTCAGTTGATTGCTAATGAAATAGATGTTGTACATGAGAGTGGTAAGAAAGATCACAATATTGTTATTGTAAATACCTGCGGCTTTATTGAAAAGGCAAAAGAAGAAAGTATCAATACAATTTTAGATCAGGTTGAATTAAAGAAAAAAGGGAAGCTGGATAAAGTATATGTTACCGGTTGTTTAAGCGAACGCTATAAAAATAATTTAGAGGCGGAGATACCGGAAGTAGATGCTTTTTTCGGTACGATGGAATTGCAGGGAATGTTAAAGCAATTCAATGCAGATTATAAAGCTGATTTGATAGGGGAGCGTTTGTTATATACACCCCAGCATTATGCTTATATGAAGATCAGTGAAGGTTGTAATCGTACCTGCTCTTTCTGTGCTATTCCTTTAATGAGAGGACAGCATGTAAGCCGTCCCATAGAATCTTTGGTGGATGAAGCAAAACGCCTGGTACAAAGAGGTGTGAAAGAAGTGATGTTGATTGCTCAGGAGTTGACATATTACGGATTAGATATTTACAAGAAAAGGGAATTGCCAAAATTATTGCATGCATTGGCAGATGTGCAGGGATTGGAATGGATCCGTTTACATTATGCTTATCCGTCAAAATTTCCATTGGATATTATTGATGCAATCAATGAAAGACCAAATATCTGTAATTATATAGATATGCCTTTACAACATGCATCCAACAACATGTTGAAAGCCATGAAGCGGCAGATCACCAGGGAAGAGATGGAAGATCTGGTAGGAGAGATAAGACATAAGATCCCGAATATTTGTTTGCGTACAACTCTGATTGCAGGTTTTCCGGGAGAAACGAGAGATGATGTGGAGGAATTGAAAACCTTTTTGCAAAAAATGCGTTTTGACAGAGTAGGAATATTTACCTACAGTCATGAAGAAGGTACCAGTGCTCATGAGCTGGTAGATGATGTGCCTGATGAAGAAAAAGAAGAAAGGGCACAGGAGATCATGGAAGTACAACAGGAAATTTCTTTAGAAAAAAATCAGGAAAAAGTAGGTAAGACTTTCAAAGTCATAGTTGATAAAAAAGAAGCTGGCCGCTATTTGGGACGTACAGAGTTTGATAGTGTGGAAGTGGATAATGAAGTGATCATTCAAAGTAAAAAGAAATTAACGATAGGTGATTTTGTAAATGTGAAAATTACAAAAGCCTACGATTATGATTTGGAAGGAGAAGTAGTATAATTTACGATTTTAGATTTTGGATGTACGATTTTCTTTAAATTAGGATATCCATTTTTTAAATGTATACTCAAACAACCTGAAGGTATTCGTAAATCTATATTCGTAATTCGTAAATTTAATATTAGCTCATTAAATGAACATAACTGCTTCACATATTTCTTACGCCAACACAGGTTATTTTTCCAGGATGGTAGCTGATTATATTGCAGCTGATAAAAAATTACAACCGTTTTATCATCATCCGGTATCTATCGAAGGTGTTAAAGCTGCAATAGCGGAACGAAAAAAATATCCTACGGATAGAAATCTGCTAGCTGATGTGTTGTCAGAGCAATACAAAAGCATTACACTTACTGATAAACAACAATTCAATCTTACTCAATTAAATAGTGCAGGCACTTTTACAATTACGACTGCACATCAACCCAATATTTTTACTGGTCCTTTATATTTTATTTATAAGATACTGCATGCAATAAAATTAGCTGAGCAATTAAAAAATGAATTGCCTGAATATAATTTTGTTCCCGTGTATTATATGGGGAGCGAAGATGCAGACCTGGCGGAACTGAATCATATTTATATCAATGGTGAAAAGCATGAATGGAAAACTGACCAGACAGGAGCAGTTGGGAGAATGAAGGTGGACAAGGCTTTGAGTAAAATGATTGATGAGATCTCCGGAGAGTTATCTGTATATCCTTTCGGAAATGAGATCGTTGCTATGCTGAAAGATGGTTATCCGGAAGGAATAACTATTGAGCAGGCAACATTTGGTTTCGTTAATAAATTATTTGCAGAATACGGACTATTGATATTGTTGCCTGATAACAGGAAACTAAAAAATGCATTTGCTCCTATTATTAAAAAAGAACTGAGTGAACAATTTTCTGCAAAAGCAGTAGCAGAAACTGTAGCTGCATTTCCTGGAGAATATAAAGTACAGGCAAGTGGGAGAGATATTAATTTATTTTATTTACTGGATAATAAAAGAGAGAGGATCGAATTTGAAAATTCAACATTCAATATTGAAAATTTAAAATTAGCGTTTACTCAAGAAGAGATATTTAATGAGTTGAATCAGTTTCCTGAAAGGTTTAGTCCGAACGTAATTCTTCGTCCTGTTTTTCAGGAATTGATCTTACCCAATATTGCGTTTATAGGAGGCGGTGGAGAGATTGCCTATTGGTTAGAATTGAAAAAAGTATTTGATGCTGTAGGTGTTCCTTATCCGCTTTTGATCGTTCGAAATTCTTTTCTGTTCATTCCGAAGGAATTAAATGCACTAAAAGAGAAATTACAATTCGATACGATTGATCTGTTTAGGGCTGAAATAGACCTATTTAACGAATTAGTGAAAAGAGATTCATCTGTTCAATTGAGCCTGGCAAAAGAAAAGATAGCATTGAATGATCTATATGCTGCAATGAAATCTGCTGCAGGAATAATAGACGGTACTTTAGCAGAACATACGGAAGCGTTGAAAATTGCTGCAGTAAAACGCATTGATGCATTAGAGAAAAAAATGCTCAGGGCAGAAAAGAAAAAATTTGATGCTCAACAAAGGCAACTGCATAAAATTAAATCTTACTTATTCCCTAATAACAGTTTACAAGAGAGGGTGGAAAGTATTACACTTTTCTATGCCAAATATGGCAAAGATTTCATTAAAATGATTGAAGAAAATTCAAAAGGGTTGGAGCAGGAATTTTGTGTGATAAAAGAAGATTAATTCTTTTTGTTATTTTTTAATGAAAAGTAAAATATAGGAAGTAGCAGTAGAAAAATCCCCAAAAGAATGATTTGAGTGCCACTATAGTAACGAATACCGTATCGGCCATTCATTATAATAGGTTGATCAATAATATTGGCAATAACACCTAAGAGAATTATAATTAAGGTAAATGCACAAAAAATAATGACTCCCCCTTTTTCTCTTTTGTTCATTTTAGGGAATGCTTACACATCAAACTCATTCGTAAATCCGATATTCCTTACATTCTTTACACTTTCCATTACAATATCGTCCTGGTACTCTTTGTAAGCCTCTAATTTTCCGGCAATGGAAGGATCGTGTAGCGCAAGAATTTGAGCAGCTAATATGCCTGCATTTTTAGCGCCGTTCAATGCAACGGTGGCAACAGGTACACCATAAGGCATTTGCAATATTGATAAGATCGAGTCCCATCCATCAACCGAATTAGAAGATTTTACTGGAACGCCAATAACAGGCAAAATAGTTTGTGCAGCTACCATGCCAGGCAAATGTGCGGCACCACCGGCACCGGCAATGATCACTTTTAATCCACGTTCTTTGGCTTTGGAAGCATATTCTCTCAGCCGTTCAGGGGTACGATGTGCTGATACGATCGTTAATTCAGGTTCAACTTCAAATTGTCGCAACATTTCTGCTGCACCCTTCATTATTTCTAAATCGCTTTCGCTACCCATGATAATACCTACTAAAACTGCTGCCATTGGTTTGTGTTTTTACGAAGATAAAATATTTATTTACTAATTACTTTTAATGTACTCTTTATTCTATTAGCCTGATGGATTAATTCTTGTTTTTCTTTGCTCAGTATTGTTACATGTCCCATTTTTCTTCCGGGCTTTGTTTCTTTTTTTCCGTAGAGATGGACAAATGCATTATCTATTTGTAATACTTCTTCTATACCCTGGTAATGGGCTGCACCACTATATCCCTCTTCACCAATGATATTTACAATGGCTGCAGGGATGATATGGTCTGTATTTCCTAAAGGATACTGCAATAAAATTCTCCAGAGCATATCAAATTGAGAAGAGTAATTAGCTTCAATGGTATGATGCCCGCTATTATGCACCCTCGGAGCTGTTTCATTTACAATTACGTCTCCGTTTTTATCTACAAATAATTCTACTGCAAAAATACCAGGACTGTTTAGTCCCTTTACCACCTTCAATGCAATAGCTTCTACCTTCCATAAAGTTTTTTCAGGTAGCTCAGCAGGACTTATCTGGTAATCCAATAAATTCAACATCGGATCAAAGACCATATCTACCGGAGGATAGATCGCATTTTCGCCCTTGTCGTTCACTGCTACTATCACTGCAATTTCTTTATCGATTGGCATCATTTTTTCCAATACACTAGGGGCATCAAAACCTTTATCAATATCTTTAGCTTCTCTTAATATTTGTACTCCTTTGCCATCATAGCCACCCATGCCCACTTTATGTACCGCAGGTAAAAAACCGGTATTTTTTTTCAATGCTGCAAGATCTTCAGTAATGATGAAATCGGCAGTAGGTATCTCGTTCGCTTTGTAAAATTGCTTTTGTAAAATTTTGTTTTTGATGATCTTTAAGGCCGAAGGTTTGGGATAAACCTTTACTCCCTCACTTTCTAATTTTTCTAGGGCCTCTTCATTTACGCTCTCAATTTCAATGGTAATAGCATCCAGGCCTTTACCGAAGTTGTATACATCATCAAAATTCCGGATATCCCCTTTTATAAAATGATTGCATAAATGGGCAGAAGGGCATTCCGTATCATTCTCCATTACAAATGTTTCAACGGGGTAATTTGCCGCAGCTTGTAATAACATCCTCCCTAATTGACCTCCTCCTAAGATGCCTGCTTTTTTCATGGCGCAAATATAAATTGTCTTCCTGAGCTTTCAGTCATATTGATATTATCTGTTGATAACCAATACAAATAAGGGGATAGCGTATTTTTTTTAGTAAAAATCCCTTTTTTTTAACAAATTAAATTTCATAAAAACTGTATTTTTACGTTTAGTATTATACTAAGGCATTAAATATCAATGAAGAACCTCCTTATCAGCGCTTTATTACTGGCATGGTTTGCACTATATGCGAACCTTTCTGCGTTTTCTCAAATGGCCTTCAATGATATCAGATCATCTTCAGTAAAAATATCAGATATTGTTACCCGTAATGATGATTCTTTAAAAAAACAATTCGAAGCCAAAAAATTGACTTGGCCTGCAAAAGAAATATTCATTCGTTCATTCAAATATGATAGACAACTGGAAGTATGGGTAAAAGGGGAGAATGACGAATCGTTTAAATTGTTTAAAACTTACCGTGTTTGTATGCAAAGCGGTACTATGGGGCCAAAAAGAATGGAAGGAGATTACCAGATCCCAGAAGGTTTCTATTATATCAATGAGTTTAATCCTAATAGTAATTATCATTTATCATTGGGATTGAATTATCCGAATGCATCTGATAAAATTCTGGCAGATGAAGCCCGTCCCGGAAAAGCCATTTATATTCATGGGAATTGCGTTTCGGTTGGATGTATTGCAATCAGCGATGAACCAATAGAAGAGTTGTACACTCTTGCAAGTCATGCTAAGGAAGCCGGGCAGGATTTTATTCCTGTACATGTTTTTCCTGTAAAATATAATAGCCCCAAATCTTTAGAATACCTTACTCAATTTACAAAAGCCAATCCGGCGTTGAATGAGTTTGCGGTAAGTTTAAAAAATGCGTTCGACTATTTTGAAGCGAAAAAAGAATTGCCTGTTGTAATGATTAATAAACAGGGTAAGTATATCGTGGATTAATTCTATTTCATCACCACCTGAATTGTTTCGGTGGTTTTTTGTTCCAGCACAATCTTTTTACCAGAAGTTAATTTATTGATCGTATCGGTGTCATAATGACGAATGGTCAATAGTGTAAGTCCTTTTTCTACCTGTACGTCAAACAGTTCACTTGCAAGTAATGCCAGTTTTTCAATTTTTTCAGGTTTGTCATCTAAACAACAAAGTAAACTGATAGCGCCGTTTTGTGATATATTCGGACGAATTTTTACCTCATTGAACAGGTGGTGTAAACTGCTCACCAATTTATCTTCTACAAAAGAAAAATCTTTAGAATTCAATTGCATCAATACCTGATTTTCTTTTACCACAATGATTGGAGGTAATTGATGAACAGGGTTATTACTGATGATCGTGCCTTTTAATTCGGGATGTAAAAAACACCTTACATGTAGGGGGATGCCTTTATTCTGTAATGGTTTAATTGTTTTTGGATGAATCACCTGAGCGCCATAATAAGCCATCTCAATCACTTCATTGTAACTAAGGTTATCTATGAATGTTGCTTGCGGAAATTTTTTAGGATCGGCATTCATCACACCTTCTACATCTTTCCATATTGTCTGACTTTCTGCATTCAGCATATTGGCAAATATGGCGGCACTGTAGTCACTGCCTTCTCTGCCCAATGTTGTACTTTCGTTTTCGTCGGTGGCACCGATAAAGCCTTGTGCGATGACGATATTGTTTTTAATAAGCAGTGGTAAAATTTCGGCAGCCACTTTATCGTTGGTAAACTCCCAATCAATACCGGCATCTCTGAAGTTATCATCTGTTCTTACAATATCCCGTACATCTATCCAGGAATTTTTTATATCAATTGAATTAAGATAGCTGCTTATGATGGCCGTACTTAATAACTCTCCCAAACAAACGATCTGGTCGTAGTAGTAGTCATACTCTCTTACAGGTTTATCATGTAATAACCATTCTACCTCTGTGAACAGGTCATTTAATTGGAGGTTGGCGGTAGGAAGTTTGAGGTTGCCAGCAACTTTTAGATGTTCCTCTTTTAGTTGGGTAAACAAAGTCAGCGCTTCATCTTTATTGCCTGCAAAAAAGCTTTCTGCTACCTTTTCCAGCGCATTAGTGGTTTTACCCATTGCCGAGATAATGATAAATAACTTTTCATCGCTATATGAACGGATGATTTTTGCAACATTTTCAATTCTTTCTGTACTATTTATGCTGGCGCCGCCAAATTTAAAAACCTTCATTGTAAATATTGCGATTGATTGAGTTAATTGATTTAATTTCGCTACCTATAATTTGCGGTGCAAAAGTCGTAAAATATTGCTTAATAATCTACTTGAAAAAAATACAACCATTTTAACCTATGGCAATTAACAGAAGAATTTTAACCCTCGACGAATTTACTATTCAACAAATGAGGGCAATTCCCGGCGCTACCGGAGAGTTATCAGGACTTTTAAGAGATATCGGTTTGGCCGCAAAAAGAGTGAATGTGGAGGTAAATAAGGCCGGATTGGTAGATATTCTTGGTGATGCTGGAACAACTAATGTGCAGGGGGAAGAGGTTAAAAAACTCGACATTTTTGCCAATAATCAGTTTATGGGTGTATTGCGTCATGGGATTAATTGTGCCGGAATTGGTAGTGAGGAAATGGATGATTTTGTGATCTTTGACGATGAGATCAGCATGAACAGTAAATATGTATGCATGTTCGATCCATTAGATGGTAGTGCCAATATAGATGTGAATGTTTCTATTGGTACCATTTTTAGCGTATTTAAAAGAGTAACAGAAAGAGGAACACCGGTTACAGCGGCAGATTTTTTACAAAAAGGAGAGAACCAGGTAGCTGCAGGATACGTTATCTATGGGTCATCTACTATTTTGGTGTATGCTACTAAACGTGGTGTAAATGGATTTACCTTAGATCAGTCGATCGGAGAGTTTTCATTGAGTCATCCTGATATTAAATGCCCTGAAACGGGCAGGATATATTCTGTAAATCACGGAAATTTCCATCAGTATACTCAGGGAGTACAGGATTATATACATGCCTGCCAGGATAAAAATAGTACTAACGGAGGACCATATACGCAACGTTATATAGGAAGCATGGTGAGTGATGTACATAGAAATTTAATTAAAGGCGGCATATTTATGTATCCTGCCATTAAAGATAAACCAGGAGGTAAATTAAGATTGATGTACGAGTGTAATCCCTTTGCTTTTATTGTTGAAACTGCTGGTGGTATTGCTACAGATGGTAAGCAACGTATATTGGATATACAACCAACGGGCCTTCATCAGCGAACACCATTCTTTGTGGGCAGTAAGTTAATGATGGAAGAATTGAATACTCACCTGGAAAAATAATATGCAAAACAACATCATCTCTGTAAAAGATCTAAAAAAAGATTACGGTTCTTTTGAAGCGGTAAAGGGGATATCTTTTGATGTATATGAAGGAGAGATATTTGGATTGTTAGGTCCTAATGGAGCCGGTAAATCCACCACACTTGAAATCATCGAAACGTTGAGACAGAAGACAGGGGGAGAGGTGATTGTTTATGGGATGAATCTTGATAAAGAGCCTGATAATATTAAAAAAATAATCGGTGTTCAATTGCAGTCGTCGGGTTTTTATCCCGGACTTAATTTGCTTGAACTGATAGATCTCTTTTCAGGATTGTATAATCAGCAGACAGCGCCAATGGAGTTGCTTAGGTTAGTTAGTTTGGAAGACAAAGCAAAGAGTAAATACAAAGAGTTAAGCGGCGGCCAAAAGCAACGCTTTTCTATCGCTACCACGCTGATCAATAAACCCAAAATTGTTTTTTTGGATGAGCCTACAACCGGACTTGATCCCCAGGCGAGAAGGAACTTATGGGATCTGATAAAAGATATCAGGGCAAAGGGTACAACAGTGATCATCACTACTCATTATATGGATGAGGCAGAACAACTTTGTGATAGGATCGCTATTTTAGACGAAGGCAAAATAATTGCATTAGCTTCACCGGATAAAATGATCGATGACTTGGTGGCTACAGGATTTGAAAGACCTAAACAGGTAAAGGCTGCCAACCTGGAAGATGTATTCATTCATCTTACAGGAAAAGAAATAAGAGAAGAATAATTTTATATAAAAAAAGAAAAAAAATGAACAAGTATTTTTTAGGATTTTGTGTTTTGGTGTTGAGCGCATTGGAAATTACCAGTTGCTCACCTTCGTCAAAAGTTACCGCTGTGAAACCTTTAGCAACAGTAGATTCTGCAAAAGTAATTGCAGTAGATTCATTTGCGTATGGATTAGGAATGAATATTGCCAACAACCTCAAAGATCAGGGAGTAGATACACTGGATTTTGATGCGCTTAAAAAAGCGATGATGGATATTTTCGGTTCTAAGCCAACAGCAATAACTGAACATGATGCAAATGATGTGATCCAGCAAAAAATGCAGGATTATTCAACCAGGAAAATTAAAGCTGAAAAGGCAAAAGGTACAGCATTCTTTGAAGCTAATGCAAAAAGAGAAGGCGTAATCTCTTTGCCAAGTGGTTTGCAATATGAGATATTGAAAAAGGGAGATTCTACATCTGTGATGCCAAAAGCACCAGATACAATAATAGCTCACTATGTAGGTACATTGTTAGATGGTAAAGAGTTTGATAATTCAATTAAACGAGGCTCTCCTTTAACAATAAAAGCGAATGAAGTTATCAGAGGT